>NZ_WQGJ01000001.1:0-1370613 GCF_013034605.1 Ruegeria sp. HKCCA4633
TGGCTCCGGCGGTAGGGATCGAACCTACGACCAATTGATTAACAGTCAACTGCTCTACCGCTGAGCTACGCCGGAACTGAGGCGCGTATAGCAATCGAATTCCCGGTCGTCCAGTGCAGGCCGCAAGTTTTTTCGAAAAATTCAGCAGCAACAAAGCGGGGTCCAAAAACTTGTCAAACAGGAGGGATCAGGGCGGCGCTGAGACTGTGCAAATGCTGCTATCAAATTGCGCGTTTTTGTGTTTTGAAGAGCGCCATGCCGCCAAAATCTGGTGTGGCTTCTGTCTGGGCATAGCATGTTCCCGAAAAAGGTCTCGTTGCGGTCGCTACAGCGAAACTTGCACGGGAATACGTGTTAATCCGCCTTAGTACGGTTGATCCCACTCGCTGAAACTGTCGGACTTTAGGCTTGAATCGTGGAATTCAACAGGAGAACGCATTGAAAGTGAACGAACTTGAAAAACCTGTTCTAACCATGCCGGAAGACGCGCAAAATGTGCTGCGCGAAAACTACGAAGCGGCCTCTGTGATTCTAGAATACGGCTCTGGCGGATCGACTGTTTTGGCCTCAGAAATGCAAAACAAAACTGTGTTCAGCGTAGAAAGTGACCGAAGCTGGACCCGAAAAATGAGGCGCTGGTTTCGCGAAAACCCACCCAACACCGGGACCGAAGTTAATATATCCTGGGTTGATATCGGTGACACCAAGAAATGGGGGTTTCCGGCAAATCAAGACAAATCAGGACGGTATCCCAGATATCCTTTGTCAATCTGGCAGAGCGAGGGGTTCAAGCATCCGGATGTTGTGCTCGTCGATGGCCGGTTTCGAGTCGGCTGTGCTTTGGCCACCGCATTCAATATTACACGGCCCGTGACCCTTCTTTTTGACGACTATGGAGATCGACCGCGAATGCAAGCAGCGGAAGAATTTCTAGATGCACCAGAACTTGTCGGCCGCATGGCTATATTTAGGATAGAGCCCATGCAAATCCCGGCGGATCGCCTTATTCGGGTTATTCGCCTGCTAACGGTACCCTGAAGCGACGACTGAAGTGGAAATTGATTGGATAATCCAAAGAGCGCCGGAAAACGCATACTGATATAGCAGTGGACGAAAGTACGGGCTCTCGACCGATCTATTTGTCAACTGCTTGGATTGTCAGGATTATTGGCTCCGGCGGTAGGGATCGAACCTACGACCAATTGATTAACAGTCAACTGCTCTACCGCTGAGCTACGCCGGAACTGAGGCGCGTATAGCAACCCGGATTCCCGGCGTCCAGAGGGGAAGCGCGCGAAGCATGAAAAAATTTTGACCTGTTATGCGACGCGATGAAAAACCGCCGAGGCAAACATTCTACCGCGCGAAAGGACCCTGTTTTTCCCATTCAGATCAACAAGGTGCGCAAAGACGTTGCGTTCCGCGGCGGGCAGCAGGGCGGCGGGTGTTTCGGTATAGATACGCTCGGCCAACTGCCGGGCCGTGCCATCTGCCTGTTCCAGAGCCGCCAAAATCTGTGCCTCACGGGATTGTCTGTGTTGGATCAACCAATCCAGACGTCCGGCAGGGTCTGTGATTGGCGCGCCGTGCCCTGCATGAAAAACTGACCAGGCGCGGGCGCGCAGGCGGTCGCAGGCCGCCATGAAGTCCGTTAAATCTCCGTCCGGGGGTGAGACCAAAGAACTGGCCCAACCCATCACATGGTCAGCTGTGAAACAGGTGTCCTGCCAGCCGAGCGCAATATGATTTCCCAAGTGACCCGGGGTGTGGATGACCTCCAACTGCCAGTCATTTCCGTCAATGACTTCGCCGTCTGCAACCTCAACATCAGGACGAAACGTGGTGTCGATCCCTTCGCCGCCCCCTGTCATACCTTGCGCGACCAAACGGGTCATGACATCGCTTCGCCCGGCCTCTGGTCCGCCGAAGGCATAGATCGCTGCGCCTGTCCGCTTCGCCAGTGGGGCGGCAAGCGGTGAATGATCCAGATGCGTGTGCGTCACGATGATGTGGCTGATTCTCTGCCCAGGAGTCAGAGCATCCAGAATAGCGTTCAGATGCGCCTCGTCTTTGGGGCCAGGGTCGATCACCGCGATGTCTCGGTCTCCCAGCAAGTAGGTGTTGGTGCCACGATAGGTCATGGCTGAGGGATTCGGGGCCAGAATACGTCTCAACCCGGGTTGCAGATCGACCGCAACACCTGCGGGTGGGTTGAAATCGTCAGGTGCCTGCATTCTGTGCTCTTTCTCTTATCCGGACGGCCCGCTAGGTTTAGCCTATGTCTTCGCAATGGCTCAAACCCTATCTGCCTCGCAGCCTCTACGCCCGGGCAGCCCTGATTCTGGTTCTTCCGGTGATCGTGCTGCTGCTGGTGGTGGGTATTGCCTTTATCCAAAAGCATCTGGAAGACGTTACCGGGCAGATGACCCGCGCGGCGTCACGCGAAGTGACTTTGATCACGACGATGATCGCCGATGCCGAAACGCAGCAGGACGCTCTGGCCGTTGTGCGCCCCGATTTGCGGGCCCTTGAAATGCAGGCGCGTTTTCTTGACGTGAACGAAGAACCGATGATTGGGGCGCGGCGCTGGTATGATTTCATCGCGCTACAGGTCCAGTCCGACCTTCAGTCAAACCTGCCCGATCTAGTGGCTGTCGCCTTGCCGACAAGTCGCGAAGCGCGGGTGTATTTGCAGACACATCTTGGGGTATTGCAGCTGACCTTTGATCGGCGCAGGTTGTCCCCAGTCGCGCCGCATCAGTTGATCGTGACAATGGTATTTTTCGCCGTGATCATGACTTCGATTTCCTTTCTATATATGCGCAATCAATTGCGGCCGATCACACGTCTGGCCGATGCGGCGCAGGCCTTTGGGCGTGGAAGGGTCGTGCCCTATACACCCGGCGGCGCCATCGAGGTTCGTGCGGCAGGAAATGCGTTCCTGGACATGCGCGCCCGGATCGAACGTCAAATCGAACAGCGGACGCTAATGCTGTCGGGTGTCAGCCATGATCTGCGCACACCGCTGACGCGATTAAAACTTGGACTGTCTATGCTGCCCGAAGACGAGGCCGCGCCTTTGCAGCAGGATGTGACGGAAATGCAGTCCCTGCTTGACGCGTTTCTGGATTTCACGCGCGGAGCTGCGGAAGGCTCCCCAGAAGAGGTGCAGCCAGATGTTTTCATTCGCCAGATCGTGGAGGATGCCAAACGCGCCGGGCATCAGGCCGAGCTGATTGGGGTTGAGGGGCAGGGGGCAGTGCTGCTGCGCCCTATGGCCATTCGCAGGGCCGTTGAAAATTTGATCGGAAATGCGGTGCGCTATGGATCACGGGCTGACGTCAGCTTGACACTGAATCCCAAGTCCATGCGTATCCGTGTCGAAGATGATGGCCCGGGTATTCCAGTCGAGGAACGCACCGAAGCGGTCAAGCCTTTCACGCGGCTTGATCCGGCACGGAATCAGAACAAGGGCAGCGGAGTAGGTCTTGGTTTGGCGATTGTGGCGGACATTGCCCGTGCGCATGGCGGTACATTGCGCCTGGCAAAAAGCGAGCGTTTGGGCGGTCTTTGCGCGGATATTATCATAGGTCGATAGCAACACGCCTTGTTGCTAAAAAATGCATGCAATTTTGTGCTTTTGTATAAGCATGTCATTCTGACCCCAGTTTTCCAACGACGTGGGGTTCAGAGAAAATGATTAAAGCAGCTCTCAGCAATATCGAGAAAATAGTCGTTACCGTCACTTCATTGTTTGCTCTTGTTCCGATTACGCAATTCGCGCGGGAAGCCGAAGACCGAAAATTCGAACGTATGGCCAGCTTCATTGCGCTTGGCGACACCTGCAGCAGTTGGATGCAGGAAGAAGTGATCCAGGGTATGGCGTTTGAGTTAAAGCATTTTGTCAAAGAAGACGCAGACGAATTCGCACCAATTCCAGTTCAGGTCAGAGCAAATCAGGTGATCTATTGCTCATATGTTCTAGATTACTTCCAGGCCGAGTTTGCGAAAGTTTATGGCCCGCCAGATCCGGATCAGGACTATTTCGAACCAACTGCTGACGAATACTTGGCCATGCTGTATGACGCATCACATTGGTCCGTTCCGATCGACTTTGAAGACTATCTGGTCACGATCCGAAACCTGCCAAATTCAGCCGGGACACACGCGTTCTATGAAACGCAGAGTCCTTGGTGGCTGGCTGATAGTGTAGAAGAGTTTCTTAAATACTAGCGCCCGAGGTTTAACTTGCAGACAGGCCGCAGGTTGCTCCGAATTGTGGGGCTGGGCTTAGGATGTGTCACCTAATACCCATACCAACACCCCACAACCGTGACGGTATGGAAGTCGCTACTTGATCGCCGCTTTGATAGGCAGTTTGAGTGTGACAGCGTGGATGCAACGGTTCAGAAATTCTCTTTAAGAATAATGCTGTCCGAGAATAAAAACCACGCAACAGGAAGTGAGGTAACGATGTCAAATTAAACCAGACAAACAGATGGCGAGCCCTGTGTGTGGATTGCGACGACAATGAATCGCAGCGGTGTGATCCAGTCCATCCTTCGCAAGGAGTTTGGGTTAAGCTGGAGGGAAAAGCGCTCGGCGGACCATGTTGAATGGTCAAAAAGGATGGTTCAGGAGTCCGCTCTTGGTTGGAAGCGGGGGGATATCCTGACAAAAGAACAGGTTGGCGAGGTTTGGTACTTTAACTCCAAAGCTGAATATTACACCGCACCGTTCATTAGTGGCGGTGGCTATCCCTTGGTGTCTGAATTCACAAAGGCGGTATTGGAGCAGTTTGATCTGGGCAATACTGTTTTTCACCCATTGAAGCTGATGGATTCGACCGAGTCCCATCTGACCACATCCGAGCCATATTATTTTCTGAACGTGGGCAACAAACGCTCCATGGGCAACTACGATGCTCTAGGGCCAGAAGGTGATATTCGTTCGCCTCTCGATAACATCGGAAACGGAATCCGGTATCTGCCCAGAAGCAGTCGCGAATCTGAACTCGTCG
Source organism: Ruegeria sp. HKCCA4633 (assembly GCF_013034605.1). Taxonomy (NCBI): domain Bacteria; kingdom Pseudomonadati; phylum Pseudomonadota; class Alphaproteobacteria; order Rhodobacterales; family Roseobacteraceae; genus Ruegeria; species Ruegeria sp. HKCCA4633. The sequence goes on from NZ_WQGJ01000001.1 coordinate 5,021, forward strand.
TTGTGCCGGAGGCAATGGATGGTCCTGATATTTGGGTTGATCCGCTGGTACCCAAGCTCTTGTTTTTGTCTGACCATCTCGTTGCCGGTTTGAAAGCTGCGGGCGTCGACAAGGGCTGGGGTCTTGTTCGCTGCCGTGTCGGCACGCTCTGATATCTGACTTAATTCTCTAGAATATTTGAACCAGAAGGCATTTATCCATGGGTGAATACACTTTTAATGTCCATCATATTATTCCCCGCAAAGTGTTTAGGTCGTGTTGACAAAAGGGATTCACATCGGGCTTTGGGCATGATTCAAGCTAACATCTGCGATGGAGACCAGCTTGGCACGAGATTTGATGTCGGACGAGGAGTGGGCGTTCTTTGAACAGTTCATTCTTTCCGTTCGCGCCCCGAATGGGCGAAAACCTACCAACCACCGCCTTGTTCTTGACGGCGTTTTCTGGATAGCACGTACCGGCGCGCCGTGGCGGGACCTTCCTGAAGAGTTCGGGAAATGGTCGAGTGTCTATCAACAGTTCCGGCGTTGGACACTTGCCGGCCTCTGGGAACAGATCCTGGAGGCGCTGATCGAGAGCAGGATCGTTCCAGATGCCCTACAAATGGTCGACAGTACCGTGGTTCGCGCCCATCATCAGGCAGCGGGCGCTAAAGGGGGACTCCGCGACAGGGTTTTGGTCGCTCAAAGGGTGGCTTTACGACCAAGATCCATCTCCGGGTGAATGCGGTCGGTCTGCCGATGAGAACTGACATCACACCTGGCCAGACGTCCGATTATCTTGGCTTCGATCTCATCATGGACGACAATCTGCCGGAACCTTTAGTACTGCTGGCGGACAAGGGGTACGATGCCGACAGCACTCGCGACCAAATGCGCAGCCGATATATCCAACCTGTGATCCCAATGCGGAAGTCGCGAAAGAAGCGCGTCGGTGTTGATCGCCCACTGTATCGACTACGGAACCTGGTTGAGAGATGCTTCAACAAGCTGAAGAATGCCCGCCGTGTCGCGACACGTTACGACAAAACTGCTGAAAGCTTCCTCGGCTTCGTCGATATCACGTCAATCCGCATATGGCTCCGCCATTTGTCAACATGACCTAGTCACGGTCGCTTCCAGATTGGGAAGCGGCAGCGCATGTTTGGGCAAAAGCCCACGGGTTGAATCGAAGAATCCAGTGGTATTCAAGATTACAAAGCTCAGCTCGTGGATCTGCGTTCTCGCCGATGCGTGGCGAAACCCCAAAACCATAGGGCGGCTATCAAAGAGTGGCTGGAGAGAAATGACATTCCGGCACTGGAAAAACGGCCAGGGTGGTTTGAGGTGGATTCGATAAAAACTACTGAGTTCGTTGGGTAGTACATTATATATGTGGCTGCTTCATTTTGAGCCGCATATCGTACCCCGCCGGTGTATTATTTATATAAAACAATAACGTAGCGGTGATCTTGGTAGGCCCGGCAGGACTTGAACCCGCAACCAAAGCGTTATGAGCGCTCTGCTCTAACCAATTGAGCTACAGGCCCGCCACGGCGTCTTGCCTATCACGGTGAACGCCCGCGTCAAGCCTGACCGTTGCAACATGATGCACAATCGACTAACCCGCCCGCAAAGCATTCATGAGGGACCGACCATGACAGCGGGTAAGAACGGAATCACCTATGCCGATGCAGGCGTGGATATTGACGCGGGCAATGCTCTGGTCGATCGGATCAAGCCCGCCGCCAAACGGACCAACCGCCCCGGCGTGATGAGCGGGCTGGGTGGCTTTGGCGCATTGTTCGATCTGAAAGCAGCGGGGTATCAGGATCCCATTCTGGTTGGGGCAACCGATGGCGTGGGCACCAAGCTGCGGATTGCAATTGATACTGGCGTTGTGGATGGGGTTGGCATTGATTTGGTGGCCATGTGCGTCAACGACCTGATCTGTCAGGGGGCCGAACCGCTGTTCTTCCTGGACTATTTCGCCACCGGAAAGCTGGATACCGACACGGCAGCGCGGATCATCGAAGGCATTGCCGAGGGTTGCGCGCAATCCGGCTGTGCGTTGATCGGGGGCGAGACGGCTGAGATGCCGGGCATGTATCCCGATGGTGACTTTGATCTGGCCGGGTTCTCGGTTGGTGCGATGGAACGTGGTGCGGATTTGCCCGCTGGTGTTCAGTCGGGTGATGTGCTGCTGGGCCTGGCCTCGAACGGGGTGCATTCCAACGGTTATTCGCTGGTGCGTAAACTGGTTGAGCTGTCTGGGCTGGGCTGGGACGCGCCGTCGCCCTTCAGCGCTGGCACCTTGGGTGAGGCTTTGCTCACGCCCACACGCCTCTATGTCAAACCGGCGTTGGCTGCTGTCCGCGCCGGTGGTGTTCACGCGCTGGCGCACATTACAGGCGGTGGTCTGACCGAAAACCTGCCGCGTGTGTTGCCCGAGGGGTTGGGGGCCGAGATCGATCTGGACAGCTGGCAATTGCCGCCCGTCTTCAGCTGGATGGCGGAAACTGGCGGTATTGTCGAAGCCGAAATGCTCAAGACCTTCAATTGCGGTGTTGGCCTGATTGTCGTGTGCGAAGCAGACAAAGCGGATGAGCTGTCGATCTTGCTAAAAGACGCCGGTGAGACCGTTGCACGGATCGGCACCGTGACTGAGACGCCCGGCGTTGCCTATTCGGGCAAACTGCTGTGAGCCACAAGCGCGTCGCGATCCTGATTTCCGGGGGCGGGTCGAACATGGTGTCGCTGGTCGATAGCATGATCGGTGACCATCCGGCGCGGCCTTGTTTGGTGCTGTCTAATGATGCGCAGGCGGGCGGGCTGAAAAAAGCTGCAGACCGTGGCATTCCGACCGCAGTGGTCGATCACCGCCCGTTCAAAGGGGACCGCGCCGCGTTTGAGGCCGAGCTTTTGAAGCCCTTGCAGGAGGCACAGCCGGACATTGTGTGTCTGGCGGGTTTCATGCGCGTGCTGACGGGGGATTTTGTTTCCAGGTTTCAGGGGCGGATGCTGAACATCCACCCTTCTTTATTGCCGAAGTACAAAGGCTTACATACGCACGCTCGTGCAATTGAGGCCGGGGACGCCGAGCATGGTTGCTCGGTTCATGAAGTCACCGCAGCGCTGGATGATGGCCCGATTTTAGGCCAGGCTCGTGTGCCTGTTGAGCAGGGTGACACGCCGGATACGCTGGCTGCGCGAGTCCTGGTTCAGGAGCATGTGCTCTACCCCGAAGTGTTGCGCCGTTACGCAGAAGGCAACAGGTCGCCCGTCCTGTTGCCCTGAACCCGCTCTGGGTGATTTACACCCGCCCGATATTCGGCCTATGGTCGTCGGTAACGCTCGGGACGAAGAAAATAACGGGCAGTCACAAAACCAAGAGCGATACTAGTACGGCGCATGAAAACCCTGACGACGACGCAAGAGCTGGCCGACTTCTGTAAGGCCGCCGCAAGCTATCCTTATATCACTGTCGACACTGAATTCCTGCGCGAGCGGACGTATTATTCCAAACTCTGCCTCGTGCAATTGGCGGTCCCTTCCGAAGACGAAGACAGCGCGGTTCTGGTGGATCCCTTGGCTGATGAGCTATCGCTGGAACCGCTGTACAAGCTGTTCCGCAACGAAGATGTCGTCAAGGTATTCCACGCCGCTCGACAGGATCTTGAGATTTTCTGGGTTGAGGCAGGTGTGTTCCCCAATCCTTTGTTCGACACACAAGTCGCAGCGATGGTTTGCGGCTTTGGTGAACAAGTCGGGTATGAGACATTGGTGCGCAAAATCTGCAAACAGGGCGTCGACAAGACCTCTCGGTTTACGGACTGGTCTAGGCGTCCGCTGACAGACGCGCAGAAATCTTATGCGTTGGCTGATGTCACCCATCTTCGCAAGATTTATGAACACCTGGCGGCTGAACTTGAAAAGACAAAGCGCAGCCATTGGGTAGGGGAAGAACTGCGGACGTTGACGCAACCCACCACCTATGACATCCGCCCGGAAGAGGCTTGGAAACGGGTAAAGACGCGGACAAACTCGGCCAAGTTCCTGGCCGTGGTGCGGGAATTGGCCCAGTTCCGCGAAGCTTATGCGCAGGAAAACAACGTTCCTCGGAATCGGGTTTTCAAGGATGATGCACTGATCGAATTGGCGTCAACCAAACCCAAAACGCCCTCGGATCTGGGCGGATCGCGGCTGTTGCTGCGCGAGGCAAGAAAGGGCGCGATTGCCGAAGGTATTTTGGCGGCTGTAAAACGCGGGGTGAATTGCCCGGCGGATAAGCTGCCAAAGGTCGATACGTCGCGCGATAAGCTGAAGGTCAACCCGGCATTGGCCGACTTGCTGCGGGTTCTTCTGAAATCCAAGACAGAGAGCTCCGGCGTAGCCGCTAAACTGATCGCCACCAGCTCTGAACTGGATCAGATCGCCGCTGGCGAGCGCGACTTGCCCGCGATGTCTGGCTGGCGGTTCGAAGTATTCGGCGAAGACGCGCTGAAGCTATGCGAAGGCAAGATCGCTTTGGCTGCTAAAGGGCAGGCGGTCAAGGTTGTGTCGCTTTAGAAGGTTTTAGCGCCGTCGCGACTCTAACGCGTTCTGCTGTCCAACCACACGCACCAGTCGAATGCCTTCAAGATCCTGACGACTGACATTCACAGCGTCCGACACCATGCGGGTACGTTCGGATCCTTGAGGTGTTTGCGCGCTGGGATAGTTCACGAGGAACTCAAATTCCATTGTGCCGTTTTTCTCGTTCTCTTCCGAGTTCACACGAACCAGGCGGGCATTGTATGCGCCCTGACGGACAGCCGTTCCCGACGCATAAATGATGGCACCGGTTGGGGTGGGATCGATGCGCAGCTCGTCAATCTGACCGATTGGAATGCTGGTGTCCGCGATATTCGGGCGCGAAAACAGGCCCGTGCCTTGTCTTTGCTGAGGAACCAAAGCGTCAGCTGCGTTAGGGTCCGGCGGCGTTTCAGCTTCTACCGATCTGCTTGAGCCAAACCAATTCGACGGGTTCACCCGAGAATCACGCCAGCCGCTGCATGCAGTCAAGGTCAGCGTGGCGATGATAAGAACGGACAGAGATTTTTGCATGGACCCACAGCTTTTCACACGAATACAGGCAATGGGTTAGCGCAAATTCCTCGCGTTGAAAAGCCACCGCGGGGCTGGACAGCAGGTGGTCGTCGGCATAGGTCACAGTTGGTACCGAAACCAAAAGGATCGCCGCACCATGGCCACGCCCGCCTTTGAAGACATTGTCGAGGATTTCGAGTTTCTGGAGGACTGGGAAGACCGGTATCGCCATGTCATCGAACAGGGCAAGGCGATGGACCCATTGGATGACGCGTTCAAAGTTCCAGCAACAAAAGTGAACGGGTGTGCCAGCCAAGTCTGGCTGCATCCGATGATCGAGTCCGGTGTTTTCAAATTCGATGGCGACAGCGACGCGCTGATCGTGCGAGGGCTCATTGCTGTCCTGCGCTCCTTGTATAATGGTCTGCCCGTAGCCGAAGTGCCCAAGGTTGATGCTGGAGCAGAACTGGCGCGTTTGGGGCTGAATGATCATCTGTCTGCACAACGGTCCAACGGCCTTCGTGCCATGATCGAACGCATACGGCAGGTGGCCCAGGAAAACGCGTAAGGTCAGGTCGGACGGTTTGCCCAATCTGACAGCGTGGTTTCCAAATCGCCATAGCCGGTAAAGCGCCGCTCGAACTCCAAACCCATCCTGTCCGCGCATTCTCGCGCACGTTCCGTGAGGTCCGGATCGTCGATCTGCGCTTGATAGATCAGTTTGGTGTAGTTGCCGAAATACATATCCCGCAGCTCTGGGTGTCGATCCAGACCCAAGGGTTTCCAGACAAAGGCGTCAAATTGCCGGGCCAAAAAGTCGGTCAGGTAAAAGGCCGTGGTCTCATCCTCGCCGCGCGCCTCAAAGGCTTGGTTGCCTTCGAAGAACGAGTAACAATGCGGGCCCTTGACCATCTCGACCCCCAGCTTTTCACAGGCTTGTTGAAGCAGGCCGCCGGTCCCGCAATCTGCGTAGACCACATAGATTTTGTCGAATTGGTCCCGGTGCTTGGCCACAGCGTCTTCCACAGCTTGCGTGATCCGTTCCGGGTGGACATGAAGAATCGCAGGCAGGCATGTCAGCGCCATGTGATCCCAGCCGTTACGCGATTTGATATCCAGAATCTCTTTGGCCAACGCCCCACATGCGATCAGCAGGATACGGCCAGATTCGGTGTCGGTGTAGCCTTTGGTCGTTAGGCTGGCATCATCAGGCAGAGCGTCGTTTGACATTGTGTGGCGTCCTCTGGGGTTGCTCACAGAAGAGGATGAATTTGACCTGCCGGCAAGCCTTGTTCCGACCTCTGATCGTAAACTGCCGACGTCTTCGGTTTGGTCCCGCCAAAATAGGTTGTGGTCAGAGACCTGCGCAACTTAGCGGTCGCGCTTGTTCCAAAGATATAAGCCCGAGCTTCTAAATGAAAAAGGGCCGCCCCAATCGGGCGGCCCTTTTGTGAAAATGTAAGGCGGATTAGCCAGCCAGTTGGTTGTGCTTGCGGCCTACAAAGTCTTTTGCAGTTTCCACTGCAACAGCCGCGTCACGGCAGTAAGCGTCTGCGCCGATGGCTTTGCCAAACTCTTCGTTCAGCGGGGCACCGCCAACCAGAACGATATAGTCGTCACGCACACCTTGTTCGACCAACGTGTCGATAACCACTTTCATGTAAGGCATTGTGGTCGTCAGCAGCGCGGACATGCCAAGAATGTCAGGCTGTTCGGTTTCCAGCGCTTCCAGGTAGTTTTCGACTGGGTTGTTGATACCGATATCAACAACTTCAAACCCTGCGCCTTCCATCATCATCGACACGAGGTTCTTGCCGATGTCGTGAATGTCGCCTTTGACGGTGCCGATGACCATCTTGCCAACGCGTGGCGCGCCGGTTTCTGCCAGCAACGGCTTCAGGATCGCCATGCCACCCTTCATGGCGTTGGCGGCCAGCAGAACTTCGGGTACAAACAGGATGCCGTCGCGGAAGTCATGGCCCACAATGGTCATGCCACCGACCAGAGCTTTGGTCAGAATGTCATAGGGGGTCCATCCACGCTCCAGCAGGATGTTGGTTCCTTCTTCGATCTCTTCTTTCAGACCATCGTAGAGATCGTCGAACATCTGCTCGACAAGTTCGTCGTCGTTCAGTTCGGACAGGATGATGTCTTCTTCGTCGGACATGGGGTATTCCCTGTGCTGGGCGGGCCATCGGCCCGTGGTGGCATTTTTTCCGTTTTGGCCAAAACGTCGCATTCTGACTGTGACGATTGCGACGTCGGTCGTTTCGGGACCGACCTATATGTCAAAAAATCACGTGGCTCGAATGAAAAATCCGCATGATAATCGTGCATTCGGTTTGATCGCGGCTGTTTGGGGCGCTTTCATGAGGAGACTTGTACAAACCCGGGCGCAGGTTTATGTTCCAGGTGGGAACAAAAATAGAACAAAGCGCCAAAATGACTGTTGTACCAACCATAAAGGCCAGAGGAACTAATTCGAACGCCACTGGTCGGTTCGAGCGTTTTGCAACCGTAGCCACCGATGATGGGTGGGAGATTGACGAATCCCCACCGCCTTTGCGCACCGAAACAAGGGACGAGGTGGCGCGCAGTGCGATTACGTACAATCGGTCTCCGGATTTGCCGTTTGATCGATCCATCAATCCATATCGCGGTTGTGAACATGGCTGTGTCTATTGTTTTGCCCGGCCCAGTCATGCCTATCTGGGATTGTCCGCAGGGCTGGATTTCGAAACCCGCCTGACAGCGCGTCCCAACATGAGCTGTGTTCTGCAAAATGAATTGTCGTCCAAGTCTTATAAGGTCGCTCCGCTGGCTATAGGTACAAACACGGACCCGTATCAGCCGATCGAGAAAGATCGCCTGATTACAAGGTCCTGCCTTAAGGTGTTGCACGAGTTCAACCATCCGGTTGCAATTGTCACCAAGGGCGCTTTGATCGAGCGGGATCTGGACATTCTGACTGAAATGGCCAGCCGTGGATTGGTGCGCGTAGGGATCTCGCTGACCACTTTGGATCCCGCTTTGTCGCGTCGGATGGAACCTCGTGCACCGTCACCGCAGCGGCGTCTGCGCATGATCCGCACACTGACCGAGGCCGGGGTTCCGGTGCGTATGATGACATCTCCGATTGTGCCCGGCCTGACGGATCATGAACTAGAGAACCTGCTTGAGGCGGGACAGGAGGCAGGAGCAGATGCCGCCAGTTGGATCATGCTGCGATTGCCGCGTGAGGTGTCGCAGTTGTGGCAGGATTGGCTGGCCGAACACCAACCGGCACGGGCGGAAAAAGTGATGTCCAAGCTGCGCGACATGCACGGTGGGCGGGACTATGACCCGCGCTGGGGCCACAGAATGCGGGGTGAGGGTGAGTACGCCGGAATTATTGCCCAAAGGTTTTCCAAAGCTTGCAAGCGGTTAGGGCTTTCTGTGAAATCTGCCCCTCTACGTTGCGATCTTTTTGAAATTCCGCCGCAACCCGGGGATCAAATGAGCTTGTTCTAAAGCCTAAATACACCCCTGGGCTGACCGCTGAATAATATCGCAAAAGCAATTTCTTATACTGATTTCGAAATGCCCGATTGCAAAAAAGACCCTGGTTAAACCAGGGTCTTAAATATTTGTCGAAGTTTGGAGAATCAGCGGTTTTCGATATCCACGTAATCCCGCAGTGTCTCGCCCAGATACAGCTGACGCGGGCGACCGATCTTGTTCTGAGGATCGGCAATCATCTCTTTCCACTGGCTGACCCAGCCTACTGTGCGCGACAGAGCAAAGATCGGCGTAAACATGGATGTTGGGAAGCCCATCGCCTCAAGAATGATCCCAGAATAGAAATCGACATTCGGGAACAGTTTCTTTTCGGCGAAATACGGATCTTCCAGCGCTTCTTTTTCCAGTTCTTTAGCGACCTGAAGCTTGGGATTGTCGTCAATGCCCAACAGGTCAAGAACTTCGTCTGCCGACTGTTTCATCACTTTGGCACGCGGGTCGAAATTTTTGTAGACACGGTGACCAAAGCCCATAAGACGGAACGGATCGTCTTTATCCTTGGCGCGGGCGATATATTCGGGAATGCGATCAACGGTGCCGATCTCTTCCAGCATTTCAAGACATGCCTGGTTGGCGCCCCCGTGGGCAGGACCCCACAAGCACGCAACACCGGCTGCGATGCAAGCGAACGGGTTCGCACCCGAGGACGATGCCAGACGCACGGTCGAGGTCGAAGCGTTCTGTTCGTGATCCGCGTGCAGAGTCAAAATCCGGTCCATCGCGCGGCTGAGGATCGGGTTGACCTCATAATCCTCGGCGGGAACGGCAAAACACATGCGCAGGAAATTCGACGCGTAGTCCAGGTCGTTGCGCGGGTAAACGAACGGCTGACCGATGTGGTATTTGTAGGCCCAGGCCGCAATTGTCGGCATCTTGGCGATCAGACGGTGCGAGGCAACCTCGCGCTGGTGCGGGTCCGAGATATCGGTCGAATCGTGATAGAAGGCCGACATTGCCCCGACAACACCGACCATGATGGCCATCGGATGCGCATCTCGGCGGAAACCGCGATAGAAATACTGCATCTGCTCGTGCAGCATGGTGTGACGGGTGATCGTGGTTTCGAACTTTTCCAGATCCTTTGCCGCAGGTAGTTCCCCATAAAGCAACAAATAGCAAACTTCGAGAAAGTGCGATTTCTCGGCCAATTGGTCGATCGGATAACCCCGATGCAGCAGCTCACCTTTTTCGCCGTCGATATAGGTGATGGTGCTGTCGCAGCTAGCGGTCGAGGTGAAGCCTGGATCGTAGGTGAAAACCCCGGCTTGTCCGTATAGCTTGCGAATATCAACAACATCAGGGCCGGCGGTCGGGGAATGAACTGGCAACTCGTATTCTTTGCCGTGAACAGTCAGAGTGGCTGTTTTGTTGCTGTCAGTCATAGTCGTCCCTTCTTCAATCATGCGCACGCCGGACAGACCTCCGGCGATACGGGCAACGATTGCGCGCGAACGCGCAATCCGGGTGTTAGCGGAGCAGCGTTACCCGACTATGAAGATTGGGTTTATTTCGCTGCCTCAGAAAGCCGCGCCAAGGTTTCATCCCGCCCCAGCACCAGCATCATGTCAAAAACCGAAGGTGTAACGGCCCGGCCTGCCAGTGCGGCCCGTAGCGGACCCGCCAGCTTGCCGAACTTGAGCTCCTTTGACTCGGCAAAGGAATTCAGGGCCTCCTCCAGCTCGTTCCGGGACCAGCTAGCATTTTGCAGCTGCGGCGTCAATTCCGACAGTATACCATCGGATACAGATGACAGCGCCTTCTCCGCCTTCTCATCCGGGACAATTGGGCGTTGGGTTAGCACAAAATGCGCTTTTTCAAGGAGTTCTGGGAAAGTACGCGCCCGATCCTTGAGGCAATACATCGCACGTTCCAGATCACTGGATTGTGTCGAAGTGAGAGCAGGAAGGTTCGCTGCCGCGAGGTAATCTTCAATTTCCCGCCGCAGCGCAGCATCATCTGAGATTGCAATATGCTGTCCGCAGAGATTTTCCAGCTTTTTCAGATCGAAACGGGCCGGGCTTTTACCGATTCCGTCCAGATCGAACCACTCTTTTGCCTGCGCATCCGTGAAGAATTCGTCATCACCGTGACTCCAGCCTAAACGCGCCAGGTAATTGCGCATTCCAGCCGCGGGATAGCCCATGGCCTGGTATTCCTGCGCGCCCAGTGCGCCATGACGTTTCGACAATTTCTTGCCGTCGGGCCCGTGAATCAGCGGGATATGTGCCCAGACCGGAACGTCCCAGCCCATTGCCTCATAGATCATCATCTGACGCGCGGCGTTGTTCAAGTGATCGTCGCCGCGAATAACGTGGGTGACGCCCATGTCGTAATCGTCGACCACCACCGCCAGCATGTAGACGGGTGTGCCGTCCGAACGCAGCAGGATCATATCGTCCAGTTGATCATTGCGGATGGTGACATCGCCTTGAACCTGATCGCGGATCACGGTCGCACCGTCTTGTGGCGCTTTGATGCGAATGACAAATGGCGCATCGGGATGTGTTGCCGGATCAGCGTCGCGCCACGGGCTGCGGAACAGGGTTGATTTACCTTCGGCCCGCGCCTGTTCGCGGAAGGCGGCGATTTCTTCCTGAGTTGAGAAGCACTTGTATGCCTTGCCTTCGGCCAACAGTTGATGCGCAACCTCAGCGTGCCGGTTTGCGCCCTCGAACTGGCTGATCACGTCACCATCGTGGTCCAGTCCCAGCCATGCCATACCTTGAAGGATTGCGGCAGTCGCTTCAGGTGTCGAGCGTTCGCGGTCGGTGTCTTCAATCCGCAGCAGGAACTTGCCGCCACGACCCCGTGCATAAAGCCAGTTAAACAACGCGGTACGCGCGCCGCCAATATGCAGAAAACCTGTAGGTGAAGGGGCAAAACGGGTGACGACCTGGTCGGACATGGTGGGGATTAACCTTTTGGTAACCGTATCTGGCATAGTTTGACGCCTGTCTAACGAGCCCGAAGGACGGGGGCAACCATGCGTGTTCTTGCACGGGTTGAGGCCGCGCTGCTGCACCAGACTGGGTACATGTTCCCATGGACGCCGGTGATGCTGGCAACCGGGATTGGCCTGTATTTCGGCATCCGGGCAGAACCTGCCATGCCGGCCTACGCTGGTCTGGTTTGTCTATGCTTGGCTTTCGTCTTTGCGCGCCGCTGGCTTGCGCCGGGGGTGGGGTCGTTGGCCATCGGGGGGGCGTTGATCGCTGCTGGTTTCTGCCTGGCAGGTGTTCGCGCCCATATGGTGGCAGAACCGGTTCTGTCATGGCGGTATTATGGCCCTATCGAGGGGAGGGTCGTCGCCATGGATCGGTCTGCCTCGGATGCGTTGCGGTTGACGCTTGATCAGGTGCGCATAGGGGACGTGCCGCAGGAGCGAAGGCCGCAGCGCGTCCGTCTTTCTGTTCATGCCCCAACCGGACCTATTGCACCGGGGCAGAGGATTATGACGACGGCGCATCTGTCTCCACCACAAGGGCCCGTAGAACCCGGCGGGTTCGATTTCCGCCGTCACGCCTGGTTCCAGAGTTTAGGCGCGGTGGGGTACACCCGCGTTCCTGTTCTTACCATCGCACCAGCTTCGGACGGGATCGAGGGCGTTCGGATAACCGCAATCCGAATGGCCATATCGCAGCGCGTGAAGGAAATACTACCTGGTGAAATTGGTGGCTTTGCAGCAGCAGTCACCACCGGGGATCGCAGTGGTATGGGGCAAGATACGCTATCGTCGCTGCGCGCATCGAACCTTGCACATCTGCTGGCAATCTCGGGGCTGCATATGGGGCTGCTGACGGGATTCGTATTTGTGGCTTGCCGCATCTGTCTGTCGTTACTCCCGGCGCTTGCGCTGCGCTTGCCTGTGCGAAAAGTTGCCGCTGTCTGCGCCTTGTGCGCGGCGACTGTCTACCTGATGTTGTCCGGCGGAAATGTCGCGACCGAACGTGCCTTTGTCATGGTTACGGTCATGCTGGGAGCGGTGCTGATCGACCGCCGGGCGATCTCTCTCCGCGCCGTGGCGGTTGCGGCGGTGATCGTTCTGCTCCTCAGGCCGGAATCCCTGTTAAGTCCGGGATTCCAGATGTCATTTGCAGCAACCACAGCTCTGGTCGCCGTGTTCGGGGCGCTGCGCGAAGTGGGTCCCTTGCCTGGACCGAAATGGATTAAGCCGGTGGTTGGCGTGCTGATGTCCTCGGCCATTGCCGGGCTTGCGACGGCTCCGATCGGTGCCGCGCATTTCAATACCATGTCGCACTACGGTCTTTTGGCAAATCTGCTCTCTGTTCCGGTTATGGGTTTGTGTGTTGTTCCAGCGGCGGTTGTCGCCGCGCTATTGGCTCCTCTGGGGCTTGAGACGATTCCCCTGACAGTGATGGGGTGGGCATTGCAGTGGATTTTGACGGTGTCACATTGGGTTTCGAATCTGCATGGCGCACAAGGTTATGTGGTCAGCCCGCCGTGGTACGTTCTGCCTGTTATCGCCCTGGGCGTTTTGTGGATCGCGCTGTGGCAGGGACACGCAAAGTGGATTGGGATGTGCCCGATTTTGGCGGGCTTTCTGCTGTGGACTGCGGGGCAACGCCCCGACGCCCTGATCGCCGAAACCGGAGGTTTGGTCGGCGTGATGACGGAACAGGGGCGCGCGTTGAGCAAAGGCAAAGGCAGCGGGTTTGTCGCAACTGTTTGGCTTGAGAATGACGGGGATGGTGTCGATCAGGTTCAGGCCGCGCTCAGATGGCCCGAGACGAACGCAATCCAGCGCTACCTGATGAAAGATCAGGAGATTATCCACCTGACTGGCAAAAGGGCTGCAAACGGGTTTGACGAATGCAAGGCAAACCAGATCATCGTCTCTGCTGTGGCTCTGAATTTGCAGGGGCCGTGCGGGGTCTTTGACCCCGATCGCTTGTACGAAACCGGCAGCTTGTCTGTTCTGAACGGAAAGCTGATATCAAGTGCCGAGCTAACGGGGCAAAGGCTTTGGTCCCCAAACGCGACCGGGGACCTTCCGTCCAAGCAGGATCAGTAAGTCCGGATCAAGCCAACAAGGCGGCCTTGAACCTTGACCTTTTCTTCGGGCAGAACGCGCGTTTCGTAGACCGGGTTGGCAGCTTCAAGCGCGATGGCATTGCCCCGGCGGAAATACCGCTTCAACGTCGCTTCCTGATCCTCGACCAAGGCAACCACGATGTCGCCGTTATCTGCTGTCGACGTTTCCCGGATCACCACTACATCACCGTCGTTGATACCCGCGTCGATCATCGAGTCTCCACGAACCTCTAACGCGTAATGCTCGCCCTTGCCGGAGACCATGGGGCCGGGGACGGCGACATGGTGCGAGACATGGCTGATGGCCTCAATGGGAACACCAGCCGCAATCCGACCCATGACCGGCAGTTCCAGCGCGTCGACTGAAACGGGTTCCACATTCGCGGGGCGGCGACCTTCCGGTTTGTCACCTTCGATAACCCGCGGCGTAAACCCGGCTGTGGGTTCGCCACCTAGGCTTTCGGGAAGTTTCACGATCTCAATCGCGCGGGCGCGATGGGCAAGGCGGCGGATAAACCCGCGTTCTTCCAGAGCGGTGATCAATCTGTGGATGCCGGATTTCGACCGCAGATCAAGCGCGGCCTTCATTTCGTCGAAACTGGGCGGAACACCGTCCGCCTGCACGCGTTTGTGGATGAATTCCAGCAAATCCAATTGCTTCTTGGTCAGCATCGCTCACACCTCGTCGCTCATGCGTTTTCTTTTGTTCTACGCATGTTCACGTTTTGTGTCAACGGATTTGAGAACATCTCAGATCGGCAGGTACTGAACCGTTTCCCCGATTTCACGGGTGGGATCGTGCGGTTGTCGGACCAAAAGCGCATTTGCTTGAGCCAGAACGCTGAGAAGCGAGCTGTCTTGATCTGCAGAGGCTTCGATGCCCGTGTCGCTTAGAACTGCGCGCATGTAGTGCTCTCGCGGTCCGTTTTCCGACAAGGGAGCCGTGAGCTGCGCTGTACGGAAAGTCGGAACCACGTCGTCCAGGCCAAGCATCCGGCGCACCATCGGTGCTAGAAACAGATACCCGCACACCATGGCGCTGACCGGGTTGCCGGGCAAGCCAACCATTGCCGTTTCGCCGATACGACCGGCCATCAGTGGTTTTCCGGGACGCATTCGGATCTTGTAGAACGACCGCTCCATCCCCAAACCCTGCGAGACATCTGCGACAAGGTCATAGTCACCAACCGAAGCGCCACCGATTGTGACGACAAGATCGGCCCCGTGCGCCAAGCCAAATGCAGTTTCAAGCGAGGGAACGGTATCGCGCGCAATGGGCAGAACGCGTACCGATGCACCCAGACCTTCAAGCAGCGCCTGCAAACCGAATGTGTTGGAGGCAATGATCTGATCTGGGCCCGGCTCTTCTCCGGGCATCACCAACTCGTCGCCGGTGGAGATAAGTGCAATCACCGGTTTGCGCGCAACCGTAACGCGGGGAGTGTTCATTGCGGCCATAAGAGCCACATCTTCGGCCCGGATCAAACGTGGTGCTGAAATGGATGTGCCGATTTCAAAATCTACGCCAGCTGGCCGGATATTGGTTTTGGGGCCGGGTTCGTCGGTGATCGTGATCAGGTCACCACGTCGATCTGTGTCTTCCTGAATGATCACAAAATCCGCGCCCTCGGGCACTGGCGCACCGGTGAAAATGCGCACCGCCTGACCGGGACCGACCTGGCCATCAAAGCGATGGCCAGCCGCGGATTCTCCGACCACCTTGAACATGGCGTGCAGCTCAACTTCGGCGGCCTTTACGGCATATCCATCCATCGACGATGCCGCGAAGGGCGGTTGGTTCCGCCCCGCCACAACATCCCGCGCCAATACACGCCCGGCGGACTGTGCCAGAGGAACCTCTTCCGAAGGTAAAACCCCCACCAGATCGAACAGCAGGGCGCGCGCCTCTTCGACTGTGATCATTTCGCCTCGTAACGCCCTGATTTACCGCCATCTTTCAAGAGAACGCGGATTCCGCCAATCTCCATCGCCTTATCGACGGCCTTTGTCATGTCATACACTGTCAAAGCCGCGGTTGAGACTGCGGTTAGGGCTTCCATCTCAACACCGGTCTGTCCCGAGGTCTTGACCGTGGCCTCGATCTGAACACCCGGCAAATCAGGATCAAGGGTCAGTTCAACCGCCACTTTGGTGATTGGAAGAGGGTGACACAACGGGATCAAGTCGGGCGTCTTCTTTGCGCCCATGATGCCCGCCAGACGGGCGATGCCCAGAACGTCGCCCTTTTTCGCGCGGCCTTCAGAAATGATTTCAAAGGTTTCCGGCGCCATCCTAATGTGCCCGGCAGCAACGGCGACACGGTCTGTCACGTCTTTGTCCGACACATCGACCATATGCGCCTGACCTTGAGCGTCAAAATGGGTCAGCGGCATCACATCACTCCGGGGATCAGAGGGTTGGACAGGATATGACGCGTGGCGGCTTCAACATCATCCTGCCGCATCAGGCTTTCACCAATCAGGAAGCACCGTGCACCATAGCGCGCAATGTCCTTCAGATCATCCGGTGTTCCCAGGCCGCTTTCGCAAACAATTGTGCGGTTCGCTGGTACCAGCTTGGACAGGCGTCGCGTGGTGTCCAATGTTGTCTCGAAGGTCTTGAGATTGCGGTTGTTGATGCCGATCAACGGGCTTTTCAACTGGGTGGCTCTTTCCAGTTCCGCTTCGTCATGCACTTCGATCAGAACATCCATACCCCAATCAAAGGCAGTTTGTTCCAGTTCAGCCGCCTGATCATCACTGACCGAAGCCATGATGATCAAAATGCAATCGGCGCCCAAGGCGCGGGCTTCGATCACCTGATAGGGGTCATACATGAAATCCTTGCGCAAAGCGGGCAGCGAAGTCGCCTCGCGTGCCTGCGTCAGATATTCCTTTGCGCCCTGAAAGCTTGGGGTGTCGGTCAGCACGGACAAACACGCAGCACCACCATCCTCATAGGCTTTGGCCAGTACAGGCGGGTCGAAATCCGGACGGATCAGACCCTTGGACGGGCTGGCTTTCTTGACCTCGGCAATCAGGCCATAGCCTTGCCGCGACGCGGATTGCAAAGCTGTGGCAAAGCCACGGGTTTCCGATGCGGCCCGTGCTTCGCTCTCCAGTGTTTCCAGGGATTTCTGTGCTTTGTCGGCTGCGACCTCTTCCAGTTTGTAGGCTTTGATCTTGTCCAGAACGGTTTCGGTCATGCGGCTTCCTGTGTCTTGCGTGCCAGAGCGGCGATTTTTTCTTTGGCTTTGCCGCTGTCGATGCTTTGGGCGGCCATGGCGACACCGTCGCGCAGATCGCTTGCCGCTTCGGCGACGACCAAAGCGGCAGCCGAATTCAACAGTACTGCATCGCGATAAGCGGATGGGGCACCGTCCAACAGAGCGCGGAATGCGACGGCGTTCTCTTCTGGTGTGCCGCCGATAATGTCTTCGAACGGATGTACCGGCAGACCTGCGTCTTCGGGGTGCAGTTCGACCTCTTTGATCGTGTCATCTTCCAGCGCAGCGACCCAGCTGATTCCCGTGATCGTGAGTTCATCCGTCCCGTCCGATCCATGCACCAGCCACGCGCGGTCTGAGCCCAGCAGACCAAGCGTTTCGGCCATTGGTCGGATCAGGTCGCGACTGAACGCGCCGGTCAATTGCCGCTTGACGCCTGCGGGGTTGGTCAGGGGGCCAAGGATGTTAAAGATTGTACGCGTGCCCAGTTCCTGGCGTGATGGCATTACGTGGGCAATGGCCGGGTGATGCATCGGTGCCATCATGAACCCAATTCCAACTTCTTTTAGAGCATCTTCAACAACTTGGGGGCCAACCATGACGTTGATGCCCATCTGACCCAGGGCATCGGCTGCTCCTGATTTCGAACTGAGGTTCCGATTGCCATGCTTGGCAACGGTGACACCGGCACCGGCAACCACAAAAGCCGTCGCGGTCGAGATGTTCAGTGTGCCTTTGCCGTCGCCGCCTGTGCCCACGATGTCCATCGCTCCGTCCGGAGCTTTGACGGCGTTGCACTTTGCCCGCATCACAGCGGCGGCAGCGGCGTATTCATCGACGGTTTCACCACGTGTGCGCATGGCCATCAAAAGCCCACCGATCTGGCTGGGCGTGGCTTCGCCATCAAACAGGATGGCAAAGGCTTTTTCAGCTTCGTCACGAGTCAATGGACGATCGGCCGAAGCTCCGATCAGCGGTTTCAGCGCGTCGCTCATGCGGGGACTTTCAGTTCTTGTAGGAAGTTCTTGAGCAGGGCGTGGCCATGCTCGGAGGCGATGGATTCCGGGTGGAATTGAACGCCATGTATGGGCAGTTCCTTGTGCTGCAGCCCCATGATGGTGCCGTCTTCCAATTCAGCCGTGATCTCAAGACAGTCGGGCAGGGATTCACGCTCAACAATCAGCGAATGATAGCGGGTCGCTTCAAAGGGTGAGGGCAGACCAGCAAAAACACCTTTTCCGGTGTGTTGCATCGTGCCCATCTTGCCATGAACAATCTCGTGACAGCGCACTACTTTGCCGCCAAAAACCTGACCGATGGTCTGATGCCCCAAACAAACCCCCAGCAATGGTGTTTTGGTTTCTGCGGCGGCTTCAGTCAGCGCCAAGCAAATCCCGGCCTGATCCGGGTCGCAGGGGCCGGGGCTTAGCAGGATACCGGCGGGGTTCATAGCCATCGCTTCCTGTACATCAAGCGCATCATTTCGGCGAATAACCATTTCGGCACCAAGTTCGCCTAAATAATGTACCAAATTGTAGGTAAACGAGTCGTAGTTGTCGATCAGCAGCAGCATATGGGCACTTATCTTCACTTGGGCATTTCAGGCTGGCGATGCAGCCCCGGGCCACGGTATAATGTCCGCACATACATGCTCAGGCTTGGGCGGCAGCGTCAAGAGGACATACCGTTTCTGACGCGTTCAATTGGCCGAGCGCCACACCAGATGGCGCAGAGCTGGACGAGGCAGAGAAAAGAGGCGAAAGGCAGAAAAAATGGGCGGATTTTTCGGAGGAATGGTCGCCGGGGCGATCGTTGTTTTGATCCTGGGCGTGATCGTGTCGCTCAAGACGCCGATGGTCAATACGCCGGTTGTTGTAACCGAAGCACCGGCTCCGGTAATTTCCGAAGCACCTGAAGCACCGACTGAGGTGGCCGAAGCGGTTTCCGATGCCGATGTGGTGGAATTGGCTCCGCGTGGGCTGGAAGCCGCCGATGACTCAACCGAGGATCTGGCTGACTTGTCCGGGCTTGAATCGTCTTCGGACACGCAACCAGAAGTGGGCGCAGCGGCTGAGGCCGTGGACCAACCAGAGGCCGCGGTTGCGACTGAAGTGTCAGTTGTGACCGAAGCGCCTGCAGCGCCGCCAGAACCCAGCCTTGCACCTGCGGCTCCGCAGGACGAGGCAGAGCCAGCCGTAATCGACGATACGCCGACCCCGCCCGTGGAAGAGCCCCAGACAACCGAAGTCGCGCTTGTCGAGCCGAAACAAGACCCATTGCCTCAAACGACGGTGGACACTGAAGAGGTAAATCCGTTTGAAAGTAGTCCGATTGCGGTGGAGGGGGATGAAGAAATTCTTCCGCGCAAGTTGCCGCGTATCGCGGCATTGCCGCAGATCGGCGGCGAACAGGAAGTACCTGTCAGCTCAACGATTGGAAAACGCGTTGTTCCTTTGACCGAACGGGATGATGAGCCAGTGGTCGAGCAAGCCTCGGCAGAAGAAGCGGCACCAGCGGGCAAGCCGATCGAACGCTATGCCGCGAAGTTCGAAAACCCCGAGGCCAAGCCCTTGATGTCCATCATTCTGATCGATGATGAGGGCGCGTTTGGTGTCGAAGCGCTGCAAGACTTTCCCTATCCAATCAGCTTTGCCGTTAACCCGTCCGATCCTGATGCGGCGGAAAAAATGGCGCGGCACCGCGCGGCCGGGTTCGAAGTCATGGCGCTTGCTGATTTGCCTGAGGCCGCAACCGCTCAGGACGCCGAGGTATCCCTGTCGGTCTGGCTGGATACTCTGCCCGAAACCGTTGGTATTCTGGAAGGGGTAAACAGCGGCATTCACGGCAATCGCAAGTTGGCCGATCAAGTTGCGGAAATTGCTGCCGGAACTGGCAGGGGATTGATCACGCAGGACAATGGATTGAACACCGTTCAGAAACTCGCGGCCCGAAATGGAACCCCTTCAGGTGTTGTGTTCCGTGACATCGATGGTGCGCGTCAGGATCCGAAGGTCATGCGTCGTTTCCTGGATCAGGCCGCGTTCCGCGCCGGGCAGGAAGGTGCTGTGGTCATGTTGGGGCGGGTCCGCCCCGAAACGATTTCAGCATTGTTGCTTTGGGGGTTGGAAGACCGGGGCAGCCGCGTCGCCATGGCGCCGATTTCTGCGGTCATGATGAAACAGGTACAGTGACTGGCATAAAACAGAAAAAAAGGGCGGCGATCTTTTGATCTGCCGCCCTTTTGCGTTTAGCTGTTTCCATTTCCGGTGAAACGCGCGGCATCCGCCGCAGCGCGTCGTATCGCGTTGGATTTATGGACGGTTTCCATGAATTCGGCTTCTGGATCGCTGTCATAAACAACGCCGCCGCCTGCCTGAATATAAAGCTTTTGATCTTTCACAATTGCGGTGCGCAGCGCGATACACATGTCCATGTCGCCGCCCGCGCTGAAATACCCCACGCCACCGCCATAGACGCCGCGTTTTTCGGGCTCCAGCTCGTCGATGATTTCCATCGCGCGCACTTTGGGCGCGCCAGACACTGTGCCCGCTGGCATCCCGGCAAAGAACGCGTCCAGCGCGTCTTTGTCTTCGGCAAGTTCACCCACCACGTTTGACACAATATGCATTACGTGGCTGTAACGTTCTATGATGAACTCTTCAGTCGGGCGCACCGTGCCAATCTTGGCCACGCGTCCGGTATCGTTGCGACCCAGATCCAGCAGCATCAGGTGCTCGGCCAGCTCTTTCTTGTCGGCCAGCAGATCCAGTTCGTTTGCCTTGTCTTCTTCCGGCGTCGCGCCACGGGGACGGGTTCCGGCGATGGGACGAATGGTGACTTCACTGCCGAACACGCGTACCAAAATCTCGGGGCTGGCACCGACGACCTGAAAACCACCGAAATTAAAATAGAACATGAAAGGCGACGGGTTGGTGCGCCGCAACGATCGATAGAGCGCAAAGGGTGGGAGAGGAAATTCCTGCGTCCAGCGCTGCGCGGGGACAACCTGGAAAATATCACCCGCGCGGATGTATTCCTTGGCCTTTTCAACGGCTTCCATATAGCCGGACTTGGTAAAGTTCGACACGGGCGGTGAAACTTCGCGCGCGTCCCCAAGATCGCGGGTTTCCGCAGGCATCGCACGTTCCAGATCGCGAACCGCATCCATCACACGTTCGGCGGCTTGTGCATAAGCAGCCTTGGCGGATTGACCGTCGCTGGCCCAAGCTGGTGAAACCACGGTCACTTCGCCTTTAACACCATCTAACACGGCGATGACGGAAGGGCGCAGCATAATCGCATCGGGCAGGCCCAGAGGGTCAGGATTTACGCCTGGCAGGTATTCCACCAGCCGGACCATGTCATAGCCCAAATATCCAAACAGCCCGGCTGCAGCCTGAGGCAGGTCATCCGGCAGGTCGATGCGGCTTTCGGCCAGCAAAGCGCGCAAGTTGTCCATCGGGTTGCCGTCTTGGGCCGAGAACGCCTCGGAATCGAACCGGGCAGAGCGGTTCAACTCGGACGCTTCACCGCGACACCGCCAGATCAGGTCGGGTTTCATACCGATGATCGAGTAACGGCCACGAACTTCGCCGCCGGTTACGGATTCCAGCATGAACGCATCTTTCTGTGCGCCCGTCAGCTTGAGCATCAGTGACACGGGCGTGTCAAGATCAGCGGCAAGACGTGTGTAGACCACCTGATTTTCGCCCGCTTCATAAGCGCGCGCGAAGGTGTCGAATTCGGGTGTCAGTGCCATTTCGGTCTCGTTTAAAAGCTCGATTGCACGGCATTCAGCGCCTGTTGGTCGACGACCGGACGCGCGCGTGTCTGTGCATCGCGCACATAAGCGTTGAAAATATTCTGTGACAGGGCCTGATTCATCTGAGCGGAAAGGGCTTCACGCAGTTGGCGAAGCTCGTCTGTATCTGCCGGAGGCAGAACTTCATCCAGGCGCACCAGCAACGCTGCGCCGTTGCCACCAATGACACGCAATTCGCCAGGTTCCATCTGAAACACTTCGTTCATGAAATCCGCAGGAACGTCATCCAGAAACGCCGTGCGGGTCAGGGCATTTTCAACACGGAAGGGCAGGCCGGTGGCGGTAAAGTCACCATCTGTTGCAAGCTGTGTCAGAACCGCATTGGCCCGTTCTTCCAGCGCCTTGTTTGTTTCGGCTTGAAGCCACGCGGCGGCCACGCGATCACGCGCGCTGTCCAGCGGCTCGGGGCGACGCGGCAGAACCTCGTTCAGGCGCAGGGCAAAGATCGACCCATCTTCGAGGAATGCGATTTCCGGGAAATCACCTTCCTGCACAGCTTCGGCTGCGACGCGGAACCCGTCATAGGCGGCGATTTCATCTGAACTTTCGCGGGTCCAGTCGATCTGACCCAGCTCCATTTCGGTCTCATCCGCCAGTTCTTCCAGTGTAGCGCCGCCAGCAAGCATGTCGTTGATATCTTCGGACTGCGCCTCGATCAGGCGGCGCGCACGCTCGGCCGCCAGCTCTTCCCGCAAGGCCGGTTCAGCTTCTTCGAAGGGCACATTGTTGGCTGCCAGAGATCCGTTGATCCGGAAAAGGGCCGGACCAAATACCGACGGCAACGGGCCAACAACAGCATCCAGATCGGCCGCAAATACAGCATCCGCAGCTTCGCCCAGATCCTCACGCGTCACGTCGCCCAGATCGATGTCGTTCAATTCGAGATCGCGGTCGCGGACCAGCTGTTCAAAGGTAGTGCCACCCACCTCAAGCTGGGCCTTAGCTTCGCTTGCAGCTGCCTCGTCCGGGAAATTCAAGCGCTCAACCAAGCGGCGTGCGGGCTGGTTGAACTCAGCAGACCGGCTATCATAGAGCGCGCGCAGGGCGTCCTGATCCACCTCGACACTGTCGATCAGCATCGCAGGGGACAGGATCGCATAGGTCAGTTGCTTGGTGCGGGGCAGTGTGAACAGAGCACCGTTTTCATCATAATAAGCCTGAATCTGCGCCTCGGTCGGATCGGCAATCGAGGATTCCAATGCTTCGGTCCCGACGGTGGCCACCGTAAAGCTGCGCCGGGCGCCGATGTAATCCGTCATCGTATCCGTCAGAGTGGCTGGCATTTCGACGCCGCCCATGATCGCGCCCTGAACGATCGTACGCGCCGATTCCTTGCGCAAATCTGTTTCGAACTCGGAATCGGTCATGCCGATCTGTTCCAGCTGAAAACGATAGGCTTCACGGTCAAAGCTGCCGTCCACACCCTGGAAGGCCGGGATCGCGACGATGTCTTGCTGTAGGTTCTCGTCCCCGATGGAAATACCCAGTTGGCCGACTTCGTTGTCCAATGCCGCCAATGCCGTCAGACGGGCGAGGGCATTCTGATCAAGCCCCAACTCGCGTGCCTGCGACATCTGCAATGGCTGGCCGGTTTGTGCCTCAACCGCGCGGATTTCGCGCTGCAACTCGCGCACATACTCATCGACCGAGATGCTTTCGTCACCCACATGTGCGACGGTTCGGACCGTACCGCTGAGATTGGTGGCGCCAAATCCCGCAAGGCCCAGCATCAGCAGGCCCATCAGAATCCAGACAAAGGTTTTAGAAAGACTTTTAGCGCCTGCGGCCATGGTGCCCTCTTGTTATTGCGGCAGCGTTCTGCCCTGTCGGTTGCGGCCCTGAATACGACGCACACCGCCGAGGGGCAAGCTTAGAAGGACAGGCCCTGCAACCGGTCGAACAATTGACCCAATCCCGCACGGTCCAGATTGGCGAATGCTACACGGACTTGCCGTTTTCCGGCGGGGTCATGGGCGGGCATGAACATGGTGCCGGGCAACAGCAGCACGCCTGCCTCAGTCACCAAACGGCGTGCCAATTCGTCTGACGGCATATCGAAAGGGTGTTCGAGGTAAGCAAAATACGCCCCAAGTCCCAAAAGACGCCATCCTTGGGCCTCAAGGGCGGGCATTCCATCTTTAATTGCGGCTCTGCGGTCGAGAATTTCGTCTCGTTCACCCGCAAGCCATTGTGATAGGTTCTGCATCCCCCAAAGGGCTGCAAACTGGCCGATTTGGCCAGGGCAAATGGCAACAGTGTCGAGGAATTTCTCGACCTCGGCCAGAAGAGAACGGCTTGTGGCTATCGCACCAACTCGGTGGCCTGTCAGGCGATAGGCTTTAGAGAAGGAATAGAGATGAACAAGCGTCTCATCCCAAGCCGGTTGTTGGAACAGATCGTGGGGCGGGCCGCTGCGGCTGTCGAAATCGCGATATGTCTCGTCGACAATGAGGCGAAGACCGCAGTCGCGTGCAAGGTCAAAAAACGCGCGGACCAGATCGGAAGGGTATTCCACGCCGCCGGGGTTGTTCGGCGTGACCAGGGCGATGGCGCGTGTTTTTTCGGTAATCAGAGCGCGCGCCTTCTCTGGATCGGGTAGCAGGTCATCTCCGGTTGGGAGGTCCACAGCCTTCACCCCAGCCATGTCCAACCACATTTTATGGTTGAAATACCATGGCGTTGGCAGAATCACTTCATCATCCTCATCGGTGATTGCCGAGATCACGGCCGAGAATGCCTGATTACAGCCCGAGGTGATGGCGGTCTGAGACGCGTCAACGCGCCCGGCGTAGTGCGCGCTGATCTGGGCCGCCAATTCTGTGCGAAGATCGTCGTTCCCCAAGACCGGCCCATATAAATGTGCGCTGTCTTCCTGCACGGCAAAATCTGCCATTGCCTGTCGCAGAGTAAGCGGAGGCGGGTCAACCGGCGCGGCCTGGCTGACATTGATCAGTGGGCGGTCTGCAGGAAAGTTGACACCTTCGACCCATCGTCGCGCCTCCATCACCGGAGGAGGGAAAGTGGCGCTTGTGCGAGTCTGGGTCATGGTGTGCCAGTCTTTATGCGAGGCTCCGCCTCACGCTTCTAAGTATTTGAGAGCAGAAAAGAGGTTAGTCTGTCCCACGATAGGGTTCGACATATTGCAACGCCATGTCCCAGGGGAAGAAGATCCACGTGTCCTGACTGACCTCGGTGATGAACGTATCTACCATCGGGCGGCCCTTGGGTTTCGAATAAACCGTCGCGAAATGCGCGTTGGGGTACATTTTGCGGACCAGTTCCAGTGTTTTACCGCTGTCTACCAGGTCGTCGATGATCAGAACGCCAGTTCCGTCGCCCATCAGATCCGCGTCGGGTGCCTTCAAAACTTCGGCCTCGCCTTGTTCTTGATGGTGATAAGACCGCACGCTGATCGTATCGACGGTGCGGATGTCCAATTCGCGGCTGACGATCATCGCGGGGGCCATACCGCCGCGCGTGATAGCCACCACTGCGCGCCAGGCACCATTTTCAGGGCCTTGCCCGTCAAGCCGCCAAGCCAAAGCGCGCGAATCGCGATGGATTTGATCCCAGCTGATGTGAAAGCCTTTTTCGTGGGGCAGGCGGTCTTTGGCACTCATGATATCAGCCCTTTTCCACGTCGGGTGCATCGACGGCCTTCATGCCGACAATGTGATAGCCCGAATCCACGTGCAGGTTTTCTCCGGTCACGCCGCTGGACAGATCCGACAGCAGGTAAAGGGCTGACTTGCCCACATCGTCGATGGTCACGTTGCGACGCAGGGGCGAGTTATATTCGTTCCACTTCATGATATAGCGGAAATCGCCGATGCCGCTGGCCGCCAGCGTCTTGATCGGACCGGCAGAGATCGAGTTGACTCGGATGCCGTCTTTGCCCAGATCCTCGCCCAGATACTTTACCGACGCTTCAAGTGCGGCTTTGGCGACGCCCATTACATTGTAATGCGGCATGACTTGCTCGGCACCATAGTAGGTCAGGGTGACGGCGCTGCCGCCTTCGCCCATCATCTTTTCGGCGCGTTGCATCACGGCGGTGAACGAATAGACCGACACATCCATGGTCAGTTTGAAGTTCGCCCGGCTGGTATCGACATAACGTCCGCGCAACTCATTTTTGTCAGAGAAGCCGATGGCATGAACCACAAAGTCCAGTTTGCCCCATTTTTCTTCCAGCGCGGTGAATAGCGCATCGATCGACGCCTCGTCGCTGACATCACAGGGCAGAACGATTTCACTGCCCAATTGGGCGGCCAGCGGGTCGACGCGCTTTTTCAAAGCATCGCCCTGATAGGAAAAAGCAAGCTCGGCCCCGGCATCGGACAAGGCGCGGGCGATTCCCCATGCGATTGATTTGTCATTGGCCAGTCCCATGATGAGGCCGCGTTTGCCGGCCATCAACTGATTTGACATGTGTGGTTCTCCGCCTGTCTTCGCGATGTGTTGAGTTGGTTTATGCCATTGGTAGCGTTGCTTCAAGGCCGTGCGCTCTTGCTCGCAGCGGGTTCTCGCCTTAGGTTCGTCTTTAATACTTTCCAGGGGATGGAAATGACCGAGCGTGATGGCATATTTGCTGGCTCCGATCCGTTTGAAATAGCGGGCCGGTGGCTTGCCGAGGCTGAAAAGACAGAATTGAACGATCCCAATGCGATCGCGCTGGCCACCGTCGACTCGGATGGTTTGCCGAACGCTCGTATGGTTCTGCTCAAGGAAATCGAAGCGGATTCGTTTGTGTTTTATACGAACTACGAAAGCGCAAAGGCCAC
This sequence comes from Ruegeria sp. HKCCA4633, assembly GCF_013034605.1. NCBI lineage: Bacteria > Pseudomonadati > Pseudomonadota > Alphaproteobacteria > Rhodobacterales > Roseobacteraceae > Ruegeria > Ruegeria sp. HKCCA4633. The sequence goes on from NZ_WQGJ01000001.1 coordinate 31,529, forward strand.
CGAACTGGATGCCGCCGGGAAGGCCGCATTTGTCATGCATTGGAAATCTTTGCGGCGACAATTGCGTGTTCGTGGTACAATCACCCGCGAAGATGGGCCTCAGGCGGATGAATATTACGCATCGAGGTCGCTGAAGAGCCGTTTGGGGGCCTGGGCGTCGAAGCAATCTCAACCCCTATCAAGCCGTACAGCCTTGATGGCTGAGGTGGCCAAGGTGACTGCTAAGCTGGGTCCGAATCCCCCCCGCCCACCGTTTTGGGGCGGGTACCGATTGACGCCTACTGAAATTGAATTCTGGGCCGACGGGGCATTCCGCCTTCATGACCGGTTCAGATGGAAGCGTAATGAGCCGGGATCGGTATGGCATGTGGAAAGGTTGAATCCATGACGTTCACGTGTCGTGAAATGCAACAGACCGAAAATAAACAGTTTTTTCAGCTTGAAATTGCCTGCCATTCCCATAAACAACAAACCCTTAACGAACGGCTAAAATTCGCGATGGGAAAACCGTGCCAGAAGACCTGAACAATATGTATCGCGTCCGTGGACACGTTAAATGGTTCGATCCCGCCAAGGGGTACGGATTTGTCGTGTCCGACGAAGGTGGTCCGGACATCCTTTTGCACGTGAATGTGTTGCGCAATTTCGGCCAGAGTTCTGTCGCCGATGGCGCGGGGATTGAAATCATGACTCATCGCACGGACCGTGGTGTTCAGGCGGTTGAGGTCGTTGCGATTGATCCTCCGGAACGAACCGACTCGATGATGTTGGCCGATTTTGCCGAACTGGACCCGGTGGTTATTGCCGAGGCCCCGTTGGAAGCGGCACGGGTTAAGTGGTTCGACAAAGGCAAGGGTTTCGGTTTTGCGAACGTCTTTGGTCGGGGCGAAGATGTCTTCCTTCATATAGAAGTTCTGCGCCGGTCAGGCCTCGCTGACCTTCAACCGGGCGAAGCGTTGGCCATGCGTGTAATCGATGGCAAAAGAGGCCGGATGGCAGCTCAGGTGCTGGCTTGGGAAGCCGCGCTGGACGGCTGATTTCTCATGAGACGGTTTCTGACGCTTCTGACCCTGTTCTTTACGCTTTGGGCAGGTGGGGCGTTTGCCGCGTGTCGCGCTGATCAGGTTTCTTTGCGGAATGACGCGGCGACGGTACGATTTGACATCGAACTGGCGGTGACACCGCAAGAGCGTTCGCGAGGGTTAATGTTTCGCGAGTCACTTCCGAATCGATCCGGGATGCTGTTTGTTTTTAACCCGCCGCAACCCGTAGCTTTCTGGATGAAGAACACACTGATTCCGCTGGATATGATCTTCGTGGATCGAACTGGCACAGTTACTCGGGTGCATGAGGGGGCGATTCCCGGTGATCTGACCCCAATCGAAGGCGGAGATTCCGTATTTGCAGTGCTGGAAATCAACGCCGGACTGTCCGCTCGCTATTCAATTACGCCGGGCACGCAGTTGCAGCATGAAATTTTTTCGCAAGGTCCTGCAATTTGGCCCTGTTAGGGCTTTTCAAATCAGATTGGCATCGTTAGGAAGGCGCACGGTCCGGGGCGTGGCGCAGTCTGGTAGCGCACCTGTTTTGGGTACAGGGGGTCGTAGGTTCGAATCCTGCCGCCCCGACCACTTCCTCAATATCATGAGGGCAATCCGCCCATGGCTTGAAACAGCCTGCTGATCGATTGATCCAGGGTGGGGCTTTCCAAAGGCACTTCGATCACGGATCCGTCTTTCTGCGGAACTTCAAAGAACACGTTTGCATCCACGCGGTATCCCGCTGTGTTCTTGGTCGAGGTTAAGCGCGTGACGCTTTGCGGCAGGTCCTGTGGATTGCCGTCATAGTTCAGAATCAAAAAGGCGGATGCTTTTGCAGGCAGAATTTCGTAACACTCGAACTTCTGGTTACCTGTTTTCTCAAAAGATTCCCCCGGCCCGGTACAACTGGTTTCGAAGCTTTCGAACAATCTTTGGGGATAGGTGTCAAACTGTGCGCTGCGTGATGCAATGGGCACATCTTGTGGTGCGCAGGCCACGATACAGATCAGGATCAGGCTATAGGCTAACAGCTTCATCGGGTTGGACCTTTTTAAAATTGAACGAACTGGCGACTCGTGAACGCGATGGGTTGCGAGGAAATGCAATTGATTCCCAGCCAGCTTAATCGGCACCGTCTTGGTTGATCAAACACGGATAACTATGCTGGTAAAAACGGGAATTCGTTTTGAGACTTAAAGGTTTCGGCGGAATTTTGCCGTGGATGATCCTGTGGAGGAATCGCGCGAAATTGGGTGGCGGACTTGAAACGTTCTCAGGTCAACAAAAAAGATTTCAAAAAAGACGGAAAAAGGGCGTTGACCTTCTATGGGTTCATACGTCAAATTGTATGAGCCGAAGAGATTGCCACAATATCTGGTGTTCAAACTGGAAGAGGCAGCAGGCGAGGGTCGGAAAGCACATCTAATTTAAGTGCGCCGTTTTTGCGGTTTTTCCGCTGTCTTTGACAGCGAACGATACCCTTGTCCGTAAGACTCTGGGCGTTGTGGGCGGCACCCTGCAACACAAGATTTGGTGTCGGGAACTGAACATTGGGCGGAATTTAACCAGGGCTGCGGACATGAAGATTGAAAGAAAATTCACCAAACCAGATCAGGATGCCTACTCGGACCTGGATTTTGTGTCTGCAACGTCTGAAATCCGCAATCCGGATGGAACGATTGTTTTCCGTCTGGACAACATCGAAGTGCCCGCAAGCTGGTCGCAGGTGGCAAGTGATGTGATTGCTCAGAAATACTTCCGCAAGGCAGGTGTTCCCAGCAAGCTGAAAAAGGTCAAAGAAAGGGACGTTCCAGAATTCCTGTGGCGTTCGGTACCTGCCGAAGGTGCGGAGTTTGACGGAGAAATTTCGTCCAAGCAGGTGTTCGACCGTCTGGCAGGTGCATGGGCCTATTGGGGCTGGAAAGGCGGCTATTTCTCGGATGAAGAAGACGCGCGCGCCTATTTTGACGAGATGCGTTACATGCTGGCGACCCAGCGTGCTGCTCCGAACAGCCCGCAGTGGTTCAACACTGGTCTGCATTGGGCCTATGGGATCGACGGTCCGGCGCAGGGGCACCACTATGTCGACTACAAAACCGGCAAGCTGACGAAATCGAAATCCGCCTACGAACATCCGCAGCCGCACGCGTGCTTCATCCAGTCTGTCGACGATGATCTGGTGAACGAAGGCGGCATCATGGACCTGTGGGTGCGCGAGGCGCGCCTGTTCAAGTACGGCTCGGGCACCGGTACCAACTTCAGCCATCTGCGCGCAGAAGGCGAAGCGCTGTCAGGTGGCGGCAAATCTTCGGGCTTGATGGGCTTCCTCAAGATAGGCGACCGCGCTGCTGGCGCGATCAAATCAGGCGGGACAACCCGTCGAGCAGCAAAGATGGTGATCGTTGATGCGGATCACCCGGACATCGAGCAGTTCATCGAATGGAAGGTGATCGAAGAGCAGAAAGTGGCTTCGATTGTTGCCGGATCGAAGATGCACGAGAAGATGCTGAACGGTATTTTCGAGGCCATTCGTTCGTGGGACGGATCTGCTGACGACGCATATGATCCGAACGCAAACGACGCCTTGAAAAAGGCGGTGCGCGAAGCGAAAAAGGTTGCAATCCCAGAAACTTACATCAAGCGTGTTCTGGATTACGCCAAGCAGGGCCATGACAGTATTGAATTCCCGACCTACGATACAGATTGGGATTCCGAAGCTTACAGCTCGGTCTCGGGTCAGAACTCGAACAACTCGATCCGCGTCACCAATGCGTTCCTGACCGCTGTCGAAAAGGACGCCGATTGGGAACTGATCAACCGCACCGACGGCAAGGTCGCCCGCACCGTCAAAGCACGTGACCTGTGGGAAAAGGTCGGTCACGCCGCATGGGCCTGTGCCGATCCAGGCATCCAGTTTCACGACACAGTAAACGAATGGCACACATGCCCCGAGGACGGCGAGATTCGCGGCTCGAACCCGTGCTCGGAATATATGTTCCTGGACGATACGGCTTGTAACCTGGCGTCGATGAACCTGCTGACCTTTCTGAAGGATGGTGAGTTCCAGGCGGCGGATTACATGCATGCCTCGCGTCTGTGGACCCTGACGCTGGAAATATCGGTAACGATGGCGCAGTTCCCGTCGAAGGAAATCGCACAATTGTCCTATGATTTCCGTACGCTGGGTCTTGGCTACGCCAATATCGGCGGCTTGCTGATGAACATGGGCTACAGCTACGACTCGGATGAAGGCCGTGCGATCTGCGGTGCGCTGACCGCGATTATGACTGGAGTGGCTTATGCAACCTCAGCCGAGATTGCTGGTGAGCTGGGACCGTTCAAGGGGTACGAGCGCAATGCCGACCACATGCAGCGCGTCATCCGCAACCACCGCCGCGCGTCGCAGGGGGTTACCGAGGGTTATGAAAAACTGGCCGTGAAGCCAGTGCCTTTGGATCACGGTAACTGCCCGGACAAGCGTTTGGTCGATCTGGCCATGTCGGCCTGGGATGAAGCGCTGAGCCTGGGTGAGAAGAACGGCTATCGCAACGCACAGGCCACTGTGATTGCGCCCACCGGCACCATCGGTCTGGTGATGGATTGCGACACAACCGGGATCGAGCCGGACTTTGCTCTGGTCAAGTTCAAGAAGCTCGCGGGCGGCGGCTACTTCAAGATCATCAACCGCTCGGTGCCGTCGGCGCTGGAAAAGCTGGGGTATTCGTCATCTCAGATCGAAGAGATCGTGGGCTACGCAGTCGGCCATGGCACCATCGGCAACGCGCCGGGGATCAACCACACCTCGCTGACCGGTCATGGCTTTGGCCCCAATGAACTGGCCAAGGTGGACGCCGCGCTGGAAAGCGCCTTCGACATCCGCTTTGTCTTTAACCAGTGGACGCTGGGCGAGGATTTCTGCACCGGCGTTCTGGGCATTCCAGCGACCAAGCTGAATGACCCGACCTTCGACCTATTGCGCCATCTGGGTTTCACCAAAGCGGATATCGACGCGGCCAACGACCACGTTTGCGGAACCATGACACTGGAAGGCGCGCCGCACCTGAAGGAAGAGCACTACGCGATCTTCGACTGCGCCAACCCGTGCGGCAAGAAAGGCAAGCGTTTCCTTGGGGTTGATAGCCACATCACCATGATGGCGGCGGCGCAAAGCTTCATCTCGGGCGCGATCTCGAAGACGATCAACATGCCGAATGATGCGACCATCGAGGACTGCCAGAAGGCATACGAACTCAGCTGGTCGCTGGGTGTGAAAGCCAACGCGCTTTATCGTGACGGCTCGAAACTGTCGCAGCCTCTGGCAGCGGCGCTGGTCGAGGATGACGACGAGGCGGCTGAGGTGCTGGAAAGCGGCTCGACGCAGGAAAAAGCCGTTGTTCTGGCCGAGAAAGTGATCGAGAAGGTTGTGGTCAAAGAAATGATCCGCAGCCATCGCGAAAAACTTCCTCATCGCCGCAAGGGCTATACCCAAAAGGCAATCGTGGGCGGCCACAAGGTCTATCTGCGGACTGGTGAGTTCGAAGACGGCAAGCTGGGCGAGATCTTCATCGACATGCACAAGGAAGGCGCTGGCTTCCGGGCGATGATGAACAACTTCGCCATCGCCGTGTCGGTCGGCCTTCAATACGGTGTGCCGCTAGAAGAGTTCGTCGATGCCTTCACCTTCACCAAGTTCGAACCGGCAGGGATGGTGCAGGGCAACGACTCGATCAAAAATGCGACGTCGATCCTTGATTACATCTTCCGCGAATTGGCCGTGTCCTACCTGGACCGCACCGATCTGGCCCATGTGAAGCCAGAAGGCGCGACCTTTGACGATCTGGGTCGGGGCGAAGAGGAAGGTGTATCGAACATCTCGGAAATCAGTGAAAGCGCTGCGTCCAAGTCGTTGGAAGTGCTGAAACAAATCAGCTCGACCGGCTATCTGCGCAAACGTCTGCCTCAGGATCTGGCCGTGTTCAATGCGGGTCAGGCAGACTTGGGCGGTATGGCTGAAACGGCCGCTGCTTTCGAGGCACCCGTTGCGGAAAATGCTGTGGCCACGGGAATGGACGCCCGCACCAAAGCCAAGATGCAGGGTTACGAAGGTGACCCCTGCGGTGAATGCGGAAACTACACGCTTGTCCGCAACGGCACCTGCATGAAGTGCAACACCTGCGGCGCGACAAGCGGGTGTAGCTAAGTTTTAACGCCCTGGCACCCCGGGGCGTAGGGGTCGGACGCTGCCCTAGGTAACCGACCCCGACGAATACGGAGAAAGGACGTAAGACTTACCTGATGACCTTTCTCCACTCGGCTGACATGCCCGTGTTGGCCGGGAACAGGGTGGGGCGGAATATTTGCTCCCTCCCACTCTTTCACGGGGCGGGTGCGCTCGTCCCATGCGCAGTCCAGGCCGCAGGCAAAAAAACACCGGGCGGTCAACGATATGAGCCTGGAAGGCGAAACTGACAGGGGGCTTCGGCCCCCTTTCTTTTTTCGCGCGGTCGCTGTTCTAAGCGGTGTTTCGCCAGATCGTGCGCGGCGCGTGTGGCAAGACCTGCCGATACAGGTCTGGCGGAATTTTGCTCGGCGGCACTTTGCGATGCCGACTCGGTCAAACACGCAAGGATTGGCGCGAATCCCTGCTGGTCGCGCTATGCGGGGTGACGTGGTGCGAGGCTTTGTTGTTTCTGGGGCTTGTCCGGACAAAAACAAAACCAACCTATCAGGAGGCACCAAAAATGAAACCGCAGTATTTGATTGGAATTTACATCGCTGCTCTGACCTTGCCGGGACTGGTCTCGGCCCAATCTACAGCCGATGCCAATGGCGATGGCGTTCTGACCATCGAGGAAGTTCAGGCTGTCGCACCGAATGTAGACGCCGATACCTTCTCGGCGATGGACGCCAATGGTGATGGCGCGTTGGACGCTGACGAAGTGGCCGTTGCGCAAGAGGCAGGGCTGCTTCCGTCAAGCGATGGATAAATCCGTGGGTGGCCCGATTGGTTTCGGGCCGCCCTTCCGCTCACTAAGTGGGCAGATGAATTTTGAACTTTTCGCGCAGTTCCATGTCCAGCAGCGGATCGAACTTGGCCTCGGATGGCGCAGACAGAATTTCTTCCTTGCGCGCCGTTGCCTTGTCGATCAGATCGGGCTTGCCCAGCTCAACCCATTCTTTTGGCGAAGACCGGTCGCCGAAAACCGGATAGACATAGTCAGCTTGCATCCGGCTGAGCGTAGCTTCCGTTCCAAGATAGTGACCAGGGCCGCCCATGCAGACCTCGGCCATCTGGTCCAGAGCTAGGGTTTCATCGTTCACTTCGATGCCCCGCACGCAGCGCTGCGCCTGACCGATCAGGTCATCGCTGAGGATCAGGCTTTCAAAGCAGAAACCCAACAAAGAGGCGTGCATGCCCGCCGCTTCGTAGACCATGTTGAGACCGGACAGACCCGCCATTACGTTCGAGCACATCTGTTCCCACCCGGCCTGCATGTCGGGAAGTTTGGAATCCGACGCTCCGGCTGCTGCTCCGCCGGGTAGGTTGTAGAACCGGTGCATCTGTGCGCATCCAGCCGTCAGCAACGCCTGTTCGCCCGACCCAATGGACATCGCACCTGTCCGAAGGTCCAAGCCAAAGGGCCAGGTGCCAAAAACGGCTGGTGCTCCGGGACTTACGGCGTTTACGTAAACCAGTCCGGCAAGGCATTCGGCGGTCGCTTGAGTGATGGCTCCGGCTATGGTCGACGGCGCTGTGGCACCGGCCATCCCGGCTGAAAGAAGCAGGACAGGCATTCCGGCCTTGATGCACTCCTCCATCACTTCGCAGCTTTCAGTGGCGAACTTCATGGGGGGAACCACAAAGCAGTTCGAATTCGATACAAATGGCCGCTCGCGGTACTTATCCTCACCACCCGCGATCATGTAGATCATCTCCATCGCGGGCGCGACGTGGCTGGGTTCCGTGAACGATGTCCCGATGTGTTTGAAAGTGCCGGAACAGCTAGCATAGATCGTGTTCAGGTCCATTTCCAGGTTGTCGGCGATGTCGCGGCAAACCATAGGGCGTTGAACAAAGTGAATGTTATCAAGTTGCTGGCAGATTCGCGCGGCATCGTGTAGGTCCTGCACAGTTGAATCGCGGTATTCCCGCCCATGCACGTCGACCATGGACACGGCAGCGCCGGCAGTGCCGTAGTGAACTTTGGTGCCTGACAGCTCAAGATCGGTTTTGCCATCACGGCTGTACAATGTAACCGCGCGGTTAGCTTTGGCGATAGTGTCCTCGACCAAAGCGCGTGGAAATCTAATGCGTCCATCGTCCCCAAGGGTGCAGCCTGCATTTACAAGGTAGTCGATACCGCTTTGCGGGGCGTCAGCCAGACCGATGGTTTCCAGCGCGGTCAGTGCGGCCTCGTGAATACGTTCAATTTGTGCCTGCGTCAGAACATTTAGAACTCCGCCCTTCATTCCAGGGCGCACGGGGCGAAGATGGTCGGGCAGGGCCGTTGCGCGGGCGGCACGGCGTGCAGCGCGGCCTCCGCTGCGTGACGTGTTGCGGGATTGGTCGTTCATGTCTTGATCCGGTTGTTGAGTGATGCTTTGGGGTGCGGAATATCCCCTTACGGCCGTCCCCGAGCGGCACGTCCACGATCCGCACCAATGGTGCGGCTGATCAGGCTGATTTTCCAGTCGTGGTCTGTCATTCGGGTTCTCAACTTCTGGCCTTAGCCTTCCAAAACACTACGACACAATCTGTCCTGTTTACGACCTTTGTTGGTTTTTGCAGCTCATCGTGACGGTTTGCTGCCGGATAAAGGAGGATCGGGCAGATTTTCTCCCGTTTTGGAAGAATTCTGTTATACTGCATTCACTTACTTTTGAGTTTTGTGACCCTAGAATTGAATTCTGATGAAGCGAAACGCAGATTAGAATAAGTTTGCGTCTTTAGATCGAAACAAGAGCGACATAATTTTGTACCCGTGCAAAAAACCTCTTTCTGTCCTGTTCGTGGCGACCTGTCTCGCCAGCGCAGGCCCGGTTTTTGCCGAAGATTGGACAGGTGGTTATGTGGGCCTCAGCTTTGGATATGCGGATGCGGATGGTCCGGGCGGCTCCAGCGGTGATGACACCGCTTTTGGTGCGCATATTGGTTATGATCAGGACTTTGGGAATTTTGTCCTGGGTGGTGAGCTGGAATACAACCGGCTCTCGTTGGATTTGGGCTCGTCCCAAGGCAGTTTGGACAGCATGACTCGTCTGAAGCTGCGCGGTGGATATGATTTCGGCAACGCGCTTGGCTATGTGGTTGTCGGGGCGGCGCGGGCTGAAACCTCGGTCGACAGCGACACGGCAGCGGTTTACGGCATCGGCGTGGCGTACCCGATTGGAGAAAACTTTGTGATCAGCGGCGAGGCGTTGCGGCAAAATTTCGACGATGTCACCCGTTCCAGCGGCAGTCTGGATTCCAACGTTTTCAATTTACGAACAACGTTTCGTTTTTGAATACTATTCCGCAGCGTGACGCTGCGCGAGCTGTTCGGCAAAAGAGCACAGCGTTTTCAGTGCGCTAGCGAAACGGTTGTCTTCAACAGTCATGGCCACCCGAACATGCCCGGCGGCGGCTGAGCCAAAGCTTTCTCCGGGCATGACGGCAATGTTGTGCGTGTCCAACAAAGCATTGGCAAAACTTTCCCCGGACAACCCGGTCTTGCGCACGTCCAGCATCAGGTACATCGCCCCCTGTGCGGGCACCAGGCCAACGGTGGATTGATCCTGAAGAATCGCCACGGCCTGTGAACGTCGACGACGAAACGGGGCGGCGATCTTTTCCTCCAGCTCGTGTCCTGCGGTCAGAGCATAACTGGACGCGACCTGTATGAAGCCTGGTACGCCATAGGTTGTGTGGGTGGCCAGATTGATCAGATGGGCGATGACCTCTTCGGGGCCGACAATCCAACCACAGCGCGATCCCGTCATGGCATGGGATTTGGACATGGAACCAATGACAAGCGTCCGATCCTCCATACCGGGTAGAGCGCGCGGCGACAGGTGTTCTCCCTGCCAAACCTGCGTGTCATAGACTTCATCCGAGATCAGCCACAGGTCGCGTCGCTGGCAAATTTCGGAAACGTCTTCAAGCGATTGGCGGGAATAAACAACCCCGGTTGGATTGTTTGGTGTGTTGATCAAAAGTGAAACAGCACCGTCAGCCGCAGCATCGATCCGTTCGGCGCAGGGCTGAAAGGCGTCTTCTGCTGCGGTCTGAATTGCGCGGGCAACTGCTCCGACCCCGCGAATCGTTCCGGGATAGGTGGCGTAATAGGGATCTAGGAACAGCCCCACATCACCGGGATCACAAACTGCCATATGGGCCGCAAACAGCGCAGACTGGCCGCCGGGTGTGATCATAACGTTGTTGCGCGTTGTTGGGACGCCCGTCCGCGTTTGCACCCGTGCCGCCACTGTGTCGCGCAGAAGATCTGTTCCGGGCACCATGGCATAACCCGTATGTCCTTCGCGGGCGGACAGGTCCATGGCATGCAGGATCGATGGATCGGTTCGGATGTCATGTTCGCCGATGGTCAACTCGGTCACGGCCTGACCTTCGCTCAGCATCCGACGGGCCCGATAGAACACGTCCCAGCCGTCGCTGCCGCCGCCTGTAATCTGCGTGATGCGTTTAGAGAGTTTCATACCACTGCTCCGGGATAGCTTTTGGCTGAATGGGACAGAGCGGCAGAGCTTTGTCAATCAGCTTCGCGGCGGCAATGTCGCTTGCAGCTTTTTAGTCAGCGATGCCCGGACAATGTCGTATGACACCGTCAGGCGGTGGCGCAGTTCCTCAGGATCAGCATCAAACGGAAGGCGCACCCAACTGCGGTGGAAATAGGGGGCTTTCACCCCCACACCGGCATCAATCACCATCTGGGCCGTTTCCGCGTCGGGCGTTTTGACAGAAACCCCGTCATTTGCCGTACCGATGCAGGCAAACATCTTGCCACCGATTTTCCACGCACCGTGCCCGCCGCCCCAGGGGTCCGACAACGCGGCCCCGGGGAATTCCTTGCAAATCGCATTGACGTAATCTCGGTCCATGGTCCGCACGGTGACTGAGGCGGCGCGCAAACTCAATACTTGGCTTGAGGATCAACCCGTGCTAACCGAAGGACATGAACCCGATGACCTGCATCATTATCTGCTGCACTACCTGCTGATTTATCAAGCGGGCCGGTTTCTTTCGTTTTCATCCCTGAGACAAGTTGCTAAGCCCGCGCCAACGCGCAAGCACATGCTGTTTCTGAGGAGCCCGACCGATGACGACGATCAAGCTGCACAACACACGGACGCGGACGAAGGAAGACTTCGCTCCGATCGACCCTGAAAATGTGCGGATGTATGTCTGTGGTCCGACGGTCTATGACCGCGCGCATCTGGGCAATGCCCGCCCGGTGGTGGTGTTTGATGTGCTGTACCGCCTGCTGCGTCATGTCTATGGCGCGGATCACGTGACTTATGTGCGCAATTTCACCGACGTCGACGACAAGATCAACGCCACCGCGCTGGCGCGTAAAAAGGCGGGCGCGGAAGGCTCGTTAGAGCAGTTGGTACAGGAACGATCTGACGAAACCATCGGCTGGTATCTGCACGATATGGGCGCTTTGGGAACTCTTGAACCCAACGAGATGCCGCGTGCGACCCAATACATTGACCAGATGATTGCAATGATCGAGGATCTGATCGTTAAGGGCCATGCCTATGCCGCCGAGGGCCACGTGCTGTTTGCCGTCGACAGTTGGAAAGAGGGCTATGGCAAGCTGTCGGGCCGCTCGGTCGATGACATGATCGCAGGCGCTCGGGTCGAGGTGGCACCCTACAAAAAGAACCCGATGGATTTCGTGTTGTGGAAGCCGTCAACCGACGAACTGCCGGGTTGGGACAGCCCGTGGGGTCGGGGGCGTCCTGGTTGGCACATTGAATGCTCGGCCATGAGCTATGAGTTGCTGGGCGAGAGCTTTGACATTCACGGCGGCGGCAACGACCTGATGTTCCCGCACCACGAGAACGAGATCGCCCAAAGCTGCTGCGCGCACCCGCAAGGTGAGTTTGCGCGGGTTTGGCTGCACAATGAGATGCTGCAGGTCGAAGGGAAGAAAATGTCCAAATCGCTGGGCAATTTCTTCACCGTGCACGATCTGTTGGAACAAGGCGTGCCGGGTGAGGTGATCCGGTTTGTGTTTCTGCAGACCCACTATCGCAAGCCGATGGACTGGACTGAGAAAAAGGCGCGTGAGGCTGAGGCGACGTTGCGCAAGTGGCGGGCGCTGACAGCGGGCGTCGAGCCCGCCGCCAGCGCGGCACCTGCGGTGGTGGTGGCACTGAGCGATGATCTGAACACTGCAGGTGCAATGACCGAGTTGTACCGTCTTGCATCGGACGGTGACGCAGAGGGTCTGTTGGCGAGCGCGCAGTTGCTGGGGCTGTTGCTGCCAGAGATGGGCGCGTGGGCGGATACGGCATCTGTTGACTTGACTGCACATGCTGACCGTTTGGCCAACGCACGGGCGTCCGCCATGCAGAACAAGGACTTCTCGGAAGTTGACCGCCTCAAGGCCGCGTATATCGCGGCAGGGCTTGAAGTGCGCATGAGCAAGGAAGGTGTGGAACTGGTGCCCGGTGCCGGGTTTGATGCCTCCAAGTTGGAGGAGGTCTTATGACCAAAGAACGCCTCTACCTCTACGACACCACCCTGCGCGATGGGCAACAAACGCAGGGCGTTCAGTTCTCCACCGCCGAAAAGGTGCAGATCGCTCAGGCTCTGGATACTTTGGGAGTGGATTATATCGAAGGCGGCTGGCCCGGTGCGAACCCCACCGACAGCGCGTTTTTCGAGGTTGCTCCGAAGACCTCAGCCCGTCTGACGGCGTTTGGAATGACCAAGCGGGCAGGGCGCTCGGCCGAGAATGATGATGTGCTTGCAGCCGTGATGAATGCGGGCACGCAGGCCGTCTGTCTGGTGGGCAAATCGCACGACTATCACGTGACCCATGCGCTGGGGATCTCGCTTGAGGACAATGTCGAGAACGTCCGTGCCTCGGTCGCACATATCGTGGCGCAGGGTCGCGAAGCGCTGTTTGATGCCGAACATTTCTTTGACGGCTACAAGGACAACCCGGATTATGCGGTCGCGGTCTGCCGCGCCGCGCTGGACGCTGGCGCGCGTTGGGTGGTCCTGTGCGACACAAATGGAGGCGCTTTGCCGTCGGACGTTGGGCGGATCGTATCAGACGTGATCGCAGCAGGTCTGCCCGGTGATCGGTTGGGTATTCACACACATAACGACACCGAGAACGCGGTGGCCTGTTCCCTGGCGGCCGTAGAAGCAGGTGCGCGCCAAATTCAGGGCACCCTGAACGGTTTGGGCGAGCGTTGCGGGAATGCCAACCTAACCGCTTTGATCCCGACGCTGCTGCTGAAGGAACCCTATGCTTCGCAGTTTGAAACCGGCGTCAGCCTGGATGCTCTGGCGGGGCTGACCCGTATCAGCCGGATGTTGGATGACGTTCTGAACCGGGTTCCCAGCAAGCAGGCGGCCTATGTGGGGGCGTCTGCCTTTGCGCATAAGGCCGGACTGCATGCCAGTGCGATCCTCAAGGACCCATCGACCTATGAACATGTCGAGCCTGCAAGTGTGGGCAACTCACGCATCATTCCAATGTCGAACCAGGCCGGGCAGTCGAACCTGCGCAAACGTCTGACCGAAGCCGGGTTGAGCGTCGAGGCGGGTGATCCCGCGCTCGGTCGGATCCTTGAACGGATCAAACTGCGTGAAGCGGATGGGTATTCCTATGATACTGCGCAAGCCAGTTTCGAACTGTTGGCGCGGGACGAGCTGGGACAACTGCCCGAGTTCTTTGAAGTCAAACGCTACAAGGTCACGGTTGAGCGGCGGAAGAACAAGTACAACAAGATGGTCAGCCTGTCCGAGGCTGTTGTGGTCGTGAAAGTGGACGGTGAAAAGAAGCTGTCCGTCAGCGAGTCCATGGACGATTCCGGCAGTGACCGGGGGCCTGTGAACGCTCTGGCCAAAGCCTTGGCCAAAGATTTGGGGCGGTATTCGCAAGTCCTGTCAGATATGCGACTGGTCGACTTCAAGGTGCGGATCACACAAGGCGGGACCGAAGCGGTCACGCGTGTCATCATCGACAGCGAAGACGGGCAGGGGCGGCACTGGTCTACCGTGGGCGTCAGCGCGAACATAGTCGATGCATCGTTCGAGGCTTTGCTGGATGCGATTCAGTGGAAACTGGTGCGCGATTGCGATCCGCAGAAGGCAGCAGCTGAGTGAGCGTGGTCTTTGACGACGACGTCAAAGCCTGTGCCGCACTGGTGCAACGGGCTGATCCTGACCGGTTCCGTGCCGCAATGGCAGCCCCGGTGGCGGCCCGTGCCGTTCTGTTCCCGTTATACGCGTTGAACGTCGAAGTGGCGCGCGCGCCCTGGGTCACGCAAGAACCGATGATTGCCGAGATGCGGCTGCAATGGTGGCGCGACGCTTTGCAAGAGATTGCCGAAGGCGCCACTGTGCGACGGCATGAAGTTGTAACGCCCTTATCGCGTGTGCTTTCGCCTCATCTGGCCGGTGTTCTGGATGAATATGTGGCTGTAAGGCGTTGGGATATTTATCGGGATCCGTTTGAAGGCCAGGAACACTTTGACGCTTATATCAACCATAGCGCGGGGTCTTTGTTTGTGGCCTCTGCTCAAGCGCTGGGTGTCGCGGACGAGGATGTGTTGCGCGATTTTGGTTATGCCGTTGGTGTTGCAAACTGGCTTCGCGCGACCCCCGAGCTGGAAAACAGGGGTCGGATACCTTTGTTGGACGGCACCCCGGAAGGTGTGCAAACCCTTGCGCAATCTGCGCTGGAGCGTCTTAACAAGGCCCGGGCAAACCGGGTTGCGATCTCTGTCGAAGCCCGTCCAGCGCTTGCGGCAGGGTGGTTGGCTGAATGGGCGTTGAAAGAGGCTGTTGCGCGGCCTGAACGTGTTGCTTCTGGCAGTTTGATACCGGGCGAAATGCGGCAACGCTTGTCCCTGATGTGGACGGTCAGCAGTGGGCGCTGGTGATCAGGCCCGTTCCGGGTCGGCGGGACGCAGCACCAGCCACAGCAACGCGCCACCCGCTAATGTTAGCAACGGAACCATGGCCAGGTTAACCGCTGTCCAGCCTTCGATCGCAGAGCCGCCCGAGCAGTTCATCAACCCGCCCGACGCCAGCGACGCCAATGTGACACCTCCGAAAACCAGCAGGTCGTTCAGACCCTGCATCCGGCCACGCTCTTGCGGGTCATGCGAGTCTGCCAGCATCGAAGTCGCGCCGATAAAGCCAAAGTTCCACCCGATGCCCAGCAGAACAAGGGCGAGGAAGAAGTTCCCAAGTTCAACCGCTTGCAAAGCAACAACCCCGGCGCTTGCTAAAATGGCAAGGCCTAGTGCCACGATCTTCTCTACCCCGAAGCGGGCGATCAGATGGCCGGTAAAGAAACTAGGGATGTACATGGCCAACACGTGGCTTGTAACGATATCCGCTGCGTCGTTGGCCGAGAATCCGCACCCAACGACGGCCAGCGGGGTCGAGGTCATTACAAGATTCATCAGGGCGTAAGACACCATCGCACAGATGACCGCGACTGCGATACGTGGTGTTTTCAGCAACTCAAGCCGTGAACGTCCTTTGGGTTCGTTCTCTGTGGGTTTTGGTGGTGTTGGGATGTCGAGAAAGAAGAACAGGCCAGAGCCCAGAACGTTAATCCCGATCACAGCCAGATAGGTGCCTAGAAACGGAATGACATAGGCCTGAGAGGTGAGTTTCACGATTTGTGGGCCGATAATCGCCGCAGCCAGTCCCCCGGCCATCACGTATGAAATGGCCTTAGGGCGGTACGCGTCTGACGCTGTGTCCGCCGCAGCGAACCTATAGAACCCGTGTGCGCTCATGTAGATACCTGTCAGCAGGCTGCCAACAAGGAAGATAGGGAAAGAGCCAAGGAACAAGCCGTAAGCTCCGATCAGCCCACCTAACGCGCCAGCGGTTGCTCCAACAAGGAATCCGGCACGACGGCCCCAGCGCTGCATGATCGCCGAGATCGGCGTGGCCGCTAGCATGGAACCCAGAACAATCAAGGAAATGGGCAATGTCGCAAGGCAAGGGTTTGAGGCCAACGATTGGCCTGCCAGCCCCCCGACAATGAACATCATGGGCATCTGTGCACCCAGAATGGCCTGTGCGGCCACCAAAACAGCTACGTTGCGCTTGGCCTGACGGTCGTCTGGAAGGGTTGAGGTCATTGTCATGGGCGAATGGTTATCGGCTAAGCCTTTGGGGTACAAGCGGCTTGCATCTGCGGCACATGCGCCTAACGTGCCCATGAACACCGAGCAGGGAGGCCGCATGTCCGTAGGCCGCATCATCGAAACGCCAGATTGCGTGGCCGAAGGCGCCGAATGGCTGGCGCAAACTTGCCCGCGCATGGCCTATGCCATCGAACAAACTGGCCCTTTGCCTCTGCGCCGCCGCCCCGATGGTTTCGCACAACTGCTCAGCGCTATTGTCAGCCAGCAGGTCAGCGTAGCTGCCGCGCGTGCAATCTGGAAACGGTTGCAGGACGCGAAACTGACCGGTCCACGCAAGATTATGTGGGCCACAGATGAAGATCTGCGCGCCGTGGGTCTAAGCCGTCAGAAGATCCGCTATGCACGGGCGTTGGCTGAGGCGCGCATTGACTTCAAAGCATTGCGCGACGCGCCTGACGACGAGGTGGTTAAAACTTTGACGCAGGTGTCCGGGATCGGCGTCTGGACGGCCGAGATTTATGCGATGTTTTCCCTGGGCCGCGCCGATGTGATCGCACCCGGTGATCTGGCGCTGCAAGAGGCCGCGCGTGTCCTCTATGACCTGCCCAAACGCCCCACGGACAAGGAACTGCGCCAAATGGCCGAAGCGTGGTCGCCGTGGCGCTCGGTTGCGGCGCGGGTGCTGTGGGCCTATTACCGGGTTGATAAACAAAGAGAAGGGATCAGATGACACGGGTTTTGAATGCGCTTAGGAAAGAGCCTGTTTCTGGTGACACGCGATCAGTCGTGGTGTTCGTGCATGGCTATGGCGCAAACGGCGCCGACCTGCTGGGGTTGGCCGATCCGTTGGGCGAGCATTTGCCCGATACTCTGTTTGTAGCCCCAGATGCACCCGAGCAGATTCCGGGGATGCCGAACGGCTTTCAGTGGTTCCCGATTCCTTGGATCGATGGGTCGTCCGAAGAAGAGTCGCGCCGGGGTATGGAAATGGCGGTTGAGGACTTCAACGCCTTTCTGGACGCCCTGATGGTGGACGAAGATGTACTGCCCGAGCAGGTTGTGCTGTTTGGCTTCAGCCAGGGCACTATGATGAGCCTGCACGTTGCGCCGCGCCGCGAAGACCCCGTGGCTGGGATCGTCGCCTTTTCTGGCCGGTTGTTGGAACCCGATCTTCTGCCCGACGAAACTGTCAGCCGGATGCCGGTCCTACTTGTGCATGGTGATGCGGACGACGTCGTGCCACCGCAATCGCTGCCCGAGGCCGCTGAAGCCCTGCAGGCTGCGGATTTCAAAGAGATATACGCGCATGTCATGAAAGGCACCGGCCATGGCATTGCCCCCGATGGTTTGAGCGTCGCGCTGGCTTTCATGCGCGACAAGCTGAGCCTTTAACTTTACCATCCAGATCAGCGGAACGCCTTGGTGTTCCGTGCAAGATCAAGACCAAAGATGCGCTTCGGCAAACTCGATCGAGTTTCCCGCCGGGTCGCGCACGTACAAAGACCGTGCACCGCCGGGCCAGTCAAACTCGGCATCCACGGGGATGTTCCAATCCAGCAGGTGTTTGCGCATCACTGTGATTTCATCGCGTGACAAAACAAGACACACATGTCCGGGGCCGCGCGCACCATGAGGTGGGACAGGCATGTCAGGGTTGAGGGGCGGCTGTTCTGTTTGGTTGGGGTTAAAGATAAGCAGAACAGATCCGCCGATGCGGTAAAATACATGGCGGTTGTTGATGCGCTGAATACGCTCAAGCCCTAAAACCTCGCTATAAAACTGTTCCGCCGCATCCAGATTGTCTGCGTAAAGCGCGGCCTCCAGAATGGCCGAAGGGGCCGGGATATCTGGCGTGAGTTTCATGCCCCAAGTATAACAGAAAAGGGCGGGTTTTGTCACCGGCGCGGACGTCGGTCACGTTTGCGTTGCGGAGCGGTGTTCAAGGTGGGCATCGGCAGGCTGTCCCATTGACCGGGCCCCAGATCATCCAGTGTCCAGTCTCCGATACGATAGCGGATCAGGCGCAGGGTTGGCAGACCCACTGCCGCCGTCATGCGCCGCACCTGCCGGTTCTTGCCCTCTCGGATGGTCAGTTCCAGCCAACTGTCGGGTACGCTTTTTCGTTCTCGGATAGGTGGGATGCGAGGCCAGAGCCCCTCGGGCTCATCAATCTGCCGTACCTTTGCGGGGCGCGTCTGGCCGTCCTTCAACTCAACCCCGTTCCGTAACGCTTTCAAAGCGGCCTCATCAGGGATGCCTTCGACCTGAACCCAATAGGTCTTTGCCATCTTGTGCTTTGGATCTGATATCTGAGCCTGAAGTTTTCCGTGATCAGTCAGCAGCATCAAACCTTCGCTGTCACGATCCAAACGACCAGCGGGATAAACGCCAGGCAGGTCGATGAAATCGGACAGCGTGCTGCGCGGGCTTTCGGCATTGGCGCGGTCGGTAAACTGCGGCAGCACGTCATATGGTTTGTTGAAGCGAATGAACCAAGACATGACCCGCCCATAGCCCGAAGGACGCACCCGGTGCAAGTTGTGGATAACTGTCATGTGACTGTCACAGATTCGGCTTACCCAGTCTGCGACATATTGTGGAAAATCAGGGCTTGTCAGAGTTTTAACACGATATATAGTTATCTTAAGGCCGGGGCGGGTGCTCTCCGCTCTGGTGTCACAAACGGGCAGCCGAGAGCGAGGAGCGATTCTGTGATGGACGGAGATTTCAGGACCGAATTTGTAAGAGAGCCGGGTATGCTCAAACAACACCCGGCCCTGGTTTTGAACGCCGATTACCGCCCCTTGTCCTACTACCCGCTGTCATTGTGGCCCTGGCAAGAGGCGATCAAAGCGGCCTGGCTGGATCGGGTCGACATCGTGGCCGAATATGACGAGGTCGTCCGAAGCCCGAGCACCGAGATCCGAATACCCTCGGTCGTTGTTTTGAAAGACTATGTAAAACCCAGAAAGCGCGTGGCCTTCACGCGCTTTAATTTATTTTTGCGGGATGAATTCCGCTGCCAGTACTGCGGCAGCCGCGACAACCTGACATTTGAC
This sequence comes from Ruegeria sp. HKCCA4633, assembly GCF_013034605.1. Taxonomy (NCBI): domain Bacteria; kingdom Pseudomonadati; phylum Pseudomonadota; class Alphaproteobacteria; order Rhodobacterales; family Roseobacteraceae; genus Ruegeria; species Ruegeria sp. HKCCA4633. Next base: position 50,982 of record NZ_WQGJ01000001.1, read on the forward strand.
CACGTGGTCCCACGCGCGGCAGGCGGCGTGACCAGCTGGCAGAACGTGGTGGCGGCCTGTAGCCCCTGCAACCTGCGCAAAGGGTCCAAATCGCTGCGTCAGGCGGGGATGACATTGCGCAAACCACCGCGTCAGCCTGATGCTGAGGCTCTGCGCAATATCGGTCGGAAGTTCCCGCCGAACCACCTGCACGAAAGCTGGATCGACTTCCTGTATTGGGATGCGGAACTGGACGAGTTTTAAGCGCGCGCCCGCCAGGCCGCGATCCAGATCAGCATCAGCACTGCCGAAGCGATGGCGTTCCACCCTGCCATCGAGATACCGAACATCTCCCACGGGATATCGTCACAGCGCACCAGCGGCGCATTCATGATCTGATCGAACAGGTCATCGGTGCTCAACCCACTGATATCGCCCGAGGTGCAGCTGCTGGGGCCTTCCCACCAGCCTTGTTCTACGCCAGCGTGAAAAACGCCGATGGCCGCGGTTGTTGCAGCCGCAGCTGCACCCAGCAACGGCAGGATACTAAATCTTGGCAATGCCAGCGCAACCGCACCGATCGCGATAGCCACTGCGTGCGGGTAGCGCTGCCAGATGCACATCTTGCACGGTGCAAGCCCGCCCAAATGCTGAAAGCCGAACGCCGCCAACAAAAGGGTTGCTGAACCAATCGTGGCCAGAGCCACAAGTCCGGATTGTTTTGTCATAAATATTTAACCGCCACGAATCCGCCAAAGAGTAGGATGATGAACAGCGTGAACATAAGACCCAGACGCTTTTCGATAAAGTCCCGGATCGGTTCGCCAAAGCCCCAAAGCAGGCCGGCAACCAGAAAGAATCGCATGGCACGCGCCAGAATCGATGTGGCGATGAAGGTGCCCAGCGGCATTCCGGTCCAGCCGGACATGATGGTGATGACCTTGTAGGGGAAGGGCGTGACGCCCGCAGCCAGCACAGCCCAGAACCCGAAATCGTTAAATCGGGTGTTAAATTCTTCCATCGCGTGTGCCTTGCCCATGGATTCCAGAATGGGCTGGCCGATGCTTTCATAGAAAAACGCTCCAATCGCATATCCCAGCATCCCGCCCAACACCGAAGCCACCAACGCGACGGTCGCAATCAACCAGGCGCGCGATGGACGCGCTAGAATCATCGGAATCATCAGGACGTCAGGAGGAATCGGAAAAAAAGAGCTTTCGATAAAGGCGACGATGGCCAAGGCCCACAGGGCATGAGGGTGTTCGGCCAGACGAATGGTCCAGTCATAAAGCGATCGTAACATATACAGTACTCAAATCCCGTTTAGCGGCCCCAAGAAGGCAAACCATGCACCTGACGGACCGTCAACCGCCCAGATTGAAACAAATGGAATATGGGATGTTTTTTGCCTCTGGACCTTCCCGCGCTTGGGCGCTAATCCAGTGTCCGTGGCCCAAGTGGCGGAATGGTAGACGCAGGGGATTCAAAATCCCCCGCCTTCACGGGCGTGAGAGTTCGAGTCTCTCCTTGGGCACCACATTTTCTTTTAACCTGCTATTTGTTTCTCGTGATCAGATAGTTGCGTCGCTTTGTTGTCATGGCTTTTGATGCGCTGCCTTGAAACGCGCGATTGATCTGCCATGCGAAAACTTGGGTGCAAAAAACGAAGCGGCAACGATTTGGTGTGGTTTTCTTCAACGCCTAAAATCTGAGCGGTCCAAGAAAACGAGTCAGGGGAACAAGGAAACAATTACGGCGCTGTGCTTCAATTGTGCACCGCACGTTTTAACTTCATGGTCAAAGGCGAAGCTGGACATATGCTTCAGACCTTGTTCTGATACCATTTCAGAATGAAGACCCGAATAGCCGATGCAAGACCGGTTGTAGGATCGCGTGCAACATCAATTTCAGCGGCCAAAACATTGATCGGAATACTTTTTTCAGCAGCTATGTCGCGGAAAGCTCGCCAGAATTCATCTTCAAGCGACACGGATGTTCGGTGACCCTTGAGTGTCAGAGAGCGTTTGATTGGGCGGCCGCTCATTCGTCTAACTCGCGCTTGTCGAGTTCACGCTTCAGCTTGTCCCGTTCGAACTTGACGATTTCTTTCTCGGCCTTGGTGCGTCCGAAAGCGACAGCATTCTGATCTGCGCGGGCTTTCTTTTCAGCCCGCGCTTTTTCTTTACGATACCGGTTCAGGTTAACCGGCTTGCCCATTAGTCTTTCGGACCGATCATCTGTTCCGGGCGGACGACGGCGTCAAAGGTCGCCTCATCCACAAAACCCAGCGCGATGGCCTCTTCCTTGAGTGTTGTGCCATTCTTATGCGCGGTCTTGGCCACGGTGGTGGCGTTGTCGTAACCGATAGTCGGTGCCAGCGCTGTCACCAGCATCAGCGATTCCTTCATCAGCTTGTCTATGCGTGGCTCGTTGGCCTTGATTCCCATCAACATCCGCTCGGTAAAGCTGTCAGAGGCATCACCCAGCAGTTGGATCGATTGCAACAAGTTGTAGGACATCATCGGGTTGTAGACGTTCAGCTCGAAATGACCTTGGCTGCCTGCGAAAGTCATCGCAGCGTTGTTGCCCATCACGTGGGCGGCGACTTGGGTCAACGCTTCGGCCTGTGTCGGGTTCACCTTGCCGGGCATGATCGACGAACCGGGTTCGTTCTCGGGCAAGATCAATTCGCCCAGACCCGACCGCGGGCCGGAGCCCAGGAAACGGATATCATTGGCGATTTTGTAGCAGCTGCCTGCAATCGTCGCCAAAGCACCGGACAGGAAGACCATGGCGTCATGGGCCGCCAATGCTTCGAACTTGTTTGGCGCGGTGACGAAGGGCAGGCCGGTGATATCGGCCATATGTCCTGCGACGGCCTCGCCCCAACCGTGCTGGGTGTTCAGTCCTGTGCCAACAGCGGTACCGCCTTGCGCCAGTTCGTAAATCCCAGGCATCGCCGCGTGAACGCGGGCAATTCCCTGACGGATTTGATGAGCGTAACCGCTGAATTCCTGTCCCAGCGTCAGAGGCGTCGCGTCCTGCGTGTGGGTCCGACCGATCTTGATGATGTCTTTGAACTCTTCGGCCTTCTGTTCCAGCCCCGAGGCAAGTCTCTCGAGCCCCGGAAGCAGCACGTCACGCACGCTGGTCGCGGTTGCCACATGCATGGCGGTGGGGAAGGTGTCGTTCGAAGATTGACCCATGTTGCAGTGATCGTTCGGATGCACTGGGTCTTTTGAACCAATCACACCACCCAAAATTTCGATGGCGCGGTTTGCGATGACCTCGTTCGAGTTCATATTTGATTGCGTGCCCGAACCCGTCTGCCAGACAACCAGCGGGAAGTTGTCGTCAAACTTGCCTTCGATCACTTCACCTGCGGCTTGTATGATTGCGTCGGCGATCTTGGCGTCCAGCTTGCCAGTGGCCTTGTTCTGCATGGCGCAGGCTTTTTTGATCACGCCCAGCGCGCGTACGATAGCGACGGGCTGTTTTTCCCAGCCAATAGGGAAATTCATGATCGAACGCTGCGTTTGTGCGCCCCAATACTTGTCGGCAGGGACCTCTAGCGGGCCAAAGCTGTCGGATTCGGTGCGGGTCTGAGACATCTGTCACTCCGTCTGGTATGCAGTTGTATGCCGTTTAGCCGCAGCAAAGCCATGACGCAATCGGCCAGTTGGGCGCACCTTAAACTCAGGCGTACCAAAGGTATAGGTGCCGGGGTGCGTCACTTTAATGAGAAAGAGATGGATTGTGCCATTGTGCGCAGCCCCCTCTGAGCTACAATAGAAAGGTGAATCCCGTGGAGGACAAAATGCCAAATTTCCATAGATTTGCACTAGCCAAAGCCGTCGCGGTCTTTGCGGTGTGCATGGTTTGGTTGTCCGTGTTCAGCGTGTCCGCGCGCGCGGCGGACATTGCGCCGTTTGTCGGGGATTACATTGGGTCTGCAAACGTTGTGGATGCTGATGGCACCTCTACCCCGCGGGATATGAGCGTTTCTATTTTCGAAACCGAAGACGGTTTTAATGTGAGCTGGCGTACCACAACCTATAAGCTGGACGGGCGTGTAAAGAACCAAAAGTTCTCAATCGACTTTGTGCCTTCGGGGCGTGGGGATTTGTTTTCAGCCGCAATGAAGCGCAATGTGTTTGGCCACGAAGTGCCGTTGGACCCGATGAAAGGGGAGCCTTTTGTTTGGGGTCGAATCGTTGGTGATACGTTGACAGTTTATTCCTTGTTCATTGATTTGGATGGCGGGTACGAATTGCAGCAATACGATCGTACGCTTGCAGAAGGCGGGTTGAACTTGTCGTTCTCTCGCTTCATCGAAGGTGTGAAATCACGGTCGGTCGAGACTTTCCTACAAAAGAAATAACCCCGCGCGTGGCGGGGTTGAGGTCTATTTGCGGAAGCTGTCCAGTGACACAACGTCTGCGTCGTGGTGTGGTTCTTCTTCTTCGACTTCAATCGTCTCTTCTGCGATATGATCGTCATCCATATCGTCCTCAGGGCTCTCAAAGCGCAGGCCGAACTCCACAGAGGGGTCAACAAACGTCTTGATCGCGGCGTAGGGGATATAAAGCGGTTCGGGCGCATCACCGAAATTCAGAGTGATGGCAAAGCCGGTTTCACCAACCTCGAGGTTTTCGAACCAATGCTGCATGACAATCGTCATTTCTTCCGGATAACGTTCGCGCAACCAGTCGGCGATATCCACACCGTCCTCGCGCGTGTCGAAGGTAATGAAGAAATGATGTGCACCGGGTAATCCGGTTTCGGAAACATCTGTCAGCACTTTCTTGATAAGCCCGCGCATGGCGGAGTGCATCAGGTTGCCGTAATCGATGCCTTGCGACATGTGTGATCCTCAAAAGTGGTTATGCCCAGCATAGGGCTTTTGTTCGGAAACGAAAGAGCGGGTATGACCGGATTGATCAGATATTGTGAGTGACCAGCCCCGCGATGGACATCAGGGCCAACACCGTGCCCATCCCCAATTTTAGTCGAAATATCAAGACCCCAGCCAGAGCGGTTAAGCCCAACGCAGCAAAATTTAACTGGGAAAGCTGTGGGGCAGGTATTGCCAGCGGTCCCCAGGATATGTTTGGCACTGATTCGAATAGAACGTTCAGGGCGAACCACACGGAAAGGTTGAGAATCACGCCGACAACGGCAGCAGTGATGCCGTGAAGGGCCGCAGACAGGCGCGGGCGCGTGGCAAGCCGGTCCAGATACGGGGCGGCCAGGAAGATCCATAGAAAACAGGGCGCAAAAGTCGCCCAGAGCGCAACTGCACCGGCCGCCAACGCCAAGCTGAAGCCTCCGCTAAGTTCACCGGCAAGCATTGCAACAAATTGGGTGACAAGGATCAGGGGGCCGGGTGTCGTTTCCGCAAGACCCAATCCGTCGATCATTTGATCTGTGCTGATCCAGTGGTACTGATCCACAACCGTCTGCGTCATATAGGCCAGCACCGCATAAGCGCCGCCAAAGGTGACGACGGCCAGTCGCGCAAAGAACCAGCCCAAATCGCTGAGCAGTTGATGCCCGCTGAGGGTCAGCGCGAACAATGGTCCAAGCCAAAGCGGCAACCAGATAGCAACTGTTTTGAGTGATCGTTTCAGGTGCGATGGCTGAACTGGGCCAGGCGGTTCCGTTGGGCCACGAAACGTCGCATATCCCCAAAGCGCAGCGGCAAGAATGATCAAGGGAAAAGGCAGGTTCAGCAGAAAAATGGAAGCGAAAGACAGTGCGGCGATTATGCGGTGGTCTTTGTCCATTAAGGCTTTACGCGAGAGATTGCGCAGCGCCTGCAAGACGATCATAATAACCGTTGCTTTGATGCCAACAAAGGCGGATTGGACCAACGGAACATCGCCAAACGTGGAATATAGCGCGACCAATACCGCAATAACCAAAGCGCCGGGCAAGACAAACAAACTGCCGGCGATCAGCCCGCCTGTTACGCCGCGCAGGCGCCAACCGGCATAGGTGGCCAGTTGCATCGCCTCCGGACCCGGTAGCAACATGCAAAGTGACAGGGCGCGCAGGTAGGTCTGTTCATCAAGCCATGGTCGGCGCTCGACAAGTTCCTGATGCATCAGGGATATTTGCGCAGCCGGACCCCCAAAGGACAGCAGCCCGATCCTGCCAAAAACCCGGATGAGGTCTTTAATCGACGGCGTCATGGTCTTGCTCACGTCGCAAGATCCGAAATCTTTGACCCGATCCCGAAACTGGAGCCGTTGAAAACACTCAAGGCTATCAGGATCTGCTGTGTAGTATCGGGCGGCCAAGTCACAACATGAAATCCTGCAAGTGTCGAAAGATGCGAAACTTGCGGCACCGCCTTGGGTGTTCGCACTTGGACCCCATGGCGCTTGCTAACGTGCAAGCGCGATTGGGGTCAAGATTGGTTTGGGGTCAGGCCCAGTCCAGACGCTGCCCTGTCATGCACACGGGCAGGGTGTCGGATGGGAACTGGCCCAACTCTTCAAAGAACGAGATGAAATCAAAGTGATTATAGGCTTCAACCATCTTGTCGCCTTTGAACCGAGCCATCACCTGACCGGTGACCTCCAAAGGCGCGCCGTTATCGGCGCGGAAAGTGCGAACATTCAAAATGGCTGACACCCAATCCCCATTTTCAATGATCTTGGGCAGCTCGACCTTGATGTCGCCCAGAATATGGCGGAAAGCAGTGACCAGATCGCGGAAGTCATCAGCCCCGACCTGCATTTCGGGAATCAACCCTTCGGCCATTGTTTCAGGTGCAAAATACTGATCGATTGCCTCGGTGTTTCCGTGTTCCCAAACTTCGGAATACCACTTTCTGAGTATCTCTGAATTTGTCATTCCAGCTCTCCTGTCCAAGTGAGGGCACGATGACACTCAGAAATGAACAAACTCTGAATGCGCCCTAAAAAGGGAAATAACGTCAGACATTTCGGGGAATAATGCAGGTTTCTGTTGCCAGGTACCTGCGAACCCCGCCTTACGCGGCTAGGCGCAAGGGCTTAGATTTCGGTCTTGTTACTGCTTACGCAGCAACTGCAACCGGAGCACGATTGTCGTTTGCAATTGTACTAGTTTCGCCGATAACGGTGGCAGACAGCCGAGACAAAGCTAACCCCTTTAGACGTTCGTCGATCCTATTTCGGCCCCAAAATCCCCAAACGAAGGATGGTTGGTGGAGCCGCCGGGTACCGCCCCCGGGTCCGATCCGCTTATTACGAGCGCGTTTATGTCCATAGTCCCGAAGGACATCCCATATATAGGTGAGGAGATGGAGAGATGCAAACTCCGATTGCATCCAGATCTATGTAGTAACCCCAATTGGTTAAGTTGTCTTGTTAATGTTTGCAGCTATCAGCCAAACGGCTAGAACCAGCTCGATTCCCCCAAAGATCAACGCCTTGGTCAGAGGTGGGTTATCAAGTGCAATCGACACGAACCGGCCCAATGCCGCCCCAGCATAAACAACGCCCAGCATCACATAGGCCATCGGGTTATTCAGCCAGATCACGGCAAGTCCGGTGACGACAAACAGCCCTCCGACCGAGGCGCGCATCTCAGATAAGCCCATCGTGCTGTTGGTCGGGGCCAGATCAAGGGCCGACGCAGTGTGGGCCGGGGCCAGAAATCCAAACGCGCCGAACCCAACGGTCAGCAAGGCAGCGATGACGTTCAATGTTGTGACCATACCAGCCCCCTTGTGATTCAGGCCGCGTAGGCGGCGTCGAAGAAATCGCGTTCCAGTTCGACCGCACGATGGAACAAACGCGTGACCTCGGCCTGTTCTGCCGTATTCAGCGTTTGCCAAACCTTATCCAGCTGTCCACGCAGGTATTCGACCACGCTTTCGAATCCTTCACCTGCATGTAGCGTGATCCATTCGGCAAACCAGAAGGGCAGGTCGTCTTTGGGTGGGTTTTCCGGGCTGGCCCAGCTAAGGTAAACCCATTCTGCAACGACCAGCACCGCCAGCATGTTCTGATAACGGCCCGAGGCCACGGCCTCGGCCATCAGGTCCTGAAACGCCCGTGTGGCAGGGGCAGGCTGGGTGCTGGGTTCTGTGCCCAAAGCCTCCATCGCACGCAGGAAATAAGTGTTCTCGGGGCCTGTGATCACCGCGAGAAACTGAGCGGCAGGCACGCTGTCGCCCAGGGTCGGGGCATGCGCAATTGCACTTGCAAGCAGGCGCACAAAGCCGTCGACGAACTGATAATCCTGCTGAAGGTACCAGCGCATCTTGTCCTCGGGCAGGGTGCCGTCCGACAGTTCGCGCGTAAAGGCATGGGTGGTGGCGGCTTGCCAATCGTCACTTCTGCCGAGACGCAGCATTTCGGTTGGGCGGGTTTGGTCCTGCATTCTGAAGCTCCGTATTTGTCTTTCCGCAGACAAAGCGCGTTTCAAATCAAAGTACAAGATCAACCAAGCGCCGACCAAAGACCAAGACCGCCCACCAATATCAGACTTATCGCCCAGATGAGTTCGAGGTTAAACCAACTGCGCGACAGAACCTGCAGGCCCAGCCAGCGATAGACAGCAAAGGCCAGCAGACCGCCGCCCAGAACCATGGCAGCAGTGTGCAGCGCGGCGACGCCCAGAACCAGCAGGGTGTTTGTTGTCATGATCTGAGAAATCGCTTGATGGCCAGCATCCAGTTCATCTACGGCACACAGCCCCAGATAGATTGGAACCAGCATAAGCGCGGCCCCATGCGCGAGGGCCACAAGGAAGGACCAAAGAGCCAGCTTGCTGGGGGGAATCCGTGACAGGAAACGGGGGTGACGACGGGTGATCGCGATGTATAAACCCATCCCGATCACGATCAACGCGGCACCAATTCGGATTTCTTTCTGATAGTCGACCAGAACCGCCATCAGGGCGAAAGGCAGCAAGACCCCCAGCATGGCCACAAAATGCCCGCCTGCCAAAGCCGCCAGCGCTTGCCAGAGCGCAGACGGGCGTTGCTCCATCAAGGCGGAAGAAACAGCCAGCGGCCAGCCCATGCCCGGATTCAACCCGTGATAGGCGCCGCTGAGAACAACGGCCAGCCAGAGGCCAGCCGTTGATGTCATCAAGACCTCCAATTCAGACCGACGGGTAACAGAAGCTGTCGGTTGAACAGTCTCCGCCCTCTAACCTTATCTGATGGCTGCGATAGCCTTTGGGGAACTCCACCCAGAAATTCGGATCCAGCGTCAGCCCTCCGTTCTCTCCAACATCAGCCTTGACCATCGCCGCGCCGCGCTCGCCCGGATAGAACTGATCATCCCATGTGGAATAAAGCGAATTGGTCCAGTAGACGCGTTTTCCGTCACGGCTGATTTCAACCATTTGCGGACCATAGCCGAAATCCTGACCGTTCGGGTGCTTGGTTTTCTTGACGATACCACCAATCTCTACTTTGCCAGCCAGAGTCGGGTTCATTGGGTCCGAGACATCATATTGGTGCATCTCTCCGGTACCCCAGCAAGCAACATAGAGGTATTTGTCGTCGAGACTTAGGTCGATATCGGTGACCAATGGCGGAACAGCTGAAAAACCCTTGAGCAGGTCTGGCAGATCGTCCGGGTCGGCCGGTTGCGGATCGATTGTAATGGTTTTCTTGGCCTCGAATGTGCCGTCGTCATTGCGCCACCATGTAAAGATCGCACCTTGCAGATTGGTGGTATCGACAACAACCCCGCAGAACCCGTATTGCTTGATCGGATCATGGGCCGGGCGGATTTCCAGCGCCATCTGGTGATTTTCTCCCAGATCGATGGTTTGGATATTGGTCCGGTTGCGCAGGTTCCAGAAATGTATGCGATGGCCGTATTTATTCGACAGCAGGTCCTCAGCCACGATACCGTTCTCGAATTGCGGCGGCAGACCCCATTCGGAACTGACCATGTAGTCGCGCGGTAGATTCCACCAGAAATCATAGTGCTTGTCCTGCACGCCACGCTCGATCTCATAACGCCCGATGATCTCGAAGCTTTCGCAATCCATAATGAAGATGCCCGGAGGTCCGTCGGTACCATCCGCGCCACCGCCGCCCAGAGTACTGACATAGATGCCCTCAGGCCCGCAATGGATCGTATGCGGGCGTGAATATCCAGTCTTTGCAAAGACTTCTTCGGGTTCGATAATCTTGTGGATCTTCGCCTCAAGCGGGTTTTTGACGTCAATGACGTAAATCCTGCTGGACCGAATGCCGGGGATGATTAGATAACGTCGCTCTAGAAACGCGTGCCCGGTCAGCGGCGACAGGGCGGACGAACATGCATTCCAACCGAAATGGTGAAACTCATCACCTTTCTCAGGCATTATTACCTGATGCACGATCTTTCCGAAGTCGTCAGATGTCGGATCGACATTCACAACCGCCAGCCCGTCTGGTTGCGAAAAATCAGGGCTTAGCATCAAGGTGAAAGCAAGCGTTTCGGTGGGGCCCTCCATTGCCAGTTTGGCGGATGGATAAAAGGTTGGGTCCGGTCTTGTATTCATAACGTCCTCCCGTAAGTCATTGGTCTTCAATTCATATTGAGAGTTCCGGTCTTGTCGCCGGGTGACATTCTACCTGCTCGTCTGCCTTTCGTTCTGGTTGCGTTGCAAGTTTGGCCTTTAGGCCGGTTTACGTTTGCGATCGGCCACGTCCTGGGCCAGTTGTCGGGTGTAATGCTCCAGATCCACCAACGCGGCGTCTACGGCATCCGCATTCTGGGCCTCAAGCGCGTCCACTATTCTTGTATGCAGTCCTATTATCGCCTCTCGAGACCGCGCGGTGAATGTGATCATGTTCATCAACGGTTGCATCGCTTCTACAGCTCCGGCCAGTTGGTAAGACAAAACGGGATTTTCCGCACCATCCACCAACGCACGGTGGAATGTGACATCCGAGGCGCAAAACGCTTCATCCGTAAGGCCAGGTTGCGACTGGCGAAAGATCTCCGCCCGCATGGTGGCCAGTTGATCCGCTGTGCGTCGCTGGGCGGACAAAGGCGCACAGGCCCTTTCCAGTGCATAGCGCGCCTCGCATGCGGTATCGAAGCTGACGGCGTTCATCGATAGCAACAGGGTCGAGGTTGTAACTTGCTGTGAATAGGCGTCCTCAAAACTCAAACGGTTTACAAACGCGCCACCCGATGCGCCACGTTGTGTGCGGATCAAAGACTGAGCCGCCAGCCGTTTTAACGCTTCTCGCACGGTAGGGCGCGAGACCTGAAACTGATCGGACAACTCAGCCTCTGACGGCAAGCGGGCGTCCCCGATAAGCTCACCCGACACAATCGCATCCCGAATGGCTTGAGCGATCTGGGCGGACAGGTCAGCGGTTTTTCGGGGGGCGGCTTTCATGTTCAGAGGACCTTGGGCAAATTTTTATTTGTCTGACATTTAAAAGTCTGACATTTGAAAAGCAAGGGAGTTGAGTCGGGAGGCTGAAGTGAGTCGTACTTGGCTGCGCAGCGGAATGTGGTTGGGCTTTTATGTTCTGATCCTGTGGGCGTGGTGGGTCATGTTCTCGATGAGCCGGGACATGGACCTTGATCTGATCGGTCGCCCCGGACCCATGGGGCAGGCCATGGCGGCCATGGATCCGCGCATGGACATGTATATGCCCATGGCCGAGTTTGGGCCGCTGTTTTCAATGTGGGCGATCATGATGGCGGCTATGATGCTGCCCACGCTTGTACCAACCCTGCGCAGCTATGACGACCTGATCCGCAGCGCCAATGGCAGCCGTGCGGGTTGGCTGGGTGTTCTGGCGGGGTACTCGATCGTGTGGGTTGGGTTTGCGGCTCTGATCGCCGGGATTCAGCTGGCTTTGCTGTTTGGCGGTGCGGTCGATATGCTGGGCATCGCCAAGTCCGGCTGGATTGCGGGCGGATTGATGATTGCAGTGGGGGCCTTTCAGTTCACCCGCGCTAAAGAGGTCTGCCACGGCGTTTGTCATGCCCCGATGACCTATTTTCTGGGCCATTGGAAAACCGGCTTCGCGGGCGGGGTCCGCATGGGTTTGAGCCTGGGCGCGTTTTGCGTCGGCTGCTGCTGGGGTTTTATGGCGCTGGGATTTGTGGGCGGTGTCATGAGCTTGTTGTGGATGGGTCTCGCGACACTGTTCATGGTTTTGGAGAAACTCCCCCAAATCGGGCACGCGATCACGCGGCCCATGGGGTTTGTATTAATTACGGGCGGTCTCGTCCTGCTCGTCTATCCAATTAGCTACGGAGGTTAAGCCAATGGCAAAAAACAGAAAACCAGAAGCCGATCGGTTGCCCATCAGTCAGCGGATTGACAGCCGGATGCCAAACCCGAAACGGCGCGAAATGAGCCCAACGGAATGGTCGATCAAGGGCGAATTGATCCTGAACTGCTCGTGCGATGTATTCTGCCCCTGTGTTGTGTCGTTGGGTGCGCATCCTCCGACCGAGGGCCATTGCCATGCTTGGATGGGCGTCATCATCGATGAAGGGCACTATGAGGGCGAAGATCTGTCTGGGCTGAAGGTCGGTCTGTTGGTCGATATCCCGGGCCGTATGGGCGAAGGCCAGTGGAAAGTGGCGGCCTATGTCGACGAGCGCGCCAGCGGAAAGGCGTATAACGGTTTGCTTCAGATTTTCAGCGGGCAGGCCGGGGGAACCACCGGGCTGTTTACCATGCTGGTGAGTGAGATCATCGGGGCCGAGCGTGCCCCTGTGCAGATCGAACGCGACGGGACCAAGCGCCGCATCATGATTGGCCGCAAGATACAGGGCGAGATCGAAATGCTTGGAGGCAAGGACCCAGAGCATCCTGTCATGGTTTCGAACTCGAAATACTGGATGGGCCCTGATATTATCGTGGCGCGGGGCACGAAGTCGAAAGTGCGTGATTACGGCCGGGTTTGGGATTTTGGCGGTAAGTCAGCCGAGATTTGTCCGATTGACTGGCATGGGCCTAAGTAATGATCACCGGCGCTTATGCACGTGAGATGGCGCAGTATAATCATTGGCAAAACAAGCAGTTGTCGGAGTTTATGCAAGCTTTGAGTCACGAGGAGCTGATCCTTGAACGCGGAGCGTTTTTTGGTTCGATCCTAGGTACCGCCAACCATCTGCTCTGGGGGGACTGGATCTGGATGTCCCGCTTTGACAAGGGGGACGGGCCAGAAAGCAACATTCACCGCGCGGGCGGCGGTATTCATGAAAGTGTGTATCTGTGCCCCGACCTGTCTGCATGGCTGCCCCTGCGAGAAAAGATTGACGCCCGCATCATCCGATGGGCTGACAGCTTGGGCGACGAACCTCTGACGGGTCCGTTCACGTGGTATTCAGCCGCGAAGGAGGCTGACATTACTTTGCCCTATGCGCGGTGCGTCATCCACATGTTCAATCATCAAACCCACCACCGGGGACAAGTGCACAAGATGCTGACTGAGGCGGGATCTGAAGCGCCGGTCAGTGATCTTGTCTTCATGCCGCAGGAGGATTGAATGCCGCAAATATCTCCTTCGCGCCGTTTGAGGCGCACGCCATTCTCGGATGGGGTCGAAGCTGCTGGGGTCAAAGGATATACGGTATATAACCGTATGTTATTGCCTACTGTTTTCGAAAGCGTTGAGGCCGACTATCGGCATTTGAAGACCCATGTGCAGGTGTGGGACGTCTCGTGTGAGCGACAGGTCGAACTACGCGGGCCGGATGCCGCACGCCTGATGCAGATGCTCACTCCGCGCGATTTGCGTGGGATGTTGCCGGGGCAGTGTTTCTATGTGCCGATCGTCGATGAAACAGGTGGAATGCTAAACGACCCGGTGGCTGTGAAGCTGTCCGAAGATCGTTGGTGGATTTCGATTGCGGACAGTGACCTGTTGCTTTGGGTCAAAGGGATCGCTGTGGGATACCGTCTGGATGTTCTCGTGGACGAGCCGGATGTGTCGCCGCTTGCTGTTCAGGGCCCCAAGGCGGACGAACTCATGGCCCGCGTATTTGGCGACCGCGTGCGGGATATCCGGTTTTTCAAGTTTGACATGTTCGAGTTTGAGGGACGCGATCTGGCCGTGGCGCGCTCGGGTTATTCCAAACAGGGCGGATTCGAGATTTATGTTGAGGGCAGCGACATTGGTATGCCCCTCTGGAATGCATTATTCGCTGCAGGAGAAGACCTTGAGGTGCGTGCCGGCTGTCCAAACCTGATCGAACGGATCGAGGGTGGCTTGCTGTCCTATGGCAATGACATGACGGATGATAACACTCCGCACGAGTGTGGCTTGGGCAAGTTCTGCAACACGCATACCGCAATCGGCTGCATTGGCCGCGATGCATTGCTGCGTGTGGCCAAAGAGGGGCCCATTCAGCAAATCCGGCCTATTGCCATCGCGGGCGATCCTGTGCCGGGCTGCGATAGGCCCTGGGGTCTCTACGCGGATGGAAAATGGGTCGGGCAGGTGACTTCGGCGACCTGGTCCCCTGACTTCAAGACCAACGTAGCCATTGGCATGGTGCGATTGAGCCATTGGGACGCGGGAACGGAACTGGATGTTGAGACACCGGACGGGATGCGTCACGCAACCGTGCAGTCACATTTCTGGATTTGACACGGGGGTTGGGGGCGCTGCCCCCGTCGCTGCGCGACTCCCCCGAGGTATTTTGGGCCAGGTGAAGAACTGGTCCGGGCGCAGAAACACGAAAGGAATTGAGATATGTTCAATGCTCTTGTGATGGAGAAGGACGAAGAAATCGGTTTGGCGAGCCCATCGGTCAAGCAGTTGTCGGAAGATGATCTGCCGCATGGTGAAGTCACCGTTGCTGTCGAGTATTCGACGGTCAACTACAAGGACGGGCTCTGCCTGTCTCCTAAAGGCGGCGGGCTGGTCCGGTCCTACCCGCACGTTCCGGGCATTGACTATGCCGGTACGGTAGAGGCTTCGTCAGATGATCGCTACAAGCCAGGGGACAAGGTCGTTCTAACCGGTTGGCGTGTGGGTGAGGCGCATTGGGGCGGTTATTCTCAGAAAGCCAATGCGCGGGCCGATTGGTTGGTCCCACTACCTGACGGGTTGGACACGCGGCAGGCCATGGCTGTGGGTACCGCCGGGTTTACGGCGATGCTTGCGGTGATGGCGCTGGAGGATCATGGACTGACCCCGGATCGGGGACCGGTTCTGGTGACAGGCGCTGCAGGTGGTGTTGGATCGGTGGCCACGGCAATTCTGGGCAAGCTGGGATATGAGGTCGCCGCAGTAACCGGGCGGCCCGAAACCGGGGACTATCTGAAATCCTTGGGCGCGACGACCATTGTGCCGCGCGAAGACCTGAATGAGACCACCAAACGCCCGCTGGAAAGTGAAACCTGGGCTGGCTGTGTGGATGCAGTGGGTGGCGATATGTTGGCGCGTGTTCTGGGTCAGATGAAATACGGCTGTTCTGTTGCGGCAGTTGGTTTGGCTGGCGGGGCTGGATTGCCGGCGACAGTGATTCCATTCTTGCTGCGTGGGGTGAACCTGCTGGGCATCGACAGTGTAATGCAGCCCTTTGACAATCGGCTGCGCGCCTGGAAACGGATCGCCACGGATCTGCCGATGGACAAGTTGGACGCGATGATCCAACCCGCTGTGTTGTCAGATTTACCTCAACTGGGTGCCGATATCCTGAAAGGACAGGTCAAGGGTCGCGTCGTAGTGGATGTAAACGCTTAGGTTCGAGCTTTCCAGCAGACCTGGACGGATGATTCCGACCAGGTCTGAGGTCGCAGGTTTGGTACAAAATGGTCGCAGCGCCTCTGGCCATTGATACAATTCCCGATCATGATTGCTATACATCCCATTTGCGATGGCGTAAGACCCATCGAAAGAGTACCTGAATACGGGGAGTGAGCAGCATGTCTGACGACTTCGAACTGGACACCGACGATCTCAAGCGCCGCATGGATGGCGCCATGGCCAATCTGAAAACCGAATTTGCCTCGCTGCGCACGGGGCGCGCATCGGCTTCCATGCTGGAACCTATCATGGTTGACGCGTATGGCTCGATGACGCCGATCAACCAAGTGGGCACAGTGAACGTGCCCGAACCGCGTATGGTGACTGTAAATGTCTGGGACAAGTCACTGGTGGGAAAGGTGGAAAAAGCCATTCGAGAAAGCGGACTTGGCATCAATCCTCAGCTGAACGGCACCATCATCATGTTGCCGATTCCCGAGCTAAATGAAGAACGCCGCCGCGAGCTGGGTAAAGTTGCCGGGCAATATGCGGAAAGCGCGCGGGTTTCGATCCGCAACGTGCGCCGCGACGGTATGGACCAGATCAAAAAAGCCAAGGCGGATGGAATGTCGGAAGATGACCAGAAGCTTTGGGAAAGCGAAGTTCAGGATTTGACGGATGAAATGATCAAGGCCGTTGATGTTGCGCTTGAGACCAAGCAAGCTGAAATCATGCAGGTCTGAGCTGGACTGATGCCCAAAGATCCCCAAATCGATCCGGTTTCCGGCCCACGCCACGTGGCTATCATCATGGACGGCAATGGTCGTTGGGCACAGGCGCGTGGCCGCCCCAGACTGTATGGTCATCATGCGGGCGCGCGGCGTGTGCGAGAGGTGGTTGAGGCCTGTCCTGGCCTTGGGATCAAGTATCTGACTGTTTTCGCCTTTTCGACCGAGAACTGGAAGCGGACGCAGGTTGAGGTTGCAGGTCTAATGAGCCTGTTTCGTCGCTACATCATCAAAGAAACCCGGACACTTGCGGACAACGGAATCCGCGTTCGGTTCATCGGTGATCGCGTCCGGTTGGATTCGAAGCTGACCGATTTGATGGATGCTTTGGAACAGGAAACCAAGGACAACGACCTCGTGCATTTGACGGTGGCGTTGAACTACGGTGGCCGTGATGAGGTGGCGCGCGCCACCAAACGGTTGGCGCGTGATGTTGCCGAGGGGCGATTGAAGCCTGAAGAGGTGGACGAAGAAACTCTTCCTAAGTATCTGGATACGCGTGTTCTTCCTGATCCGGACCTTGTTATTCGCACCAGTGGCGAAGCGCGTATTTCAAACTTTCTTTTGTGGCAGTCGGCCTATTCGGAATACGAGTTTATCGATACTTTGTGGCCAGACTTTACGGCCGCCGAACTGGAAGCGCTATGCCGCAACTATGGCTCGAGAGAGCGCCGGTTCGGAGCGGTGCTGGCATGAGCGAAGGCCGATGGTCTGACCTGACAGCACGGGTTCTTTCTGCAGCCGTGCTGGTTATGGTGGGCGCGGTCGAGGTGTGGCTGGGCGGTGTTTGGTTTGAAACTTTTATCGCTGCAGCTTGCGGTTTGATGACCTGGGAACTGGTTCGGATGATCGATCCAAAAAGCCAGGGTACGGCCATTCAGCTTGGCGTCCTGACAAGCGCTGCGGTTTTGCTGAGTTACCATCTGCCACCTCTGTACACATTACCTGTCATTGTCGCGCCCGCCTTGGTGGGAATGGGGCAGGTGAGCCGATCCAAGATCCTTTATGGGCTGTTTGCTGTCTGGATTGTCGGCGCCGGGTTGGGGTTCATCTCGGTCCGCGAGAATTTTGGCTTTAGTTGGATGGTTTGGCTGATTGCCGTGGTCGTCGCCACGGATGTCGCAGGGTACTTTGTTGGAAAAATGATCGGCGGACCTAAGTTCTGGCCCAAAGTTAGCCCTAAGAAAACATGGTCGGGAACAGTGGGTGGATGGGCTGCCGCCGCCTGCGTCGGGGTGGCCTTTGCGGCCCATGCCGGTTTCGGATTCGCGTTTGTTGTTGTTTCGATATTGGCTTCAATGGCCAGTCAAGCTGGTGATATTATCGAAAGTGCAGTCAAACGAAAGTTTGGGGTCAAGGACAGTTCAAACCTGATCCCAGGCCATGGCGGCTTTCTGGATCGCTTTGACGGCATGATGGGCGCTGCCTTGTTTGTCCTTATAGCTGGGCTGTTTTACGCGCCGGGTGGGATGTAATGCGCAGGGTTTCTATTTTTGGGGCCACAGGATCGATTGGGCAAAACACGATCGATCTGATCTCACGCGCGCCAAGCGACTATGATGTCGTGGCTCTGACAGGTGGGGCGAATATTCAGAAACTGGCCAATGACGCGCGCCGTTTAGGGGCCGATCTGGCGGTGACGGCACATGAAGACAAGTTGGACGATCTGCGCGCCGCGCTTACTGGCAGCGAGGTCGAAGCAGCGGCTGGCGCAAACGCCATTGCCGAGGCTGCAACGCGCCCAGCGGATTGGATCATGTCAGCCATTGTGGGCTCAGCAGGGCTTGCGCCGGGGATTGAGGCGCTGAAACAAGGTTCAACGCTGGCGCTGGCCAACAAAGAAACGCTGGTCTGCGCAGGGTCTCTGGTCATGGAGACGGCCAAGGCTCATGATGCGCGACTGCTGCCGGTCGACAGCGAGCATTCAGCCGTTTTTCAAGCTTTGGTCGGAGAAGACATCACTGCCGTTGAGCGCGTGATCATTACGGCCAGCGGTGGAGCATTCCGGGACTGGCCGATGGAAGATTTGGTCAATGCCACGGTGGAACAAGCGTCCAGCCATCCGAACTGGGACATGGGACAGCGCATTACAATCGACAGTGCTTCGATGTTCAATAAAGCCTTAGAAGTGATTGAAACAAGGGAATTCTTCTCTGTTTCGCCTGCGCAGATCGAGGTTTTGGTGCACCCTGAATCCATCGTACATGCAATGGTCGGGTACCGCGATGGGGCTGTGATGGCCCATATGGGAGCACCGGATATGCGCCATGCCATCGGCTATGCCTTGCATTGGCCAGAACGACGCGATCTTCCAGTGGATCGGCTTGACCTGGCGAAGATCGGACAATTGAACTTCAAAGCGCCTGATCTGAAGCGATACCCGGCTTTGAAACTGGCGTGGGATGTAATGGAGCGCGGTGGTCTGGCGGGGGCGGTGTTCAATGCAGCCAAGGAACGAGCGCTGGATCATTTTATTGCGCGCCGGATCTCATTTCTGGATATGGCAGATGCCGTGGCCGCCGTTCTTGACCGATTTGACGCATCAGACGGCCTTATTGATGCCCCGATGACCCTTGATAACGTGCATCAAACGGACCATTTGGCACGTCAATGGGTCGATGACACCGTGGTGGAACGAGCAGGATAGAATTTTGGACGTACTTTCGCTGATACCTCAATTTGGCAATCTTCTTTGGACGATTGTGGCTTTTGTCATCGCGTTGTCCGTTATCGTGGCCGTGCATGAATACGGCCACTACATTGTGGGGCGCTGGTCTGGTATCCATGCCGAGGTGTTCTCGATCGGGTTTGGCCCTGTACTTTGGAGCCGCGTAGACAAACGCGGTACCCGCTGGCAGATCGCTTTGTTGCCGTTTGGCGGATACGTGAAGTTCCTGGGTGATGCCAATGCCGCGTCAGGCAAAGATGAAGAGGCGATGGGCGAAATCGCCGCTCAAAGCCCCGAAGAGTTGCGGCGCACAATGCACGGGGCACCCTTGTGGGCGCGGGCTGCTACAGTGGCGGCAGGCCCGGCATTTAACTTTGCGATGTCCATTCTGGTTTTTGGCATGATTTTCTGGTCGCAGGGTGTTTCGCGCGAACCGTTGACCGTGGGTTCATTGCAGCCTCTGCCGGGGACGGTGCAAGAGCTGCGTGAAGGTGATGTGATCACCGCGATCTCGGGCATAACTACGCCGGACTATGATGAAGAAGGGGCATGGCAGGATTTCATCGATGCACTGCCGGTGCAACCAGTTCTGGATTATACAGTAATCCGAGACGGCGAAACGCTGGACGTTCAGGCGCCCTGGATGTTCCCACCGCTCATCCGGCAGGTCGCCCCGCGCAGCGCCGCAATGGATATCCAGCTTGAGCAGGGCGATGTTATCACTGCCGTGAATGGCGAGCCGATCTTTGCCTTTGATCAATTGAAGGACTTTGTCGAAAGCTCGGATGGCCGCGTTCTACTTTTGAACGTATGGCGAGACGGATCCGATCTGGAGTTTGCACTTGCGCCTCGACGCACGGACGAGCCTCAACCGGAAGGTGGGTTTGTCACCCATTGGCGGATCGGCATCATCGGTGGAATGATGTTAGAACCCGCTACTGAACCCGCCGGTCTTGTGGATTCACTGCGCGGCGGTGTCATTCAAACAGGTCGGATCATCGAAGGGTCTTTGTCCGGTATGTGGCACATGGTGACGGGAGCGATCAGCACCTGCAACATTTCCGGGCCAATCGGAATCGCCGAAACCTCGGGTGCGATGGCCAGCCAGGGGGCGCAGAACTTTATCTTCTTTATCGCAGTGCTGTCGACAGCCGTTGGTTTGTTGAACCTGTTCCCGATTCCGGCACTGGATGGCGGCCACTTGGTTTTCTACGCCTACGAAGCCGTCGTAGGTAAACCACCCAGCGACGGCGCATTGAGAATTCTCATGGGGCTGGGCATCACTATTATCCTGACTCTGATGCTGTTTTCGGTTAGCAACGATCTGTTCTGCTGATTGTGGCGTTAGGCGCTAATTTGGGCCGCATTCCTGCCTTATTTCGGGACTATGCTCTTTGCGTCGAAAGGGTATCACCATGACCAAAGCGCTTAAAAAATCGTACCAGGGGTTCAGCTTGCTTTTCATGCTGAACCGTGACGTGTTGTTGAGCTTTGCGATGACAGCGCTGGCGCTGGCAGGTGCAGCCTATCTGGCCGGGATCTATCTGGCGGGATTCTGATTCTTACCGAAATGCTGGCAGCTTCTGGTCCACCCTCGTAGTGGAATGCTTCTATTTCGCCTTTTGACAAGCTCATTTAATCCCGTTACTCAGCAATAAAGTTCTAAAATTCTGGGTAGAGCACAAAATGACTGACAGGCGAAACGCGGGCACATCCTGCGGGGGGCAAATGCCGACAAACAATATTTTGTGGCAGGCGCTAACGGTTCTTTTCCTTTTTGTTGCAGCGAGTTTGACGGCTTTTCCGAACGCGGCGCAGGCGCAAAACTTCACGATCAACTCCTTCCAGGTTGAGGGCAACCGTCGGATCGAAACCGGCACAATTATAGCCCGAACCGGAATCGAACCGGGCCAAACAGTCACCGCCGGACAGATTAATGATGCCTATCAGCGATTGCTTGACAGTGGTGTATTTGAAACAGTCGAGCTGACGCCGCGTGGCACTACTTTGGTGATCGAAGTTCAGGAATACCCCACGATCAACCAGATCAGCATCGAAGGAAACGCTCGGGTTAAAGATGACGTTTTGTTGGACGTCATCCAATCCGAACCGCGCCGTGTCTTTACCCCTCAGGTGGCAGAAGCAGACGCGGATTTGATTGCCGAAGTTTACTCAGCGCAGGGCAGGGTCGCCGCAACGGTCATTCCACGGATCATCCGCCGCAGTGACAACCGGGTCGATCTGGTTTTTGAAGTCGCGGAAGGCACAACCATCGAAGTTGAGCGTGTCAGCTTTGTTGGCAACCGGGCATTCTCGGACCGCCGTTTGCGCCGGGTTCTCGAGACCAAGCAAGCAACGTTCCTTCGGACCTTCTTCCGTAACGATACGTTTATTGGCGACCGCATCGAGTTCGACAAACAGGTCATTCGCGATTTCTACCTGTCGCGTGGCTACGTCGATTTCCGGGTGAACAGCGCCAATGTCGAATTCACGCGTGAACGGGATGCGTTCTTTCTGGTTATGAACGTCACAGAAGGGCAAAAGTTCTCGTTCGGCAAGATCACTACGGTCAGTGAAATCCCCGGCGTCAACGCCGCAGAATATCAAGATGCGCTGAAGATCAAACCTGGCGTGACTTATACGCCCACGCTGATTGAAAACTCGATTGCCCGGCAAGAACGTTTGGGCGTCAAGAAGGGCGTGGACTTCCTGCGGGTCGAGCCGCGCATCACCCGCAATGATCGCGACCTGACACTGGATGTGGAGTTTGTCCTGACAAAAGGTCCGCGCATATTTGTTGAACGGATTGACATTGAAGGCAACACCACCACGCTGGACCGCGTCATCCGCCGTCAGTTTGACACGGTCGAGGGTGACCCATTCAACCCGCGCGAAATTCGTCAGGCGGCTGAGCGGATCAATGCTCTGGGTTTCTTCGCCACCGCAGATGTCGAGCCGCGCGAAGGGTCTTCGCCCAGCCAGGTGATCTTGGATGTGGATGTAGAAGAACAACCCACAGGCTCGCTTAGTCTTGGTGGTAGCTACTCGGTAACGGACGGTTTCGGGATCGCGATTGGTCTGAATGAATCCAACTTCCTGGGTCGTGGTCAGAACCTAGGTCTGACGATTTCGACCGCCCAGGACTCCGAGCAGTATTCGATCAGCTTTACAGAGCCGTATCTGCTGGGCCGTAAGCTGCGTTTTGACTTGGGGCTGGGGCTGTCGGGAACAAACTCGGGCTTTGCCAGCTATGATACCAGCTCGCTGTTCTTCACCCCACAACTGACCTATGCCATCGGGGAACTGTCGTCGCTGCGGTTGCGCTATGGTTGGGATCGCAGTGAAATGACCCAGCAGGACAACGAAGTGAACGGTGCGGTTATTTCGTCGGAAATCGCTCAGGGTAAGCGAACGTCCAGCTCTTTGGGTGTGTCTTACGTGTATGACAGCCGTCGCGGTGGTTTGGACCCGAATTCCGGCGTTCTGTTCGAGGTTGGCGTTGATGCTGCGGGTCTTGGTGGCGACAACAAATACTTCAAAACCACCGCACGCGGCATCGCACAAACCCGCGTTTGGAACGAAGAGGTCGTGCTGCGGGCGTCGATGGAGCTGGGTGCGCTGCACTGGCGGGGGAACGATTTCAGCCGTACGATTGACCGCTTTGTGCTGGGGCCCAATACGTTCCGCGGATTCGAGCCTGCAGGTCTTGGCCCACGGGATCTGTCCAACGGTCAGGATGACGCCATCGGTGGTAACTATTACTGGGTTGCACGCTTTGAAAGCGATTTCCCGCTTGGCCTGCCCGAAGAATTGGGTCTGCGCGGCGGTGTCTTTTACGACGTCGGTAACCTCTATGACATCGACAACGTCAACACCGCCGGTGCGAATATCGTCGGTGCAAACGGCTCGATCCGCCACGTGATTGGCATCGCTGTTCTCTGGGACACACCGTTCGGACCGTTGCGGTTCAACTTCTCGCAGGCTCTGAAAAAAGAGAGCTTCGACAAGGAACAGAACTTTGACTTTACGATTCAGGCTCGGTTCTGATCAGACATGTTGGATAAGATAATGAGAACAGCACTGGGCCCTTTCGGGGCCCTGTGTCTTTTGTCGGTTGTTTTGACTGCACCGTTGGTTTCGGCACAACAACTCGGCGTACCGCAAGCCAGTGTCGTTACCTTGTCCAGCGAAGAACTGTTTTCCAAGTCGGCCTTCGGTCAGCGTGTGCGGCGAGAGGTCGAAAAAGAAAGTGCCCTGCTTGCGGAAGAAAACGAACGGATTGTGGTTGAGCTCAGCCAGGAAGAAAAAGAACTGACGGAACAGCGCGCGACCTTGCCGGCTGAGGAATTCCGCCCATTGGCCGAGGCTTTTGACTCCAAGGTTCAGTCTCATCGCGAAGGCCAGCGCGCCAAGCTGGATGCCTTGGCGCGGCGCAGTGAAGAAGCGCAACAGACCTTTTTCGAGATCGTCCGCCCCATCCTTGTGGACTTGCTGCGCGAATTTGGAGCCAGCGTAATGATCGAACGATCCAATGTGGTCGTCAGCACCACCGACATCACTGACGCAGCCATCGCCCGTATCGACGCTGCAATCGGGGATGGCAGTTCCCTCCAAGAGGGCAACGGCGAATAGGGTTGCTTGCCCTTGGGTTGCTGTATTGCTAACCACGCGGAAAAGAAACATCCAAAACGGGATATCTGATCAATGACCACGGAAACCAAAAGCGCCGACATTCAGCTGATCCAGAGGATCTTGCCACATCGCTATCCGTTTTTGCTGGTCGACAAGGTGGTGGACATCTCGGGCTATCAGTCGGCGCGCGGCATCAAGAACGTGACTATGAACGAGCCGCACTTTCAGGGGCATTTCCCCGGCACACCGATCATGCCGGGCGTCACAATCGTCGAAGCCATGGCTCAGACTGCGGGTGTGATGCTGGGTGTTGGCATGGATGTCATCGATACTGAATTGCTGATCTATTTCATGAGCATCGACAAGTGCAAGTTTCGCCGCAAGGTAGTGCCAGGTGACGTTCTGGAAATGCATGTGGAAACAGTGCGCGGTAAAAAAGGCGGCAAGCTGTTCAAATTCAGCGGTCGGGCCACGGTTGAAGGAGAAGTAGCAGCCGAGGCCGAGTTTTCGGCCTATGTTGATTGGGATATGGAAAAAACAACATGAGTGGAATCCATCCCAGCGCAATTGTTGAAGAGGGCGCTCAGATCGGGCAGGGCTGTACGATTGGTCCATTCTGCTATGTCGGCGCGCAGGTTAAACTGGCGGATCGGGTCGAGCTTAAATCTCATGTGGTTGTGACCGGAGATACATCGGTTGGCGAAGACACCGTCATTTTCAATTTCTCGGTGATTGGTGAAATCCCGCAGGATCTGAAGTTCGGTGGCGAAAACACCCGCCTGGAAATCGGTCAACGTAACCGGATTCGGGAACATGTGACGATTAACACCGGCACCGACGGTGGCGGCGGCGTCACGCGCATCGGGGATGATTGTCTGTTGATGGCAGGCGTTCACGTGGCCCACGACGTGCAGATCGGCAACCGCGTCATCATGGTCAACCACGCAGGGGCAGCTGGTCACTGTATCGTGGAAGACGATGTGATTGTCGGCGGCATTTCAGGGCTGCATCAATGGGTGCGCGTCGGGCGCGGAGCAATCATTGGTGCGCTGACCATGGTGCCCAAGGACGTTATTCCCTACGGTCTGGTGCAGGCCTCACGTGGTGAGCTGGACGGCTTGAACCTTGTTGGTCTGAAACGCAAGGGTGTTTCGCGCGAGGATATCTCGGCGCTGCGCGCGGCCTTCAAGGAACTGTCCGAAGGCGATGGAACCTTTATGGACCGCGCCAGCCGGATCGGCGAAGGCAATGAAAGCGATTACGTGCAGCGGATCGTCGATTTTGTCACCGGCCACAGTGATCGCTCATTCCTGACACCGGGGAAATAAACCCATGCTGGCGTTGATTGCGGGAACAGGGGCATTGCCGACCGAAGTGGTGGCACAGTTGACCGAACGACCTTTGATCTGCGCAATGGAAGGGTTTCTACCTGACGATTTGACGGCGGATATTGTGTTTCCGCTGGAACAGCTGGGCAGCTTCATCGCCGATCTGAAGGCGCGGGGCGTGACGCAGATTTGTCTGGCCGGTGCGGTTCAGCGCCCGCCTATCGACCCAAGCCGCATTGACGCCGCGACGCTACCATTGGTTCCGGTGATCCAAAAGGCAATCATGTCCGGAGATGACGGCGCGTTGCGTGCGGTCATCGGGATCCTTGAAGATGCAGGGCTGCAAATGCGGGCCGCACACGAAATTGCGCCCGGGTTGCTTCCTCCATTGGGCTGTCTGACGGATGCGCAACCCTCCGAGGCCGACATGGCCGATGCGGTCCGTGCTTCAGGTATTCTGCGTGCAATGGGGGCCGCAGATACAGGGCAAGCCTGCGCTGTGTTAAATGGCCAGGCCCTGGCGATTGAAGGGATATTCGGCACCGCTTGGATGCTGAAATCTTTGACCCAACGACCAGATGCGGGCGGAGGAATACTGTTCAAAGGGCCCAAACCCGATCAGGACCGGCGCGCCGATCTACCGGCCATCGGACCCGATACCGTCACCGATGCGGTTGCGGCCGGGTTGTCTGGAATCGTATTGGAAAAAGGCGGCGTGCTTGTACTGCGGCAAGAGCAGGTCATCGCAGAATGTAACCGTCTGGGTCTGTTCCTATACATCCGCGAGCGGGCGGCCTGATGCGTGTCTTTCTGGTCGCCGGAGAACCTTCGGGCGACCGGCTGGGTGGCGCGTTGATGGCAGGCTTGAAAACTCTGATCCCCGATGTGGAATTTGACGGGGTCGGTGGCCCGCTGATGGAGGCGCAGGGTCTGACCAGCCGGTTTCCCATGTCCGAGCTTTCAGTCATGGGCCTTGTCGAAGTTCTGCCGAAGTTCTTTCACCTCAAGCGCCGAATCTCCGAGACCGCGCAGGCCGTGCTGGATACGAAACCGGATGTGTTGATCACCATCGACAGTCCGGATTTCAGCCTGCGTGTTGCCAAGATTGTAAAGGCCGCAAGCAACATCCGCACAGTTCACTATGTCGCCCCTAGTGTCTGGGCCTGGCGGCCGGGGCGGGCCGATAAGATGGCCAAGGTTATTGACCATGTGCTGGCGCTGCTTCCTTTTGAGCCGCCGTATATGGAACGGGCAGGGATGGAGTGCGATTTTGTCGGTCACCCCGTGGCCAGCGAGCCTGTTGCCACGCCGGAAGAGATCGCCGCGTTTCGGAACCGCTTTGATCTGGGGGATGCGCCGATCTTGTTGGCCTTGCCCGGATCACGTCGGGGCGAGATTGAACGGCTGGCAGAGTCCTTTGGCGGTGCATTGCGGCTGTTTATCGAGGCTCATCCGGGCTACCGCGTGGTGATCCCGACCGTTGGCGCGACAACCGAGCTTGTTAAAGAGCGGGTCGCGGGCTGGCCCGGAGACCCGGTAGTGTTGGACCCGCGCTATGAAGGCGCGGATCAAACGCTTGCCAATAAGCGTTCCGCGTTTGGCGCGGCCAGTTTGGCGCTTGCGGCGTCGGGAACCGTGTCACTTGAGCTTGCTGCGCAGAATACGCCGATGGTCATTGCCTACAAACTCAACTGGCTGACACAGAAGATGGCCGAACGGATGGTCAAACTGGACACCGTAACTCTGGTTAATCTGGTGTCAGATACGCGCGCTGTGCCGGAATGTCTGCTGGATGACTGCGAACCAGCAAAGATCGCCGACGCCTTGCGCAATGTGATCAACGCCCCGGATGCGCAGCAGCTTGCCATGGGTCTGACCATGGACCGATTGGGCCGAAGTGGCGAAGCCCCCGGTTTGCGTGCCGCGCGGGCTGTGTTGGATAGAATGCAGGTCGATTATGCTTGACCATGCGCTGTTCGCGGTGTCTGCCGGGATCGCAATGGTATCCACCAATCTCGACAATTTGGCCGTCTTGTTGGGTCTGATTTTGGTGATGGAACAGCGCCGCGCCATCATTGGCTTTGCGGTTGCTCAAACCCTTGTTCTGACCCTGGCGATGACCGTCGCGCTTGGTCTGAACCAAAGCGGTGTCCCGTTCTGGATCGGGTATCTGGGCATCGTGCCCCTGGTTTTTGGTTTCCGCGGTATCTGGAAACAGTATCGTGACGCCGAAGCGCAGGACGCGGATTCCAATGCGGCCGTGACTTCGGTAGTGACGCTTTTCCTAAGTCTTTCGATTGACAGTTTCGCGGTCATGACCCCTCTGCTGGCGGACTCTGCGCCCACTTTTCGCGTTGCTGCGCTGGTTGGCGCAGTAGTGGCTGCCACCGGTCTGGTCGCCGTTGCGACGTGGGGTGCGCCCCGCGCCAAAAGCCTCGGCCCTCGCGTCGCACGTCTGGATCGGATCGCGCCGTACATCATGGTCTGTGTTGGTCTCTATATTCTCTTTAATTCGCCCACGGATGTTATGTGACAGAGAGAGGATACGCCGTATATCGCATATGTGATCCTTATCCGGGTGGTGCACCGACACGGGGCTGCGATATCCTCGTCGAAAAAGGAGCTTTGCTATGACCCGCATTCCCCCATTGTCGGATCAAGAAATGACCGAAGAGGCACGCGCGTCTCATTCGGCTTTGGGCGCATATGGGCCGTTCGATAATTGGGCTCGTGTTGCGGCCTATTGCCCTTCGATTCTGGAACATGTGACGGGAATGCTGACCACATTGCGCGAACAACAGAATCTGCCCCAGCGCGCGCTTGAACTGGCGATGGTGACGGTATCCAAGCTAAACGCCTGCGACTATTGTGTTTCACATCATACACCGATGCTGACCGTCGCGGGCCTAAGTCCCGAGGGTGCTGCGCGTCTGCCGGACGTTGAGGATCATCCAGAACTGGACGCTTGTGACAAAGCCGTGGTGCGCTATGCAGAGGCCGTGACAACACGATCCGGTCGGATGCGGGACGCCGAAGTATCGGACCTGCGGGAGTGGTTCAGTGATGCGCAGATCGTTGAGCTGACCTGGCGCATCGCCCTTTGTGGAGCGTTCAACCGCTTCAACGATGCCCTTCAGATCCAGATCGAAGCAGAGGTCGAACCGGTCTCAGCCTAATTCGCGGTTGCAAGGATTTCCCTGAAAACCCAACCTTCCAATGTTCCAGACGCAATGGCCACGCTGTCCCCATCATGGTCGATGGCGGACACGGTGATCTGGTCATAGGTCGTCAGGATATTGCATTCATTTGCTGTCGCCAGTTCAGCAAGCTTTGAATGGCGATCCTTTTGCCCGTCGGCACCGAGTTGCAGTTCGATTGAAGACTGAAAATGCGATACCCAATCCGAAGTTTCGCATAAGGCAAATGTGCCGGGGTGAAGGGTATAAATTCCGTCTTCTGGAGGATGAGCAACGCCATTGGCCGCAGTGATGGGGGTGGCATCCGGAGTGTCGTCATACTGATCGTCCAGTGAGTCGAAGAAACCTCGTTGATCTTTTTCCGGTGCTTGGCTGGGATCGTCCGCGATCCGCAAAAGATGGTCGATCGCATCAGGCAGATCGCCATCTTCTTCGACGAGATCAACAGTGAAGCTGGTCTTTCCTCCATCCCATTCCAACTTGGATTTCACTTTGTAGTAATAAAATTTTGCATATGTCGAGTGACGCAGGATTTGGATCTGCTCATCGCTCAACGGAACCCTGATCGTGACGGCTCCGGTGTAGGCGTCAGGTCGAGCGCATCCACCGCAGACGCTTGCAGGGATGGTCAGTATTTCGGTGTCGTATTCATCAAAAAAAGCAAGTCGATCAAAGCTGGCAATAGCCTCGGGATTGGCCTGGTCGAGCATGTCGCTGTCTGCAAGTTTATTCAAAAAATCATGATCGTAAGCGTTCGCAGGTTCGGACCCAAACAGCCCGGTGCCGAACTGTAGCCCCGGGTTGGTTTGAAAGTGGTTTGAATCAATGCCGACCGGCTCCGGGTGGTCCAACCTGAACCACCACCGTGTATCCCGGTCGTCCTCAAGGCGTAGGCTGACATAGAAATCGCGCCATTGTATTCTTGCCTGCCAGCCGTCTGCTTCATCAAGCAGCGCTTTCAGGGTCCATTCTTCTGCATTCTCAGCCAGCGATATTGCTGGAATAGCCAGGAACAAAATAAGAAAACGGTAGAGTCTAAGCATTGTGTATTCCGGTTAAGGTATTACTTTGAAACCGAAATATCCTGTGCGATCTGCTATTTCAATAACTTGTTCAGTATCCACGCCAGATCCAGCCGCCGCCAAAAATGCGGCTGCCTTCACTTGCATAAAACACACATGCCTGACCTGGTGAAATACCTTCCTCGGGTGTCAGCAGTTCGACCTCGGCTGTGGTGTCGGACAGGGGCCTAACAATCGCCTCACGCGGGGGACGGGTCGAGCGGACTTTGACTGACAGATGCCATTCGTCGCGCGAGGTGAAAGGTTCATCGCCCAGCCAGTTGATCTCGCGTACCGGAACGACACGGGTGGCCAGCATCTCCTTGGGGCCGACAACGACCTGTTTCTTGTCGACGTCCAGTTTGATGACATAAAGCGGCTCAGTCAGGCCGCCGATGCCAAGACCGCGCCGTTGACCGATCGTGTAGTGAATCACGCCATCATGCTGTGCCAGAACGCGGCCATCCGCGTGAACGATCTCGCCCGGCTCTGCCGCACCGGGACGCAGCTTTTCGATCACGCTGGCGTAGTTGCCATTTGGCACAAAGCAAATGTCCTGACTGTCGGGTTTGTCCGCAACGGACAACCCGTATTGCGCCGCCATTTCACGCGTTGCGTCCTTGGACGGCAGGTGGCCCAGAGGAAAACGCAGGAAATCCAACTGTTCCGGTGTGGTCGAAAACAGGAAATAAGATTGATCGCGGTTCGCATCCTCGGCGCTGTGCAACTCGGGTCCGTTGGGACCCATCTTGCGTTGGATATAGTGGCCGGTGGCCATGCAGTCGGCCTCAAGATCTTTGGCGGTTTCCAGCAAATCCTTGAACTTCACCCGTTCATTGCAGCGAATGCAGGGCACAGGGGTAGCTCCCGCCAGATAGCTGTCGGCGAATTCGTCGATCACAGCATCTTTGAAGATGTTCTCATAATCCAGAACGTAATGCGGAAAACCACGTTCTTCGGCCACACGACGCGCGTCGTGGATATCGATCCCAGCGCAACACGCGCCTTTCTTGGCCAGCGCCGCTCCGTGGTCATAAAGCTGCAACGTAACCCCCACAACGTCATAGCCCTGATCCGCTAGATAGGCCGCCACAACCGAGCTGTCGACGCCACCCGACATCGCAACGACCACCCGCGTTTCCGAAGGCGGCTTTGCAAAACCAAGCGAGTTCAGCGGGGTCTCGGTATCGAGGGCCATGATCAGTTCCGTTTCGGGTTAAGGAAGACCGCCGGAATATAAGAAAATTCTAAACATTCTCAAGGGGCGGTTTCACGCGCTCTTAAGTAGCCTGATGTCAGCTGTGATGCAGTAAGAAAAGGGTTGAAAGATGTTTTTGCACAAAGTGGAAGGCCCTCGGTCTGTGACATTGCCTGACGGTACCATTCTGACACGCGCTGATCTGCCACCTTCTGATACACGGCGTTGGGTGGCCTCACGCAAGATTTTGGTTGTGCGTGGCGTGCTTTACGGCCTGATCAGCTTGTCTGATGCCAAGAAAAATTACGGGATCAGTGATGAGGAGTTCAATGGCTGGGTGTCTCTTGTTGCGGAACATGGTGCCGAAGCACTGAAAGCCACAGCCCTAAAAAAATATCGACAACCTAAGGGAGAGTGTGAAAAACTGATTCAACGGTAACGTCAGATTAACCATTCTTGTTCAGGTTTATTTTTAATTGGAATTGTTGACCGAATTGGAGCAGTAAAAAATGCGCGTACTTCTTGTCGAGGATGATCCGACCACGTCTAAAAGCATTGAGCTCATGCTGACGCATGCAAACCTCAACGTCTATGCAACGGATCTTGGCGAGGAAGGAATCGATCTGGCGAAACTCTATGATTACGATCTAATTTTGCTGGATCTGAACTTGCCGGACATGAACGGGCACGAGGTGCTGCGCCAGTTACGTATCGCACGGGTTGAGACACCGATTCTGATTCTGTCAGGGGCCGATGACACTGAAAGCAAGATCAAAGGCTTTGGTTTTGGAGCGGATGATTACCTGACCAAACCCTTCCACCGCGAAGAACTGGTAGCGCGTATTCACGCCATTATCCGCCGGTCGAAGGGGCATTCGCAGTCCATCATTCACACCGGTCGAGTTGCGGTAAACCTGGATGCCAAAACCGTTGAGGTGGACGGAAAGACTGTTCATCTGACCGGCAAGGAATATCAAATGCTTGAACTGCTTAGCTTGCGTAAGGGCACGACCCTTACCAAAGAGATGTTCCTGAATCACCTCTATGGCGGCATGGATGAACCTGAACTGAAGATCATCGACGTGTTCATCTGCAAACTGCGCAAAAAGCTCAGCAATGCGACCGGCGGCGAGAATTATGTCGAAACCGTCTGGGGGCGTGGCTATGTGCTGCGCGATCCGCAAAGCAATACTCTCGACGAGACGCGGATGGCTGTCGGCCTCTGATTGGAACCACCCGTGCCGCTGGTGGTCCAGGGCGGCACTTTACACTCACGGCTCAGCACGTCTGGACCTGGCCATGGCCTCGCCCTATCACTGAGGTCCAAGAACGCGTGACAGGGCGAGGCCATGAGCAACTCCAATTCCATATCTGATCTGACCGAAGACCAAGCGCGCGCCGAATTGGCGCGCCTTGCGGCTGTGCTGTCTCGGGCAAACACGCTGTATCATGGGTCAGACGCGCCTGAAATTTCGGATGCGGAATACGATGCGTTGAAGCGCCGAAACTCTGAGATTGAGGCGCGATTTCCCAACCTCAAACGTGACGACAGCCCGTCGGACCAAGTCGGCGCCAAGGCAGCGGACGGGTTTTCGAAGGTAACGCATGCTGTTCGAATGATGTCGCTGGGCAATGCCTTCGATGACGAGGACGTGGCCGATTTTGACAGATCGATTCGAAAGTACCTGGGTCTGGGCTCCGATGAGCCATTGTCTTTCACGGCTGAACCAAAGATCGACGGTCTGTCGCTGTCCTTGCGCTATGAAAACGGCCAACTTGTTCAGGCCGCGACGCGAGGGGACGGTGAGGTCGGCGAGAATGTGACGGCGAATGCGCGTACCGTCTCGGATGTTCCTCAGCAGTTGAATGGCGCGCCCGAAGTGCTTGAGGTCCGTGGCGAGGTCTATATGTCTCATGCCGATTTCGAGGCGCTGAATGCGCGGCAAGCAGAACGAGGTGGAAAGCCCTTTGCCAATCCACGTAACGCAGCGGCCGGGTCTTTACGGCAAATAGATGCGGAAATCACGCGATCCCGACCCCTAAAGTTTTTTGCCTATGCGTGGGGTGAGGTGTCCGAACCCTTGGCAGACACACAATTGGGTGCGATTGAGCGACTGCAATCTCTTGGGTTTTCGACAAATACACTGACGCGCCTATGTCAGACGACCCAAGAGATGATCGCGCACTATCGGGAAATCGAGGCGCAACGGTCCACCTTGGGATATGACATTGACGGGGTTGTCTACAAGGTCAACAATTTGTCGCTTCAGGCGCGTTTGGGGTTTCGCTCTACTACGCCGCGATGGGCAATTGCGCATAAGTTCCCCGCCGAACTGGCCTGGACGAGGCTAGAGGCAATCGACATTCAAGTTGGCCGCACTGGTGCGCTCAGCCCCGTGGCCCGTTTGCATCCAGTGACAGTTGGCGGCGTTGTGGTTTCGAATGCCACTTTGCATAACGAAGACTACATTGCCGGGCGCGATGCCAAGGGCAGTACGATCCGAGAAGGCAAGGATATACGTGTCGGGGACTGGGTACAGGTTTATCGCGCGGGTGACGTGATCCCGAAAGTTGCCGATGTCGATCTGACCAAACGCCCTGAGAACACTGAGACATTTCCGTTTCCGCAAGAATGTCCTGAATGCGGTAGTGCGGCTATTCGCGAGGAAGGCGATGCCGTGCGCCGCTGTACGGGCGGTTTGATTTGTCCGGCGCAAGCGGTAGAAAAATTAAAACATTTTGTGTCTCGCAAGGCGTTTGATATCGAAGGCTTGGGCGCAAAACAGATTGAAATGTTTTACGATGACCCGGTCCTTCCGATTAACACCCCTGCTGACATCTTCACATTGGAACAGCGCGACAACGGTAATCTGGCCCGGTTGAAAAACCGGGATGGATGGGGCGAGACCTCGGCCGGAAATCTGTTTGCTGCGATTGACGAAAAACGCAAAATTCCATTTGCGCGCCTACTGTTTGCCTTGGGTATTCGGCATGTGGGCGAAGTTGGCGCGCGCGATTTGGCGTTGTATTACCGTGAGTGGGATGCCATGGCGCAGGCGTTGGATGCTGCTCGCCCGGCGGCTTTGGCGCAGCGGCAAGCCGATGAGGCCGAAGATGCGGAACGAGCGACAGCGGCGACCGAGGGCCGTCGTGCCCGCGTCAAGGAAGTGCGTGATGCGGCTATCGCAACGGCCTGCGTTTCTTCAGAGGCCAATGCAGCCTGGGCTGATCTGATCGGGATTGATGGGATCGGCGCGACGCTTGGCCTTTCCCTTTCAGATGCTTTTGCAAATGAGGAAGAGAGGCGCGCATTTGATACGCTACGACAGGAGTTGACCGTCATTGCTCCGGATGCACCCGCATCGGACAGCCCGGTGGCAGGAAAAACCGTGGTGTTTACCGGGACGCTGGAAAAGATGACGCGAGCTGAAGCTAAGGCTCGGGCCGAGGCATTGGGTGCGAAAGTTTCGGGATCTGTCAGCAAGAAAACTGATATTTTGGTTGCAGGACCGGGTGCCGGATCGAAAGCCAAAAAGGCCGCAGAACTGGGTATCGAAACCTTGGACGAGGATGGCTGGTTGCAGCTGATCGAAGGCGCATGAGCGGACGGCCGGAACAGCTTTTTCCGCTTTTTGCGGATTTGGAGACGCTCGATGGTGTCGGTCCCAAAACCGCGCAAGTCATGGCGCAGACCGGCGTGGAAAGTCCGCGCGATGTTTTGTTTGGTTTGCCCTACGCAGTGGTTGACCGTCGTAGGCGTGATACGATCCAAGGCGCTGATTTGCCTTCCACGTTGACAGTTGAGGTCACTGTGGGCACGCATCGCCCGCCACGCAGTAAGGGTGGGGCCTATCGTGTTCATGTCGAAGACAGTCAGGCCGATTTTCAGTTGGTCTTCTTTCATGCGCGCGGAGATTATCTGAAAAAGGTGCTGCCTGAGGGATCGCGCCGGGTGATTTCCGGTAAGTTGGAATTGTTCGACGGTATGACCCAAATGGTGCATCCGGATCATATGCTGCCAGTAGAAAAGGCCCGAGAGATCCCGGAATTTGAACCTGTTTACCATCTGACACAAGGGCTGACCCAGAAAACCGCGTTCAAGGCCAGTCGCAGCGCGTTGGCGCGGGCGCCTGAGCTTGAGGAATGGATCGACCCCGCTCAGGTGGCGCAACAAAATTGGCCGGATTGGGCTTCAGCCATTCGCGCCGGTCACAATCCGCAGGGGGCAGATGATGTCGCTCCCTTTGCACCCGCGCGGCAGCGTTTGGCCTATGACGAATTATTTGCGCATCAGTTGACCCTGGCATTGGCCCGCCAACGGGAACGTAAATCTCGTGGAATTGTTAGTGTCGCGACCGGGAGGTTGCAATCCAAGGTGTTGGCCAGCCTTCCTTATCATCCGACCGGGGCCCAAAGCCGCGCGATCGAAGAGATCGCGGCGGATATGGCTTCGGACGCTCGGATGAACCGTCTACTTCAGGGCGATGTGGGTGCAGGCAAGACCCTGGTGGCTTTCATGGCGCTTTTGATCGCTGTTGAAGCAGGCGGGCAGGGTGTGATGATGGCCCCGACCGAGATACTGGCGCGCCAACATCTGGAAGGGTTGCGCCCGCTGGCCGAAGAGGCCGGGGTGGTTTTGGAACTGCTCACGGGGCGAGATAAGGGTGCTGAGCGTCGTGCCAAGCTTGAGGCGCTGAAACAAGGTAGTATTCAGATACTGGTCGGCACCCATGCGGTGTTTCAAAGTGACGTGGAGTTCAAGGCTCTGCGCTTGGCCATCGTCGATGAACAGCACCGCTTTGGTGTTCGGCAACGGATGGAACTGTCGGAAAAAGGGCAGGGTGCCGACGTTCTTGTGATGACGGCAACTCCAATCCCGCGAAGCCTGGCGCTTGCGCAATATGGGGATATGGATGTCTCGGTTCTGGACGAAAAACCGCCCGGGCGAAAACCGATCAAAACGGCGATTGTCAGCACGCAGCGTATGGATGAGGTCGTGTCGCATCTTCGCCGCGCGATTGAAGAGGGGCGACAGTGTTACTGGGTCTGTCCATTGGTTGATGAATCCGAGGTTTCAGACCTGACCGCTGCCGAAGAACGGTTCAAACGTCTGCGCGCTATTCTGGGGGAAGGCGTTGTGGGGCTGGTCCATGGGCAGATGCCGCCCACTGACAAAGACGCGGCGATGAGCGCGTTTCAGAACGGTGACACCAAGGTTCTGGTGGCGACAACTGTGATCGAGGTTGGGGTCAATGTTCCCAATGCCACGATCATGGTGATTGAAAGGGCCGAGATTTTCGGGCTTGCGCAGTTACACCAATTGCGAGGGCGTGTGGGGCGTGGCGATGCGGACTCAACCTGCCTGCTAATGTACCAACCGCCGCTCAGCGAAGGTGGGCGCAGACGGCTGGAGGTTTTGCGTGAAACCGAGGATGGGTTCCGCATTTCCGAAACCGATCTTGAAATGCGCGGGGCCGGGGATCTGATCGGGACCGCACAATCCGGCCTTCCTAAGTTCCATATCGCCGATCTTGAACGTCAGGCCGGGTTGATGGCTGTCGCCCAATCAGATGCGCGCGCATTGCTGAATGCAGACCCGAAACTGACGTCGGAACGGGGCCGTGCCGCGCGTGTTCTTTTGTGGTTGATGAAACAAGATCAGGCTATCCGTTTAATTTCAGTGGGTTAGGTGAAGTGTTCTAAAAAGTTCACAAATGTTCTTAAAAAGTTCTTTACCGACTCGGTTAAATATGAGAACAAAAGGTCAACAAAGGATTAAAGTTCTGACCGGAGGTGACCCTATGCTGACCCAGATCAAGACCGCTTTCACCCGCGCGCAATCGACCATTTTTCAGGATGCGGTTGGCGTGATGTCTTTGGTCGTGATCCTGATGGTAGCTTTGCACCTGCCGGTTGGTTTCTAAGCCTTTCTGCCTGCGATCTCGTGCCGAAAAAACCGCGCTGTCATCCCCATTTCAGTCAAGGGTGACCTGCCTGTCCTAAACCCCTTGAGGGGCCATGCCTCGGCCCCGCGCGGTGAACCGGACCCCACACGAGACACGCAATGCCTGCCGCCGCCCTTTCGCCCGGAAGGAGCGGCGGTTTTTTTACAGCAGACCAGTTTTGAAGATCCCAAGCAGCGCGGACAGGACAGAGTTGAGCGCGACAAACACAGCTATTATCCCGATCGGGTCAATAACAACCCAAAGCGTGACGAAATGCTCTCGCAGATTGTTCTAACCCATTCCTCCTGAAATCTGACTTGAGGCGGAATAGGTTTACTTCAATTTGCCAAGTTTATGCGCAATGGGCCTGTTCGGCCTGTGCCATGGCCTCGGCTGTGGCATCCAGTGCCAGAAGGATCGAGGCGTGCCGGTTCTTATAATCCCGTGCCGGCATAAGGACTTCGAGCCCGTCGAAGGGAGCATCTGGGGCAGGTCCATCTTTTTTCAGCATTGCAGCCAACTGATCGCGAGCAGCTTCGACCTGAGCACGCGTCGCGCCAATGATCGCATCCCCCACGACCGCGGCAGAAGCTTGACCCAAGGCGCAGGCTTTGACGTCCTGACCAAAGGCACGCACCCGGCCGTTCTGAACCTTGACATCCACTGTCACGGTCGAGCCGCACAGCGGTGACCGTTTCTTGACCGTTGCATCTGGGTCGTCCAGACGGTCAAGATGCGGAATATCTGCCGCCAGCGCTAGAATGCGCCCGGAATACAGCTTTATCAGGTCGTTCTCGCCGCTCATGGCTTTCCCTCGTCGTGTGTTCCTCATACATAGTGGCCAGCCCACCGGATGCAAAAGGTTTTTCGAGATGACTGAGCCTGTCATATTTGACCCATCGACATTAAAATATAATGAGGCGGGCCTGATCCCCGCAATCGCACAGGATGACGCGTCTGGCGAGGTTCTGATGATGGCCTGGATGAATGCTCAGGCCGTTGAAAAGACGCTGGAAACGGGCAGGGTGACCTATTGGTCGCGGTCTCGTCAGTCTTTCTGGATCAAGGGCGAAACATCAGGCCACACACAAGAGCTTGTGGATTTTCGGATCGATTGTGACCGCGATTGCCTTCTGGTACTGGTGCGTCAGACCGGGGCTGCTTGCCACACAAATCGCCGGACCTGCTTTTATACTGCAGTTCGTGACGGGGCCGAGACAGAATTGATGGCTCCGATGGAATAAGCGCGCCGGATCAAAGCCCGACCATACGCCGAATGTCAGCGGGGCTGGCGCCTTCAGCGCGATATTTTGCGATCGCACGCGCATCGTCGCGCTTGGCCAATCGTTTGCCTGCATCATCACGGATCAGATCGTGGTGAAAATACTCGGGCGTTGGTAAATCCAATAGAACCTGAAGCAGAACATGGATGCGGGTCGCTTCGAACAGATCCCGACCCCGAACAACACGCGTGATTCCTTGCGCCGCGTCGTCCAGGACAACGGACAGATGGTAAGACGTGCCCATGTCGCGGCGGGAGAGAACAACATCTCCGACGGTTGTTTCCATCTCATCCGGAGTGAAGGTGATTACACCTGTTTCCCCGTCGGGGCCGGAACCGAGTTCAGTGAACTGAAGTCTGGACCTCTCCTGAATCGCTTGACAAGCCTTGGAAATGTCCAGCCGTACAGCTTCGTGTTTTGGGCGAAGGTGTTGGGTTAAATCTTTGCTTGCATTGGATTTACGACAGGTCCCGGGATAGATTATTCCGTCAGGCCCGTGCAGCGGTGCGCCTTCCTGCGGAGCGCTGGCTGCAGCGGCAATATCTTTGCGGTTGCAGGTGCAGGGATACAGAAAGCCCCGCGCCCAGAGTTGATCCAGGGCGGCATCGTAAACCGCCATGCGATCCGATTGGCGCATAACAGGACGTGGCCAATTCAGGCCCAGCCAGGTCAGATCATCATATATCTGATCCTCCCAATGCCGTCGCGAACGGGATTGGTCGATATCCTCGATCCGCAGCAGGAACTGACCACTTTCAGCTTTGGCCATGTCGTTGGCCATCAATGCGGAATAAGCGTGGCCCAGATGAAGTGGCCCGGTTGGAGATGGCGCAAAGCGCGTCAGGAAAGTCACGCTTTTTCTATTATATACACGTCAGCGTTAAGGTTGATTCCGGGTAGATGCGGCCCATGTTCACGAAATAGCAAACGTGCGGCCCCCATGTCGACCCAATCCGTAACGCGGCAGGTGAAAGTGTGATCTGCCAGCGCGTGATCATTCAAAGAAAACGCAAACAGCCCTCCTTTGGGTAAAGCATGCATCAAAGCGTCGATTGTCTCTGCCGGGGCAGCGCCCTTACCGATGACACCGATGGCTGTGACAATCGAATATGCACCACGTTTGAGCGGAGCTGGCTTGGTGATATCGAAGCCGGTCAGCTTTCTGTACACACCCTTAGCATTTGCCTCTTCCAGCATTTTGGGAGTGGGATCCATGCCATCGATAGTCTCGAACCCGACTGAGCGCAAAGCCTGACCGGACATTCCGGTTCCACATCCAAAGTCCAGCACCGGGGTTTCAGGGTGGGGGTGGGCAGACCACAACGCCGCCGCCACGCGACCTGGCGTGACATATCCATGATCTTCGACCTCTTTATCATAGGTCGCCGCCCAGTTCTTGTAGTGCGATTCTGTTTCTTGTGGTGTGTCGAGGTTGTAGGTGCTGTCTAGGAACTTGTCGGTCATACCTGCATGCTAGGCCGAGACCGTATTGTGCGTCCAGTCAGCAATGCTCCAACCAGGTGCTCCATTCCAACTTGGCGCGGTCTGTATAGGCTTTGTACCGGTCCTTCCGGCCTCGCCGCCCACCTTTCAGACCATCCACCGGACGGAATAGACCAAAATTCACATTCATCGGCTGAAAGGTCTTGGCCTCGGCCCCGCCGGTAATGTGATGAATCAAAGCGCCCATTGCGCTGTCCTGCGGCACGTCCGGCAGATCACGCCCAAGTATCTCTGCAGCTGCCAGACGCCCTGCCAGCAAACCCATTGCGGCGCTTTCGACATAGCCCTCGACGCCCGTGATCTGCCCGGCGAACCGGATATTCGGCTTGGATTTCAGTCGCATCTGCGCGTCAAGCAACGTGGGTGAGTTGATGAATGTGTTGCGGTGAATGCCGCCCAAGCGAGCAAAGCTGGCGCTTTCCAGGCCGGGGATCATTCGGAACACCTCGGTCTGGGCACCGTATTTCATCTTGGTTTGGAAACCCACGATGTTGAACAACGTGCCCAGTGCATTGTCGCGGCGCAGCTGCACCACGGCATGAGGTTTGACGTCCGGTGCATGTGAATTGGTCAGGCCGACCGGTTTCATAGGACCATGGCGCAAGGTTTCGCGCCCGCGTTCTGCCATGACCTCGATGGGCAGGCAGCCGTCAAAGTAACCGGCTGTTTCGCCCTCGTGGAACTCGGTCTTGTCAGCAGCCAGAAGTGCGTCGATGAACGCCTCGTACTGATCACGGTCCATCGGGCAGTTCAGATAGGCTGTGCGCTCTTCTTCTGTTTCGCCTTTGTCGTACCGCGACTGCATCCAGGCCTTCGACATGTCGATGCTCTCGGCATAAACGATGGGCGCAATGGCATCAAAGAAGGCCAGCGCCTCGGCACCAGTTTCCGAGCGGATCGCTTCGCCCAGTGCTGGCGAGGTCAAGGGCCCTGTTGCAAAAATCCATTGGCCGTCATCGGGTAGGGTGGTCACTTCTTCATCCGTGACCGAAACGCGTGGGTGGGCGCGGAGTTTTGCGGTGACGCTTTCGGCAAAAGGGTCACGATCCACCGCAAGCGCCCCTCCTGCGGGCAGGCGATGGGCGTCGGCCGTTGTCATGATCAGCCCGTTGGCAGCCCGCATTTCCCAATGCAGCAGGCCCACAGCATTCTGTTCGTCATCATCTGACCGGAACGAGTTCGAGCAGACCATTTCAGCCAGATTGCCGGTTTGATGGGCAAAGGTACCAACGGTTGGGCGCATTTCGTGAATCACCACGTCAACGCCCATTTCCGCCGCTTGCCACGCCGCCTCGGATCCGGCCATGCCGCCGCCTACAATGTGCAAAACTTGTGTCATGCGCTGCCACATAGGACAGACCACAATCGGGCGCAACTCAGCCAGCGCCAGTTTCGCTAATTTTAAAGGGGGGTCTTGGGGTCGCCGGTGCGGGAATGTCAGCGCTGGTGAGAGAGACCAGCTGGAGGGACCTTCCGCCCACGGCGACCCAAAAGTGTCCTGAGGCCTCAGCCTCGACCCAGCTTTGCCACAGAGTCGCCGTTTTGAAAAGTGCAAAAATCAAAACAGTGGCAAAAAATGTGCAAAACAATTGCCTCATTGGGTCCAATTGGGGGGGCGCTTTTCAATAAAGGCGGAAATGCCTTCTTCTGTGTCCCGGTGCAACATATTCTGCGCCATTACCTCTCCGGTATAGGTGTAGGCCTGATCCAGGGGCATCTGAAGTTGTTGATAAAACGCCTCTTTTCCGATTTTCACGGCAACGCCAAGCTTTGAGGCTACAAGCTCAGCCAATGCATTGGCTTCATGGTCCAGCTGCGATTCCGAAACGACGCGGTTGATCAGCCCAAGTTCTGCGGCCCTTTCGGCTGAAATGAACGCGCCTGTCGTCAGCATCTCAAAAGCTTGCTTTCTAGGAATATTGCGGCTGAGCGCCACCATTGGTGTCGAGCAGAACAACCCGATATTGACCCCGTTCACGCCAAAGCGCGTACCCTCGGCTGCAACAGCCATGTCGCAGGTCGCAACCAGCTGACACCCGGCGGCGGTGGCAATGCCATGGACCTGAGCGATAACGGGTTGAGGAAGCGACTGGATTGACATCATCATCCGGGCGCAGCGCGCAAACAAATCCTGGAAATAGGCTTTGCCCCCATCTTCGGACTGACGTCCGGCTGTCATTTGCTTCAGATCGTGCCCGGCACAAAAAGCCTTTCCAGCGCCTGATAAGATCACTGCGCGGATGGACCTGTCATCGCGCAAAGCGTCAAGTTCATCCTGAAGCGCAGCCAGCATCTCTTCGCTCAGCGCGTTCAACCGCTCGGGCGCGTTCATTGTAAGCCGTGCCACCGCGCCAGTGTCGTTACGTTCCAGAATTGCCATCTTGCCCTCCGATCCCAAGTTGGGCCAACTCTAGGTCGGGAAGAGCAGGAGGGAAAGTATGGCTTTGGCAATGAACAGGGATGAACTGTCGCAATACCTAAAAGAGGTGTTTCCTCAGGTTCATGAGGATTTTGTTGTCGAAGAACTGGCCGAAGAAAACATTACCATGCGCCTTGTGGTCCAGGACCGGCACCTGCGCCCCGGGGGCACAGTGTCTGGCCCGTCCATGTTTGGTCTGGCGGATGTCAGTGTGTAC
Source organism: Ruegeria sp. HKCCA4633 (assembly GCF_013034605.1). Taxonomy (NCBI): domain Bacteria; kingdom Pseudomonadati; phylum Pseudomonadota; class Alphaproteobacteria; order Rhodobacterales; family Roseobacteraceae; genus Ruegeria; species Ruegeria sp. HKCCA4633. The sequence continues at coordinate 92,876 of NZ_WQGJ01000001.1, forward strand.
GCTATGGTTTTGGCGCGAAAAGGGCGGCAATCCCTGGCGGTGACGACCAGCAGTTCGCTGGATTTTCTTCGCAAACCCGCAGGTGGCGCCGATCTGATTGCGACTTGCCGATTGCTTAAGTTAGGTCGAACATTGGCCGTCGGCGATGTTTTGATCTATTCCGAAGGCATGGACGAGCCGGTTGCGCGGGCCAGCATGACGTATTCCATTCCACCGGCAGGCTCGGCCGCGGCGCGGTTCGGCTAAAAAAGGCCGGGGACTGGCCCCGGCCCAGGAAGAGGTCCCAATAATTGGGACTGGGGATGATTCAGATCTGCCAGAAGTACCGTTTTACTTCACGGTCCGCCTGCGTGCGGGTCAGGCCAACATCTTTCAACAGCCGATCATCCAGATTGCCCAGATTGACGCGACTGCGACGGCGGCGTTCCCATTGAGTGACCGCAGCCGCAAACCGCACGGCCAGCACAGCGATCAGCGGCAGCCGAGGGCTGGCGTTCAGCAGTATAAGGGCGGGGTTGTGCATTGTGCGTGTCATCTCAGAGTTCCTTTCAAATTGTATTGACACAAAGCAGTGATATTCGGTACAAGATGTTGATACATTCAATATTGTGTCAAAATCAAAGGAAGAATTGTAATGGATACAATTTGGCCGGAAGAGTTGCCGAAAGCCAAGGGGCCAAAGTATACTTTGGTTGCTGACACAATACGAAAAGCAATTGAGAGCAAAGCGTTAGACATCGGATCTAAGCTGCCGCCGGTGCGCGAACTGGCGTATCGATTGCAGATCACACCGGGTACTGTTGCACGGGCCTATACGATTTTGACGGATGAAGGCTTGTTACAAGCAGAGGTCGGACGTGGTACATTTGTAGCCCCTCCGAAATCCCCGATTCTGGATGATGTCTGGTCACGTCAGTTGCATTTGGCCGAAGCACAGAATGCCAATCACGTCAGCCTGTTCAGTCCAAGATTGGCGGATATGGGGCAGGTGTCGTTGATACGGGAGTGTTTGCAGAAAGTTGCGCAGTCCGATCCCGCATTATTTATGAACTATCCAACCCGCGATGCCTATAAGCCAATGCGCCAGGCGGTGGTCGAGTGGCTGTCGGATTTACCGCTGGGTCCGCTGACGGATGACGACATTGTACTGACTCATGGGGGGCAGAACGGATTGTGTCTTGTGTTTCAAAGCATCCTTCAAGGTCCCAAGCCGGTCGTTTTGGTCGAAGACCTGTCTTACGCCGGCTTTCGACGTGCGGGTGAATTGATGCGGGCTGAGGTGGTTGGCATTCGGATGGATAAATGGGGTATCGACCCCACCGCGATGGAACATGTTTTGCGGCAGACACCCGCGCAGGCGATTTGCGTTTCACCCGAGGTGCAGAACCCGACCGCGCTGCACACTCCGCTCGAGCGTCGCAAAGAGGTAGTTGAAGTCGCGCGAAAATTCGATTTGCAGATCGTTGAAGATGATTGTTACCGAATGGGTGAGGCTAAAGAGCCCAGCTATCGTGCCTTGGCGCCCGAGCGGGGCTGGCATGTATCGTCGATCTCAAAAGTGCTGACGCCATCACTGCGCGTCGGGTTTGCCATTGCCCCGAAAGAGCGAAGTGTGGATCTGAGACGCTCGGCAGAGTACGGGTATTTTGGGCTGGCGCAGCCGTTGGCAGAGCTCACCCGATTGCTTTTGTCTGATCCCCGTACGCGGCAGATCGCCAAAGATGTCAGAACCCGAATGGGCGAATATGTACGCGTTACGGTGAACGCGTTGGGTGGTTTTGACCTCACGTGGGCACCAGACGTACCGTTTGTCTGGCTAAACCTGCCATCTGGGTGGCGGGCAGCGGCCTTCAGCCGGGCGGCAGAGCGTGAAGGAATACAATTGCGTTCGGCGGACGAATTCGCTTTGCGCGATGGCCGTGCACCAAATGCGGTTCGCATTGCAATGAACGGGCATGTCTCGTTGCAACGGTTCGAGGACGCAATGCTTCGGCTGCGTGCGTTACTGGACAATCCACCCGAGCAAATCAGCGTTTAGATTGGGGTAAAATAATACCTATTTTGCAAGACATTGTTTTTACTTGTGAAAAACTGATTTACTGCGCTTGACGTGCGCACGGCCACCCCATAGAACCCCACCATCGAATTCGGGCCGCTCTGTCTTGGGGCGGTCTTTCACATCAAACAGGACTATCCTGCCATGAAAACCTTTTCTGCAACACCTGCAGACATCGACAAGAAGTGGATCCTGATCGACGCCGAGGGCGTTGTTCTGGGCCGTCTTGCCTCGATCGTCGCCATGCGCCTGCGTGGCAAGCACAAAGCGTCGTTCACCCCGAACATGGACATGGGCGACAATGTCATCGTGATCAACGCTGACAAAATCCAGATGACCGGCAAGAAGCGCGAAGAAAACTTCTACTGGCACACTGGCCACCCGGGCGGCATCAAGTCGCGCACCAAACAGCAGATCCTTGAGGGTGCACACCCCGAGCGCGTCGTGACCCAAGCGGTCAAGCGCATGCTGCCGGGCAACCGTCTGGCGCGCAAGCAGATGACCAACCTGCGCGTTTATGCTGGTGCCGAGCACCCGCACGAAGCCCAGGCCCCTGAAGTTCTGGACGTTAAGTCCATGAACAAGAAAAACACCCGGAGCTAATGACCGATGGCTGATCAGATCAATACTCTCGAAGAGCTGAGCGCCGTCGCAGGCGTTGAAACCGTGGCCGAAGAAGTCATCGTGCGTGAACCCGTACGTGACGAGCTGGGCCGCTCCTACGCCACCGGTAAGCGTAAAGACGCTGTTGCGCGCGTTTGGATCAAGCCGGGTTCCGGCAAGGTCACCGTAAACGGCAAAGACCAGGACAAGTATTTTGCGCGTCCGGTTCTGCAGCTGATCCTGCGCCAGCCGTTCCAGGTTGCTGGTGTTGAAGGTGAATTCGACGTTGTCGCAACCGTCAAAGGCGGGGGCCTGACCGGTCAGGCGGGTGCGGTCAAGCACGGCATCTCGAAAGCGCTGCAACTGTACGATCCGAACCTGCGTGGCGCTCTGAAAGCCGCAGGCTTCCTGACCCGCGACAGCCGCGTTGTGGAACGTAAGAAATTCGGTAAGCGCAAAGCCCGCCGTTCGTTCCAGTTCTCGAAGCGTTAATCGCCGGGACAATCCAAAAGAAAGGGCTCGCATCTGCGAGCCCTTTTTCGTTGCATTTACTGCGACTTATTCTTCGTAGACGAGCTTCCACGCGCCGTTTTCAACAACATTGACGAACACGGTATCCGCGCCTTGATGATCATCCGGCCCATAGGTGATGTGGTTGCCGACCAGATCGTCCTGATAGTCCAGCGATTCCATGGCCTCGATGAAACTGTCATGGGTCAGATCAGGACCTGCGGCCTCCAGCGCTTTGACCATCATCTCGGCGGCGGAATAGCCCAGCATTGCAAACCCAACCGGATCTTCACCCGTGGCGGCCTTGTACTCTTCGATGAACGCGGCGGGGGCGGGCTCATCGGCGCGGGCCCACAGATCCTGCCACGAGGCGGCGGCATAGAAGCCGTCGGTCACGCCTCCGGGAACCTGCGCCACGACTGTCAGGAAGCTGGCCGAGGTGCCCAGGAATTTCATATCCGTCAGGCCCATCTTCTTGGCAGTACCCACCACAGTGATCGCCTGACGAACGCCCAGCGCCATCGTGACAATGTCACAACCTTCTTCCTTGAGTTTACTGAGCGAACCCACGAAATCGGTCTCATCTGGTTTATGAGTGGTCTCGGATCCAAATGTGATCCCGGCCTCTTCAGCCCCGGCCTGGCTGCCCTCAAGAATTTCTTCGCCGAAATCGGTAGGCAGGTACATCGTGCAAACGGTTTGTGATCCAAATTCACCTGCGAGGTATTTCACGCCAATGCGGGCTTGATCATAGTAAGTCGAGAATGAGGTGAACTTGTTGCGCATAGGCTCTTGCAACATCTGCCGCGCCGCCGTCAGGGGGGCAACGTTCGGAATTCCCTTTGGATCCAGCAGTTTGAAGCCGGCCATGTTCATCGGTGTGCCCAGTGATTGCAGCATCGCAAACACTTTGTCCCGGTTCAGCAGTTTGTTGTAACCCTGCATTGCACGCGGCATCTGATAGCCATTGTCTTCGACGACAAAGCGGATTTGTCGCCCGTGCACGCCTCCGGCTGCATTGACACGGTCAAACACAACATTTGCGCCTTTGGTGGCCGGAACGCCCACGGCTGCGAAGATACCACTCAGATCGTTGACCGACCCGATCACGATTTCATCGTCGGTTACGCCTTGGGTTTGCGCCAAACCTATGGTCGCCGAGGCGGTCAAGGCCGTGGCGACAGCCAATAGTTTGAATGACTCTCTCATTTCTCTCCTCCCGAAATTCCCTTGTCTAACTGTACATGTCTTCAATCAGATGTCCGTGTTTCTTTTCCACCAAACCCCGTTTCAGCTTCATCGTAGCGGTCAGTTCATCGTCTTCGGCTGTTAAAAGCACGTCGATCAGCCGGAAATCCTTGATCTGTTCGACCCGTGCAAATTGGGTATTCACAGCCGCAACTTCGGCGCCGATCAGATCGCGGATTTCGGGCGCGGCACAGAGTGAGGCGAAATTCGAAAAAGGAATTTTGCGGTCTTGTGCAAATTTCTCGACATTCTCCTGATCAATCATGATCAGAGCCGTAAGGTATTTGCGCCTGTCACCAATCAGGATCGCGTCAGAAATATAATGACTGAACTTCAACCGGCTTTCGATCTCGGCTGGGGTAATGTTCTTACCACCCGCGGTGATGATAATGTCTTTAAGGCGGCCCGTTATGGTGACGTAACCGTTCTTGTCGACATGCCCCATATCCCCCGTGCGCAGCCAGCCGTCAGCGGTAAATGTCTCAGCCGTCTTGGCATTGTTGCGCCAATATCCCTGAAAAATGTTCATGCCTTTCAGCTGGATTTCACCGTCTTCTGAGATACGGATGTCGCAGCCTTCGACGGCTTGGCCGATGGTCCCGATCCTGTTGCTTTCAACGGTGTTGAGCGTGGCCAACCCGGCGGTTTCAGTCATCCCAAAACCTTCGACCAAAGGTACTCCGATGGCCCAGTACCATTTCAGCAAGTCAGTCGAAATCGGCGCAGCTCCGGTGCCGCCACGACGCAGTTGGTCCATGCCCAGCATACGGCGCAGGTTCTTCAGAACCAGTTGATCCCATATCCAGAACTGCACCGCGATACCGATCGGAACGTGTTTCCCTGCCGCCCTGTATTCGGCGCGGCGAGCGCCTGCTTTCAATGCTATCCCAAAGGCCGCGCGCCCCAACGGTGTGGCCTCCTGCGTCAGAATTTGCACATGCGCATAAATCTTTTCCCACACGCGCGGCACAGCCGTGAAGGTCGAGGGCGAGACCTCCTGCAGGTTCGCAAATACGGTTTCCGGGCTTTCCGCGAAATTCACAGTGCAGCGGGCCGCAAGCGGGAAATAGACCGACACGTCCCGTTCCAGAATATGACACAGCGGCAGGAAGCAAAGCTGCTCATCACTGGCAAGAACCGGTAAGGCCCGCGCGCCGGATTCAATGGCAGCAAGGATATTCTCGTGGCTCAGCATCGCGCCCTTGGGCTGTCCTGTGGTGCCAGAGGTATAGACAAGCAGCGCCGTATCCTGCGGTTTCGCCAGCGCGATTTCGGCCTCGAACCGCCCGTGATCGGCTGTTTCTGCCTCTCGGCCAAGCGCGTAAAGGTCGTCGATCATCATGCAGCGTGGGTGCTTGAGGTCGTGCAGACCTTCGTCTTCCAGAATGATCACCTTGATCAGGTCCGGAACTTCGGATTCGATTTCCAGGAACTTGTCCAGATGTTCTTCATCTTCGACAATCAGGAATTTGCTGCCACTGTCATTGATCAGGTATTGCAACTGACTGGCGGAATCGGTGGTGTAAACGCCCGAGGCTATCCCCCCGACGCCCTGAATACCCATGTCGAACCACGCCCATTCCTTGCGATCCTCGGATAGGATCGAGACCACATCGCCCCGTTCCAGCCCCAGTTTCCGTAGCGCCAAACCAATCCATTTGGCGTGTTGCCAGTAATCGGCCCATGAATAGGATCTCCAAATGCCTAGATCTTTTTCCCGATGCGCGGTGCGTTCGCCCAGCTCGGCGCAGCGGTGTTGAAACAGCTCGCTTATGGTGATGCAGCCGTCCACCCGCAGCGGCCTTTGACCTGTTGTTGCGTTAAAGCGCACGCCGTTGATTGTGGTCTGCGGGGGCAGGGGGCTGGCATCCATCCGTCTTACCTCCACGTCTTTTTCCGTTTCCAGCGCCGGTTTTCCCGCGCGCCGTCTTCACGCACACCAAGATAGAAGTTCTGAATGTCCTCGGATTTCAACAAAGCCTCGGCGCTACCGTCCATGACGATGCGTCCAACCTCCATCACATAGCCATGATGGGCCAGATCCAGTGCCGCATGAGCGTTCTGTTCGACCAGCATCATGGTCATCTTCTGTTCTTGGTTGAGGCGCCTGAGGATCTCAAAAATCTCTTGCACCAGCATCGGCGACAGGCCCAGTGATGGCTCATCCAGCAACATGATGCGAGGACGGGCCATCAGCCCACGTCCGATCGCCAACATTTGCTGCTGACCGCCTGACAGTGTGCCAGCCTCTTGCCCGCGTCGATCTTTGAGGACGGGGAAATAGCTAAAGACCAGTTCACGATCCTGCTCGATCTGGTCTTTGTCCTTGCGGGAATAGGCACCAAGGCTGAGGTTTTCATCAACAGTCAGAAGGGGAAAGACCTCGCGCCCTTCGGGGATATGCACGATCCCGCGTTGCACGACCTTATGTGGTTCGGCCCCCTGAATGTCTTGACCATCAAAGGTGATTTGTCCCTTTTCCGGGTCCATCACGCCCGACACGGTTTTCATCAGCGTCGTCTTTCCCGCGCCATTGGCCCCGAGGATCGACACGATCTGCCCCTTGTGCACATCCAATGAAACCCCGCGAATGGCCATGATGGGGCCATAAAAGCTTTCGACATTGCGTATTTTCAGGATCGGCTCGGTCATGAAGCTTTTCCCAGATACGCTTCGATAACAGCCGGGTGGGCCTGCACCTGCGCCGGAGAGCCCAATGCCAGTTCAGCGCCGTCTGCCATGGCCAAAACCCGATCTGACACGCCCGAGACCAGGCCCATGTCATGTTCCACCATCAGCACGGTGATGCCCATCTGACGCCGGATGTCATCGATCCACCACCGCATGTCACTGGTTTCTTCGACCGACAGGCCTGAGGCGGGTTCGTCCAGCAACAGCAGTTTGGGATCAGTTGCCAGTGCGCGCGCGACCTCAACCACTTTTCGCACGCCATAGGGCAGCCCTGCGATCATCTTGTCGCGATAGGCCTGAAGATCGAGGAAATCGATGATCTCTTCGACCTTCTCGCGGTTTTCGATTTCCTGCCGTCGGGCGGACGGAAGGAACAAAAGCTCGGAAAGCAGATTTGTTTGTCGATGCCTATGCCGCCCAACCAGAAGGTTTTGCAGAACGGTTGCGTGCTCGAACAGTTCGATGTTCTGGAACGTCCGTGCCACGCCAAAGGTTGCAACGCCCGAGGGTTTGACACGTAGCAGATCATGGCTGTCGAACCGGATCGACCCGGCGTAGGGCTCGTAGAACCGCGAGATCAGGTTGAATACAGTCGATTTGCCAGCACCGTTGGGGCCGACGATGGCAAAAACCTCGCCCTCCAGCACTTCGAACGATAGGTTATCGACCGCAGTGAGGCCGCCGAACTTCAGGGTTACGTTTTCAAACTCCAGCAGGCTCATCTTAGACGCTCTGTCTTTAGATAAGATTTTTGCCGTTTGAACATGTCCTTGCGGTAGAAGGGGAACAACTCGAACCAAGTGCGGATCTTTAGCCAGCGACCATAAAGGCCCATGGGTTCGAACAGGATGAAGGCAATCAGGATCATGCCAAAGATTCCGAATTCCAGGCCTGGAATGGCGACTGTGTTTCCTCCGAACAAGGCTCCGACATATTCTTTAGAGATCGAAAGGAATTGCGGCAGGAACCCGATCACGATCGCACCCAGAAATGCCCCGTGGATCGACCCCAGTCCGCCAATCACGATCATCATCAGCAACTGGATCGAGATCAGAACACTGAAGGTTTCATTGTTGAAGGCACCGGCAAAAAGCCCCATCAAAGCCCCGGCCCAGCCCGTCACAGTACAGGACAAGGCAAATGAGATCATTTTGGTGCGCGCAATGTCGATGCCCATCGCCTGAGCCGAAACCTCTGAGTCACGCACAGCGATAAAACTGCGCCCCAGCGGTGCTCGCAGCAGGTTGATATAGCCCAAGGTGACTAGAACCGTTACGGTTAGAACCAGCCAAAAGAACAGATCCGGCGTACCCCAGCGATCTACCAAATGGCCAAAGATCTCGACCCCGCCGACATACTTGCCTGCGACGCCTCCAGTGATGGGTTCAGACAGAACGATGATGTCATCCATCAGGATCGAAAGGGCCATGGTGAAGATGGCCAGGTAGATACCGTGAAGGCGCAAGGCAGGGATGGCAACTGTCACGCCCGCGATGCCAGTCAGTATTCCTGCCAGTGGGAAAGCGACCAGAAAGGGAACCCCTGCTTCGATCAGTGCAACGTTGGCATAGCAGCCAAAAGCCAGAAAAGCGGCATGTCCCAGACTGACTTGCCCGGTATGGCCGGTCAGGATCATCAGGCCCAGCCCAGCAATGGTCCAGATTAAAACATTTGTCAGTTCACCCAGATAGAATGCGTCCAGCCACCATGGGGCCGCTGCAACGACGGCCAGAAGGATCAGATAAAGACACAGTTGATACCGGTCTTTCCAAGGCCGGATATCCTGCATGTAGTTGGTTTTAAACACGATCCGCATGAGTCAGACCTTTTTAACCCGAACCTGACTGAACAGCCCGTTGGGCCGGAAAATCAGCACGGCCAGCAGCAGAGCATAGGGCGCGACCTGGCTGTAACCCGCGGCAATATAGCGGCTGGCAAAGGGTTCAATCACACCGACGATCAGCCCTCCGGCCAATGCGCCCGGCAGACTGCCAAAGCCGCCAATGACCGCTGCTGCAAAGGCCTTGATGCCCAGCAAACCGGTGGTCGGGTCCACCGCTCCCTTGGCGGCAAACAGGATACCGGCGATCCCGGCAACGATCCCGGCCAGTGCCCAGATAAAGCCCTGAACGCGTTTGACCGGAATGCCCATGTAATAGGCCGCCAATTGGTTTTGCGACGCGCCCTGCATTGCAAGGCCTAGTTTTGTGCGGCTGAAGAAGACATAAAGCGCCCCGGTCAGAAGGATCGTAACAACAATCACCGCCACATCTTCCATCCCCAGAACCAGACCGCCAAAGCGGACCTCTTTACCGGCAAGCGGGTTTTGCAGCGTTTGCGGCTCGTGCCCCCAGATCAACCCCGCAACAAAGCGGATCACGAACCCCAAAGCGATGGTCAGGATGACGACTGCGGTCTGGCTTTCACCGAACAATCGACGGATAATCAGCCGATCCAGCAGATAGCCTAAGGCACCCATAATCCCCAGTGAGATCGGCAGGGCGAGCCAGAAGGGCAGGCCCATATATTCAGTATTCGTCAGGCCGATAGTCACAAAGGCCCCCAGCATCATGAAATCACCCTGCGCGAAATTCACCGCTTCGGTCGCCTTGTAGATCAGAACAAAGCCAAGTGCGATCAGGCCATAGACGCAGCCATTCGCCAGTCCGCTGATCAGCAGCTGTGCGTTATCCAAACTGTCCTCCCTCCAACGAGCAACAGGTGCCGTCAGCCTCACGCAAGTCTTCGGGGTGCGTGGGGTTCTTCTACTATGGCGTGATTATCACCTTTCCGTCACTCTTTTTCAGCGCATTGGCTAAATTTGGCACCAGATCTCTGAGTGTAAGGTGTTCAGAAACATCTGTTTTCCAGCGCCCGTCTGCAAAACGCGCCTGAACCTCGGCCACCACCCGCATCTGATCGGCCGGTGGCGTCGACATCATCCATTGCGTCAGCCAAAAACCTTCGATCCGCTTGCCCATAAAGATCAACTGGCCGGTTTGGGTGAGCGTCGGCGCTTCGGTCGAAAGCTTGCCATAGGTGATCCAACGCGCTCGGTTTGGCATGGCGCAGAATAATTGTTCCGACAGTTGGTCAGTCACGGCGTCAAGGAAAACGCGTGGCTTCATGGACGTGCTCAGTCCGGCAAATTGCTCAACAACATCTGAATCTGTCGTCACCAGGACTTCGGCAGCGCCGAGGCTTTTCAACGTCTCAACGGTCTCCGCGCGCCGCACGAGCGCAATGGGTTTCAGCCCAAGATCACGCCCAAGGCTGCACATCAGTTTTCCAAGCTGGCTGGTTGCGGCAGACACGACAAACGCGTCGCCGTCGGCCTTGGCCATGTCTACCATCGCCATCGCGGTCAGCGGATTGACGATCTGCGCGGCCCCGTCATCGTCCGAGATATCCGGCCTTAACGGAATGCACATTTGCATCTGCGTGACAACATATTCCGCCCAGGCCCCCGATCCGGCAGCAACAAAGGCAACCCGCTGACCTTGCAGGGCTTCGGCACCGTTTCCGGTGGCCACAACATCACCGCATCCTTCGAAACCTGCAGGGGATCCCTTTACGCGAGGTTGGCCGTACTCGCCCTTGATGAAATGCAAGTCGGACGGGTTGACCGATGCGGTTCTCAATCTGATCAGAACCTGACCAGGGCCAGGCTGTGGCACGGGTATCTCTGCGGGTTCCAACCATTCGGCTGCGTCAGATATGGCTGGCCCGCTGGATGTGCCAGAATATCCTTCATGTTTTAATAGAGTGGCAAACATGGTCTGTGGCAGTTCTGTCATTTGGTCATCCTCAACAAATCTGAAGTCGAAATCGCCGTATTAAACACGTACCCTTAACAGGCGTGGCGCGTGCCGAGCTTTGGAATGAGCCAATCAAAAGCCGCTCGGGGCGTCAATTCAATGCCGAAATAACGTGGGGGCACCTAAGATGCGCCCATAGGGTGGGGCCAAACCACAAGGTCGACCCCAAGTATTTTATTGTTGTGTCAACAGGTTGGTCAGTTCCTGGATTTTCTGAGCGATGGTCTCAGGCGACGCTTTGATATCGTTTACGATCTGGATCGCCTGCTTTTTCAGGTCGGCCGCCAGAGTGCTTTCTTCCAGCGAAGCCATGATCCCGTCATAGTCGAAATTGGCTGGGTTTAGCTTGCCTTCCTGAATCCAGGAATTCAGCAACTCCTGCCCTTGATCGGTCAGCGCGGCGACCTGATCGCCCGCCTGTTGCGCAGCTTCTGACGCCTGATCCGCGACCGACGATGCCGCTTCGGCTGCCTGATCGGCCACTGATGCAGCCGCCTCAGAGGCTTGTTCCGTTGCGGTTTTAACGGCCTCTGACACAGCGTCTTGAGCGTCAGAGGCAGCGTCGGTCAAGGCATCGCCAGCTTCCTCTGCGGCTGTTTGCAAACGCTCTGCCGGAGTAGGTTCGGGTTGGTTGAGGTAATAGTAGCCGCCAACGCCGATTACAGCGATGATGACGGCCAAAATAAGAGTGCGCGACATATGAATCTCCTTTGAATTTGTGTCGCCGGGATGCCTGAAGACTAACGCAATGACAAAGGGGAATTCCTTTGAATTCTCAGCAGAATAGAGGTTTGAGCCAGCCTACGCTGATACAAGGCATTGCATACGGCAACATCACGCTGCTTTGGGAAATCGCGCATTGCAATTGCGCAGCCATCCGCTTGCCCCACTAAAAGCCAGAGCAATTCTCTGCACAACTTTTGAATTCAAGGCCAAGCCGGGGAGTGGCGGAGAGACAGGGATTCGAACCCTGGGTGGGCTTGCACCCACAACGGTTTTCGAGACCGCCCCGTTCGACCACTCCGGCACCTCTCCGCGGGGGTCTGTGAGGGGGGGATTTAGTAAGGAACGGGCAGGGGTGCAAGCAGAAAATTCCAGAAATTGTCAAAGCCGGGTTTTTCCGTTGCCTGCGGGCGGAAAACGCCTACTCTAATTGCCATGACACAGCTTGCACATCGCGTAACATCTCTGCTTTTCTTGGCAGCCTTGACGCTTGTTTTGGCGGTCGCGCCCCTGTTTGCGGCCAACCGGGACCGGATCGAGGCGTTTCTGACCACAACCGGATTTGATGTGGCGCTGGAAAGCATCACGCTCAGCTCTCGTTCTGCGCCTGAGATGCTTGGCATTGACCCGGACGGGTTCGGCTCGGATTGGGCACGCCTGACAGATGAAGTATTCGATGTCGATGCCATGCATGAGACAGCTGTTTCCATTCTTGAGGAAACGCTAACCGATAAGGCCTTGGCACATGCGGTTGAATTCTATGCGTCCGATCTGGGGCAGCGTCTGGTTGCGGTCGAAAACGACTCGCACATGAATGAAGACGACGAGGCCAAGCAATTGGAAGGCCAGCAGATCATTTCGGATTTGATCAAGGACGGGTCTCAGAGGGTCGAAAGCTTCAAGCGTATGAATGCGGCGATTGATTCGACCGGCACAGCGCTTCGGGCGTGGCAGGAAATACAGCTGCGCTTCCTTCTGGCCGCCAGCGCATCGGGCGTGATCGAATTGCAGACGGATGCGGAAGGCTTGCGGGAGCTTTTGAAAAGAAATGAACCTGCGATGCGCCAGTCTCTGCAACTCTCCAGCCTTGCAGGCGCGGCTTATACGTACCAGGACTTTTCGGACGAGGATGTCAACGCATATGTCGAAGCGCTGGAACAGCCGTTGATGCAGGAAGTCTATGAGCTTTTGAATGTCATTCAATTCGAGATCATGGCCCGGCGCTTCGAGGTTCTTGCCGCGCGGATGGCTGATCTGCATCCCGCTCAGGATATTTGATGCGGCGTCTTTTGCTTGCTTTGGCCCTTGCCGTTTTAGGATTGCCTGCATCGGCTAACGAAAAGATCGATCGGTTGGCGCAGGCAATGCATTTGGCTGAGGTGATGGAGATTTTGGTGCTTGAAGGACAGGAGCACCGAAAAAATCTCGATGAAACGCTTTTGAACAATGCGGGGGGTGCGTTCTTTGAGGCCCAAGTGCAAGACATCTATGACCCGATCTGGATGCAGGACCATTTGACCGAAGCGTTTGAGACCGGCATGTCGGACACGCAACTTGATCAGGCCATTGTGTTTTTTGAAAGCGACCTTGGTCGGACCATAGTGACGCTTGAAAACTCGGCCCGCCAGGCCATGTCGGATCCCACGATCGAAGAAATGGCCCGTGATGCGTTTGCAGCAACCGAGCGCGCAACAGCTAGGTTTGCTTTGGTTGAGGAATATATCGAAGTGAACGAACTGATTGAAAAGAACGTTCAGGGCTCTTTGACATCGGACTACAACTTTTTTCGCGGGCTTGATGTTGATTCAAGCGCCGACACGCAGGGCCTGTTGGCCGAGCTTTTGTCGCAAAAGGACAGCCGGACCGAAGACACCGAAGCCTGGCTTTATGCGTTTTTGTTGCTGGCCTATCGTCCGTTGGACGAGGCGCAGATGCGTGAGAACATCGCCTTTTCAAGAACGGAAACTGGGCAAGCTCTGAACGACGCGCTTTTTGAGGGCTTTGACCGCATGTTCAACGATATTTCTTACCAATTGGGGCAAGCGGTTGCGCGCACTCTCAGGGCCTCTGAGTTGTGATGCTGCTTTGGTGTTGACTTTCCCGCCTATTCTATGGATAAGCGCGCATCCCGGCCGGTCATCCGCGCCGGGTATCGTTATTATTTGACCCTTAAGATATGTCGAAAGGGTCAGTCACACAGCCTGAGAAGGGCGCGCTGTTCGAGGTGGCTTAAGCCAGCAACACCCGAAAAGGGGACCACAGAACGCGGGTATGAAAAGGAAAGACGCATGTTTGCGGTCCTCAAGACTGGCGGCAAGCAGTACAAGGTTCAGGCGGGCGATGTGCTCCGCGTTGAAAAACTGGCTGCCGACGCAGGTGAAAAAGTTCAATTCAACGATGTTCTGATGCTGGGCGGCGACGCTCCGGTTGTTGGTGCACCTTTCGTTGAAGGCGCGGGCGTACAGGCCGAAGTGATCGAACAGATCAAAGGTGACAAGGTCATCAAATTCGTCAAGCGCCGTCGTAAGCACAGCTCGAAGCGTACCGTTGGCCACCGTCAGAAACTGACACTGGTCAAGATCACCGACATCCTGTCGTCGGGCGCTGACAAGTCGGGCATCAAAGCTGCAACCGGGTCTGCTCCGGCTGGCGAAGCGGCACCTGCTGCAAAGCCTGCCAAGAAAGCAGAAGTCAAAGCAGAGGCACCCGCCGCTGCTGCTGCCGCTGACGATCTGACCAAGCTGAACGGTGTCGGTCCTGCCGCCGCCAAAAAGCTGGTTGAGGCCGGTATCGAGAGCTTTGCCGCTCTGGCCGCCTTGTCGGACGAGCAGATTGCTGCTATCGACACCATCAAAGTGAAACCCGAATGGGTTGAGCAAGCCAAAGAGCTGGCTCAAGGCTAAGGAGAGAGAGAATGGCACATAAAAAAGCTGGCGGTTCCTCCCGTAACGGTCGCGACTCAGCTGGTCGCCGCCTTGGCGTGAAACTGTATGGTGGCCAGGCAGCCATCGCAGGCAACATCATCGTACGTCAGCGCGGCACTAAGTTCTGGCCGGGCGAAGGCGTAGGCATGGGCAAAGATCACACCATCTTTGCAACCACCGATGGCGCCGTGAAGTTCCATAAGGGACTCAAAAACCGCACCTTCATTTCGGTCCTGCCAGTGGCGGAGGCCGCAGAGTAAGCCGAGACCCAGAAGGTTAATAAAAAATTCATGGGGGACCGGCAGAAAATGCCGGTCCCTTTTTCGTTTTAACGCAGTTGTGATCCCAAAAAACCGATGCCCGTCGCAACCACCAGTTTTCTAATCTTCGCCGCCTCACAGGTGGGCACGCCGGGACCGGCCAATATGGTTCTGCTGGGAACAGGTGCGCGCTATGGTTTCCGGGCGGCCCTGCCGTTTGTTGCAGGTGTCGTGCTAGGCAAGCAGTTGATTATCTGGCCGGTGGGTTTTGGTCTCATGCAAATTGCGGAACAAGCGCCCTTTGTGTTTTCCGCGCTGAAATACGCCTCTGCTGGTTATGTGTGCTGGTTGGCCTGGAAGATCGCCAATCTTCGCTTGTCGCGAAATGGAGCAAGTGGTTCGGTGCCGGGTTTTTGGGCCGGACTGATCGTGCATCCGCTGAACCCCAAGGCCTGGGCCATGATCATTGCTGGGTTTACTGGTTTCGTCGCGGCTGGCACGTCCAGTTTGGACGCAACGTTCACGATCGCTCTTTGTTTGTTTATCTGCCAGGTCGTCTTGCACCCGATCTGGACCTTCGCAGGCGATAGAATTGCTCATGCGGTTGAAGGTCGCCCTGCGGAAAAATATCTAATGTGGACGTTGGCCGGGCTTACGGTTGCGTCCGTCCTTTTTGTGTTGTTCGGAGGAGGAACACACCAATGAAGCTTGAAGCAATAATAAATCAGCCGGTCATAGAAACCGAGCGGTTCGATCTGCGCCCGCTGCGCCGTTCGGACATGGGACTGATCGAGCACTACGCGGGGGACGAGCGCGTGGCACGCATGACCACAAGCATCGCGCACCCGCTGGCGCCCGGCTCGACCGAGGCTTTTGTGACGCGTTCGATGGCAGAAGACCGGGACGAAGATGTTTGGGTTATGGATGCAATAAAAGACGGTGGCCCGGAACTGATCGGTCTGATCACACTGAAACGACTGGATCGGAACCAGTCCGAGGTTGGATATTGGGTTGCGCCTATTTATTGGAACACGGGCATTGCATCTTTGGCCGTTGAAGCATTGGTCAATGCCAACCCTCTGCAGAACGCGACCATGTTTGCCAGTGTTTTTCAGGACAATCCCGCCTCGGCTCGGGTGCTGACCCATTGCGGATTCCAGTATCTGGGCGATGCGGAAAGCTATTCGGTGGCGCGTGATGCGAATGTGCCCACCTGGACATACAGTAAAAAACTCTGACTTGTGGCCGATGGGGCCTTTGCAGTAGGGGACAGACCATGAAATTTCTCGATCTTGCAAAGGTCTACATCCGGTCCGGGGCCGGCGGTAGCGGCTGCGTCAGCTTCCGACGCGAAAAATACATCGAATACGGCGGACCTGATGGCGGGGACGGCGGCAAAGGCGGGTCTGTGTGGGCTGAAGTTGTGGACGGGTTGAACACCCTGATCGACTTTCGGTATCAGCAGCATTTCTTTGCTAAGAATGGCCAGCCAGGCCGGGGCCAGCAGCGTACCGGTAAGGACGGAGACGATATCCTTCTGCGCGTGCCCGTTGGTACCGAAATTCTGGATGAAGACGAAGAAACCGTAATCTGTGATCTGACCAAAGTTGGGCAACGAGTTCTGCTGGCCAAGGGCGGCAATGGCGGTTTCGGAAACCTGCATTTCAAGTCCGCTACCAATCAGGCACCACGCCGGGCTAATCCGGGACAGGCCGGTATCGACAGAACCATCTGGCTGCGGCTCAAGCTGATCGCGGATGTGGGGTTGCTGGGTATGCCCAATGCGGGCAAGTCGACCTTTCTGGCAGCCACATCGAATGCGCGCCCGAAGATTGCGGATTATCCCTTCACCACGCTGCACCCCAATCTGGGTGTTGTTGGGGTCGACAACGTTGAATTCGTGGTTGCCGACATTCCCGGCCTGATCGAAGGCGCACATGAAGGGCGCGGCATCGGGGACCGGTTCCTTGGCCATGTCGAACGCTGCGCTGTGCTGTTGCATCTGGTTGATGGCACCTCTGAAACAGTCGCTGACGATTACCGGACTATTATTCACGAGCTCGAAGCATATGGCGGTGAGCTGGCTGAAAAACCCCGGATCACCGTATTGAACAAGGTCGATGCTCTGGACGACGAAGAGCGTGAACTGGTCAAAGCCGAACTGGAAGAGGCCGTGGGTGGCCCTGTCATGACCATGTCGGGCGTCGCGCATCTAGGCGTGACCGAGGTTCTGCGTGCGTTGAGGGCACAGATTGACGACAATCGCGTGCGCCGGAAACCCGCTGAGGAGGCGCAGCCTTGGCAACCCTGACCTCAGCCCGCCGTCTTGTTGTAAAAATCGGATCTGCTTTGTTGGTGGATCGCGATACCGGGTTGCTTCGGTCTGACTGGTTGAATTCGTTGGCGCAGGACGTGGCCTGGCTTAAGGGGCAGGGGACAGATGTAATCCTGGTCTCTTCCGGATCGATTGCGTTGGGTCGCGGTGTGCTGGGCTTGCCGATGGCTACGTTGCCTTTGGAGAAATCACAGGCGGCTGCCGCAGTGGGACAGATCCGTCTGGCGCGGGCCTATGAGGAGGCTTTGACGCCGCACCAGATAACGACGGCGCAGGTGCTTGTGACGCTGGAAGACAGCGAGAACCGCCGCCGCTATCTGAACTCACGTGCCACATTGAAGACCTTGTTGAACCTTGGTGTGGTTCCGATCGTGAACGAAAACGACACCGTTGCTACGGACGAAATCCGTTATGGTGACAATGATCGCCTGGCCGCTCAGATTGCAGTGACGGTTGGGGCCGATCAACTGATTCTGCTGTCCGATGTAGACGGGTTCTATTCGGGCAATCCGAGCGAGGATTCCTCGGCCACGCGCTTCGAGAAAATTGATCGCATTACGCCCGAGATTGAGGCCATGGCAGGCGATGCGGGCTCAGGCCTGTCCAAGGGCGGGATGAAGACAAAACTGATGGCCGCCAAGATGGCCACCGCAGGTGGCTGCACAATGGCCATCACTGAAGGATCGGTTTTGAACCCCTTGAAAATGCTTGAAAATGGAGCAAGTTCAACCTGGTTTACTGCCACCTTGGACCCGCATGCCGCCCGCAAACGTTGGATATCTGCGATGAAACCACGCGGAGAGATCACCGTGGATGACGGGGCTGCCAACGCTCTGGCCAATGGCAAAAGCCTGCTGCCTGCGGGTATTCTAGAAGTTACTGGCGATTTCGGGCGCGGTGACCCTGTTGCCGTTCTTGATCCAAATGCCCGCCGATTGGCGCAAGGGATCAGCCGCTATACCGCGCAGGAAGCCGACGCGATCAAGGGGCGCAAGTCGTCTGAAATTGAAGCGACTTTGGGGTACCCGGGTCGCGCAGCTTTGATCCACCGGGATGATCTGGCCCTGTAAGCACTGTAAAAGATGACCTGAAAGGCACGCGATATGAAAGATTTCGACAACATTCCCGCATTGATGGCCGATCTTGGGAAACGCGCCAAAGACGCATCGCGTGATCTGGCTTTTGCAAGCGCCGAGCGTAAACACGCTGCCTTGATTGCCGCTGCGGATGCGGTTTGGGCCAATCGTGCGAAGATAATCGAAGAGAACCAAAAAGATCTGGAGTTTGGCCGTGAAAAGGGCCTGAGCCCGGCGATGATGGATCGGCTGATGCTGGATGAGGCCCGTATTCAGGATATGGTCGACGGGCTGCGCACCGTAGCGGATCAGGCGGACCCGGTGGGCGAAGTTCTGGCTGAATGGGAGCGCCCCACTGGATTGAAAATTCAGCGGGTCCGTACACCTTTGGGCGTCATTGGCGTGATCTATGAGAGCCGTCCCAATGTGACTGCTGATGCCGGTGCTCTGTGTTTGAAGTCCGGCAACGCTGTCATCTTGCGCGGTGGGTCCGAGAGTTTTCATTCCTCGACCGCGATCCATGCGTGTCTGGTCGAAGGGTTGAAAGCGGCCAACTTGCCCGAGGACGCCATTCAACTGGTGCCCACTCGGGATCGCGCGGCGGTGCAGGAGTTGTTGACCCTGACCGACTGTGTCGATGTCATCGTTCCGCGCGGTGGCAAGGGGCTGGTGGGTCTGGTTCAGCGCGAGGCCCGTGTGCCGGTCTTTGCTCACCTCGAAGGCATTGTTCATATTTACATCGACAAAGCTGCTGATCCGCAAAAGACGCTCGATGTTGTGTTGAACGCAAAGACCCGCCGCACAGGCATCTGCGGGGCCGCCGAATGTTTGCTGATCCATCAGGACGTTGTTGAAACACTGGGGCGCGATGTGATCGAGGCGCTGCTGGCCGCTGGAGTCGAGGTTCACGCCGAAGGCGCTTTGGCGGTAGATGGTGCACAGGCCGCGACGTCAGACGATTGGGGAAAGGAATTCCTTGATAGCGTGATTGCAGCCAAACCCGTGGCAGATATTGACGCAGCGATTGCGCATATCCAGCAATTTGGGTCCAACCACACTGATTGCATCATGACCGAAGACGATGCGGCGGTGGCCCGTTTCTTTGAACGTCTCGACAGTGCGATACTGATGCACAATGCCTCCACCCAGTTTGCAGATGGCGGTGAGTTCGGAATGGGCGCGGAAATCGGGATCGCCACAGGCAAAATGCATGCGCGCGGCCCGGTGGGCGCGGCGCAACTGACCAGTTTCAAGTATCTGGTCCGTGGGGACGGAACGACCCGGGCTTAAAACCTGAGCGAAACGCGCGTTGCGGTGGTTTCTACCGCGACGCGCCGTCCAATCGCCTTGGCTGTTTCCGGCAGCAGGGCAAACTGTACCTGCGCGGGCGTAAGCTTGTTTGGAAAACGTCCTGTGACCACGTTTTTCCATAGGTCGCCGTCCACGTTCAGCTTGTCTGCCGTGCCGGTCACCGTCAAATTCGCGCCCAGACTTGTGATATCGACGGTGCCACCCAACGGCATCGCGCTTTCGCAACACATCAGTGCCAAAAAGGCGAGTTTGACCTGATTGCGTGGCACAGGTTCGGTCAGGTTCCAGTTGACCCGCACACGACCTGCGCGTTCGACATCATTGAGCAGTTCAGTGATTTCGGCTCTCCCAAGTGGTTGCTCGCTGGCCGACCCGAACGCCACCCGGAAAAAGCGAATACGTGCGCCCGCACTGCCCACACTGCCCGAGATCAGCTCCATCTCGGGGCCTTGCACAGCGCCAACCATATCCAACAGCTCAAGCCCGTTGGTGATGGCCCCGATTGGGCTGATCAGATCATGGCAGATCCGAGAGCCGATCAACTCGGCCAGGTTGACGTCCGAAGCGCCCATGCGTACCTCCTGCTGTATCTGCCGCCGGATTCAGGAGCCCAGCATGACAGACATGAATGCCATTCTTGCACCGGGCATGTTTGTCCGCCACCCGGATTTTCCCGAATGGGGCGTTGGACAGGTTCAATCCAACATCGCAGGCAAGATCACCGTGAACTTTCGCGAGCAGGGGAAAGTGGTAATCGACGGAACGCGCATCGCCCTGATGCCGGTCTTTGATCCGTGAAACTGGTTTAGGAAAGGTTAACAACATGGGGCAAACCACCGGTTGTTGCCTTCGGTTGATCAACTGAGGTATCAGCGGCGAAAAGAAAGCGGATACCACCTTTATGCCGGATACAGGCCCAACCTTTACCGTCAAGCTGGCCGAGACCGAGGCGGAGTTAAAAGCTGCGCAACGCCTGCGCTATGACGTCTTCGTGCGCGAACTGGGTGGTGGTGGCGACTTGGTCGATCACGAGGCAGGGTTAGAGAAAGACCGGTTTGATCCCTATTTCGATCACATGTTGGCATATGACGACAACACTGGTGAAATCATTGGTGTTTACAGGATGTTGCCGGGTGAACGTGCCGCGGAAGTGGGCCAGTTTTATTCAGAAGATGAATATGATCTGACGGTGTTGAAAAGCAGTGGCCGCAAGTTGCTGGAGCTGGGTCGGTCCTGCGTGCATCCCGACTATCGTGGCGGCACCGCCATGTATCATCTTTGGAACGGGCTAGCGGCCTATGTCACTGAACGTGAGATCGAAGTGCTGTTTGGGGTCGCAAGTTTCCACGGCACGGATGTCACCGCATTGGCGCAACCTTTATCCATGTTGCATCACAACCATCTGGCCCCTCCCGAGTTGCGGGTGCGGGCGCAGCCTGACGTTTTTCAATCCATGGATTTGGTTGCCAAGGACGCCTTGGACCGACGGGCGGCCATGGTTCAGGTGCCTGCTTTGATCAAAGCTTACCTGAGACTTGGCGGTTTCGTAGGCGAGGGCGCCTTTATCGATCACAAATTCAACACCACCGATGTGTGCCTGATCCTAGACACTGCTCGTATGAACGACCGGCAGCGTCGCATCTATGGTGGAGCCTGACACCCGTGAACGACGCACTCTGGAACAGTGAGGACGCACCCGATCCGATCGAACTTGGAGTGATGGGGTGGCTGCTGGTAATCCTTCGAGGGCTGCCGCTGGCCGTTCTGGTCTTTGGTGGTTTGATCGTGCTTTTAACCGTGCGAATGGTTGAGTATCCGTTGTGCGGAGTGCGCAGACCCGTCACGCCGTTCATCACGCAATTTGTGTGCCGCAGTGCGTTTCGGATACTCGGCATTGGGTTCCGATCCTCTGGCGTGTTAATGAAAGAGCAGGGGGCGGTGGTGGCCAATCATACCTCTTGGCTGGACATTTTTGCCCTGAACGCGCGTAAGAGGGTCTATTTTGTGTCGAAGGCCGAAGTCGCGAAATGGCCCGGAATCGGATGGTTGGCCCGCGCCACCGGCACCGTGTTCATCCAACGGGACCGTGCAAAAGCCAAAGAACAGACCAAACTGTTCGAAACCCGCCTGAAAGCGGGACACAAGCTGCTGTTCTTTCCCGAAGGCACTTCGACGGATGGATTGCGTGTTTTGCCATTTAAAACAACGCTTTTCGCTGCGTTCTTTACGGATGAGCTGCGCGACTTCATGTATATCCAACCGGTTTCCGTCGTCTTTCATGCGCCCAAAGGGCAGCCCAAACGGTTTTACGGCTGGTGGGGCGATATGGAGTTCGGCCCGCATTTGCTCAAGACACTTGGCGCGCGCAGGCAGGGTTCTGTTGAACTGATTTATCACGCTCCGGCAAAGGTCAGTGACTTTGAGAACCGCAAAGCGTTGGCAGCGCATTGTGAAGAGGCGATCAGGCACGCCCATGCGCTGGCTTTGCTTGAGAAATAAGGGCAATTGGCCCTTGCGTTGCTTCCAAACCTGCCGTATACGCGCGCCATTCAAACCCGCAGGCGGGGTTTGGGCTTTTTGAGGGAGACATCCTCATCAAGACCGCCGGTTGGAGCATCCGCTTCTTTCACCCCCGCCCAGGCGTAAACCGGAAAAGGAAAATAGCATGGCTCTTCCCGAGTTCTCCATGCGTCAGCTGTTGGAAGCTGGCGTTCACTTTGGTCACCAGACACAGCGTTGGAATCCCCGCATGGGCCCGTTTATCTACGGCTCGCGCAATGGCATCCACATCATGGACCTGACCCAGACCGTTCCGATGCTGGACCAGGCTCTGCAAGCTGTTCGTGACACCGTTGCCAAAGGCGGCCGCGTTCTGTTCGTTGGTACCAAGCGTCAGGCAGCTCAGCCGATCGCAGATGCTGCTGAAAAGTCGGCTCAGTACTACATGAACCACCGCTGGCTGGGCGGCACGCTGACCAACTGGAAAACCGTTTCCCAGTCGATCAACCGTCTGAACCAGATCGACGAAGCAATGGAATCGGGCGCCGAAGGCCTGACCAAGAAAGAGCGTCTGGGCATGGAACGTGACCAGGCCAAGCTGCAAGCTTCGCTGGGCGGTATCCGCGAGATGGGCGGCGTACCGGATCTGCTGTTCGTCATCGACGTCAAGAAAGAAGCGCTGGCCATTGCCGAAGCCAACAAGCTGGGCATCCCGGTTGTGGCTGTTGTCGACACCAACTGCTCGCCCGACGGCGTTGACTATATCATCCCCGGCAACGACGACGCAGCCCGCGCAATCGCGCTGTACTGTGATCTAGCCGCACGTGCCGCTCTGGACGGTATGACCGCTCAGATGGGTGCTGCTGGCGTTGATCTGGGTGCCTTCGAAGAAGCTCCGGTTGAAGAAACCGTTGCAGAAGAAGCCCCCGCCGAAGCAGAAACACCTGCCGAAGCGTAAGCTGCCCGTCACGTAAATGACATATGGGGCAGGGTATGACCTGCCCCAATTCCGTTTGAATTGAGGAGAGCCAAAGATGGCAATCACAGCAGCAATGGTTAAAGAACTGCGCGACTCGACCGGCGCAGGCATGATGGACGCGAAAAAAGCGCTGACCGAAACCGGCGGCAACATGGACGAAGCCGTTGACTGGCTGCGCACCAAGGGCCTGGCCAAAGCGGCCAAGAAATCGGGCCGTACCGCAGCAGAAGGTCTGGTTGCAGTTCACGTGAACGGTGGCAACGGTGTTGCTGTCGAAGTGAACTCGGAAACCGACTTCGTTGCGAAGAACGCTGAGTTCCAGGAAATGGTTGGCAAGATCGCATACGCCGCGGAAGGCGTCGACAATGTCGAGGCACTGCTGGCCGCTGATCTGGGTGGCAAGAACGTTGCCGACACCCTGACCGACAAGATCGCCACCATTGGTGAAAACATGTCGGTGCGTCGTATGGCGAAACTGTCGGGCGACACCGTTGTGTCCTACGTTCACAACGCGGCCACCAACGGCATGGGCAAAATCGGCGTTCTGGTTGCGCTGTCGGGCGGCGACGAAGCCATCGGCAAGCAGGTTGCGATGCACATCGCAGCTGTGAACCCCGCTGCTCTGTCTGAGGCCGACATGGATCCGGCTGTTGTCGAAAAAGAAAAGCAGGTTCAGATGGACATCGCCCGCGAATCCGGCAAGCCGGAGCAGGTGATCGAGAAGATGATCGAAGGCCGTATGAAGAAATTCGTCGCCGAATCGACCCTGCTGAACCAGTCGTTCGTTGTGAACCCTGACCTGACCGTTGAAGCAGCGGCCAAAGAAGCGGGCGCAACCATCACTGGCTTTATCCGTCTGGAAGTTGGCGAGGGCATCGTGGTCGAAAAAGAAAACTTCGCAGCCGAGGTTGCCAAAGCCGCTCAAGGCTAAGCACGTTATTGAGAAAGGTTCTGCTTGAGGGCCTTATCTTTGCAAAACGAAAGGGTTACGCTGTGCGTAACCCTTTTTTGTTCGCGCAAAATCAGTCGCGATGAACGTTTTTCTGTTGTCTGAGAATGAAATGGAGGGCCCCGCTTGATGGGGATGGTCGGGGCCCCCCAAAATTCCGACACTGGTACGCGGAAGAATAAACGCCCCTTTGTCAGAGTGATTGGAGAGCTCTGTTATTGCAAAGATCCAATCGAATGTTCCCTGGCTAAAGCCACCACTCACGGAACACTCTCACTTTGCAACTTTTAGGATAGATCTGAAAAGTACTGATTTCCTTACCTAGGGTAAACTGACGCGGGATGGCGTCAAAATCTAGCGTTCAGGCTTCCATTATGAACATCTGATTGTGTAGCGATGCCTTGAGAACGGCTTGCGCCGTTGTTTCGACCGACAACGCTTCGCGCGCGAGTCGCAGGTGCTTTTCGACCGTGGCCGATGTCAGCCCCATCAGCAAAGCGATGTCTTGCGTTGTCTTGCCATCGCCCACCCACTGTAAAGCTTCCCGCTGTCGTTTTGTCAGCGCGCGGTTTGGCGGGTTGAACGGCAATGTAAGAATTTTCAGGTGTGCGACGTTGTTCATCAACAGAATGTCTTCGCCATGCTCTTCCCAGACCGAGTCAATTTCTTCCTGGCTCAAGCCGGTTTTGGCCGAAAGGGAAATCGCGCCTTTCGATCGCATGGACACCGAGTTGAAACTGACCGTATAGCCAGCCACAACGCCCATGGACTTGTTGAACTCGTACACTTTGCGTTCTTCGTTCGTCAAAGTGCCGCTGGAGTTCATGTCCTGGAGCATCTTCCAGCTTGCAGCGCCTTCGTTGTCCAATGCCCATTTCAACATTGGGGCGTGAAAGTACAGGCCGTCCTTTAGAAATCCGTCGACATAGGCGCGCTTGTGATTGGTCAGAATTACAAAGTCTTCGGGATCGCCCAAAGACGTCGCAGTTCTGTAAAGTGTATATCCATAGATAAGACGTTCGAACCCATACTGGGACATCTGGCGACAATGAGCATCCCACAGGTCTTCCATGGTTTTGGTATAGCTGACAAAACGCAGGTATTCCTTCAAAGTCATACGGCGTCACCTGCCTTCAAATGCGCGGCCAGCGCGTCCAACGCCAGGATATAGCTCTCGGCGCCGAAACCACAAATCTGACCCAGTGCCACCGGAGCGATATAAGACTTGTGCCTGAAGGGTTCGCGGGCATGAATGTTGGACAGGTGCACTTCGACCAAAGGCAACTCAACCGAGGCAACGGCATCCATCAGGGCAATCGACGTGTGCGTATAAGCGCCCGCATTCAGGATCAGTCCAGACTGCACACCGCGCGCGGCATGGATTGCGTCAAGTAAGACGCCCTCGTGGTTGGACTGCAAATGCGACACGTCCAGCCCAACGGACGCGCCATGCTGACGGCAGCGTTCCTCGATCATATGTAAAGTCGTACTGCCGTAGACCTCAGGCTGACGTGTGCCAAGCAGATTGAGGTTAGGTCCGTTTAATACCAGAACTTTATGCATATCTATAAAATCCCCATTAATGGTTCATAGACAGCAAAAGGCCGGATTGTCCACCTGACATTACATTACAAATTCCAATTTGCGACTTTGGTGCAAACCCTCGCGCAAGGTGGTTGTTTCGCGTTCAGCTCAACCCATTGTGACAACCAGTTTTCCGAGAACCGCGCGCTGCGACATCTGCTCGAGCGCCTCATGCGCGCGTTCGAGTGGGAACCGCGCGCTGATACGAGGCTTTATTTGTCCTGAAGCATAAAAGGCGAACAGATCCGCGACGTTCTGGGCATGGCCTTTGGGGTCACGGAAGACAGAAGCGCCCCAGAAAACGCCGACGATTTGACAGCCCTTCAAAAGCGGAAGGTTTAAAGGGATCTGCGGAATACCTGCGGGAAAACCGACCACAAGATAGCGTCCATTCCAGGCCATGCAGCGTAAGGACGGTTCAGCCAATGCACCGCCCACAGCATCATACACCACATCCACGCCGTTGGGACCGGCGATCTTCTTGACCTCGGCTGAAAAGGCTTTCTGCGCGTCTTTGTTCAAATCGCGTGGGTAGATGACAACCTCATCCGCGCCAATCTGGCGACAAAACTCGGCCTTTTCGGCAGAGGAGACGCCGGCAATCACTCTGGCGCCCATGGCTTTTCCAAGTTCGATAGCCGCGGATCCGACGCCACCAGATGCCCCCAGAACCAATAGAGTTTCGTTAGCCTTCAGGTTCGCCCGATCCTTCAGTGCGTGATAGGACGTACCATAGGTGAAAATGAAACAAGCGGCCTCATCATACGGTATCGCATCAGGTATCTTGATGGCGCTGTCGGCACGGATCGTTGCGTGGGTCGCGAACCCATCATGCCCTGTAAGCGCCAAAATGCGGTCGCCAATCTTGAACCCCGTGACGTTTTCACCAAGGGCTAGCACTTTACCTGCGATTTCGCCGCCGGGTGCAAATGGGCGGGGCGGTTTAATCTGATACAGATCCCGGATGATCAGCGTATCCGGGAAGTTCACGCCGGCCGCTTTTACGTCTACCAACAGCTGCCCTTTACCGGGCTGCGGATCGGGCAGGGTGGTAAGCTTCAGTGTTTCGGGTCCGCCCGGTGCGACGCTGAGTAACGCTTGCATAAGACCTCTGTTCTGCCTGTAACTTGTGATTAGGAACTTTTGGTGCCGAACATGGGTTTGTCAACGTGAACGACCGCTGACTGCCGTAACGGCATTAAGCGGGTCAGCGCAGGCTCTAACAGGCGGGAACAAAAACGAGGAGCACGATCATGACGCCAGACACCCTGTTTTCTCTTGAGGGCAAGACTGCACTGGTCACAGGTGGCGCGACAGGGATCGGGCGCATGGCGGCCGAGGCGCTGGTCAGGGCGGGGGCGCGTGTTCTGATCGCGTCGCGCAAAGGGGATGCCTGCGCCGAAGTGGCCGCTGAACAGAACGCATTGGATGCGCCAGGCAGCGCCGAGGGGTTTAGCGGAGATATCGGAAGCGAGGAAGGGATCGCCAGCCTTGTTTCTGACATTCAAGACCGAACCGAACGACTTGATATTCTTATGAATAACTCCGGTGTGTCG
This sequence comes from Ruegeria sp. HKCCA4633, assembly GCF_013034605.1. Classification (NCBI taxonomy): domain Bacteria; kingdom Pseudomonadati; phylum Pseudomonadota; class Alphaproteobacteria; order Rhodobacterales; family Roseobacteraceae; genus Ruegeria; species Ruegeria sp. HKCCA4633. The sequence goes on from NZ_WQGJ01000001.1 coordinate 119,998, forward strand.
TGGGGTGCTCCGCTGGGCCAGTTTCCTTATGACGCGTGGGGCAAGGTGATGTCCGTCAATGTGACGGGGATTTTCGAGCTGACCCAACGGCTTTTGCCTATACTGATGAAGTCGGGAACGGCCGATGATCCTGCCCGAATAGTCAATGTGGGGTCTGTGATGGGTGAAGTGCCCATGGGGGACGGAGCGTACAGCTATTCGGCTTCAAAGGCTGCGGTTCTGCATCTGACCAAGATCATGGCCAAAGAGCTTTCGCCATACCACATCACGGTTAACGCGCTGGCGCCGGGACCGTTTGTCTCTCGTATGACGGCGTTTGCCACGGCGGACGAGGGTACACGCGAAAAGGTTGGCAAATCGGTTCCATTGGGCCGGGTCGGGCGCGACGAAGACATTGCAGGATGTATGCTGTTTCTGTGCGGGCGTGGCGGCAGCTACGTAACCGGTGCGGTGATCCCGGTTTCGGGTGGAATCAATGTGGTAACAGCCGGAAATATCTTTGCAGAAGCCCTGTGACTGGAAGGCAAGCCATGAGCAATGACATCCATCTGGATCTTGCGGCGGTAGACAGGTATCTCAGCGCAAATCTCTCTGGTTACGAAGGTCCGTTAGAGGCGACAAAGTTTTCAGTTGGGCAGTCCAATCCAACATTTGAGCTTAGAACGCCGGGCAAAACCTATGTGCTAAGGCGAAAGCCACCTGGCGTTCTTCTGAAATCGGCACATGCCGTAGACCGCGAGTTCAGAGTTCAAAGCGCGCTGGCAGGCAGCCATGTGCCTGTGCCCGAGATGTTTCTTCTGTGCGAGGACGACAGCATCATAGGCTCGGCCTTCTACGTGATGGAGCGTCTGCACGGCAGAATTTTTCCCGAACCAACGCTGCAGGGCGAAACCAACGAAACGCGCGCGGCCGTGATGAATGAGATGAACAGGGTTCTTGCCCAGTTGCACATGGTCGACATCGATGCCGTGGGGTTGTCCGATTATGGGCCGACAGGCAATTACTATGAGCGTCAGATCTCGCGCTGGACCAAACAGTATCGTGCGTCAGAAACTTCGGTGATCGAAGACATGGATGCCTTGGCCTCCGAGCTTGAAAACTCTGTACCGCAAGATGACGGGCAGCGAACACTGGTGCATGGTGACTATCGTATAGACAATCTGATGTTCGCAGCTGAAAGCGCCAACTGTATCGGCGTATTGGATTGGGAACTGTCCACGATCGGGCATCCCTATGCGGATCTGGCAGCCGTGATCATGCAGTGGCAGCTGCCTCCGGGAAAACAAGGGCGCGGCTTGGCCGGAATTGATCGGGACAATCTGGGCTTGCCCAGTGATCAGGCCTTTGTCGCCCAATACTGCAAGCGGCGCGGTTTGGATGGAATTGAAAATTTCGGTTTTTACCTGGCTTTCAATTTCTTTCGCATGGCTGGAATTTTGCAAGGTGTCTATAAACGCGCGCTGGATGGAAATGCCTCTGACCCAGAGCGAGCCAAGGCATACGGCGCTTATGTTCCCCTGTTCGCACAGCACGGTCTGAAAGCGCTTCACGGCACTTTCACATAAACCTGTAAGTTACCGGTTTTACACGCCGTTTAACCTTAGAAGCTCAACTTCGACATTGGGCAGACTGTTCTTGCCAAAGAACATCTCGGGCCCGACGAACAGGCTTGGAACACCAAATACTCCGCGTCGCACGTTGGCTTTGGTTTGATCTTTCAAGTCCTGTTTGACGTCAGGATCGCTCATTGCCTCGCGGATCTTGCGAACGGGCAGTTCGTTCTCTTGCAAGATGTCGATCAGCACGGCGAGCTCATCGACCTTTTGCCCGTGCACCCAAATCGCATCAAAAACCGCGCTTATGTATTTACTTTCCCAAGATTTTCCCCTTGCAAAATGCGCGCCGCGCATCGCGAATTTTGTGTTCATCGGAAAATGCGGACTCATGTGAAAACTCAATCCACGCCGACGCGCAAAGCGGTGCAGGTCATGCGTGAGATACGCTGTTTTCTGGCGGTTCTCGGAAAAGGCTTGAAACGGGCTTTGGTTATGGGTCGCTTTGAACACGATAGGTAGTAGGACAGGGACATAAGTGAACTTAACATCATACCGTGCCGAAAGCTCTGGCAACGTTTTATGCGCCAAAAAGGCATTTGGGCTGCAAAAATCATAAACAAAATCTATGCTTTGCGTCATGGTGTTCCTTTCCAGTGGTCTGGTGATACCTGACTCTGTCAGCCCTTTCGAATCCAGGCCAGCCTCAGTTTAACACTTCATCGCAACGCGGGCTTGCGAAGTCTTTGGGGAAGCTACCTACTAGTAAAAAAATTCTCTGTTAACTCGCCCCTTAAACCGACACACTCAGCACGGAAACCAGATGGAAGAGGTCGAATGCCCCACCAAAACGTAAGTTTTGATCCGTCGCGATTGGATCATATTCGGGCCTGGATGGACCGCTATGTTGAGCAACGAAAATACGCAGGGTCGTCTTTTCTGTTGCGGCAAAGCGGGTCCGAAGCCTTTTATCACGCAAGCGGTCTGCGCAATCGGGAAGTCAACCTGCCATTTCAACGCGATACACTGGTGCGCATCTATTCCATGACCAAGCCGATTACATCGGTTGCCCTGATGATTCTGGCTGAGCGCGGGTTATTTCATCTGGACGCTCCGCTGTCTGATTTCCTTCCTGAATTCAAAGAAATGCGCGCGCTTGTTGCAGGAGCTGAAACTTTGGAGCAGACGGAAGACGCTCCATCGCCAAGCTTGCATCAGATGATGACTCATACCAGTGGTTTTAGCTATCCCTTCAACCCCGGAATTCTGCCCCAAGCCATGGATGAACAGGATCTTATGTTCAAGCCTGATCAAGGGCTTTTGGAAGATCGCGTCCGGGATCTGGCACGGTTTCCTTTGGCCTTTCAGCCCGGTGCGCGTTGGGAGTATTCGGTCGGCACAGATGTTTTGGGTCGTGTGATCGAGGTGGTATCAGGTCAGACGCTGGATCAATTCTTTCAACAGCACGTATTTGAACCGCTGGACATGCGTGAGACCGGGTTTTCGGTGCCACCTGGGGCAGGGGACCGATTTGCGTCGCTCTATACACCGTTGGCAGGGGACGCGATGGCGCTTAATTCAGCAGATCAGGGCGGCGACAGCTTGCGATTGGTCGACAGCTATGACGGATCGCCGTTCAATAGCACGACGACTTTATCAGGCGGCGGCGGTTTGATTTCGACACTGGATGATTACGCCAAGTTTGCAGATATGTTGCGCAATCGCGGCGCGGGGAACGGCCATCGTGTGATTGGGCCCAAGACTGTAGAGTTCATGATGCGCAATCACTTACCGGGTGATATCGCATCGATGGGTCCAAAAAGTTTTGCGGAACAGCCGATGGAGGGGATGGGCTTTGGCCTGGCGGGGTCAGTTGTATTGAACCCCGGACGTGTGCGGGTTCCCGGTTCGATTGGGGATTTCAGTTGGGGCGGTATGGCCTCGACCTACTTCTGGATTGATTGGCAGATTGACCTGACAGCCGTTTTCTTTACGCAATTGTCGCCATCCAGTTCGTACCCATCGCGGGCCGAGCTTAAAGCGCTGGTTCATGCGGCCATGATTGAATGATTTCTGTCTGCCTGATACCCGGTGGTCGAGCAACTGATCATGCGAGTACAACATGACCGAAGCAGAACGCATCTTACTGGATCTTCTGGACATTGAACGACTCGAAGTCGATTTGTTCCGTGGTACGGGGTCCGGGGGTGAAACACCAACACGCATTTTCGGCGGACAGGTCATTGCACAGGCGCTGGCCGCTGCATATCGAACTGTGGAAGACCGTCTGTGTCATTCCCTCCATGCGTATTTCATTCGTCCGGGAGATCCTGAAAAGCCCGTTATTTATCAAGTTGATAGGGCGCGAGATGGAGGTTCTTTTACAACCCGCCGCGTGGTTGCCATTCAGCACGGAAAGCAGATCCTGAACATGTCAGCTTCGTTTCACGTGCAGGACGAAGGCTGGGATCATCAGCACCCGATGCCAACTATGAACGCGCCGGAAAGCTATCCGTCCCGTTCCGAGTTGCGACAGTCTTATGTTGACCGAGTGCCCGAGCGCCTACGCGGCGAGTTGTTGCGAGAACGTCCGATCGAAGTGCGCGATGTGGACCATTTGGATCCGTTCACGCCGAAGGTGTCGGATGATCGGAACCAAACCTGGTTTCGCATGGCTGCTGCGGCTTCGGCGGACGCAATTACGCAGCACCTATTGCTGGCCTATGCCTCTGACATGAACCTAATGTCCTCAGGCTTGCGCCCACATGGATTGAGCTGGTTTACCGGAGAGTTCAACGGCGCAAGTCTGGATCACGCGCTTTGGTTTCATGCGCCTGTTCAGTTTCAGAATTGGCATCTCTATGTAATGGATTCGCCCTGGACGGGGCAGGGACGAAGTTTTAACCGCGGCTCTATCTATTCCGAGGACGGAACGTTGATCGCCTCTGTAGCTCAGGAAGGGTTAATGCGCAGGGTTCAGAAAAAAGGCTAAAGGTCGCTGGTAAATTTTTGATTTAGTTTACCCATTCCCGATAACCACCTGTCATAATCGGCTGATTTGTGCTGCATGTAATCCAGAACTTGCGGATGCGGCAGGACCAAGAATTGTTCTTGCTCAATAGCTCTGACGCAAGCTCCGGCGACGTCACTGGGATCGAGCATACCGTCAATGGATGCAACCGACACGTCATGTCCTTCGGTCATTTTTGACCGGACACCTTGTGGGCACAATACCGAGACCCGTAAACCTTGTGATCTGTATGTCAGTGCAAGCCATTCTGCGAAACCGACGGCAGCGTGTTTGCTTACAGCATACGGAGCGGCTCCTGGTTGGTTCAGCAAGCCGGCCGCTGAGGCGGTTGTCAGAATGTATCCGCCACCGCGAGCGATCATACGTGGAACCAGATGCCGCGCTGTCCAAACATGTGACATCACATTGATTTTCCAAATCCGCTCCCAGTCTTCATCTGGAACGTCGAATCCGCCAAGCGTCAGAATTCCGGCATTTGCGCAAAACAAATCAATCGGACCCACTGTGTCTTCTGAGAACTCTATCAGTGCTTTGATTTGATCCTCGTTGGACACATCGCAGGGAAATGCATGGCCATCGATCTGATCCGCCACAGATTGCGCGCCGGCATCGTCGACATCGGAACACACGACAAGCGCACCTTCATCGGCAAAACGTTTGGCCAGTCCACGACCGATGCCATGCGCAGCACCGGTTACGACAACTGTTTTGTTTCTAAGGTCCATTTTCGTTCCTATACGCTCGGTTGGAATACATCGACATTGAATACATGCGTACGGTTAAGCAACCTTAGTGACTATTTACCATAATACCTATTACACGCATTATTTATGAAAGGTATTTAGATGCTGTCATCCCGTCAACAAGTGCTCGCAAGCTCTTGGTTTAAAAGCCTTTCAGCTCATCCGAGTGCGTACCCTGCGCCGCGTACGGTCCGCACTGGATCTTCACCGCCATGTTGCGTCAACGCTTTGCGCAGCCGTCCAATGTGGACATCAACAGTTCGGGTATCCACATAGATGTCTCGGCCCCAAACGCGGTCCAGCAATTGTTCGCGGCTCCAGACCCTGCCCGGCTTTTCCATGAAGGTGCTAAGCAGACGGAACTCTGTTGGACCGAGTTTCAAAGGTTTGCTGTCTCGGCTGACTTTGTGTGTCTCAGAATCCAGAACGATGTCGTCAAACTCCAGACGTATCCCAACCGTTGCCGGACGAACCCGGCGTAGCTGTGTGCGAACGCGCGCCATCAATTCGACAACAGAGTACGGTTTCACCACGTAGTCGTCCGCACCGGTTTCCAGACCACGCACTTTGTCGACTTCTTCAGTGCGCGCCGACAGCATGATAATCGGGATCGAACGTGTCTCGGGACGACTTTTCAGGCGACGACAAACTTCGATCCCGCTGAGGTTCGGCATCATCCAATCCAGAACGATGATATCCGGACAATCTTCGTCTACCAGCAGCATGGCCTCATCGCCGCTGGCGGCTTTCGAGACGCGAAACCCTTCTGCTTCGAGGTTGTAGGCCAGCACTTCGCGTTGCGCCAGTTCATCCTCAACCACCAGAACTGTCGGTTGATCTGCGGACATCTCGGTCGTCTCCTACACGGTTTGCGACGTTGTGTCGGCCTTGGGCCGTGCCTCGGTTGGGCGTTCTCCGGTGACCAGATAGACCACCTGCTCGGCAATCGAGGTGACGTGATCGCCCATACGCTCGATGTTCTTGGCGATAAAATGCAGGTGCATACAGGACGAGATATTGCGCGGATCCTCGGCCATGAAGGTCAGAAACTCTCGGAACAGCCCATTATACATCTGGTCGACATCTTCATCGCGGTTGATGACATCGGTCGCCAGTTCCGCATCGCGTTGAATATAGGCATCCAGCGCATCGCGCAGCATCCGCTCGACTTCGCGCGCCATGCGGCGCAGGGCTGCGGCACTTCCGTTGATCTCGCCCGCATCGACCAGGACCGTGGTGCGTTTGGCGATGTTCTTGGCATAATCACCGATCCGCTCAAGATTGCCCGAGACTTTCAGGACAGACAGAACCAACCGCAAATCGCTGGCTGTGGGCGCACGCAGTGCGATCAGGCGCGCGGTTTCTTCGTCGATGATATCTTCCAGCGCATCGATGGCTTTGTCGCCTTGCCGCACTTGCTGCGCCAGTTCCACATCGCGGGTCTCTAACGAGCGCGCGGCGCTCATGATGGCGGCTTCGACAAGGCCGCCCATCTTCATGATATGCGCTTGGATCGCCTCGAGATCGCGATCGAATACGGATGCAATATGTTGTTCGCTCATTGTCAAATACCTGAACTCAGCCGATACGGCCGGTGATGTAGCTTTCCGTGCGCGGATCTACAGGGTTGGTAAAGATTTGTCCGGTTTCCCCGAACTCGACCAGATTTCCCAGATGGAAGAAGGCGGTTTTCTGGCTGACCCGTGCAGCCTGCTGCATCGAGTGGGTCACGATCACCACCGAATAGCGCGAGCGCAGTTCGTCAATCAGTTCTTCAACTTGCGCAGTCGCAATTGGGTCCAACGCCGAGCATGGCTCGTCCATCAGCAGAACTTCGGGTTCAGTCGCAACGGCGCGTGCTATGCACAGACGCTGTTGCTGACCACCCGACAGACCTGTGCCGGGCGCGTCCAAGCGGTCTTTTACCTCATCCCAGATCGCGCCACGACGCAGGGATTTTTCAACGATTTCATCCAGTTCTGCCTTGTTCTTTGCAAGACCGTGAATGCGTGGACCATAGGCCACGTTATCGTAGATCGATTTTGGGAACGGGTTCGGCTTTTGGAACACCATGCCCACCTTGGCGCGCAGCTGAACCGGGTCAACGCGTTTGTCGTAGATGTCTTCGCCATCCAGCAGGATATCGCCTTCGACCCGGCAGATGTCGATGGTGTCGTTCATCCGGTTCAGACAGCGCAGAAACGTGGATTTGCCGCAGCCCGACGGGCCGATAAAGGCGGTCACAGTCTTGTCTTCAATCGCAACATCCACGTCTTTGATGGCATGGGTGTCGCCGTAATAGACCTGAACCTTTTTGGCGTTGATCTTGATGTCTTTGGAGTCCACGGCTCTCTCCACTCGTGTCATATCGTTCATTGTTGCCCCCTCTTACCAGCGGCGTTCAAAGCGGCGGCGCAGGATGATTGCGATGATATTCATGGTCAGCAGGAACATCAAAAGGATGATAATGCCGCCCCAGGCTTTCTCATAAAACCCAACATCGGCGCGCGCGGCCCAGGTGTAGATCTGCGCTGGCATGGCCGAGTTCGGCTCGGTGAAGCCAGCGACGAAGCCATCGGGATATCCGCGGGCAACAAAGCCCACCATGCCGATCAGAAGCAACGGTGCGGTCTCGCCCAGGGCTTGCGCCAGACCAATGATGGTGCCGGTCAGAATACCCGGTGCGGCCAGCGGCAGAACGTGGTGGAACACGGCCTGCATTTTCGAGGCCCCTACCCCCAACGCCGCGTCACGGATCGACGGGGGAACTGCCTTCAGCGAAGCGCGGGTCGAGATGATGATTGTCGGCAACGTCATCAGGGTCAGCACCAGACCACCGACCAAGGGCGCCGATTGCGGCAGATGCATAAACTGGATGAACACGGCCAGACCCAGAATACCGAACACAATCGACGGAACAGCGGCGAGGTTCGAGATGTTCACCTCAATCAGGTCAGTAAATCGGTTCTGCGGTGCGAATTCCTCAAGGTAAATCGAAGCCGCGACACCGATGGGCAATGACAGCGCCAAAACCACCAGCATCATGAAGAACGAACCAACAACCGAAGCGCCGATGCCCGCCCCTCCGGGGTTGTCCACGCCCGAGTCTGCACCTGTAATGAAGGGCCAGTTAAATGCCTGTTTGATGATCCCCGCCTCTTTCAGCGCATCAACCAGATCCAAGTCGCTCAGTTGCAGAAAGCGGCTGTCTTGCAGGGTGTCACGTGAAACGCGACCCTTGAAGTATCCGTCAACCCGGCTTGAGGCGGCCAGATCGAACTGTACCGCTTCCCCCAGTTTGTCTGGGTTGTCCGCGTAAAAGGTGCGGATCGTGCCACCCACTTTACCCAAAAGACGCTCAATCGCGTCCTGATCGAAATCGACGGTGACACCGCTTTCGGTCAACTTATCGTTCAGCGCACCGATAAACAGGTCGGAATAAGCTTTGGTCTTGAACAGAGTGCCTTCCGCTTCGTCGCGTTGTGCCGGCGACAGAGTGAACTCGACGCTCACGACGGTACGCTGAAAGGCCGGGATGCCCTGCGACAAAATCGAAGCGAACAGCACGATCAGAAAGAAAAGCCCGGTCGCGATTGCAACGATGCCGTAGACCCGAAAGCGTTTTTCTGCATTCGCTCGCTTCTTTGTCCGTGCTTCCGTGGCCATCAAAGAAGTCGCGTGGCGGGTCGTGTTCGGGCTGTCCATGCTTGCGTCGGTCATTCGTACTGCTCCCGATACTTACGCACGATGTAGAGGGCAAAAACGTTGAGCCCCAGCGTGAGGATGAAAAGGGTCATGCCAAGGGCAAAGGCGACTAGCGCCTCGGGCGAGGCGAAGTCCGCGTCGCCGGTCAACTGACTGACGATTTTGGCGGTGACGGTTGTCATTGCTTCAAAAGGATTGAGGCTGAGCCGGGCGGCGGCCCCTGCCCCCAAAACCACGATCATGGTTTCACCGATCGCCCGCGATGCCGCCAGCAGGATCGCACCCACGATACCGGGCAATGCGGCTGGCAGAACAACTTGGCGAATGGTCTCGGATTGGGTCGCACCCAAACCGTAAGATCCGTCGCGCATCGCCTGAGGTACCGCGTTGATGATGTCGTCAGACAGAGACGAAACAAATGGGATCAGCATGATCCCCATCACAATACCGGCGGTCATTACGGCTGTACCTGCCTTCATCCAGCCCAAACCGTTATCGCCGAACACGTCCAGCAAAAGCGGGCCGACAGTCAACAGGGCAAACAGACCGTAAACGATGGTCGGGATCCCGGCCAGAACCTCAAGCAGCGGCTTTGCGACAGAGCGCACGCGGGATGAGGCGTATTCGCTGAGGTAAATCGCGGCAAACAGTCCGATAGGAACAGCCACCAGCAGAGCCACCAGCGAGATATAGAACGTGCCCCACAGCAGAGGAATGATCCCTAGATCCGATGCGCCGCCGCGGCCCGAAAAGCTGGGCGCCCAGGTTGTCCCAAAGAAGAAGTCAGACGCGGGATAGAGCTTGAAGAACTCCCACGTGTTGAAGACCAGCGACAGAACGATTCCGATGGTCGTCAGAATCGCGATAGATGCCGCAGCCAGAAGCAGAAAGCGTATCCCCTGCTCGACCACGTTGCGGGCACGGTAGTCGGAATGTGTCTGAAACCAACTGATTGCGGCTCCAATCAGAGCCACCAGAATGACCGCACCCGTCATGATCGCGTAACCGGTGGAGTTCATGGCGCGGTAGCTTTGTGCAGCTCGCAGAACTGGCTGAGTGATCTCGGACGTCACCACCTGCCCGGCATCTTTCAGGCGTTGCGTCACGTCGGTTACGTCCGCGCGCGCGTTGCGGGCCTGATCTTCCGAAAGTACGCCGGCGGCCACAGCGTTGTTCAGCCCGTCCGCCGTGCGGCGTACTTCAGCCATAACCAGGCTTAGTGACGAGCCTTCTTTGACGGAAGTCTCTGGGATCATTTCGGAAACCTGAGACGACACGTAAAGTGGCTGTGCCAGCAGCCAAATGATCAGTAGACCAAAGGCGGGGACAACGGCCTTGAGGGCTACATTTGCACCGTAGTAAGTTGGCAGCGAGTGCAGGTTCCTGCTGTCTCCACCGGCGCTTTGCAAGGCGCGTGCGCGTCCTGACACATAACCGACTGCGGCGATCGCAAGCACGATCAGAAAGAGCCATAGTATCGGCATGACACCCCCGTAAGGTCTTGGCTGGGAATTTCGGAAAACACAGTTGGGGGCGGCATAAGTTGCCGCCCCCGGTTATTCAAGCCAAAGGCGGGATTAGCTTCCCGAACCCATGGTAACTTCGTTAGCGATGGCGTCCTGGGTCTTGGCCAGCTCAGGATCTGCAACCAGGCCGTAGTTGGCCAGAGGGCCGGAACCGCCTGCGATTTCGTCAGCAGTAAAGAACTGTGCGTATTCTTTCAGGCCAGGGATCACGCCGATATGCGCTTTCTTGACGTAGAAGAACAGCGGACGCGACACAGGGTATTCACCCGACGCGATGGTCTCGGTCGACGGTGCGATACCGCCCATGGTGGCCACTTTCAGCTTGTCGGTGTTGTTCTCATAGAACGCCAGACCGAACACGCCGATGCCGTTGGGGTTGGTGTCGATACGCGCCAGAGTTTCGGTGTAGTCACCGTCGATGTCGACCGACTTACCGTCGGTGCGGACGTCCAGGCATGCGTCTTCGGCGTCATCCTCGCTCATGCCGCCTGCAACCATGGCTTCCATGGCACCAGTGGCTTCGCAGCCTTCCAGCAAAACTTTGTCTTCGAACACTTCACGGGTGCCGTGCTTGGTGCCCGGGATGAGCATTGCGATTTCAACGTCCGGCAGATCGGCGTTGAACTCGGCCCAGCTGTTGAAGCTGTTGTCGACCAATGCGCCGTCTTTCATGACTTTCGAACCGATGGCGTTGTAAATGTCGGCAGGCTCGAACGCAGTGAAGGCAGGGCCCGACTGCTGGCTGGCAAATACGATGCCGTCATAACCGATGCGGACTTCCATGATGTCGGTCACGCCGTTTTCGGCACAGGCTTTGATTTCTTTTTCGCGGATTTTACGCGATGCGTTTGCAACGTCGATGGTGTTTTCGCCAACACCCTCACAGAAACGCTTCAGACCGGCCGAAGAGCCGCCGGATTCTACAACCGGGGTCGGGAAGTCGGTGTTTTCACCGAACAGTTCAGCAACAATCGAAGCATAAGGCAGAACGGTCGACGAACCGGCAACCTGTACGTTGTCACGGGCAGCAGCAGTGGTTGCCGAGACGGCAGCAATCGCCAGCGCAGAAGCCGACAGTTTTACAAAGGACATTTCAGTCTCCCTGAAAAGGTATGTTTGATCACCCCCATGATGATCCTGCGCGAACCCCTAGGCCGCATGCGTAAGCCTTTTGTGACAAGTGTGTAACGGTTTTATGACAACATGCGTTTTGTAACGCTTTACTTGTCGTAAAGTGATCCGACTGGGCGAAGCGGCGGTTTTTAAAGTCCGCTCTGGCAACGCGTCACCGTGGCAAAATCACCGTAAAAACAGAGCCTTTTCCCAATTCGCTCTCAACTCTTAGCCGTCCCCGGTGCCGGTTGACGATGTGTTTGACAATGGCAAGCCCAAGCCCTGTTCCCCCCAGTTGCCGGGATCTGTGGCTGTCCGCGCGATAGAATCGCTCTGTCAGACGTGGCAGATGAATCGGATCTATGCCGGGGCCTTTGTCGATGACCTGAACCCGCACCGACGGCCCCCTCAGCGCAGTGTCTCGTTCCATGGACAAAACGCTTACTGTCACGTTGCCGCCGCTGCCCCCGTATTTTATGCCGTTTTCGACGAGGTTGGTGAAAACCTGACGCAACTGGTCGCTGTCGCCGGTGACCGACACCGGTCCGTCCTGCGCTTCGAGTACCAAGGCCACGCCTGCGTCCTCGGCCAGAGGGCGCACTGAGTTCAGAATGGATTGTAACAGCCCCGTTAGTTCTAGCTGTTCAATGGGTCGGACGCGTTCTTCGCTTTCGACCCGATTGAGAGACAGAAGATCGCCAACCAATCGGTTCATTCTGTTGGCTTCATCCGTCATGATCTGAAGAAACCTCTCCCGCGCGCCTGGATCATCGCGCGCCGGGCCACGTAAGGTTTCGATAAAGCCCATCAACGCGGTCAGCGGGGTGCGCAACTCGTGGCTGACATTGGCCACAAAATCCCGCCGCATCTGGCTGGCGTGTTCCAGATGGGTGATGTCCTGAAATGAGGCCAAAACAGCCCCACCTGATACCGCGCCAACACCGTTCATATAGCGGCAATCAACCTCAAACGTCGTATCCTGCGCGCCGTCATTGGACAGGTGGCGCGTCTTTTTTGTGCTTTTGGTTTGGAGGCTTTGTTCAATGGCTTCCAATACCTGCGGTTGCCGCAGGATCGTGGCGAAGTGGCGTCCGACGATATTCTGACCAAGCAGAGTCTTTGCATCGGTATTGGCGGCAATGATCCGTTCCGTCTGATCCACCATCAGCGCGGGCATCGGAATCGCTTGGACAAATTCGTCTAACAGCTCGGTGGACATGACTTAAAACTCAATTGGCCCGAACGCCTTACGAGACAGGTTTTAAAGTTTTGCGAAACTTGCGCATGTTTTCCTGATAGTGAAGTGCGCTGAGTGTGATGCGTTGCGCCGATGCCTCGTCCAACTGTCGCACAACTTTGCCCGGCGCACCCATGACCAGCGAATTGTCTGGAATTTCTTTGCCCTCGGTGATCAGGGCCCCTGCCCCAATCAGACAATTTCGCCCGATCTTTGCGCCGTTCAAAATGATCGCGCCCATACCGATCAGTGAGTTGTCTCCAATTGTACAACCATGAAGCATGACCTTATGCCCGATCGTGCAGTTTGCCCCGATGGTCAAAGGAAAGCCCGCATCGATATGCATGACGCAATTCTCCTGCACGTTGCTTCCCGCGCCTACGCGGATTTCTTCGTGATCGGCGCGTATCGTACAGCCAAACCAAACCGAGGCACCCTGCTCCAACACCACTTTGCCAATCAGGTTGGCGTCGGGCGCGACCCATGTGTCCTCGTGTAAGTCCGGTGCGTGATCTCCCAAGGCGTAAACGGTCATGACAGGCCCTCGAACTCATTTTGCAATTTGCGCACATGCTGTTGCAGCTTTGGTTGCTGGATACGGCGCATTCGCTCGGCGCTGACAATGGTCTTCAGCTTTTCTTCGGTTGCCTCAAGATCATCATTAATCAGGACATAGTCGTAATAGCCCCAGTGGCTGATCTCATCCCAGCTTTTGAGCATGCGCTTGCCAATGACGTCATCGCTGTCCTGACCACGTGTCTCAAGACGGCGGCGCAGTTCGGGGATCGACGGTGGTAGAATGAAGATCGACAGGGCATGTTTGCCAAGGTCAGAGTTTCTGATCTGCACCTCACCTTGCCAATCAACGTCGAACAGAACATCCTTGCCAGTGTTGATCGAATTGCGCACGGGTTCCGCCGGTGAACCGTAGAAGTTCCCGAAAACATGGGCGTGCTCCAGCATCTGCCCTTCGGCCACTTGTTGCTTGAACTCGTCCTCTGACAGAAAGAAATACTCGCGCCCATGTTCTTCACCGGGACGCGGTGCGCGGGTCGTGGCCGAGATCGAGAATTCCAGATCTGTGTCCCAGGCCATCAGCCGTTTGGCCAACGTGGATTTGCCTGCCCCGGACGGAGAAGACAGGATGATTAAAAGGCCGCGGCGATCCGCCATGTCAGATGTTCCCATTCTTATTCTACGTTCTGCACTTGCTCGCGCATTTGATCGATCACCGCTTTTAGCTCAAGCCCAACAGCTGTCAGATCCGAGCTTTGGGCTTTGGAACACAGTGTGTTGGCTTCGCGGTTGAACTCCTGCATCAGGAAATCCAGCTTGCGGCCGACGGCACTGTTTTTCCCCAACAGATCGCGCGCGGCTTTGACATGTGCTGTTAATCGGTCGATTTCTTCCGTGATATCGGCCTTAACTGCGATCAGGGCCAATTCCTGCGCAACTCGTTCCGGGTCGGCGCCTTGTGAATTGTCCAGCACCCGCGCCAGATTTTCCCGCAAGGCCTGTGCCATATTATCCCTGCGATGTTCGGCCAGTTCTGCCGCTTTCGCGGTCAGCGTGGCGACCTGATCCAGTTGCGTGTTCAGAACCGCTGCCAACGCGGCGCCCTCTGTTCGGCGCATATCCAAGAACGCGTCGACAAGAGCGTCAAATTCAGCCGTGAGGTGGGCAACCAGTGGCCCCGGATCATCTGAATCCGATCCCGCATCCAGCATTCCCTTTAACGCCAACAGGTCTGAGGCCCGCGATGGGGCCAGAGTTATGCCACGCGCCGAGGCCATCTGTTCTGCCTGCTCAAGAGCGGTCAGCGCAGCGTTCATGGCTGTCTCGTTCAGAGCCAGTTCTGGGGCCGAGTCCTCGCGGTTCAGGCGCATCGACAGAGTAACATTCCCGCGGCTGAGGGATTTGGACAGTTTTGCCCGCAGCGCGGCCTCAAGCCCGGTCAGCCAATCCGGCACGCGCAGGCGCATGTCGAGCCCCTTGCCGTTCACACTGCGCAGTTCCCACGTCCAGCTATGTGGCCCGTGCTGCCCCTGTGCCGAGGCAAACCCGGTCATGGATCTGATCATACCCGCCCCTTCATTTGGCCCTGATGCGTCTCACTCATGTCGCACCTAATGCCATTGACCGGTGCAGGGCAAGTATTTGCTGAAAGCGCAATTGTTTGGTTCGAGTTAACCATTCGTTAAAGAATTGCTCCAAAATTGATTTAACCCGAGTCAAACTGCCCAGAGCAATGGTTTGCAGGCTGCCGCTGTTCCCGATGTGTTGCATTTTAGAAAAATGGCAGCCTTTTGGCGTAAGGGTAAAGAAGATGAAAACCTTTTTCGGGATTGGTTCCGGGTCAGAATTTGGAAAGATCGTCGCAATGGATCGCTTTGACAATGGGCGCAGCCTTTCGCCGATCCGCCAGGCCGAGGCGTATTGGACCGCATTACTGAATCGTGACAGTGTCCCGATGCGGTCCCAGATTGACCCGCGCGGTCTGGAAAATATCCTGGAATACACGTTTATACTCGAGCGCATTGCGCCTGGCTTGGCCCGTTTTCGTCTAGCCGGAAGCCATTTGAACGCGCTTGCGGGTATGGAAGTGCGGGGTATGCCGTTGACTGCGTTCTTCCAGCCTGATGACCGCGCAGGCATTAAGGATGTTCTGGAACAAGTGTTCGCGGCCCCTGCTGTTGCCGAGTTGGGCATGACTTCGGGTGGAGTACTTGGTCGCACGCCTATGCAAGCCCGAATGATATTGCTGCCGCTGAAAAGTGATCTGGGCGATGTCAGCCGCGTTCTGGGCGTCATGATCGCTGACGGGGCAATTGGAAAAACGCCGCGGCGGTTTTCAATCTCGGATACGCGGATCAAAATGGTGTCTGACATTCACGTCCAAATCCCAGTGAAACCAACGCCGGCCCATGGGTTTGCGGAAGTCGAGGGAAAATTCAAACACCCTGCCAAGCATTTGCGATTGATCGTGTCACGGGACGATTAGCGTTTCCTGAAACGAAAAACAGCGGACCAAAGGCCCGCTGTTTAAATCTGTTTTTACGCGCTTAACTAGCGACGCGCTTGCTGCCGTTGCGGCGCAGATTTGTCAGTTCTTCTGCCACCAGGAAGGCCAGTTCCAGCGACTGTGACGCGTTCAGGCGCGGGTCGCAGGCGGTGTGATAGCGATCTGACAGATCTTCTTCGGTCACCGCGCGCACGCCGCCGGTGCATTCGGTCACATCCAGACCGGTCATCTCAAAATGCACGCCACCGGGGATGGTGCCTTCGGCCTGATGTACGCCAAAGAAGTCGCGCACCTCACGCAAGACTGAGTCGAACGGACGGGTCTTGTAACCGGTCGCCGATTTGATCGTGTTGCCGTGCATCGGATCACAAACCCAGGTGACCTTGGCCCCTTCTTCCTTCACAGCTTTGACCAGACGCGGCAGGTGCTCACCTGCTTTACCCGCACCAAAGCGCGCGATCAGGGTCAGGCGACCCTCTTCGTTTTCGGGGTTCAGTTTGGACATCAGAACCTTAAGGTCTTCCACGGTCGTTGTCGGACCACATTTCAGACCAATCGGGTTCAAAACTCCGCTGCAGAATTCAACATGCGCACCGTCGGGCTGACGTGTACGGTCGCCGATCCAGATCATGTGACCAGAACCAGCCAGCCAGTTGCCCGAGGTCGAATCCAGGCGCGTCAGCGCCTCTTCATATTCCAGCAGCAGCCCTTCGTGGCTGGTATAGAATTCGACGGTCGAGAATTCATGTGTGGTATCTGCCGTGATCCCGGCCGCTTCCATGAAGTCGATGGTGTCCTGAATACGATCGGCAATCTCGGAGTACTTCTGCACGTCCTGTTCATCTGTGAACCCAAGGGTCCACGAATGAACGCGGCTCATGTCCGCGAATCCACCGGTCGAAAAAGCCCGCAGCAGGTTCAGAGTGGCAGCAGCCTGTGTATAGGCTTGCAGCATCTTCTGAGGATTCGGGATGCGCGCTTCTGGTGTGAATGCCAATTCGTTGATGATGTCACCACGATAGCTGGGCAGTTCCACACCATCCACAACTTCGGTTGGTGCACTGCGCGGCTTGGCGAACTGACCGGCCATGCGGCCGACTTTGATCACCGGGACTTTTGCGCCATAGGTCAGAACCATTGCCATCTGCAGCATCACCTTAAAGGTGTCACGGATCGCATCCGCGCTGAATTGTTCAAAGCTTTCAGCACAATCCCCACCTTGCAGCAGGAAGGCCTCGCCGCGACCGGCGGCACCCAGATGTTGTTTGAGACGCCGCGCCTCACCGGCAAAGACCAGCGGGGGATACTGTGAAAGCTGGGCCTCGACCTTGGCCAGAGCGGCCGAGTCGGTATAGTCTGGCATCTGAACCCGGGGCTTGTTGCGCCAGTTCGATTTTTGCCATTCGGTCATAGCTTTGATCTCCGCTGAAGTGTTCAGGTGGCCTCTATACAAAATGCTTTGAAGAGTGACCATATCCCATTTGCGCCTCTTGACGGCGCAAACAAGCTTTGATCATGGTGAACTCTAAATATGTCGCTGGATAAGGCTGTATTCAGTGCCAAAGTAAGGACAACCCGCCATGCAAGTGCAACGCCAGGCAGTCACAGTGGAAAACGCTGAGGCCATCCCGCGCCATTATGTTTTTGTTCTTCTGGACAAGTTCTCGTTGCTATCATTTGCTTCGGCTCTTGATAGTTTGCGGATCGCAAACCGCATGGCGGACCAGGAATTGTATACTTGGACACTGTCTGGAGAAGGCGGCGGCACGGTCAAATGCTCGGCTGGAACCGAGTTCAAACTCGACACGGATCTAGAAGAACTGCAGCGCGATGATGTCGTCCTCATCTGCGGAGGCGTAAACGTTCAAACAGCGACCACAAAACGCGTCCTGAACTGGGTTCGTCGCGAGGCGCGGCGCGGCCTTCGAATCGGTGGTCTGTGTACTGCCGCGTATACGCTTGCCAAGGCAGGGTTGCTGGACAACAAGAAGGCGACGATTCACTGGGAAAACTCTGACAGTTTTATCGAGGAATTCGATGAGGTCGAACTGACGAAATCGGTTTTTCAGGTTGACGGCAACCGCATGACAACTGCTGGCGGCACATCCTCGATAGACTTGTCGCTTAAACTG
The DNA here is from genome assembly GCF_013034605.1 of Ruegeria sp. HKCCA4633. Classification (NCBI taxonomy): domain Bacteria; kingdom Pseudomonadati; phylum Pseudomonadota; class Alphaproteobacteria; order Rhodobacterales; family Roseobacteraceae; genus Ruegeria; species Ruegeria sp. HKCCA4633. Next base: position 138,060 of record NZ_WQGJ01000001.1, read on the forward strand.
ATTGCGGATGATTTTGGCGAAGAATTGGCCAATGCCGTAGCGGACCAGATGATCTATTCGTCCATCCGTACTGATCAGGACACGCAACGTTTGTCGACACCGACGCGGATCGGCGTGCGACATCCAAAGCTGAGCCAGGTCATTTTGATGATGGAAAAAAACATCGAAGAGCCAATCTCGCCTTCTATTTTGGCCAAAGATGTCGGCATGTCGACCCGCCAGCTAGAGCGTCTATTCCGCAGGTACCTCAGCCGTTCCCCTAAACGCTACTACATGGAACTGCGACTGCACAAAGCGCGGAATCTTCTTATGCAGACGGATATGAGCGTCATCAACGTTGCGCTTGCATGTGGGTTCGCCAGCCCTTCGCATTTCTCGAAATGCTACAGGGCACATTATAATACGACACCCTACCGGGAACGTGGCGCGCAGAGCACGCGATTGTCGGTTTAGCCCTGCGGGGTCATGCGGTACACCGCGCCCTGCCCGACTGAAATGAACCAGATCGAACCATCCGGTGCTTCAACGATATCGCGCACACGTTCGGTTTCCGGCCCTTTGATCTGTTCGACCTCACGCAGAGACTTTCCGGCAAGTCGCGCGATATAGTCGAATTTCAGAGACCCGACAAAGATATTCCCCTTCCATTGGGGCCAGAGTTTGCCGGAATACACCAACAAACCCGAAGGCGCGATGGACGGATCCCAATACAACTCGGGCTGCTCCATGCCGGCTTTGGACGTACCTTCGCCAATTTTTTGGCCGGAATAATGCGTGCCGTAAGAAATGACCGGCCACCCGTAATTGCGGCCCGCGCGGGGTTGGTTGATCTCATCGCCTCCGCGAGCGCCGTGTTCCGAAACCCACAGCCTCCCCTGCGCGTCCAGTGCAGCTCCCTGCGGGTTGCGGTGGCCGAAGGACCAGATTTCAGGTTTGATGTTTGATTGCCCGACAAAAGGGTTGTCTACAGGGATCGATCCATTCCGGTTTATCCGAATGACCGACCCCATCGGAGAAGACCGGTCCTGTGCGTTGTCGGGCTGGCCGCGATCGCCAATGGTTACAAAAAACGTTCCATCCTGTGCTTCGACGATGCGGCTGCCAAAATGCCGCCCGCCGGAACCGCCGGGTGTTGCTTCGTAGATCACCCGAACGTTGGTCAGACGTTTACCGTTCTCCGACAGCCGCCCAACGGCAATGGCAGTGCCAGCGCCCCCGTTTTGAGGCTTTGAGAAGCTCAGAAATACCTCGCGGCTTTGTCGAAAATCGCGTGGAACCGTCACATCAAGCAACCCACCTTGTCCTCTGGCGGCAACTTTCGGAACGCCCCGCACAGTGGTCGCCTTACCATTCTGAACAAACAGCAAATCTCCGTCCCGCTCGGTGATCAGGAACGCCCCATCCGGCAAGACTCCGACGGCCCAGGGCGTATCGAGACCGCTTACCATCTTGGTCAGTTCAATGCCTCCGGCGGACGTTGACAGGGTTTGTGCGGCAACTGAGAACGCATTGAGCGTGAAAAACAGAAGTGTAACAATGCGAAGCATGTCGGCCCCTTTCGGCGGCAATCACGGAAGAGTTTCTAACAAAACAGTTAGTTTCCCAAACGGTAAAAACACGTTTGCGTTAGGACTTTTCTTTTCCAAACAGCTTGCCTAGGGTCGAGGCCAGAACAAAGACGTTCAATACAGGGAGTAAACATATGAAAAAGCTGCTGACTGCTACTGCAGCCACCGCCTTGCTTGCGGGAACTGCCATGGCCGAGGATGTGAAGCTGGGCGTGCTGTTTGGCTTTACCGGCCCAATCGAATCGCTGGCACCGGCAATGGGCTCTGGCGCCGAAATGGCGATGGCCGAAGTCACCGAGTCCGGCAAGCTGCTGGATGGTGCAACCGTCACCGGAATGCGTGCCGATACAGGCTGTATCGACAACGGTCTGGCCACCTCGAACGGTGAGCGCATGATTGCGGATGGTGTCGCCGGTATCATCGGTGGTGACTGCTCGGGCGTGACCGGTGCGATTCTACAGAACGTCGCGATTCCGAATGGTATGGTTATGATCTCGCCGTCGGCCACCTCGCCCGGCCTGTCGACCATGGAGGATAACGGCCTGTTCTTCCGCACCGCTCCGTCGGATGCGCGTGAAGGTCAGGTTATGGCGGACATCCTGAATGACCGCGGCATCAGCTCGATTGCTCTGACCTACACCAACAACGACTATGGCAAGGGTCTCGCGGACGCGATTCAGTCGTCTTTCGAGGCATCGGGCGGCGAAGTGACGATTGTTGCGGCACACGAAGACGGTAAGGCCGACTATTCGGCTGAAGTGGGCGCGCTGGCCTCGGCCGGTGGTGACATTCTGGTCGTTGCAGGCTATCTGGACCAGGGTGGTCTGGGCATCATCCAGTCTGCACTGGACAGCGGTGCCTTTGATACATTCGGCCTGCCAGGCGGTATGATCGGTGACTCGCTGCCTGCAAATGTTGGCCCCGACCTGAATGGTTCGTTCGGTCAGATCGCCGGATCCGGCGGTGAAGGTGCCGAGAAGTACTTTGCCATGGCAGAAGCCGCTGGCTTCGACGGCTCGTCACCTTACTCGCCCGAAAGCTATGACGCGGCCGCGCTGTTCATGCTGGCGATGCAGGCCGCAGGGTCAACCAACCCGGCCGATTATGGTTCAAAAGTCTTGGACGTCGCTAACGCTCCGGGTGAAAAGATCTATCCGGGTGAGCTGGCCAAGGGTTTGGAACTGCTGGCTGCTGGTCAAGACATCGACTATGTCGGCGCGTCTGGCGTTGAGCTGATCGGCCCCGGTGAAAGCGCGGGTTCCTATCGCGAAATCGAAGTGACCGACGGCGAAAACAAGACCGTCAACTTCCGTTGATCCAACGTTAAAAACCATAAAAACAAGCAGCCCGGTCCTTGTGTCCGGGCTGTTTCAATGACAAAAGGCTGCACCTCGTTTCACGGGGCAAAGGCAAGGGGATAACATGATCGTCGTCGAAGACGTGCATAAGCATTTCGGCGGGTTTCACGCGGTGGACGGGGCATCGCTGGAAATCCAAAAAGGGTCGATCACCGGCCTGATCGGGCCGAACGGTGCAGGAAAAACCACTCTGTTCAATGTGATCGCGGGCGTTTTGCCGCCAACCAGCGGCAAGGTCTTTATGGATGGTGAGGATATCACCGGCCTGCCCCCTCATGAGTTGTTTCACAAAGGTCTGTTGCGCACCTTCCAGATCGCGCATGAGTTTTCATCGATGAGCTGTCGCGAGAACCTGATGATGGTGCCCGGTGCGCAATCGGGTGAATCGCTGTGGAACACCTGGTTTGGCCGTAAGCGCATCGCGGATGAAGAACGCGCGCTGCGTGCTAAGGCAGACGAGGTGCTAGAGTTTCTGACCATCGAGCATCTGGCCGATCACAAGGCCGGTCAGGTTTCGGGCGGACAGAAGAAACTGCTGGAGCTTGGCCGCACCATGATGGTCGACGCCAAGATCGTGTTCCTGGACGAGGTCGGCGCAGGCGTGAACCGTACCCTGCTGATGACCATCGCCGACACCATCCTGCGCCTGAACAAGGAACGCGGCTACACCTTCGTGGTCATCGAACATGACATGGATTTCATCGGCAAAATCTGTGACCCGGTCATCTGTATGGCCGAGGGCAAGGTTCTGGCCGAAGGCACTTTGGACGAGATCAAGGCAAACGAGCACGTGATCGAAGCTTATCTGGGCACCGGCCTGAAGAATAAAGACAAGCTGGAGGCAGGCGCGTGAGCGACAATCCTTATCACGACGACAAGGGGAACAAGGACGCCTCTATCACCAATACGCACGGGGCTGGTACGATGATGCCAGCGAATTCAGCAAGCGGTGAAGCGCGTTACGTTGGCGGCGGCCCTTTTCTGATCGGCGACACAATGACCGGCGGTTACGGCAAAGGTCCGGACATCCTGCATGACTGCACCATTGCCGTCGACAAGGGTGAGATCGCGGTGATCGTTGGCCCCAACGGTGCGGGCAAGTCCACGGCGATGAAGGCTGTGTTCGGCATGCTGGACGTACGTGCCGGTTCGGTGCGGCTGGACGGTGAAGACATCACCAAGCTGTCACCGCAGGACCGGGTGATCAAAGGTATGGGTTTTGTGCCGCAGACCTCGAACATCTTCACGTCCATGACGGTGGAAGAGAACCTTGAAATGGGGGCCTTCATCCGCCGTGACGATATCACCGAGACGATGGAACAGGTCTATGATCTCTTCCCCATCCTGCGCGACAAACGCAATCAGGCCGCCGGAGAGCTGTCAGGCGGTCAACGCCAACAGGTCGCCGTGGGTCGCGCGCTGATGACTCAGCCGAAGGTTTTGATGCTGGACGAACCCACTGCCGGTGTCTCGCCCATCGTGATGGATGAGCTGTTCGACCGGATCATCGAGGTATCGCGCACCGGGCTGCCGATCTTGATGGTCGAACAGAACGCCCGTCAGGCGCTGGAGATTGCGGACAAGGGTTATGTTCTGGTTCAAGGACGGAATGCGTATAGCGGCACGGGCAAAGAACTGCTGGCCGATCCTGAGGTTCGTAAGAGTTTTTTGGGGGGGTGAGGATGAAAGTTTTAGCCCTCGTAGCAGTTCTTTCTGCCACTACCGGTGCGGCCACCGCACAAGACGTCACGAGATGTAAGCTGGAATACACGTGTGTTAATGTCGATGCATGTCAGACAACCAAAACGGGTCTCGGAGTTGATTTCGACTTTGTAACCTTGCCAGACAACCAGCTTCGTATTGACCTTGGAGATGACAGGTTGCCGTTGCTGAAGGTCCAGCAAGTGACAGATGACTTGATGACCGCACACGGCTGGGATTCTGATCGATCAGCATCTTACACCTTCAGCTTGTTCGCTGATGGGATTGTCGCGTACACGACCCACGTCTTTGTAGGCAAAGGTATAAGCCTGACCGGCCTTGGCCGCTGCGAGGTAAATAGCTAATGGACTTCCTCAACGCCCTTGTGGCGCTCTCCAACTTCGTCCTTGTTCCCGCAATCGCCTATGGCAGCCAATTGGCGCTGGGTGCTTTGGGGGTAACGCTGATCTACGGCATCTTGCGGTTTTCGAACTTTGCCCATGGCGACACGATGGCCTTTGGTGCAATGATCGCTGTTCTGGTCACGTGGGGCTTACAGGCCGCCGGGGTCAGTTTTGGACCTCTGCCAACTGCTCTGCTGGCCCTGCCCTTTGCCATTCTGGGCTGTATCGTTCTGGTGTTGATCACCGACCGGCTGGTTTACAGGTTCTACCGGGAACAAAAGGCCAAACCGGTGATCCTCGTGATCGTCTCGATGGGCGTTATGTTCATCATGAACGGCCTTGTCCGCTTTGTCATTGGGCCAGATGATCAGAGATTCTCGGACGGTGCGCGGTTCATTATCTCGGCGCGCGATTTCAAGGCACTGACTGGGCTGCGTGAGGGGCTTGCGATCAAGACCTCTCAGGGCATCACCGTGATTGTGGCTGTTGTCGCCGTGGCGTTGCTGTTCTGGTTCCTCAACAAGACCCGCACAGGCAAGTCCATGCGAGCCTATTCGGATAATGAAGATCTGGCGTTGTTGTCCGGCATCAACCCCGAGCGTGTTGTGATGATCACATGGATCATCGTCGCTGCATTAGCGACTACGGCCGGGGTGCTCTACGGTCTCGACAAGAGCTTTAAACCCTTCGTCTATTTCCAGCTTCTGCTGCCGATATTTGCCTCGGCCATCGTGGGCGGACTTGGTAATCCTCTGGGTGCCATCGCAGGTGGTTTCATCATCGCGTTTTCCGAGGTGACCATCACCTATGCGTGGAAGAAGGTGCTGACCTACCTGGCTCCAGAAAACTTGGAACCCTCAAGCTTGGTCCAGTTCCTGTCCACCGACTACAAATTTGCCGTCAGCTTCGTCATTCTGCTGATTGTGCTTCTGTTTAAGCCCACGGGCCTGTTCAAGGGGAAAGCGGTATGACCGAGTCTGTCAAAAACACGCTGCTTTTTGCTGTTGTCGCCGGTTTGATCCTACTGACAGGGTTCACTCAAAGCTGGAACACCGCCATCCTGATCCTGAACATGGGGCTGATCTCGGCCATCATGGCCATTGGGGTCAACCTGCAATGGGGCTTTGCGGGCCTATTTAATGTGGGTGTGATGGGCTTTGTCGCGCTAGGCGGTCTGGCCGTGGTTCTGGTGTCAACACCGCCCACCCCGGGGGCCTGGAGCGCTGGCGGTTACGGGATTGTTTTGTCACTGCTGATGGGGGCCGCGACCGTTGTGGCTGCTGTTCTGGTGGCGACCAAGATGCCAAAAGGCCGGACGCAAACCCTTACCATCATCGCTGTTCTGGTCGTGGGATTCTTTGTCTACCGCGCAGTTTTTGATCCCAATGTTGCAGCTGTCGAAGCCATTGATCCCGCGATTGCAGGCAATATCGGCGGTCTGAACCTTCCGGTTCTGCTGGCCTGGCCTGCCGGTGGATTGCTTGCGGCGGGCGCTGCATGGCTGATCGGTAAGACGGCGTTGGGTCTGCGGTCGGATTACCTGGCCATTGCGACGCTGGGCATTGCCGAGATCATCATCGCCGTCATGAAGAACGAAGACTGGTTGGCCCGGGGTGTGAAAAACGTCTACGGTATCCCGCGCCCGTCTCCTGTCGTCGGTTACGAAGTTGAGTTGCAGCAAGACCCCACGTTCCTGGCCCGTGCAGAGTGGTTTGGACTTGATCCGGTCACGGCCTCTACCCTTTCGGTCAAGTTGGGTTATTCGCTACTGTTCCTGATCGTCTTGCTGGCGCTGCTGTGGATGGCCCAGATGGCGTTGAAAAGCCCGTGGGGCCGTATGATGCGCGCGATCCGCGACAATGAGGTCGCGGCCGAGGCGATGGGCAAGGACGTGACCCGCCGCCATCTGCAAATCTTTGTTCTGGGGTCGGCCATCTGCGGGATCGCAGGGGCGATGATGACAACGCTGGACGGTCAGTTGACGCCAAGCGCCTACCAGCCTCTGCGCTTTACCTTTCTGGTTTGGGTGATGGTGATTGTTGGCGGATCGGGAAACAACTTCGGGTCCGTTCTTGGCGCGTTTCTGATCTGGTTTTTATGGGTTCAGGTTGAACCAATCGGCCTATGGCTGATGAACCTGATCACCGCAGGTATGCCGGATGGAAGTTGGTTGAAAGCGCATCTGGTCGAAAGCGCTGCCCATATGCGCTTGTTCACTATGGGTCTTATCCTGTTGATTGTTCTCAGATTCAGCCCAAGGGGCCTGATCCCCGAAAAATAGGACTGATCCATAACCATTTCGTGAAGCCGCGCCGGCACTTCGGCGCGGTTTCTTGATTCTTGGCGTTTTTTTGAATAAACGGACCCACCGCAGTGTTTTTCTTCTGCGGTCTGTTGCTGGCACTCACACCCGCTCAAGCCGATCTAAAACGATCATTCAAACGTGTTGATAAGAGTAAAAAATGAAAGCACCACGCTTCGGAACTGTTTTCCTACTTTCGGTTGTTGTCGTTACAACAGCCGCCTGCATCCCCAGACCAGAAGACCTGGAAACAGCACCTGTTAAGGTACAGACGCCCCAGGGCGTAGTGACTTGTCAGCTGTATCGCCAGGATAGAGTCACCTGGGATCGCGCCATCGATTTTCCAGCGACGAAGATGTCGGTACCCCAAGCAGATGCCTATTGCCGACAAGAGGGTCAACGTCGCCTGAAATAACTGTGTCGGCGCCCATTTTGGGCGCCGCGCCGCTATCTGTTTTTGAACAAACCACCCAGAATACCGCGCACGATACGTCGCCCGGTTGTTCCTTTTAGCTCCTTGATGACGGCTTCGGTCATCGCCGTCGCAAACGTGTCTTTCTTGCGCTGCACACGAGAAGACGATCGCCCCACCCTGCTGCCTGAGTATCTGCGAGCTGCAGAAAACTCCCGCTCCATTGGTGATTGAGCCTCTAGCACCTCGTCTGCTTCTGCCTGTTCCGCAGATTTTGCCGCCGCATCGGCACGAGCCTGCAGGATTTCAAATGCAGACTTTCGGTCCACACCTTTGTCATACTTGCCTGCCATCGGGGACGCCGCCAAAATCGCTTTGCGATCAGCGCCAGAAATCGGCCCCAGCTGAGATCCCGGAGGACGAATCAAGGTGCGTTGGACAATGCCCGGAACGCCCTTCTTTTGCAGCATCGAGGTCACGGCCTCTCCGACCCCGACCTCTCGGATCGCGGCTTCGGTGTCGAAAGCCGGGTTCTCTCGGTACGTTTCGGCGGCCATACGCAGGTTCTTGCGGTCTCGCGCTGTGAAGGCGCGCAAGGCGTGTTGGACGCGATTGCCCAGTTGGCCCAGAATGTCTTCAGGAATATCCGCCGGGTTTTGCGTGATGAAATATACCCCGACGCCCTTCGATCTGATCAGACGCGCCACCTGTTCTACCTTGTCCACCAAAACCTTGGGGGCATCGTCAAACAGCAAATGCGCTTCGTCGAAGAAAAAGACCAGCTTTGGTTTCTCGGGGTCGCCGACCTCGGGCAGTTCTTCGAACAATTCACTCAACAGCCAGAGCAGGAAAGTGGCATAGAGCCGGGGCGAGCCCATCAATTTGTCAGAGGCGAGGATGTTCACCATGCCCTGCCCGTTATCATCCGTGCGCATAAGGTCGGCCAGATCCAGGGCAGGTTCGCCAAACAGTTTCGAGCCACCTTGGTTTTCCAGCACCAGCAAACGTCTTTGGATTGCGCCAATCGAGGATGTCGACACGTTGCCATAGCGCAAGGATAGCTGCGCACGGTTCTCTCCGATCCAGACCAGCAACGCCTGAAGGTCCTTCAGATCCAGCAACGGCATCCCTTCTTCATCGGCCACACGGAACGCGATGTTCAAAATACCTTCTTGCGCTTCGCTAAGTTCCATCAAACGCGACAGCAGCAGCGGCCCCATTTCCGTGACCGTCGTGCGCACCGGATGGCCTTGTTCGCCAAACAGGTCCCAGAAGGTCACCGGGCAGGCAGAATAGTTGAAATCCGAAAACCCGATACGGTCAGCGCGGTCCAGAAAGGCCTGATGCAGTTTATGTGTCGGACTTCCGGCCAAGGCCAGACCAGACAGGTCGCCCTTGATGTCCGAAAGGAAAACCGGAACGCCGGCTTGCGAGAACCCTTCAGCCAGGATTTGCAGCGTTACGGTTTTGCCCGTTCCGGTGGCTCCGGCAATCAAGCCGTGGCGGTTTGCGTAGTTCAACGTCAATTCCTGCGGAGTGCCATACCCTTCGCCACCGCCGCCCAAAAAAATAATTTTGCCCATTAACACTGCCTTATAGTTCACCGATCCGTGTCCAGCATACAAAGTTAACCTTTGACTGCGATAGTCATTTTGCCCTGCGGAGGTTCGGATCACGTGGGGCAGACTTCCTCCCTGTCGACTGGCCGTGCCTTCGGGCACGGCTTTTTTGTCTGCGCCAATACATGTGTATGTGCTGATTGGCAGATTAAATTTTCAGGATAGCTGTTGACCCACCAGCGCCGCTCTCGTAGGGTTTGCGCATAAATAAGTCGGCCAGTCCGACGGGGAGAACCTTTTGAGGGAGGGAGCTGATCAAACGGCTCCCTTTCTTTATGGTCGAAGGACCCTTTTCCGCCGTAAGAGCAAGAATTTGTTCACGTTGATCAGGGCGGGTCTGTTAGTGCCTGACACCGGTTCAGAACAATGCTACATGAGGCAAAAAGCGCAATCATCAAACCGAGGCATTCATGATCAAGCACCTTCTTTCTGCGAACGTACTGGCCGCCGTCTTTCTGAGCAGTGCGGTCAACGCTCAAGAATCCACTGACGAAACCCAACAACAGGCCGAGACACCTCAGACCGAAGCGGCGCAAGAGCTAGACCTGGGGGAAACTGGCCCCCGTGTTGGCGAGCAATACGTTAAGGAAACAAGTGGCGACTGGAACATTACCTGCCTTAAGACCGAAGCAGACAATGACCCTTGTTTGTTGCGTCAAATTCTTTCGGGTGCCGAGGGTCAACCCATTGCGGAAATCTCGATCAACAAGCTTCCCGAGGGTGCTGCAGCCGTGGCTGGTGCCAGCCTGATCGTGCCGTTGGAGACCTTGCTGCAAGCGCAGATCGCCGTATCCATCGATGGGGCACCAAGCAAACGATACAACTATCATCACTGTAACCCGGTTGGCTGCGTTGCTCAGTTGGGTTTCACGCAAGGTGACATCGACGCAATGAAGGCGGGCAGCACGGCCACCATATCTATGGTGTCCATCCTCGCCCCCAATCAACTGTTGCAAATCGAAATGTCGCTGGCCGGTTTCACCAGTGGATATGATCAGTTGGAAGTCTTGCAAAACTGATTTAATGCAACAAGGGCCGCTTTGTCACAAAGCGGCCTTTCAAAACTGAGCGTCAGGTATTCTCAGACGCGCTTCAAAGCCAAGACGGCATTCAGCCCACCGAACGCAAACGCGTTGCTTAAAGCAACGTCAACCTTTGCTTCACGAGCTTCATTCGGCACCACGTCCAACGCACATTCCGGGTCCGGCTCTTCATAGCCGATTGTTGGTGCAATGACACCGTCCCGCAGCGCCATGATACAGGCCAGAAGCTCTACCGCTCCGGTGCCGCCAATCAAATGTCCATGCATGGATTTGGTGGACGAGATCATCAGATCATCCGCGTGCGGTCCGAACACATCTGCGACTGCTGCACATTCGGTTTTGTCATTGGCTGCAGTGCCTGTGCCGTGGGCGTTGATATAACAGACATCGCTGGCGTTCAGCCTTGCATCCGCCAGAGCGCCCGCCATTGCACGTGCAGCCCCTTGCTTGCTTGGCATCACAATATCTGCTGCATCCGACGACATCGCAAAACCGACAACTTCACACAGTATCTCCGCGCCGCGCGCGCGCGCGTGCTCATATTCTTCGAAAACAAAGATACCAGCCCCTTCGCCCTGAACCATTCCGTTGCGGTTGGCGCTGAACGGGCGGCAGGCGTCCTTGGACATCACGCGCAAACCTTCCCACGCTTTGATCCCGCCGAAACACAGCATGGATTCAGACCCGCCTGTGATCATCGCCGGGGCGGCCCCGCTGCGTACCATCTGAAAGGCCTGCGCCATGGCGTGGTTGGAAGAGGCACAGGCGGTCGAGACCGTAAAGCTGGGGCCTTTGAGGTTATGCTCCATGGACACGTGGCTGGCAGCCGCATTGTTCATCAGCTTTGGAACAACAAACGGGTGAACCCGGTTCTTACCATCCTCATAGACCGAACGGTAATTGTCATCCCAGGTCGAAACGCCCCCGCCCGCCGTGCCAAGTACAACACCGGATCTGGCGGCCAATTCGCCGTGAAACTCAATACCCGACTGGTCAATCGCTTCTTTGGCAGCAGTCAGAGTGAACTGAGTGAACCGGTCGTACAAGGACATCTGCTGACGATTGAACCGCCCTTCCGCCTCGAACCCCCGAACTTGACCACCGATCTTGATGGCCAGACGTTCGACGTCGCGAAACTCCAGTTCCGAAATGCCACAGCGCCCTTCGCGCATGGCCTCCAAAGTGTCGGGAACCGAATGGCCCAGAGAGTTGATCGTACCTGCGCCGGTAATGACAACACGTTTCATGAGAGCAGGTCAGACCTTTTCCGACACAAGCTGTTCGATCCCGGCGATGATCGCAGCCACATTGGAAATGTCGAAATCGTTAGCTTCTGGTTCGTTCGCATTGAACGGGACTGAAATGTCGAACTCTTCCTCGATTGCAAAGATGCTTTCGACCAGACCCAGACTATCGATGCCCAGATCTTCCAGCGTGCTTTCGGGCGTCACATCCGATGGCTCCAGCACGGCCTGCTCTGCAATGATTGCGATGACGCGGTCGCTGATGCTCATGTCGATCCCCTGATTTTCAATCTGTCGATGATTTAGTCGCTTGAGGACTGTTTGAAAACAGCCTTTTTGAGTGCCTCGACGTCGCGGGCCAGACGAGGCAGTCGGCGCTGGGATTTATAGATATTGGTGTGGGTGTCCATCTTGACCGCCGGATAGCCCATAATAACCCTTCCAGCAGGGACATTAGACAGGATTTTGGTACCCCCACCGGCGATCACGCCGTCGCCTATGAAAATGTTGTCGGCGACCCCGGTTTGGCCACCAAGGACAACATTGTTCCCAATCTCTACAGACCCGGACACGCCGGTTTGCCCACATAGCAGACAATCCCGTCCGACTCGGGTGTTGTGACCGACATGGACAAGATTATCCAGTTTCGAGCCGTCCCCGATCCGGGTGTTTCTGATCGTGCCGTTATCGACCGTGCAGTTCGAGCCAACCTCGACGTCATCTCCGATCTCAACCGCCCCCAGAGAGTGAATGCGCAGCCAGCTTTGTGCCTTGGCTTCGCCCTGATCGCCCATTGTTTTTCGCGCATTCTCAGCACCCGAAACTTCGGGGGTGACATAGCTGAAGCCATCGCCCCCGATCCGCGCACCAGGTTGTGCAATAAAACGGTCTCCGATCTGCGCGCGGGCCCCAATACTGACCATTTCGCGCAGTAACGCACGCTTTCCTAGCGTGGCATCGATGCCTATCGTGCAATGCGCGCCGATTTCGGAACCTTCGCCAATCCGTGCGCGCGCACCAACAACTGTCAGAGGCCCGATAGAAACGTTAGCACCAATCTCTGCCGTTGGATCAATAACGGCTGACGGATGAATGCCCGGCTCGGCCCCCTGCCCGCGATCAAGCATCGAAGTAATGCCTGCCATGGCCATGCGAGGGCGCGTGACAAAGATGGCCGCGCGCAGACCCAACGCTTGCCAATCGGCCCCTTCCCAAAGAACCGCAGCACGTGCCTCTCCACCCGAAAGTGCCTCGGCATATTTCGGAGACATCGCCATCGCCAAATCTGTTGGACCCGCGTCTCCGGGTTCGGCGGCACGCAAAATTGTAAGGCCGCCATCGCCCTGACATTCTGCACCCAGAGCTTCAGCAATGTGTTGAACGGTAAACTGCATGACGGGTTTCCTTTTGGCAGGATTTGACCCGTGCTTACCCCTGAACGTCTTGCAGGGCCACCCCTGCCTTTTGCAGAGCGTCCCAAATCTTGGCATCGCGGTTATAGACGTCGCGACGATACTGCACTTGACCCTTGGGGCCGATATAGGCCGTCCGATAGATCAGATGCACCGGCACATGTTGATCCAGTTCAACTTTGGTTTCCTTGCCGGTCTTGAGAACACGGTGAAAGAACGCCTTGGGGTCTTCCTCTTGTTTTGCCAGCAGCGCATACGCAAACTCGAAAGGCTGCGCCAAACGGATACAGCCATGTGAGAACGCCCGCACTTCACGCGCAAACAAACTTTTCTGAGGCGTATCATGCAGATAGATGTTGTGCTTGTTGGGAAACATGAACTTCACCAAACCCAGCGCATTGCTTTTGCTGGGGGGTTGGCGCATCGCAAACGGGAAGTTTCGCGCCGTGAACTGAGTGAAATCCACCGCCCCGCGATTAACCTGACGACCGCTGCGGTCGGTGATTTCTATGTGACCCACCGCATTTGGATTGGATTGCAGTTTCGGCAGATATTCCTTCGTTATGATCGAGCGCGGCACATACCAGCTGGGGTTGATCACCATATGCTCCATCACATCCGAAAACTCGGGGCTGCGGCGATCATGGGTGTTTTTGCCAATCACCGCACGGGTTTCAAACGTGACTTGCCCGTCATCGACAATTTTGGCTGAAAAGTCCGCCTGATTCACAAGGATATGGCGCGTGCCACGTTCCCTTGGCAACCAGCGTTCGCGTTCGAGCGCTACGTGAACAGCTTTCAAACGGTCCGATGCTGGCCGGTTCAACTCGGTGATTGTTCCCTTGCCCGCAACGCCGTCAGGCTCCAACCCATGTGCAGTTTGAAACGACTGAACGCCAGCCAGCAGTGCGTCGTCAAAAGACGGGCTGGCCGATGGCTTCATGTAACCCATCATCACCAGACGATTGCGCAGTTTAACAACATTCGGTCCTGTGTCACCGAATTCCAGTTTGGAAACGGGCACAGTTGCGCCCCAACCTCCCTGATTCACCAGGTCCTCCAGCAGCAGCTTTTGCTTCATCAGTGCTCGGTACTGACGCGTTTGGGGCGGCAATTGTTCCAGATATTGCGCGCCTTGATCAGCCAAACCGGCCAAATGCTCGGCCGCGCTCCGACGTTTCAATGTCCGAACAAGGCCATCGTCCACACGTCCGGGCTCAACAGTTCCCGAGTAAAGCGCGTCAGCATATTCGATAAAAGCCCGGCTGAGTTCTGCCTCAACCGCACCAAGATCACGAACTGAACGGGCCTGCTCCATTTTCTCTATCAAGGCTGCGACTGTTGCATCCGCCTGTGGCAGACCGTGCATTTGGGCCTTGGACAACGCATTTATCAGCGCGGTACGACGACTTGCATGCTCAACCGTTTCACCGACCCAAATGGGTGAAAACCCATTCGTGCGATAGAACTCGGCTATGTTCGAGGTCTGCGGAGTGTGTTCCGCAACTGCCATTTGAAACGCGGTGTTCGGCGCGGGGTCAGAAGCCGTGTTCGCAAAGCTTGCCGTCGCGGTAAAACACGCGGTGAGAAGGATACTGGTACTGGTGCGGAAAACAGAAAACATTATAGGGCCTTGAGTATTCAATAGCTTGGACTTGGGATATGTGCGTCAAACAACTATGGATTTGGGCGGCAAAGTTTGTCTATTCACAAATACCTTATTCAATCGCTTCTGTTGGTGGCTGATGCGTGTTTGCATCGGCCTGTCGGCGAAAGCTTCGCAGTTGCACAGTTTCTAAGAAGTACTGTGTCATTTGCGCAAAAAACTGCCGAAATTTCCCCCTTGAAATGGTGAATCTGAAACACTTCTTGGCCACCGATTTCGATTGTGTCATAAAAATCGCATCTGGGATGGGAAAAATTAATACGGCGCGCGTAACATCGTGCGCAGGCAGGAACAGTACGGGACGAACCAAAAATGACAAAGAGCAGTTCCTCGGGCTTGACCCGGCGTGCCCTATTGGGCGCGTTTGCAGCAACCGCAGTCGCGGCAGCTCCCACCTACTCCAATGCAACGGGCTTTTTGCGTGGCGGCGGCGATATTCGTCGCATTCGTATGTATTCCGGTCGCACGGGCGAACGGTTGGATATGATTTATTGGGTCGATGGTAAGTATATCAAGGACGCTGTCAAAGAAGTGAACCACTTCATGCGTGATTGGCGTACAGATCAGGTAAAATCCATCGATTTACGCGCGATTGATATCATGGCAGCATCACACAACCTTTTGGATGTGAACGAACCTTATATGCTGCTGTCCGGCTATCGCTCTCCGCAGACCAACGCTATGTTGCGTTCCCGGTCGCGTCGCGTAGCGCGCAAATCGCTCCATATGGAAGGTCAGGCTGCTGACCTGCGTCTAGCTTCGCGCTCGGTCTCGCAGATGGCCAAAGCAGCTATCTCGTGCCGCGCAGGTGGTGTCGGCCAATACTACGGTTCCAATTTCGTTCATATGGATTGCGGAGTCGTTCGCAGCTGGCGTGGTTAAAGCGCACACCAAACGGTTTTCGCGTTTCTGAAACGCTTTAGCAGGAAAACTGGTTTTACCTGCTATATCCCCGCATCTCCACCTCCTCCGCCTGCGTCACCCGAGTCGCTACTGGATGCAGCCTCGGCGGTCGAGCTGCCAGACTCACGCGCCTTTTCCTTTTCGACATCAGAATAAACATTAGACACAGACACATCGCTGCTCTCTGCTTCATCGTCGCTGTTTGGATCGTCGTCGGTCAGCTTGCCAAGGATGAATGCAAGCACCACTCCGACTATTATCCAGCTTATAACGCTGGGGAGGGAATAACCCGAAATAACAGTACAGCCCAAAACCGCTACTGTTACGACCACAACGAAAAACAATTTTTTTGAAGAGATGACTTGCACGTTCTTTCCTCCATCAAAGGTGACGCGAACCAACCCCATCGGGAAAGTGTATAGCAAAATGTGCTGATAAAAAATTACACTTCGAAGAGTGTGCCTGCGGGCGTTCTCAATATCCGACGAAACTGTACTTAGAATCCGTTCAAAGTGGTTGAGAACATGCAAGAAAGTGGCGCACCTGAGAGGATTCGAACCTCTGGCCTCTGCCTTCGGAGGGCAGCGCTCTATCCAGCTGAGCTACAGGTGCGTTGGTCGTTAGCTAACCTTGATCCGACTTGGGTGCAACTGGAAATCGTGCCCGTTGCGCCCAGTTTCGGATCAAAGTCAGGCGAAAAGATCATGTGCCAATTCAAGGGCATCGATCAGAATGTCGACCTCTTCCGTGGTGTTATACAGACCGAAACTGGCGCGGCATGTTGCAGTTACACCCAGGTGGTCCATCAGTGGCCCGGCGCAGTGATGACCTGCGCGAACAGCGACGCCTTTTTTGTCCAGGATGGTCGACACATCATGGGCATGCCCCGCCCCGTCCAGTCTAAAGCTGAAGATAGCGGCCTTGTCGGGGCGCGTGCCTTGAACCTGCAACCAGTTCAAGCCCATCAATCGCTGCATGGCATAATCGCGAAGGCTGGATTCATGAGCTGCAATGTTCGCCATTCCCAGATCCATCATGTAGTCCAAGGCCACGCCCAAACCTATCGTCTGAACGATACCCGGCGTGCCAGCTTCGAACTTCATTGGTGGATCGTTATAAATGACCTGATCTTTGCTGACCTCTTTGATCATGTCCCCGCCGCCAATAAAGGGGCGCATTTCTTGCATGCGTTCAGATTTGATAAAGATCGCTCCGGAACCTGAGGGACCATAGAGCTTGTGACCTGTGATCGCGTAGAAATCACAGCCGATCTCTTCGACATTCACCGGCATATGGACTGCACCCTGGCTGCCATCGACCAGAACCGGAACGCCTTTGGCATGGGCGCCATCTGTGATGGCTTTGACATCCACGACAGTACCCAGCACGTTTGAACACTGGGTCACCGCGACCAGCTTGGTCTTTGGGCCAATCGCATCAATCACGGCCTGAGGGTCCAGCCCACCCTCTGTATCCACATCAACCCATTTCAGAACAACGCCTTGCCGTTCCCGCAGAAAATGCCAGGGCACGATGTTGGCGTGATGTTCCATGACGCTCAGAACGATCTCATCCCCGGCTTCAAGGCGCGGCATTGCCCAGCCGTAAGCGACAAGGTTGATCCCTTCGGTCGTGCCCGAGTTCAGGACGATTTCGACTTCATTAGATGCGCCAAGAAAGCGGGCGATGGTGCCGCGCACGGATTCGTATTTCTCGGTCGCAAGGTTGGACAGGTAGTGCAGACCGCGATGGACGTTGGAATATTCCTCGGCATACGCCCGCGTCACAGCGTCTATGACGACCCGTGGCTTCTGAGCCGAAGCGCCATTATCCAGATAGGTCAAAGGCTTGCCATTGACCTGACGCGACAGGATCGGAAAGTCAGAGCGGATTTTCTGCACATCATACATAAGCGTATTTCCTAGACAGGTCCGGTTGGGGTGAACATCAGAACAATGGGCAAGGCGACGATCGCGGCCAGCAGGACCACGGCAAAAGCCTTGCCGAGTGAGCCGAACTGATGCGCCTCGTTTAAAAAATGGAGCGTTATGTACAGGCTCCACCCCAGGGTCGCCAGCAGCAACAAAAGCGTCAGGGCGGGTATTGTCACGCTGGTGATGACCATAGCCAGCAAAGCACCGCTTTGTAGAAAACTCAGCCAGATCATGAGGGTCAACAGGCCGGAAAGCGTTGCATTTCCCCCAAGCACCCGCCCGACCAACAGAAAGGCGACAACGCTCAATAGCATCGCACCGGCTGATCGGATCAGGATGAATGGGATGCTTTCTGCCTCGGGGGTCAGTTGGGCGTCCGGTGTCGGGATGATCAGATCAGTGCTGAGTTGGATCAGGCAATTGAAGACCACCACAAGGAAAAAGCTTAGCCAGACTGCTTCTCGCCCCATATCCAGGGCCAAAATCTGACGGGCCGCTTCGGCAGGCCGTCTGAGCGTCAGAACAGCCAGTGGACCTAGTGGTGGAATAGTCATTCAGCCGCCCTTTGTACTTGCCTGAGACCGGATAACCAGAACCAGACAAAAACAGCAACCCACAGGAAGCCTACAATTGACAAAGCAGGTCCGGGTCCGATGAACCCGGCCACCAGACCGTTGAGCAAAACCAGCGGTGCAGACGAAAGCAGCGCCCAGAACAGGGCCAGCCTTGCCCCATAAGCAGAGCCCTTTCCGCCAACAAGGCGCGCGGCCCAATGCGAGACCAAAGCCAGCGTGTAGAAGAACAACGGCAAGATGAACACGGTGCCCAGCAGCGCACCGCCCAGCAACATATTCAGTTCAACACCTTCCAGATGAGCCTGCCGTGCGAGCCCTGGCATCTGCGCAATAAACGCGACGATGCAAAAGCCCATGACAAACACTAGCGCCCGGTCTTCACGAGGCCCCAAATCCAGAAGCCGACGCACAACGCGCCCCGGCCCCCGGTATGTTGCCAATATATCTGACGAAAGAGCCATCAGCTGCGGCGGGCGAGCCACCCCTCCAGACGGCTGACAATCGCTTCTGCCAACGCGCTGTCTTCGATTTCGTCCACCGCTTCGGCCAGGAATGCAAGTGTCAGCATATTGGTCGCGTCCTTGGTCGGAACTCCGCGCGAACGCAGGTAAAACAGCGCAGTTTCATCAATCGCGCCCGAAGTCGAGCCATGCGAACACGCCACATCATCGGCGTAAATCTCAAGCTCGGGTTTGGCTAGGAACTGGCTGTCGTCATCCAGAAGCAGCGACTGGCTGATCTGGTAGCCGTCGGTTTTCTGAGCCCCTTCCTTCACAAGAATCTTGCCTTGGAACACGCCGGTCGCACCGTTGCGCAGCACTTTCTTGAACACCTGACGGCTTTCACAATTCACTGCGTCATGCGTGATGAAGACTGTGTCGTCATGGTGAAACTCGCCATCGCCAACGCAGGCCCCCGCCACATGCGCAACCGCATCGTCGCCGGTTAGTTCTACAACCTGTTCATTGCGGGTCAGAACGCCATTCACCGTCAAAGTGAAGGATTTATAGACCGATTCCGTGCCCAGACGTGTGAACATATGGGTCGCCGCGCGACGCTCATGGTCCCTGCCCTGTGCACGGACATGATGCAGCGTACCCTTGTCGGCAATGTCGATTTCCATGCATTTGTTAAAGCGCGAGGCTGCTGGACCTGTTTCAAGGATGGTCGCCTCGGCCCCGCTTTCCACCCGAACCACGTGATGCAGGATCGCGTCTGACGTCGGCGAAGCGTGGCGATAGATCAGGTTGATCGGTTTGGACGGTTTGCCTGTCACGTGAATGGCAACACCATCCGACGCAAATGCCGTGTTCAGCGCTGCCAGCGGGCGCTGGACCGGTACCTGACCGCGGGCTTCCAGAACGCCATACAGGTCCTTGGCCCAGTGAATGTCTTTGCAGCAGATGTCTTCAAGCCGGTCGATGCTTACACCTTCCATCGACAGATCATCCGATTCCTCGGCACTGAATACACCGTCCACGAAAACGATATTCAGCCGGTCGAACTCACTGAATACCAACGGCTCATCATCTGAGAAGACAGCAGCAGGCATCGCTTCGGGCGACACCAAAGTGTCAGGTTGGGTGTATTTCCAGTATTCGTCGCGACGGTTAGGCAGGCCAGTTTCAAGCACACGTGCCAGAGCGTCTTCGCGCGCGGCACGCGTGCATCCTGCGTCAGGCATGGTCAGCGCAGATAGCCGCGCCTCGGTTGCGGTTTGTTTTGCTTCGGGCAAGGCCATCAGTTCACCTCGGCAAGAATGTCAGCATAACCGTTGTTTTCGACCTCAAGCGCGAGGTCCGGACCGCCGGTCTTGACGATACGACCATTGGCCATAATGTGCACAACGTCCGGTTTGATGTGATCCAAAAGACGCTGGTAGTGCGTGATCACCAGGAAACCACGGCCTTCATCGCGCAGGGCATTCACACCTTCGGCCACCAGCTTCATCGCATCCACGTCAAGGCCCGAGTCTGTCTCGTCCATGATGCACATCTTAGGTTCCAGCATGGCCATCTGAAGTATTTCGTTGCGCTTTTTCTCACCGCCCGAAAAGCCAACATTGACCGGACGCTTCAACATGTCAGCGTCGATCTTCAGAGTTTTCGCCTTCGCGCGCACTTCTTTCAGGAAGTCGGCGGCCGACAGCTCTTCTTCGCCACGTGCCTTGCGTTGCGCATTCACTGCAGTCCGCAGGAAGGTCATATTGCCAACGCCCGGAATTTCCACCGGGTACTGGAACGCCAGGAATACACCCGCAGCGGCGCGCTCTTCCGGTTCCATTTCCAACAGGTCTTCGCCGTCCAGCGTGGCCGAGCCTTCGGTCACCTCGTAACCGTCGCGACCGGACAGAACATAGCTGAGCGTCGACTTACCCGACCCATTGGGCCCCATGATCGCATGCACCTTGCCGGCCTCAACCGTCAGGTCCACACCTTTGAGAATTTGCTTGTCTTCTTCTTCAAGCTGCACGTGCAGATTCTTGATTTCCAGCATATTTTCCTCGGCTCTCATCTCTATTCGCGCGTCATCTTGCGCGGGTGTCATTTCGATTTGAACGTGTCGGCCTTTTCGGCCGGAACGATCAGGAAGTTTTCATTGTCGCGGTCTTGCCCAAAGCTCCGAAGAGTTTCGTAGTTTTGCTCGGCCATCCATTTCTGAAAGAACGCGCGGTTTTTGTGATCTACCTCGACAAAGATGATGGGGCGCGTCGCAGCCACCGTGCGGGACAACCCTGCCAACACGTCCAGCTCCATGCCCTCAACGTCGATCTTGATCAGATCCGGTGTCATACCTTCTAAAAGCGTATCACCGGGCTCTACCCGCAGATTTCCAGATCCCAGTGTCAATTGCGTGCCGCCTAGATTGCCCGCCTCTGGCTTAAGCTCAAAGCCAGACGCAGCCTCGCGCCCTGCTCCAACACCCAGTTTCGAACTGTCAACAACATCTTCCAGGCCGTTAAGCTTGATGTTGCGCTTCAAGATGGCGATAGCGTCCGGGTTAACTTCGATCACACGTACGATCTTAGTTGCACACACGCGCCCCCAATACACTGCATGGTTACCAATATTGGCTCCAATATCAGCGATTTGCGCGTTTTTCGGCAGATAGCGCGATATGTCTTGGAGCAGACCCAACTCATACACATCACCCCAAAAATGACGTCCTTGGATCACATCACGTGGATTGGACACTTCGAACAACAGAAATTGACCGCCGGCATCGCAATACCGCACGAACGGGCCGCATAAGCTGACAAATAGTTTGGCAACCGTGCGGTCAACAAACCGTTTGATCTTGGAACGCGGGCGCATTGTTAGCCGACGCTCCCCTCAAGCGAGATCGCCACCAGCTGCTGCGCTTCCATGGCAAATTCCATCGGCAGCGCCTGCAATACGTCCTTGCAGAACCCGTTCACAACCAGCGCAACGGCCTCTTCCTCGTCCATGCCGCGCTGACGGCAATAGAACAGTTGATCGTCATCCACTTTCGACGTCGTCGCCTCATGCTCAACGCGGGACGAGTTGTTCTTGACCTCAATATACGGAACCGTATGCGCGCCGCATTTATCTCCGATCAACAGACTGTCACACTGCGTGTAGTTCCGGCTGTCTTTAGCTTTCGGATGCATCGAGACCAGACCGCGATAGGTGTTCTGCGCTTTACCTGCGCTGATGCCTTTGGACACAATGCGCGATTTGGTGTTCTTGCCCAGATGAACCATCTTGGTGCCGGTGTCGGCCTGCTGATAGTTGTTGGCAATCGCAATCGAGTAGAACTCGCCTTGGCTTTCATTGCCGCGGAGGATGCAGGACGGGTATTTCCAGGTCACGGCAGACCCAGTTTCCACCTGTGTCCACATGACTTTGGAACGATCGCCCCGGCAATCGGCGCGTTTGGTCACAAAGTTATAGATGCCACCCTTGCCATTCTCATCCCCTGGGAACCAGTTTTGCACGGTCGAATACTTCACCTCGGCGTCTTCTTCGACGATGATCTCGACAACAGCCGCGTGCAGCTGCGCCGTATCACGCTGGGGCGCAGTGCAGCCTTCCAGATAAGAGACGTACGAGCCCTTGTCAGCGATGATCAGCGTGCGTTCGAACTGGCCAGTGTTTTCGGCGTTGATGCGGAAATAGGTGCTCAGCTCCATCGGGCACCGAACGCCCGGCGGGATGTAGACAAAAGACCCATCCGAAAACACAGCCGAGTTCAGTGTCGCATAAAAGTTGTCCGAAACTGGGACGACAGTCCCAAGATATTTCTTGACCAACTCGGGGTGTTCTTTGATCGCTTCCGAGATCGAGCAGAAGATCACCCCGGCCTTTTTCAGTTCGGCCTGAAAGGTCGTACCTACAGAAACCGAGTCGAACACCGCGTCCACAGCAACCTTGCGCCCTTCGGCAGGCGCGTCTTCAGCGCCTTCGACACCAGCCAGAATAATCTGTTCTTTCAGTGGGATACCAAGCTTTTCATATGTGGCCAGCAGCTTGGGATCGACCTCATCCAGAGACTTTGGCTTTTCTTCCATCGATTTCGGACGCGCATAGTAATACTGGTTCTGGAAATCGATTTCAGGGTAGTTGACCATCGCCCATTTTGGTTCGTTCATCTTGGTCCAGCGCTCGAACGCGGCCAAGCGCCATTCGGTCATCCACTCTGGCTCTTCGTTCTTCTCCGAGATCAGACGGACGATATCCGGGTTCACACCTTTCGGCGCGTACTCCATCTCAATATCAGTGTCCCAGCCGTACTTGTAGGTTCCGACCTCGCGTACCGCATCCACGGTTTCCTGATCGACACCCTCTTTCACCTGGGTCTGGTCCAAAGCGGCCATAACTTACCCTCCGTCAGATCACGCGGCCCGCGCGCGATGCTTTTTCTCTTTTTCAAGCCACGTTTCGGCGAAACGCAGCACATCTTCTTTCGTTGTCCGAGGGCCCAGCGAAACGCGGATTGCGCTGCTGGCTGTCACCTCGTCAAAACCCATTGCGGTGAGCACCGCGCTGGCACGAACCTTGCCGCTGGAACAGGCAGAGCCCGCACTGACCGCAAAACCCGACAGATCCATCTGCATGACCTGGGTTTCACCCTTCCATCCCGGGGCGGCAAAACACAGGGTGTTCGGCAGGCGTTGCCGCCCTTTCCCGACAAAAATAGGTGATTTTACAGCGGCCTCAAGAGCGTTTTCTAGAATATTTCTAAATTCTTCGATTTGCTCCCAAACGCCATCCGCCAAGTCACGTGCCGCGGCTTCAGCTGCGGCTCCGAAACCAGCGATTCCAATGACATTTTCAGTGCCGGAGCGGCGCCCCATTTCCTGGCCTCCGCCCTTAATCAGAGCTGGCAGGTCGGTACCGCGCTTCATCACAACGGCACCAACACCCTTGGGTCCGCCAAGTTTATGCGCCGAGACCAAAGCCATCTGGGCATACATCCAATTAAACGCAATCGGCAGCTTTCCAAATGCCTGCGTGGCATCTGTCACAGCCAATCCGGGCGGTAATGTCTGAACGATACCAGTCTCGGAATTTGCCAGTTGAACGGTTGAAGCCTCTGGTGTCTCAACCAGAACCTCTCCGGCCGCAGAAACCGGAAGATCCTCATGGATCCAAGCCCTTACCGCATCATGTTCAACTGCGGCACCATGCAAATTGCGCCCGGCCAAAGTTAATGCCGCGCCCTCGGTCGAACCCGAAGTGAAAACGATATCCGCACCATCAGCACCGAAAGCAGCTGCAACCTGTGCACGCGCCCGTTCGACAAGTGCCTTTGCAGCTCGGCCCTCGGCATGAACAGAGGACGGATTTCCGCAGACTTCCATAGCGGCAATCATCGCCTCTCGTGCCTCAGGGCGCAGTGGTGTTGTTGCGTTATGATCCAGATAAACACGATTCATGGATGCATCTTTTTGCCAGCAGATTTCATATGACGGTGCCGCCTTTTCGTCTTACTCGTCCACCACCGAGAACAGGCTCGGCACTGCGGGGCATGGAGCCAGGTCGTTCTTGATCACGTCAGACAGGCGCGTCTGATGCAAAAACACATAGACATGCGCGCTCAGGCTTTCCCAAAGGCGGTTGGTCAGGGATTGCGCCCGGCTGCCTGAAGACGCACCAGAGGCCCCGGCCCCTTTCTGCAAAGCATCTACCGTTTCGTCCACTGCTGCCAAAATTTCGACCACACGGATTTCCGACGCGGGACGCGCAAGACGATACCCGCCGCCCGGGCCACGGACTGAAGACACCAGCTCGGCGCGACGAAGTTTGACAAAGAGCTGTTCCAGATAAGGCAGCGACACATCCTGGCGCTCTGAGATCTCGCCAAGGGTTACAAGCCGGTCTTTTGGCTGCAACGCAATATCCGCCAAGGCAACCATCGCATATCGGCCTTTGGTCGACAGCTTCATATTTAGCCCCTTCTCAGCAGGATTTGCGCGAAATCATTGACGCCGACGCTGCCAGTGCGTATCTCCGACTGACAGCGCTGACGCGCAACGTTATGTAATTAGAACCGTTCTAAGGTGTCCGACGATTATCGTCAAGTATATCCGGGCGCCCGTACGAAAAAGACAGGACCAAAGCACACATGCCCGAGGTGATTTTTCCCGGACCCGAAGGCCGCCTGGAAGGCCGCTACCACCCGCAAAAGGAAAAAGACGCACCGATCGCAATCGTGCTTCACCCGCATCCACAATTTGGCGGGACCATGAACAACAAGGTGGTCTATAACCTGCACTATGCCTTCTACAACATGGGCTTCACCGTGCTTCGCTTCAACTTCCGTGGCGTTGGCCGCAGTCAGGGCGAGTATGATCAGGGTGTAGGTGAGCTGAGCGATGCGGCCTCGGCGCTGGATTATCTGCAATCCATGAACAACAATTCGAAACACTGCTGGGTCGCAGGGTTTTCGTTTGGGGCATGGATCGGCATGCAATTGCTGATGCGCCGTCCCGAGATTACCGGCTTTATCAGTGTATCGCCCCCAGCCAACATGTACGACTTTTCGTTCTTGGCGCCCTGCCCGTCTTCGGGCCTGATCATTAACGGATCAGCCGACCGCGTGGCCCCACCGGCGGATACCACGTCACTGGTGAACAAGTTGCACGAACAAAAAGGCATCACGATCACCCACACCGAGGTCGAGGGCGCAGACCACTTCTTCCAGGATCGCCACATGGACACGTTGATCACCGATGTCAGTGACTATGTGAAACGTCGCCTGACCGAGAACACCCGCTAATGTCCGACACCATCACAACTCTTGCGGCCAAACTGGCCGAAGACACGATGAAGGTTATGGACGAAACTGGCGAAGACCGTTTCTTTGTCGAGGTCGGCGAAGTTCTTGGGGCCGCTTCACAATCGCTGGAAGAGGCCTACTTGACCGAAATCCGCGTGCGCTTGGCGGAACGCAAAGCCAGGCAGTTTGTCATCAAACGCCTGGCTGCGCATCGCTCGAAACAAAAAGCGATCGAAAAACAATGACGGAACGGTTGTCGGCACAAATTGCGTTTTTAAAACGGGCCGACATGTTGAAGATGGTTGAGCGGGCAAATGTCCTGCTCAATCAGTCCCGGCCTGAAAACTCTGCCGAACACAGCTGGCATCTGGCGCTTTGGGCCTTGGTCATGGCCCCCTTGGCGGGGCCAGATGTATCAATTGATCGAGTCATCCGTATGTTGCTGTTACACGATCTGGTCGAGATCGTGGTTGGCGACCATCCTATTCACTTGGAAACCGACTGGGATCATCTGGCTGAGGCGGAACAGGCCGCCGCCTCAGAACTGTTTGGGTTACTGCCCCGGGATCAAGCACAGACATTCCTGTCTTTGTGGCAGGAATTCGAATCGGATCAGACACCGGACGCGCAATTTGCCAAAATCCTGGATCGGTGTCAGCCGCTGTTTCAGGTTCTGTGCGCTTCGGACCCTCACCCGGACCATGTGAAAATTGCACGGGCCAATCTGGATGGCGGTCGCGCGGCCTATCTTTCACAGGTTTTCCCGCTTGCTTATCACCATGCCACGGCCTTGTTGGCCGGATCACCAACCGAAGAAAACGCATTCTCAACGCGCATCGCGTTTTTGGCCGAGGCGGACAAACTGAAATCAGTTGTCCGCGCGTCGCGTCTGATGGCCGGGGATCGGTTTGAGAACTCTGCCGAGCATTCGTGGCATATCATGCTCTACGCTTGGGTTTTGGCTGAGCACGCGCAATCGGAAATTAACGTGGATCGTGTGCTTCAGATGCTTCTTCTGCACGATATCGTCGAAATCGACGCCGGAGATCACCCTATTCACGGACAGGTGAATCACGCCGAACAAGAAGCTATGGAACAGGCCGCAGCTCAGCGATTGTTTGGCTTATTACCGGACATGCAGCAGGCGCATTTCACGGATATGTGGCTCGAGTTCGAAGCCGCCAAGAGTACAGACGCAAGGTTCGCAAAGGCTGTAGATCGTTTTCAAACACCGATAGCCAATCTGGAAAACGGTGGTGGGTCGTGGGCGGACTACAACGTTACCCTCGCCCAGCTCAAAGCGCGGGTTGAACCCTCCATTACAGCCGGAGCACCTGAACTATGGAACTGGCTTCACCCGCAACTTGCGGCATTTTTCCAAAGTTTCGAAGCGACGCCGTTAGACGCATAACAGAAAAAAGGAGCCCAAAGGCTCCTTTTCCCTTCTTAGTTCTGAGTGGCGTTAAAAAACACGACTACCATCAAACTGTTGAACCACACCGGCTGCTTCATTATCGACGGACCCCCCGTCAGCAAGCCACCCAACTGCCACTATCAGACCAGAAACAAAAACGATCGACTTTGCGAATGTCGTCATCGAACAAAACTCATTAACAATTAATAAAATATGTGGAGTATCTTACACTTATTCTAGGCTGATAACAGTAAGGTATACCTGACCCGACGGAAGTTAAACTTTGAGACTGACCTTGCCTTGTCCACACATTCTGTGTTCGAGGTGCTGAAAACCTATAGCCCCGCGAGACTGCAATGCCTCAAGCCTATCTGTTTTTGTTATTGGCCGTTATGGCGGAAACCATTGGCACAACCGCCCTACAGGCGAGCCAGCAGTTCACCCGGTTTTGGCCGTCCGTTCTTGTCATTTTGGGGTATGGTGTTGCTTTCTACTTGCTGGGACTAACCCTGAAATCCATGCCCGTGGGCATTGTCTATGCAATCTGGTCCGGCCTGGGCATTGTTCTGATCGCGCTCATCGGGTTTGTGGTTTTCGGTCAAAAGCTGGATTGGCCTGCAATACTTTGACTGACCATGATTCTGGCCGGAATTCTGATCATTCACTTGTTTTCGAAGACTGCTGGCCACTGATCTGCGGTTAGGGCTGGTATATTTTGCCGCGCCGCGTTATGCGCGCGACAACTTCCCGTTCAAAGGCTGACCTCTCATGGACCTGCGCAACATCGCAATCATCGCTCACGTGGACCACGGCAAAACGACCCTGGTGGATGAGCTTCTCAAACAATCCGGTGCGTTCCGGGAAAACCAAGCTGTGGCAGAACGAGCCATGGACAGTAATGACCTGGAACGCGAACGCGGAATAACCATTCTGGCTAAGGCAACATCCGTCGAATGGAATGGCACCCGCATTAACATCGTCGACACCCCCGGTCACGCCGATTTCGGTGGCGAGGTTGAACGGATTCTCAGCATGGTCGACGGCGTGGTTCTGCTGGTCGATGCCGCGGAAGGCCCTATGCCGCAGACCAAGTTTGTGACCTCCAAGGCGCTAGCGTTAGGTCTGCGCCCGATCGTAGTTCTGAACAAGGTCGACAAACCCGATGCCGAGCCTGACCGCGCTCTGGACGAATGTTTCGACCTGTTTGCCAACCTTGGCGCCGATGACGACCAGCTGGATTTTCCGGCCATGTATGCTTCGGGCCGTTCTGGCTGGGCGGATATGGAACTGGACGGTCCCCGCAAGGATCTGAGCGCACTGTTCGATCTGATCGTCGATCACGTCCCTGCCCCCAAGCAGGTCGATCAAAAAGACCAACCGTTCCGGATGCTGGCCACGACCCTTGGCAGCGACCCGTTCATCGGCCGCATTCTGACCGGTCGCGTCGAAAGCGGAACTTTGAAGGCGGGTGACAGCCTGAAGGCCCTTAGCCGCGACGGCACGCTGATCGAAAACTTCCGAGCCTCGAAGATCCTGGCATTCCGCGGCTTGGCGCAACAGCCCATCGACGTAGCCGAAGCTGGTGACATCGTAACCATTGCAGGCATGAGTAAGGCAACCGTGGCGGATTCGCTGGTTTCGCCGCAGGTCGAAGAGGCGCTGCCCGCGCAGCCCATCGACCCGCCAACCATCACCGTGACCTTTGGTATCAACGACTCTCCGTTGGCTGGCCGCGACGGTAAAAAGGTTCAGTCCCGCGTCATCCGCGACCGGCTCATGAAAGAAGCCGAGTCGAACGTTGCGATCCGGATTACCGACACGCCGGGCGGTGAAGCGTTCGAAGTTGCCGGCCGCGGCGAACTGCAAATGGGTGTTCTGATCGAGAACATGCGCCGCGAGGGTTTCGAACTTAGTATCTCGCGCCCACAGGTTTTGTTCCGCGAAGAAAACGGCCAGCGGCTGGAACCGATCGAGGAAGTCACAATCGACGTGGATGATGAGTATTCTGGCTCGGTCATCGAAAAGATTACAGGTGCGCGAAAAGGTGAGTTGGTCGAAATGCGCCCTGCCGGTGCTGGCAAAACACGCATCATCGCGCATGTACCTTCGCGCGGTCTGATCGGGTATCACGGCGAGTTTTTGACGGATACACGTGGCACAGGTGTTCTAAACCGAGTGTTCCACGACTGGGCCCCACATAAAGGTCAAATCCCGGGCCGTCGCGCGGGCGTTCTGATCTCGATGGAAAACGGCCAGGCCGTGGCTTATGCGCTCTGGAATCTGGAAGAGCGCGGCCGCATGTTCGTTGGCCCTCAGACCGACGTCTATCAGGGCATGGTGATCGGAGAGCATTCGCGCGACAACGACCTGGAAGTCAATCCGCTCAAGGGCAAGAAACTCACCAACGTCCGCGCAAGCGGTTCGGACGATGCAGTACGCCTGACGCCTCACGTTCAATTTTCGTTGGAAGAAGCCATCGCCTATATCGATGACGACGAATTGGTCGAGGTGACGCCGAACGCTGTGCGGCTGCGCAAACGCTTTTTGGATCCGCACGAACGCAAACGAATGGCGAAATCGGCCTGATCAACCTGCGCCTGTATCGACCCAAATGGGAAACAATGGCGATACTGTGGCATTTTTGCTTCCTATGGGTCAAAAAACGAAATTCGGAGAGCCGGGCAAAACGCCCGGCTTTTTCTTGAAAACATGTGCTTTTCTACCTTAAATTGTATTAATTTTGCCCCATTCTCCCTTCCCACATATTGCGATTAAGTCGATCTCAAGGTGTAAATGTGCCCGAAGTGTGATGATCTTCACTCACACGACCAAAATAATGGTGCATAGGGATGCACGTGATAGGTACCGAGTTCCAAGGAGTTAATGATGGTTTTTCGTTCCCTTAAGTTACCAGTTTTTTTAGCCGCCACGACTTTTGTGGTCGCTCCTGTAACCGAAGCTTTTGCAAGTGGGGCGTGTACTGTCAAAACGGCGCGCCAGTCTGCTGGTTCTCCTGGAGTGCTTTGCGAATGCGATTCAGTTACATCCGGGATGCTGCGCTATATCCAGCGTCGGGCTGATTTTCAGGAGATCGTTGCACGCTTGGGCGCAGAGTGCTCGCCGCTTGCGGATTTGCTGACTGACCTTCCCACAGCATCAATCGGCGCTTCCGATCAGAGAGCGGGGGATGGTCCAGCAAATGAAGGCCAAGATACAGGCCTTACTGGCGGGCCGGGCCCATCTGGTCCGAGCGGAAGTCCGGAAACCACCGGAGGAGAAACTCCAGGAGGAGAAGGACCACGTGGGGGCGAGCCAGATGGCGAACAGCCCGGTGGTGAACAGCCCGGTGGCGAAGAGCCCGGTGGTGAAGAGCCCGGTGGTGAAGAGCCCGGTGGCGAAGAGCCTGGTGGTGAAGAGCCTGGTGGCGAAGAACCCGGTGGCGAAGAACCCGGTGGCGAAGAACCCGGCGAAGAGTTGCGGTGATCGCAAGCTAACTTGGTCGCTGAACCTTATTCGAAGGCCTGCTTTTTTGACGAATAAATATTTGTCGTTGCCGGTTTGGTTGGTGCAAAATTTCGAAGTACCAAGGTGAGCTAAGAAGAGATTACGGGCGCGTAATAACCTTGCGCCCGTGAATCAAATACCCAAAGTTAAAAATACACACTAGCCTTAGCTGTGCCCGTAGATGCCGACCCATCCACTGGGCCGTTTCGGGTCTTGCATCCGCAGAAACAGGTAACGTGTAGCTGCCCAGGGTTTGATGCGATTGGTTTGGTTGTCCAGGATAAGATCTCCTTGATCCGACCGGTAAACCAGAACCGCATGTGGGATACGGCGCGTGTCCAAAACTGTGGCGATCAAAAGTTTGTTTGGATCGACACCGGCATGAACCAGCTCTCGCTTTTTCAGAAGCGCAAAATCCTCGCAGTCACCCCCAAGGGCCGTCGGCAGCGCCCACCGTTCGCGAGTTTTATATTGAGATTGATCAGTAATTTCACGGGTGGATCTGTTCACCCGCCGGTTTATTTGTTCGACAACCTTTAGTTCTTGTTGACTGGACAGGGCCGCCGAACGTTTCGCCGTACATGCCCAACGGTACTGATCACACAGGTTTATCGCTCCGGACGGTGGCGGTGAAGAAGCAACAGCAGGAATAAAGCGCCCTTCCGACGCCTGGGCATCTGTTGTGCTAATAGGCGAAGCCAGGAACACGACCCCAAGGCCAATGACACACGCGGCAGCGGTCAAAACCTTTGCAATCTGTTCGTTGGTCGTTTTGATCAATGATGTCATGCCTATTCCCTGGTTCAGTATCATTCGTATGATTGCCGATACCGCAGGACTATATTCCACTTCTTGAACCTATCGCTGAACGGGCCTCAGTCGCAATCATAGAGAACCTGCAAAAGAAAAAGGGCGAAAATTCGTTCTACAATTTGACAATTTCGGGTGGGAAATTGGATAGAGTCGCCACAATTCTGGAAAACTCACGCGGAAAAAAACATTAAGAAGGCGACGTAAGATTTTGTAATAAAGTAGAATAAAAAAACAGCCTGCAAATGCAGGCTGCTCTAAGGGCTCGATACCCAACATTAAGCTGAAAACTGCTGAAACCAGCAAAACAGCGTTATGTTCTACACTTATTCGGTGATCTCGACCACGACCAACTCTCGTTCACTGGCGGTTCGGGCGTGATTCAGCGCCTGTTGGTACTCGTCTGAGTTGTAGCACTCGACCGCTGCCTCCAAAGAAGGGAATCGGGCGACCACGTTGCGGGGCCGCTCTTTTCCTTCCAGCTGAACATACCGTGCGGCGCGCGCTATGAATTCACCACCGTGCTTGGCAATGGCTGGTCCGGCCAGTTCAGCGTATTTTCCGTATGCCTCGGCGTCCGTTACCGTTACATGCGCGATCCAGAGTGCTGCCATCTTAACCTCCCATTACTTGTTCCGCGGCCTTAATTGCGGCTTCTGCATTCGATGCGTCCTTGCCGCCGCCTTGGGCCATATCCGGTCGGCCACCACCGCCCTTGCCGCCCAATTCGACGACAGCAGCTTTGACCAGATCTACCGCCGAAACGGTCCCGGTCAGGTCTTCCGTTACACCGGCTGCAACCGCTGCCTTGCCTCCCGTATCTGCAATAAGAAGGACTGCACCCGACCCCAGGCGGGCCTTGTGTTCGTCGATCAGCGCGGGAAGATCCTTACCCGAAACTCCGCTGAGCGTTTGGGCCAGGAATTTTACACCGTTGACGTCACGCGCATCAGCCCCGCCGCCCTGTCCGGCGCCTCCGGCCATTGCCAGATCGCGACGCAGTTGAGCTACTTCGTTCTGCAAGGATTTGCGTTCGTCCAACAGTCCTTTCACACGGGCGACCACGTCATCTGGCTGCGCTTTCAGTTCCAGCGCCACCTGAGCAAGCCGGTGATCTTGGGCCGAGAGGTAACGGTTGGCCTCGTCCCCGGTCAGCGCTTCGATCCGGCGTACACCGGCACTGCTGGCGCTGTCGCCCAGTACCACAAAAGTGCCGATATCCCCTGTCTGGCGCACATGAGTACCGCCGCACAGTTCTATCGACCATGTTTCACCATCCTGTCCCTTGCCGGTCGGGGCCTTGCCCATCGAGACAACACGTACTTCGTCGCCGTATTTCTCTCCAAACAGCGCCTGCGCCCCCAGTTCGCGCGCGTCGTCGGGTGTCATGACCCGGGTTTCGACGGTTGAGTTCTGGCGAATGAAGCTGTTCACTTCGCGTTCGACCTTTTGGATTTCCTCAAGGCTCAGTGCTTTGGAATGGCTGAAGTCAAACCGCAAGCGATCCGCCGCATTCAGCGAGCCGCGCTGCGCCACATGATCCCCCAGCGCCTCCCGCAACGCTTCGTGCAGCAGGTGTGTGGCCGAATGGTTGGCCCGAATGGCGGATCGGCGGGCGTGATCGACCTCAAGCTCGACCGCGTCCCCTTTGGAGAGTGTGCCGTTTTCGACTGTAACCTTATGCGCATAGACTTTGCCATCGGCAAACTTTTTGGTGTCATCCACGCGGCTTAGGTCGTCGCGATCATCAACGCGGCGCAATTCTCCGGTGTCACCGATTTGACCACCGGCCTCGCCATAAAACGGGGTCTGGTTCACGACAACCCAGCCGCTGCCACCGGCCTTGATCGCATCGACGAGAGTGCCTTCCACGACCAACGCGGCAACCTGCGCTTCGGCCTTCTCGGTCTCGTAGCCCAAGAAATCTGTCGCACCTGCCGTATCTAAGACATCAAACCACACGGCCTGATCTGCAGCTTCGCCGGACCCGGCCCAAGCCGCCCGCGCCTTGGCTTTTTGCTCTGCCATCGCAGAATCAAACCCGTGGGTATCCACGGCGCGACCCTTCTCGCGCAGCGCATCCTGCGTCAAGTCCAACGGGAAGCCATAGGTGTCATAGAGTTTGAAGGCCGCAGCCCCTGGCAAAGGCGCGCCTTCGGCAAGCCCGGCTACCTCGTCATCCAACAGCTTCAAGCCGCGATCCAGTGTTTGCTTGAACTTAGTTTCTTCAAGCAACAAAGTCTCTTCAATCAGGGGCTGGGCCTGCGTCAGTTCCGCGTAATGCCCGCCCATCTGCTGCACCAGCGTTGGAACAAGGCGGTGCATCACCGGATCCTTGGCCCCCAATAGGTGCGCATGGCGCATGGCACGGCGCATGATCCGCCGCAGAACGTAACCGCGCCCATCATTGCTGGGCATGACGCCATCGGCAATCAGGAACGAGGTCGATCGCAGGTGGTCCGCAATGACGCGGTGATGCACGTTTTGATTCCCATAGGGATCCACGCCGGTCGCATCTGCAGACGCCTCGATCAGGGTTTTGAATAGATCAGTGTCATAGTTGTCATGGCTGCCCTGCAACAACGCACCGATCCGCTCCAGCCCCATGCCAGTGTCAATGGACTGCATGTCCAGTTCGACCATCGAACCATCTTCGAACTGCTCGTTCTGCATGAAGACGACGTTCCAGATTTCGATGAAACGATCACCATCTTCTTCGGCCGATCCCGGAGGGCCTCCCCAGATGTGATCGCCATGGTCATAGAAAATCTCGGTGCACGGTCCGCAGGGACCGGTCGGGCCCATCTGCCAAAAATTATCATTGGTGGCGATGCGGATGATGCGGTCCTCGGGAACACCGACCTTTTTCCAGATCTCAAACGCTTCGTCATCGGTGTGATAGACGGTGGTCAGCAGGCGGTTTTTGTCTATGCCGAATTCCTTGGTAATCAGGTTCCAAGCGAACGGGATTGCTTCATGCTTGAAATAGTCGCCAAAGGAAAAGTTACCCAGCATCTCGAAAAACGTGTGGTGACGCGCGGTATAGCCCACATTGTCGAGGTCGTTATGTTTGCCACCGGCCCGCACACATTTCTGGGCGGTTGTGGCACGTGTGTAGTCGCGGGTTTCCAAACCAGTGAACAGGTTCTTGAACTGGACCATGCCAGAATTCACGAACATCAGCGTTGGGTCGTTGCGTGGAACCAGCGGGCTGGATGCCACAACCTCATGCCCCTGTTTTTCAAAGTAATTCAGAAAGGTCGATCGGATATCGTTCAGGGTTGGCATTGGGCTCTCTCGGCGCACATAAATCTTGGTCTCCGCAGGTTTATCCCCCTGTCAGAAAAGTGTCCACAGCAGAGGTGTGCCAGAATGCGGCAAGGCGATCCTATGGACCGCCTTGTTACAGGAGTTTCCTATTCTGTTTGAAACGAAACCCACCGAATGATCTTGCTCCGTTCTGCGGCCTTTAAGCTTCCAGGATATCGTCATCCTCAGCAGCACCCGGAGGCATATCGAAATCCAACCCATGCGCGGCGCGGATCTTATCTTCGATCTCAAATGCGATCCGGTTGTTGTCGCGCAAGTATTGCTTGGCATTTTCACGCCCCTGCCCGATCCGTTCATCGCCATAGCTGAACCATGAGCCTGACTTTTCAACCACGCCTGCTTTGACACCGAGGTCCAGCAGCTCACCCATTTTTGAGATGCCTTCGCCGTACATGATGTCGAATTCGACCTGTTTGAACGGCGGCGCAACCTTGTTCTTGACGACTTTGACGCGGGTCTGGTTGCCGACAACCTCATCCCGATCCTTGATCGCACCGATGCGGCGGATATCCAGACGCACCGAGCTGTAGAATTTCAGCGCGTTACCACCGGTGGTGGTTTCCGGGCTGCCGAACATCACGCCGATTTTCATCCGGATCTGGTTGATGAAGATCACCATGCAGTTCGAACGACTGATCGAACCCGTCAGCTTACGCATCGCCTGGCTCATTAGACGGGCCTGAACGCCAACATTACTGTCGCCCATATCGCCTTCCAGCTCGGATTTCGGCGTCAGAGCGGCCACCGAGTCGACCACGACCATGTTGACCGCCCCCGAACGCACCAGCGTATCGGTGATTTCCAGTGCCTGTTCACCAGTGTCCGGCTGCGAGATCAGCAACTCATCCAAATCGACGCCCAGTTTGCGAGCATATTGCGGGTCCAATGCGTGCTCTGCATCAACAAAGGCGCACACACCTCCACGTTTTTGTTGTTCGGCAATACAGTGCAGCGTCAGAGTCGTTTTGCCCGAGCTTTCCGGGCCATAAATTTCAACAATCCGCCCCATTGGCAGACCACCGATTCCCAGCGCGATATCCAGTCCCAGAGAGCCGGTCGAGCTTGCTTCGATATCCTGCTTGGCACCTTCGCCCAGCTTCATGATCGAACCCTTACCGAATTGCCGTTCGATCTGGGCCAGTGCGCTGTCGAGCGCCTTTTGCTTGTCTGCGTTTTTCTTGTCGCTCATTGTCAGAAGATCCGCCATTGTCCTGTCGCCTTCCCTTTTGTCACACCCTTGATCGGGCGGCAATCGCTGCTTTGTTCGCCTCTTGTTCCTTATGGGACCAAAAAGAGAACATTTCAACTAAAACTTACAGAACTCACTCTTCTGCAATTGTGTTAAAGAGTCGTTTACGACAATCTGCTCAGAGGATCAGATTGAAGCGGAACGCGATATATGCTTGTTTTTTATGAAGAACGTCTGGCTTTTCTTGCCGTTCCAAAAACCGGCAGCACGGCGTATCACAGTGCATTGCGTGACCGAGCGGATTTTGTTGTGACACATCCTCCTGAGTTGAAACATGCGCCGGTGCGCCGATTTGATCGTTTTTTTCAGAACATCTTCCTGAAAATGTACGATACAGAAATGGAAATAATGGCTGTCGTCCGTGAACCCATCGATTGGCTGGGCAGCTGGTATCGGTTTCGCAACCGCGATGACCTGATTGGACACCCTCATTCCACACATGATGTTAGTTTCGACGCTTTCGTCCAAGCTTATATGCAAGACAAGCGTCCCGAGTTCGCCGATGTTGGCAGCCAAAGCCAGTTCTTCCGCACCCGCAGCAACGGTCGTGGTGCTACGCATATCTTCAAATACGAAAACCAAACCCGGATTCTGGAATTCCTGCAGACACGGCTAAACATGGAAATCGACTTGCCGCTTGAAAACGTGTCGCCTGCCGCAAACCTGAACTTGTCAAAAGATACGGAAAGCCGATTCCGCAACAGGTTCGCCGCCGAATTTGCGATCCACGATGCGGCGTTGTAATCAGTTCAATTGTTGAAAAACGGCCTCGGTCAGTTGATTAAGTGAGAACGGTTTGGGCAGGAATGTCGAATTAGCGATACCCGGTCCAGATTCGCCGAACGCGCCCTCGGTATAGCCCGAGACAAACACGACCCGCGCGTCCGGGCGTGTTTCGTGCGCTTTGCGCACCCAGGTTGGCCCGTCCATACCCGGCATAACCACGTCGGTTACAAAGACATCCACATTCAAAGTGGTATCCTCAAGCAACCTGAGCGCCTCTTCCGCCGAGTCCGCCTCAAGCACCGTATACCCTTTCAAACGCAATGCGCGCGTTGCAAAGGCGCGTACCGGCGCTTCGTCTTCGACCAAAAGCACAACCCCTTCGCCTTGCCGCGTGCGTTGTGGGTCGGGTTGGTCAGAAGTTTTTTCTTCGACCTCGTCAGCGGCGGTGCAAATCGGCAAAATGACCGTGAACTCTGTACCACGCCCCATCACACTGTCGACAAAGATAAAACCTCCGGTTTGTTTCACAATGCCATAAACGGTCGAAAGCCCTAACCCAGTGCCTTCACCCGTGCGTTTCGTTGTATAGAAAGACTCAAACACTTTTTGCAGCTTGTCAGCCGGTATACCTGACCCGCTGTCCACCACCTTTACCGTTACATATTCTTCGGGATGCACCGTTGCACGATCTCGGCTGAGAGGGTGTGACAGACGCATGACCTCAGTCTCAATGCGAATCTCGCCACCTTCAGGCATCGCGTCTCGGGCATTGACCACAAGGTTCATCAAAACCTGTTCCAATTGCCGCTTGTCAGCGCGCACCGGTTTGAGAACTGGATCGTGGCTGAGCGTCAACTGAACCTTTTCGCCCACCAATCTGTTCAAAAGGTGAATGAGGTCCGAAATCGTGTCGCGCAGATCAAGAACTTCGGGCCTTAGCGTTTGTTTCCGGGAAAACGCCAAGAGCTGGCTGACCAATGCTGCTGCGCGGTTGGCGTTCTGATTGATCTGCACCAGATCTCCATAGTCTGGGTCATTTTGATCATGCCGCAGCAGCAACAAGTCGCAATGACCCGAGATTGCCGTCAACAGGTTGTTGAAATCATGCGCGACGCCGCCGGCCAACTGTCCCACGGCTTGCATTTTCTGGCCCTGGACAAACTGCGCCTCCAGTGTTTTCAGCTCGGTGGCATCATTCAAGACGGCGATCAGACCCGCCTTGCCCTCTATGGCAGCTTTGCTCAAAGTGACTTGCACAAAGACCTCTTTGTCATCCCGGATCAACTGCAGGAACTCTGATCGCGGCACGTCTTCGTCCGAAGCCGTTTGCGCCAGCCAATCGCGAAGTGGTATGCGCAGCCCCCGCATAATTTCATTGATGCAGGTTCCCTTGAGGCTGTCTTTCCCCAAGAGCTTTGCAGCCAGCCTGTTAGTGTCAAGAATTGTGCCATCCGAAGACAAGTTAAGGATTGGCACTGGCAGATCCTCAATCGACGCGCCTGCCCCGGGAGGTGAAGACAGTTGTATAGGGATCAATCCCAATCGCCGATGCGACCCGGATGAGGACAATTCGGCAACGGCAACCGAATCCACACCATTTCGAGTTCGAACCTGGTTGATCGCCCCCACACTTGGCGCCCCACCACAAAACAGGTCCTGAAAATCGCCAAGATCAGCCCCAAACATCTTTTCGGCGACAGAATTGAACTGCAGGATTTCACCTTTGCGTCCAACGGAGAGAACCGGGATGGTTAACTCTCGGCAGCTTTTGTCGTCGCATTCCTGAAAGCGCCAGCAGTATACCTCGGGTCTCAATCGGAAAACTGTTACAGCCATCATGTTGGCATTGCTGGGAAATTCCTCGTATGCACGGCCGCTCAAATGTGCCTGAGATTGCAGCCTGAACAAAACTGCTTGCGGGTTCGAAAATGTCGACCGCAGGCACAAGGTCAGTGGTTTTTCGGCTTCGGCACCAAACCGCCTTTGTGCGTGCGTATTGGCAAGCAGAATATCACCATACCCGTTAGCAACTAGAACCGGAGCATCTTCTAGTTCCGAAAATAAGCGCATAATGGAAATGCTACGCAGTTCGAATCTGAGCTCCACCTGTTTTTTGGCTACGAAACAAAGCAGAACACCTAGCAGAGAGAGACCCGCCACTTTCAGGCCTGCGCCCCAGTTGGGCGGCACCAAATCTGTGAAAGGTGCTATCGTGATTAATAAAGCCAACACCAGCAACGATCCTACGCGCATCGCTGAGGGTTGATGGGCAGCAGTAGGGTCGCGTAACAAAGCGGCAGTATCAGGCATTAAAAAGGCTCAAGGGCAAAGGTATCGGCAGTAACAGCACAAATGGTTAACGCGCGCTTAACAAAACGCGAAAAGCGAACTTCTACCTAAGGTTGTTATTTGCCGAAAGGTCAGCGCGTCAAGTGCGCGGTGAAAAAACCATCAGACCCGTGTGTGACCTGCCATGATTTGCGGAACGTTTCTGTCCATTCGGGGTTTTGCTGCAAAAAGTCATCGACTACAGCCCCGTTTTCGTCAGCCAGGACCGAGCAAGTAGCGTAAGCCAAAACGCCGCCTGATCGGATCAAGGGGGAAATGCTTTCCAGAATACCTGCCTGAACAAGCGTGAGGTCATGCAAGCGTTCTTCGGTCAACGACCACTTTCCAGCAGGTGCACGCCGCCATGATCCGCTGCCGGAACAGGGTGCATCAGCCAGCACGATGCCATAGGGCTCGTGTTCAGCAATATCTTTTGAAGTCAATATCTTGACGTTGGCTCCCGCGCGTTCTGCTCGCGCGGGAAGGTCACGCATGCGCCCCGCATTTACATCGTGGGCGAAGACCTCTACCCCCTCATGCGCGGCCATAGCCAGCGCTTTGCCGCCGCCCCCGGCGCAATAGTCAAGAACACGCATGCCTGGCTGAAGATCCAGCGCTGCAACAACCCCCTGACTGGCCGCATCCTGCAACTCCACCAACCCATCTTGATAGGCGCGGCATTGCGCGATCTTACGCGCGCCATCAGTCACTTCCAAAGCTGTTGTGCAAAACGCATGCGGCTGGACCGTAACGCCATCCGCCCGGAGT
The DNA here is from genome assembly GCF_013034605.1 of Ruegeria sp. HKCCA4633. Taxonomy (NCBI): domain Bacteria; kingdom Pseudomonadati; phylum Pseudomonadota; class Alphaproteobacteria; order Rhodobacterales; family Roseobacteraceae; genus Ruegeria; species Ruegeria sp. HKCCA4633. The sequence goes on from NZ_WQGJ01000001.1 coordinate 177,572, forward strand.
GCGGCAATCGCAGACGCCGGATCAGCTTTCAGCAGGTTCACCCGCAGGTGTACCTGCGCGCGAGACTGCAAGGCCTCGGCCGACGCCTGTGTGTCAGGCCCTAACGAGGCGGAAAATCGAGGCCAAAGCCATTCGGGAATATCAAGCCGTTCGGCGTCGGACCGGAAGGCGCGTGGCGACTCTGTGGGTAGCACCGGCTCAGGCGCGTGACGGTCGCCGGTGAACACTTCGGAAACATCACCACCCTGTGCCCGGATCGCTCCGATCATCAAACCGCGTCCGGTGTCGGCGCCACCAAGTGCTGCAAAGGACCGCTGACATCGCAGGGCGTCAAAAACGTGATCCCGTACTGCCGCGCGATCCTTTGAGCCCGCAAAACGGCTGCGACGGGCCCATCCGGTCAACGCTTTTTCAACCGGAGCACCGTCCAGAATCTCGTTGAGGATTTCAATCGCGGCCTGAACACGAGCTGCCGGGGTCATGTCGACTTCCTTAAGGTGTTGGTGAACGCAAAACGGCGCCCGTATCTGGGCGCCGCATGCAACAGGTCCACAGATTACATCACCCGATAGTTCGGGCTTTCGCGGGTGATCTGAACGTCATGCACATGGCTTTCCTTCAGACCTGCACCGGTGATTTTGACAAAGTTGCAGTTTTTGCGCATCTCTTCAACGGTCGCACACCCCGTGTACCCCATCGCTGCGCGCAAACCGCCCACAAGTTGATGAATCACAGCGCTGGCCGACCCTTTGTAGGGCACCTGCCCTTCGATGCCTTCCGGTACCAGTTTGTCGTTGGCTGCGTCCTTCTGAAAGTAACGATCAGCCGATCCACGTGCCATGGCACCCAGACTGCCCATCCCACGATAGGATTTGAACGAACGACCCTGATACAGAATCACTTCGCCCGGGCTTTCATCGGTGCCTGCAATCATCGAGCCGACCATGGCGCAGGAGGCCCCCGCCGCAATTGCCTTGGCAAAATCGCCCGAGAATTTGATGCCCCCATCTGCAATGACCGGAACGTCACCCGCTGCGGCGGCGCAATCTCCGATAGCAGTCAACTGAGGCACGCCAACACCCGCCACCATGCGCGTCGTACAGATCGACCCAGGGCCGATACCTACCTTGATGGCATCAGCACCCGCATCGATCAACGCTTTGGTCGCCTCGCCCGTGGCGACGTTTCCTGCAATGATTTGAACCTCATTCGACAGGGTTTTCGCGCGTTTGACGGCGTCCAGAACACCCTGAGAATGACCATGCGCCGTATCGACCACAATGATGTCGACGCCGGAATCAACCAGCTGTTCGGACCGCTCAAATCCTGCATCACCCACCGAAGTTGCAGCAGCCACTCGCAAACGACCAAGCCGATCTTTGCAAGCGGTGGGGTTCAGGACGGCCTGTTCTGTGTCCTTCAGCGTCAGAAGGCCAGTTAGTTTCCCCTGGCCGTCAACCACAAGCAGCTTTTCGATGCGTCGTGCCCGCATAAGGCTTTTGGCTTCTTCCAGATCAGCGGGTTCTTGCAGCATGGCCAAATTGTCAGCCGTCATCATCGCCTTGATCGGAGTATCGTCCGATGTTGCAAAGCGCATGTCACGGTTGGTCACGATACCCACGACACGACCTTCCGCATCCACAACAGGGAAGCCGGTGAAGTTATAGCGTTCCACCAAGGCCTGTGCATCCGCCAGCGTCTGATCCGCGCGCAATGTCACCGGGTTATAAACAATGCCCGATTCAAACCGTTTGACACGCCGCACTTCACGGGCCTGCTCTTCGACCGAAAGGTTCTTGTGGATGACCCCGATGCCACCTGCCTGTGCCATGGCGATGGCCATGCGGGCTTCGGTCACAGTATCCATAGCTGAGCTTAGCAGCGGGATGTTCATTGTGATTTCACGCGTCACCCGCGTGGTGGTATCCGCCGTTGCCGGCAGCACAGAAGATGCGCCCGGAACCAGGAGAACGTCGTCAAAGGTGAGTGCCTCACGAATCTGCATCTGAAAACCCCATGCAAAAGCCCGTTTGACGGCGACCCTATCGCATGGATTTAACCAAAGGGAAAGCCCCCCAGCGCAACTCTGAGCCATCGCTGTGCAGAAAACGCCGCTAGCTGAGCAAATCGTGCCGCTGATAGCCCTTTCCCTTTGCGCTCAACATCATATCTTGCGCCCCATACGCGCGAATATGAAAAGGTATGTCACTGATGACCACCGATCCTCTTGTAGTCTTTACGCCTTCTGGCAAACGCGGACACTTCCCCGTCGGGACCCCGATTCTCACTGCGGCCCGCCAGTTGGGTGTGGATCTGGATTCGGTCTGTGGCGGGCGTGGGATCTGCTCTAAATGCCAGATCACACCCAGCTATGGCGAATTTCCCAAGCATGGTGTCACCGTATCCGAAAACGCGCTGAGCGAGTGGAACGCGGTTGAACAGCGCTATGACGATAAACGTGGTCTGAAACCGGGTCGTCGTCTGGGGTGTCAGGCGTCGGTGCAAGGCGATGTGGTGATCGACGTCCCGCCCGAAAGCCAGGTGCATCGTCAAGTTGTACGCAAGGCTGCGGCGGCGCGTGCTATCACCATGGATCCCGCGACACGCTTGTATTTCGTGGTCGTCGAAGAACCCGACATGCACTCGCCCACCGGGGATCTTGAGCGTTTGGAACGTACCCTGCGCGAACAATGGAAGATCGAAGCTGTCACAGCCGATCTATCGCTATTGTCCAAGCTTCAGCCCGTTCTGCGCAAAGGCAAATGGGAGGTCACAGTGGCCGTTCACAAGGGCCACAACGACAGCGTTGCCCGAATTGTCGAAATCTGGCCGGGCCTGCATGAAGGCGGGCTCTATGGCTTGGCGATCGACCTCGGCTCGACCACCATTGCGGCCCACCTGACCGACCTGGAAACCGGCGAGGTCAAGGCGTCCTCGGGTCTGATGAACCCGCAGATCCGGTTTGGCGAAGACCTGATGAGCCGCGTTTCATATTCGATGATGAATCCTGGTGGCGATCAGGAAATGACCAAGGCCGTACGCGAAGCGATCAACGATCTGACGACCTCAATTGCCCAAGAGGCCGAGATCGACGCATCCCTGATCGTGGAAACCGTATTTGTTTGTAACCCGGTCATGCACCACTTGCTGTTGGGGCTGGATCCGGTTGAGCTTGGGCAAGCACCTTTTGCGCTGGCAACTTCGGAGAGCATGTCCCTGCCCGCGCGTGACATGGATCTGACGACCATGAATCCACGCGCGCAGGTTTATATCCTTCCTTGTATTGCAGGCCATGTGGGCGCGGATTGCGCCGCCGTGGCGCTGTCAGAAGAACCAGGCAAATCCGAAGATCTGGTATTGATTGTGGACGTCGGCACCAACGCGGAAATCCTGTTGGGCAACACCAGCCGCGTTCTGGCCTGTTCGTCGCCCACCGGACCTGCATTCGAAGGCGCTCAGATCAGCTCGGGCCAGCGCGCAGCCCCCGGCGCAATTGAGCGGATTGAGATCGACCCAGTCACAAAAGAACCCCGCTTTCGCGTGATCGGATCCGAGAAATGGTCGGATGAGGACGGGTTTGACCTTGATATCGCAACCACAGGAATCACCGGCATCTGTGGTTCCGGCATCATCGAAGCCGTTGCCGAAATGCGCATTGCAGGCTTGCTGGACGAAAGCGGGTTGATTGGCTCGGCCGAGCAGACTGGCACAGCACGCTGTGTCCCCGAAGGCCGAACCCATGCCTATCTGATCCACGATGCCAGCGCCGAAGGTGGCCCGCGTATCACCGTCACCCAAGGCGACATCCGCGCGATCCAGCTGGCAAAATCGGCTCTTTATGCCGGTGCACGCCTGCTGATGGATGAAATGGATGTCGACCGTGTGGACCGTGTGGTTTTGGCCGGCGCGTTTGGGGCGCATATCTCAACCAAACACGCAATGGTACTAGGCATGATACCGGATGCGCCGCTTGAGAAAGTCTCAAGCGCGGGCAACGCCGCAGGAACCGGCGCACGTATTGCACTGTGCAATATCGCAGCGCGGACTGAGATTGAACGCGTCGTACGCAAGATCACGAAAATTGAAACCGCCATTGAACCCAAGTTCCAGGATCATTTTGTCGCGGCCAACGCGATTCCACACAAAACTGATCCATTCCCGGAACTGGCGCAGGTTGTCAGGCTGCCCAACCCAAGCTTCAACACCGGCGGTGCCGACGCCGAAGCCGGTGGTGGTCGTCGCCGTCGGCGTCGCGGGTAATCATGCATTGGAGCGACCGGCTTACGTTAGCCGGTCGTTCCTTGCAGAACTTCCAAGTTCAATGGCCGTCAATGCCAGAAATCAAGTCAAACCGCGGTGCACATGCACGGCGCACGGCGCGTGACGAACAACGCGTGAAGCTGTCGATCCTAGGAAATAGTCGCTCAACCCCGGTTGGTGAGAACCAATGACGATACAATCGACACCCTGGCTTGTGGCATAATCAATGATCGTTCGGGCCGTATGGCCTTTGACGATTTCGGACTTCACCCCTTCAAGGCCCTCGACTTTTTCAAGCAATTTCAGTCGCGCTCGTTCAAAACCTTCTGCGACAAGGGATTTGTCCAGATAGGCACTGACAGACCCCTGCGGCATTTCATAAACGTGCAACGCGATTATGTCGGACCCGTTTTCCGACAATGCACGTGCAACTTCCAGCGTGTGCTGCGATATGCCGTGATCCAATGCCATAGGGACAAGAACTTTTTTATACATCGAGGCCTCCAAATCTGGCGGGACTATGCCCAGGGTCTCAGGATAATCTTGGGAGCGGCCACAGCACCAGAGCGGATATCACGAAATGCCTGCGCTCCGTCGGCCAGGGCACGTTCCTCTGCCCAGTCCAACGCACCAAGCCGTCCGTCAAAGATCGCTTCTGCCGTTTGGCGGAAATCCTTAGCCGTATAGGTGTATGTGCCGATGAAGGTGATTTCTTGCAACGTCATGCGACGCACGTCCAGACCGCCGGTGTCTTCGCCAAGACCAACATGCGCAATCACGCCGCCGGGGTCTGCGACAGCTGATGCGACGGATCGTGTTGCCGCATATCCCACAGCGTCGATAACGAGCGGGAAGTTTCCAATCGCAGCGTCCGCGATTTTGAAGTCCTCAACCTTCTGCAGATAAGTCCGGCGCAAGGCATTGGGTTCTGCAATTGTGACATCTTCGACCTCCATCGCACGCAAGGCCAATGCGGCGGCAAGCCCGATCGCGCCGCCGCCAATGACCAGAGCGCGACGGGGCATCGCCGGGTGCAACGCTTCCAGCGCCAGCCGCGCCGCATGCCAACTGACGGCCAGTGGTTCGGCCAAAGCGGCCTTCGCAAACGAGACATGATCCGGTACAACAACCAGATTTCTGTCCTGCATCGAGACAAACTGCGCAAAGGCCCCTTCGCGTGGTGGCATTGAAATGATCTGACGATCCGGGCACAGATTTTCACGACCTGCCACGCAGGCTGGACATTGACCGCAGCTCACCAGCGGATTGATCGTCACGCGATCTCCTGCGCGAAGACCCTCGACAATCACCCCGGCGGCCTCATGGCCAAGGATCAAAGGAGCCGGTCGCCGCGCATCATGGCCAAGATACGCGTGCATGTCTGATCCACAGATGCCTACGGCTTCAATCCGGATCAGATGTTCAGATGCATCGGGTACTGCATTCGGCACATCCCCGAACTCCATCTGCTCTACACCTTTGTAAACCAGTGCTTTCATTTGGCTGTGAACCCCCCATCCACCATCAAAACCTGCCCGGTCACATAGTCCGAGGCCCGTGAACACAGGAAAAGAATCGGTCCGTCGATATCCTGCATCCGACCATTGCGTCCGATGCAGGTTTGCGCCGCATTCCGCTTGGCACGCTCGGGGTCATCGAACACGGCCTGCGTCAGTTCTGTGGGGAAGAACCCCGGTCCGATGGCATTTGCAGTAATGCCAAAGGGCGACCATGCCTCGGCCATCGCCCGGGTCAATTGCCCGATCCCCGCCTTGGTTGCGCCATAGGCGATACCGCCGGGAAAGGCGCGCGTTGTTTGCAGCGAAGCAAAATTGACAATGCGCCCCCACCCCTTTTCTTTCATCGCAGGCACCATGGCCTGACTTAGAAAAAACGGTGCGCTGAGGTTCACCGCCAGCGTGGCGTCCCACCCTTCTGGCGTCACATCATCGGCGACCTCACGCGTGTTTAGCCCAGCCGCATGTACCAAAATGTCGGGCGCGCCGAACTTGGCACTGACGGCTTCCGCCACGTGCTCAATTCCGTCACGATCAGCAACATCGGCTTCCACCGAAGCGGCCCGAGAGCCAATCTCGGCTTGCAGCTGCGCCAACGCATCTTGGCGTCGAGCCACGCCAACAACCTGCGCGCCTGCGGCTGCAAGCGCGTGTGCCACTTGCCGCCCCAGCCCCGAGCTTGCGCCGGTGACACAAGCCACCCTGCCCGTCAGGTCAAACAAGGCGCGCGGGTCATCCATCTGCGGTCAGATCGAACTGCTCATCCGGGAAATACTTGGCCAAACGCACATCTGCGGCGCGTGCATGCCCTTCCATCCCTTCCAACCGAGAAATCCGCGCGGTGGCGACGGCAATGGGCTTGGACCCTTCGCGTGTTGCCCGCTGCCACGTCACGATCTTCATATATTTGTGGACACTCAGACCACCGGTATAGCTGGCCGCGCCAGAGGTCGGCAGAACATGATTGGTTCCGGTGGCTTTGTCGCCGTAGGATACAGTAGTTTCCTCACCCAAAAACAGCGAACCATAACAAGTCAGCCGGTCCAGCCACCAATCCAGATCCTCGGCCTGCACGGTCAGGTGTTCGGGGGCGTATTCATCGGAACACGCAGCCATGTCTTCGCGATTATCGCAGACGATGACTTCTGCATAGTCCCTCCACGCGGCTGCAGCGTTTTCCTTATTCAATTCGGGCAAATCGTCGATCAGCTGCGGCACCAGGTCCATGACTTTCTGAGCCAGAGCACGATCATCCGTCACCAGCCAAACCGGAGAGTTATACCCATGCTCGGCCTGACTGACCAAGTCTGTGGCGACCACATGTGCATCTGCGCTGCTATCGGCCAGAATCAGGGAGTCAGTTGGTCCTGCGATCATATCGATACCGACTTTGCCGTAAAGAATGCGCTTGGCCTCGGCCACGAACTGGTTGCCCGGCCCAACAAGGATGTTTGCGCGTGGAAGGCCGAATAGACCATAGGTCATTGCGGCCACGCCCTGCACGCCGCCCATCGCCAGAATACTGTCGGCCCCGCAAATATGGGCCGCATAGACGATCGCTGGCGCGACCCCTTCGCCCGGACGGGGCGGAGAGCAGGCGGTGATGTGGCGGCACCCGGCAACCTTGGCCGTGGTTACAGTCATGATCGCACTGGCGATATGGCTGTAGCGCCCGCCGGGCACGTAGCACCCTGCCGCATCTACGGGTATGGCCTTTTGTCCCGCCACAACTCCGGGCACGATCTCGGTCTGAACGTCCGACACAGTGGCTTTTTGTGTTTCGGCAAAGCGACGCACATTGTCATGGGCAAAGCGGATATCGGCTTTTAGTTTCTCGGGCACCAACGCTATGGCCGCGTCGATCTCGTCCTGGGTCATCAGGACATTTCCGTCGAACTTGTCGAATTTGGCGGCGTATTCCAATGCCTTGGCGTCGCCTCCGGTCTCGATATCAGACAGGATTGTCTTGACCGTATCATGCACCTCGGTCGCATGAGACTGCGCCGTCAGGGTTGCCTTTTTCAGATAGTCACGGGGCATGTTGCAAAGGTCCTATTGGTAGATTTCAGGAAGCAAGGTGGTCGAGACAGCTGGTACGTAGGCGATCAAGAGCACCACGATCAGCATAGTCAATACGAAAGGCACGGCCCGGGCGGCAATCTTCAGAATCGACTCGCCGGTAATGCCAGACACAACGAACAGGTTCAGACCCAGCGGTGGCGTGATGAAACCAACACCCAGCGCGGTGATCATCATGATGCAGAACTGGATCTCGTTCATACCGATATTGTCGGCCAAGGGTTTCAGGATCGGTGCCAGGATCACGATGTTGGGCGTCGTTTCCATCACGCACCCCGCAGCGATCAGAATGCCGATCATCAACAGGATCAGCAGATAAGGATCATCCGTCAGCGACGTTACCGAGGCCACGAACCCCTGGGGCACGCCCATGATTGCCAGCGCTTCGGCCAACGGCGCGGAAAAAGCGATGATGGGCAGGATCACCCCGTTCACTTTCGCCGAGCTGACCAACATGGACGGGAAGTCAGCCAGCGTCAGCGTGCGCAGAATGAACCCCATGATGATGGTGACCACCACGGCGGTCGCACCGGCCTCGGTCGGCGTCAGTCGGCCCGAAAAGATGCCGTAGAAAATGATGCCCGGCACGATAAAAGCGTACCAGCCTGATTTGAGGGCTTTGCCCAAGTTGGACAGCCATTCGCTCATAGTCATCATGCCGCCGCCCTCATAGGCGTATAGACGATTCATGATGATGTTGGTGATCAGGATCGATACCAGAATGGCCAGTCCTGGGATCAGAGCGGCCAGAAACAGTGTCGAGGCGGAAATACCCAGCACAAGCCCGATGATGATATAGGCAATCGACGGCGGGATCAGAATGCCGGTACAGGCCCCGGCTGCGACCAGCGCACAGGCATATGGGCGCGGATACCCGCTTTCGACCAGACGGTTGATGGTCATCCGACCCACGGCAGCAGCGCCCGCCGCGTCCGAACCCGAGATCGCCGCGAACATGCCGCAGACAAGCACGGTGGCCGAGCCGAACCCGCCCTTGGCGAAGCAGGTCAGCGCCTCGGCCACGTCCAAAAACTTGCGCGACAATCCTGTACGAACCAGAACGTCTCCGGTCAGGATGAACAGGGGCACAGCGGTCAGCGCGAATGCATCGATACCGGTGAAAAGGCTTTCGCCCACCAAGCTTAGCGGCAAGTCGCCAGACATGATCAGCATTACAATAGCTGCCGACCCAATAGCGGCCCATACAGGCACGGCCATGGCGATCAAAGCAACGAAAAGAATTACAGGGACATAGAAATCCCAGCCGAGTTCAACGGTTTGATTGAGGGAATTCCAAAGCATTCAATTTCTCCTCAGTCAAACAGCTTGTCGCCTTCGAAGACGGGGGTGCCGTCTCGCAGACATTTCAGATCGCGTATCAGGGATTGGATCAGCCGCCAGATCATCAGCGCAAACCCAGTTGGAACGGCCATGAGGAACCAGACTTTGGAAACCCGCAGACCATCCGTCACCGAGCCGAATTTGGCCGAGACGTGAACCGCCTCGTAAGACCAATAGAGCGCGATCACGGCCACGACGAACATCACCAGATCGCCGAAAATATACAGTAACGCCTTGGGGCGCGGTCCAAGGTAATGCATGATGACATCAATGCGGATATGCGCACGTTCCTTGACCGCAGCGGCGGCCCCGATCCAGGCGAGGTAGATGAAGGAATAGCGTACGATCTCTTCGCCCCAGATCGAGGAGTAAGCGAAGATCTCACGCCGCAGCACTTCGATCGCCATGGTGATCACCAGCATCACGTAGAACACCAACAGCAACCAGCGCTCTGCGTTTCGGTCTATGTTATGAAGAATGGCCATCTGATCCTCCGGCGACAGCACAGCCAGACCCTCGCCCGTCGTGGCGGGCCGATAACGGACTGACTGCAGAAAACAATCGTGGACGCCCGGATGGCGTCCACGGATAGCGCCTTAGGCGTCGTGAACGTAGTATTTGCCCTGCGTTCCGGCGGCTTCGACCAGCTTTTCGAAGTTTTCCATCGACCCGGCCAGTTCGGTCTTGAACGGATCCCAATCGGCGTTCTGATAGCCGCCCGCATCCTGCCATTCGGCCAGTTGGTCTTCGCTGAGCGCGTGGAATTGGACGCCTGCCTTGTTCAACTCGGCCATGGCGTATGCACGTGCTGACGGAACTTTGGAGAGGTTCTGATGCGCAGTCATTTCAGACCCCCACATGATGCCTTCCTGAACATCAGCGGGCATCGAGTTGAACCACTCGAGGTTACAGGAATAAACCTGACTGTCCGGAACCGCCTGTGTGAAGGTTACATGGCTCAGGATGTCCTTGAAGCCAAAGACAAACAGCGCCCCGACCGAGGGGTCAAGCGCATCCGCGACACCCTGCTTGATGGCCGAAGGCGTCTCACCCCAGGCAACAGGCGTCGGGTTGGCACCAACCATACGGTAATACTGCTGGAGCATCTTAGAGCCGGGAACGCGGAACTTTATGCCACTCATATCGCCCGGCGTGATGACCGCATTGCCACCCTGCCGAACCGCGACAACACGCGGGTCAATGTTAACGTAGAACAGGGCCTTGAAGCCCGCAGCTTCGACCTTGGGATGAACTTCGTTCTTCCACGTGTCAGAATGGACAAGATTGGTAAAACGCTGGTTCGAACCGCACAGATACGGCATGTTGATCAGGTCAACAGTCGACGCAAAAGGCGCGAAGTTCGAAAGCGAATGCTGCGCCGCCTGAATGGTCCCGCCCTGCACTTTCTGAACGAGGGAACCGCCAGCACCCAACTGCCCGCCCGGTGCCAGTTTGACATAGACTTTGCCATTAGTGGCGTTCTGGATGTTCTCTTTCAGGTCCAGCTGCATGATTGGATAGCTGCGTGAGGCGCCCAGAACGTAGGCCGTGGCGACCGTCATCACATGGTCTGCAGCTTGCTCGCGCTCGCGCTCTTCCTTAGCGGTCTGCGCTGCGGCCTCCGACGACCACAACACCCCGCCTGCCCCGGCTACCAAGGCAGCTGTGAACGCACCACTTGCGCTCAGCTTTAGAAAATTACGGCGTTCGGCTGACGCCAGTTCGGTCTTGTCGTTGTTCATGAATTGCCCTCCCAAGCAAAAATTCAGCTACCGTTTGTTGCGTCGCGGTCAGCTTCCTTTTTCAGAATTGCGACAACGAACAAGATCGACGCCGCGAACAGAACCAACATCTCTCCAACGTCCCCAAGAAACGCGCTGTTCGCATAGGCACCAAGGGCGACGTTGGCGAAGTAGATCGCAAAAACGACAGCAGATGCAGCGACAAACATATTCGGGGCTCCCAATAGAATCGGCTCTCAAATTCATTTGTAAGCGCTTACATGATAAATGCAAGCGCTTACATAACCACTTTCATCACACCCAAAAAACGCATAACTTAGGGCAAACGGAACTAAGAGTTTGAAAATGTCAAAGCACCGATCCGCACCGACGCTGGATGACGTTGCCAAGGCGGCGGGTGTTTCCACCGCCACGGTGTCGCGCTGTCTGAACAATCCGCAACGCGTTGTTGAAACGACGCGCCAGCGTGTTTTGTGCGCGGTTGATGAACTGGGATATACGCCAAACTTTGCAGCCCGAGTGATGGCGGCAAAGCGGTCTTTCACAATCGGTGCAATCATTCCAACGATGGAAAACTCCATTTTTGCGCGCGGTTTGCAGGCGTTTCAAGAAGAGATTCACAAACGCGGTTACACGCTGCTTGTCTCAAGCTCTGCCTACAAACCCGAAGCCGAGGAAGAGCAGATCAGAACTCTGGTTGCGCGCGGCGCTGACGGGCTTTTGCTGATCGGTCATGACCGTGAAGAACGGATCTATGACTATCTGGAACGGCAAAAGATACCAGCGCTGGTTGCTTGGTCTTTCAACCCAAGCAACCGCACACCTTCGGTCGGATTCGACAACCGGCAAGCGATGAAAACCCTGGCACAACAAGTTATCGCGCTTGGGCATCGACGTCTCGCCACGATTTCAGGCATCAGCAAAGGCAACGACCGTGCTCGGTTGAGAATCGCGGGCATCAAAGACGCGATGGCGGAAAGCGGACTGCTGCCAGACGACCTGATCGTAGTGGAAACCACTTATGAAATCGAAAGCGGTGCCGACGCTTTCAAGAATCTCATGTCTCAAACCCCTGCCCCGACGGCGGTTCTGTGTGGCAATGATGTTCTGGCCGTGGGCGCAATGCGCCAAGCGCAAGAGATGGGACTAAGCGTGCCTGAAGAAATCTCGATCACCGGGTTCGATGACATCGAATTGGCCTGTATAGTTTCACCTACTTTGACAACGGTTCATGTCCCCCATCGTAAAATGGGTCAAAAAGCAGCATTGGAATTGATACATATGATTGAAACAAGCGCGCCCGGACGTTCCGTTGAACTGTCCACCCGCTTGGTTGCGCGAGATTCTTTGACCGGGGCAAAGGAAAACCAGATCCGTTAGACTCCGCATGGCCGTGGCGTGCTCTGGAGCGGGTAGCGGGAATCGAACCCGCGCGTTCAGCTTGGGAAGCTGACGGTAGAATCCACTTTCCCGCTTTATTTTCAAGTGGTTCGCGCCCATTCTAACCCGTTGCTGTAGGCAGTTTGTAGGCGCCTGCAAAAGTTGGAGCGGGTAACGGGAATCGAACCCGTAACAAGAGCTTGGGAAGCTGACAGGCTACCATTACATCATACCCGCCGCGCCTTTTGAGATATCACCAGTAATGACAGAGGTTCAAGCCGGCGCGAGACAGATCAGGCGAAATTATCACTCAGTCCGGGCGCGCAGGCTGTCGATCAACGATTGGTCTACGTCAAGCGCTTCTCCGGCAGCTTCCAAGGTCCGTTTGTCCAAGTGCTGAGGGTTCAGGTCAACACCATCAGAAAACGCTTCAACAATGGCTTGCATCGCCTTGATACGAGCGTGTTTCTTGTTGTTCGCAGGTATGACGTGCCATGGGGCCAACTCGGTCGAGGTGCGCGCCAGCATTTCGTCAACGGCAACCTCAGCAACATCCCACTTTTCGCGATTTCGAAAGTCTTCGTACGTCAGCTTCCAGCGTTTCAAAGGGTTTGTCAGCCGCTCGGTAAAGCGACGCATCTGTTCTTCTTGTGAGATGTGAAAGAACAGCTTCACGATCCGCGTGCCGTCATCGACGAGCATGCGTTCAAAATCATTGATTTCCTGATAGGCCGCGCGCCACCGTTCTTCCGGTGTCAGTTTTTCAATCCGCTCGACCAGAACCCGACCGTACCAGCTGCGGTCAAAAGCCGAGATCGCGCCCGCAGGCGGCAAACGTTCCCAAAATCGCAAAAGATAGTGCCGGTTGAGGTAGTAGTTTCGCGGGGCACCGATGGGCCAAACCTTGAAACTTCGCGGGTCCAGCGCTTGGCTGATCCGGCGAATAGTTCCCCCTTTTCCTGCAGCATCCCACCCTTCAAAAACCAAAACGCCCTTGAGGCCATGAAAAAGATAAGCTTGTTGAATTCTGGCAAGCTTGGCTTGTAAATCGATCAGTTGATCAAAATAATTCTTCTTGTTTAGACGCTTAGTCAGGTCTGCATCCGAAAGTTTCGGGGGATGATGTTTACTCATGGTGCCACCTGATCTTTGTGCGAATGATCTGGCTATTGTGAAACCTTCTGCGCAATCGACATTGATCAGAGTCAAAAAGGCCGGGCACTGGGCCCGGCCTTTGGTGTCAAATTAGATCCGATCAGGCGCGGCGGCGACGGCCACCACCGCGACGGCCACCGGCGGCACCGGCTTCGTCAGGCGCTTTGTTGAACCGGATCCACTCGCCGCCATGCGGGTCGTTGTTGGTCAGCAGGTTGGCGGCCCGAATGGCCTCCATCTCTTTGCCAGCGCGCGGCTTGGTCGAACCCAAACCGAACATCTGTACAAATGCTTCGTCATCCATGCCTTCAGGCAGAATGATGCCAGCTGCGGCCACGGCTTCTTTCTTCTCGGCAATCTTTTTCTGTGTCACCGGCAACGCGACCGGGTTCATGATGGCCGAGGTCATGCCAGCGCCCATTGCCATCGGCAGGAAGGCGTTGTTGATGCCGTGACGGTTTGGCAGACCAAACGAGATGTTCGAGGCACCGCAGGTGGTGTTCACGCCCAGCTCTTCGCGCAGACGACGGACCAGAGCAAACACCTGTTGACCGGCAGTCGCCATAGCTCCAATCGGCATAACCAGTGGGTCTACCACGATGTCATGTGCCGGGATGCCGAAGTCAGCAGCACGCTCAACGATTTTTTTGGCAACGTCAAAGCGTACATCGGGGTCTTCCGAGATACCGGTGTCATCGTTCGAGATCGCCACAACCGGTACGTTGTACTTTTTGACCAGCGGCAGAACCAGTTCCAGCCGCTCTTCTTCACCAGTGACCGAGTTCAGCAGCGGACGACCCTCAGCCGCCTCAAGACCGGCCTCCAAGGCACCCGGAACCGACGAGTCGATGCACAGCGGCACTTCGACCAGACCCTGCACCAGTTCAACGATCTTGCGCATCAGCGGCGGCTCGGTCTCGTTCGGGTTGGGGTTCGAGTTGTAGACAACGCCTGCGTTGATATCCAGAACGGTTGCGCCCGCCATCACCTGCGCCAGCGCGTCTTTCTCAACGGTCGAGAAATCGCCCGCTTCCAGTTCGGCCGCCAGCTTTTTGCGGCCGGTCGGGTTGATCCGCTCACCGATCACACAGAACGGTTCGTCAAAGCCCAGAACGGCGGTTTTTGTTTTTGATTCTACGACTGTACGGGTCATGTCCGTTCCTTAGGAGTTTACAGGCTTTGCCGAAGCGCCGCCGTTATTGATCGCCCAGTTGGCATTGGTTTTGATTCCACCCAGCGGGAAGAAATGCACGTTGGTGATGTTGAAATCCGGGTTGGCCGCTTTGTGCTCGGCCAGTTCCGTAATCACGTCAGTCGGCTCATAAGGAAGCAGCAACTTGGACACGTCCATAGCGCGTTTCTGTAGAACCTTCAGCGACGGGCCAACGCCACACGCGATGGCAAACTTAATCAGCGTTTGCAGCTTTGCCGGACCCGCGATGCCGATATGGATCGGCAGATCGATACCCGCCCCTTTCAGGCTGTCAGCCCATGCGATAATCGGCTTAGAGTCAAAGGCAAACTGGGTTGCCAGCGCCATTTCGGCATCGGTGGTTTCGTTGAACTTCTGCTTCCACCGCAGAGCATCGTCCACGTTCTTGGTCGAGCCATCGGGGTCGATGTCCTTGTTGCCTTCCGGGTGACCGGCCACGTGCAGGCGCTTGAAGCCAGCCTTGTCGAACAGGCCGGTTTCCAACAATTGCATCGAGCTGTCGAAGTCGCCATGCGGGTTGGTAACGCCACCGGCCAGCAGCAACGCCTGATCAACGCCCGCTTCGCCCTGGTACATGGAAATCCAGTTTTCCAGCGTCGCCGCGTCTTTGATGATCCGCGCCGGGAAGTGCGGCATCACCTGATAGCCGTCGGCCGCGATGCGCTTGGCGGTCTTGACCATGTCCTCAATCGGGGTGCCCTCGATATGAGCGATATAGACGCGTGTGCCTTCAGGCAGCAAAGCGCGGAAATCGTCGACCTTTTCAGCGGTACGCGGCATCACCTCGATCGAATAGCCCTGCAAAAAGGCTTCGACGGTTGGGTTCACAGGGCCGGTTTCGACCGCATCACGTTTTTTGAAGTTCAGCAAAGCCATTTCGGCCTCCCTTAAAATCTGGGCTTACGCCCAACCGTCATTGGCGATCAGCGCTTTGACGCGGTCCTGATCGTATTCTGTTTCCAGACGCACCGCCTCGGTCTCGGCAATCTCGGCGGGATCGCCATCTACTGCAAAGGGTGCGGCTTTGCGCCATTCGGCCAGGTAGGCATCACTGTCCTTGGCGTTCACCTTCATGGCAGCCCGGTCGATGGCTTGCTCGAACCGTTCTTCCAACTGCCGCTTTGCGCCACGACGGCCTTTGCCGACGATGACCTGAGCGGGAATGTCGCGCCAATACACGATTGTGACGTCAGGCATTGCTGTGATTCCTCCTAACCCGATGGGCCGGTTCTAAACTTCAAACTTAGCTTTGGTCGGTCGGTTTTCGACACACGACGCTTTTCCAGCGACCTTTTTACCAAAGCTAGCCAAGGGCGCTTTTACACAAACAAACGTCAGACGCGCATATCATAATTCTCAACGTCACTATGAAAGCGCTGCATAAAACGCAAAAACCCTGGACGGAGTTATCCGTCCAGGGCGGTATTTCAAAGGTCAGTGCGGTTTAGCCGACCAAACCACCATCTTCGCGAGTCACCGCGATGATCGCCGAACGCGGAACTGCATCACCGCCTTCGGGCCAGTGGCTGTTGCCATCCTCACCCGGGTGCTGAATGCCCACGAACATGGTACGGCGATCCGGTGACCAGCTGAGGCCGGTGATCTCACACTCATTCGGGCCGACCAGGAAGCGGCGGATTTCACCGGTAACCGGGTCACCGGCCAACATCTGGTTGTTGCCCTGACCGGCAAAGTCACCTTCGTTGCCATAGTTGCCGTCGGTCTGGATCCACAGCAGGCCATTGCTGTCGAATTTCAGACCATCGGGCGAGTTGAACATGTTGTCTGCATTGACATTGTCAGATCCGCCATACCCATCCTGATGCACGGTCGGGTTACCTGCTAGAACGTACAGATCCCATGCAAAGCCCGACGCGGTGTGATCTCCGCCTTCCGGACGCCAGCGTACGATTTGGCCGTAGTTGTTGGCCTCGCGCGGGTTCGGGCCGTTGATCGAAGTATCATCACCGCCCGCGTTCGGTTTCACGCCACGGTTTTTGTTGTTGGTCAGGCAGCAATACACCTCGGCTACGTTCGGGTTTGCAGCAACCCACTCCGGGCGGTCCATCGTAGTAGCGCCCACAGCAGAAGCGGCCTGACGGGTGTGGATGCTGACCTCGGCCTGTGACGCCATACCAGTGGTTTCCGGCGTCAGATCGAGCCATTCACCAGTACCATCATCGTTGAACTTGGCGACAGACAAGGTGCCGTTTTCCAGCAAGGCATCGGTGTCAACGCCAGCGGCGTAAACGCCATCCGAAACAAAGCGATACAGGAACTCACCCCGTTCGTCATCGCCCATATAAACGACAACACGACCGTCATTGTTCACCACCGACTCGGCGTTTTCGTGCTTGAAACGGCCAAGGGCGGTCAGCTTGCGCGGGGTCGAGGTTGGGTCGGTCGGGTCGATTTCGACCACATAACCGGCGCGGTTCGGTTCGTTGGGGTTTTTCGAGACGTCGAACCGATCATCGATCTTGGCCCAGCCATAGCCCCAATCTTTCGACGAGACGCCATAGCGCTTCAGTTCTGCACTAACCTCGTGGTTTTCATCTTCTGCCGAAAAGTAGCCGTTAAAGTTTTCTTCACAGGCCAGGTAGGTGCCCCACGGCGTCATGCCATTGCCGCAGTTGTTCCAGGTCCCTTTCGAGGTGGTGCCTGTCGGGTCCGCAGCGGTTTTCATCAAGTCATGAGCAGCCGCAGGGCCGGTGATCGTCATATCGGTCTGCGGTGTAATACGACGGTTGTACGGGCTGTCTTTGACGATGCCCCATGTACCGTCCGTGTTGGCAATCTCGACCACAGTCACGCCGTGCGCCATCATACCCTTGGCCACATCGTCGTCCGAGGCCGCCTTGGCATCAGGGTTGTTGCCCCAAAGGATGTCACGGTTGGTATATTCGTTGTTTACGACCAGCAGCACGTGGCCATCGTGGAAGAACACGTCCTGACCGTCAGTGTTGTCGCCAAATGCACGCTCTTGGCTGGCAGCGGTGCCACGGGTCGCGTGATCGAACTCGGGCGCGTCAGACCACAGCGGGTCGCCCCAACGCACCATAACCTCGGCTTTGTAGCCTGCAGGAACAACAACATCGTCTGCAGTGGAAACCGGAATCGCTTCAAACGAGAACCGGTCGGCTGCCGCGCGTGCGCCCGTAGGAATCAGTGCACCGCCAACAGCCGTAAAACTTCCCATGGCAAGAACGCCGCCCAGAAAACCGCGACGCGACAATGCGCGTTCGACAACACGATCAAATTCGCATTCTTCAGGGCGTGGATTTACGACTTCATCGAATTCGTCAAAGGAAAGGGGACGCTCATCATTCATGGCAGACTCCGTATCTGGCTGTAAGCTAGTAAAGAATCCCAAAATCGGGATCGGGCACTCAAATCGCATTTCAGTATGAACGACATGTGACACTGACGTTAATTTCAAAATTGAAATCACTTGCACGTCGGCAATCCCCCGCCTAGGGTCAAGTTAACTCGAAAATCGGAGGGCGTGACGAATGGCGCCCAAGCGTCCCAAAGGTGCGGGCGCGTTCCCGAAGGCGGTCGAAAGCCCCGCGCCGGCAAGACCCGATCCGGATGCCCTTTATGCAGCACTGGATCTGGGGACAAATAGTTGCCGCATGTTGATAGCCCAACCCAAGGGGAGCGGGTTCCATGTGGTCGACAGCTTCTCCAAATCCGTGCAGTTGGGCGCGGGTCTGGAACGCACCGGACGGCTGTCGCGGGCGTCGATGGCTCGCACCGTACAAGCATTGAGAATCTGCCAGCAAAAGCTGAAACGCAACAAGGTCAATCGAATGCGTTTGATCGCAACCGAAGCCTGCCGTCGCGCTAAGAACTCGCGCGACTTCATCCGGCAGGTGAAGCGGGAAACCGGGTTGACGCTTGAGATCATCCAACCCGAAGAAGAAGCACGCCTGGCGGTGATTTCCTGTGCTCCGTTGGTCTCGACCAAGACTGAACAATTGTTGGTCGTGGACATTGGTGGTGGCTCGACCGAGCTTGTTTGGATCGACATTTCGTCCGTCCCACGCCGTGATCGTCCGGCGGCGATTATGCGGCTTCACAATGGTTTTCATACAGCCGACAGCCCTTTTCCAGCGGCGAAAGTCGTGGATTGGATCAGCGTTCCCTTGGGTGTCGCCACCCTACGAGATCAATTCAACGACGTTGAAGACGACGCGGCCCGTTTCGCACTGATGAGTTGGTTTTTTGAAGAAAACCTTGCTGACTTCGCACCCTACAAAGACGAACAGACACGTGAGGGGTTTCAGATCGTCGGCACCAGCGGCACTGTGACGACCGTCGCAGCCTCGCACCTTGGGCTCAAGCGGTATGACCGGACTAAAGTGGACGGTCTGCGCATGACCAGCGATCAGATTGACAAAGTTATCCGCGGGTATTTAGAACTCGGCCCTCACGGGCGACGCCGGGACCCCAGAATTGGAGATGACCGGCAAGCTCTGATCATGTCCGGCTCGGCCATTTTGCAGGCTTTACTTAGATGCTGGCCCACCGACCGCCTTTCCGTGGCGG
Source organism: Ruegeria sp. HKCCA4633 (assembly GCF_013034605.1). Taxonomy (NCBI): domain Bacteria; kingdom Pseudomonadati; phylum Pseudomonadota; class Alphaproteobacteria; order Rhodobacterales; family Roseobacteraceae; genus Ruegeria; species Ruegeria sp. HKCCA4633. The sequence continues at coordinate 196,810 of NZ_WQGJ01000001.1, forward strand.
ATCGTGGGCTGCGTGAAGGTCTGCTCTATGCGCAGATGAGCGCGGACGGGGTATTGGAAGACGGACCGTTTTGATGGCGAAGACACCGAGTGGAAAAAACACCTCAGGCCGCGGCCAGCGCGACCTGAAGGTCAAAGTCAAAACCGCGCGCGGGCGCAAGCTCAGCTCGACCCGGTGGCTTGAGCGGCAATTGAACGATCCGTATGTGAAACGTGCACAGGCCGAAGGGTATCGCGGTCGCGCTGCATTTAAGATACTGGAACTGGACGATAAATTCAGGTTTCTCGTACCGGGAGCGCGGGTCGTAGATTTGGGCTGTGCGCCCGGAGGCTGGCTGCAAGTCGCGGTTAAACGCGTAAACGCGCTGGGCGAGAAAAGCGGTAAACGGATCGGCACAGTTTTGGGCGTAGACTTGCAAGAGGTCGAACCCGTTGCTGGTGCAACCGCCCATGTTCTGGACTTCATGGAAGACGACGCCGACGTAAAGGTCAAAGAGTGGCTGGGTGGCAAGGCCGATGTTGTGATGTCAGACATGGCCGCCGCGTCTTCGGGTCACAAACAGACGGACCATTTGCGCATTATGGCCTTGTGCGAAACGGCGGCTTACTTTGCGTTTGATGTGTTGGAAGACGGCGGCACCTTCGTAGCCAAGGTTCTGGCCGGAGGCGCCGAGGGCGATTTGCAAAAGCTGTTGAAGCAGAAATTCCAGAAAGTCGCCAACGTGAAACCGCCTGCTTCACGCTCGGACAGTTCCGAAAAATTTGTTGTAGCAACAGGGTTTCGCGGCGGAGATTAATCCTCTAGACGAATGCGTTCTTCGGTCAGGCACTGAACGCGGAAAGAGGCGTTTGCCATACCCTGCAACATTAACGCTTCACCATGTGACACGTATACCGGTGCCCGCCCGCGCAGCTCTTCTATGCGTTGGGCAAGTGTAACCGAGTTGACACCCGCAGTTGGTCGCTTTTTCGCATTTTTAGACATGTTTCACCTCTGAACAGCACATTCATCCCGTCCGTAGCGTGAAATTTTGCCGTGAAAATGGAGCAATTCGGGCGGGGATGTGCCGGCTCAGGGACCAAGCTGTTGCGACAATTGTTGAAGGTTCGGGTCGTTGGGCAACAGCTCTAGCGCCTCACGCAGAACAGCGCGCGCGGCGCCGGAACCGCGGTTGATATGCGCTAGTTGCACCAACATGGGCCACGCCTCGCCCCTTTGCGGATCCAAAGTTACGACTTCGCGAAAGGCCTGTTCGGCGGCAGGCGCATTGCGCAGTGTCAAAGCCATGCCCCCCAGAACAAGGTGGGTTTCCGGGAAATCCAATCGGTTCGCAATCGCCTGCTGCCATTCTGACATGCCCTGCCCGGCCAGCGATTGTTGCCGAGGTGTAAGTGCTTGCGGTGGTATCGTCAGAAACTCTTTCGCAGCAGCAATACGTACATTGCGCAGAGGGTCCGACAACAAAGGCTCCAATCTCTGAACCTGCTCAACCGGGTTGGCCTGACGCTGCAGGGCGGCTGCGTTGGCGCGGATAAGGGGGTCGTCGTCTTGCAGCAATGACGCAGTCGCCGTGGCCAAGTCCGGGGAAGCGAAGGGTTGCAGCAAGTAGGCCGCTGTCGCCCGCACGATTCCGGCATTGGAGGGGTCCATCGCAACGGCCAGCAAACCTTCGGGCGTGTCCAATCCGCCTTCAGCCGCGGCATTGAAAACTGTCCCAAAATGCGGGCCACGATGAGTGTCATCCGGGAACCACCCTTCGATCAGTTTGGCCGCCCAGTCCTGATCCCGATCTTCATGACAATCGGTGCAGGCATCTACGCCAAGCCCCAGATCAGGCCGTGGGATGCGGAAGCTGTGATCGCGTCGCCCATCGACGCCCATATAGACCCTTTCGATCATATGGCAGCTTTTGCACTGTGCACCGTCACTGTTTTCAGGATGATTATGATGTGCAGGCGTATCATATTCCTTTGCTGTAAGCGTCGGAAAGTCCGGGTTCCCTGCCGGGGAATGACACTGTGTGCAAACACCGTTTCCTTCCGCCTTCAGTTTTGCGCTGTGGGGTTCATGACAGTTCATACAACCGACGCCTTGCGCGTACATCTTGGATTGCAGGAACGAGCCGTAAACATAGACCTCATCCAATATCTGCCCGTCCGGGTGGTACGATCCGGGTCTCAACAGCGCTAGATTATAGGCGTCGTGAAAGGGTGTGCCGGGCAAAGGGTTTCCATCGCCATGCGCTTCACGCCGGGAATGGCACCCGGCACATTGCTGAATTTCTGCCTCGGTCTGGCCTTTGCCCCAGCTGATCAAAAAACCAGAAGGTCCAAGATTTTCGGAAGCGCCCTGCCCCTTCACCCAATCGATGTGGGCTGAGCCGGGACCGTGACAGGCCTCGCACCCGACGCCGATTTCAACTTGTTGCGACGAATAGGATTTTGTTTCCGCGGAATAGTTCTTTTCAAACCCCGTGGCGTGGCACTCGGCGCAGCGGCTGTTCCAATTCTTGTAAGGGCCCGTCCAATGCAACCCGTCATCGGGCGGCAAATCCTGATCAGGATACAGATGATACCATTGCTTGCGCTCGGTATCCCAAACCACGTCAAAGCTCTGCAGACGCCCAGCTTCGGTTTCGAACAGGTATTGCTGCAACGGTTCGATCCCGACGACAGAATGCACGTCATAGCCTTTTGTTACGCCGTCCTTTTCGGTGACACGGGCCGAATATCTGCCAGCATCTTCCGCGAACGCGACTGTCATCCCATCAAGGTCAAATCGCGTACCGTCAAAATCTGCATCCAGCGCGCCGTGATCCACATCTGTCCAGGCCAGCGCGTGGTGCGAACTTGCCCAGGCTGCGGCTTCTGCTTGATGGCAGTCAGCACATTGTTCCGAACCAACATAGTTTTGGGCCTGTGCCTCGCTTGCCAGCATCAGGCAAATTGAAAGAGCTACACGCCTCATGTCACGGCCCCATCTGCTGCGTTTTTCAGATCCATCAACGCACCATTGAATTCAGCACCAAGGATCAGCAACGCCGAGCAAAGATACAAAAAGATCAACGCGGTCATGGCACCCACCAACCCTGCATATGTGGCGCTATAGGTGGCGAACTGGCTGATATAGATCGAAAACGCCCATCCTCCGGCAGCCCACAAGGTCAGCGTCAGGATCACACCGGGCAGGATTTGCGTCAGTCTGTGCCGACGGGTCGGCAGTATGAGATGCGCCAAAAGGACCGTGCCTGCAGGAACGCCCACGGTAAAAGTCCAGCGCAGGCGATCGACCGATAGCCACTGCGTCACTGCCACATCAGTATGTGCAGCCACCAAGTTGGTATAGACTGGCAGTATCACCTCCACGGCGGCGATGACCAGAATTGCTGCACCCCCTAGGATAACCAGCACCAGACACAACAGCCGGGTTTTCCAAAACGGCCAGCTGTCCTGATCGTGGTAGGCTTGATTCATGGCGGCGCGCACTGCTGCCACGCCGTTCGAGGCAAAGTAGATTGCCAGAAGACCACCCAAAGTAATGACACCCGTGCCCGACCCGGCCAGAACCGCGCGCAGCTCGGCCACAATGGGGTCAGCGACGTCCTTGGGCCAAGCGCCAAAAATCAACTCGATCAACTCATCAGTCACATAGCCCTGCGACAGAGAACCGGCCAAGGCAACTGTAAACAGTACAAACGGAAACAGCGCCATCATCAGTGACATGGCGACATGACTGCTCATGACGGCTCCGTTCTTGTTGCCAAAGCGGCGGAGCGCCAGCCACAGGGCCTGGACAGGACGGCCAAACAGAGGATTCGCGGAATTGGTCATCCTGCAACCCTAACCTGCCGAAATAAAACACAGAACCCGTCATCGGTATCAAATTGACAAAAGCAGTCAGGCGCGAGCGGGAACGCATTGCATCCGAACAGCGCCGCGTGCAGGATTGTGTGGTTAATGACCGAAACGGCCCAATCAGCGTCGAACATGCAGGAAGGTAAATGACCCCGGATCATAATGACACCAATGTTCGACCCAGGCTACGTCTGTCTGTTGTCCGCGACACATGCATCATTGCAACGCTGATTGTTGTGGGTCTCTACGCGGGCGCGGCTTTTCTGATCCCGTTGGCCATGGCGTTGCTGATCAACGTCCTGATCCTTGCGCTCAGCGATCGGGTGTCGGCCCTGACCCGCGCACCCGTTTGGGTGGCCAATATTGCCGGTGTCACTGTGGTTTTGGCCGGTTTGTTCATGATTATGTACGTGCTTGGCAGTCAGGCAACACAATTTGCACGGTCGATCAGCACATATGAGAACCAGTTCGACGGCGCGGTTGAACGAATCACCGGGCTGGTGGGCAATGACGTAACCCGATTCATTCGGGACAATCTGGTCAATATCGACATGAATTTCGTCGGTCGCCTGCTTTTGGGCAGCGCCACATCGCTGTTGAACCAGTTCTTTCTCATCAGCCTCTATGTCGCCTTCTTGATGGCCGAGCGTCTGGCCTTTCGCAAAAAGATACAACTGGCCGCAGGTGACCCAAAAACCGGTGCTGAGTTTTCAACCATGCTGGACGCAATCTCGATTAGTCTCCAGCGCTATGTTGGCGTCAAAACCCTGATCAGCCTGATTACCGCAGGCATCAGCTATAGCGTGTTCCGGGCCCTGGGTCTGGAATATGCAGAAACCTGGGCTGTCCTGACCTTTGCCTTGAACTTCATACCTTCCATCGGGTCGATCATCGCGGTGTTCTTTCCTGCTATGATCGCACTGGTTCAGTTCGAGACCATCGGTCCGTTTCTGGTCATCGTCTTGGGTTGTGGGACATTGCAATTCCTGATCGGCAATTTTCTGGATCCCGCCATGCTGGGCCGTTCGCTGAACATGTCGACATTTCTGGTTATTCTGGCCCTGACCTTCTGGACAACCGTTTGGGGTCTGATCGGCGCTTTCCTGAGCGTGCCGATGACAGTGTGTATTTTGATAGTCTTCAGCCATATTCCAGCGCTGCGCCCGGTTGCCATCATGATGTCTTTGGACGGCAGATTGGGCGAAGATGATCAACAGGTCCCTGCCCGCTAAGCCATGCAGAGCCCAATTTTCATTGGATCAGAAATTTATCGCAACTCGGCTTACGGATCGAAGCACCCGTTGGCCATTCCAAGAGTTTCAACCGTCATTGACCTCTGCCGCGCGTTGGGCTGGTTGACGCCCGAAAACTATCGTGTCAGCCCCTGCGCCAAACCCAGCGCGTTAGAGACATTTCATACCCCGGACTACATCGCCGCATTACAAAAGGCGGAACAGGATCAATACGTCTCGGATGAAACTCGTGAACGCTATGCGCTGGGCACATTGCCGAACCCCGTATTTCCCGAAATGTACCGACGCCCAGCCACAGCGGCTGGCGGTTCTATGCTTGCAGCGGAACTCATCCGAGATGGCGGTATCGTTTTCAACCCGGCCGGTGGCACGCATCACGGGCTGGCTGATCGGGCCAACGGGTTTTGTTATCTCAACGATCCGGTGCTGGCGATCCGGACGCTGCTGAATTCTGGTCTCGACCGCGTGGTTTATATCGACATTGATGCCCATCATTGTGACGGGGTCGAAGCTGCGTTTCATGGTTCAACAAACCTGCGTATGATTTCCATGCACGAAGCGCGGCGATGGCCTTTTACCGGTACACTAGACGATGACGCAGGCGGGGCCGCTTTCAACCTTCCGGTTGCCCGAGGCCTGAACGACGATGAATTCAGCGCGATCATGGACGAATTGATCCTTCCTGCCACGGCAACCTTCAAGCCGCAGGCCATCGTCCTGCAATGCGGTGCGGATGCCGTGACCGAGGATCCTCTGTCGCGTTTGACCTTATCCAGCTCTTCGCACTGGAACGCGGTCGCCGCGCTGAAGGAGCTCGCACCCCGATTTCTGGTGTTGGGCGGCGGTGGTTACAATCCGTGGTCCGTCGGGCGGTTGTGGACCGGAGTTTGGGCGACGCTGAACGGGTTCTATATTCCCGATAGACTAGACACGGACACCCAAACCATTCTGCGCGCGTTGACCTGGAACCGGTCGGCAGGCCGGAACCCACCCCCACACTGGTTGGACACGCTGCGGGACGCTCCTAATTTCGGGCCGATCCAAGAAGAACTGAAACAGGACTTGCGCCGATTAACCGCGCGGATTTCTCGGTAGATCGTCCGAAGGAACACTGCTAACTTACGGGCGTCACGACAGTTTTTCTGCTCTCAGCCCTTTTCTGAACAACCACGCTGCTGACGCCGAAAGTGGACGCCAATTGGACCAGCCAAATGAATGCACTTAATCAGATAAATGATCTCAAGGCCCGCATGGGGCAATCCATCATCGGACAAACAGACGTAATCGACCGCTTGTTGATCGGGATATTGGCCAACGGCAATTTGCTGATCGAAGGACTGCCCGGTTTGGCCAAAACCCGCGCGGTAAAGGCGATGGCCCGCAATCTGGACGCAAGTTTCAGCCGCATCCAGTTCACGCCCGACCTTTTGCCCTCGGACGTCACAGGCACCGAGGTCTTTCAGCAAACCGACGATGGCGGAACCTTCCGGTTCGAGCCTGGCCCGATCTTTGCCAATATCGTTCTTGCGGACGAGATCAACCGCGCACCCGCCAAGGTTCAGGCAGCACTGCTTGAGGCAATGGAAGAACGGCAGGTAACTGTCTCAGGCACCACACATAAAATGGAACCGTTGTTCATCGTTATGGCAACGCAGAACCCGATCGAACAAGAGGGTACCTACCCCTTGCCCGAGGCGCAAATGGACCGTTTCCTGATGCATGTCCAGATCACTTACCCCCCAGTCGAAGACGAAGTAGAAGTAATCCGACTAGTGCGCGGAGAAGAGATTGCGGCGGGCCAAAGCGGGGCCAAGGATGCGCCGCCGACGATCCCTCAGGACGCCGTATTTGCCGCACGCGCCGAGATCGGGCAGATCCACGTTTCAGACGCGATGGACCGTTACATGGCCGATCTGGTGCAAGCCACACGGACCCCCGGTGCGCTGAGCGAGGAACTGGCCAGTTGGATAGACATCGGAGCTAGCCCGCGCGCTTCGCTGGCACTGGACAAGTGCGGACGCGCCCATGCCTGGATGAACCAGCGTGATTATGTAGACCCAGCCGACGTACGCGCCATCGCCCATGACGTATTCCGACATCGCATCACCCTAAGCTTCGAGGCGCAAGGCGGCGCGAAATCCGCCGACGATGTAATCTCGGAAGTCCTGCAGCTTGTTGCGCTGCCCTGATAGCTAAGGAACGCCGCGTGTCACAGACCGCCGCATATCGCGACGACCCGCGCATCCATGTGGATGCGAACCACCTTCTAAGGTTGGGGCCAAAGTCGCGCGCGATCAGCCTTTTGCCGCGTCAACCCGCCCGTTCTATTCTCAACGGACGGCACGCCTCGCGCCTGCGCGGGCGCGGTTTGAACTTTGAAGAGTTACGCAACTATCTGCCCGGCGACGACATCCGCACCATCGATTGGAAAGTCACGGCTCGCACAGGAAAACCCTACGTTAGGGTCTATACCGAGGAACGCGATCGCCCGGCCCTTTTGCTGGTCGACCAGCGTGTTTCGATGTTTTTTGGCACGCAAGTTTATATGAAGTCGGTCATCGCGGCTGAGGCTGCAGCAATTTCCGCCCACAGTGTGCTAGGCCAAGGCGACCGGGTCGGAGGGCTCGTCTTTGGCGACACTGATCTGGCGGAACATCGCCCGCAACGGCGGCCTGCCGCGCTGATGCGTTTTTTGGCATCCGTGGGTGCGCTGAACAGTAGTCTGCGCGCCTCGCAGAGCGCCTACGCGACCGTGACTTTGAACGCCGTGCTGAAACAGGCCGCCCAGATTACGCATACCAACACACTGATCTGCGTCTTTTCGGATTTCGATGGGCTGGATGACAGCTCCGAGATATTGATACGTGAACTTTCCGCGTCAAATGATCTGATTTTGTTCAATATTTCAGACCCAAGCTCTCGTGAATTGGTTCCCAACCTTAGGCTGACTGTATCGGACGGAGACAAGCAGATCGAACTGGACAGCGCGGACACGGGTTTGTCGGACCGCATCCGTCAAGCGATGGAAGATCGGTTGGCACAGTTGCAAACTTGGTCGCGCCGCTATGGCTTTCCCATCGTGCCTTTGACAACCGCGCAACCAACTCTCGACCAGTTGCTCATGCTGTTTGGTCATACCGGAGGCCGCAGATGAGTGTTGACGTCGAAGGCAAATCACTGGTGGATCTGCTTGACATGCTTGAACCCGCTCCGGCACCGGGCCCGGTTTCCATGGTGCCGCAGACTTGGGGATGGGTCGTTCTTGGCGTCCTTGTTGCAGGGCTGATCGCTTTCGGTGCTCATGCGTATCTTCGCCATCGACGGATGAATGCCTATCGGCGCGAGGCGCTGACTGAACTGGCGGTGGCGAAAGACAATCCCGCAAAGATCGCCGAGATTCTGCGCCGCGCAGCACTTGTTGCCTTTCCACGTAGCCGGGTTGCTGCCCTGCATGGAGACGAGTGGATCAGTTTTCTGACGCAAACCTCTGACCATACACATTTTTCTGATGTAGAGGCTCGCGTACTTACTGCAGCACCCTACACGACCATACCCGCCAGTCCCGAACTGACGAAGCTGGCACAGCAATGGATCAGGTCCCACAAACGCGAAAGGAGTACGTAATGTTCTCCTTTGCCGCGCCTTGGGTTTTCGTCCTGCTGCCGCTTCCCGCGTTGGTGTACTGGCTTGCCCCGCCTCACCGCGAGAAAAGCAGCTCGATCCGCATTCCTTTTTTCCGCCATGTTGCAAAGGCTGCTGGCGTCGAGCCCCGGCCAGGGTCTGTCATCCCGCGCCGTGCAGTATTCCAGACTGTGACCGTCGTTGTGATCTGGTGCCTTCTGATCATCGCAATGGCCCGGCCGGAAAAACTGGGAGAGCCGATCGTGATTGAAAAGTCTGCCCGAGACGTGGTTCTGGCCTTGGATATCTCGGGTTCAATGAACCAGAAGGATTTCACCTCGTCCGACGGTGTGCCGACCCAACGCCTTGCTGCGGTTAAGGATGTTTTGCGCCAGTTCATTGCGGAACGACAAGGCGATCGGATGGCCCTGATCATCTTTGGCACCCGCGCCTTTGTGCAAGCCCCGTTTACCGAAGACCTCAATAGTTTGAATGGCTTTCTGGGCCAAACTCAAGTAGGTATGGCCGGTCCGAACACAGCCCTTGGGGATGCCATCGGACTGGGTATCCGCACGTTTGAATCCAGCGAGGTTGACCAACGTCTGATGATCGTCTTGAGCGACGGCGCTGACACCTCAAGCCGCATGACGCCAGTCAATGCGGCGGCTATCGCGGCGGAAAAAGGCGTTGTCATCTATACGGTCGGCGTAGGCGACCCAGACGCGTCGGGCGAGGATCGGGTCGACCTGGATGCGCTAAAGGATATCGCAGACAGAACAGGTGGAGCGTATTTCTTTGCCAATGATCAGGAAGCGCTGGCCGAAACATACGCCCGCATTGATGAGCTCAACCCAAGAATTGTGGAAACGCAAAGCTACCGACCACGTGAAAGCCTTGCGCACTATCCACTTGGGCTGGTCGTATTTTTGATGCTGATGACACTGGCCTTCCAACACGTTGCCCAACGGCGCAGAGGTGCAGCATGATTGGCGTTTTTGCAGATTTCCATTTTATTCGAGTGGCTTGGCTTCTGCTCCTCATACCGATTGCAGCACTGTGGTGGTTGATCCGCCCCACGCCAAAAACCCGTGCTCAAGCAATGTCCGGTATTGCACCGCACCTTGCCGCTGCGCTTGAGTTGGGGGCTGACAATGCGAGACGCCTCTATCCAATTGACGTTGCGATTATTGCGGCGATTTTGGTCACACTGGCTGCTGCGGGGCCAACATGGTCACGGGCACCCAACCCGCTGGTTGCGAACGCCGCTCCATTGGTGATCGCCCTGAAGGTGACCGACAGCATGGAAGAACCAGACTTGGCCCCGTCCCGTCTGGATCGCGCCAAGTTTAAAGTCACCGATCTGATCAATGCGCGCGTGGGTGCCCGAACTGCCTTGATCGCATATGCCGGTACCCCGCATCGCGTCGCACCTTTGACCGAAGACGCCAATATCCTGCGCCCGCTGCTAGAGGGCCTCACCCCCACCATTATGCCTAAACAGGGGGATGCAGCCGCTAATGCGCTGACGCTGGCCGAGACGGTTCTGAACGATAGCGAAACGCCCGGCGCTGTCCTTTTTGTGTTGGACGACCTCGACCCCTCACAACTGTCGGGTTTCGAGACCGCCACCATGCCAGTGTTCTTTCTGACCATGCTGCCAAATGGTCACAGCATCGCGCAACTCGACGGCTTGAAAGGGACAACTGTGGTTCCGTTCTCAAGCGATGATCGGGATATCAATCGCTTACAGCGTCACATTCAATCAGCATACACAGCCTCACTGGATGATGAAGACCGCCTAGACTGGCAAGACAAAGGATGGTTGCTGGCCTGGCCAACCGCCTTTCTGTCATTGCTTTGGTTTCGCAGAGGTTGGGTGATCCGGTTGATACTGCTCACCTTCTGCATTTGGTCCCCGTCTGGCCCGGCTTATGCCGATGGCTGGCGGGATTGGTTCTTGACCCCGGACCAACAGGACCAAATCGCGATGAACCAAAAGCGCTATGCTGAAGCGGCCGAGTTGTTTCAGGACCCGTATCAGGAAGGCTATGCACGCCTAAAGGCCGGGCAATATCCCGAAGCTGCTGCGATCTTTGCCGAGCTGGATACGCCCGAAGCCGCGTTTTCCGAAGGTATGGCGCGCATACGAAACCGCGAGTATCGTCCAGCCATCGCGTCCTTTGAAACCGCATTGGAACGCCGGCCGGATTGGCCAGAAGCGCAGCATAACCTCGAGGTCTCGAAAGCGATCCTCGACTATGTTGAAACCACGCGCGAACAGTCTGATACAGGTGAAGAAGCCGGGATCGGGGCTGATGACACGGTCTTTGACAACGACGCCGGGCGTGGTGAACAGACGACAATTCAGGCTCCGACAGACGGATCGCAGGCCATGTCCGCTGACCAGTGGATCAGCACAATTGATACCGACATGCAGGATTTTCTTCGCAACCGGTTCCTGTTGGAAAATCAGGAGCAGCAGCAATGAGATACCTCGCTCTTCTCATGCTTCTAATTCCGACTGAACTGTTCGCCCAGACCGGCGTCCAGCCACAGGTGACCGCCGAAACACCTACGGAACCCGTTATCGTTGGGCAACCCGCAATTGTGCGCATCAAGGTGCTAGTGCCAACATTCATGCCCTCGCCTCCGGTGTTCCCATCGCTTGAGCAAGAGAACCTGCTGGTGCGCCTGCCGGAACGTGCTTCGGGACCAGTGAGTGAAACCGTCGAAGGCGAAACTTGGTCCGGCGTTCAACGCAGTTATCGCCTCTATCCTCTGAGCGCAGAAGAAATTGCGTTTGGTGCGCAGGACGTCGTGGTCACCTTTGCCGACCCCGAAACAAATGCGCCGGTTCAGGTCAGCGTGCCCTTGCCGGACTTGACCCTAAACGCCGTGGTCCCAGAGGGCGCACGCGACCTGGATCCGCTTATCATCGCAACCGGTCTTACGGTAGATCAGCAGATCGACGGGGACAAAAATATGGAGAATGGTGGATCAATCACGCGCCGCCTGACCGCCAAGATCTCTGGAACAACGCCTTTTCTGGTGCCCGAATTGATCCCGGACAGCCCGCAATCGCTGCTGCGAGCCTATCCCAAAGAGCCACGCTTTACTGAAAATGAAGACAGGGGTGTTCTATCCGGGCAGCGTGTGGATGAGGTCGTTTACCTGGCTCAGGAAGGCGGTCAGACGCAGCTGCCTCCGGTCTCGATCCGCTGGTACAATCTGGACAGCGACCAGGTCGAAACTATCGACATTGCCCCGGTCGACTTGACACTGGCCCGACCGAAATGGAAGCCGCCAGACACAGAAACCACTATTAGGTTCGTCGTATGGTTGGTGGCTTTTGCGCTGTTCTTATGGCTTACTATCCGTTTCCTGCGCCCGCGGATCGATCGCTGGCGCCAGCTTCGTCGGGATGCGTTCCTGGCTTCGCCCGACTATGCGTTGGGTGAACTCAAGAAATCACTGCAAAATCGTGATATTGCAGCGGCTTACACAGCTTTGGAAATGTGGAAGTCCCGCAGCGATATGGCCAGTCAAACCACCAGTTTGGACCAACACCTCGCCCAGATTGGAGCCGCCAGATACTCGGCGCACCCCGACACCAAGACCGAGGATTGGGCCGCGGCGTTGTCGGCGCTCGCGTCATTGAAGCAATCCGCGCAATCGCCAACGAACCCGTTACCGCCGCTCAACCCCTGAGCTTAGCACTGACATGAGGCAATCAACTGCCGTCGGTCCTTCAGGCGCACGCGTCCATACCCAAGCTCGATCAGCCCCAAATCCGCGAGACGATGCAAGTTGCGATGCAACGTCGGTTGGGACACGGCCACCATTGCGGCCAGCTCATCCTGGGATATCACGATCCACCCATCGGACTTCGCCGTCCCCTCGTCCAAGTGCAATAAGCGCAGAACAAGACGCTTTTCCGTTCCTGTCACGGCAAGATTGGCCATGATACGCAAAGCAGTCTGCATGTTTTCATGCGACAAAGCGTAAAAATCACGGATGTAATCGGGATTGTCGTCGACCAGCCTGTCCAACCGTGACGACGGGAAAAACAGCGTTCGCGTGGTTTGGGTGGCCACGACACTCACAAGCCTGCTGGCTTCGGCAAACAGAGCCAGATCACCGATCCAGAACCCACCGCCTTGTTTGTGAACAACGAATTCCTGACCATCATCAGCGGGGGCCGTGATTTGAACCGCACCTTCCAGAACCGCATAAACCCCATTGGCCAAATCACCATACAGGTAAAGCGCTTCGTCCGCCTTGAAGTTTCTTCCTATCCCGCAGGCCAGCAGATCCGCCTGAAACCGCGCCCCACGCGCACCAAACCAGCCAGAGCCCAACAATCGCTGTCTATCATGCGGATTATCAAACATTAGTATTCTTCAATCTCATCATATGATAGGTTTCAAGACATTGTCATAGCCTAAGGTAAAGCTATCCGATTCTCGACGTAATGCGAATTTTTCCTTTCGGGAATCAATACCTTGTTGGACGATCTAATAAGATAATGATCGCCTTCCATTACTTTTACTTCAACGGGTCATTAAAACCCGGTCAGTTCAGGAGCAAACTATGTCACCACCTCGTTCGATTACAGAAAGTTGGCGCAGCACAATACGCAAATTCGCTTTAGCTTCGGTCGCTGTTGCACTGGCCCTGCCCGCATGGGCACAGGATCAAAAGCCCAACATCCTGGTTATTTGGGGTGACGATATCGGTCAGTCGAACATCTCGGCCTACACAATGGGCCTGATGGGCTACCAGACGCCAAACATCGACCGCGTTGCGAAAGAGGGCATGATCTTCACCGACTATTATGGCGAGCAGTCCTGCACCGCCGGTCGGTCGTCGTACATCATGGGTCAGTCGGTGTTCCGCACAGGTCTGTCGAAAGTGGGTTTGCCCGGTGCCGATCTGGGTATGCAAGTCGAAGATCCAACAATTGCAGGCCTGCTGAAGGACCATGGTTACGTAACCGGTCAGTTCGGTAAGAACCACCTTGGTGACAAAGATGAGCATCTGCCGACAAACCACGGTTTTGATGAGTTTTTCGGGAACTTGTATCACCTGAATGCTGAGGAAGAGCCGGAAAACGAAGACTATCCCGGCGATCAGGTTCTGGCCGATGGCCGCACGTTCCGCGAAGCGTATGGTCCGCGTGGCGTGATCAAGTCCAAGGCGGACGGCACGATCGAGGACACTGGTCCGCTGACTCGCAAGCGCATGGAAACGGTGGATGATGAAACTGTTGCTGCGGCAATCGACTTCATCAAGCGTGCGCATGAGCAGGGTCAACCCTTCTATGTTTGGTGGAACGGTACGCGCATGCACTTCCGCACCCACGTCAAAGATGAAATGCGCCAACAGGCCAACGAAATCTTTGGTGGCGTTGCGGACGAGTACACCGCCGGCATGATCGAGCACGACATGCATGTCGGACAACTGCTTGATCTGTTGGACGAACTTGGCATTGCCGACAATACCATCGTTCACTACTCGACCGATAACGGCCCGCACATGAACACATGGCCAGATGCCGCGGCCACACCGTTCTGGGGTGAGAAAAACACCAACTGGGAAGGCGGCTGGCGCGTTCCTTCAATGGTCCGTTGGCCCGGTCAGATCGAAGCTGGATCGGTTACGAACGAGATCGTGCACCATATGGACTGGTTGCCGACCTATCTGGCGGTTGCTGGCGATCCTGACATCAAGGAAAAGCTGAAAGCAGGTTATAGCTCGTCCGGCATGGGTCGTGACTACAAAGTGCATCTGGATGGCTACAACATCCTGCCCCTGCTGACCGGTGAGACGACAGAAAGCCCGCGCGCCGAGATATTCTATTTCTCGGATGACGGCGACCTGACAGCGCTGCGCTACGACGACTGGAAGCTGATCTTCCTTGAGCAGAAAGCTTGGGCCACGCTACGCGCATGGATTGAACCTTGGACCGAGTTGCGCATCCCGCTGATCGTGAACCTGCGTCGCGACCCGTATGAGCGCGCCTATCGCACGTCCAACACCTACTATGACTGGCTGCTGGATCGCGCGTATTTCCTAGTGCCGGCACAGCAATACGTGGGCAATTTCCTCTCAACCTTCGAGGAATTCCCACCGCGCCAGAAAGCGGCAAGCTTCAACCTGGATCAGGTTATGGAGAAGCTGACGACACCGACAAACAACTAAGTCGCGTGTAAATCCAAACCGGGCCGCCACTTCGATGGCGGCCCTTTTTTTCTTGAAACTAAACGAGCAATTCATGCGATACCTAGTTCTCAGCGCAGTTCTTGCCTTCGCCCCGCTGTCACTGCTTGCCGACCCGCTGCCTAGTTGGACCAATAGTCATGCCAAAGATCAGATTGTCGCTTTTGTTGACGGCGTGACCAGCCAAGACAGTCCCAACTATGTTACCCCATCCGACCGGATTGCCGTGTTCGACAATGATGGAACGCTTTGGGCCGAGCAGCCGGTATATTTCCAGTTCATCTATGCCATGGACCGTCTTGCAGAAATGGCCGAGCAAGACCCATCGATCCTGTCAACGCCTGCTTTGAAAGCTGCGGCCGAAGGGGATTTGGCCACGGTTCTGCAAGGCGGCCATGACGCCCTGATTGAAGTCGTAAACGCCTCGCACTCAGGCAACAGCGTCGACGCGTTTCAATCTTCCGTGTCGAACTGGCTGGCCACCGAGCGCCACCCGGATACCGGCCTGCCCTATGACCAGATGACCTATCAACCAATGGTAGAACTTTTGCGCTATTTGCGAGATGAAGGGTTCACTACCTATATCGTCTCAGGCGGTGGCCTGCATTTCATGCGTGTCTTTGCCGAAGAAGCCTATGGCATTCCACCCAATCAGGTTTTGGGCACTTATGGTAACACCAGCTATGAGGTGATTGATGGCAAGCCGACGATCGTCAAGGCGCCGGGAATCGCGTTCATTGATGACAAAGAAGGCAAACCCATCAACATCGAACGCACAATTGGCAAGCGCCCGATTCTGGCCGGGGGCAACTCGGACGGTGATTTTGCGATGATGGAGTGGGTGACCGCTGGTGACGGCCCCCGACTGGGCGTGCTGATCCACCACACAGATGCAGACCGCGAATGGGCTTATGATCGTGAAGGCCTTGTTGGCAAGTTGGCTGACGGGCTGGACAAAGGCCCGAATATGGGTTGGGTCATTGTGGATATGGCGCAGGATTGGACTCGGGTCTACACTGGGGCAAACTGACAAACCCGGAGCCTTAACCCTATGTGGACATTGCTTGTTTCTGCCGTCGTCTTTGCCCTCTATGCGACGGCAGCGGTGTTTGTCGTCCGCGCTGCGCAAACAGCGCGGACCCCTCAAGGTGCCGTTGGGTGGGTCGTGTTTCTGGCCTCAGCCCCCTTTATCGCAGTGCCTGCCTACCTGTTTCTAGGCCACCATCGCTTTCGCGGATACCGCATCGCACGTCAGGAAAGCGAACGCGTTGTCGAAGGCATCAAAACCTTCGCCGATTATTCAAAACCCGATCCGTCGCGCATGTCGATCAACCCGCGCCCGTTCGAAGTTCTGGCGCATTTACCAGTTTCACGCGGGAACGGGGCCGAGCTGCTGATTGATGGGCAAGCCACATTTGATGCGATTTTTGACGCCATTGACTCAGCCAAAAGCTATATCCTTATTCAATTTTATATCGTGCGCGCTGATGAATTGGGGCTGAGGCTGCAGGAAAAGCTGATCGCTGCGGCCAAACGCGGCGTACGCGTCCGTTTCATGGCCGACGCAGTGGGCAGTTACGGCCTCCCCTCGGATTATCTTGAAACACTTCAGGAGGCCGGGATTGACGTGGCCAATCCGAAGGATCAGCGCGGCCCCAATTTCCGATTTCAACTCAACTATCGAAACCACCGCAAAACCGTGGTCATCGATGGGGAAACCGGTTTCATAGGCGGCCACAACGTTGGCGTGGAATACCTGGGACAAGACAAGCATTTCGGTCATTGGCGGGATACGCATCTGAAAATGACCGGCCATATCGTCCGCCAACTGCAGCTGATCTTCACCGAAGACTGGCACTGGGCCCGTAACGAAGATTTGATCGACGAATTGGATTGGGCGGGCTCAGAGGCCGACCAAGACATGAACGCCTTATTGGTTGCCACCGGCCCCGGTGATGAAACGGAAACCGGTGCGATGATGTTTTTTGCCGCCATTGCCGCAGCCAAGGAAAGGCTCTGGATCGCTTCGCCTTATTTTGTTCCGGATATCGACGTAATGACTGCCCTGCAACACGCGGCAATGCGCGGCGTGGACGTACGAATTCTGGTACCGGACATGATCGACCACCGCTTACCCTGGCTGGCCGCGTTCGCCTATTTTGACGAGGTCCGTGACTGCGGTGCGCGTATCTTTCGCTATACTGACGGCTTCATGCATCAAAAGGCCTTTGTGGTTGATGACACGCTTGCGGCGGTAGGCACCACCAATCTGGACAACCGCTCATTCCGGCTGAATTTCGAGGCGATGGCCCTGTTCTTTGATGTCAGGGCCGCGAACCGGGTCGCAGACATGCTGCAAGCAGATTTCGAGAACAGTTATGAACTGACGCGCACGCTGGCCCAGCAACCTGCTCACATTCGCTTTGGCTCTCCCCTGGCACGGTTGTTTGCACCGATCCTTTAGGAAAAGAACTTTTCCTGAAAGACCCGTGTCATCATTGCGACCAGGTAAGCCGTCGACAGACCAAAGGCCAACAGTCCGGCGACCGACGCGAAAGAGCCAAAGATACGCAACCCTTCACCCAGCACGATGTCGCCGTAGCCCAATGTCGTGAATGTCACCAATGAAAAATAAATGGCCGTATTCCAATCCGGCATCACCTCAAGCAGTACCCACACGATCGCCCAAATCCAGACCTGTATCGTGTGCGTCGCGACGATGAACGCCAAAGATACTGCAATGGGCGCAGCGGTTCCGATATACACACCTTTGTCCGCCCATTTTTTGTCCCAATTGATAATCGTGACGGTGCACCAGGTCAGCAACAGGATTTCGATCACAAAGCAGAGCCCCAGAAAGGTACTGCCCCAAATGATCTGATGCAGCAACGTCATGTTTTTCATCCTGATTTACGGCAGTGGATCGTCAGGGCAGAATGACCTTTTGAGTTACAAGGCACAACCCCGGCCAATACCAAGTTCACCTGCGGCGAATGGAACCGGGTGATGGTCTGCACTGGACAGTTTGGATTTCCGCCGCAAATTCTTGGAAGAAAAGAAAGCAGATCATGTTGTTGACCATCGACCGTGTCCAGAAAACCTATCCCGGCGGACGACCGGTGCTACGCGATGTTTCACTGGATCTGGATCAAGGTCAAACGCTGGCCCTGACCGGTGAAAGCGGAAGCGGGAAAAGTACCCTTTTGAACCTTGCCGCAGCTTTAGACAGCTTTGACGGTGGTGAGATCACGCTGGGCGACACACGATTTTCCACGCTAGATGATGCTGGCAGGGCGCGTTTGCGACGGAATCAAGTGTCGCTGGTGTTTCAGCAGTTCAATTTGATCCCGTCTCTGAACGTTGCGCAAAACCTGTCGTTTCACGCCCGTCTTGCCGGTGTAGAAGATACCACTTGGAACAGTCATCTCGCCGAACGGTTAGGCCTGTCCGATTTGCTGGGCCGATTCCCCGAAAACCTGTCGGGCGGTCAACAACAACGGGTCGCCATCGGGCGGGCCATGGCCGCGCGTCCCAATTTGTTGCTAGCAGATGAACCAACGGGTAATCTGGACGAAACCGCCAGCGAAACTGTGTTGGACTTGATGTTGTCGCTAGTGGCAGATACCGGCGCCGCGCTTCTGTTGGTGACGCACTCACAGAAAATTGCCGGTCGATTGGATCGCCAGGTCAAGCTGAGTGGCGGGCGTATCCAATGACATGGGCCACTGTTCAGGCGTTGCTGTCCCATTGGCGGGTACATCGCTTGCAATTGGCGACTTTGCTAATCGGCATCGCTTTGGCCACCGGTTTGTGGTCAGCCGTCCAAGCCATCAATGCTGAGGCGCGCGCAAGCTATGCCCGTGCCAATGCGCAACTGGCTGTTGGGCAATTTGACGAACTGCGTGACCCCTCGGGGCCTATTCCGATGTCCCGCTATGTCGAACTGCGTCGTGCGGGTTGGCAGGTTGCCGCCGTACTTGAAGGCCCCTACCGCGTAGGTGGGCGAACCTTGCGCCTGATGGGCGTGGACATGCTAGCCTATCCGGCCTTACCCGCCGTGACCGAAGCGGAACAAAGCGCAGAAGCGACCGAGCCCGCCGACATGCTTACCGCTCCAGGTCGCCTACTTGCATCCCCGGAATTACAGCCTTTGCTGAGAGGGCAAACTAACCTTCCGCCTGTTCTAATCACATCGGCCCTGCCCCCGGACGTTATCCTGACGGATATAGGCGTGGCCGAGCGACTTCTGAACCAACCGGGCGCAATCTCGAGGCTGGTCGTGTTGCCGAACCAACCGCGTGATCGTTTGCCCTTGAACCAGATCGCACCCGAGCTAAAGCGGATTAGCCCTACAACACAAGTTGACACCGCACGGCTGACCGACAGTTTCCACCTGAACTTGTCAGCCTTTGGCCTACTGTCCTTTGCCGTTGGTCTATTCATAGTGAATGGCACCGTTGGTCTGGCCTTTGCCCAGCGGCGTGGGATGATCCGCACTTTGCGTGCGTTGGGCGTTTCGATGCGGCGTTTGGTTTGGCTGATCCTGACGGAACTGACCATGCTGGCGCTGATTGGCGGCAGCCTTGGGTTGCTGTTGGGTTTCTTTCTGGCCGGAGCGCTGCTGCCAGACGTCGCGGCCACCCTACGCGGGCTTTATGGTGCGCCTGTAACAGGACAGCTTACGCTGCAACCTAAATGGGTTTTGGCCGGGCTCGCTATGGCCGCATTTGGGACGTTGCTGGCCAGCGGCCATGCGCTATGGCGCTTGTCCAACATGCCTTTGCTCGAAGGACCGGGCGTTCAAGCGTGGCAGAGCAATTCCCGCGCACGCCACATCACCGCTGCGCTTGGTCTGATCCTGGTCGTCGGCGGGGCGTTGGCTTACATCAGTGTCGGAGGGCTGGTTGCAGGGTTCGTGCTGCTGGCCGGGCTGCTGACTGGTGCCGCGCTGTTGCTGCCCGCGCTTTTGGCCATGGCGCTGTCTGCGTTGGAACGCACGGCACGCGGTCCTGTTGCGCAATGGGTCTGGTCCGATATGCGGGCGCAATTGCCTGGTCTGTCATTGGCCTTGATGGCGCTTTTGCTGGCGCTGGCAGCGAATATAGGCGTGGGCACAATGGTTTCCAGCTTCCGGTTAACCTTTGTAGGTTGGCTGGACCAACGACTGACGGCCGAGCTCTACGTGACCGCGCGAGATGAAGACCAAGCGCGAGAGATCACCACTTGGTTACGCCCACAAGTCGATGCCATCCTGCCGATCCGAAACGTGGAACTGTCCCATGAAGCGGGCCCTCTTTTCTTATACGGCGTGGTCGATGATCCCGTGTACCGGCAGCACTGGCCATTGATTGCCGCAACCCCCTCCGTTTGGGATGATGTGATGGCCGGAAACGCGGTGCTTATCAACGAACAACTGGCGCGCCGCGCGTCTCTTTGGCCTGGTGATGAACTGAAACTGTCCTCTAAACACTTTCTGCCGATTGCTGGCGTCTATTCCGATTACGGCAACCCAACCGGGCAGGCGATCGTGTCAATGGCGCAGCTGGACCAAATCGCACCAGGGGCCGAGATGCGGCGGTTTGGCGTCAGAATGCCCCCAGAGGGCGCGACTGCGATGGCTCAAAACGTACGGGAACAGTTTGCCCTGTCGCCGCGCGTGGTCGTGCAACAAGCCGCGATGAAGGCGCAATCACGTGCGATTTTCGAGAAGACCTTTGTTGTGACCTCGGCGCTTAACGTTCTGACCCTTGGCGTGGCTGGTTTTGCCATTCTGACCAGCCTATTGACCCTATGGACCCAACGACTGCCGCAAATCGCCCCGGTTTGGGCTTTGGGGCTGAATCGGGCGCAATTGGCGCGGCTGGAGCTATTGCGCAGCGTGCTGCTGGCCGCACTGACCGCCTGTCTGGCCCTGCCGCTGGGGCTGGTTCTGGCCTGGGTTCTACTGGCGGTGATCAATGTACAAGCGTTTGGCTGGCGTCTGCCGATGTTCTTGTTCCCTTGGGACTGGCTGTGGCTGTTCGTGCTGACCTTGCTGGCTGCGCTTATCGCTGCCGCCCTGCCCGCATTACGAATGCTGCGCCTACCCCCTGCTGATTTGCTGAGAGTGTTCGCGAATGAACGTTAAAACCCTTCTACTTTGCTTGATGACCTTTTTCCCGCTACCGCTCTGGGCCCAGGGGTATGCCGGATTGGGTGGGTCCGCCGAGGGCTTTGACGTGCCCAAAGCGGGGTATGCGTTTGATTTCCCGAAAGATCACGGACCTCACCCCTCTTATCGGATTGAATGGTGGTATCTGACGGCCAACCTCAAAGGTGAGGACGGGCGCGATTATGGAATTCAGTGGACCCTGTTCCGGTCAGCACTGAAGCCGTTTGAGACGGATGACTGGCAAAGTCCACAAATCTGGATGGGTCACGCAGCCACAACAACGCCCGACGGGCATTTCTTTGCCGAACGTCTTTCGCGCGGTGGGATCGGTCAGGCAGGCGTAATTTCTCAACCCTTTGAGGCGTGGATCGACGAATGGCGTATGGCCGGTCCAGATTTCGACACCCTGACTCTCACGGCCAACGGAGAGGATTTTGGCTATGACCTGTCACTGACTGCTCAAGGGCCATTAGTGTTTCACGGTGATGCTGGCTATTCCGTGAAGTCAGCCGATGGTCAAGCCAGCTATTATTATTCGCAGCCCTTTTACGCGGTTGAAGGTGTCCTTAGACTGCAGGGCGGTGATGTACGCGTCACCGGACAGGGGTGGCTGGACCGCGAGTGGTCTTCGCAGCCGCTTGCCGCAGATCAAAGCGGATGGGATTGGTTTTCGCTCAGCTTCGAGGGGGGCGACAAGATGATGGCTTTTCGGTTGCGTGGGGGGCGTGGGGATTTCACCTCGGCCACATGGATCAATGCCGATGGCAGCACCGAAGCTATCCCCAACGGCACTGTCCAATTGACCCCACTGCGAACCGATCAGGTCGCAGGGCGCGAGGTTCCAACACAGTGGCGCGTCGTATTGCCGGATCGAGGTGTCGAAATCGAGGTCTCAGCCCTGACCCCCAACGCATGGATGGGAACCCGCTTTGAGTATTGGGAAGGCCCTGTCACCGTAACCGGCAGTCAAGAAGGTATCGGATACCTTGAGATGACAGGGTATTGAAACGTCAAGCTACGCAATCGGCTCAGCGCACGACGTAAACCGAAACCGTCGAATGTCGCACCACGCGCGAGGCATTGGGGCCAAGAAGGTAATCTTTGAAATCCGGTTTATGCGCGCCGATCACAATCAGATCTGATCCAGCGCTTTCAGCAGTTTTCAGGATCTCCTGATAGGCCGTTCCTGTCGCGACGACGTGGCGAATATGCTCATTCCGCTCTGCCCCAAGAGCCTTGATACACAGGGCGGTCAGAGTGGTCTGCGCCTCTTCCAGTGCTTTGTCGTGGAAGTCGGGCTCAAAGAAACCCGACACCCAGCTCTCACCGAAATCCGGTAACACAGTCACAACATCCAACTGCGCACCTTCCAAATCCGCAAGCGCGGCCGCCTTTTGGAGGACCGGCACATCAATCTCGCCATTGCTGATGTCAATGGCACATAAAACCGAACGTGTCATGCAAGCACCTCTTGTCTTGCGGCGCGGCCGCGTTGCAACAGCGCGATAAGGCCCAGAAGAACCATCGCGGGAATATAAATCAGCTGCTTAGGTGGCTGGCTGGATGGCAGGCTGACCGAGGTCAAACGCACGGCCTCATCCCCATAATAGTCGAAGTTGCCCAAATCGTCCGCAACAGGTGTGCCAAACAGCGGTTCTTCCAACTTAACCAGACCGTCCTCGGGGAACAGCAGCAGGCCCATCGCCTCGACCCGTGTAGCACCACCTTCTTCTTCGCCCACGGTGACGACAACGGTTGTATCCACCATTTCAAGCGTATCGAAGTCTGGCCCGGACACCACAAGCCGCATCTCTGTTCCGGGTGGAACCTGACCGATTGTTTCTTCGAACGCAGCAGGCTCAACCGTCTGGAACGGAGGTGAAATTCGGTCCATGAAGAAGTCCGGCCTGAACAAGGCAAAGGCCACAAAGATCAGCGCGATGCTTTCATAGATCCGGCTGTGCGTCAGGAAGTAACCCATTGTACCGGCGGTAAAGACCAGAATGGCTATGGTCGCGAATATGGCGACGATTATGCCTTCGACCCATGTCACATCGATCAACAACAGGTCCGTGTTGAAGATGAACACAAACGGCAAGGCCACGGTGCGCAAGCTGTAGAAGAACGCCGTGAAGCCGGTTTTGATCGCGTCCCCGCCCGAGACAGCAGCGGCCGCGAAGCTGGCCAGACCCACAGGCGGCGTCACGTCCGCCATGATGCCGAAGTAAAAGACAAACAGGTGGACGGCGATCAGAGGAACGATCAGCCCGCTTTGCGCACCCAGTTCGACCACAACGCCCGCCATCAGCGAACTGACGACGATATAGTTCGCCGTGGTCGGCAGGCCCATGCCCAGGATCAGGCTGAGGATACCGACCATGATCAGCATCAGGATCAGATTGCCGCCCGAAAGGAACTCGACCAGATCGGCCATAACCTGTCCTACACCGGTCAGCGTCACCGTACCCACGATCACACCCGCCGTGGCGGTGGCCAAAGCGATCCCGATCATGTTCCGCGCCCCGTCGATCAGGCCCTGCCACAGGTCAGCCACACCGTCGATAAAGCGATTGTACACATCGCTTTCGCCGCGGAAGATCGCCTTGAGCGGTTTTTGCGTCAGCAGGATCACGAACAGTAACGCGGTTGCCCAAAAGGCCGACAAACCGGGAGATTTCTGTTCGATCATCAGGAAGTAGACCAGCACGATAATCGGCAACAGATAGTGCAGACCTGCCTTGTAGATGTCAGCAATGACCGGCAGTGTGACTTCTTTGGCGTTTGGATCGTCGGGCTCAAGATCCGGCACCTGAGCGGCCAGATAAAGCAGCACAACATAGATCGCGCAAACGATCAGGCTGAGGATCAATCCCGCCGCCGAAGGTGCCCAACTGGTCACCGCATCCACCGGAAATTGCGAGCTATAGCACAGACCGGCAAACACCAAGAAGAAAGACAACATGCCGACTACGGTCCGCGCCAAATGCACATCCCGGTCGCCCAGAGTTGGCATGTTCCGCTTAACCGCTTCAAGATGGACGATATAGACCAGAGCGATGTAGGAAATCGCAGCAGGCAGGAAGGCGTGGGTAATGACCTCGACATACGAGATGCCCACATATTCCACCATCAGGAAGGCCGCAGCGCCCATAACCGGTGGCATGATCTGGCCATTCACCGAAGACGCAACCTCGACCGAGCCAGCTTGTTCGCTGGAAAAGCCCACCCGTTTCATCAACGGAATGGTGAAGGTGCCGGTGGTTACAACATTGGCAATCGACGAACCCGAGATCAGGCCAGTAGCAGCCGAGCCCACAACAGCCGCCTTCGCAGGACCGCCACGCAGATGGCCAAGCGCCCCGAAGGCCATCTTGATGAAATAGTTCCCTGCCCCGGCCTTATCCAACAAGGCCCCGAACAATACGAACAAAAAGACGAATTTCGTGGAAACGCCAAGTGCGATGCCAAACACGCCTTCGGACGTGATCCACATATGGCTCATGGCCTTTTTCAGGCTCGCGCCCTTCCAGCGGATCACCTCGGGAACGTATTCGGATGAACCAAAGAAAACATAGGCCAGAAAGATCGTCGCGATGATCGCCATGGCTGGGCCAAGCGCACGACGCGCGGCCTCAAAAAGCAACAGCAAACCGCCCAGAGCGACCCACTTGTCCGTATCATCGGCCAGGCCGCCCGCATTGACGATCTTGTCATAGAAGAAATAGCCGTAAAGTGCGACGAACGCGCCCAAAAGACCCATAATCCAGTCCTGGATCGGGATATAACCGCGCGGGCTTGATTTTAACGCCGGGTAAGCCGCAAAGGCCAGGAACATCGCAAAGGCCAGATGGAACTGACGCGAGTTGTTCACAACGCTTCCGGGAAGAACATAGTTCGAAATCGGCGAGGCCAGAACAACCTGAAAAATCGACCAGATCGCCGCCACGATGGCCAGAAATATCCCTACATTCCCGACTGGATTACGCCCACCGGCGTCGGAAGATGCGACCAGATCCTGAAGCTCTTCTTCGGATAGCGGACGATTGGATTGTGTGTCGGAACTCATGCAATGTCTCCCCGTCACGGCCTTTTTCGGCCTTTTGGAACCCCGTTTAACACGGGTTGCGTGCAGGGCGCCCGAGGGCACCCTGCGTCAGGTCTGGCTTACTGAATCCAGCCTTTTTCTTTGTAGTACTTCTCGGCACCCGGATGCAGCGGTGCCGACAGGCCGTCCGCGATCATCTCTTCAGGCTTGAGGTTGGCAAATGCAGGGTGCAGCTTTTTGAAGTCATCGAAGTTCTCGAAGACCGAGCTGACAACCGCGTACACAGCGTCTTCCGACACGTCCGCCGAAGTCACAAAGGTTGCGCCCACACCAAAGGTCGACGTGTCGCCGTCAGATCCACGGTACATGCCACCGGGAATGGTTGCGGTGCGGTAGAACGAGTTGTCGTTGACCAGTTTGTCCACAGCTTCCCCGCTGACATTCACCAGAACCGAGTCACACGCGGTGGTGGCTTCTTGAATCGAACCCGAAGGGTGACCGACGGTGTAAACCATCGCATCGATCTGGTTGTCGCACAGTGCGGCCGACTGTTCAGCCGCCTTCAGTTCGGTCGCCAGTTCGAAATCGCCCGTGGTCCAGCCCATTTCACCCAGCAGAACCTCCATTGTGCCCCGCTGACCGGAACCGGGGTTGCCGATGTTGACGCGCTTACCTTTCAGATCTTCGAAATTGGTGATGCCGGAATCTGCGCGGGCCACAACGGTGAACGGCTCGGGGTGAACCGAGAATACCGCACGCAGGTTTTCGAACGGGCCAGCCTCTTCAAACTTCGAGGTGCCGTTATAGGCATGGTACTGCCAGTCGGACTGCGCCACACCAAACTCCAGCTCGCCTTCGCGGATGGTGTTGATGTTGTAGACCGAACCACCGGTCGATTCGACCGAGCAGCGCACGCCATGTTCCTTGCGGCCCTTGTTCACCAGACGGCAGATTGCGCCCCCTGTCGGGTAATACACGCCGGTTACGCCACCGGTGCCGATTGTGATGAACTCTTCCGCATATGCGGCCGGCGCCATCATGGCTGCGGTCACAAACGCGCCGAGGCTCAGTTTGCTGCTGTTTTTCATGTGTTAACTCCCACTTTTTTATCTGGCAGTTGGAACCCAAATAAGTCGTCCTGCTCAGGGAAGCGTGCCGATAATACAAACCGGCCCGTCCCGCAACAGGTACAACTCTTTGAATTTTCCATTGTCTCCCAACCCTTAAGAGGTTTCATTCAGAGACACCGATTGTCAAGGCCAGCGCCAAGATTGATCCCGCCAATCCGCATATATGAGCTTAATTTCCAAAGTTTCCCCTTCGGCCTGCCAGAAACCATCCTGTTTTCCTGGCAACACTTTAAGTTCAAACATACGCCTCATTCCTGGCGCAAATAACAGGCACCTGCACGCCAGGTTCGGTCATAATGATTGCCCATTTTGCCGGACCGAGTGAACAGAAAACCCCCAAATTTGGAACTCGAAATGGCAAAGAAATACCTCTGCGTGCTCGCAATAACAGCGATGGCGGCCACTCCGGCTTTGGCCAAGAGCACACTACACAACGATGATTTTTCGTTGGAATGTGTCTCGGATGTAGATGGCAGCAACGTTACATTGAAAAGGTCAGGCGGTTCGGACAAAGGTTTCATTTCCACAGGTGATCTTGAAGGCGAGGCTGCAATTTACCCTGTCGGAGAATCGATGACATTTCTGCTGATGCAGGACGGACAGGTCGTCACATTTGTGGTGAACTACGACAGTTTGAAATACGATATGATGGTCAAAGGTGCGGCCCAGAAATTTGATCGCGGCACCTGCCCCGCGTCCTGAAGCACGCACAAGGCCGAAGTCTATACTTCTCTTACACTGTGTTGATTTCAACTGGTGGAATTCAGACGCACGGTTGAAACAGAAAAAGCGGCGCAACTGCGCCGCTTTTATCTTTTATTTCTGAATGTTAGGCCGATGCCTTAAAGATTTTATCTATGTTGCTACCCAAAGCTGTATTGAACTCGGCATCAGATTGCTGTTTCGACAGACCTTCAGTCAGCGCACGCGAAAACGACGCGATCATCTTGCCGTTCTGACCCAGCAGATCACACGCTTGTTCGGTCGAATACCCACCTGACAAAGCAACGACGCGCACGACACGCGGGTGATCAGCCACTTCATCATAAAGGTTTGCCGTGCTCGGGATCGTCAGTTTCAACATGACGTCCTGCCCCTCGGTCAACTGATCCAGGTTATTCAGGATTTCTACCTTCAGGATCTCTTCCGCCTCGGCCTTGGTTTCCGAGTTGATGTTGACCTCGGGCTCGACAATCGGAACCATCCCTGCCGCAACAACCTCGCGGGCCACGTCAAATTGCTGTGCCACAACGGCAGCGATGCCTTCGGCGTTGGCTTCATGAATTACCGAACGTTCCTTGGTGCCAAACACACCCTCTGCCTTGGCCAGCGTTTCGGCCAGACCCGGGATCGGTTTCATCATCTGGACGCCATTGGCAGTCTCTTCCAGACCTTTGTCGATTTTCAGGAACGGAACGATGCCTTTGACCGACCAAAGGTAATCTGCAACCTTGCGGCCGTCGATTTCTTCACCCAGCGTACGTTCGAACAGGATCGCACCGATCACTTTGTCCTTGGTGAAATCGTCCGCCAGAATGATCCGCGCGCGCATGTTCTGGATTTCGCCGAACATCTCTTCTTCCGACGCGTAAGCCGACGCGTCCACCCCATAAAGCGCCAGCGCCTTTGGGGTCGATCCACCGCTTTGATCCAGTGCGGCGATAAAGCCTGCTCCGTTGGACATCTGCGCGCGCTGTTCTGCTTTGGACATAATGATTTCCCGTTCAAGAATGATTCCGATTTCATTCCTCGCATACAGCACGGCGATGGACGATGGTAGTTTGTTAGCGCTCAACCAACCTCAACCATATCCCGTCCTTGGACCGAACGGTCAGATGCGCCACCGGAACCGGTGTTTTTCCGGGGATTGTTTCGAATTTGAATTGGCGCAACAGCATCGACAGGATCAAGGGCCCCTCAACCATCGCAAACCCCGCCCCAGTGCACACTCTTGGTCCGGCAGAGAACGGAATGTAGGCATTGCGTTGACATGTTTTGCCGTTCTCTGTCTTCCAGCGCGAGGGATCGAACCCGTCGGGATTGTCCCAAAGCCTTTCTTGCCGATGCAGGTGCCACGGGCTGACTACAATTTGTGCACCCTTCGGAACCTCTCGATCGCGAAACTGTTCAGGACATTGCGTTTCTCGAACCATCATTGGCACCGGTGGATAAAGTCGCAACGCTTCGCGAAACACATCTCGGATGACATTCAGCCTGGACATGGTCGAAAAGGACGGGTCCAGGTTTGCCTGTGCCTCTTCCGCGACCATCTCTTGCCAGTCGGGGTACAGCGCCAGCAGATAAAGCGTCCAGGCCAGGGCCGAAGCGCTGGTTTCATGGCCCGCCAGAAAGAAGATCGCGACCTGATCAATCATCTCGTCGGTTTCAAAACACTTCCCCGTGGCGGGATCGGGTGTTGTCATGATTTTTGTGGCCAGATCGTTTGGTGCCGTTCCATCAGCAATGGCCGCAGCGCGATCCGCTGTAAGTTTCTGGATCAAACGCCTGATATCATGCGCATTCCGCCGCGTGTCGCCGGCATGTAGACGAGGAACCCAACGTGGCAGAGGCAAAAAAGCCGCAAGGTTCAAAAGCGGTTGCCGCCTTTGATAGGCGCGGAATTTCTGGAATACTTCGGCTGCGATTTCATGTTCGATAGGCACCGAAAACAGTGTTCTGAAAATGACATCAGCGGCGACATGGCTGGTGATTTCCTCTACTTCAACCTCCGTTCCAACACTCGAATGCAGCCGATTGGCGCAGGCTTGTGAGGCATCTCGCATCGCTGGAAACGTGTCTTTTAACCGCCCGCCTTCAAACGCTGGATCAATGATACGACGTTGTCGCCTCCATGCCTCACCGTTTGTCAGAAATACAGACTCACCCAAAAGCGGCCGCAAACCTTCGCTGATCCGGTTAGACTTCGGGAAATCTTCGGGCCTCTTTTTCAAAACCAGATCAACCAGTTCCGGCTGATTGATCATGTAAGATATAAAGAACGGCGTTCGAAATTCCGCCATCCATGCGCGATAGAGCCGTTGGGGCTGTGCTGAAAGCAGGTCTTTCCGAAACAGTCTCAGATACTGCCACAGCGAAACTTTGTCTGGGCGTGGGGTCGGTTTTGGCGGGATCATGCGTGAACCGTAGTGTATTTTGAAACGGGCTGATCAATACGTGACGGTGAAGGCGCGCGCCCGGCAAATCGTGCAGCCAAGGTTTGGGGGCCCGCGGTGATCCGAAAATAATCGTATGCACCCGGACGGTCAAAGGCGCAGAGATACTGAA
This sequence comes from Ruegeria sp. HKCCA4633, assembly GCF_013034605.1. Taxonomy (NCBI): domain Bacteria; kingdom Pseudomonadati; phylum Pseudomonadota; class Alphaproteobacteria; order Rhodobacterales; family Roseobacteraceae; genus Ruegeria; species Ruegeria sp. HKCCA4633. The sequence continues at coordinate 226,368 of NZ_WQGJ01000001.1, forward strand.
AATGCAGCTTGAAGAACCGCCAGCGATCCGCCTTCCAGCGCTCAGGTGACAGTGTTTGTGTAAACGCTGCGGACAAAACCAAGGGCCATTTCTTTTCTGGGCTGCCCACACCGCTGACCGCAACCGGGTCGCATAGCGCAAAGGCGCAGCCATCGCCGGGTGCGGTTATATCGACCCATGCCACGGTGGGTTGCTGGGATAGAAACAGCAAATCCGCGCGTAAACGGTGTGCGTTTGGCAGGAACGAAACCATGGGAACCACCTGCCCCAAAGTCAGAAACGACAAAACCGGGCCTCGGTCATACACGCCACAATCGCGGATCAGATCGGCCAGCACCGACACACCCAGATGCGCGCCAGAGCTGTGGCCGATCACCAAAACCTCGTCTACCTTTTCAGTCAAAGCGTCTTTGATCAGGTCTTGGAATGTGTCCAGCCGCGCCTGCAACTGCGGCGGAGTTTCCCCCTTCAACTGCGCAGAATACGCGTAGTCATGCATCAGGTAATAGGCAAACAGCCGGTTGTCGATTGTGCGAAACCAACGCAACACGGCATAAGCTAGGACACCCACCGGAACCAAAGCCCACGGCCCGACCATTGGGGCAAGCAGTTTCGCCGTCGCCCACGCAACCAGCAGCGCGGCCAGCAGTTGCAAAAGCAGCATGCCTACCGGATACAGTGCAGCAATCACCGGCCCTTTCCTCAGCCCCATCAACCGACGCAGAGTACCCGTTGAGATGTAGGTCCAAGCGGTTCGAGCCAGTTGCAGATAGGTGGACAGGATCGATCCCGTCATGCTGTCCCGCACGATGTCCGACCAGACCAGCACATCGACATCCGTGTGCACCCGTTCACCATCCTGAACCGAGGTGACACGCCAGCCAAAAACTTCGGACCGCTGCTTGGCTGAGACAGAAATCTCGTAGCCGGAAATCTCGGCTTGGGCCTGTGACTCAGACCGATACAACTCGCGATATCGTCGGGGCGGAAAGGGATCATAACCGGGTATGTAAAACACCCGACGTTTGCGCACCCGAGGCTGATTTGTCTGACTGCTCATGCCCTTACCTTCTGTCGTGCAGGTTAACGCAGGCTTGAGGTCAAGGTAAGGGGGTCAGCGGCTCATCCAAAATTTGCCAAAGCCGGGAAGGTTTCCAGTAACCACCAGCTGAACCGGGTAAAGAGGCCTGTGATCAACATGATACCCACGAACAACAGCAAGCCGCCCATAACCTTTTCGATCGTGCCCATGTAAGGCTTGATGCGGTTCATAACGGTCATAGAGCGATTCAGGAACATGGCCGCCAGAAGGAATGGAATGCCCAAGCCTGCCGCATAGACGCCCAGCAACACTGTACCACGCGCCACTGACGCCTCATTTGCTGCTAGCGAAAGGATTGCACCTAACTGAGGCCCAATGCAGGGCGTCCAGCCAAAAGCAAACGCCAGACCCAGAATATAGGCGCCAAAGACCGAGCCACCGGAATCACCTGTTTCGATCCGCGCTTCGCGGTCCAAAAACGGAATTCGGAATACGTTCAGAAAATGCAGACCGAACACGATCACCACTGCGCCCGAGAGCTTGGCGAAAAGCACCTGATTTTGCAGAACAAACGCCCCAAAGGCCGACGCGGTGAAGCCCAAAAGCAGAAAGACGGTCGACAGCCCCATCACAAAAAACAACGCCGACAGGGTTGCCTTACGCCGCGCGCGGGCTTCATCCTGCATCTCGTTGATTGTGACGCCGCTCATATACGCCAGATAGGGCGGCACAATGGGCAGCACGCAAGGCGATAGAAAGCTGATCAAGCCGCCCAGAAGGGCGACGAACATGGCGGGGATCAATCCCGCGTCTATGATTTCAATTCCGAACATGTCTCTGCACATAAGTGATGAAGGTCGATCCGTCACGGGGCCATTCAGTCACATCCTCGTGGTTGGAATCTGGACAATATTTCAACTTGGTCCTATCCCGAATGACATGACCGAGATTACAGAAACGTTGGACGCCCTTGGGCTTTTGTGTCCTCTGCCCGTCCTCAAAGCCCGCAAACGGCTTAAATCCTTGCCTGCAGGGGCCGTACTGCGTGTTTTGGCCGATGACCCGGCGGCTATCGTCGATGTCCCGCATTTCTGCGCCGAGGCTGGGCATACATTGTTGTCGCAAGATCTTGATGGGGCGCATCAGATTTATTTGATTCAAAAATCTGTCTGAAAACCCCTGCCCCAACGAAAAAAGGCGGGCCCATCAGCCCGCCTTTCATTATTTACCCAACGACCACCATCCGCGCCGTTTCGGCTTGGCAGGTCCCGGTTCCGGTTCTTCCGCTACGGTTTCCAGCACGGGTTCGGGCGTTTCTTCCACTGGCGCTTCTGCGGCGGGCTCAACCTCATTCGCAGTAGGTTCTTCAACCGCTTTTGCTGCGGTTGATTCTACATCCGCAGCGGGTTCTTCGACGTTTGCATTCGCACCGATGGCTTTGTCGGCCGCATCCGCAACGCTGGCCTCTTCGGCAATCACCGGTTCTTCAACCGCAGCTTCAGATGCCGCATCAACCGCCACGCCTTGCTCCCGAGCGACCTCTGTTACGTCGCCCTCAGGGGTTTCGGCAACTTTTTCAGCCGCAGGTGCATCCGTTACCGTCTCAGCTTCGGCAACTGCTGTTTCAGCCTGTTCGACCGTTTCTTCTGCTATTACGTCTTTCTTCCGACGACGTGGCGCGCGCTTGCGCTTGGGCTTGGCAGGTTTTTCTTCGTCAGCGGCTTCTGCCTCGACAACCTCAGTCGCAGCTTCTTCATCGGTGGCCTCGCCCTCAGAAGCCTCCTGTGTCTCGTCGTCATTGCCGTCGCTGGATTGCTCTGTCGCATCCCCATTGCCCCCGCCCTTCTTGCGGCGACGACGACGGCGCTTGCGCTTGGGCTTGGATTCCTCCTCTGCCTGGGCAACTTCGTCTTCGGCGACTTCTTCGTCCGACGAATCCACCAAATCCATCAGTGATGCATCGACGGATACAACAGGCGCAGTGGCTTCCGGCACAATCCGACTGGCGGTCTTGAATTTCTCCATCGAGAAATCGGGGCTGACCAAATGAACGTCACCCTCGATCCGCACCGACAGACCGTACCGCGCCTCAATCTGTGCAATGTGCTCGCGCTTTTGATTCATAAGGAAGTTGGCGATGCTGACAGGGCAGCGCACCAGAACCTCACGCGACCTACGGCGGGTTCCTTCCTCTTCGATCTGACGCAGAATCGACAGGGCCATATTGTCGTCCGAACGGATCAAGCCGGTTCCATGACAGGCCGGGCATGGCTGAGTCGTGGCCTCGATCATACCAGGGCGCAGGCGCTGACGGCTCATCTCCAACAGACCAAAGCCCGAAATCCGGCCAACCTGAATACGCGCCCGATCAGTTTTCAGCTTATCCTTCAGACGCTTTTCAACCGCTGCGTTGTTCTTGCGCTCGTCCATGTCGATGAAATCGATGACAATCAGACCGGCCAAGTCACGCAGACGCAATTGACGGGCAACTTCTTCGGCGGCCTCCAGGTTGGTCTTCAGCGCGGTTTCCTCGATCGAGCCTTCCTTGGTCGCCCGACCCGAGTTCACGTCGATCGCCACCAAAGCCTCAGTGACACCGATCACAATGTAGCCACCGGATTTCAGCTGAACCGTCGGGTTGAACATCCCTGCCAGATAGCTTTCGACCTGATACCGCGCGAACAGAGGCAGGGCATCCTCATACCGTTTCACGTTCTTAGCGTGAGACGGCATGATCATTTTCATGAAGTCCTTGGCGATGCGGTATCCGCCCTCACCCTCGACCAGGACCTCGTCGATATCGCGGTTATAAAGATCGCGGATCGACCGTTTGATCAGGTCGCCTTCTTCATAGATCTTTGCAGGCGCAATCGATTCCAGTGTCAGGGCGCGGATCTGCTCCCACAAGCGCTGCAGGTATTCGTAGTCGCGCTTGATCTCGGACTTGGTGCGCTTGGCGCCCGCTGTACGAATGATCAAACCGGCCCCGGTCGGGACATCAATGTCCGCGGCAATTTCTTTCAGTTTCTTGCGGTCGGCGGCGTTGGTGATTTTGCGGCTGATACCGCCACCGCGCGCAGTGTTCGGCATCAATACGCAATAGCGACCGGCCAAAGACAGGTAGGTTGTCAGTGCAGCGCCCTTGTTGCCGCGCTCTTCCTTGACCACCTGCACCAGCAGGACCTGACGAACCTTGATAACTTCCTGAATCTTATAGCGACGCGGTCGAGGTTTGCGCGGTGGACGGATGTCTTCGCTGTCATCCTCATCCGCTACGGATTCAATTGAATCATCCTTCGAAGACGCATCGGCCCCCGTGCCTTCGGCACCTTCTTCATCCGCGTCCTGATCATCGGCGGAGTCTGAGGAGGTTTCAGCCGAGGTATCATTATCTTCAACAGCCGAAGCCTCTGCCGCTTCCTCATTCGCTTTGTCCGAAGCTTCCTCGGCTTGATCTACGACATCTGCTGACGCCTCATCCGAGGTTTCAGCAGGCTCTTCGGTGGTCTCACCAGCAGCGTCGTTGACCCCTTCAGCTTCATCAGTCGCGTCATCGACCTCAACAACAGCCGCTTGCTCAGCGTCGTCAGATACAGCGTCCGACGGGGTCGCATCGCTGTCTTCCGGCTCTTCTACCGGTGTTTCCGCGACAATCTCCATGGGCGAGGTTCCCTCGGGCACCTCTGCATCCGTATCTTCGCCGTCGGCCAGATCGATGGTTTCCATACCAGTCGGCTCGGATGAAACTTCCATCGTTTCAACCGGATCGTCCGATTTCACATCGGCCGCCTTGGACCGCGACCGAGACCGCCGTTTCTTGGGCTTGGATTCTTCGGCTTCATCACGCGCCTTCATCGCCTCGGCGTAGGCGCGTTCTTCCTCCATCAATGCCTCACGGTCGGCGACGGGGATCTGGTAATAGTCCGGATGAATTTCCGAAAACGCCAGGAATCCATGCCGGTTCCCGCCATAATCGACAAACGCCGCCTGAAGCGACGGCTCAACCCGTGTTACTTTTGCAAGATAGATGTTGCCAGCAAGCTGGCGCTTGTTTTCGGACTCAAAATCGAACTCCTCGACCTTGTTTCCGTCGACCACCACGACGCGGGTTTCCTCCGAGTGGGTGGCATCGATAAGCATTTTCTTAGCCATGTTTCCTTGGTGCACCGCGCCAAACGCGTTGTCCTGACCTGTCCAGGCGGACAGGCGCATTTGGGGAGGTGTCTTGTCAGGGCGATTTCGGACGGCGCGCGGCAAGGTCTGGCGCTGTGGCCCCCTGCCCGTTCTCTCAATCGTTGCGCGCGCGTCATCGCGGTTCTTCTCCGACAGGCGCGTATGACCGCTGCCTGCCCATTTATTCCTTTCGCCCAAGGGTCCTGGGCTCAGGTACTACACTGCCCCGTTCGGGGCACAATCGGCCTGCTGAACCGCGAGGGCTTGATCCTCATCAACAGATCAGCAGCGAAACTCAAAAATTCGGGTCTTATGGGCGTCAAATTCGCCTGGCCCGTTCACACACCATAAAAGCAACCCTGTGGAAAAGACAATGGGCAAACTGCATTCCGCGAAAATGCGCGCGGGCGGATCCCTTTCATCTGGCTAAAAATACCTCGGGGGAGTCGCCCAAGGCGACGGGGGCAGCGCCCCCATTCGCGTCACTTAAAGATAGTCTGAACGCTGAAGACCATATTTGGCCATTTTTTCATTCAGCGTCCGGCGCGGCAGGCAGAGTTCGTCCATAACAGACGCAATCGAGCCTTTGTGGCGGCGCATCGTATTGTCGATCAGCATCCGCTCGAACGCTTCGACATATTCCTTCAGCGGCTTACCTTCGGTGGTCATCACCGGCTGCATCTCTTCATGGTCCGACATCAACAGCGACGCAATCGTTCCCGATCCACGGCGCGATTGCAGCACGGCGCGCTCGGCAATATTGATCAATTGGCGCACGTTGCCCGGCCAGGGCGCTTGCAACAGCTGCGCTGCTTCCTGAGCGCTGACCTGAGGCGCATCACAACCGTATTCCTCGGCAAACTGCTCGCTGAGGCGCGTGAAGAGGGTCAGAATGTCCTCACCTCGCTGACGCAGTGGCGGCATCGTGATCCGCAACGCGGCCAGTCGGTAAAACAGATCAGGGCGCAGAACATCCTCAGAGGTTTTTCCCGCTTCCTGCAGATTCGAAATCGCAACGATCCGGGTCTCGGCAGGCGTGCCCTGCTCGTTCATCACGCTCAGCAGCTTGGCCTGTAACGTATCGCTCAGCGCCTCAACATCTTCCAGCACCAGCGTGCCACCGCGCGCTTCTTCGATTGCGGGCAATTGCGCATCCTCGGGCATCATCGGGCCAAACAACCGTTTGGCCAGCGCATCTTCCTCGAGCGCTGCGCAGGATACCAAAACAAACTTCTTGCCCGCGCGGCTGCCCACCGCATGCAGCGCATGCGCCACCAGCGTCTTGCCGGTTCCGGTCTCGCCGTCGATCAACACATGTCCGTCGGCCTGCCCAAGGTCCAGAATATCCTCTCGCAACCGCTCCATCACCGGGCTGGCACCGATCAGCTTATTCATGATCTGCGTGCCACCCGACAGCTCGCGTCGCAGTGCACGGTTGTCCAATGTCAGGCGACGGGCATTGCTGGCGCGCTTGGCCAGTTCGGACATGCGATCGGGATTGAATGGCTTTTCGAGGAAATCGAACGCACCGACACGCATCGCCTCGACCGCCATTGGAACATCACCATGTCCGGTGATCATGATCACAGGCAGGGTGCTGTCGGCGCCCATCAATTTTTTCAGAAGCTGGATGCCATCCATCCCCGGCATTTTGATATCCGAAATCACGATCCCCGGGTAATCCGGCCCCAAAACCTTGAGCGCATCTTCCGCACTGGCAAAGGTTTCAGTGTCATATCCGGACAAAGCAAGCCACTGGCTGATCGACTGGCGCATGTCCTGTTCGTCATCCACAATGGCAATTTTCATGGCCTGTGCCATAGTCATTCCTCGTTATTCCGCGGCCTCAAGGCCGTCGCTTCCCAGTGCTGGCAACTGCATTTCAAACACCGCGCCGCCGTATTGTGCATTGCGCGCAGTCAGCCGTCCTCCATGGTCGTTCACGATCCCAGACGAGATAGCAAGCCCCAGACCTACGCCATCTCCAGGCTGTTTGGTGGTATAGAACGGCTCGAACAGGTTCTCGATGTCCTCGATGCCGTGCCCGTTGTCACGCACGGTCAGGACCGCCATGTCGCCCGCCGCCAGGATGATTTCCACATCCGGCTCTGCTACTGATTTGGTGGCATCCAGCGCATTTCGCAAGAGGTTGACCATCACCTGCTCGATCCGCATCCGGTCCCCCATCACCATCACAGGTTCTTCCGGCAGGATCTGAGTGATCTTCACATGACGCTGACGCAGTTGCGGCTCCATCATGGACAAGGCCGAGGCCAGCGCTTCACCAAGATTTACAGGCGAAAACGCATCCGCCCCTTTGCGGGCATAAGACTTAAGCTGGCGCGTGATCGCACCCATCCGTTCGATCAGGCCATCGATGCGCCCAAAGCTGGCCAGCGCCTCTTCCGGTCGGTTGCGCCGCAACAACAGACGCGCCCCGGCGAGATATGTTTTCATTGCAGCCAGAGGTTGATTGAGCTCGTGACTGACCGCAGCCGACATCTCGCCCAACGCCGCCAATTTCGAGCTTTGCGCGAGGGTCTGTTCTGCCAAATCCAGCGTCTTTTCAACCCGTTCCCGCTCAGCAATTTCTCGCTGTAGCCGCGCGTTCAATGCGCGAAGCTCTGCCGACTCGCGCTGAAACAAGGCCATGCGCAAGGTGGCCCGACGGCTGAGCGCATAAAACGTAAGCGCCAGAAGAATCGCAAACCCCATGATTTCCAGCGCGAGCACGCTGTTCACCTTTTCGCGGATCGACTCAAAGGTGGTGAACGACGTCATTTGCCAACCGCGAAATGGGATGCGTGTTTCCATCCGCATCACCGCCTCGCCTTGCAGGTACGCGTCAGGTGGCAAAGCCGTCCAGTCGGTTGTGGCCCGAATGGCGCGTTGAATTGCGCCCTGTGGCGGTTGGCGCAGCATTGCCGTGCTTTCTTCCAAGCCGCGCCAACGTGGCTCGGTGGACAGGATGATCGTTCCGGTGCTGTCCGTGACCATCACCGCGTCTGATATACCGGCCCATGCGCGCTCGAATTTCTGAAGATCCACCTCAACAACGATGACACCCAGAATTTCCGATCCATTTTCCAGTCGCCGGGAATACACAAAACTGTATCCGCCGGATTCCTTCGGAATGACGGAAAAAATTGTCGCGTTCGATCGGACGGCGTCCACAAAATATGCGGTATTTCTGTGCCCTTCGCCTAGTCTGTTCCGATCGGTCGCCGCGACTGTCCGACCGTCGCTGTCCAGCAGCATCAAGGATGCGGCGCCTATTTCTTCTACAAAAGAGATCAACCGCTGCGTTGAAAGCGTGTAGTCACTGGATTGGAGGGCGGAAATCAAGGTTGGGTCACGAGCCAGCAACTGCGGCACGATTGAGTTTCGTCGCAATTCGCTGAGCAAGTTTCCGGAATACAAGGCCAGCCGTAGTTCAGCCCGGTTTCGGGTGGATTCCGTGAACCTGTCAGTCAACAGGCGGTTGGTAATCCAGACCGTTGCGATTGTTGCGACTAGCAACACCAGCACAGACAGGCGCAGCCGCCAGCCCAGTGGCGCACCACGAAACGGTTTCAACAGATTTGACCAGGCTGATCGCACGTCCGAGTTCATGTCCAGACGTTACGCGCGGGCGCGCGTGACCTCAAGTCACGCCGCTTCAAACACGCCCGACAATGCGCGGAACAGCGCCGCCCCGTCGGTGCCACCGTGACCTTCGTCAGCGGCCCGTTCGGGGTGCGGCATCATTCCCAGCACACGGCGGTTTTCCGACAGAATGCCTGCAATATCACCCACCGAACCGTTGGGATTCTCGGTATAGGTGAACGCGATACGGTCTTGATCCTGCAATGCCGACAGCGTTTCGTCGTCCGCAAAGTAATTGCCGTCGTGATGCGCAATCGGAATGCCGATCACGTCACCCGCATTGTAGCCGGCGGTAAACACGCTATCGCTGGTTTCAACCTTCAGGCCCACTGATTTACAAATGTACTTCAGCCCGGCATTGCGCAGCAACGCGCCTGGCAGGATACCCGTTTCTGTCAAAACCTGGAAACCGTTACAGATACCAACTGCATATCCACCACGTTCGGTATGATCCACAACCGCTTTGCAGATCGGTGACTTGGCAGCGATGGCCCCGCAGCGCAGATAGTCGCCATACGAAAAGCCGCCCGGTACGCCCACGATATCTACACCGTCGGGCAACGCTGCGTCTTTGTGCCAGACCATATCAACCTTGAAACCGGCCTGCTCAAAAGCGACGGCGAGGTCTCGGTCACAGTTGGATCCGGGGAATACGATTACGGCTGCGCGCATGGCGGGCCCTCCTACGAGACAAAATCAGTAACCACCGCAACGCCCGGAGGGGTCGGATGATCAAAGGCGGCAAGCTCAGCGCTTACCTGGTTGAGAGATATTTTACGCGTGACCAGTGGGCTCAGGTCGATCCCGCCCCCTGCGATCATCGACAACAAGGACGGATAACGCCAGCTTGGCATTCCCCGTGTACCGAAAACAGAAAGCTGGCCAGAGTACAGCACATCCATTGGCAGTGCCATCTGGGTGTGATCCCCCGCAGGCATTCCGATCTGCACCATGCGCCCCAGTTTGCGAAGGGACCGCATCGCGGAGACAGTCGTCACTTCAATGCCCAAGGCTTCAATTGCAACGTGCGCGCCGCCGCCAGTGATGTCCTTCACGGCTTGCGACGCATCACAGGTCGTCGCATTCACGACCGCGTCCGCGCCCAGAGACATGGCATAATCCAGCTTGTCGTCTGCGATATCGACCACCACAACCCGTGTACCAAGGGCCTTGCCCAACAGCAGGGTCGAGATTCCAACGCCACCGCCACCAAAGACCGCAATCCATTCCCCACCCTGAACCTGCGCCCGTCCGACCAATGCCTGCCATGCTGTCGTCACCCGGCACCCAAGGGCGGCCGCCACTTCGGGCGCAATGCTGTCGGGCAACAATGTAAGGTTAGCATCCGCATGGGCTACAGCAATGTATTCGGCAAAGGCGCCATCGCAGGTGAACCCAGGCACAATCTGATCGTTGCAGATTGTCTGATGCCCCTGCGCACAATCCGCGCAATGTCCGCAAGCCAGAATGAAGGGAGCAATCACCCTGTCGCCAACCCGCCACCGGGTGACGCGGGGGCCAACCGCAACAACCTCGCCACAGTATTCGTGACCGGGTGTCATCGGAAGGATTACGTCCGGGTCCGCGCCTGACCACGCATGCCAATCGGATCGGCACACGCCACACGCCAAAACCCGAACCACAACACCATCTTCGGCGGGTTCGGGGTCGGGTACCGTCGTAACCTCAAGTGGTTGGCGATAGGTGATCAGACGCGCGGCCCGCATTCGGTCAGACCAGTTCGATCTCGTAGCGTTCAATGACCGTGTTGGCCAACAGCTTTTCGCACATTTCGGTGACATCCGCTTCGGTTGCACTTTCGGTCAGTTCAAGGTCGATCACCTTGCCTTGACGTACACCTTCGACCTTATCAAAGCCCATTGCGCCCAATGCGTGCCGAACAGCTTCGCCCTGCGGGTCCAGTACCCCGTTCTTGAGCATCACATGCACCCGTGCTTTCATTTTGGCAACTCCACCTTCGGGCCGCAATCCATGGCCCATTTCGTTGCGCGGGGGATAGCGTGCCTGACCGTTTTCGACAACCCTGTTTCCCAAGCAGTTTGCCGCAGTTGTCATCAAGCGAAGCGACTCTTTCGGTTAATCACCAAGAGATGAACCTTCCGATAACGCAAAAACCAAACTGCGCCGCGGTTTTTGCCGCAGCGCAGTTTAGTTGAAACATAAGTCTCCGGAACGGATCAGTTGATCAGTGTCGGCTTGGTGACATTGGTATTCGGAAGCACACCCAACCGGCGCGCGACTTCTGAATATGCATCGGTCAGATTGCCCAGATCGCGGCGGAACACATCCTTGTCCAGCTTCTGGCCGGTCTCAATATCCCACAGGCGGCAGCTGTCGGGGCTGATTTCGTCAGCCACGATCAGGCGCTGATAGTCGCCGTCGAACACGCGTCCGATTTCGATCTTGAAGTCCACCAGCCGAATACCAACTGCCAGCATCACGCCGCTCATGAAATCGTTCACCCGCAGAGCAATGCTGAGGATGTCGTCCATGTCCTGCTGGCTGGCCCAACCAAAGGCTGCGATATGTTCTTCTGTAACCAGAGGATCACCCAGCGCGTCGTCCTTGTAACAATATTCGACGATCGGGCGCGGCAGTTGAGTGCCTTCTGCTATGCCCAGACGTTTTGTCATCGATCCGGCGGCATAGTTTCGAACGATCACTTCCAACGGAACGATTTCGCAATTGCGCACCAGTTGTTCGCGCATGTTCAGGCGGCGAATAAAGTGGTTCGGGATACCGATTTGGGTCAGGCCGTTCATAAAGAACTCGGACAGGCGATTGTTCAATACGCCTTTGCCGTCAATAACGTCCTTCTTTTCCGCGTTGAACGCGGTGGCGTCATCCTTGAAATACTGCACGATTGTGCCCGGTTCGGGACCTTCATACAGAATCTTGGCCTTACCTTCGTAAATTTTCTTGCGACGCGCCATAAGCGACCTTTCCAGTCTGAGCAGAGGGATTGAGTCCCCTCTCGTTGGCGTCCTCATAGTGCAAGCCCCCTTTTCTCGCAAGTTCATGTACCCGAGAGGCTTTGACGCAGCGCAAATACCTTGCGCACGGGACGTCGTATGGTCATATCATCAGGAAACAAGATGTAACCCAAGAGGTCCTCACCCAATGACCACGTTCGACGAACGCGAAAACGCCTTTGAAGCCAAATTTGCTCATGACGAAGAAATGCAGTTCAAGGCCCAAGCCCGCTGCAACAAACTACTGGGCCTATGGGCGGCAGAGAAACTGGGAAAAACCGGTGCCGATGCCGAAGAATACGCAAAGACGGTTGTAATCGCCGATTTTGAAGAAGCCGGGCACGAGGATGTTGTGCGCAAGGTTTCAGGCGATTTGGGTAGCTTGTCCTCGGATGACGAAATTCGGGCGAAAATGGCCGAGCTTTTGCCAGAGGCCAAAGCGCAGGTTCTGAGCGAGACCGACTAAGCGATTAGCGCCTGACTCATGATCTTCATGAGTTTTATGAATTTGATTTGACGCCCCTGTCGTGTGACATGGGGCGTCTCTATTTTTTAACGGCGATTTGCGCCTTTTTCTGGAATACCCCAATGACAAATGCGCTGAGCAAGCTTCTGGACACCAATGATGCCATTCTGGCGGATGGAGCGACTGGAACAAACCTGTTCAACATGGGCCTGCAATCCGGCGATGCGCCTGAACTCTGGAACGTGGACGCTCCCGAAAAAATCAAAGCCCTGTATCAGGGTTCCGTCGATGCGGGCAGCGATCTTTTCTTGACCAATACGTTCGGTGGCACATCGGCGCGGCTCAAATTGCATGACGCACAGAATCGCGTGGGCGAACTGAACCGCATCGGTGCGGAACTTGGGCGTGAAGTTGCGGACAAGGCGGGACGCCCCGTTGTGGTCGCTGGATCCGTTGGCCCGACCGGCGAGATCATGGAACCCGTCGGAAGCTTGTCTCATTCCGAAGCGGTGGAAATGTTCCACGAACAAGCCGCAGCACTGAAAGAAGGCGGAGTGGATGTGCTGTGGGTCGAAACCATCAGCGCGCCCGAAGAATTCCGCGCCGCCGCCGAAGCGTTTGCGCTGGCCGATATGCCCTGGTGTGGCACCATGAGCTTTGACACAGCGGGTCGCACAATGATGGGTGTCACCTCGGCTGATCTGGCGCAACTGGTTGAAACGCTGCCAAACCCGCCCATTGCATTCGGAGCCAATTGTGGAACCGGCGCATCGGATATTCTGCGCACTGTTCTGGGCTTTGGCGCACAGGGCACGGAACGTCCTCTGATCTCAAAAGGTAACGCGGGCATTCCGAAATACGTGGATGGCCACATCCACTATGACGGTACACCCGAATTGATGGGGCAGTATGCAGCTATGGCGCGCGACGCAGGTGCTACGATCATTGGCGGTTGCTGCGGGACCATGCCCGATCACCTGCGCAAGATGCGCGAGGCGCTGGACACCACATCCCGCGGCGAGCGCCCCACCCTGGAACAAATCACTGATGCGCTTGGTCCGTTTACTTCGGCCTCGGACGGAACCGGCGATGATGCTGCACCCGAGCGCCGAGCGCGCCGCCGCCGCCGCGCCTAAATTCGACCTATTCAGCGCCCTTCGAATTTCGGAGGGCGTTTTTCCATGAATGCCACCACACCTTCGGCGAAATCGCGCGAGCGACCGCATTCGCCTTGCAGATGCGCTTCGGTCGCAAGCTGCTGAGGCAGGGTGTTTTCATATGTCCCACGAACAGCTTGCTTGATCGCGCCATAGGCGGCGGTCGGACCTTTGGCCAGGTATTCCGCCCGTTTGCGCCAATGCGCAGCGAAGTCTTCATCAGGGATGGCCTCCCAGATCAGACCCCAATCATCTGCCTGCCGTGCGCTGATCTTGTCAGCAAACAAAGCCGCCCCCATCGCCTTGGCCAGCCCCATTTGACGTGGCATGAACCAGGTTCCGCCAGCGTCGGGCAGCAACCCGATCCGAGCAAAGGCCTGCAGGAAATAGGCGCTCTCGGCAGCAATCACTACATCCGCGCACAGGGCAAGGTTGGCTCCTGCCCCAGCCGCAGCTCCGTTCACGGCCGCAATCGTTGGCACCGGACAGCTGTGAATCGTCTCCAGCATCGGCTCATATTCGTCCCGCAACGAACGTTCCAAGTCAATCTTGCCGGTTGACGACGCATCACCCAAATCCTGTCCCGAGCAAAAAGCAGGTCCAGCGCCGGTGATCACGATGCACCGGGCTCGGGTCGCCGCATCTTTCATTGCGTGAGTGATTTCAGCTCGCATCTGAGTTGTCAGAGCGTTCATCTTGTCAGGTCTGTTCAATGTCAGAACTGCCAGCCCGTCAGAAATATCCAGAACAACCGTTTCGTATTTCATGAAAACCCTCCCGTCGCGCCTTGCGTTTTTGCACACTTACTGACCCAAACGGGATGGGAAAAGCAGAACCAAACGTCAGTCTTCAAGAATTCGGCGCAGGCGTTCCTTTTCGTCCTCACTCAGCGTCGTGCTCTCAACTGAAGCGTGGGCTTTGGCGCGGTTGCGCAGAAAGTTCAGCCCGACCCCGGCTGCAATCAGCAACATGATGGGTCCGGCGAGCCAAAGAAACAGGTTCGAACCGCTGGTCGTCGGCTTCAGCAGAACGTATTCGCCATAGCGATCTACGATAAAGGCAATTGCCTCTTCATCGCTGTCACCCGCGACCAAACGCTCACGCAGCAACAGGCGCAAGTCACGCGCAAGATCTGCATTGCTTTCGTCGATGCTCTCGTTCCGGCAAACAAGGCAGCGTAGGCCAGTGCTGAGGTCGCGCGCCCGCTGTTCGAGGACCGGATCATCCAGCACCTCGTCGGGCTGCACCGAAAACACGGGTGTCGCCAGCAGCATTAGGATCAGTACAAGGCGTTTCATTCTGCGGGCACTCCGCCAACCGGGGTTTTTCTGGCCCCAGCCGCAACACGGAATCGTCTGTCACATAGGCTTAGGATACCGCCTAGCGACATTAGAATGCAGCCACCCCAGATCCAGTTTGCGAGCGGTTTGATATAGGTCCGCATGACCCAGCCCCCATCGGCCTGCTGATCGCCGATCACGACGTAAAGGTCGCCCAGGAAACGATAGTCGATCGCAGCCTCAGTCGTGGGCATACGCGCCACCGGATAGTCGCGTTTTTCCGGGTGCAGGGTGCCAATCAGACGTCCATTCTTTTCAACCAGGACATCTGCCGTGGTCGAGAAATAGTTCGGCCCCTCAACCTGCCGCACATCTTGCAGGGTCAGCGTGAACTGCCCCACCACGAACGGCTTGTTGGGTTGCGCCACGCGAATATCTTCGGCCTCCCACGCAGTCAGACCAGCGACCGCGAAGATGGTGACGCCCAAACCGGTATGAGCAACCGCTTTTCCCCAATCCGCGCCCGGCAAACGGAACAGGCGCTTAAGGCTGCCATTGCGGCCTGTGCGGCTCCACAAATCAAGCGCTGCACCAAAGGTGATCCAGGCCCCAAGGAACAGCCCAACCGGCCCAAGCGCGCTGCGTCCGGTTTGCATCGCCCAAACCAGCAGAGCAATTGCCAGCGCAAGGCCAAAGGCATAGCGCAGCGACCACGCGGTCTTGCCAATCCTTCCCCGCTTCCAAGGCAACATTGACCCAATCGGCAGGATCAACCCAAGCAGCACCATGAACGGAGAGAACGCCGCATTGAAGAACGGAGCACCGACCGAGAGCTTCCGGTCGAACATCATCTCAGCCACCATCGGCCACATGGTGCCTACGAACACAACAAAACAGCTGACAGCCAGCAGCACGTTGTTCGCCACCAAAGCGCTTTCGCGGCTGACCATACCAAACACACCCTTGGCCTCCATCGCTTGGGCGCGCGCGGCAAACAGCGTCAATGCCCCGCCGATAAAGAACACCAGGATCATCAGGATAAACACGCCACGTTCGGGATCGGTTGCAAAGGCATGAACAGACGTGAGAAGCCCAGACCGCACAATGAATGTGCCGATCAGTGAAAATCCGAATGCGATGATTGCCAGCAAAATGGTCCAACTTTTCAGCGCCTCGCGCTTTTCCACAACGATAGCCGAGTGCAACAGCGCGGCTGCCAGAAGCCACGGCATGAAAGAGGCGTTCTCAACCGGGTCCCAGAACCAGAAACCGCCCCAGCCGAGTTCGTAGTACGCCCACCAGGACCCCAACGCGATCCCGATCGTCAAAAAGACCCATGCTGCCAGTGTCCAAGGCCGCACCCACCGCCCCCATGCGGCGTCGACGCGGCCTTCGATCAGGGCGGCAACGGCAAAGCTGAACGCCATACTCAGCCCCACATATCCGAGATAGAGAAACGGTGGATGGAAGGCCAAACCGGGGTCTTGAAGCAGTGGGTTCAGGTCGCGCCCGTCAAACGGCGCAATTGCAAGCCGGTCAAACGGGTTTGACGTGAACAAAATGAAGGCAAAAAATGCGACAGCAATTGAAGACTGCACGGCCAACACACGTGCCTTAAGCGTTGGCGGCAAACCGCCCCCAAAAAACGCAGCCATCGCACCGAACAAGGTGACAATCAGCACCCAAAGCAACATGGACCCTTCGTGGTTCCCCCATGTCCCACTTATCTTGTAGATCATCGGCTTGGCCGAGTGGCTGTTCTCAACCACGATCCTCAGGGAAAAGTCGGACACGACGAAAGCCCAGATCAGAGCACCGAAGGAAAATGCCGTTAGCAGGAACTGAACAATGGCCGAAGGCTCGGCAAATGCCATCCATCCGGTCCAACGTTTCGAGGCACCGATCAGGGGCACCACGCTTTGCACGATAGCGACAAAGAAGGCGAGAATTAGGGCAAAGTGGCCGAGTTCTGTAATCATGCCCCGGAATATACTCCGGGGCCAATCCGGGGGCCAATAACTTTCGCCAGATCCGGGGGCACATAGTGTCGCGGGTCAGGTCCCACGACGCTTGCGCCAGTCTTCCAGCGCAGGGTTGGCATCAGGGCGCGTGATGTCTTGCGTCAAAGCTGAATCCGGGCCAGGATCCGCAGCCCCCGGGCTGTCGGCTCGCAGGGCGCGCAACTGCTCGATATTGTTCAGGACGGCAGGCAATCGCAGCATTGAAACACCGATATCCCTTTGAAACTCCTGCATCTTCACCTGATGCCGTGCTCCAAAGTAAAAGGAAACGATAACGCCCAACAACCACCATAAAGGTTCCGGCACCAAAGCCATGCCTTGCATCCTAGCCGCAAACCACAGCGGATCGACCATGGCCGCGATGAACAACCCCAGCGTCCCCAAGGCCAAAGCCGGACGTGGCAGTCGATTCACACCATCCATAAACCGGTCAAATGAACCTTTTTGCGCAGTTTGGAATTCACCACCAAATTGCAACATGGCTTGCGCTTGAACCTCGGCTCCTCTCTGCGCGCCTGCTTCGGCGTTTTCGCGGTAAAGCTCAACGGTTTCTCTTACCCCATTGCGTCCATTCCCAAACAACAGCGCCAAGACGCCCGAGATCAATCCCATGCTTCCACCCTTCTTTGAAACGCGTCATCTGACATGTGATAGCGGTGCGACAGAAATTCTTCGGCGCGTTTAATCCAGCCACCTTTGCCCCCTGACCGGCTTTGCGCATATTTTCTTAACGCCGGTCGTCGATCCGCCAGACGAAAGTAGTAATTCCGCCGCGCAATCCCGTATGCATCCCGCAGTGTGGATGGGTCCGGCTGGGCTGCACTTACACAAGCTGCTGCGGTCTTTGGACCAATCACGCCATCCACTGCCACATTGAAGCCCATGTCTCGCAAAAGTCGTTGCAAGATTTTCACTGCCTGAGATCCGGCGTTCACATACATGTCAAAGACCGAAGCGTGCAGCACATTCGGCAACGACGAAACACGTGGCTTATCAAAGTAATGCTGAACAAAGATGTCGACCGCTTTTTGCCGCGTGAGCAACCGCACGTCGGCAACATCCACAGCACCATCGCCAGTCAAATCCAATCCCAGACGTCGCATTGTGTGAATGGTCACACCGTATTTCGTGGCACCGCCGGGGTCGTCCGGATCATCCACAAACCCGCCTTCTCGTGCAACGATGTCTTCTGCGATCTGCCGAACCGTTTGCATGACATCCCCCAATTTTAACAATCGCGGCAACGGTCCGACAAACCTGTTAACATCCAGAAACGACAAAGGGCGCTGCAGTTTGAATACGTGCAACGCCCTTTATTCTTTTGTTCAATGGCTACATTTGCCCGAGAAGCCCGACGATCAGCTGCCTTCCGCTTCTTTGTAAACACCTTGCTCTTTCAGCGCGTCCATTACCTCTTTCGGCATGTAAGTTTCGTCATGTTTGGCAAGGATTTCAGTTGCTTCAAACACGCCGTTTACGTAGCTTCCGGTGCCAACCATGCCTTGGTTCTCGGTAAACAGATCCGGCAGAACGCCCGTGAACGAGACCGGGACACTCTCCCCCCCATCCGTAACCACAAAATGAACGGTTTCGCCCTGCCCACGAATGATCGAGCCTTCTTCAACAAGCCCGCCTATGCGGAACACCTCGGTCGGTTTGGGCGGCTCCGCAATTACCTCGCTGGGCGAACGGAAGAAATTGATGCCATCCTGCAAGGCCCACCCAATCAACGCCGTCGATGCCACCAAGGCAACGACCGCTACCAAAATGACTTGTACTCGACGACGTTTCTTAAGCGTTTTCATACCGTCCTCACGGAAATAGAGGGGCCATCATCAGACCCACAGTTTCATCTTCACCTAACATCAGGTTGGCGTTCTGCAAGGCTTGGCCACTGCTACCTTTTGTCAGGTTATCCAGCGCGGCAATCACAATCGCGCGCCGTTCGATCCGGTCAGCCACCACACCGATATGACAGAAATTCGACCCGCGTACATGATGGGTCGACGGCGCCTGTCCCATCGGCAGCATCTGGATGAAAGGCTCATCCACATAGGTCTTTGCCAACGTTTCATAGACGCTTTGCGGGTCGCCCTTGACGTAGGTCGTTGCCAGAATGCCCCGGTTAGCCGGGACCAGATGCGGTGTGAATTGCACATGCACTGTCCGCCCGGCCAGCTTCGAAAATTCCTGATCGAATTCACCCAGATGCCGGTGTGCACCGCCGACCGCATAGGCATTGTACCCTTCACTCAACTCAGCGTGCAGCAGGTTTTCCTTGAGCGACCGCCCGGCCCCGGAAACTGCGCATTTCAGGTCCAGAATGATGTCATCAAGATCAATAACCCCGGCCGAGATCAACGGCCGCAGCACATATTGCCCTGTCGCGGCGTTGCAGCCTGTACCGGCGACCAAGCGCGCCGACCTTATCTCATCCCTATAGAACTCAGTTAGGCCATAAACGGCCTCGCCCTGCTGTTCCAAAGCGCTGTGCGGGTTGCCATACCACTTCTCATATTCATCCGGGTCTTGCAGCCGGAAATCCGCTGACAAATCAATGATCTTCAAGTCTTTCGGCAGGTCCCGGATCACCTCTTGGCTGGTTTTGTGCGGCAAAGCACAGAAACACAGATCAACATTGGAAAAATCGATCTCGGAAATCTTGCACAGATCCGGCAAGTCCATGTGCCGCAGATGCGGAAAGACCTGCGTCATACTCATCCCAGCCTTACGTTCGGCGGCCAAAGCAACGATGTCCATGTTCGGGTGCTCGGCGATCAGCCGCACCAGTTCAGCGCCGGTGTAACCAGAAGCGCCCAGAATTGCGATTTTATGGGTCATGTCAGACCTCTTCTTTACGTGTGTCACATATCACGACCGCCGATGTGACGGTCTTTGAACTAGAAAATTCGGGGAAGTGCGTCCTTGACCTAAATCAGGCCGCCTCGAACGATATTTGTCGTCGGAGGAACTGCGTCGCTCGGTCACTGACAAACCCTGGCTTGCCCGTGGTCAGAAAACCACCGCCGCCGTCGCCCAGCATGTTGGGGTGACGTTGCAGGTAATCGGCCAGACTTTCGGCCACCAGATCCCCTTGGCTAAAGACCTGAACATCCGAACCCAGGGCCGCCTGAAACGTCTCGGCCATCAACGGGTAATGCGTACAGCCCAGAATTGCGGCCTGCGGGTCCGGCATTTTGCGTTTCAACGCATCAACATGGCTCCGCACCAGCGCCTCGGCCAAGATCATATCGCCATCTTCAATAGCATCAACCACACCACCACATGCCTGCGCTTCGACGTCCACGCCAATCGCGCGGAATGCCAGTTCCCGCTGAAAGGCCCGGCTGGACACAGTGGCAGGCGTCGCGAACAAGGCCACATGCTTAACGGCCACTTCGCGTGGTGGAGAGTTGTCCCCCCATTGCCGCTCGGTCAGCGCTTCGATCAAGGGAACAAAGACGCCTAGCACTCTCTTACCCTCGGGCACGCCCTCTTCCTGCATCCTGCGCAGGGCGGCAGCGCTTGCGGTGTTGCATGCCAGAATCACCAGATTGCACCCGCGATTCCACAGTTCGTGCACGGCCTTGCGGGTCAGCTGATAGATATCCTCGGCGTCGCGTACACCGTAGGGCGCATGCGCACTGTCCGCGAAATACAGGAAATCCACGTCGGGCAGCCGTTGCTGCGCGGCATTCAGGACGGTCAGACCGCCCAAACCGGAATCAAAGATACCTACTGCCATTAGCCCCTTCAGGCGCGATGCCGTTCCTCAAATTCATAGCCGTAGTCATAGGACTCCAACGGCTTCGGAGACAGCTCATACGTGGCTTTGCGCAGGAAATCCATCATCTTGCGCGTATCCTTGCCAAGCGGGTCCAAAACATCGCGCCCAATAGGCTCTCCGATCACCACTTTCACAGGGGTATCGACGCGCTTTTTGAATTCTTTGATGAGCAGACCCATACGCAGGGTGTTGTGCAGATGGCTTGCGATCTGGAACAAGCGCGATGTGTGCCCGTCGAAGAAAACCGGCACAACCGTTGCATTGGATTTCGCCACCATTCGAGCCGTGAAGCCACGCCAGCCCGGATCCATAGGGTGCGCAAACGGCTTGACCCCGGTGCTGACTGTCCCGCCCGGAAAAATGCCAATCGCCCCACCCTCGCCCAGATAGTTGAGAGCCGTTTTGCGAGTCTCCAAATTCAGCTTCATCGCTTCTTTCGTTTCATCAAACGAAATGGGCAGGATGATGCGGTTCAGATCTTCAGCCTTGCGGAACACGCGATGCGCCAGAATTCGGAAATCTCCGCGCGCCTCAGACAGAATGTGACCCATTATTAGACCATCCAGAATGCCATAGGGATGATTGGCAATCAGGATCAGGGAGCCATCCGTCGGAATGTTTGCAAGCGATCCCCCCACAACATCCAATGTCAGCCCATAGCGTTCGACCATAACGGCCCAAAAGTCGCGCCCGTTGGCAACGTCTTTTTCGTATCCGTCGGCGCGTTTGATCAGGCGCATACGGCCAGTCGTATTCTCCATAAGCTTAATAACCATTCGCCCGCCTTTGGTCTCGGCAGAATGGGCATAAGAAATGTCACGAACGGCATCACGACGCGATGGCATGTGGGTCTCCGGTTTGTTGCCTGCAAAATAGGTGCAAGTAACAATTTTGCCTAGCTATCGTGACGCCCTTGTGACGATTTACTCCGCCGCTGCCTGCAACTCGGGCCCGCCGCTGCGGATGGATGCCAGCAACTCCTCGCGCCGTTTGGCTGCCTTGGCCTCGTTTTCCTGCAAAACAGGTCCGAAACCACGGATATCCAATGGCAGTCGAGCCAAGGCAGAGATCGCATCACGTGTGTCCTGCGACAATAACGGCAACACTTCGCGCATGTCCTTTTCGTACTGCCGGATCAAAGCACGCTCCATTTTGCGTTCGGACGAATACCCGAAGACATCGAACGGTGTGCCGCGCAGCGCCTTCAACTTTGTCAGCAGCTTCAATGGGCCTATGACAGATTCGCTGAATGCGCGCTTCTTGGGCCTGCCGTTGCTGCCCGATCCTCCGAAAATCGGCGGCGCCAGATGAAACGTCATCTTGAAATCGCCATCAAACTCGGCCGCCGCCTTTTCCCGACTGGTCAGCAGAAGGCGGGCAACCTCGTATTCATCCTTGTATGACAAAAGCTTGTGATAACCCTTTGCGACTGCTTCGCGCACCTCAGCGTCCTCAACGCTGTCAACCAACTTACGATACCGTTTCGCCAACCGGGCGCTTTGGTATTCGGTCAGGTGCTGTGCACGGAACTCGATGATCTGGTCCAGCGTTTTCGGCATCTCCGCCACGGTTGGGGACAGTATGGACTGTACCTCATCCGGATGCAGCACCGCCCAGCGGCCGATATCAAACGCACGCTTGTTTCGTTCGACCGCCGTTCCGTTCAACTCAATGGCGTCAAAGATCGCCTGATGGCTGACGGGCAACAACCCGCGCTGCCAGGTCGCGCCAAAGATCATCATGTTGGAATAGATCGAATCCCCCATCACGGCGCGCGACAGATCGGTTGCGTCAAACAATGAGACATCTTCTTTCAGCCGCGCCTGCAAGGCCAGTTCCAGCTGATCGGCTGGAATGCGGAATTCCGTATCGCGTGTGAAGTCGCCCGTGACCGTTTCATGGCTGTTTACGACTGCGCCGGTGCGTCCGGTGCGCGTCAGGCCCAAGGTCTTCGCCCCGGCGGAAACCACCAAATCGCCGCCGATCAGGGCGTGGGCTTCACCGGTGGCAACGCGGATCGCGCTGATATCTTCGGGGCGATTGGCCAGACGGCAGTGGATATGAACCGCACCACCTTTCTGCGCCAAGCCCGCCATTTCCATCATGCCCGCGCCTTTGCCATCGATCTGCGCCGCCTGAGCAAGAATTGCGCCAAGGGTAACGACGCCAGTACCCCCTACACCCGTGATGACCACGTTATGCGTTCCCTTGATCTCGGGAAGCTCGGGCATTGGTAGGTCCGGCAGATCGATCTCGGTCGTTGCCTCTTTGCGGATTTTCGCACCCTCAAGTGTCACGAACGAGGGACAGAACCCGTTCAGGCAGGAAAAGTCCTTGTTGCAACTTGACTGATCAATGGCTCGCTTACGGCCCAGTTCGGTCTGTTTCGGCACGATCGATACGCAGTTCGACTGCACCCCACAATCGCCACAGCCTTCGCAGACATCAGTGTTGATGAACACTCGTTTGTCCGGGTCCGGGAACGTGCCCCGCTTGCGACGGCGGCGCTTTTCAGCCGCGCAGGTCTGAACATAGACAATGACCGAAACGCCTTCGATCTCGCGGAATTTCTCCTGCACTTGCATAAGATCCGCGCGCTCATATGTTTGAACGCTGGCTGGCAGAGCCTTGAAGTTAACGTCTTCCTTTTCGTCATAAACCAGAGCGACCTCACGGACGCCCATCGCTTTGACCTCTGCAACGATCCGTTCTGCGGTCAGGTCGCCTTCGTTGTCCTGCCCACCGGTCATGGCGACCGCGTCGTTGAACAGGATTTTGAAGGTGATGTTCGTTCCTGCAGACAACGCCGCCCGGATCGCTTGAACGCCCGAATGGTTATAAGTGCCGTCGCCAAGGTTCTGGAACACGTGTTTGGTGGTCGAAAACGGAGCTTCACCAATCCAGTTCGCGCCTTCACCGCCCATTTGGGTGAAACCTGTCGTCTCGCGGTCCATCCACTGAACCATGTAGTGACAGCCGATACCGGCATAAGCGCGGCTGCCATCAGGCACTTTCGTCGAACTGTTATGCGGACAGCCCGAGCAGAAATACGGAAGCCGTGTCGCGATTTCCTGCGCGTTATCGGCCCGACGCGCTTCGGACAATGATGACAGCCCAGCCCGAATACCATCGGTTTCGCGCCCCTCTTCGATCAGGATTTCACCCAGTTTTTCGGCGATCATGATCGGATCAAGCGCACCACGCGTCGGGAACAGTTCTTCCCGGTGCAGCGCCCCTGCCCCACCTTTGTACCAGCCATAAACCCTGCGGCCGCGCCGATCGTCAAAGATGGCCTCCTTGACCTGAACCTCAATCAGCTTGCGCTTTTCCTCGACGATCACGATCAGGTCCAGCCCTTCGGCCCAGTCATGGAACCCGGCCATATCCAACGGGAAAGTCTGCCCCACCTTGTAAGTGGTGATCCCCAGCCGTTCGGCCTCGGCCTCGTCGATATTCAAAAGCGAAAGAGCATGTGTCAGATCTAGCCAGTTCTTGCCTGCAGCCACAAAGCCGATCTTGGCACCGGGTTTGCCCCACATCCGCTTGTCGAGCTTATTGGCATGGGAAAACGTTTCGGCCGCGAACCTTTTGTAGTCGATGACGCGCGTTTCCTGCAGGTGCGGAGTGTCACCCAACCGAATGTTCAACCCACCTTCCGGCATGTCGAATTCAGGCACAACGACCTGCATCCGGTTCGGGCTGCCATCCACAACCGAAGTGACCTCGATTGTGTCTTTCATCGTTTTCAAACCGACCCAGACCCCAGCAAAGCGACTGAGTGCGAAGCCGTATATGCCGTAGTCCAGAATTTCCTGAACGCCAGCGGGGCTGACAATCGGCATATACATGTCAACCAGCGACCATTCGGACTGATGCAAAACCGTCGAGCTTTCACCGGTATGGTCATCACCCATCGCCATAAGGACGCCGCCATGTTTGGCCGTTCCGGCCATGTTCGCGTGGCGCATAACGTCGCCGGACCGGTCAACGCCAGGACCTTTGCCGTACCAAAGCCCGAAAACGCCATCGAACTTGCCATCCGCGCGCAATCCCGCCTGCTGACTGCCCCAAAGCGCAGTTGCAGCCAGATCTTCGTTCAATCCGAACTGAAACGTCACATCGTTTTCAGCCAGCGGCTTTTGGGCGCGCATCATCTGCTGATCGACCGCACCAAGGGGCGAACCTCGATAACCGGTAACTAGGCCCGCCGTGTTCAGGCCCGCTTGCCGGTCCCTTGCTTTCTGCATCAGCATCAACCGGACAAGCGCCTGAGTTCCGTTCAAAAGAACGGGGTTTTTCTCAAGATCAAACCGGTCGTTTAACGTTATCTGTGGCTGACTCATCAGACGTCTCCCCTCGTCAGATCAGTGTGCTTCATTTCGATGCATTTTAGGTCATAATTTCTGACCTGTATAGGATTTATCCACTGATAAGTAACGATTTCGCCCTTTGAATGTGGAACTTGTCACCTCTTTCATATAGGCATCCAAAAGGATAACGAAAGTTGCGGTGATGGATTGGGACAAGCTTAGAATATTTCACGCAGTGGCCGATGCAGGCAGCCTGACCCACGCAGGTGACAAGCTCAATCTGTCTCAATCCGCCGTGAGCAGACAGATCCGTGCATTGGAAGAATCGCTGGATGCGACCCTTTTTCATCGTCATGCGCGGGGACTGATTCTTACCGAACAAGGTGAATTGCTGTTTGACGCCACATCCGCAATGTCGAAACGGCTGGATGCTGCAGCCGCGCGCATTCGGGACAGCGAAGAAGAGGTCTTTGGCGTCCTGCGGGTTACGACCACATTCGGCTTCGGAACTCTCTGGCTGGCCCCGCGCCTGCCTAAACTGTACGAGCAGTACCCCGATCTCAACATCGACTTGATGCTGGAAGAACGCGTTTTGGACCTTCCCATGCGTGAGGCGGACGTCGCCATTCGCATGAAAGAACCCAGTCAAGCCGACTTGGTTCGCAAGCGTTTGATGACGGTGCAAATGATGCTGTACGCGACGCAGGACTATATCGAGGCTCATGGTGGAACGTTGAATTCGTTGGACGAAATCAAAGACCATCGACTGATTTGCCAAACCCCCGCAGCACCGCAAGTCGGAGCCAGCGCAGCGATGGTGCGCCACCTGATGACCTACAATCCAGGGTCGTTACTGACCGTGAACAACTATTTCGGAGTACTTCAGGGCGTTCTGCACAATCTGGGTATTGGGGTTCTTCCTGATTATGTAACGCAGGATTTTCCGCATCTGGTGCCGGTACTGTCCGACATCGAAACCGCTGATGTTCCTGTATACTTGGCCTATCCCGAAGAGCTCAGGCATTCGAAGCGCGTCGGCGCGTTCCGTGATTTCGTTCAGGATGAGATCATTGCGCAGCGCAAGCAATTGAAACAGATGGGTAAACTCTAGATATGCACCCATAGCATATCGGGCATGAGGTCTTAACAGGGTTAAACTCCTTGAACCTTCACAAACTGACACCTAAATGAGCACTCGAAGGCGGTGATGCTGAAACGCTCATCATCTTCATACCTCCCTGTTGGACTACGGCCGAGCTTATAGCTCGGCCTTTTTTTTGCGCGGCCAAAAGCATTTAGCCAGCGAAAGCTCTGGGAAAAATACACGCATAGGCATATGATCCCCAAAAAACGAAACAATTTCGTGTTCGAGGGAAAATCAATGTTCCACCCACTCCGCCTCATGCTGGCGATCATTTCCGCTTTATTTTTAGCGACCCCACTTCTGGCACAAGGCACCAGCACGCCGTCCTCAGTGACGATTCCCGAAGATCTGACACCCGAACAGGTCGACGACCTTGTTGCGCGGATGTCTGACGACCAGGTGCGCGCGATTCTGTTGGAGCGGCTTGATGCTGTTGCAGAAAAGCGGGCCGAAAGTGGCACGACCGAAAAGGGTATATTTCAGGCCATCTCGGACACCGTTAGCACCATGGCCGCGTCCTGGATGGATGTTATCAGAAAGATCCCTCTGTTAATTTCAGCTCAGGTTCAAGCATTCTCGAATTTCGGAAGTAGCTTTGGGTCCAGCGGGCTAGTTAGTCTTTTTGGCTTCACTTTCATCGCCCTAGCGGTTGGTTTTGCCGCCGAGAAGATCGTTGGGCTGTGGACGCGCCGATGGCTTAAAGTAGTTGATGGAGATGCTTCTACAAACCTTCGAGGTGCGGCCACCTATTTGTTCAAACGCTTTTGCGGTGAGTTTCTTGGCCTTCTGGTCTTTTATTACACTCTGGTTTTTGTAGGGCGTCGGCTTTTGGACGAGCCTCAGATCGCGCAGGCTGCACCATTTGTTTTCTTCCTAATTTGGTTCCCTCGTTTGGGTGCAGCCATTTCGCGTTTCATTCTAGCCCCGCAACAGCACGATCTTCGTATGGTCAATGTTAGCGACCACTGGGCGAGTTACCTGCATCGCAACTTGATCGGCTTATTCCTGCTGATTGGGTTCACCATGTTCATTTTGGACTTCAACGCCATCAACGGCGTCCCACCGGGTGAATCCCGTTTGGGTTTCTGGCTGAATACAGCGATTCACATCTACATCGCGGTGATTGCCTGGACGGCACGTGATGGATTGTCCGACATGATGCGTGGTTCAGACCCTGATCGTACACGGTTTGATGAAGAGGTAGCGAGGCTCTACCCTTACATTGCTATCGGTGTTTCCGCCGGCACTTGGCTGCTGGTCGAGTATCTCGCAGCGCAGAACAACCCGGTGGTATTTGGCCTTCTGGCACATGGAGCACACTTCGTCACCATGTTCTGGCTGCTGATCGCTCCTGCTTTGGATACGCTGATCCGTGGCCTGGTACGTCACCTTCAACCACCTATGCTTGGCGACGGCCCTGTCGCAGAGCGCGCCTATAAGTCCACCAAGCGAAGCTACATTCGTATCGGGCGGGTTCTGGCCGGTGTTTTGGTCATTCTTATGATCGCCAATGCGTGGGACCTTGACCTTCAGGAAATCGCAGGCGGTGGAACTGAGTCCGGCAGCAAAGTGATCCAGTTCTTTATTATAATCGCGGTCGGGTACATCCTGAACGAAATCGTTTCACTTTGGATAAACCGCCGCCTCGCAAAAGAACAAACAGCCGCCGAACAAAGCCCGGATGAAGAAGCCGGTGAAGGCGGAGGTTCCGGCGGATCACGTCTGGCGACTGTTCTGCCACTGCTACGCGTTACTGCACAAGTAGCCATTGCCGTTATCTTTGTTCTTCTGGCTTTGGGTGCGTTGGGTATCAACATCACACCTCTGTTGGCCGGTGCCGGTGTTCTGGGTCTGGCCATCGGTTTTGGCGCACAGAAACTGGTCGCCGATATCGTGGGCGGGATTTTCTTCCTGATCGACGATGCCTTCCGCGTAGGTGAGTATGTGGATGTGGGCGGCACAATGGGCACGGTTGAGAAAATCTCGATCCGCTCGATGCAACTACGCCACCACCGCGGTCCCGTTCACACCATTCCCTATGGTGAGATTCAGAAACTGACCAATTTCAGTCGCGACTGGGTGATCATGAAGCTGAAGTTCACCGTGCCTTTCGACACTGACCCCAACAAGGTCAAAAAGATCTTCAAGAAGATCGGTGCCGAGATGATGGAAGACGAAACTCACAAGGATGGTTTCCTTCAGCCCTTCAAGTCTCAGGGCGTGTTCGACTTTGACGATGTCGGCATGATCATCCGCGGCAAGTTCATGGCAAAGCCGGGCAAGCAGTTCACCCTGCGCAAGGAAATCTTCAACCGGGTCAAGGCCGCCTTCAAGGAGAACGGCATCGACTTTGCCCGCCGTGAGGTGCGCGTTGCAATCCCGGGCCTGGATGATGCTGAAAACCTGACCCCCGAACAGAAAACAGCTGTTGGTGCCGCCGCGGCAGCTGAACTCAACAAGGACCAGGGACAGGCGTAACCTTCGCGGTTTGTTCCTGCGATCTGCACCAAAGCTTCGGTGCTTTCATACGGAACCGGCGCCGCCGTCGGTTCCGTTTTTCTTTGAAAGACGCAGCCTGCGCCGTCTTGACCCTTTCCACACGCGCGCGCTTGCCCTACAAGGCGCGAAATCTCGGCCCACTTGGACACAGGACAGAAGATGCAAGAGCCCGCCATCACACCCGATCTGATTGCTGCACACGGGCTCAAGCCCGAGGAATACGACATGATCCTCGAGATCATCGGGCGTGAACCGACCTTTACCGAACTGGGCATCTTTTCCGCGATGTGGAACGAGCATTGCTCGTACAAGTCGTCCAAGAAATGGCTGCGCACCCTGCCTACATCGGGGCCTCAGGTGATTTGCGGACCTGGTGAAAACGCAGGCGTTGTTGATATTGGCGACGGCCAGGCTGTTGTTTTCAAAATGGAAAGCCATAACCACCCGTCATACATCGAACCCTATCAGGGTGCGGCAACGGGCGTTGGTGGCATTCTTCGCGACGTCTTCACCATGGGCGCGCGCCCCATTGCATCGATGAACGCGTTGTCATTCGGCGAACCCGACCACCACAAGACCCGTCAGCTGGTGAATGGCGTGGTCGAAGGCATCGGCGGCTATGGCAACTGTTTTGGCGTGCCATGCGTCGGCGGCGAAGTCCGATTCCATCCGGCCTATAACGGCAACTGTCTGGTGAACGCATTTGCTGCTGGTCTGGCCGA
Organism: Ruegeria sp. HKCCA4633; assembly: GCF_013034605.1. Classification (NCBI taxonomy): domain Bacteria; kingdom Pseudomonadati; phylum Pseudomonadota; class Alphaproteobacteria; order Rhodobacterales; family Roseobacteraceae; genus Ruegeria; species Ruegeria sp. HKCCA4633. The sequence continues at coordinate 255,607 of NZ_WQGJ01000001.1, forward strand.
CAGCGACAAGATTTTCTACTCCGCCGCGTCCGGCGTCGGGATGCCCGTCGTCTATCTGGGCGCTAAAACCGGTCGAGACGGCGTTGGCGGCGCGACGATGGCCTCTGCTGAATTCGACGACACCATCGAAGAAAAGCGCCCGACAGTACAGGTTGGCGACCCCTTCACCGAAAAACGCCTGATGGAAGCGACGCTCGAACTGATGCGGACCGGAGCAGTGATCTCGATCCAGGATATGGGCGCGGCGGGTCTGACCTGTTCTGCCGTGGAAATGGGTGACAAGGGTGGTCTGGGCGTACGCCTCGATCTGGAAAGCGTACCCCAGCGCGAAGAGAATATGACAGCCTATGAGATGATGCTGTCGGAATCTCAGGAACGTATGTTGATGGTTCTCAAGCCGGAACTTGAGGCCGAGGCCCGCGCTGTTTTCGAAAAATGGGATCTGGACTTCGCCATCGTCGGTGAAACCATCGCCGAAGACCGCTTCCTGATCATGCATAACGGCGAAGTCAAGGCGGACCTTGTCTTGTCCAAGCTCTCCTCCACCGCGCCAGAATATGACCGTCCGTGGGAGCCGACGCCTGCTGCCGAAGAATTGGCCGATGTGCCTCAGATCGACCCGATCGATGGGCTGCGCGCCCTGCTCTCTTCGCCCAACTACGCTGGAAAGCAGTGGGTGTACGAACAGTACGACACCATGGTGATGGCGGACAGCGCCCGCACACCGGGTCTGGGCGCTGGCATGGTGCGTGTCCACGGCACCGACAAGGTGCTTGCCTTTACCTCAGACGTGACACCGCGCTATGTACGCGCAAACCCGGTTGAAGGCGGCAAACAAGCTGTTGCCGAAGCCTATCGCAACTTGACCGCTGTTGGTGCCAAACCTCTGGCCACCACTGATAACCTGAACTTCGGAAACCCCGAAAAGCCCGAAATCATGGGCCAGTTCGTCGGTGCCATTCAAGGCATCGGTGCCGCCGTTGGCGCGTTGGATATGCCGATCGTTTCGGGCAATGTGTCGCTTTACAATGAAACCGATGGTCAGGCGATCCTACCCACCCCAACAATCGGTGCGGTTGGCCTGCTGAACCATTCAGATGAGATTATCGGCAATGAAGTCCGTGAGGGTCACGTCGCCCTGGTCATCGGTGAAACCAAGGGCCATCTGGGCCAGTCCGCACTATTGGCCGAGGTGTTCAACCGTGAAGACGGTGATGCGCCGCGTGTTGATCTGGATGCTGAAAAGCGCAACGGTGACTTCATTCGCGCCAACCGCGAGATGATCAAAGCCTGTACCGACCTTGGCGATGGCGGTCTTGCATTGGCCGCCTTCGAACTGGCCGAAGCGGCTGGCGTTGGTGTCCATCTCGACGAAGCCCCAACCGAATTCCTGTTTGGCGAAGATCAGGCGCGTTATCTGATCGCCTGCAACTTTGACCAGGCAGAGGCACTTATGATTGCAGCCGGCCAAGCCGGTGTACCGCTGGTCTCTGTCGGTCGATTTACAGGTGATTGCGTGAAGGTCGGCAGTTCCGAGGCACCGCTGGCCGAGCTTACAGAGACCTTCCGCACCAGCTTTGCCGCGGCCGTGGCTTAAAATACAGGCTTCTTCTCGTCCCAAATACGGAAATCCTGCGCGTCTAAAAAGGCGCAGGATTTACCGGATTTGTCCGCACGTGCCATCTTGCACGCCCCGCCCCACCGCTCTACATCTTGATAAAGACCTTTAGGAGTAAACCTACATGCCGATGAGCGCCCACGAAATTGAAACCCTGCTGCGCGAGAGCTTTCCCAACGCGGAAATTCAGGTTGGCGGCAGCGATGGCGTTCACATGTCCGCCATGGTCGTGGACGAAAGCTTTCGCGGCAAGAACCGCGTACAGCAGCAGCGCGCTGTCTACGCGGCCTTGAAAGGCAAAATGGACGGCCCAGATGGTGAACTGCACGCGCTGGCGCTGACCACCAAAGTACCGGAATAATAAATTTCTTAGGAATGTGCTTAAATCAATGGGTGGATGGCAACCGCCCCAACCTAATGAGAAACCACCATTGGGAATGGAAGCAACTGACCTAAATCTAGTAAAGAAAACAAACGACGACACGCGTGGCGGCAAGTAGTAATCGACAGCCAAAGACGCGATCTTTGAAGGAAACGCGAAATGACCGATGTGAAGACCCAGATCGACGAAACCGTCAAAGCCAATGATGTGGTGCTGTACATGAAAGGCACCAAGGAGATGCCTCAGTGTGGCTTCTCCTCCCGCGTGGCCGGTGTGCTGAACTATATGGGCGTTGACTACGCTGACGTGAACGTTTTGGCCGACGAGGAAGTTCGTCAGGGTATCAAGGACTACTCTGACTGGCCGACCGTACCTCAGCTTTACGTCAAAGGCGAATTTGTCGGCGGTTGCGACATCATCACCGAAATGACCCTGTCGGGTGAGCTGGACACTCTGTTTGACGAAAACGGTGTCGGCTACAACAAAGATGCAGCCGACAAAATTCGTGAAGCAAACGCGTAAGCCTGCTTATCGGCTGGAACAGTCCTGAAAAATTGCCTGCTCATTGGCGGCGCCCGCCGCCAAATAGCTGATCGATGCCTTCCAGCCTTTTGAGCGCAGAATATAGGTTCCTTGATCTCCGCTGGATTCATAGCGGATACCTGACCCGCTTTCCACTTGGCGCATAGCAACCAGAATATTGTCCACGATCGTCGCCGCAGCGCCTGAACCGTCGGACGCGTTGAAATAGGTCACCGGCAAGGGTATTCCGTTTTCGCAAGTGAATGTGACTGACAGAATGTCAATCTCTGCCAAAGCGGAAGTCGCAGGCACAGCCAGTGCAGCCGCAAACAAGGCGTTTCGCAACACAGTCATCAGGCTTTCTTCTCCTCGACAACGGCCGCAAGCGCTTCTGCCCGCGCGGCCAGCTCTGCCAGTGTATCGGTGACAGATGGCGGAACAACTGCCACTTCGACGCGTTCTGGTTCCGGCGGAGGAGCGTTCCTGAGGTTCTGAAGCTGGGCCTCGACCTCGGCCAACTTTGCCTCAAGCGATTTGACCTTGTCTTCCGTTGCTGCAGTCTTGTCAGCAAGCATGAGCCCGGCCATCAAAAGCATGCGGGATTCAGGCATCCTGCCGATCTGATCGGACAAAACCTGGGCTTCATCGTCCAGCATTTTGGCTGCGGAATGCAGAAAGGGCTCCTCACCGTCCCTGCACGAGACGTCAAAGCCGCGACCGCCGATATTTATGGTCACTTCGGGCATTATTCTACCTCACCTTCTACAAGTTTCGCCTGCGACAGCAGCGGCTCAAGACGCGCAAGAACGGCCTGCGCCTCGGCCGCGTCCGAGGCTTGCGCTGCTCGCGTGGCTTCAAGTTCGGCGACCGTGGCCTTGTTGAGAAGCTCTGCATCCGTCAGGCCCTCAGTTGCGGCCGCGCGCAACTCGTCAACGGCATGGCGCAATTGTTCATTTGCCTTTCGCATACGTTGAAGATCGTCGTCCAAACGAGACATTGCGGCACCATGGCTTGCGCGTTCAGCACGCAGCATTTCCAACTCGGCGCTCAGGTCACCGACACGTTCCGTGTCTTCTAACTCGGCCTTGAGGCGGCTGTTTTCAGCCTCCACTGCTTTAGCCTGATCCAACATGCCACGCAGCTCTTCCAACTCGGCTTTCAGTGGCTCGGGATCTTCCTTTCCATCAAGCTCTGCCCGCATTTCTTCGTTTTCGGCTTTCAATGCGTCCAACTCGGTGCTGTTGTCCAGTGCCGCCTTGGCTTCGGCCAGCTCGGCGCGCGCAGCCTCGACCGAGGCGATCTTGGCGCGGGCTTCTTCCAACTCTGCGCGCAGTGCGTCGATTTCCGAACCGTCAGACGGTGCCGCACGCAGCTCTTCCAGATCAGCGCGTAAGCCATCCATTTGCTCTTCGTGCTGCTGTTTCAGAGATTTCAGCCGTTCCTGAAGTTGCGCGTTGGCAATGCGTTCATCTTCCAGCGCAGTCTGAAGTCCGTCATCCGGCCCGGTGCCCCGAGATTCAGCGCCCAATGCCTCGACCCCCACGCTAATACGGTCCATCGCGGCAATTATGCGGTGCTGTAAGTCTTCTATCTGGCTCATGCCCCTGTCACCTCTTTATCAAGGTTCATTCTGTTTCGATGCGATCCGAATCAAAACCGAATCCCGCCTGCAGACAGTCTAGCGGAATGCGACAGAAAATACCCACTGTTTGCTTTCAAACACTTGAGCTCCGCTCTTCATGCAGTGCGGCCCGATTCACCCCGGTTCCGCTTGCACTTTGGGTACTGAGTGGTATTGAGCCCGCAATCTGCTTCAAACCCAAAGGAACAACGCCCGTGGACCTGACTGCGCTGCGCAAAGCCAACCCCGAACACTGGGACAAAGCTGCGGCCATCCGCACTCTGACCCTTGATGCCGTCGCCGCCGCCAATTCCGGCCATTCCGGTATGCCCATGGGCATGGCCGATGTTGCGACCGTACTGTTCGAAAAGCACCTGAAATTCGACGCTTCAAACCCAAGCTGGCCGGACCGCGACCGGTTCATCCTGTCCGCCGGACACGGCTCGATGCTTGTTTACTCGCTGCTGTACCTCACCGGCCACGCTGACGTGACCCTCAACGAGATCAAAAACTTCCGCCAATTGGGGGCAAAAACCGCCGGTCACCCGGAAAACTTTTTGATTGAAGGTGTTGAAACAACAACCGGCCCGCTGGGTCAGGGCATTTCGAACGCCGTGGGCTTTGCCATGGCCGAAGAGATTCAGCGCGCGCAGTACGGCAAGAAGGTCGTCGATCACTATACCTATGTGATTGCTGGCGACGGCTGTCTGATGGAAGGCGTCAGCCAAGAGGCGATCACGCTGGCCGGTCGCCACGAACTGAGCAAACTAATCGTCTTTTGGGACAACAACAACATCACCATCGACGGTACCGTCGATATTGCCGACCGCACTGATCAGGTGCGCCGTTTTGCGGCCTCAGGCTGGCATGTAATCGAGATTGACGGCCACGATCCAAATGCGATCGACGCAGCGATTGTGGACGCGAAGAAGTCCAGCAAGCCGACCATGATCGCATGCGAAAGCCACATCGCCTTGGGTCACGCAGCACAGGATACATCAAAAGGCCATGGTGCTCTGACCGATCAGGATCAGTTGAAAGCCGCCAAGGAAGGCTATGGCTGGCCGCATGACGCATTTGAAATCCCGGCCAATGTTAAATCCGCGTGGGAAGCCATTGGCGCACGTGGTGCTGCCGAACGAGCGGCCTGGGAAGAGCGTTTCGCGCAACTTTCTGAACGCAAGCAGGCCGAGTTCAACCGTGCCTACGCGTTTGAAGCCCCTAAAAAGCTGGCTGGCGCCATTCGTTCTTTCAAAAAGCAAGTTTCGGAAGATCAACCAAAGCTGGCTACCCGCGCCTCGTCAGAAAAAGTACTGAACGTCGTGAACCCGATCATGACCGAAACCGTTGGCGGCTCGGCTGACCTGACCGGCTCGAACAACACCAAATCGGCCGATATGGGTGTGTTCCTGCCGGAAAACCGCAAAGGACGCTATATCCACTACGGTATTCGCGAACACGGCATGGCCGCTGCGATGAACGGCATGGCGCTGCATGGTGGCATCCGCCCCTATGGCGGTACATTCATGGCCTTCACCGACTATGCCCGCCCGTCCATGCGTTTGGCGGCCCTGATGAAAATCCCATCTGTCTTCGTGATGACCCATGACTCAATCGGCCTGGGCGAAGACGGCCCGACCCACCAGCCGGTTGAACATCTGGCCATCTCACGTGCAACGCCGAACACCTATGTGTTCCGCCCCGCTGACACGGTTGAAACTGCCGAAGCGTGGGAGCTGGCGCTGACCTTCAAGGACAGCCCGTCGGTCCTGTCTCTGACCCGTCAGGGTGTGCCGACCGTGCGGACCCAGCACAAAACCAAGAACCTCGTTGCGCAAGGTGCTTATGTCTTGGCTGAAGCCGAAGGCAAACGTCAGGCCATCCTGATCGCGACCGGGTCCGAAGTGTCCCTGGCGATGGAAGCCAAAGCGATGCTCGAAGCCGAGGGCATCGGAACCCGTGTTGTCTCGATGCCCTGTATGGAACTGTTCGCTGAACAAGACGAAGCCTACCGCAAACGCGTTCTGCCTGCCGGTGCGGTTCGCGTCGGCATCGAAGCCGCCGTTCGCGCCGGAGGCTGGGATCGCTGGCTTCTGGGTGAGCGTGGTCGCGAGGCCAAAGCCGGGTTCATCGGCATGTCAAGCTTTGGTGCTTCAGCCCCGGCAGGAGAGCTTTACAAGCATTTCGGCATCACCGCCGAAGCAACCGTAGCCAAAGTCAAAGAACTGCTGGGCCTGTAAAACAGACGCATCTGATCAAGCAAAGGGCGGCTTAGGCCGCCCTTTTCATTTGGGTTTCAATGTGTTTGTGACTTCTTCGAAAGCAAAGGCCCAATCACTTTGGTCGCCACCGGGATCAAAACCAATCCCCAAGCCAAACCAAATACGCCATCCATCGTGGCCTTGGACATCCACTCAACTGCGCCAACCCATTGATCGGAAACCGAATGACCAATGGCGTAGGCCCAATCGTGGATGTGATGGCCCAACCATCCGAAGCCCAACACCTCCATCCCGTGGATCACAATCGACCCGCCGACCCACAGCATCGCTGCTGTCCCAACAATGGACAGGGTTTTCATCACGCCGGGCATCGCTTTGACCAACCCACGGCCAAGACCACGACCAATCGGGGTCGGTGCGTTTTGCGCCAGATAAAGCCCGACATCATCCATTTTTACGATCAGCGCAACAGAACCATAAACAGCCACCGTCACCCCGATCCCAACAACGGCCAGAGTCGCCGCCTGCATCCACAGGTTCGGCGCTTCGATCGCCGCCAAAGCAATCGTCATGATCTCGGCCGACAAGATAAAGTCCGTCTTGATCGCGCCTTTGACCTTTTGTTCCTCGAGGTGACCGGGGTCACGGACATCCATGTCCTGTTCAATGGCGTGGCTGCCGTGCGGGAACAAGACGTGGAATATCTTTTCGGCCCCTTCAAAACAAAGGTAAGACCCTCCAATCATGAGTAATGGTGTGATCAGCCACGGCGCGAAGTTGGCCAGTAGCAGCGCCACCGGCAGCAGCAATATGATCTTGTTGAAAATCGACCCGCGCGCAATGCGCCAGATGATCGGCAACTCTCGCGCAGGCGCAAACCCCTGAACATATTTGGGCGTGACCGCCGCGTCGTCGATGATCACCCCGGCAGTCTTGGCCCCGGCCTTACCTGCCGCCGCAACCACGTCGTCGACCGAAGCCGCCGCCACTTTGGCAATTCCCGCCACATCGTCCAAAAGGGCCAACAGTCCGCTCATCGCGTGTCCTTTCCTGCCATCTGCCGCATCGGGACCCTACCTGATCTCTCAGCTAGCGCAAGCGTTAGCGCAATCGGCGCAGGTTTGCGCTAACACCTTAAAAATATGCCGTTTTTGCCCTTTTGAGATTCCCATTTCGCCGCTATATGGCCCACAAAGCAAGCGCATCTGGAGACGTCATATGACCATCAAGGTCGGTATCAATGGTTTTGGCCGCATTGGCCGCTGCACCCTGTCGCACATCGCCGCTTCGGGGCGTAACGACATCGAAGTGATCAAAGTCAACGCCACCGGCCCATTGGAAACCTCGGCGCACCTTTTGAAATACGACAGTGTTCACGGGCGTTTCCCGCGCGAAGTCTCCATTGACGGAAACACGATGGATCTGGGTCGCGGCCCGATGCAGATGTTCTCGACCTACGACATGAACGAGCTGGACTGGGAAGGCTGCGACGTCGTTCTGGAATGCACAGGCAAGTTCAACGACGGCACAAAGGCGAAAACCCACCTTGAGCGCGGTGCCGGAAAGGTTCTGCTGTCCGCTCCGGGCAAGAATGTCGACAAGACCATCGTCTTCGGCGTGAACCACAATACGCTGACCGCCAATGACAACATGGTATCGAACGGCTCTTGCACCACCAACTGCCTGGCCCCGTTGGCCAAGGTACTTGACGAAGGCGTCGGTATTGAAAACGGCATTATGACCACCATCCACGCCTATACCGGCGACCAGCCGACACTGGACCGTCGCCACAGCGACCTGTACCGCGCCCGTGCCGCAGCTATGTCGATGATCCCGACGTCGACCGGAGCCGCCAAGGCGTTGGGCGAAGTTCTGCCGAACCTCAAAGGCCGTCTGGACGGGTCCGCGATCCGCGTCCCCACTCCGAATGTCTCTGCTGTAGACCTGACCTTCCGTGCCGCGCGCGATGTAACCGTCGAGGAAGTCAACGCTATCGTCGAAGAAGCTGCCAAAGGCCCAATGCAGCGCGTACTAGGTTTTGAGCCCGCACCGCTGGTCTCAACAGATTTCAACCACACCGAAGAAAGCTCTATCTTCGCACCGGATCAGACCCGCGTTGTAGACAATCGCCTGGTCCGTGTTCTGGCCTGGTATGACAACGAATGGGGCTTCTCAGTCCGTATGGCCGACGTGGCCGTGGCGATGGGGCGTCTTAACTGACCATTCGGACTTCGCTTGTACCTTAATGCCCGCTCAGGTTATCTGGGCGGGCATTTTTGTTCGGAACGGCCATGACCAATCTTATCGCCATCTGGCTCGGCATCCTACTGCTTGGGGGCGCAATGCTGGATATGACCCTGTACGGCGGCGACCACCTGCTGTTCCTTGCCAAGAAGCTCTACGAATTTTTGGACTGGCTCGCCTTCTGGCGCTGATCGAGGTTTCTCTTGACTCTTTCGTTGATCTGGAGTTGTTAGCGCTAACTAATCTGATATAGGTTTTCCGACGGAGCAGACCATGACCCTGAAACTTGCCATCAACGGATTTGGACGGATTGGGCGCGGGGTTCTGCGCGCAGTGATGGAAAGCGGTCGCACAGACGTTGAAATCGTGGCGATCAACGATCTGGGCAAACCTGACATGAACGCACATCTGTTTGAGTTCGACAGCGTGCATGGTCGCTACGCCAACCCGGTTACACTCAGCGACGCAGGTTTGGACGTTGGTCGTGGGCCGATCCGCCTGACCAGCGAACGCAACCCCGAAGACCTACCTTGGTCGGATATTGATGTCGTTCTGGAATGCACCGGTGTTTTCCGTACGCGAGAGGCCGCTGAGCGTCACTTCAAAAACGGCTCGAAAAAGGTTCTGATCTCGGCCCCGGCCCGCGGTGATGGCAACATCAAGACCGTCGTGTTTGGTGTAAATGATCACGAACTGACCGCCGAAGACCTGGTCGTGTCGAACGCATCCTGCACCACCAACTGCCTTTCGCCGGTCGCTGCTGCCCTGGATGCGGGGCTTGGCATCAAGCATGGTAATATGACGACTGTCCACGCCTATACGGCCAGCCAGCCCGTACATGACTTAGTTGGAAAAGACCCTTACCTGTCACGCGCCGCGGCGTTGTCGATGATCCCCACCACAACCGGCGCGGCTGCCGCCGTTGGCTTGGTGCTGCCGCAACTGCAAGGCAAACTGACGGGTCAGGCAATCCGCGTCCCTACCCCGAACGTTTCAGTCGTTGACTTGGTGGCTGAAGTATCCCGCCCAACCACCGAAGAAGAGGTAAATCAGCTGTTCATCGATGCCGCAGCAAAAATCCCCGGCGTATTGGCTGCTGAAAACCGGCCGCTGGTTTCCGTTGACTTCAATCACGACCCGCACAGCTCGACCGTGTCGCTGGCCGAAACCAAAGTCACCGATGGCACACTTGTTCGCGTACTGGCCTGGTATGACAATGAATGGGGCTTCTCGAACCGGATGTTGGACACAGCCGCCGCAATGGGCGCCCTAGCCTAACCGTTCTTTCAGCGCGGCGTTGACGCGGGGCGTGACGAACTTCGACACGTCCCCATTCAATCGGGCGATTTCCTTGACCAGTTTCGAGGCAATTGCCTGATGGCGCGCTTCTGCCATCAAAAAGACGGTCTCGATTGAATCGTCCAATGCACGGTTCATTCCAACCATCTGAAATTCGTACTCAAAGTCGGCAACAGCGCGCAAGCCACGCACAATGATCTGCGCCCCGACATCCCGCGCGCAATCGATCAGCAGGTTTTCAAACGGATGCGCGACAATCTCGGTCCCGGTCTGTTCAGAAAGCTGGGAACATTCGGCTTCAATCATGGCCACGCGCTCTTCTAACGAGAACAAAGGTCCTTTATCCCGGTTGATGGCAACACCAATGACCAGCTTGTCGACCAAAGCTGCCGCCCGACGAATGATATCGATGTGGCCCATTGTGATGGGATCAAAGGTTCCAGGATACAATCCAACCCGCATCACGCCCTCCTGCGCAACAAAATTTCTGCGCAAGCAAACACAACTTTGCTGCAGGTGCAAGTGATTGCTTTGGCAGCTCTGGCCGCTAGTGGCCCATTATCATGCTTTCCAAAGCGTCTTTTTCCATGGCCAATTCGGAAAGCTGGGCCTTCACCACATCGCCCAACGTTACGATGCCAACAAGTTTGCCATCTTCAACAACCGGCATATGGCGGAAACGCCCTTCCGTCATTTGTGACATGATGTCCTCAACTGTGGTCTGACGCGTCGCTGTCACAAGGTCCTGCGTCATGTAAGACTTTACTGGCTGGTTCAGACAGCCACTGCCGCTGGCCGCCAATTCTCGAACGATGTCACGTTCCGACAATATACCTGCAGCGGTTTCGCCACCATCGTCGGAAACCACGACTGTACCGATACGCTTCTCCGCAAGAATCTTCGAGGCCTCTGAGACAGTCGCTGTCGACGCCACGGTCACGACACCATCGGTCGCCTTAGACTTCAGGATGGCCTGTACTAGCATGAAGAATACCTCCGGAAATAATCACACTTATTCCAAAGCGTTGCGCGATTGTCGCGACCTGTCAAGCGTCGGCCACTGCTTCCAAACGAAGCACTTCCTCGCGAATGCCGCGCGTCAGAGCTTCGGCAAAGCGGTTCAACCGTTCGTTGCGTTGGTCACCTTCATGCCGCACAAGATAGAAACTGCGCGTCAAACTCACTTGATCCGTCAGGATTTTCCGCAGATCGGGATGGAAGGGTAGCGTGAAATCATGGGCCACGCAGACCCCGGTTCCCAGCGTGACCTGCCGCAATTGGACCGAGACCGAGTTCGATGCAAGCGCGACACGGTCAATACCAATGTCGTTCAGGTAATCCAGCTCGCGGTCGAAGATCATGTCGGGGATATAGCCGATCAACCTGTGCCCTTTCAGGTCTGTGACAGAGCGGATCGGACCATGTCGGTGCAGATAGTTTTCGGTCGCAACCATATGCAGTTTATAGTCGCTGATCTTTTTCACACGCAGTTGGCCGGCTGTTGGCGCACTGACTGTCACAGCCATGTCCGCCTCGCGCCGGGACAAGTTGATTACCCGCGGAAGTGCAAGAATCTGAATGTCCAGATCAGGGTTCGCATCGCTGATTTTTGCGCAGACCTGCGGCAGCAGGTAATTGGCGCTGCCATCCGGTGCGCCGATCCTGATTTGTCCGCTGAGTGATTTGGTCGGTCCGGTGACAGCTCCGGCAGCGGCACGCATCGCCTCTTCGGCGTGTAGCCCGTGCTCTAAAAGACGTTGCCCAGCCGGTGTCAGAACATAGCCTTGCTGGGACTTGGTAAACAACGAAGAATCCAAAGTGGATTCGAGCCGCGCAACACGACGCCCGACAGTGGCAGGATCAATTTTCAGGATACGACCAGCAGAAGACAAGCTTTCTTCGCGTGCCACGGCCAGAAAAATCCGCATATCGTCCCAGTTTGGGGTCATCTCACACTCTTTTGCATTTTTGCAAAACTCCTTTGAGACATTGCCTCTGTTCGCGGGATTTCTGCAAGCCTATTCTGCGCGCAAATCTATCGGAGGAGCTATTGATGCAAGATCTGACCCATTTCCTGAACGGCGAAATGGTCGCCGGTACATCCGGTCGTTTCGACGACGTTTACAACCCGGCGACGGGCGAAGTTCAATACAAATGCCCAATGGCCAGCGCGGCAGAAACCACGGCAGCAATTGAAGCGGCAGCAGCGGCCCAGCCCGCATGGGGCGCAACCAACCCGCAGAAACGTGCGCGCGTCATGATGGCCATGGTTGGCTTGATGAACCGCGACATGGACAAGCTGGCCGAAGCGCTAAGCCGCGAGCATGGTAAAACCATCCCCGATGCCAAAGGCGACTTGCAGCGTGGTCTGGAAGTGATTGAATACTGCATCGGCGCGCCACAGATGCTTAAGGGCGAGTTCACCGACAGCGCAGGCCCCGGCATAGACATGTATTCGATGCGCCAGCCTTTGGGTGTCGTGGGTTCGATCATGCCCTTCAACTTCCCCGCCATGATGCCGCTTTGGCATGTTGGACCGGCGCTGGCTTGTGGGAACGCCGTGGTCCTGAAACCGTCCGAGCGTGACCCGTCGGTTCCGCTGATGCTGGCTGAACTCTTCATCGAAGCCGGTCTGCCCAAAGGTGTGTTCCAGGTCGTGAACGGTGACAAAGAAGCCGTTGATACGATCCTCGACAGCGAAATCATCCAGGGTGTCAGCTTTGTGGGTTCTACCCCGATTGCGCAATATATCTACAGCCGCGCAACCGCCAACGGCAAACGCGCCCAGTGTTTTGGCGGTGCCAAGAACCACATGATCGTCATGCCCGACGCTGACTTAGATCAGGCGGCTGACGCTCTAGTTGGTGCCGGATTTGGAGCGGCAGGCGAACGCTGCATGGCAATCTCGGTCGCGGTTCCCGTTGGTGAAGAAACTGCGGACAAGCTGATCGAAAAGCTGATCCCGCGTGTCGAAAAGCTGAAAGTCGGCCCTTACACGGCCGGTGATGATGTCGATATGGGTCCGGTCGTCACCGGGGCCGCAAAAGAACGCATCCTAGGTCTGATCAACTCGGGTGTTGAGCAAGGCGCCAAGCTGGTTGTCGACAACCGTGACTTCAGCCTGCAGGGCTATGAAGATGGCTTTTTTGTTGGCCCCCACCTCTTCGACCATGTCACCCCGGACATGGACATCTACAAACAGGAAATCTTTGGCCCGGTCCTGTCCACCGTACGCGCCGGTTCGTATGAAGAGGCGCTGAAGCTGGCGATGGACCATGAATATGGCAACGGAACCGCGATTTTCACCCGTGACGGTGACACCGCGCGTGATTTTGCCAGCCGGATCAATATCGGCATGGTTGGCATCAACGTGCCGATCCCGGTTCCGCTGGCCTATCACACCTTTGGTGGCTGGAAGAAATCGATGTTTGGTGACTTGAACCAGCACGGCCCTGACAGCTTCAAATTCTACACCCGAACCAAAACCGTGACCTCGCGCTGGCCGTCGGGCATCAAAGAAGGTGGCGAGTTCAACTTTAAAGCCATGGACTGATTGGAACGATCATTACGCTGACAAACCCGGCCTTATCTTGGGCCGGGTTTTGCATTTTTCCGCCGATAAGCAGGCTCACGTGCCAATCTCACGAGAAATTCAGCTTTGATACTCTGGAAAAACTCATCAAAGCAAAATATTTTGTCGGGAAGTGTGTACCGAGCAGTGAAATTATCGGAGGCAGTCTTGTCCCATTCCCGTATGACCCGTCGTTCCGCCCTGTTGGGCGCAGCATCATTGGTGGCAACCCCTGCCCTTGTTCGGGCACAAAGCACAGATGCTTTCCCAGAAACAGAAGACGCCATCAGCACGCAATTGCCAGTGCGCCGCAACGTGTCCTCGTTCTCGCAACAGAACTGGCAGGATCACTTTGATGAGCTTGGTGTTGGCTGCCTGCTGGCCGATATCACAAGCCGCGCCGTGCATTATTGGAGCCCGGACGGAACGTATAAGCTTTACCCAAGTTCGGTTCCGATGAGTGAGGAACTCACCAAACGCGGTTACACAAAAGTCGTACGCAAAACCGAATTCCCAAGCTGGACGCCGACTGCTTCCATGCGCGAGCGGGATCCGTCATTGCCGGTTCGGATGGAAGGTGGCGACCCCGGAAACCCATTGGGCACCCGCGCCATGTATCTGGGCTGGCCAGCCTACCTTGTTCACGGAACCCATGACACGCGCAAAATTGGCCGTCAGAGCTCGTCCGGCTGTATCGGACTCTACAATCAACACGTGGAAGAATTGTATCCGCTTGTTCAGATTGGGACTCAGGTGCGTCTGGTCTGATTTGCTGATCGTAAAACGCAAAAGCCCCGGACAATCGCCGGGGCTTTGGTATCTTCTGGGTGCAGATTATTCCGGCAGGATCACTGCATCGACCACATGAATGACGCCATTGCTGGCTTCGATGTCAGCCTGTACCACTTTGGCATCGTTTACTTTTACGCCATTTTTCGCATTTACGCTCAAGCGTTCGCCCTGAACGGTCAAAACCTTGGCGCGTTTGCCAGCGATGTCACCAGACATGACTTTGGCCGGAACCACATGATAAGTCAGGATCGACACAAGCTGATCCTTGTTCTCGGGCAGCAGAAGTGACTCAACGGTGCCTTCGGGCAGAGCAGCAAATGCTTCATCCGTCGGGGCAAAGACGGTGAACGGGCCATCGCCTTTCAGGGTATCTACCAGACCCGCAGCCTGAACGGCAGCGACCAGGGTGTTAAACGAACCTGCAGCAACGGCAGTGTCGACGATGTCTGCGGCTTGCGCCTTCAGCGGCATGGCAAATGCAAGTGCGGCGGCTGCGCCCATGAATGTGCGACGGAACATAGCTGTCTTCTCCTCTCCAGCGTGTTATGGAAAGGGTTACGGACCTTTTGCCGCACTGGATCACTCTGAGATCAATTTTCTTTGCGCTGAACCCAAATGCTCTGCGCGCGCCCTTCTGTTAGAAAAGGCAACGCAGCGACCGCATCAGGGCGGTCTTGTTGCAGGTAATAACCCGGCCAAAGCATTGAATACGAACCAGATTGTAACAATGCGTGCAGCATGTACTGCTCGCCCCAGCCCGGACAATCATAGAAGAAACGCTTGGGATATTCGTAGGGCAGAAAAACATCGTGTACATGAATGACCACACCGGGTTTCAGCGCTGGAATGATGCGGCAGAACAGATGGGCGACGTCATTGCTCATCCGCACAACGTGGCTTGAATCGATGAACAGAACATCTCCGGCTTCAAGCTCGGCAAAAAGCGATGGGTCAACTTCTTCAAGACGTTTTTGTTCGAAGTGGTCCACGACATGGGCAATGTCGGCACGAGGGTATGGGTCAATGGCAGTGATCGTGGTGTCCAACCCGCCGTCAATAATCGCTTGCCGGGTCACGCGGGTTGAGTTCCCGCACCCCACCTCGATCACGCGTTTGGGCTGAAAGCGGCGGATCATCAGATACAGGGCATCCGCATCCGGGCTGTCGTAATAACCGTTACCCGTGCGATAGCCGGTCTGAGTACGCGCAGGGTCTTTTAACGCCTGTAAATCCGCCTTGTGACGGTTATATTCCGCCACCAATTGCGAGATGTCGAACCCTTCCATGCCTGGTGACAAGGCATAGGCCGGACGCGTCAACCCCCCGGCGGCCTCAAACGACTCAAGCCTCGCACGTTCATCTTGATCCGTGACTGTATCAACCAGTTTCACTCCCAACTCATCCAAGGCTGCGTTGATCTTTGGGAATTTTCTGGGTTTCACGGCGTTGGCTCCACGTTCTGTGCTGATCCGTTCCTTACAATTGCCGCCCGTACCAGTGCAAGGACAAGCCGGGCAAACCCTTGGCAAAAGGCAAATTTCCGTATTCACTGAAACTTACGACAGCCAAAGGGGGCTCCATGCAGCAAGAATTCACACTGGGCATTGAAGAAGAGTATCTTCTGGTGGATCGCGACAGCCTGCAATTGTCAGAGGCCCCCGGAGCGCTGATGGAGGCCTGCCAGAATGATTTCGAAGGTCAGGTCAGCCCCGAGTTCCTGCAATGTCAGATTGAAGTCGGCACGCGCCCGCACACAACCATAGCCTCGGCGCGAGAAGACCTCAAACGCCTGCGATCCTGCGTGTCGAAACGAGCTGCCGAATACAATCTGTCCCCGATCGCTGTATCCTGTCATCCCTTCGCCAATTGGAAAGATCAACATCACACCCGCAAGGAACGATATGACGCCTTGCAACACGCGTTAGGTGGCGTAGCACGTCGGATGCTGATCTGCGGGATGCATGTACACGTGGGGGTCGAAGACCCCGCCCTGCGCGCCGATCTGATGCCGCAGCTGTCTTACTTTTTGCCCCATCTTTTGGCCTTGTCCACATCCTCACCCTTTTGGAACGGCGAAGATACCGGCCTATCCTCATATCGCTTGACCGTGTTCGACAACCTTCCCCGAACCGGCCTGCCCCCAGTTTTTGGCAGTTGGGCTGAGTATGAACGCACCACAGGTATACTCGTCGAACTGGGCGTGATCGAGGACACGACCAAGATATGGTGGGACCTGCGCCCGTCGCATCGTTTCCCTACGCTTGAAACCCGGATCATGGACGTGCAACCCCGGCTGGAGCACACGTTGTCCCTGGCGGCACTCGTCCAGGCACTGACCCGAATGTTGTGTCGACTGAAAGACCGCAACCTGCGTTGGCGGCAATATGATCGCTTCCTGATCGGAGAAAACCGTTGGCGTGCGCAGCGTTATGGCGTGGGCGAAGGATTGATTGACTTCGGCGACCGCTCGGTCAAGCCGATGTCCGAACTGATCGGCGACCTTATGGGGTTGTTGGCGGAAGACACCGAAGCGCTTGGAACGATGACCGAACTTGCGCGGTTACGGCAGATCGCCGAAAACGGCACTTCGGCCACCCGTCAACGCCGTGTCCACGCCGAGGCCGTCGCGCGCGGGGACGATCCCGGGCAAGCAGTCGTGCGCCATCTGATCGAGGAATTCCACGCGGATCTCTAGACTGCTCCAGCGTTTTGCGCCCCATTGTTGAACCTGCAAAATTTCTGTAAGAATTCGGAAATAAACAACCGTTCAATTCATTGCCGACGGGAGGGAACGCCATGGATTTCGCACTCAGCGAGGAACAGACAGCCATTTTCGACATGGCATATTCGTTTGGGCAGGAAAATATCGCACCCTTTGCGCGGCAGTGGGAATCCGATGGCACCATTCCAAAAACCTTGTGGCCACAGATCGGCGAGCTTGGCTTTGGGGCTTTGTATGTATCCGAGGACAGCGGCGGTTCGAACCTGACCCGCCTGGATGCCACCTTGGTATTCGAGGCGTTGTCGATGGCCTGCCCTTCGGTCGCGGCATTCCTGTCAATCCACAACATGTGCGCCAAGATGTTGGACAATTTTGCGGATGAATACCTCAAGGCACGCATCATGCCCGATGTTCTCAGCCTCAACACGGTGCTGAGCTATTGCCTGACCGAGCCCGGTTCCGGCTCGGACGCGGCGGCCTTGAAGACACGCGCCGTACGCACGAACGAAGGCTATACGTTGAACGGCACCAAGGCATTCATCTCGGGCGGTGGGTATTCCGATGCCTATGTATGCATGGTGCGCACCGGTCAGGACGGCCCCAAGGGTATTTCAACCGTTTATGTCGAGGACGGAACTCCGGGTCTTAGCTTTGGAGCACTGGAAGAGAAAATGGGCTGGAAAAGTCAGCCCACCGCGCAGGTGCAGTTCGATGATTGCAAAATCCCGGCAGGCAATCTTGTCGGCACCGAAGGCGACGGTTTCAAATATGCCATGATGGGCCTCGACGGCGGGCGACTGAACATCGCGGCCTGTTCCCTTGGTGCCGCGCAGACCGGTTTGGATATGACGTTGCAATACATGTCCGAACGCAAGGCGTTTGGCCAATCCATCGACCAGTTCCAGGCCCTTCAGTTCCGCCTGGCGGATATGGAGATTGAACTACAAGCCGCACGGACCTTTCTGCGTCAAGCCGCTTGGAAACTAGATAACGGCGCGCCCGACGCCACTAAGTTCTGCGCCATGGCCAAAAAATTCGTGACCGAAACCGGATCGAAGGTGGTGGATCAGTGCCTGCAGCTGCATGGTGGTTATGGCTATCTTGCCGACTACGGCATTGAAAAGCTTGTGCGCGATCTTCGGGTGCATCAGATATTGGAAGGCACAAATGAGATCATGCGCGTGATCGTATCGCGTCAGATGCTTGCCAACCGCTGAGGGCCACATGTCAGACATTGAAATCCGCACCACAGGCCGTGCCGGACGCATCACCCTGACCCGCCAACATGCTTTGAACGCAATGAGCTACGAGATGTGCATGGCCATCGACGCGGCGATGCGCAACTGGCGCGAAGACGATGCCGTTGACCTTATCATTCTGGACGCCGAAGGTGAAAAAGCCTTTTGCGCAGGTGGAGACATCGCCGAGCTCTACGAAACCGGTACCAAGGGCGACTATGCCTACGGGCAGACATTCTGGCGTGACGAGTACCGTCTGAATGCGATGATCTTCGAATATCCCAAGCCGGTCATCAGCTTTCTTCAGGGCTTTACCATGGGCGGCGGTGTCGGCATCGGGTGCCATGGCAGCCATCGCGTTGTCGGGGAAAGCTCGAAAATCGCGATGCCAGAATGCTCGATTGGTTTGGTACCGGATGTGGGCGGCTCGCTTATGCTGGCCCTCGCCCCCGGTCGGTTGGGCGAGTTTTTGGGAACGACTGGGTTCCGAATGGGCCCTGCGGATGCAATTCTGGCAAGGTTCGCGGACCATTACATCCCTCAATCACACTGGTCCGATTTGACTGAGATGCTTGAGGCCTCTGGCGACGCAGGGCTGATTTCACAACATGCCGAAACACCACCCGCCGGAGAACTGGCCGAGTTGCAGGCCGACATTGATCAGCATTTCTCGGGCGAAACACTTGGCGACATCGTGACGAGCCTGCGCAACAGCGACCACGATTTTTCGCAGAAAACCCTAGCGACTCTGGGAAAAAACGCCCCACTTTCCACGGCCTGTACGGTTGAAATGCTGCACCGTCTGCGCGGCCCCGCTTTGTCCATACGGCGCGCCCTGGAGTTGGAATACCGTTTCACCCACCGGTCGATGGAACACGGTGACTTTCTGGAAGGTATCCGCGCGCAAATCATCGATAAAGACCGCAGCCCGAACTGGCAGTTTGCCGATATGAACGTCCCTTTGACGGCCGTTTCGAAAATGCTGCAACCGCTGGGCGCGGATACCCTGACATTTGAGGAGGACTAAAAGATGCAGATCGGTTTCATTGGGCTGGGAAATATGGGCGCGCCCATGGCGGCCAACCTGGCAAAAGCCGGGCATCAGATTCTGGGGTTTGATACGACTGGCGTCACCGTGGAAGGTGTCACTCAGGTCGAAACGGCGTCTGACGCGGTTGCGGGTGCTGATGCGGTCATCACCATGCTGCCAAACGGCGCTATTCTAAGGGCCGTTGCGGATCAGGTCATTCCCGCAATGTCAAAAGGGGCTGTGTTAATCGACTGCTCGACGGTTGACGTGGACAGCGCGCGTGCGGTTGCGGATCAGGCTATGGGAGCCGGACTTTTGTCCGTGGATGCGCCGGTTTCCGGCGGTATCGGCGGTGCAGCGGCAGGTACGTTAACGTTCATGGCCGGCGGATCGGAAGCCGCATTCGCCAAAGCTGCACCGCTGTTCGAGATCATGGGACAAAAAGCGGTTCACTGTGGCGAAGCCGGGGCCGGACAAGCCGCCAAGATCTGCAACAATATGATCCTTGGCGTCACCATGATTGCCACCTGCGAGGCTTTTGCACTGGCAGACAAACTGGGATTGGACCGGCAAAAGATGTTCGATGTCGTCAGTACATCGTCAGGCTATAGCTGGACGATGAATGCCTATTGCCCTGCCCCCGGCGTTGGCCCGCAAAGCCCTGCTGACAATGACTACACGCCCGGATTCGCCGCCGAGCTCATGCTAAAGGACCTGCGTCTCAGCCAGCAAGCAGCAGACAGCGCTGATGCGGATACACCGATGGGTCAGGTCGCGACTTCGCTATATGAACAATTTGTTGAAAATGAAGACGGATTGGGCCGCGACTTCAGCGCGATGCTGCCACGCTTTGAAAAACGAGGGCGCGAATAGGCAATTCGGCGGCCTCTTGCCCAGCCATTTGACAGACAATCGGCAAGGGGCCATCTATCCAGTCATGTTCCGAGGCGTCTTCAGCCTGTTCGCAAGGGAAAGTGACATGACAAGATACCTGGTGACTACAGCGATGCTTGTGGCGATGACGCTTGTACCTGTTACAGCCGTGGCAAAAAACAAAAACGGGCATTGCCCACCGGGTTTAGCCAAGAAGTCCATTCCTTGCGTGCCTCCCGGGCAAGCAAAAAAGATCTATCGGAACGGCGATTTCATCCGCAACGACTATCGATGGGTAGACAATCCGTACCGTTATGGGCTGAACCGAAACTATTCCTACATTCGCGCGGGTGACTACGTGTACCGGGTCGACCCAGACACACGCAAAGTCTTGAACCTGATCGGTGCGGTTGCCGATATTCTGAACTGATCTGAAGGCGCTAAGCCTATTCAGCAGCAACGCGCGCGTTGTCTAACATCGATTTCAGATAGCGACCGGTATGACTGCGCTCGACTGTGGCGACATCTTCGGGTGTGCCCGTAGCCACTATCTCACCTCCGCCATCGCCGCCTTCGGGACCAATGTCGATGATGTGATCTGCAGTTTTCACCACGTCCAGATTGTGCTCGATCACAACAACCGTGTTCCCCTGATCGACCAACTCATGCAGCACTTCCAATAGCTTGCGTACGTCTTCAAAATGCAAACCCGTGGTCGGTTCATCTAGGATATAGAGCGTTCGCCCGGTTGACCGTTTCGACAATTCCTTGGACAGCTTCACGCGTTGCGCCTCGCCACCGGATAGCGTGGTGGCCTGCTGACCGACCTTGATATAGCCCAGCCCAACGCGGGCCAAAGCGTCCATCTTATCGCGGATCGACGGCACAGCCTTGAAGAACTCCTGCGCGTCTTCCACCGTCATATCAAGCACATCAGCGATGGACTTGCCCTTGAACTTGATCTCAAGGGTCTCGCGGTTGTAGCGCGCGCCTTTGCACGTCTCGCAGGTAACGTAGACATCAGGCAGAAAGTGCATTTCGATCTTGATGACACCGTCACCCTGACAGGCTTCGCACCGGCCTCCCTTAACGTTGAAACTGAAACGACCAGGTTTGTACCCACGCGCTTTCGCCTCGGGCAAACCCGCAAACCAGTCTCTGATCGGCGTGAAGGCCCCGGTGTAAGTGGCTGGATTCGAACGCGGAGTTCGCCCGATCGGGCGTTGGTCGATATCGATAACCTTGTCCAAGTGCTCAAGCCCCTTGATTGTCTCACACGGCGCTGGAGTCTGTCGCGCACCATTTAGGCGCATCGATGCGGTTTTGAACAACGTCTCAATCGTCAGCGTGGACTTGCCGCCGCCAGACACCCCTGTCACACAGACAAATTTGGCCAAGGGAAATTCAGCCGTGACGTTCTTGAGGTTGTTACCAGTGGCTTTCACCACAGTCACTTTCTGCTTCTTGCCCGCGCGCCGTTCAGCCGGAACCGCGATTTCCCGGGTCCCGGCCAAATATTGCCCGGTGATAGAGGCAGCATCACCCGTAATGTCCGCCGGCGTACCGTGACTGACGACCTGCCCCCCGTGCACACCCGCTCCGGGGCCAATGTCGAACACATAATCGGCCTCTCGGATGGCCTCCTCGTCATGTTCTACAACAATTACCGTGTTGCCCTGATCCCGCAGGTTCTTGAGCGTTCCCAGCAACCGGTCATTGTCACGCTGATGCAAGCCGATAGAAGGCTCGTCCAACACGTAAAGAACTCCTGTCAGACCCGAGCCAATTTGGCTAGCCAAACGAATACGCTGGCTTTCCCCGCCCGACAGTGTCCCACTTGAACGCGAAAGCGTAAGGTATTCCAAACCAACATTATTCAGAAACCCAAGTCGTTCGCGAATCTCCTTCAAAATGGCGCGCGCGATTTCATTCTTCTGGGCGCTCAGATGGTTCGGCGCGTCCTCAATCCAGGCCAGAGCCTCCCGGATCGACATCTGCACCACTTGCCCCACATGCAGGCCCGCGATCTTGACCGCCAGCGCCTCGGGCCGCAGGCGATACCCCTCACATGTGCCGCATGGACGGTTGTTCTGGTACCGTTCAAATTCCTCGCGAATCCAAGCGCTGTCAGTTTCACGATAGCGGCGCTCCATATTCGGGATCACGCCTTCGAAACTGCGCGTCACCTGATAAACGCGTCCGCCTTCGTCATAGCGGAACTGGATCTCTTCATCGCCAGAGCCGCGCAGGAACACCTGCTGCACCTTCTGGGGCAGGTCTTTCCATGGTGTGTTCTTGTCGAACTCGTAATGCCGCGCAATGGCTTCGATGGTCTGAAGGAAATACGGAGACTTACCCTTGCGCCACGGCGCCAAGGCCCCGTCATAGAGTTTCAGCGACTGATCGGGCACCACAAGCCGCTCGTCAAAGAACAACTCGACCCCCAAGCCATCACAATCGGGGCAAGCCCCAAATGGCGCGTTGAAGGAAAACAGGCGCGGTTCGATCTCGGGGATGGTAAACCCGCTGACCGGGCAGGCAAAGTTCTCGCTAAAGGTGATCCGCTCTGGGTCACCCTCACGCGGGGCAGTTTCCAGAATCGCAATACCGTCAGCCAGATCCAAGGCTGTGCGCAGGCTGTCGGCCAAGCGGGTCTCCATACCCTCTCGGACAACCAGTCGATCCACCACGACATCGATGTCGTGGCGGAATTTCTTGTCCAGCGTCGGCGGTTCATCCAGTTCGTAGAACTCACCATCGACCTTGACGCGCTGAAAGCCTTGCTTGCGCAACTCCAGGAATTCTTTTTTGTACTCACCCTTGCGATCTCGCACGATGGGGGCCAGCAGGTAACCTCGCGTGCCCTCCTCCATCGTCATGATCCGGTCGACCATGTCTTGTACCTGCTGCGCCTCGATCGGCTGTCCGGTCGCCGGGCTATAGGGGGTTCCAGCGCGTGCGAACAGCAGGCGCATATAGTCATAGATTTCCGTAACCGTCCCAACAGTTGAACGCGGGTTCTTGGACGTTGTCTTCTGTTCAATGGAGATTGCCGGACTCAGACCGCTGATATGATCGACATCGGGCTTTTCCATCATGTCGAGGAACTGCCGCGCATAGGCAGACAGGCTTTCAACATAGCGACGCTGCCCTTCGGCATAGATGGTATCAAAAGCCAGCGAGGACTTGCCCGAACCAGACAAGCCGGTGATCACCACCAGCTGATCCCGAGGGATATCAACATCGATGCCTTTGAGGTTATGCTCGCGCGCGCCGCGCACCTCGATATTCTTCAGCTCAGCCATTTCCGGCCCCCAAGAAACAAGTGGTTTAGAGATAGGCGAGCTTGCCTGAGTCTCCAACAGAAAAGTTAGAACATTTAGTGAACATACGAGTTTTAGCCGAGCAAATCAAACCGCAGCTGCTTAATCGGGATCTTCGCTGCGAAGCTTTTAAGCCGATCGGTTGAGAGTAAGAGGAAAATGGCGCGGTTGACGGGGCTCGAACCCGCGACCCCCGGCGTGACAGGCCGGTACTCTAACCAACTGAGCTACAACCGCGCATCTATTTTCGTGGCCCTTGTCCTGGGCCAAGGTAAGCAGCGATGGCGCGGTTGACGGGGCTCGAACCCGCGACCCCCGGCGTGACAGGCCGGTACTCTAACCAACTGAGCTACAACCGCCCGCTGCACGTTCATTGCTGAACGTTGGGGTGTATTATGGCTACGCTCGGGCAGCGTCAAGCGGCGTTTTGAAGTTTTTTGTCAGAATCCAGATTTTTGTTTACCCGCAGATTTTCGCGCGCAGACCCACGTCAAATTCGCTTGCAGCCGAACCACAGGACAGATAACAACGCGTCCCATGGGTGATTAGCTCAGTGGTAGAGCGCTTCGTTCACATCGAAGATGTCAGGAGTTCAAATCTCTTATCACCCACCATTCCTTTTCGCAGATTACGCTTGAAATTGAGGGGCTTGCCAGCGCGCGACCTCGGCGACTATCGTGCTTCATCGGCCGAACCGTGTGCCGATTGCAAAGTCAGGGGTCGTTATGGCAGAGCTAAAGCGAGACATCGGCCCGATCGGACTAACCTTTATTTCGGTTGGAGGAATCATCGGTTCGGGCTGGTTGTTCGGCCCCCTTCTGGCGGTTCAGCATGCCGGACCTGCGGCTATCCTCTCGTGGGTGATCGGCGCGGCTGCGATGTTCATTTTGGCAATCACTTTCGCAGAAATCTCAGCCATGCTGCCTATTCCGGGTGGGATTGCCAGGGTTCCGCAGTTTTCACACGGCAATATCGTTTCAATGGCCATGGGATGGACGGCTTGGATTGGCTACAACACCACTGCCCCCATCGAAGTGGAGGCGATGCTGAAATACCTCGCGCCATACGCGCCCTGGCTGCATGCCGCCGATACAGGCGACCTGACAGGCGCGGGTATATTTGCGGCCCTTGTATTCATGCTACTTTTCGTTGCCGTCAACGCGCTTGGGGTCAAGTTTTTCACACATGTGAATGCCGCTTTGACGTGGGCCAAGATCGCTATTCCGGTCGTTCTGTCTGTTCTACTAATTTCCAACCGTTTCAACGCTGACAATTTTACACATCCGGATGGGTTTGCACCTTATGGCTTGCAGGGAATCATGGCTGCAGTTTCGACCGGCGGTGTCATTTTCTCGTTCATAGGATTTCGTCATGTGGTCGATATGGCGGGAGAAGTGCGAAATCCGAAATTTGCAATCCCCACCGCCCTCGTCCTGTCGATCATCATGTGCGCCGCAATCTATCTTGGCCTCCAAGTGGCTTTTATCGGCGCGCTGGATCCATCTTTGCTGGCTAATGGCTGGTCGCAACTGAGCTTTGGGGGCGAAGGCCCATTGGACGCTGTAATCATGTCGGTCGGGTTGGTCTGGTTCATCAGCTTGCTGAATGTCGGATCAGTCGTTGGCCCCTTTGGCAACGGATTGGTCGCAACCGGGTCGAATGCCCGTATTGCCCTTGCCCTGTCCCAAAACGGTTTTCTACCAAAACGTTTGCAAAACTTGTCTTCGTTTGGGGTTCCGGTATGGGCTTTGGCGTTGAATTTTCTGATCGGGACTCTGTTCCTTTTGACCGTTCCCTTTACTACCGTCATCGCCCTGAACGGTGCCGCTATTGTTTTGTCATTCGCAGTTGGCCCAATCGCCGTCGTTTGCCTACGGGATCTGCTGCCAGACCAACCCCGTTCAATCCGCATCCCAGCGGTGCGTCTGGTCGCGTTGACTGCCTTCGCCATTGCAACCCTGATTGTCTATTGGAGCGGTTGGGACACTGTCTGGCGCCTTGGGATCGCGCTTATCGTTGGAAAAATTCTGCTGCTTATCCGGTTCCGAGGGCGCCTTGATGAAATGGACCTGACCGAAGCCGTTTGGTTGATGCCTTATTTTGCCGGACTCGGGTTAATCTCATTTCTGGGTCAATTCGGCACCGGGTCTTTGAAGCAGATCCCGTTTGGGTGGGATATTCTGCTTTGTGTCGTGTTTTCCGCGATCATCTTCGCCCTCGCGATACGTTCAGCGCTGTCTGACGAGAAATTCATGAAATACATAGCGGAAGAAGAGATACTTGATCCAAAGCTGCCCGTTGTCGGGCTGTAAAAAAGGCAGAGCGTTGCTCTGCCTTTTTCCGTTTTCTATTTATGCAATTTAATGCGCTGTGGCTGAAGCATCCGCAGATTTGGCCGAAGCGGCGGCCGCAGCGGCTGCTTCCTCTGCCGCTTCGTCCCACTCGATCGACTCAGGCTTACGCACCAGCGCCTGCTTCAGAACTTCCGAGACGTGCTTTACAGGGATGATCTCCAACCCTTCCTTCACATTGTCAGGGATGTCCGCCAGATCCTTTTCATTCTCTTCCGGGATCAGAACGGTCTTGATGCCACCACGAAGAGCCGCCAGCAGTTTTTCTTTCAGCCCGCCAATCGGCATTGCATTACCGCGCAGCGAAACTTCGCCGGTCATGGCAATATCCTTGCGCACCGGAATGCCGGTCAGCACAGACACGATCGATGTCACCATCGCCAGGCCAGCGCTAGGGCCGTCTTTGGGCGTCGCCCCATCCGGCACATGAACGTGAATGTCCAATGTGTCGAACTTTGGCGGTTTCACCCCGATCTGAGGTGAAATCGACCGCACATATGACGAAGCCGCATCGATGGATTCCTTCATCACATCGCCCAGCTTACCTGTGGTCTTCATCCGCCCCTTACCAGGCAGTTTCAGCGCCTCGATATGCAGCAGATCGCCACCCACGGACGTCCAAGCCAGGCCGGTCACGACACCGATCTGATCGTCCTGCTCAGCCAGACCATAACGGAACTTTGGCACACCCAGGAAATCATCCAGATTGTCTGGTGTTACGGTGACCGACTCCGCCTCTTTCTTGATGATCTTGGTCAACGACTTCCGCGCCACCTTGGCGATTTCACGTTCAAGGTTACGAACACCCGCTTCGCGGGTATAAGTGCGAATGATCTTCTGCAGCGCCTCATCGGTCAGCTCAAATTCCTTGGCCTTCAGACCATGGTTCTTGACCTGCTTTTCGATCAGGTGCTGTTTCGCGATCTCGCTCTTTTCCTCTTCGGTGTAACCGGCCAGCGGAATGATCTCCATCCGGTCCAGCAGAGGCCCTGGCATATTGTAACTGTTTGAAGTCGTCAGGAACATCACGTTGGACAGGTCATATTCGACCTCCAAATAGTGGTCCATGAAAGTGTTGTTCTGTTCCGGATCCAGCACCTCAAGCATTGCCGAGGCCGGATCACCACGGAAATCCTGACCCATCTTGTCGATTTCATCCAACAAGATCAGCGGGTTCGTGGTTTTCGCTTTTTTCAGCGCCTGGATGATCTTACCCGGCATCGAACCGATATAGGTCCGACGGTGGCCCCTGATCTCGGATTCGTCGCGCACACCGCCCAACGAGATGCGAATGAACTCGCGCCCCGTGGCTTTTGCAACCGATTTACCCAAGCTGGTCTTACCCACGCCCGGAGGGCCAACAAGGCACAAGATCGGGCCCTTCAGCTTTTTCGAACGCTGCTGAACTGCTAGATACTCGACGATGCGCTCCTTGACCTTCTCAAGCCCATAGTGATCGGCATCCAGAATGTCCTGCGCGCGCCCAAGATCCTTTTTGACGCGGGATTTGGTGCCCCACGGCAAAGACAGAATCCAATCCAGATAGTTGCGCACAACGGTCGCCTCGGCCGACATGGGCGACATGTTCTTGAGCTTTTTCAGCTCTCCTTCGGCCTTTTCACGCGCTTCTTTGGATAGTTTGGTCTCGGCGATTTTCTCTTCCAGCTCAGCGACTTCGTTCGATCCGTCTTCGCCATCGCCAAGTTCCTTCTGAATGGCTTTCATCTGCTCATTCAGATAATATTCGCGCTGTGTCTTCTCCATCTGGGATTTGACGCGGGTCTTGATCTTTTTCTCGACCTGCAGAACCGACATTTCGCCCTGCATCAGACCATAGACTTTCTCAAGCCGTTCGCTGACGCTGAGGGTCTCCAGCAGCTCTTGCTTTTGTTCGACCTCGATGCCCAAGTGGCCCGACACAAGGTCGGCCAGCTTTGCAGGCTCGGTGGTTTCCCCCACTGCCGCCAGCGCTTCTTCGGGGATGTTCTTGCGCACTTTGGCGTAGCGTTCAAACTCATCCGCAACGGTACGCAACAGGGCTTCGGTTGTCGTAACGTCGCCGGGGATTTCGGTCAGATATTCTGCCCGAGCCTCGAAAAACTCTTCGTTTTCAAGAAACTCAGTGATCTGCACACGCGCCTGCCCTTCGACCAGAACCTTCACGGTGCCGTCGGGCAGCTTCAGCAGTTGCAGCACATTGGCCAAAACGCCTGCGCGATAAATCCCTTCTTCATCGGGATCATCAACGCCGGGGTCGATCTGGCTGGACAACAGAATTTGCTTGTCATCCTGCATCACCTCTTCCAAAGCGCGGACCGATTTATCGCGGCCCACAAAGAGCGGCACAATCATATGCGGGAACACCACAATGTCGCGCAGCGGCAGGACGGGGTATGAGGAATTCAGAGGCTCTTGCATGCTCTATCCTTATCGTTGGCAAGACGGCACGTGTCCCTCATCGAGGCAACATTTGGCCATCTCCTGTCTTGGACGATAAAGGTGGGGCCTCATCGCCCTTTTTCAACCTTACCGCCGTGTATCGTGTTTCAGCATGAACCGAGGTTTTCGGGACTGCAAGACGTCCAAGGAACATATCCACCGAAATTAGCACGACAAGCATAGGCGACGTGCACTTCAAAGGTCAGAACACCCGCTGTACTGCGCGAGACAGGAAAAACCCGTGACCGTCTTGGTTGCGACATTCCAGACCTTTTGTCGAAGAACTGCAGGTGAATCCTCCGAACTGACCAGTGACCCCATATTCCGCACGGTCATATCCGTCTTTGTTACGATTCAGCGGCTGGCACAACATCTCTACCTGGCCAGTGTCGAACATCAGAAAATCATGCCCCCAGTCGGATTGACAATTCGCGGGGCGTGGCATCGCAGGTGGGCCGGATTTTTCTATGATCGTACATTGTATATCCGAGGACGAAGCACTTTCCCCGACCGAGCACTGAATGTTTTCGGACGGAGTTTCGAAGGTCCAGACATCTGAAATGGCAGGTGTCGCGCAGAAAATTGCTGCGCCGAGAATAAGGCGAAACATCATAAACTCTCCGGGTCACAGACTAAAATGGCATTGCTTGAAGTGGCACTAGACTACCGGAAAGCCACGCAATTGTCACCCGAAGGGGAAGGTTACAAGGGTTCGATATCACCTTGCGCACGCTGCGCATGAAACTCGGCCTGCCAGGCGACAAACGTGCCCGCAGCAATCGCATCTCGCATCCCCTGCATGATCTCTTGGAAGTAATGCAGGTTGTGCCAGGTCAGCAACATGCCCGAGATCATCTCATTGGCGCGGAAAACATGGTGCAGGTACGCGCGCGAATAGTTGGAACAAGCGGGACATGTGCAGTTTTCATCCAGCGGACGCGGGTCATCCGCATGGCGGGCATTCTTGATATTGACCACACCGCGACGTGTGAACACTTGCCCCGTGCGGCCCGAACGCGACGGCAACACACAGTCCATCATGTCGATCCCACGCGCGACGGCGCCGACGATATCGTCTGGCTTACCAACACCCATCAGGTAACGCGGTTTGTCTTCAGGCAGAAAATCGGGGGCGTAATCGAGGCAGCCAAACATGGCCTCCTGCCCCTCACCCACAGCCAGGCCGCCCACCGCGTAGCCTTCGAAACCAATAGATTTCAACGCTTCTGCGCTTTCTTCGCGCAGGTCCTGTTCCAAACCGCCCTGCATAATGCCGAACAGGGCGTGACCCGGACGATCCCCAAACGCGTCACGCGACCGTTCTGCCCATCGCATCGACAACCGCATGGACTCGGCGATGCGATCCCGGTCGGCAGGCAGCGCGGGGCATTCGTCAAAGCACATCACAATGTCCGAGCCCAGCAAGCGCTGAATCTCCATTGACCGCTCGGGCGTCAGTTCGTGTTTTGATCCGTCGATATGAGATTTGAAGGTCACGCCCTTTTCGGTCAGCTTGCGCAGCCCTGCCAAAGACATGACCTGAAACCCGCCCGAGTCGGTCAGAATGGGGCGGTCCCAGTTCATGAACTTGTGCAACCCGCCCAAACGATCAATCCGTTCCGCTGTTGGACGCAGCATCAGGTGATAGGTGTTGCCCAGCAGAATATCCGCCCCGGTGGCGCGCACACTTTCGGGCATCATCGCTTTGACCGTCGCGGCTGTGCCCACAGGCATGAAGGCTGGCGTCCGCACCTCTCCTCGCGGCGTGCTGATCACACCCGTGCGTGCCTTGCCGTCTGTTGCCTTAAGCTCAAATGAGAATTTCTGCGTCATGTCATCGCCTCGGATCGCCGAACCGGGCAGGCTTTGCCCGATCCGTTCCGTCTTTGCAACCCGTCAGGGCAACGAGACCACGCGGTCCGTGAACAGACGTACAACCCCTGCCCCGTCCACATCGCGGCACACCCGGATCGCGGGTCGTTCAGGATCTGGTTGTGTCGCCCCCATTTGATCGCCTTCGGTGACAACCCGCAGCCCGGTTTCAACCATATCGAACAGGGCTTGATGGGAACACGCAATCACGGCTGTTGAATCGTGCAGGCCGCAGCCTTCCAGCCCCCCGATCTCTTTGTAAAACTTCAGATAGAACCGAGAGATGTCGCGCAGAAACGCCCCCATATCGGGTGACTTTTGTGCCAATGCTTCGAAGTCCGCCGTTTCGTAAAGCGTCTTCAAGGTCACGTCCAATCCGACCAGAACAGTGTTGGCCGGGACGGAAAAGACCTCTTCAGCGGCAAGAGCGTCGTGATAGATATTGGCTTCTGCGTATTGGGTAATGTTACCAGGGCAGTAGACCGCGCCTCCCATGATCACCAATTCGCGCAGATTGCCTGCAAATTCCGGGTCCAGACGCATTGCCTTTGCAATGTTAGTCAAGGGACCCACGGCGCAGAGCACAAGTTCGCCCTTATGGGCTCGGGCCATTTCAACCAGAAACTCGGCTGCTGGCAACGCGTGGTTCTGTCCAATCTCCGGGATTTCGGTCAGATCACCAAAACCTTCGGGGCCATGAACATGCTCCGACGGTGCGTGCGTGTCCGCCCCCAGCGGCACCGCAGCCCCTTCGGCCACAGGCAAGTCCAACCCAAGCTTGTGAAGCAAAAACCGCGCGTTGCGACTGGATTGGTGCACATAAGTGTTGCCAAAAACCGTTGTCAGACCGATCAGGTCAATTTCTGGCGCGGCGGCAGCATACGCGATGGCCATTGCATCGTCGACGCCGGGATCTGTGTCGATAATCAGTTTCATCCCCGCCCGATACCGCAAACGCCGTGGGATGCAAACCGGTCACAGCCACAATATTCCGGGCCGCGCCCACGCGTTCAGGCATTTGCATAACGCTCCAACCCACTCATACCAGAGTTGAAATCGGGCGACTCAATCCCCAAATGTATACCATAGTACACAATAATAAGAGGACAGAATGACCGAAGATCAGATTATCGGATTGCTTTCGTCAAACATCATTTACCTGCTGGCAGCTGTGCTGGTGGTTGTCGTTATTCTCAAAGGCATCAAGATTGTACCGCAGTCCGAAAAATACGTGGTTGAGCGGTTTGGCCGACTGCATTCGGTGCTTGGCCCCGGAATCAATTTCATCGTTCCTTTTCTGGATGTTGCACGCCACAAAATCTCGATCTTGGAACGCCAACTGCCGAATGCGACGCAGGACGCAATTACCAAGGACAACGTGCTGGTGCAGATCGACACCTCGGTCTTCTATCGCATTCTTGAACCGGAAAAGACGGTTTACCGCATCCGCGACGTAGACGGCGCGATTGCGACCACTGTCGCCGGGATCGTGCGCGCCGAAATCGGCAAGATGGATCTGGACGAGGTTCAGTCGAACCGCGCGCAATTGATCACGCGCATCCAGGAAAGCGTTGAAACCGCAGTCGATGACTGGGGCATCGAAGTGACTCGCGCCGAGATTCTCGATGTTAATCTGGATCAAGCGACCCGCGATGCCATGCTGCAACAGCTGAACGCGGAACGTGCCCGCCGCGCGCAAGTGACCGAGGCCGAGGGTCAGAAACGCGCCGTTGAACTGCACGCTGATGCTGAACTTTATGCCGCTGAACAAACCGCCAAAGCCCGCCGCATTCAGGCTGAAGCTGAAGCCTATGCTACGGGCGTCGTGGCCAAGGCCATTCAGGACAACGGTATCGAGGCCGCCCAGTATCAGGTTGCTTTGAAGCAGGTTGAAGCCCTTAATGCGCTGGGCAACGGGTCTGGCAAACAGACCATTGT
Organism: Ruegeria sp. HKCCA4633; assembly: GCF_013034605.1. Taxonomy (NCBI): domain Bacteria; kingdom Pseudomonadati; phylum Pseudomonadota; class Alphaproteobacteria; order Rhodobacterales; family Roseobacteraceae; genus Ruegeria; species Ruegeria sp. HKCCA4633. Next base: position 287,664 of record NZ_WQGJ01000001.1, read on the forward strand.
TGTGCCAGCGAACGCCCTTGAAGCCTTTGGCGATGCGTTCAAAATGCTCAAAGGAGGAAAGTGATGGCAGACCCCTTCTGGCTGACATGGTGGATTTGGCTGGCGGCCGCACTGGCGCTCGGTATCCTCGAGATTGTTCTGCCGGGATTCATCTTTCTTGGTTTCGCAATTGGCGCAGCAATCACGGGTCTTCTCTTGATCATTCCGGGTCTGACAATGTCGCCTCACGTCCTTGCGTTGATCTTTGCGGTGCTGTCGCTTGTCGCGTGGCTTGTCTTGCGCAAGCTCTTTGCGCTGCCGCATGGTCAAGTCAAAACCTTCAAACATGATATCAATGATTGAATCGCGGTGGCGCTTGTCTGAGCGCCACGCCCCCACTGGACGCTGATACGGCTATTCCCTATATAATCACTCAGGCAACTGACCCGAGGCAAAGATGACTCACCCGAGCGAACAGTTTGAAGGCACACCGCTGATTGCGCCGTCAACAATTGAACACCCGTTGTACGACGCCGTGGTTGAGGCGTGCCGCACGGTCTATGATCCTGAAATCCCGGTCAACATCTATGACCTCGGCTTGATCTACACGATTGATATTACTGCGGATAACGCAGTTAAGGTGATCATGACCCTGACTGCGCCCGGATGCCCAGTGGCCGGTGATATGCCCGGATGGATCGTGGAAGCGATTGAACCCGTAGCCGGCGTCAAAGAAGTTGACGTTGAACTGACCTGGGAGCCGCCCTGGGGTATGGAGATGATGTCGGACGAAGCTCGTCTGGAACTGGGCTTTATGTAAACTAAATACCCGCGACTAACATGTCTGCGAACACAGTTACTCCAGATCGCAGGTTGCTTTGATCTCTGCGGCACGGGCATCCAGTTCATTGATGTAATCACCAGACAACATTTGCAGGTGTTTGTGTTCGGTTCCTGTAACCAGACCCAGCAGAGCACCGGCGGGCGTGATCGAAGCGATGCTTTCAAGCTGCTTGGTCTCGGCATGTTCCTTTTCGGCCTGAATAGCGCGCAGATCACCTGCCGCTGTCGCACAGTTTACCGGGTGCCTCTCGGCATCTGTGATAGCCAACGCACCGGTTGCAGTTAAACTGGTAAGCAGAAAAGTAAGAGTAGATCCTTGAAAAACCAGCTTAACAAAACGGATCAAGTCATTCATATTTATAATCTTTCTGCTGCAAAATGAATTCCGGAACACGGGACGTTGCACCCATTCCAGCAAAGCTAAACCCGCTTTCCTGTTTAATGCAAGGTTTCAAGGAGGAAGCCAATACCAAGTTGGTTTAGCCAAAAGGCACTCTTTAACACTCGTGACCTTGAGCCCGAGGCGTTTGAGCCCTAAATTGGGAATGACGCGTGACAACGGAGATTTACATGTTCGGCATCCCCGGCAAACAGGCTGTGACCATGACGCCCAAAGCCGCAGAGCAGATTACACGCCTGATGAATTCGGGCGGGCATGCTGGTTTGCGCATTGGCGTCAAGAAAGGCGGCTGTGCAGGCATGGAATACACCATGGAATATGTAGACCAGGCAGATCCGCATGATGAGGTGGTCGAGCAAGACGGAGCGCGCGTGATGATCGCACCGATGGCGCAGATGTTCCTTTTTGGAACCGAGATCGACTACGAAGTGTCCCTGTTGGAAGCAGGCTTCAAGTTCAAGAACCCGAACGTTGTTGATTCCTGCGGCTGCGGTGAATCAATAAAGTTCGACGCAAACCTCGCGTCGCAGTCCTAACTGGTTTGCAGGTGAACATAGGTTTCGTTGAACCGTTTGGTCAGATGATCACCGGCCGAGATCACTTGGCCTGACCCAGGTGGCGCGACATTGGTGTCAAAAGACGGGTTGAAGAACATTGGGACCGAGATTCGCTCGTGCGATCCGCCAACAACCCTGTGTTCGGTCGCCTTCACCTGCCCTGCTGTCCAAAATTCCAGCATCTCACCAAAGTTGATGATAAACACGCCCGGTTCGGCCTGAACCTTTTCCCATGCCCCATCAGGCATCCGCACTTCCAGCCCGGCAGCGCCGTCTGTGGCCAGCAAAGTCAGGCAGCCATAGTCTGTATGCGCGCCAATACCAAAATCCTGCTCTCCGGCCCAGGCGGGCCGTTTTGGATAGTAGTTGCCGCGCAGCAGAGCCATTGGCGTATCAAATGCCTGATCGAAACTGTCCGCTTCCCGTCCCAGCGCCACTGCAATCGCACGCAGCACACGCATCGCTACACCACAGGCATCGACGTAATAGGCCTGTACAATTTCACGGAAAGCAACGGGTTGCTCGGGCCATTGATTTGGGGCGTACACGCTTAGGTTCTTTGCACGGTAGGGGTTGTCCAGCGGCAGTTCGTATCCGCAATCGAACACTTCCTTGAAGTCTGGGTTAACTGTTGGGTCGACCTGTTCGGACTGTGACGTACCCCAACCTCGGTTGGATCCCGTTGCAGCCATGTCCACCAAACGCTTCTGGTGTTCCGGTAAACGGAAGAAACACTGGTAGGCAGCGATTACGTCGTTGATGCGGTCAGCCGTCAGGCCCGTGTTGCAAACGGTCAAAAACCCGACCTGACCAACGGCTTGGCGCAGGCGGGAAAGCTCATAAGCGTCTCGGGCGTCCAGCTTTTTCAAGTCGAGGTTGTCGATCATGGCGCTCTCCCAGAATTTGCGACATTCCTGCCAATCACCCGTGGAGCTTGTAACCGGAATTGTATGGCGAGGACAACGATGTTATCCGGTGATTTAAACAACCGAATACGCAGGGAGAAACCGATATGCGGCGCAAGCTGGCGGCTGGAAATTGGAAGATGAACGGAACCGGCTCGGCGCTGAGCGAGCTTGCATCGCTGTCGCAAAGCTATTCTGAAGCCTCGGTCGATATTCTGATCTGCCCCCCTGCGACATTGCTTCACCGCGCCGCTGATGCAGTGGCAGAATCGGCGGTTACGGTTGGTGGACAGGACTGTCACTCAGGCCATTCTGGCGCTCATACCGGCGACATCAGCGCGGATATGTTGCTGGATGCCGGTGCGACTTCGGTCATTCTGGGCCATTCCGAACGGCGCGTGGATCACGGAGAGCATGACGAGGATGTACGCGCCAAAGCCCGCGCCGCAATGGATGCGGGCCTGAAGGCAGTCATCTGCGTCGGCGAAAGTCTGGAACAGCGTGAGGCGGCCAACACGCTCGACATTATCGGCGGGCAGATGTCCGGCTCGATCCCGGATCAGTCCACCGGCGAAAACCTGATCGTCGCATACGAGCCGATCTGGGCGATCGGCACTGGAAAGGTCCCCACTCTGGAAGAGATCGGCGAGGTTCACGACTTCATGCGCGCCCGGCTGGAACGTCGTTTTGGCGAAGGCGTGGGCCGGTCAGTACGACTTCTTTACGGCGGGTCCGTCAAACCCAGCAATGCGGCCGACATCTTTGCTGTCTCGAATGTGGATGGCGCTTTGGTCGGTGGGGCCAGTCTGAAGGCTGCGGATTTCTCGGGCATTATTCAGGCGCTGGAAAGCATCTGACCTCGGTCGTTATTCGGCAATATCCTCGGCCCAAAGCTCTGGTTTTTCTTCGATAAATCGTTGCATCAGCGCGATGCAGTCGGGGTCGTCGGCTATCACCACTTCGACCCCGCGCTCGCGCAGGAAGTCTTCGTTGCCTCCAAAGTTCTTCGTGTCACCGATCACGACGCGCGGGATTCCGAATTGAACGATGGTGCCCGAACACATCATGCAGGGCGACAGCGACGTATACAGCACCGTGTCGCGATAGGTTTTCTGCCGTCCGGCCTTGCGCAAGGCGTCCATCTCGCCATGGGCAATCGGATCACCGCCCTGAACTCTTTGATTGCGTCCGCGCGCCACAACCTCGCCCCCACGGGCCAGGACCGAGCCGATGGGACAGCCGCCCTCATCATACCCGGCTTTCGCCTCGTCAAAGGCGATGCGCAGCAGGCGGCTGTCGGTCTCGGTCAACATGGGGAAAATCCTTGGTTGGGGCGTGTACCGGCAGCCTGCCCAATGACGCCCCGACCGTCAACGGATCAGGCCAGCTTCATGGTGACAATTCCGGCAATGATCAGCAGCGCTGCCAGAACCCGAAGCGGCGTCACCGCCTCGCCCAGCAAGGTAACCCCCACCACAAAAGCCCCCACCGCGCCGATACCAACCCAGATCGTATAGGCGGTGCTCAGCGGCAGTTCACGCATCGCCAGCGCCAACAAACCGAAAGACCCGATCATGGACACTCCCATGATCGCGGTCGGCAAAAGCCGCGTGAACCCGGCGGATTGCTTCATTGCACCCGCCCAGACAACTTCAAGAATTCCAGCAATAAGCAGCATGATCCATGCCATGAGATGACCTCTTGTCAAAGCGGGTCGTCCCGCATGATCTACCCGTGTTGGGGAGGTCGTCCTCTGCCTTTCAAATAAGCGCCCGTGCGGCGGTTTCAAGGCATGAAAAGGCCGGGCAGTCGCAACCGCCCGGCGATACGGGTCAGGCCCGCTAGTTGGTGATGATTTCCGGTCCCATGAAGGTGTTGGGCAGGAAGGTCGATATCCACGGTATGTACGTCACCATGATCAGGAAGACGAACAGGACTGCCAGGAAAGGAAGCGCCGCCTTCACAACACCCATCATCGGCATCCCGGCCACGCCAGAAGTCACGAACAGGTTCAGCCCGACCGGAGGCGTGATCATCCCGATCTCCATGTTCACCACCATGATGATGCCCAGATGGATCGGGTCGATGCCCAGTTCGATGGCAATCGGGAACACCAACGGGGCCACGATGACCAGCAGACCCGAGGGTTCCATGAACTGACCGCCGATCAGCAGGATCACGTTCACCACGATCAGGAAAGTGACCGGCCCCAGACCCGCCGACAGCATGGCACTTGCGATATGCTGGGGCACTTGCTCATCTGTCAGCACGTGCTTCAGGATCAGCGCGTTGGCAATGACGAACAGCAGCGTGACCGTCAGCTTACCCGCCTCAAACAGCGTGTGCTTCGTGTCCGGGTGGAAGAACGCCGTCACCAGCGCATATGGCTTCTTCAGCAATGACAGGTTGGATTGACATTCTTCTGTGCTGAGCGGCCCCATGTCTTTGTAGACAAAGCTGGCGATAAAGAACGCGTAGACAGCGGCAACAGCAGCGGCTTCTGTCGGGGTAAATATACCCCCGTAGATGCCGCCAAGAATGATGACGATCAGGAACAGGCCCCAACCGGCTTCGCGGGCCGAGGTAAAGACCTCTCCCCACCCTTTCCAATCGCCTTTGGGCAGGTTCTTGACCTTGGCCATAACGTAAATTGTGATCATCAGCATAAGACCGGCCATCAGGCCCGGAATGACACCCGCCAGGAACATCCGCCCGACCGACACCTCAACGGCTGCCGCGTACACAACCATCACGATCGAGGGTGGGATCAGGATGCCAAGTGTCCCCGCGTTACAGATCACACCAGCCGCAAATTCCTTGGAATAGCCCACCTGCCGCATCCCGGCGATGACGATCGAACCGATGGCCACAACGGTTGCCGGGGACGACCCCGAAAGTGCGGCAAACAGCATACAGGCAAACACGCCCGCAATTGCCAAACCGCCGGGCAAATGCCCCACACAGGCAATCGAGAATCGGATGATCCGCCGCGCCACGCCGCCGGTTGTCATGAAAGACGAGGCCAGAATGAAGAACGGGATCGCCAGAAGGGTAAAGTGACCCTCGAATGCCTCGAACAAAGTACCTGCGACCGAGGCCAACGAGCTGTCTGAATAGATCAGCAGGAACAAGGTCGAGCTAAGGCCAAGCGCAACCGCAATCGGAACACCAATCAGCAGCAGTCCGATGACCATCGAGAATAAAAGTACAACGTCCATCAGTCATGCATCCCTTGCTGAGCGCGGACTTCTTCGATCTCGTCCTCGACTTCGTGGCTGGCGACAAGGCGGTCGGTTTCGCCCCGCCAAATTTGAACAGCGACCTGCGCGAACCGGATCACGAGCAACAGCATCGAAACCGGCAGAACCAGATACGGTACGACCTTGGGTAGTTTTTCGTAGTACTCGCCGTAGTTGATCAGGTCCTCAAGGAACCGCAAAGGAGCGACCATCGGGATGTCGTCAACCTCATAAAAGCTCTGACTGCGGGCGTCGAAATTGAAACCCGTAGGGAACCAGCGCCCAGATGTGGGCGGCAGATCGGCAAAGACGGCCCAATAGTCATAGGCGCCTTTCAGCAGAAGCAGCGAAAAAACCAGACAGCAGCCCACCGCAATCAGAGCTAAAATACGGCGCGGCGCTGGGGCCAGCATGTTCAGGATGGCGTCTACACCCAGATGCGCATGTTTTTTCACTGCATAAGACGCACCCAGAAGCACCAGCCAGCCGAAGGTGAAAACCGTCAGTTCCAGAGCCCATAGGATATTTGAGTTGAAAACAAACCGTGCAATCACGTTGGCAAATGTTACGACCGTCATAAGGCCCAACAGCAACGCAATCAGGGTTTCTTCGATATGGTCGACCAGCCCGCCTTGGCCGGAATTCGCACCAGACATCTTTCTGTCCCCGCATTTTTTGATGATGAGAGAGTGTATGAGGGCGGGCTATGTCAGCCCGCCCGGCCAGCGCGTCGATTACTCCCCAGTCCCCTGACGCGCGGCCTCGATCCGGTTTAGAAACCGGCGTTGATGGCCTGTGCGGCGTCGATCTTGTCCTGACCCACATCACCGGCGAATTTGTCCCAAACCGGCTTCATCGCATCGACCCAGGCCTGACGCTGTTCGGGGTTAAGCTCACGAATGATGCCCCCCGCGTCCGTGATCGAGGCTTTGGCCGCTTCGTTCACGGCAAAGGCTTCTTTGTTCCGAGTCTCGGTGACTTCGCCCAGAATGGTCAGGAATTGATCACGCACTTCGGGGTCCAGGCTGTCCAACCAGTCAACCGAGGTCACGACCAGATAGTCGATGATACCGTGGTTGGTCTCAGTGATGCCGTCCTGAACCTCAAAGAACTTCTTGCCATAGATGTTCGACCAGGTGTTTTCCTGCCCGTCCACAACGCCCTGCTGCAGCGCGCCGTAAACTTCCGAGAACGCCATTTTCTGCGGGCTGCCACCGATCGCTTCCATCTGCGCAACCAACACGTCCGAGGACTGCACGCGGAACTTCAGGCCGTTTGCGTCTGACGGATCTTCCAGCGGCTTGTTCGCAGACATCTGCTTCATGCCGTTGTGCCAGAATGCCAGACCCTGCAGGCCGCGGCGCTGCATGCTGTCCTTCATCGCCTGACCATCAGCCGAGGCCTGGAACGCATCCACCGCGTCAATGTTCTTGAACATGAATGGCAGGTCGAACAGGCGGAACTGCTTGGTGAATTTCTCGAACTTGGACAAGGACGGCGCAGCCAGTTGAACGTCGCCTTGCAGCATCGCCTCAAGCACCTTGTCGTCGTTATACAGGGTCGAGTTGGGATAGACCTCCATACACATCACGCCGTTCATCTCGTCGTTGACGCGCTGTTCCAGCAGCGAGGCCGCGATACCTTTGGGGTGTTTATCGGTGTTCGTCACATGCGCGAACTTCACAACAATCTCACCGTCGTCACAGGCCGCCATGCCCGCAGTTGCGGTGACCGTCAGCGCCAGAGCCGTTGCAGCTGTTGTCAAAATCTTCATCTGTTTTCCTCCCAGACTTCCAAGAAACAAGCGATCAGCGCCGGGTTGGCGCCGTATGGCGTGCAGTGAAGCAACTCGGCCGCAACCAAACAACTTTTCCCTCTGAACGCGCGGCTGAGCATTAAAATCAATCGTTTACAAAGCCTTACATGGCATCAAACACACAAAGCAGAATCACCTATTCTTCTGTGTGCGAAAATCCGCACAGCCAAAAATGCTGCTTGTGCGGATTTCCGCACAATTTTCGAATCATTCATGCGAATCACTACCCAGCGTACATTCGCTGGTCGGATTACCTGCGGTAATCCTCGGGACGAATTTGGTAACGCGCCAGCTTGTCATAAAAGGTCTTTCGCGGAAGCTTCAGCGCCTTTGCCGCATCTGACGCCTTTCCATTATGACGCCCTAACGCCGCGATCAGCAGCGATCGTTCAACGCGCGCCATTTGTTCACTGAGGCCCAGATCTGTGGCCTGTGCGACCTCTTCCGGCATCCCCAGAACAAAGCGCATGGCGGCTGACATAAGGGACCGCGCATTCCCAGGCCAATCGCTGGCCATCAACGCCGCCAGATGTTCCGATGAGATTTCAGGAACCGGAATTCCGGCCTGTTCAGCTGCCTGAGCCACATAGTGACGAAATATTACGGGAATATCGTCAGGCCGCTCTGCCAGCGACGGAATACGCACACGCATCACGTCCAGTCTGTAGAAAAGATCGGCATTGAAACGGCCGTCGGCGCTTAAGACAGACAGATCAGCGGTGGTGCCAGCAATGATCCGACCACCCGGCCCTTGTTCGATCAGTTCAAGCGCTGCAAATTGCGTGGCCTGCGGCATGGCCGAAACCTCATCAAGAAACAACGACCCACCCGCTGCATCCTCACAACTGCGGGCCAGATCTTCGGGGCTGAGCGTCGAGGCCGGTCTTTTCACAAATGGCCCCTGCCCGACTGAGGACATCAGGTGCACAACCTCAGCCACTTTTGAGATGCCACTGCCCGGAGGGCCAGTCACCAGAACTTCGGCCTGTGTGGGCGCAACGGCGCGAACCCTTTCTCGCAACGCCTCTGCCTGGGGCGACAGGCCAAACAGCAATCGTGCGGCCGGGTCTCCACGTTCCAGTTCGGATCTCATTGCTCTCTGCTCGATAACCTCGGCTCGGACTGCGAACGCACGCTCCAGCACATCCAGCAGATCGGACGCGGCACAGGGTTTTTCCAGAAAGTCGAACGCGCCCTTACCCATTGCATCAACGGCCATGGGAATATCCCCTTCGCCGGTCAGAAGAATAACGGGAAGATCGGGATCGACCTCTTTTGCGTAGGTCAACAGATGGAATCCATCCCGACCCGGCATACGAATGTCCGAGATGATGACACCAGGAAAGTCCGCTCGGATATGGTCCTTGGCTGCCACAAAAGAGCCTGCCGTTGTTGGTTGAACATCCGCCAGCTCAAGCGTTTGTGCCAAAGCCTCGCGTACGGCTGCATCATCGTCGACCAAAAGAACTTTTCGGGTCATGCTGCCTCGTCTTCCCGATAGTATTCCAGTTCCACAGTAAACATCGCGCCAGTGGGCGCGTTGGTCCCGCGAATGTTTCCACCGAAACTCTGAACCAGACCGTAAGAAATCGAAAGCCCCAGACCCATACCTTCGGACGAGCCTACGGCCTTAGTGGTGTAGAACGGCTCAAACAGCTTTTCCGTGTTTTCGATACCGGGGCCTATGTCACGCACAGTGACCGAAAGCCTCTCGCCATTATTGATCACAATTTGAATGAGGCGTTCATCCTGCTGGCTCATCGCATCTGCGGCGTTGTTGATCAGGTTCACAAACACCTGCACAAGCCTTACCTCGCCACCCCAAGCGTAAACAGGCGCGTTTGGCGGTTGCCAATCCATGGCGACGTTTTCCGTGTTCAGCCGGGCTTCGGTCAGTTCAACGGCTGTGTTCAGAACCCGCACCAGATCAACCCGCCCCATAGGTTCGCTTTCATTGCGGGCAAAGGCGCGCAGGTTCTTGATGATCCGCGCCATGCGCACAGCCATTTCAGAAATACGGCCCAAGTTCTCGGCCGCTTTTTCAGGTTTTCCGCGTTCCACGAAAGCTGTGCCATTGTCCGCAAACTGCCGGATCGCCATCAGGGGCTGGTTCAGTTCGTGACTGATCCCTGCTGACATCTGACCAAGCGCGCTGAGCTTTCCGGCCTGAACCAAATCCGCCTGTGCGCGACGTAGGGCCGCTTCGGCTTCCTGTCGTTCCGCGACTTCTTTTTGTAAGCTGTCGTTTGCAACCGTCAGGTCGAGGGTCCGTTTGGCCACTCGGCTTTCCAGAACCGCATTGGCTTCGGCTAGCGTCCGCCGCCGTTCCATCGCGAGAAAAAGCATTGCACCAAATGCCAAACAGATCGCTGCGACTGCTGCTGCCTGAAGCCGCGCAAGTTGCAGGGCTGGGGCTACGTCCACCAATACTTCGGCAGTCATATCGAGTACTGGCAATTCGAGGGTAAGGTGCAAAGCATCGCGCGGCAGATAGCGCCCCCAGTTCAATTGCCACAGCTCGTGCCCACCAACGCGCGTTGATGCAAAATCAACGGTCGCGCCATTCGGCGGAGTAAGCCCCGCCTCTCCTTCCTCGCGAGACCAAAATAGCAGGTCCGACCTGTTCGAAATGAACACAACGCCTTCTGCATCAACAAAGAAAACCGCCTCGGTACTGCCACGCCATGTCTGTTCCACATCCTGAACATCGGCAACAACCATCAGTACACCTGTGATCTGACCAAATGGGCCAAAAGCAGGCGCAGCGTAAGAGTAGATCCGATCATCTCCGACAGGCGTAACCTCATGCGCACTGCCCAAGGCCCCCTGCATTGCACGACGGAAAGCGGGGTGTTCGGCCATGTTAAGCTGAGACACCGGTTGCGCTGAAACCAAGACCTGCCCTTTTCGGTCCAGGTACATCATGTTGACTGCTGCTGTTTTGTCAGCAATGTCCAGCAGCATTGCCTCAGCTTGTCGTATGTCGGCTGGTTGATCCAATTCATGCAGAATCGGATGGGTCGCCATCAGCACTGCAAGTTCTTGATACACTTGCATTTGCGTGCTCAGCCGGTCAGCCGCCAGTTCAAGATCGGCCTCGGCCTTTTCACTCAGCTGAGACAAAGCTTGACGGTAGCCATAGGACCAGACGAATCCGGACAGTACCCCAACGGCAAGCAGAAAACCGGCGATGACCCAAACTCTGTGCATATACAGGGTCTTGCATTCAACGCGCCGCGTGGCAAGTGTGCGTCGCATGAAGTCTCTCTCACAATCCCCGACGGACCCGGATTTCGTCCAGAACCCCTATCCGTTTTATGACACAGCCCGACAAGCCGGAGATCTGTTCTATTGGACTGATTACGGCATGGTTGCCGCTGTATCCTGCCGATCCGTCCGCACCTTGCTGAAAGATCGTCGGTTCGGACGCGAAGTTCCACCCGAATGTGCTACGCAAGGCCCCGCCCATCTGGCCCCGTGGTTGTCAGTCGAAGCTCATTCGCTGCTTGAAGCCGAGCCGCCGAGACACACCCGCCTGAGAGCGCTGGTCATGCGGGCCTTTACCTCGCGGGCGATTTCGGCATTGCAGCCTTCGATTGAAACCCTTTGTCACGATCTGATCCGGGACTTCCCACAAGAGCCGTTTGACCTTTTGCATGCCTATTGCACTCAGGTCCCCGTGATTACGATCTGTCGTCTGCTGGGAGTACCCGAAGAAATGGCACCGGACTTGCTGCGCTGGTCGCACGACATGGTGGCAATGTACCAAGCCAATCGAACGCGGGACACCGAAGACAAGGCTACACAATCGGCGCAGGAATTCACCACGTTTCTGGAAGACTATATCGACCAGAGGCGGCGTGACCCGCGTGACGATCTGATTACACGATTGATCGTTGCAGAAGAAGAAGGCGAGAAACTGTCACGCGAGGAGTTGGTCGCGACCTGTATTCTGCTGTTGAATGCCGGTCATGAAGCGACGGTACACTCCTTGGGGAATGGGGTCAAAACCTTACTGGAAACGCAAACAGACCCAAGCGTCTTACGACCAGACAAGATTGACTCAACCATCGAAGAAATCCTGCGTTATGACCCGCCCTTGCACATGTTTACGCGCTGTGCCTACGAGGATGTCGAGACCTTTGGACATAGCTTCAAGCGCGGCGATCAGGTTGCTTTGTTGCTGGGGGCCGCGAACCGCGACCCCGTTGTCTGGCAAGAACCGAACGCTTTCCGCGCCACGCGGTCCATCGATGTGAACACCAGCTTTGGTGGCGGGATCCACTTCTGCGTTGGTGCGCCTTTGGCGCGGTTGGAAATACGCATCGCTCTGCCAATTCTGTTCGAAAGCTGCCCGAACTTGCGGTTGGCCGCACCTCCGGCCTATTCGGAAAGTTACCATTTTCATGGCTTGCAACAGGTTCTGGTGCAAATCTGAGGCCGCTTTAACGCCTTTGCCTTTTTATGCCTTTTCAACCAACGCGTTCAACGGCAGCATTGTTGTGGATTTTATTTCCTCCATCGACAAAAGCGCCGTCACGTTGTGGACCCGCACTTCAGAGATAAGCGATTGATAGAACACGTCATAGGCACGTGCATTCTTGACCCTGACCTTGAGGATGTAGTCGATGTCGCCAGCCAACCTGTGTGCCTCTTGCACTTCGGGGTGATCGCGCAACGCTTTCAGAAACTTGCGCTGCCATTCAGCCTCGTGCTCCGACGTACGGATCAAGACAAAAAATGTCGCCTCGAACCCAAGCGCTTCGGCATCCAGCAAAACCGTTTGCTGCCCAATGATACCTGCCCCTTTTAGCTTACGGATTCGATTCCAGACCGGGGTCTTGGAACTGCCCACACGGGCCGCAATTTCGTCCAGTGACTGACCCGCATCACGTTGCAGCTCGGCCAGAATTTTCCGATCCGTTTCGTCTATTCGAACCGACATTCCAGTATTCCTTCCAATTCGAGGTTTTCGTTCCATTTTTCAACGCATGCGGAACTAATGTTCTTATTTCGACGCCCATATGGCGCTTTGACGGGAATATTTCCTATATTGCTGATCAAGTCAAACTACACCCGAGACGATCCAATGCAGGACATGCTCACAATCAGATCCAAAGGACATGTCGACTTTGTCGGCGCTGGCCCCGGCGATCCCGATCTGCTGACGCTCAAGGCGCTCACCGCGTTTGAGCAGGCTGATATCGTTTTGCATGACCGCCTGATCAGCGCACCTGTTCTGGACATGGCAGGCCAGCACGCCGAGCTGGTTGATGTTGGCAAGGCCGGTTTTGGTCCGTCCTGGAAGCAAAGCGATATCGACGCGCTTTTGGTGGACTGTGCCCAAAAGGGTAACCGCGTGGTGCGCCTGAAATCAGGGGACCCCACTGTGTTTGGTCGGCTGGATGAAGAAATCGAAGCGGTTCAGTCTGCGGGTATTTCCTGGCAGATCATTCCCGGAATTACCGCTGCGTCTGCGGCTGTAGCAAGCATCGGGCAAAGCCTGACACGCCGGGGCCGCAACTCTTCGGTACGGTTTCTGACCGGGCACGACATGAAAGGCTTTGCTGATCACGACTGGGCCGCTCTGGCGCGCTCAGGGTCGGTTGCTGCAATTTACATGGGCAAGAAGTCGGCCCGGTTCATTCAAGGCCGCCTGATCATGCACGGTGCAGATCGCGCTACACCCGTCACCCTGATCGAGAACGCCTCGCGCCCTGACCAACGCATTCTGGCCACCACTTTGGACCAGTTGCCCACCGATCTGGCCGCCGCCGAAATGAACGGCCCGGCCCTGACTTTCTATGGCCTCGCCCCGCGAGAAGCGGCGCAGGCTGTGACCGAATTCAATAAGGAGCTTGCCTGATGGCCCGCGCTTTTACCCCCAAAGTCGTCACCGCAAATGATTTGCTGGAAGGCGACGTGATTTATCAAACCGAAGATGACCGCTGGTCGCGTGATCTGTCTGATGCCGAACTGATCACTGACGAAGCGCATGCACAGGTGCGTCTGCTGGACGCCGCCCGGCAGGCCAGCAAGATTGTGGGTGCATATCTGGCTGACGCTGTTGCAGGCGAAAACGGCCCTGAGCCCACACATTTTCGGGAAGATTTCCGCCGGACTGGTCCGTCCAACTATGCCCACGGCAAACAGGAAACTTCCCCGCAGCCCCGGGCCTGAACTTAGGCCCTCTCTCTCCCCTTCTATGGCCCCAAGGTTCGGGGTTGCAACCAAGGACAGCTAGACATGTATCGCTACTCCGAGTTTGACCACGAGTTTCTGGCAGAGCGCAACGCGCAATTCCGTGCGCAGGTCGAGCGCCGCATTGACGGTTCGCTGACCGAAGACGAATTCAAACCCCTGCGCCTGATGAACGGCCTGTATCTGCAACTGCACGCCTATATGCTGCGCGTCGCCATCCCCTATGGCACCCTGTCCAGCGCGCAGATGCGCCAACTGGCGCTGTTGGCCGAAAAGTGGGACAAGGGCTATGGCCACTTCACCACCCGTCAGAACATCCAGTACAACTGGCCCAAGCTGAACGACGTGCCGGATATGCTGGACGCGCTGGCCGAAGTTGGCATGCACGCCATTCAAACCTCGGGAAACACCATCCGCAATGTGACCGCCGACCATTTTGCTGGCGCAGCCGCGGATGAAGTTGCGGACCCGCGCCCTTATGCAGAACTTCTGCGCCAGTGGTCGACCGACCACCCGGAATTCCAGTTCATGCCGCGCAAGTTCAAGATTGCCATTACCGGTTCGGAAAATGACCGTGCCGTCATCAAGGCACATGATATCGGCCTGCAACTGGTCGAGCGTGGCGGTGTTCTGGGGGCCCGTGTGATTGTTGGTGGCGGTCTGGGCCGTACGCCAATGATCGGCAAAGAACTGTCCGATTTCGTCGCTTTTGACGATCTGCTGGCCTATTTGGAATCCGTTGTGTCCGTCTGGAACCAGATCGGCCGCCGTGACAACAAATATAAGGCACGCATCAAGATCACCGTGCACGAGCACGGCATCGACGCCATCCGCGCCAAGGTCAACGAGCGTTTCCTGCAGGTCCGCCCGCAGTTCAAGGGTGCTGACATGAACCTTCTCGAAGAGATCAAGGATCACTTTGCGGCACCTGCCTTCCGCGAAGGTTCGGTTGCGTCTTTTGAAAGCGCCTACGCCAACGATCCGGTTTTCCGCTCGTGGGTCGACACCAACATCGCGCCGCACAAAAACGCAGACCACGCGATTGTCACGATCTCGATCAAAAAGCACGGCGCGACGCCGGGCGATGCAACGGCCGAGCAGATGCGCATAATGGCCGATCTGGCCGAAGAGTTCGCGTATGACGAGCTGCGTATCAGCCATGAGCAGAACGTGATCCTGCCGCATGTTCACAAATCGGATCTGCCTGCGATCCACGCGAAGCTGAAGGAATACGAACTGGCCACCGCCAATATCGGCCTGATCAGCGACATAATCGCCTGCCCCGGCATGGATTACTGCGCGCTGGCCACGGCACGATCGATCCCGGTTGCGCAGGAAATCGCGACCCGGTTTGACGAGCTGAAGCTGGAGCATGATATCGGTCACCTGAAGATCAAGATCTCGGGCTGCATCAACGCATGTGGTCACCACCACGTGGGGCATATCGGCATTCTGGGGCTGGATCGCGCGGGCGTTGAAAACTACCAGATCACTCTGGGCGGCGACGGCACCGAGACAGCGGCCGTGGGCGACCGCACGGGTCCGGGCTTTGCCTATAGTGAAATCGTGCCCGCCGTAGAGCGCATCGTCGACACCTATCTGAACCAGCGGGAGAGCGCCGAAGAAACTTTCCTGGAGACCTATCGCCGAGTTGGCATGGCTCCGTTTAAGGCAGCCCTCTACCCCGAGGCTCGGGCGAATGCCGCTTGATCTGATCCAGACGGAACTGGGCAAAGACCGCAGCGAACTGACCGAAAAGGTCGGAGCGCTGAACGCCCGGTTCCGCCACCATTCTGCGCATGATGTCATGCATGGTGCCATCGAGGAAATCGACGATCTTGCTCTTGTCTCAAGCTTCGGTGCGGAATCGGTGGTCTTGCTGCATATGGCAGCGGTGGTCGACAAGGCGACCCCGGTGCTGTTCGTGGACACTCAGTTGCTGTTCACTGAAACGCTGGAATACCAACATGAGGTCAGCGAGCGTTTGGGCCTGAAGAACGTCAAGATCATTTGTGCGGATGAAGAAGACGTTCAACGAGACGACCCTTACAGTGCTCTGCGCCTACGCGATACAGATGCCTGCTGCAACCTGCGCAAAACCTTCCCACTGCAAAAAGCCCTGTCGGGCTATTGTGGCTGGATCACGGGACGCAAGCGGTTTCAGTCGGGCACACGCGCCGCGCTCGAGTTTTTTGAAGTCGAAGACGGCACGGGCCGGATCAAAGTCAACCCGCTTGCCCATTGGGCACCCGAAGACGTGCGCACCTATATGGACGAAAACAATCTGCCCCGGCACCCGCTGGTGGCCAAAGGATACCCTTCGATCGGATGTGCGCCCTGCACCTCGCCGGTCAAAGAGGGCGAAGACCCACGCGCCGGACGTTGGCGCGATCAGAACAAGGAAGAATGTGGCATCCATTTTGTCGATGGCAAAATGATCCGCATCGGAGAGAAAACATGAACGTAATCGTAACGGATGAGGGCTTTTCGCCTGATGACTGGACCGACGGCTTTGTCACCCTGGATGATGCCGCCAATGACGTAGTGGCCCTTGATGTGGCCTCGGACACCGACCCGGATGAGCTGATTGACCGTTTGGGCAGCGCCAAGATGGTGCGTGTGGACTTCCCCTCCTCTGCGGATGGGCGCGGCTTTACAATTGCACGCGTTCTACGCCTGAAAGGGTATACAGGCCGCCTGCGCGCCAAAGGCCATGTTCTGGCAGACCAATACGCCATGGCCCGTCGCAGCGGGTTCGACGAGGTTGAAATAGATCATGCGCTTGCGGACCGACAGCCCGAAGATCAATGGCTGGCCCGCGCCAATTGGCAAGATAATAACTATCAGGCCCGCCTGCGCGGATAAGACTGCACGCACAAGCTTGTGATACAAGGGGGGCAATCTGTCCCCTTTTCCTGACTTGGATCAAAGATTAAACGGAGATGTCGGTTTAGCTGGCCGGCAGTGAAATGATGACAGAGATGAAATCCGTGAGTGAAGCAACCGCCGTTAAGGCCCCCGTACTGCCAGATGCCCAGACTGTCACCGAGGTGAAGCACTGGACTGACAGCCTGTTCTCTTTCAAGGTGTCGCGCCCTGCCTCGCTGCGATTCCGCTCGGGTGAATTCGTGATGATCGGCCTGCTGGGCGACAACGGAAAACCTTTGCTGCGCGCCTATTCGATTGCGTCGCCGTCCTGGGATGAAGAGTTGGAGTTCTATTCCATCAAGGTACAGAACGGCCCGCTGACTTCG
Organism: Ruegeria sp. HKCCA4633; assembly: GCF_013034605.1. NCBI lineage: Bacteria > Pseudomonadati > Pseudomonadota > Alphaproteobacteria > Rhodobacterales > Roseobacteraceae > Ruegeria > Ruegeria sp. HKCCA4633. The sequence goes on from NZ_WQGJ01000001.1 coordinate 304,858, forward strand.
AAGCTGCAACATATCAAACCCGGCGATCAGATCATTTTACGCCCCAAGCCGGTTGGCACACTGGTGCATGACGCCCTGCTGCCTGGCAAACGCCTGTGGTTCTTTGCCACCGGCACCGGTTTCGCGCCATTTGCCTCGCTACTGCGTGAACCGCAGACCTATGAGGATTATAACGAGGTTATAATCACCCACACCTGCCGCGAAGTCGCGGAACTGGAATATGGCCGCCAACTGATCGAAAACATCCGTCAGGATGAATTGCTGTCCGAGCTGATGGGCGAAGGGTTCGCTGACAAAATCCGCTATTACCCAACCACCACGCGGGAAGACAGCCCCAAGATGGGCCGTATCACCACCCTGCTGCAGGACGGCACCGTGTTTGCCGATTTGGGCATCGAAGGCGGCATCAAGCCTGAAACCGACCGCGCAATGGTTTGCGGTTCCTTGGCTTTCAACCTGGACATCAAGGAAATCCTTGAAGGGTTTGGTCTGCGCGAAGGCGCAAATTCCGAGCCAAAGGAATTCGTGATCGAGAAAGCCTTTGTCGGATAATACCAATTTGCGTTCGAAGCTTTGGTGCTTCGAACGCGAAAAACACCCGATAAAACAAGTTTTTTCACTGCAACCTGTATTTATGCCGCTTGAAGTGCGGCGCAGCCCGGTTTAAATTCCGGGCTCGAAATTCTGCAATTATCAAAGGAATGAACCCATAGCTCGCAGACCTCACAACGCGCCGCCTCAACGTGACACCGGCCCGCGCGTCAATGACAGAATCCGTGCCCCCGAAATTCGGCTAATTGGTGCCGAAGGTGAAAACGTCGGGGTGGTTCATCCCGCCAAAGCCATGCAACTTGCTGCAGATGCCGGTCTTGACCTTGTCGAGATTTCGCCCAACGCGAACCCACCGGTCTGTAAGATCATGGACTTCGGCAAATACAAATACGAACAACAAAAGCGCGAAAGCGAAGCCCGTAAAAAGCAAAAAGTCATCGAGGTGAAAGAGGTCAAGTTCCGGCCCAACACCGACACCCATGACTATGACGTAAAGATGCGGAACGTGTTCAAGTTCCTTGAAAACGGCGACAAGGTCAAAGTGACCCTGCGTTTCCGTGGCCGCGAAATGGCGCACCAGAACTTGGGACGCGAATTGCTGGAGCGTGTTGCTGAGGACGTCAAAGACCTTGGCAAGATTGAAAACATGCCAAAGATGGAAGGCCGTCAGATGATCATGATGATCGGCCCACTTCCTCAGAAATAGGCCAAACACCGGCTGAAAGATCTAAGGCTCTCGCAAGTACCGCGAGAGCCTTTTCGTTTCTACCGCCGTTAGATAACTGCGCTCAACGCCCGTTCCAATTTGCTGACAAGTTCGTCAATCTGCGCGTCTCCGATGATAAAAGGTGGTGCCAGAAGAATGTGATCTCCGTTACGTCCATCCCGTGTCCCCACCATCGGATAACAGATCAAGCCTTCAGCCATTGCAGCCTTCTTCACCTTTCCGGCAATGCCCAAAGACGGATCGAACGGAGCTTTGGTGCCCCGATCGGACACCAGCTCGATCCCGCGGAAAAGGCCACGCCCACGCAGATCGCCGACATTCGGGTGCTGTCCAAACGCAGCCTCAAGGGCTGATTGCACTTTGTCTCCCATGACCCCGGCTCGGGCTGGCAAATCCCGTTCCGTCAGTTCACGGACCACCGCGAGTGCAGCAGCCGTAGCAACCGGGTGACCGATATAGGTGTGCCCGTGTTGAAAAAAACCTGACCCATCCCGAATTGCATCATATATCGCCCCGGTGCAAAGCATAGCTCCGATCGGTTGATACCCGGCCCCCAAACCTTTGGCGATGCACAGAATATCCGGCGCAACATCGTCATGATCGCAGGCAAACAGATGGCCTGTGCGCCCCATACCGCACATAACCTCATCCAGGATCAACAGCACCCCGTATTGGTTGCAGATTTCCCGGATACGTTTGAAATACCCCTCAACAGCCGGAACCGCGCCCAGGGTTGCACCGACCACGGGTTCTGCCATGAAAGCCATAACTGTGTCCGGACCCAGGCGTAGTATTTCAGCCTCAAGCTCGTTGGCAACGCGCTGACCATAGTCAAAGCTACCCTCACTTTCAGGTTTTTCGGCGTATTCATAACAAGCCGAAATATGCGTCATCTCAATCAGCATCGGTGCGAACTGAGCACGCCTCCAGGCGTTGCCCCCGGCAGACAAAGCGCCCAGCGTGTTGCCGTGGTAGCTTTGTTTTCGCGCGATGACATGCCGACGCTCGGGCTGACCGGTCTCGAGAAAGTACTGACGCGCCAGTTTGATTGCCGCCTCGGTTGCCTCAGACCCGCCCGATACAAAATAGACCCGGTCCAAATCGCCCGGCGCGTGCTGGATCAACAGATCCGCCAGCGCCTCAGCCGGTTCAGAGGTCATGAAACCGCTGTGGGCAAAGGCGATCTGTTCCACCTGATCCTGCACGGCGCGAATCACTGCGGGGTTGGAATGCCCCAGGCAAGACACGGCCGCGTCACCGCAGTCCAGGTACCGCTTGCCTTGGGCGTCGATCAGATAGCAGCCTTCCCCACCTGCTGCGATGGGTAGGTCCGATTTGGTGTGGCGTGGGAATACGTGACTCATGTTCTGGCCTTTCCAAGCAGTTCAACCAAAGCCGCGACCGAAGCGGCATTGTCCGCCCACGGCGTGCCATCCGGCCCCGTCAGGCTGTTTTCAAATCCAACGCGCACATCACCCCCGCGCCGCGCTGCTTCGGCCAGACAGGCGTGTTCTTGTGCGCCAAACGCGCAGACCATCCAATAGTTTTGACATTTCGGGAAGGCATCCAGATCTGCCGGTACAGATTGCTGACCTTCGCTATAGCGTCCCAGAACAAACAGCCGGTCCGTCTGATCCTTACGAACAATGTCATCCTGCTGCCACTGGTCCAACAGCCGCGCGTCTTCTGCATCGTAAAGTATATGCTGAACCCGCGTTCCCTGATCAGCACAGAGCGCATAGACATGCGGTGCAAGGTTGAGGTCGCGCGCAATCTCTCGTACCGAAATCGAGGCCCAGTCTGGACGCACCTGTTCCAAGCAGGCCAGCTGCGCGGGAACGTCAAATACTCCGGCCGCTTCGGTTGTTATTTGAACATCCAACCCCGGCGCGATGCGGCGCAACTCGGCGATCGTTTCCAGATACGATCCAGCATCCAGCGAATGCTGACCATTCGCGTCCCGCACATGAACATGAATGCCCTGCGCCCCTGCAAGGTGGCAGGCCCGCGCGGTTTCGACGATCTGATCTATCGTGACCGGAAGGGCAGGATGATCTGCTTTAGTGCGCCGCGCGCCATTGGGCGCGACTAGAATATAGTGGGTTTTGCTGTCGTCGGCAGGGATGGGATTCATCTGTTCTTTCCTCTTACAAGGTTGCAGCTAGCCCCCACTCAATACGTTTTCAATTTACGCTATAGAAAACATATGTTTTATTTTAACCATGACCCCTACCCTGATGGCACTCACGGATCAGTTGAGGCGCGAGATTGATCAGATGCCTGCGCAAATGCAGGTCGCGGCGAAGTATGTTGTCGATCATCCTGGCGACTTTGGACTGAACCCTATCCGTAAAACAGCGGACAGAATCGGCATCAGTTCAAACGTGTTGGTACGGCTTGCGCAGCGCATGGGCTTTGACAGCTTCGACGCATTTCGCCAACCATTTCGCCGCGCTCTGACAACTGACAGCGAAGACCGGCTGGGGCAAGGCTGGTTGGAGGCTCCGTCGGGGCAAGACCCGTTTCATCTGGCGCAGGTCAAATTCGCTCAGAACGAGATGAATGTGGTTTCGCGATCCTTGCGCCTGATGGATCCGCATCTGACACAACAAGCCATTGGGCACATGGTTTCCGCGCGGCGCTGTTACGTTACGGCGACACGGTCCAGCCACGCCCTGGCCTACTACTTTCACTACGCAGGCCGCATGGCCCATCCCGGATTGCAGCTGGTGCCCCGTCACATGGGCTCAGCCATTGACGATTTGGTCGAAGCCACGGCTGAAGATTGTCTGTTTGCCATCACCGTCCATCCCTATTCCGCCGATACGATACAATCGATGCGCTTTGCCCGCGACCGGTCCATGCGTATCGTGTTGCTGTCGGATAGCGAGGTGATCGCGCCCGGGGTCGAACCGGATGTAATCCTGTCTGTCAGCACCCGAACTTTGCACCCATTTTCAAGCTTTTCCGGCGCGATGGCCGTGTTGGAATGTTTGCTCGGGCATTTGTTCGAGGCCGGTTGCAAGGACGCCCGGGCACGCGTGGAACAGTACCAAAAAGCACGGGAAGACACGGGGGCTTATTGGCGGCCCGGTGTTTTGCCAAAGCTCAGGAAGCTCTGACAACCTTGCTGAGATGCGGCCAGCGCACGTCAATACGTCTAGGTTTTGCGTTTGGCACGCGGCTGCGGTCTGGTCGGAATTTCCTTTAAAAGCCCGCCAACCCCCATCGCTGCTATGTGAGCACCCGTAGTCTCAATTCCACACGCGATCCGAGACAGAACCCAATCGGCACCGTTTAAGGCTGGAGAACGCGCACAGCCTGGTAATCCAATGACCGGGCGATCCCGCAAGGCGCCCAAAAACAGCAAGTTTCCCGGATCCACCGGCATTCCAAAGCGATCCACCTGCCCGCCAGCCAGACGCACAGCCGACGGCGCCACATCTTCCGGGTCCGACGTCGCAGACCCTGTCAGGATCATCAAAACATCGCCATCGCTTTGCGAAACCGCTTTGGCCAGAGCATCGACCCTGTGCGGAACGATCTGCACATCACTCAGCTCCATATCCAGCAACTCGACCCGGCCCCGAATAGCGGCAATCCCTTTCTCATTCGGTGGCCCGCCCGGAATGTCCGTCACGATCAGTCCGGCTGTTTGGTGAACCGGACGCGCCAAACGGATTGCGCCCTGTGCCAAAGCGGCGGCGCGTTGGACATCCTCTTCGGGCACAGCGTAAGAGATAACCTTGATGGTCGCCACCATACCTCCTGGTCCCATTTGCTGATGCTGGGGTACCGTGGCCACTGTGATCATCGGATTGACTTGGTTGAACCGTTCGAGCGCGGCGACATCCAGAACGGCCACCCCCGGTCCATCGGCCAAAAGGTTGACCCGCCCGGTAAACGCCTCGGTCACGCGCAGGTTGGCTGCGGCAGCATCAGGCGCAAGGGCCGCCGCCAAAGCCCGTGCGGCCTCGTCCTCATGGCAGTCACCGGGATCAAGCCGTGCGACAATGACTTCGCTTAGCCCAGCTTGCGTCAACTGCACGATATCTTCGGGCTGCAATGCCAATCCTTTGCGCAGCTTACGCTCGCCTGCCGTCACCGAATGCGCCAAAATGGCCCCTTCGGCCTGCGCTACGGGAACCGGGCCAAACCTCATGCTTTGCCCCGCAAGACCGCTGTCATCTGAGCCAGAATAGCAACGGCGATTTCTGCAGGTCCCGCAGCACCAATATCCAATCCGATCGGGCCGTGAATTCTGGAAATCTGTTCCTCAGTGAACCCTGCGGCTTTCATGCGATCCACCCGTTTGGCATGGGTGCGCGTCGAGCCCAGAGCGCCGATATAAAATACTCCTGCATCAAGTGCCGCTTGCAGCGCCGGGTCGTCCAGCTTGGGATCATGGGTCAGCAAGACAATGGCGGTGCGTGCATCCAGCCCCAGCTTGGCCACCGCTTCGTCCGGCCAATCAGTCAGGATTGTCTCCCCTGGAAAGCGCGAGCTGGATGCAAAGGCATCGCGCGGATCGATGATGGCCGGATCATAGCCCGCAATGCGCGCCATCGGTACAAGTGCCTGTGCGATATGGACGGCACCCACAACGAGCAGCCGCAAAGGCGGGTTGTGAACGGCCACAAAGGTTTCGCCGTCCTCTTCAAACCCGGACCGGTCCATGCGCAACCGATCAGCGTAGGCGTTGCGACGTAAGGCCCTGTGTCCAGTATTTGTGTTCACCTCATACGCCACGGGCGCGCGCGCAGCACGGGCTGCGACCAATTCTGCCAGCATGGGCTCGGGCAGGACCTTGCCAATGGGTTCGACCAGAACACGGATCGTTCCGCCGCAGGCCAGCCCCACAGCAAAGGCGTCCTCATCGCTGACGCCAAATTCCAAAAGCCGGGCTTCGCCCTCGTCCAAGGCTTCAAGCGCTTCAACGATCACCGCACCTTCTACACAACCGCCGGAAACCGAGCCTTCAATCCGCCCGTCTCCACCGATCACCAGTTGCGATCCCACACGCCGTGGCGCGCTGCCCCAGGTTTCGACAACTGTAGCCAAGGCCGCGCCACGCCCGCTGCGGTGCCAGTCCAGAGCCGTTTCCGGGCTGTTGTCGAATCGCTCCATCAGACCCTCCAGATGTCGTCCGACTCCAACATAGGCAGGATTGGCGCGATGAAAAGCGCCGCCGTCTTGCCAAATGGTCTATACCGGTTGTTTCCCGAACCCGGCTAAACCTCGGCCTCATTCAATAAATCATAGGATTGATTGTTTGGAGGCCGCGTTTTAGCCTGCCCACGCAACTGGTATTTTGCCAGACCGCGTATCCAAAATTTATATATCGGAGGCAAGCAGTTGAAACGTTTTTTAACACTGGGCGCAGCGGTTGGTCTTTTGACCGCGACCGCAGCATGGGCTGATACGTTCGAACGCTATGGTGAAGTCGAAGGCTGGAAGGTCTTTATCGACAATGAAAAGAAATCCTGCCTGATCGAGGCTGTGGACGATGCGGAAAACGTCGTTCAGATGGGTCTGACCGAAGACCGCGGCGTTGGCTATGTCGGTGTGTTCACCAAAGCCGACACCGATATCAAACGGGGCGAAACGCAAGAAGTCGCTATCCTGATTGGCGACAATATCTATCTGGGTGAAGCCACCGGAATGAAGGGTAATATCACCAAGGGCTATTCGGGCGGTTACGTTCTGTCTGACAACCCCCAATTCGCTGATGATCTGGCCAAGAAAAAAGTCATGATCGTGTTCCCCGAAACCGCGTATGCGTTCACGGTCGACTTGACTGGCACATACAAAGCCATGGAAATGGCGCGCAAGTGCAACGCAGAACAGCTGTCGTAAGTGCCTAACCGGAAAGCGCGGCCATCAGCCGGGCTTTCTGACCCTGGTCGTCGAGTTCTGAGATCACGTCGGCCAGGTCTTCGAGCGAGGCGATCGAATGTCCTGCCCGGAAACTGTCCACGTGTGGCAGCATTGCCGCAACGCCCTGTGCTTTCGGGGCGAACCCATCCCAACGTAACAACGGATTGAGCCAGATCAAGCGTCTTGCGGACAGATGCAAGCGTTCAATCTCTTTCTGCAAAATCTCCGGGTCGCCCCGTTCCAAACCGTCCGTGATCAGCAGAACCACCGCCCCTTGCCCCATGACACGACGGGACCAGTCGCGGTTGAATTGGTGCAAACAGTCGCCGATGCGTGTGCCTCCTTCCCAATCCTGCGCCTCGGACCCAGCGGCGGCAAGCGCTGCGTCCACATCTCTTTGATGAAGATGGCGCGTTATATTGGTCAGACGGGTGCCAAATGTGAAGGCGTGAACCTTGGCCCACCCCGCCCCCTTGGCGTTGGACACCGTGTGTAGGAAATGAAGGATGATCCGGCTGTATTGGCTCATGGATCCAGAAATATCACAAAGCGCGACAAGGTTAGGCCAGCGCGGCTTGGGCTGAAGCCTGGCTATAGTGCGCAGCTCGCCGCCTTGTCGCATTGCCGCGCGCAACGTTCGGGCACGGTCGATACGGTGGCCAAGATGGCTGGCCTGCCCACGGCGCGACTCGATGGGTTTAACCGGCAGGGTCATCCGTGCCAAAACGCGTTTGGCTTGCGCGATTTCGGCCGTGCTCATCTGCTCAAAATCGAGATTGCGCAAACGTTCTTCGGATGATGCTGTCTGAGTAGCGTCAATCTCGATTTCGGTTTCGCCCTCATCTTGTATGACGGGTTCCGGCAGATCCTGTTCGACGCCATCCAGCAACGCCTCGGCTGCGCGTTTTTCACCGGCATCGGCCTTGCGCTCTTCCTGAACGCCGCGAATGGCGGGCAGCATCATGGCCATCATGTGTTCCATGTATCGCGGATCGCGCCAGTACATTCGAAAGATTTGCGCAAACACCGTGCGGTGTTCCGGGCGGTTCACGAAACAGGCGTGCAGCGTCCAGTAAAAGTCCCGTTTCTCGGTAAACCCTGCCGCCTGCACAGCGTTGATGGCATCAATCACGCGCCCCGGACCGATTGGCAAACCCGCCTTTCTGAGAGCACGGGCGAAGTGCGTGATATTCTGGGCCAGCTTCGGGTTGTCCGGTATTTCCAGCGGGAGTTGTTCTGCCATCAGCACCCATGGGGGCTCTGCCCCCATACCCCCGGAGTATTTGGGAAAAGGTGAAGCATCAGGCCGGTTCGAGGGTGGCCTTAGCCTCGTCCAGAATGCGCTTCGCCTCGGACCCCTGTAGTTTCTGGATGTCGTCCTGGTATTTCAGGATTGCTCCCAGCGTGTCGCCGATCACCTCAGGGCTCAGGTTCATCACATCCAGCGCCAACAGGCATTTGGCCCAGTCGATTGTCTCGGCCACGCCGGGCTTCTTGAACAAATCTTCGGTGCGCAAACGCTGAACAAAGGCCACAACTTCCCGGCTGAGGGCATCCGCGGCTTCGGGTGCGCGGGCGTGCAGGATTTCGATCTCGCGCTCGAAATCGGGATAGTCGACCCAATGATAAAGGCAGCGGCGTTTGAGGGCGTCATGCACCTCGCGCGTGCGGTTTGACGTGACTATGACAACGGGCGGCTCTGGTGCTTTAACGGTGCCCAACTCGGGGATCGTGACCTGAAAATCACTGAGAGCCTCTAGCAGGAAGGCTTCGAAAGGTTCATCGGTCCTGTCCAGCTCGTCAATCAGCAGGACCGGCGCGCCATGTTCGTCTGGCCGCATGGCTTGTAACAACGGGCGTTCGATCAGGTATTCGTCTGAGAACAGTTCGGACTGCAATGCACCCCGATCCGCCCCGCCCGACGCCTCAGCCGTGCGGATCGCAACCATCTGCGCGGGAAAGTTCCATTCATAGACGGCAGAAGAGGCGTCCAGACCTTCGTAGCATTGCAAGCGGATCAGGCGACGGTTCAAACCCGAGGCCAAGGCTTTGGCGATTTCGGTTTTCCCAACGCCCGCTTCACCTTCCAGAAACAAAGGTCGGCCCAGTTTCAGCGACAGGAAAACAACCGTCGCAAGGGCGCGTCCGCATACATAGCCCTGGGCTCCCAACATCTGCTGCACGGCGTCAATTGAATTTGGTTGCGTCATGGAACCCTCTCTCCTTAGCGTTCAAACAGTTCACGCACAGACCTGTGCGTCAAGACCTCACGCCAAGACACAGCTACGACGTTCGGGTTGGTTGACAAGTTTTTTTGCCAATGAGCGCGGTCGCGGTTGGTCTTTTTCAACAGCTATGCTAGCGGAAAGCCATGACCGATACCCTCACGATCCGCCGCCCCGACGACTGGCATTTGCACTTGCGCGATGGCGCCATGCTGCAGGCCGTTCTGCCCGAAACCGCGCGCCATTTTGGCCGTGCGATCATCATGCCCAATCTGGTGCCCCCGGTTGTCACCGGCGCGCACGCCGCGGCTTATCGCGACCGCATCATGGCCGCGCTGCCCGACGGAATGTCGTTTGAGCCGTTGATGACCCTCTATCTGACCGAGGATACGGACCCGGACGATCTGGCTGCTGCTCATGCAAGCGGATTGGTCAAAGCGGTCAAGCTGTACCCTGCCGGGGCCACAACCAATTCGCATTCGGGTGTGCGGAACTTCGACAATGTCCGCCCCGTGCTTGAGCGTATGGCTGAGATTGGCTTGCCGCTCTGCGTGCATGGTGAAGTGACGGATTCTGAGATCGACATCTTCGACCGTGAGGCTGTGTTCATCGATCGCGTTCTGGACCCAATCCGAAAGGCGACTCCGGGCCTTCGCGTGGTGATGGAGCATATCACGACCCGCGACGGCGTTCAGTATGTTAAAGCCAATGAGGCAGACCTGGGCGCGACAATCACGGCGCATCACCTGATCATCAATCGAAACCATATTCTCGTCGGTGGAATCAAACCGCATTACTATTGCCTGCCCGTCGCCAAACGCGAAGAGCACCGCCAAGAGTTGCTGAAAGCCGCGACTTCGGGCGATCCGCGTTATTTCCTTGGCACCGACAGCGCGCCGCATACGGATGACAACAAGGAAATGGCATGTGGTTGCGCGGGTTGCTTCACGGCAACCAACACCATGTCACTGGTGGCTGAGATGTTCGACCGCGAAGGTGCATTGGACAAACTGGAAGGCTTTGTTTCGCTGAATGGACCCGCGTTCTATCGACTGCCCGTGAACGAAGGCACCATTACGCTGACCAAGGGCGAACCAGTCGAATACCCCGACAAGATCGACACCGGAGACGGGCCCGTTACCGTTTTTGACCCCGGCTTTCCATTGCACTGGCGCGTGGTTTAACCTGTCAGTTTGGCGGCCAGATCGCGGGCTCGACCTCCGGTGCGCAGCATCGACCAGATCGCGTCCGCCTTATCCGCTCCGATCAGTTTGGCCGCTTTGGCGCGCACGCGATCCTCGCGGTCAGACAACGACATTGGGGTCAGCAGATCATGGGTTGCTTCACGGCGGATACCATCGCGGCGCAACAAAGCCAGATTGGCTTGCGTTTCTGACAAGCTTTCATCCGCTTCAACCGTGATGCGGTCACGCAATGACTTAATCCGCGGGTCGGCGCAAACCTTGTCCGTATAGCTGCCCGGTAAAGCCGTATCATACCCCAGTGCCTGCATCGCGATGACTGTACGGTATGAAAACTTGGCACCTAACCCGGTTTCAGGTGTCAGCTGATTGCACACACTCATCCAGCGCGGATGGGTTTTGATCTTGATCTCGGCCACTTCAGGCTCGGCGATGTCCAGTTCACGCGCCGCTTCCAGCGCGGCGTGCAAGCCATGACAACAGGCATGGAATTTGTGACTTACGCTTTCGAACAACCATTCATCACCCAAACCATCCAGCGCGCTTAAATCCGACGCGCCCTGATGGGTTGCGCCGAATCCAAACGGGCCTTCCAGTGCATCAGCATTGGCCTCAAACCCGTGATGCACCAACAAGGCAGTTTCTGTCCCGGCAGACGCCGCAAGACCTGCGTTATAAGGCTTTCCCATCGTCCCGAACTGAGCCTTCAGCCCGGCCGCCCGGGTCGCCGTCAGCCCCAGAACGGATCGCATCTGATTTATATCGAAGCCCAACAATCGCCCTGCGGCGACGGCGGCCCCAAATGCACCGGACGTGGCTGTCTGATGAAATCCGACCTGATAGTGGCCCCGACCCAACCACAGGCCAACACGAATTGAGGATTCCATCCCAATCAAAGCGGCTTCGAGCAAATCGACCAGTATACGATCATCCCACTCGGCCACAGCAAGCGCTGCCGGCAAGATGGCCACAGACGGATGCCCGATATGAGCAAAATGCGTGTCGTCATAATCCAGCGCATGAGACACGGTGCCATTCACAAGCGCTGCGCCGCGCATTGGCGCTGCGTCGCCGCCAAAAAGATGGGCCTGTGCCTTGCTACCCTCGTCCAAAACCATCTTGCGAATGATGGATGAGACAGGTTCGTTCGCACCCGCTCGTCCTACGGCCACCCAATCCAGAACAGACAGTGATGTGACAATCCGCGCCTGCGAAGTCGTTGAAATCGGGCCAGCCGCAAAAGCGGCCAATGATGCTGTGAAATCCTTCATGAGCGCAGTCTAGCGTGCGCCCTTGCCGCGTAAAGACCTAGCCGTAGAGTTCCTGGGCCCGCGCCTCGAACGCGCGCACGATCCGTTGCATGGCTTCGTTGAACACAACGCCAATGATCCCCTGCAGAATCGCATTCTTGAACTCGAAATCCACATGGAACGAGACGTTGCAGCCCCCATCCGGTGCGTCCTCGAACTGCCAGTCGGACTTCATGTATTTGAAGGGGCCATCCAGATATTCGGTATCGATTTTCTTCTGGTCTGCAAACAGTGTCACCCTGCTCCCAAATCGTTCGCGGAACACTTTGAACGAGATCACCAGGTCGGCCTCCATTACTTCGGCCTCGCCCACAGCATATGTCTTGCGGATACGAGCTGCAGCGCACCACGGCAGAAACTGCGGATACTTGGCCACGTCAGCCACCAGATCATACATCTGCTGGGCGGTATATGGCAGGTGACGAGTTTCTGAATGGATAGGCATGGCGTCCGGTATTTGCAGGTGACAATGGCGCGTCATGTCGTATGTTGCGCGCCAAAGATCAAGGGGGCTGCGATGACTGACCGCGCATATGTGATAGATGAGATGATCTCGGCCAAGGCCATCGCTGCCAGAATTGAAGAACTCTGTCGCGAGATCACAGCAGAATTCGGCAACACCGACAAGCTGGTTGTCGTGGGCTTGTTGCGCGGCAGTTTTGTCTTCATCGCCGATCTAGTACGTGAATTGGATTTGCCGATTGAGGTAGATTTCCTTGAGGCATCCTCGTACGGAGACGCTATGGAAAGCAGCCGAGAAGTTCGAATTCTCAAAGATTTGCGCGGCGCTATTGAAGGACGCGATGTGTTGGTTGTGGAGGATATTGTTGACACCGGTCACACGCTGAATCACGTCACAAAACTGCTTCAAAGCCGCAAACCCGCACGCCTGAAGTCAATCGCCCTGCTCGACAAGCCCAGTCGTCGTGAAGTGGATTTCCGGTCAGACTGGATCGGATTCGAGATTCCAGACGAATTTGTGGTCGGTTACGGCATCGACTACGCGCAGCGGAACAGAAACCTGCCCTTTATCGGCAAGGTACGGTTTACGGGTTAATAGGTTGTCCATCACTCACCGCTTGCTGGGCGGATTCCGAACAAGACATTTCATTATCAGAATACAAATAGACGTAAGCTCGTCTTTTCCTCTAGTGTTCCTTTAAACAATGGAGGTCTGTTGATGAAGCGTATTGTCGCGACGGTTGGTGTGGTTATGGCGATCGTGGCCCTAGCAAGTGCAGGGGCTGCAAAGGACAACAAAGGCAAAGGGCAAGGGGCCAACAAAAACAAGGTGGAAAAAGCCATCAAGTCAAACGGCAAGGCGGTGCCACCCGGCCAAATCAAAAGATATACGCGCGGCCAAAAGTTGCCGGATGACTTGCGATTTGACTACATTGACGATCTCGACAATTGGAAGCTCAAGCCACTGGGCCCGGGTCAAAGATATATTCGGGTGGACGACGAGATTTTGTCGATATCAGATGACACGAAGACAGTCATAGAAGCGATTGGAATCGTTGGTGATCTCGCCAACTGAGTGAATTCAAACTGACGATCGCCTTCCAAGAATAGCGTAAATGGCGTTAAGGAAGACCCCAACACCTGCGGGTATCAACGCATCTGGAAAATCATAGTCCGGATTGTGCAGTTGTGGGTGATCCCGACCCGATCCCAACCAGAACATCGCGGCTTTTGCGCTTTTGCCGAATTGGCCAAAATCTTCTGAAAATCGCTGTGGCTGCTCCACGAGCGTGCAGGCAATGCCCTGATCAACACAGGCTTGCTTCAGGATTGAGACCGTTTCTGGGTGATTGACGCAGGCTTCGAACACCTCGTCATAGGTAATCTCGATCGACAAACCTTCGGCCTGCGCGGTCTCACGGACCATCGCTTCGGCGTCAGTCATCAGTCGCGTCATCCGCCGGTCTGAGACTGTTCGTAATGTCACCCATAGATCAGCGCGCCCAGGCGCAACACCCACTGTGCGCTCACCCAATTTGGCATGCGTGACCGTGGTCAGGGCATAGTCATCATCCAGGTCGCCGCCTGCCCCTAACCCCGCCAAAGCCGGCAACAGTTTGGCCAGAGCACCGGCAGGTGACACCCCATCCTGAGGCGCGGCCGCGTGCGAGGTTTTGCCTGTCAATACAATCTGCATTCCGCGCGAGGCGCAATTTGCAGGGCCTGTGCAAAGTTCAACGGTGCCAAGCTCCAATCCCGGCAGGTTATGAAGGGACAGTATGATATCAGGCGAAATCTCACCAAACTGGGGATCTGCCCGGAACGCAATGGCCCCATGGCCGGTCTCTTCCGCAGGTTGGAAAATCAAAACAACGCGGCCAGATGTCGGGCGTTGGGATTTCAAAGCATCGGCCACGCCCAGCACCATCGTCATATGGCCGTCATGTCCACAAAGATGCCCTTTGCCTTTTGTTTTTGAAGCATAAGGCAGGTCAGACACTTCCTGAATCGGCAACCCGTCCAATTCACATCGGATACCCACGGTGGGCCCCGGACGACCGCTTTCAAACACACCGGCCACGCCGTGGCCCCCGATTCCGGCTAACACATAATCAGCTTTGGCGTTGCGCAACAGAGCAGCGATCCGGGCAGCAGTTTCACCCTCCTGCCCCGAAAGCTCGGGATGTTGGTGCAGCTCGCGGCGCAGGCTGGTGAGCCGTGCAAAAAGTTCCGGGCTCACGCTTGCTGCAACTTCTCTTGCCGTGCAGCACGCAGACGGGCGAAATCATCACCTGCGTGGTACGATGACCGGGTCAACGGTGTTGCCGACACCATCAGGAAGCCTTTTCCATAGGCCGCCTTTTCGTAAGACGCGAATTCTTCCGGCGTGACAAAACGATCCACACCATGGTGCTTTGGAGTCGGTTGCAGATACTGACCGATGGTCAAAAAGTCGATATCCGCCGCGCGCATGTCGTCCATAACCTGACGAACCTGCTGTTCGTCTTCGCCCAAGCCGACCATGATACCAGATTTGGTGAAGATCGACGGATCCAGTTCTTTCACGCGCTGCAACAAACGCAATGAATGGAAATACCGAGCGCCCGGACGCACCTCGGGATAAAGGCCCGGTACGGTTTCCAGGTTGTGATTGAACACGTCCGGTTTTGCCTGAACCACAATCTCAAGCACCTCGGGCTCACATTTCAGGAAGTCCGGCGTCAGAATCTCGATCGTGGTTTTGGGAGAACGGTGGCGCACAGCGCGAATAGTCTGAGCAAAATGTTCAGCCCCGCCATCGTTCAGGTCGTCGCGGTCCACCGAAGTAATGACAACGTGGTTCAGCCCCAGTTTTTCCACCGCATGCGCCACGCGACCGGGTTCAAAAGCATCGAGTTCGTCAGGACGACCGGTCGCGATATTGCAGAAGGTACAGCCCCGAGTACAAATCTCGCCCATGATCATCATGGTAGCGTGACCCTGGCTCCAGCACTCGCCAACATTGGGGCATCCCGCTTCTTCACATACCGTCACCAGATTGTTGTCACGCATGATCTTTCGCGTGTCTGCATAGCCCTTGCCACCCGGCGCCTTGACCCTGATCCAGTTTGGCTTTTTGGGTTGTGTGTTATCCGGACGATGCGCTTTTTCCGGATGGCGTTGTTCTGGGATCTTGAGATCTCGCACGGGCAGATGTCCTGACTTTGGGTCAACTTTTGTTACGTATAACATAAACCTGTTACCAGCGTTACACCAGCGACGCATAGCCGCTATGCACCGTATCCAAGCAACCGCAGCAAAACCAACCTCACTAATGGTTTTTATACGATATTTCAAAAACTAACACGCATCCAAAGAATTCGCGACTGCAGCATTTCCCCGATTGAATGCGATTTAGAACTGTTTTAACTCACGAAAAAATCACAAGTGAATCACAGGAGCTTGAACATGAAATCTGGCGCAAAACTGCCTGACGTGACCTTTCACACCCGCGTCCGTGACGAGAACATCGAGGGGTCGAACCCCTTCCGCTGGGAAGACAAGACAACCGCCGATTATTTTGCTGGAAGGCGTGTGATCCTGTTCTCGTTGCCGGGCGCGTTCACACCGACCTGCTCGACCTACCAATTGCCCGGATTCGAGAAAGGCTTTGCTGATTTCACCGCCAACGGAATTGACGAGATTTACTGTATGTCCGTCAACGACAGTTTCGTTATGAACAAATGGGCGCAGGACCAGGGTCTGCAAAACGTCAAAGTCATCCCTGACGGTTCGGCAGAGTTCACCCGCAAGATGGGTATGCTGGTCGACAAAGACAATCTGGGTTTCGGCATGCGTTCGTGGCGCTATGCCGCCATCGTCAATGATGGCGTGGTCGAGGCCTGGTTCGAAGAGCCCGGCCTGATGGACAACTGCCCCGACGATCCTTACGGCGTCTCGTCGCCGGAAAACCTGATGGAACATCTGCAAAAGGCGGTCGAGCCGGAACTGGCCTGAACCACTGTTTGAATATGAAAAGGCCCGCTTTCGGCGGGCCTTTGGCGTTTTCAGTGACGCTAACCAATCATGCGGTCGCGTTCGGCTTGTTCCAGGTAATGCCGTTTGAGCCGCTGTAAGGCGATACGCAGGACAATTTTGCCGGACCGGGCAGACCACCCCATACGTTTCTCTGCCAACTCCAACCCCTCAAGGTAGCAGCAGCATCTCAAGGCAACATCACTTAGCCCTGGACCCAGATCAGACAACGCGCGTGCCACACGATCGCGTGCGTCGCAAAAGCCCCGCCCCCCATGCGCATCGCTGTCGTGATTATTTCGCCCCCCAGCCGTCAGGAAACGATCCCAGTTCTGCGTGACCTGAGGTCCGATTTGCGCCAACTCAAAATCTTCGCGCAAACGTTCGCCCGCTTTGACAAGCGTGTCGTCCAGAAACGGTTTTCCGTCCCTGTCCCTGCGCCGGGCCAACGCAGTCAAGGGGCTTTCCGTGGCGCTATAGCGAATGCGACTGACGCCCTGCGCGGAACTACCGAGCGGTTTGGTCTGAAACCCGCTTTGCGCTTCGGCAAAGCCCGGTTCTGTCCCGGACCGGGCTTTATTCTCTGCCTGCGCAATCAAGTGGCTCAGCGCTGTTCGCCCCGCCGTCGTGATCCGATATCGCGAGATACGCCCCGGATTGTCGCAGGCAATCCAGTCTTTCAAAGCCAGTGCCTGCGCGATTTTACAATCGACAACCGCTGTTCTGGTTGCCGCGTTATCGCCCGTGTCGCGGACAACAACGGCCTTGTCCATTTCCTCAGCCACTGCAAGCACAGATCCAGCCTCGCTCAGACGTCGCAGGATGCGTAGGGCTTCGTTTTCGAACTCCCCTTCCTTTGCCGCCTCGTCTTGCTCAGCAAAGGACATGCCGCCCTCACACGACACCGAAAAATGCGTTTCAGCAAGCGATTGCAAAGCCGCATCCACCAACGGATCATCGCGACGCATCTCAATACGCCGAATTTGCCTGAGGATCGTTGAAGCATGGCATCCGGCTGACCGCGCAATGTCGCGGATCGAGCGGCCGGTTTCGGTATGGGCAAGGTATCGTTGTGCCCCTTCTGGAACCCATGCCGGAATGGTGAAAGCCATGTTGTTTTCCATCTTTATTTGCCCTCGTCGACAAAACAAACTGTCACTTTTCGCCCTCGGAATGCGGGTTAACCAATTCTAACTAGAGGTCCATTCGTTACTCGTTCGTTAACCGCCCAAGGCACGAACCAGATTTGATTCAAAAAGATAAACAGTCGTGAAACCATCGTTCGGCCAGACTGATACTCAGGCAACACCCGCTTAGGTTGTGTCACAAAGCCCCCAGAATTCTTCACGAAAAGGGATACACCACATGCAGGACCTGATGACGATGATCACAACCCTTCGCCGTCCACGTATGCTGACGCGGGCCGCCAAATTCGGGGCGCAGGATTACAATCGGGACCGGCATCTGCAACGTATCTTGGGATACGGTTCGCTGCCGGGTTCAGGTCAGGCGCTGCTTCGTTTGATAGAGATGGAAAAGGAAGTGAATGCACAACGCAAAGACGACGACGCTGCCTATTCACTGGTGCGTCATCTGGACTTGCTTATTGCATTGTTGGGTGAGGCGCAGCTGTATCAGGCCAGCCGCGCCCACGCTTTTCAGTAATCAGGCGAATGCATCCGGCATGGAAGCTTTTTTCTCAGCAATATAGGCTTCCAACGCCGCAGCTGTATCCGGGTCCATCTGCGGTTGCTGGTAATTGGCCAGCAAATGTTCGACCCGCGCAGTTGCCAGCGTGCGCGTATCCCGTGCGCCCTCTTCCTGCCAGGTTTCATAAGGTTTGTAGTCCAGCAGTTCGGATTTCCAGAAGGCGTCCTTGAAGTTCGCCTGGGTGTGGGCACAGCCAAGATAGTGACCGCCTGGGCCGACTTCGCGGATCGCGTCCATGGCCTGCGCGTTGTCATCATATGCGATACCTTTGGCCAGCGAATGCAGAACGCCCAATTGATCTGCATCCATGACGAACTTCTCGAAGTCGGCCACCAGACCGCCTTCCAGCCAGCCGCAGGAATGCAACATGAAATTCACACCAGACAACAGGCCCATGTTAAGCGAGTTTGCTGTTTCATAAGCGGCCTGAGCGTCCGGCAGCTTCGACCCGCAGAACGAGCCCGACGACCGGTATGGCAGGTTCAGGCGACGCGCCAACTGGCCTGCACCATAGGTGATGTGGGCTGCTTCAGGCGTGCCAAAGGTGGGCGCGCCCGAGTTCATGTCGATCGACGAGACAAATGCGCCAAAGATTGCAGGTGCGCCTGGACGGACAATTTGGCTGTAAGCCACACCTGTCATAACCTCGGCCAAAACCTGCGTCAGGGTACCGGCAACCGAAACCGGAGCCATCGCACCGCCCACGATAAAGGGCGAGATGATGCACGCCTGGTTGTTGCGGGCATATACCTCAAGCGAGCCCATCATCACGTCGTCGAAGGTCATCGGTGAGTTGATGTTGGTCAGCGAAGTCATCACTGTGTTTTCCTGCACGAACTCCTTACCGAACAGGATCTCGCACATTTCGACCGAGTCCTGAGCCCGGCTGGGGTCGGTCACCGAGCCCATGAAGGGTTTGTCAGACAGCGTCATATGCGCCTTCAGCATGTCCAGGTGGCGCTTGTTCACCGGAATGTCGGTTGGTTCGCATACGGTACCGCCCGAGTGATGCAACCATTTGGACATATAGGCCAGTTTCACGAACTTGTTGAAGTCGTCCATGGTCGCATAACGACGGCCACCTTGCGCATCGCGCACAAACGGAGGTCCGTAGACCGGAGCAAGAACCATGTTGCGACCGCCGATAACCACCGATTTCTCGGGGTTGCGGGCGTGCTGTGTGAACTGGCTTGGAGCAGTCTTGATCAACTTGCGCGCAAGGCCGCGCGGGATGCGAACACGTTCCCCATCAACATCGGCACCGACTTCACGCCAACGTTCAATCGCAGCGGGGTTGTCGACGAAGTTAACACCGATCTCTTCCAACACGGTTTCCGCGTTGTTTTCGATGATTTCAAGCGCCTCTTCATTAAGGACCTCGAAATTCGGAATGTTACGTTCGATGTATTTCGCGGTCTCTATTCTGACTGCGGTGCGCTCGGCTCGGCGGGCGGCGCCACCGCCACCTCTTGCCCTGCGCCGGGTGTTTGCCTCTGCCATGAGAAAATCCCGTCTGGTTGGTTAGATTGAAGCTTTAGATACAGGTTTACCGAATCGTAGGCATCGGGATTGCGGCGCTCTAGGGGGAAAAGCGACATTGCCACCCTACTTGGCGGTGAACATCACGTCAAAGTTCATCAGGCTTCCGAAACGCTATCCCACTCAATACTCTCGATACTCGGTTCCAGCATAAGTGGCGCAACCACCTTGTGCTGAAGCTCTTCGGGGTGGACTTCCATCGAAACCAAAACCGCGATTGTTTGCGACCCGTCTGCGCCGTCTCCTTTTTCGAACCCCACAATTCGAATGTCATTTTGGGCCAGAGCCTTCAGAACCGCGACACGCGCATCGGCCTGCGTCTCTTCCTTGCATTGCAGCAGAATCTTGAATTCTTGCGTCAACGGAACCCCGGCCCGTGTTGTACGCTTGAGCCATTTTACCAATGGCCTGAGACCCAGGTTCACGAAAATGACGAAGCCCGTCATCATCAAAGCGAACAGCCAAGCCCCCGTCCCCGCCATCATTCCAACCGCCGCCGAACACCATAAGGTTGCGGCCGTATTCAGACCGTGGATCGTGAAGCCGTGACGAAAGATGATCCCAGCCCCTAAAAATCCAATACCGGATACGACCTGTGCCGCCACTCGGGTTGGGCTGACTTCATCCGGAAACAGCGCAGAAAACACAACAAAGGCCGCAGCGCTCAGGGCCACCAGTGCGTTTGTGCGCAAACCCGCCATCCTCTGTCGGACTTGCCGTTCCGACCCGATCAATGCGCCGCAAAACAACGCCAGCGCCAGATTCAACGCAGCAATTTCTATCGAAATCGGCAATTCATGATCCTTATCCAGACGAATCCAGACTAGGATTCCATCCGGTTGTCATATTTTTGTTACAAAACTTTTACAATTGGCTTTTTTCCGGTCCTGAAAATCCACAGGAATTGGATGTCGCCCTTGCGAATTGAGCGGGCTTGCCCTAAGGCGCAGGCATGACCCAGACATCCCATGACCGCCTTCTGATCATCGACTTCGGCAGCCAGGTAACGCAGCTCATTGCCCGCCGCCTACGTGAGCTGAATGTCTACTGCGAAATCCACCCATATCAGAACGTCACGATGGATTTCGTGCGGGAAATGGCCCCGCGCGCCGTGATCTTCTCGGGTGGTCCCGACAGCGTGACACGCGAAGGTTCGCCTCGCGCACCGCAAGAGATTTTCGACTATGGCGTACCAATTCTGGGCATCTGTTATGGCCAGCAAGTGATGATGCATCAACTGGGCGGCAAGGTGGAAAGCGGCCACGGCACTGCTGAATTTGGTCGGGCTTT
Source organism: Ruegeria sp. HKCCA4633 (assembly GCF_013034605.1). Classification (NCBI taxonomy): domain Bacteria; kingdom Pseudomonadati; phylum Pseudomonadota; class Alphaproteobacteria; order Rhodobacterales; family Roseobacteraceae; genus Ruegeria; species Ruegeria sp. HKCCA4633. The sequence goes on from NZ_WQGJ01000001.1 coordinate 325,766, forward strand.
TGTCACCCCTGAAAACACCTTGGATGTTCTGGACGGCTGGTTCGTCGATGGGGATGAGCAGGTCTGGATGAGCCACGGCGATCACGTCAGTGAAATCGCGCCCGGGTTTGAGGTCTTTGGCACCTCGCCCAACGCGCCTTACGCGATCACGGCTGACGCATCGCGCCACTTCTATGCAGTGCAATTCCACCCCGAGGTCCATCACACGCCCAAAGGTGCTAAACTGTACGAGAATTTCGTCAAGCTGGCGGGTTTCAAGGGCGACTGGACCATGGGTGCCTATCGCGAAGAGATGATCCGCAAAATACGCGAACAGGTCGGCGACAAGAAGGTCATCTGCGGTCTGTCCGGCGGGGTCGACAGCTCGGTCGCGGCGATCCTGATCCACGAAGCCATCGGGGATCAGCTGACATGTGTCTTCGTGGACCACGGTTTGCTACGTAAAAACGAGGCCGAAGAGGTCGTGGGCATGTTCCGCGACAACTATAATATTCAGCTGATCCATGCAGACGAAACCGAGTTGTTCTTGGGCGAACTCGAAGGTCAAAGCGACCCGGAAACCAAGCGCAAGATCATCGGCAAGCTGTTCATCGACGTGTTCCAGAAACACGCCGACACCATCGAGGGTGCTGAATTCCTGGCTCAGGGTACGCTCTATCCGGATGTCATCGAGTCGGTGTCCTTCTCGGGTGGGCCTTCGGTGACCATCAAGTCGCACCACAACGTGGGTGGCCTGCCGGAAAAGATGGGTTTGAAACTGGTCGAACCGCTGCGTGAACTCTTCAAGGACGAAGTCCGCGCACTGGGCCGTGAACTCGGACTGCCGCAGAGCTTCATCGGCCGCCACCCCTTCCCCGGACCGGGCTTGGCAATCCGCTGCCCCGGCGAGATCACCCGTGAGAAGCTGGAAATTCTGCGCGAGGCCGATGCCGTTTATATCGACCAGATTCGCAAGCATGGCTTGTATGACGAAATCTGGCAGGCGTTTGTCGCCATCCTGCCTGTACGCACCGTGGGTGTCATGGGCGACGGTCGTACCTATGACTATGCCTGCGCGTTGCGGGCCGTCACCTCAGTCGACGGTATGACCGCTGACTACTATCCGTTCAGCCATGAGTTCCTGGGCGAAACCGCCACGCGGATCATAAACGAGGTCAAAGGCATCAACCGATGCACCTATGACATCACATCGAAACCGCCCGGAACAATCGAGTGGGAATAAACCAGCCACATTGAGCACGGGCGTTTTCTACTCAACACTCAGGACCAATAGTGTTGGGAAATTCGGATTTGCAGATACGTTGGTCGCTTTGATCCACGTTCTGCAAATCGAATGCACCTGCAACCAGAGCCGATGCGCAGTAGATCGGGTTTTGGAAAACCGCGTAAACTCTGTGAGTTATGCTATTTAACTGCTGTCGCCCAGCGGTATTGTTTTTATTGTAGCGCATTTGGGCTTTTCCATACCTAAACGACCATTGACCCGTTGACATTCGGAATGCCTAAGAGTGCTGTGTAGGCGCACCCGGATCAGCAGATTTATCGTGACACAGCCACAAGCAAAAACACTTCAAGCTGCACTCTGGATGACCGGTGCCATTGCCTCTTTTTCATCCATGGCCGTTGCCGGGCGCGAGTTGAGCCTGACCCACGACACTTTCGAGATCATGATGTACCGCAGCATCGTGGGTTTCTTTACCGTGGCTGTCGTTTTAACCGTCACAGGCAACTGGACGCAGGTTTCAACGGAACGCTTGGGATTGCACGCCATACGCAACACACTGCATTTCACAGGACAAAACCTGTGGTTCTATGCGCTTGCGGTGGCCCCGTTGGCGCAGGTCTTTGCGCTGGAATTTACGCAACCCCTCTGGGTCATTCTGCTGTCCCCTCTGTTTCTCAAAGAACGCCTGACCCCGCTTAAGATTGTAGCAGCGCTTATCGGATTTGCAGGCGTTTTGATCGTCACCCGACCCGGCTCGGCACCGCTGAGCCCCGGCCTTGTTACCGCGGCGCTGTCGGCGATTTTCTTTGCCTTTACAACGATCACCACCAAGAAACTCACACGATTCGCCAGCATTGGGTGCATCGTTTTCTGGTTAACGGCCATGCAGGCTGTATTGGGGGCTGTAGCGGCGGGTTTCGATGGTCAGGTTTCACTGCCGAACGCAACCACGGCCCCTTATCTTGTACTTGTAGGGTTGGCCGGATTGCTGGCCCATTTCTGCATCACCAATGCGCTGGCCATTGCCCCGGCCACCGTCGTCATTCCATTCGACTTTGCCCGGCTTCCCACGATAGCGGTCGTTGGCATGATCCTTTATCACGAACCCATCGACCATTGGGTTCTAATCGGTGCTGCGGTCATTTTCTCTGGCATCTTTTTAAATACCTGGTCTGAAAATCGTAGCAATTTGGCAACAACTTCAAACATGAGTCGAACCAAGTAACGCTCCGTCACCAGTTGACCTTAAAGTAACCAAAAAGAAAGTATCGTGCGGAATACAACGGGCAGGCGATCTATTCACTCACTACAGTCGCCAATAAAACCCGCAGGAGACCTACAGGGAGGACAGAATGAAAAGAACATTACTCACAACCTGCGCGCTGTGCGTTGGGGCCGCGACAGCCCATGCAGGTGGCCTTGACCGAAGCGGTCAGGGGATCAATTTGATTTTCGAAGAAGGCTCGGTCGTGCAGTTCCGTCTTGGATATACCAATCCAAGCGTGACCGGAACAATGCCTGCATTAGCAGGTCCAAACATTGGTCAACCTCAAGACTCTGGCGAGGTGGCGAACGACTTTTTTACGCCGCACCTGGGCTACAAGGCGGCGCTGACCGAACAGCTTGATTTCGCGATCATGTATGATCAGCCTTTTGGCGCTGACATCCAATATGCAGCTAATTATCCACTGTCGATCAACCCAATTCCCGGTGGTCGGTCGGACGTTCTGAGGGCAACGGCGGACACGGATGCGATCACCGCATTGTTGCGCTATAAGTTCGACGGAGGCTTTAGTGCCATCGGCGGCATTCGTGCGCAGCGCGTAAAAGCGTCAGTCACCGTACCACTTGCTGCGGGCTATAACGTAGACACGAACGCCGACACAGCATTTGGGTACGTAATTGGTGTAGCCTGGGAAAAGCCTGAGATCGCGGCCCGCGTCTCTCTGACCTACAACTCGAAGATCAGCCATGATCTTTCGCAGACAGAATCTCTGAACCCACCGCCAATTCCCCCAATTCCTCCGGGAACGGTTGCAACCTTCAACACCAACAGCGAAATTGAAACGCCCCAGTCCATCAATCTGGACTTCCAGACAGGTGTTGCCCCCAAAACCTTGCTGTTCGGATCGGTACGTTGGGTCGACTGGCCACAGCTGGTTTACAACCCGCCAAACTATCCACCGACCAGCAACCTTGTTGACTATGACGATGCCACCTTCACCTACTCGCTGGGTTTGGGCTACCAGTTCTCGGAAGAGTTCTCCGGCGCTGTGACTCTTGGCTACGAGTCGTCTCAAGGTACCCCGGTTTCAAACCTCGGTCCGACCGATGGTTTCTGGAGCATCGGCGTAGGCGGCACCTACTCTCTTGAGAATGCACAGATTTCTGGCGGCATTCGCTATACGGATATTGGCGACGCAACAGCAGACGGCGCTGGTCCCGGTGCGCGCGCAACATTCACAGGCAACAGCGCCTGGAGTGTTGGGTTCCAGATCACATACGCTCTGAACTGATCGCCACCATCTCAGTACATGTCAAAGCCCCGCTGTTTCAGCGGGGCTTTTTCGCAAGAACCGGGTCGCGGTATAAGCCCCTGGATGAGACAGTGACGCCATGAGTGCTCAAAAACACCTCTCACCCCGCGCCTGGGTCGAGCTTTTACTGCTTGGCATCATCTGGGGCGCGTCCTTTGTCTCGATCCGAATCGCGCTGGACACGATTCCAGTCATGACGTCCGTTCTGCATCGCACCTTCTGGGCCATGCTGGTGCTTTGGCTTGTCGTATGGGCCCAAGGGCACAAAGTGCCGCGTGCGCCTCGGGTTTGGGGTGCGTTTCTGATCATGGGGCTGCTCAACAATGCCATCCCCTTCAGCCTCATGGCTTGGGGGCAGCTCTACATCGACACCGGATTGACCGCGATTCTGAACGCAACAACCGCCGTTTTTGGAGTGCTGGTTGCAGCACTGTTTTTTCGCGATGAACGCCTGACAAGGTCGCGTCTGTTTGGCGTATGTCTAGGCTTTATCGGCGTCACGATTGCCATCGGGATTCAAAACTTCATTGGGTTCAGCCTGCAAAGCACAGCGCAGCTTGCGGTACTGGCAGGAACAGTTTCGTACGCCTTTGCGGCCGCGTGGGCCCGATACGCTCTGTCCGACCTTCCACCGATCGTTGCTGCGGCTGGCATGTTGACGGGATCGACCATTTTGGTCCTTCCGCTGACACTTATGATCGACGGCTGGCCAAGTCTGGTTTTGCCAGCCGTCACCTGGGCTGCCATCGCATATTATGCGATCGTTGCAACCGCCGGGGCCTATCTGCTGTACTACCGTGTTCTGGCCATGGCCGGCAGTGGCAATCTGATGTTGGTGACACTGGTTATTCCCCCTGTCGCCATCGTTCTGGGGTCATTACTGCGCGGTGAAGCCCTGCCCCCCAATGCCTATTTGGGCTTTGGCATTCTTGCCACGGGTCTTTTGGTACTCAATCGCTCTAGCCGTCGTGATTGACGTCGTCCGTTGCCCGATTTAGCAAAGGCAAAAATAGGGACGACAGCTCACCATGATTTACACCTCCGCCGAAGACTGGCGCACCGCCCGCCGCAAGAAAGTGCTGTTCTTTGGCATGTCTGGCCTGGGCAAGACCTATGTCTCTAACATCCTCAGGGATTCTGGGAACTGGTTCCACTATTCGATCGATTACCGGATCGGCACACGATACATGGGCGAATACATCACCGACAACGCCAAGGCCGAGGCTATGAAGGTTCCGTTTCTACGAGAACTGCTGTTGTCGGATTCGATCTTTATCGGCTCGAACATTTCGTTCGAAAACCTGACCCCAGTTGCCACCTATCTTGGCAAACCAGGCAATCCGGCTCTGGGTGGGCTTGAGATGCCAGAGTACCGTCGCAGACAGGAACAGTTCCGCCTGGCGGAAATTCACGCCCTTCTTGACACCGAGTATTTCATCGATCGTGCTGAACGTTTGTATGAATACCCGCATTTTATTTGTGATACGGGCGGTTCGATCTGCGAATGGGTCGACCCCGAAGACCCCAAGGATCAGATCTTGTCAGAGCTGTCCCGTCACACTCTTATGATCTGGCTGAAGGATGATGAAGGACACACAACCGAATTGGTACGCCGGTTCGATAAAGCACCCAAACCCATGTCTTATCAAGCCGACTTTCTGACCCGCACATGGGCCGAGTATCTGGATCAAAAAGGGTGCGCAGAATCCGATGTAAACCCCGATGATTTTGTCCGCTGGACCTATGCACAGGCTCTGGCGCACCGACAGCCTCGCTATGAGGCGATGGCCAAAAACTGGGGCGTGACGATTGCCGCAGATGACATTGGTAAGATCCGCGATGCGGCTGATTTCGATGAGTTGATCGAGCGCACCCTTGAGACCGAGCCCAAGAACGCCTAACTAGCAGTTTTCCTTATTCTCTTCGAAGTCTAACACATGCCCATCAAAATCCCATCTGATCTTCCTGCTTTTGACGTCCTGACGAAAGAAGGCGTCATGGTCATGGATGAAGATCAGGCCATGCGTCAGGACATTCGACCTTTGCGCATCGGGTTGTTGAATCTGATGCCCAAGAAAATCCAGACGGAAAACCAGTTCGCCCGCCTGATTGGTGCGACGCCCTTGCAGATCGACCTGTCCCTGATCCGCATGACGGAACATCGTACCAGGAACACTGCGGCAGAACACATGTCGGAGTTTTACCGCCCCTTTCAGGAGGTCAAAGACCAGAAGTTTGACGGTCTGATCATTACGGGTGCGCCGATCGAGCATCTGGAATTTGACGACGTCACCTATTGGGAAGAGATCAGCAAGGTCTTCGAATGGACGCAAACGAATGTTCATTCCACCTTTGGTGTCTGCTGGGGCGGTATGGCGATGATCAACCATTTCCACGGCGTGCGTAAACACATGCTGGATGCCAAGGCCTTTGGTTGTTTCCGCCACCGGAACCTGAACCCGGCCTCGCCGTTCTTGCGTGGGTTCTCGGATGATTGTGTGATCCCGGTCAGCCGCTGGACGGAAATGAAACAAGATGAAATTGATCGCGCCTCTGGTCTGAATACTCTTCTGGGTAGCGATGACGTGGGCCCTTGTCTGGTCGAAGATCCCGAGCACCGTGCACTCTATATCTTCAACCATTTCGAATATGACAGCGATACGTTGAAACAGGAATATGACCGGGACGTTGCCAATGGCACGCCAATCAACGTGCCGGTCAACTACTACCCGGATGATGACCCTTCTAAGACGCCACAGAACCGATGGCGCAGCCATGCGCATCTGCTGTATGGCAACTGGATCAACGAGATCTATCAGTCCACACCTTTTGATATGAGTGAAATTGGCAAGTAAAGCTTTGATATCCATTGGTCTTATCGTTTTAGGCCTGGCCGTTTTGACCGCTTGGCGCAGCGCCAGGAATGAGGCGATGGCCGAGGCAGCCTTTCCGCCAGAAGGTCATTTCCTGGATGTCGACGGCATCGCCGTTCATGCCGTTGTCATGGGAGAAGGCCCGGATGTCGTTCTGATCCACGGATCCAGCGGGAACACACGTGACATGACCTTCGCGCTGGCCCCCATTCTGGCGCAGAACTTCCGTGTCATCGTGTTTGATCGTCCTGGTCTGGGTTATTCTGAAAGCTTTAACCCCAACGGTGAAACTATCATCGAACAAGCAGATATTCTGCAACGTGCAGCGGCTCAGCTTGGGGCGGATAAACCCATCGTTGCAGGCCAAAGCTATGGCGGGTCGGTCTCGCTTGCCTGGGCTGTGACGCGTCCTGATAACATCTCGGCCCTTGTTCTGATCGCCCCCGCTGCTATCCCGTGGGAAACACCTTTGGATGGGTTCAACCGGCTGGCCTCAACCACCGCAGGCAATGCGCTGGCCCTGCCCCTGATCAGCTCGTTCATACCCGACTGGTATGTCACCCAAGCGCTGGACAAAGTGTTTGCACCGCAATCAGCGCCCAAGGGATATGCCGAACACTTCGGTCCCGGGCTAACGATCCGGCAGGGTTCGATGCACGCAAACGCCAAACAGCGCGCCAATCTGTTGGATGAGATCACACGCCTACAGCCAAGATATAGCGAGATTTCCGTACCGACGGAAATCATCCACGGAACCGCTGACGATACGGTTGGTCTTGAATGGCATTCAGAACGCCTGATTGACCAGATTCCCGGGGCCGAACTTATCGAGTTGCCCGGTATCGGACATATGCCACAGGTGGTCGCCGCCCCGGAAGTTGCAGCCGCAATAGATCGTGCGGCACAGCGCGCAGGTTTGCGTTAGTCAGGGCTCTAATCCATAGTAAGATATGGATTTTATCGCGAGGTGACATATGGCCCGGTCCGAAAAAGGTTCAATCGAAAGATATTATCAAAAAGACGCTCCCAAAGCGGTGCGGGAAGAAATCAAAAAATCAGGAAAAGGGGATATTCTGAACGTCTCTTACCCCTATCGCGAGAAAATGAAGACCAAGGACTATGACGATCAGATGGATCTTCTCCAGATCGAGCTGGTCAAGATGCAGTCCTGGGTGAAAGAAACCGACCAGCGGGTGGCGATCATCTTTGAAGGTCGTGACGCCGCCGGCAAAGGTGGCACCATCAAACGGTTCCGTGAAAACCTGAACCCGCGCGGCGCGCGCAACGTAGCACTTGCCAAACCTTCAGACGCGGAACGCAGCCAATGGTATTTTCAGCGTTATATCTCTCACCTGCCTGCTGCGGGCGAAATCGTGTTCTTTGACCGAAGCTGGTACAACCGGGGTGTCGTCGAGAATGTTTTCGGGTTTTGTACACAGGAGGAACGTGAGCGGTTTTTCCGTCAGGTTTTGCCGCTGGAAATGGGTCTGGCGAATGACGGCATTCAACTTTTCAAGTTCTGGCTCAATGTCGGGCGTGCAGAGCAGCTGAACCGCTTTTTGGCGCGTGAAACAGACCCTCTGAAACAGTGGAAGCTTAGCCCGATCGATGTGGCGGGGCTGAACAAGTGGGATGAGTATACACAGTCGATCTCGGAAACGCTGACCAGATCGCACACCGACGTATGCCCTTGGACGATTGTACGTTCAGACGACAAAAAACGCGCACGTCTCGCTGCCATTCGCACCGTGCTGCACGCGTTGGACTATGATGAGAAAGACAAAAAGAGCATCGGAAGGATTGATCCAAAGATTTGCGGTGGCCCGGATATTTGGGATGCATAAACCCTCGTTTCATCGCGTCCATATGGTGGCAAAGGTTGGACGGTCGCACATGTATGCGCTATCTCGTTGCTTTTTAACACTGAATCAAAACAACTGAGGGCTGGATGACGAAACGCGGTTATCACCACGGGAACCTGAAACAGGCTTTGGTCGAGGCCGCCTTGTCCCTGATCGAAGTAAAAGGCCCGACCGGTTTCACTCTGTCCGAAGCCGCAAAAACCGCCGGAGTGACGCCCGCAGCTGTATATCGCCATTTTCAGGGGCGCGAGGACCTGATTGCCGAGGCCGCGCGGCAAGGGTTCGAGATGTTCGCTGACCTCATGCAATATGCCTATGACAAGGGGCAACCGTCAGCGCTGGCGGCATTCGAGGCAACCGGACGCGCCTATCTGGCCTTTGCCCGCAAGAACCCCGGCCATTACATCGCCATGTTCGAGAGTGGGATTTCGTTAAACCGGACGACCGAGCTCTCGCTGGCGGCCAATCGCGCCAAATCGGTTTTGGAAAAAGCAGCGGCGGATCTGTCTCAACATATTCCGCCAGAAAAACGCCCACCTGCATCAATGTTCAGCGCTCATATCTGGGCGATGAGCCACGGTGTTGTTGAACTGTTCGCGCGCAACACGGGCGCGACTTCACCTTTCCCACCCGAAGAATTGTTGGAAAGTGGAATTGGCATTTACCTGCGCGGTCTTGGCCTCATTCCGCAGGACGACTGAAACAGGTCAGAGCAACCTGTTGCCCTGTGGCATGCTCAGACCTGAGGTCACATTGATCAGGTCCATCTCGCCGATACCCTTGATGTCGACACACCCAAGGTCAGAAACCTGAAATTCGTCGATCAGCGCATATTTCATCTCTTCCGGGGCCACGATATTCATCGGGTTGGCAAATACTTGCAAGCGGGAAGCAATATTCACAGCCGGACCAAAAACGTCATAGACATATTTTTGAATACCGACGACCGATCCGACCGCAGCCCCCATCCCCAAACCGATCCTGGCCTGCCATTTATGCGGGTGGCTTTCGTTCCGGCGCTCCAGATAACGCAGAAAACGTACGGCACAATGTGCAACGGCCGTGGCGTGATCCGGGGTTGGGTCAGGCATGCCGGACACCGCCAGATAAGCGTCACCAATTGTCTTTATCCGCTCGCACCCGAATTGCTCGACGATGCGGTCAAAGGCTGTGAAAATATCGTTCAGCTCACTAAGGGTCACGGTCGGATCCGTTTTGGCAGCAAAATCGGTGAACCCGACAAAATCCAGCATGACCACCGAAACCTGCTGGTACAGCTGCGGTGTCACGACACCAAAGGTCTTAAATTCTTCATACACAGCTTTTGGCATCAGGTTCAGCAACAGACGCTCCACCCTCTCCTTTTCGCGCTCAAGTTCTCGGGTATTGCGCTCGACCATAGTGGAATAGCTGTCGATCATGCTTTCCAACTCGCGAATGCGCGTGATGTTTTGACATTCGACAATCAGCACCTGTTCAGAAAGACCATTGGCCAGAGACACTGCCACCGCAAAGATCAACGTTCGGCGTTTTGGTTTGATCTGAAGCTCGACGGAATACCTAAGGCCAGATTGTTTGACATCCTCCAGCTCTTTGGAGTCGAGGTCCGGCAGAATGTCTGTAAGCGTATTGCCTTCTTCTGGTACCCCAAACCATTCCGCGAAAGGTCCGTTGTGAAACACAAACTCCAGATCCGAGGCACGAACCACGGCGACACCAACACCAATGGCACGCAACAGTTGCTCATTGATTGCCAGTATGCTCATGCCGCTGTCCGGACGACGATGATGGACCGTTTGCCCTCAATTGCAGCCAGCGCTGTTTTGATGTCATTGTCCGACATGCCATGAACGCTCAGCGCATCGCCGAACAGTTCCGCCATGACGTCGAATTCATCGTGCGAGATGTTCAGATGCCGATGAACAGCTTCAATTCTGTCGTCGTTGAAGGATGCAGGACCGCCGATTAACGAAGACACAAACTTCGTCTGATGGTCGATCAGACGGGGCATATCGATGTCTTCGAAGTAATGGCCGATTTCGTCAGAATCCAATGCCATCTCATAGAAGGTCATTACTACGCGGCTGATTGTTTTGAAGCCGCCATACTTTTCATAAAGTGTCTGTGCCACACGAATACCCGCGCGTTACTGATCAATAACACCACAAGTCTATATCAATTTGATATTTTTGTTAACGTTTATGATCTACCCGATCCGGCCGACGGAGAACTTTTGGGGAATACAAACCAGAACCGCCACAGGTTTCAGCGGGTGAACAACTTCAAGGGATCAATGCAGCAGATGTAGCAAACGCAAGCGCCGAGATTTAATGACCGCTCCCACCCGTTCGTTCATCACGAAAGTTTCGAAGTTTGCCAACAGTGAAACAACTCGACCAGCACCAGTTCGCCTACTGCCGTCAATTTTAGGAAGGTTATGGCGGAGAGACAGGGATTCGAACCCTGGAGACGGTTTCCCGCCTACACACTTTCCAGGCGTGCGCCTTCGACCACTCGGCCACCTCTCCGTGTCGGCGTTATTTGGACCAATGCGGTTAGATTTGCAAGGCCCCAATGTGGCGAAAAATCGGGAACGGAACAAATAAGTTATTCAGTTCTCACGCGGCTTTCACAACGCAAATACCTGCCCGTTCAGAGGCAGCAGTTACGCAATCACACCTCATCCCCGGTATCGGGATCCAAATCAGCCTCTGTCATATCCACGGGCCTGTTCGAAAGAGTGTTTGGCGTGCTTGGCTCAGGCTTAACAGGCCCCTGCTTTTCATTTTCAGCAGGTTGGAGAGCTTCAGGATTGCGCAACCAAACATCTCGCTGAGCAAAGGGAATCTCAATCCCGGCTTCTGCGAATCTGCGGTTGATTTCATGGTTCATGTCCGATTTCACGGACAATACCCAGTTCACATCACGCAAGATTGCGCGGATCTCGAAATCCAGGGAATCCGCACCAAACCCTTGGAAAACAACGCTGGGTGCAGGGTTGGCCAAAACCATCGGGTGGTTATTAGCAACCTCGCCCAGAATGGTTTCAACCTGTCGCGTATCAGTGCCATACGCTACGCCCACAGGAACGATGACGCGTCCGATCGTGTTGCCACGTGTATAGTTGGTCACCACGCCGCTGATCAAATCCGAGTTCGGAACGATAACATCGGTTCGGTCAAAGGTTTCAATCGTGGTCGACCGAACCGAGATGTCACGGACATAACCCATCATCCCGTTCACATCGATCCAGTCCCCCTTCGAGATCGGGCGCTCGACCAGAAGAATGATGCCCGACACAAAATTGGACACGATCGTTTGCAGGCCAAAGCCGATCCCAACAGACAGTGCACCCGCAACAATGGCCAGCGATGACAAATCAAAGCCTGCCACCATGATTGCGATCAGCGCGGCTATCGTGATCCCGACATAACCAGACCCGGATACAATTGCGTTCTGACCACCGGGGTCGATTTTGGTTTTCGGAAGAAGCGAATTGCGCAAGCCGCTTTGCAACAGTCGCGTCAGGGTGTAGCCGATCGCAAAAACAGCAACAAAGGTCAGGAAATTGGTGGGAGAGATTGTGACGCCACCAATGTCAAATCCAAGCAGCAACCGCGACCATGCTTCCAGCAGATCAGTTTTACGCGCGCCCCAGTATATCGCCAGAATAGGCAACGCGATGATGGCCAGTGCAAATCCAACCAATACCGAAAACAGCGAATCCCGCGCCGCGTCTCCTTGCCCGGTGATCCAACCGTAAACTTGACTGATAAATCGTTGCAGGATGACCAGCGCGCCGATCAGCACAAGTGTTTTCACCGCTGGAAACACGATGGCTTCAGAGGCATTGGTGTACCCGAAGATCGCAAGGACAGGAGAACTGATGCCCAAGAGGAACAACGCCCGACGCAAGAACTCTACGACTTGACTGAAACCCGCAGAGCCGGTTGCAGCAGATTGATCTGAGCTGTCTGTTGATCGAATCTGGCGTATTCGCAAAAGCAACAACGCTGTTGCGACGATAATCGGAAAACTTACGACGGCACGGGTCGCGTCGGAAACGTTTTCAATACGTTCAAACAAAAGCGCCATTCCGTGCAGAACCAACAGCACAGCGAGTAGATCGATATACACGCGAAGTTCGGAAATTCGCGCAGCAGACAACCTTTTGAACCCTTGTGACGCCCCAATCACATATGCTTGACGACCAATCCAGTCATAAAACAAAATGATCGCTGCCCAATAAGGGACGTTTTCCAGAAGCAAGCTTCCCCTCAACCCGGTCACGCCGGTGAGGCTGATTGCTACGACCACGGCCAACACCCCAACCCAAGGCAGCAGAATGCGAAATAGGGATATGGCAAAAGACCATACACCCGTACCGGCACCAGCCAGGGACCTCAAATAATCCCCACCCCGTTCAGACCAACGTTTACCAAAGATGAGCAGTACAGCCGCAATGACCAACAATACAAAGATCGCCAGTCCGCGATCACGAATCTGTTCACGTACGACGTCTGATCGCAGATTGGTTACCGTTTCATTTGTCAGGCTCTGGATTGCTTCTTTGATATCCACCCATGCTGGGCCCCAGTGTGACGGGTTTATCGGCGATGGACCCTGCTCAAAGAATTCTTTTTTTTGCCGTGTGCGCAGGATTTGGTCTATTTCGCTGATCAGCCCATTTGCACGGCTGTAAGCCTCTTCAGATATGATACGCGGCACACGGAGGCTGTTTAGCTGTTCTTCAAGATGGGCCCGAAGCTGAGCTATGTCTTCAGGCTCGGGCGCGTCCCCTTCGGGTTTTGGACCCAAAGCCTTGATTTGACTTTGCAACGTGTTGATACGGTCAGTATTTGCTCCGCGTGCTCGATTGAAGTCGTCCCTGTAATTGTTTATTTCGGAACGTAAATTCTCTAACGCCGCGTCCGAGGCGCGGTTCGCCTCGATCACGGATTCAGCTCGGTCCGCCGTTCTTAGCCACCCCTGGTAGTACTCGCTTTGCCGATCGGTCAACTGCGCATTCGCGCTGCTTGTGAACCCAACAAGGCACAAAAATACCAGGACCAAAAACAGGCGGACCTGTGCCAGCATCACACGTCCTCGAATACGCCGGGAATACTACGGGGGGCCTCTGTCATCCAATCCGGCACAGGCAATTCTTTTTCACGCAGGAATTCCGGATTAAACAGTTTGGACTGATAGCGTGTGCCATAGTCACAGAGAATAGTAACGATGGTATGGCCCGGCCCCAATTCTTTGGCCAGACGTACCGCACCGGCCATGTTGATCGCGGTCGAGCCCCCCATGACCAGACCTTCTTCGCGCAGCAGGTTAAAGATATACGGCAGCGCTTCGTTGTCGCTCATCTGGTATGCGAAGTCCGGTTTAAACCCTTCCAGGTTCTTTGTGATGCGAACCTGACCGATGCCTTCGGCAATCGAGCCCCCCTCCATCGCGATTTCGCCGGTGGTATAATAGGAATAAAGCCCTGCCCCCATCGGATCGACCAGACCGATCTTAACACCCTTGGGCTGCAGCGCCTCGGCCACGCCGGCCAACGTTCCACCAGATCCTACGGCACAGACAAAACCATCGACCTTGCCGTCCGTCTGTTCCCAAATTTCAGGGCCTGTTGTTTCCACATGCGCCTGACGGTTGGCCACATTGTCAAATTGGTTGGCCCAAATCGCGCCATTGGGTTCGGTCTTGGCCAACTTCTCGGCCAAACGGCGCGAGTAATGCACGAAATTGTTGGGGTTGCGGTAAGGCGCGGCAGGAACCTGCACAAGCTGAGCGCCTGCCAGACGCAGCATGTCTTTCTTTTCTTCGGACTGGGTTTCGGGGATGACAATCACTGTCTTGAACCCCATCGAAGCTCCGACCAGGGCCAGGCCGATCCCCGTGTTGCCTGCTGTCCCTTCGACAATTGTTCCGCCGGGTTTCAATTCGCCCCGCGCAATCGCATCCCGGATAATATACAGCGCCGCACGGTCCTTGACGGACTGGCCAGGGTTCATGAACTCGGCCTTCCCCAGGATTTCGCAACCGGTTTCTTCACTGATGCGCTTTAACCGGATCAGCGGTGTTTTCCCGACTGCGTCGGCAAGGTCTCGTGCAATGCGCATGGCGCCCTCTTGTCGTTTGGTATCGAAGAAGATTTACAGCCGCGCCGCCGTGACCACAAGCGTGATAGTCATACACGCAGCCTGTCGCGATGACGGGCCAGCCAGTAAGCCAGAGCAACCAATTGTACGTCCTTGAAAACATGACGGTCTGCCATGTCGATGAACGCGTCGAAAGGCAGGATCTGACTGCGAATGTCTTCGCCTTCGGTATCGAGACCGCCGGTGTTTGTCGTATGGGTCAAATCTCCCAATCCGACATACAGATACATGAAGCCGGTGGATGACCCGCTTGAGGAATAGGCCCCACCCGCGTATTCCAACCGATCGAATTTTACACCGGCTTCCTCCATTGCTTCACGATGCGCGGCCTGTTCGGGTTCTTCGCCCGGGTCTATCATCCCTGCCACGGCCTCCCAAAGCCACGGTTCGGGGTCGTTAATCAAAAAAGCGGGTGGCCTGAATTGTTCGACCACAAGCACCGTATCCCGCGCCGGGTCGTAGGGCAGAACGGACACGGCACTACCTTGCATCAAGCTGCCCCGATGCAGCACAGGCCCCATTGAACCATCATGCTGGCGGTGTTGAAGGTCGACTTCCTCCATCCCGAAATAGTTGACATAGGCGCGATCGTGACGATGCACGATGACATCCTTATTTGTATCTCTTGGGTCGCCTGTGCGCCGTTTGTCCGCAAGAATTTTGGCCCAAGCCCGGGTTTGAATGGCGCGAATGTTACCTGCCATCACCTCAGGCTCGATCCTGCCAAAATACGCCATCTCTTCTTCAGCGGCCAAAGCCGTGATGTCACCCAGCCTGTCTGCCCATCCCTGCAAAGACCATTGTCCATCCGGTTCCCAACTACCGGGTGCGGGAAAAAAGACCTTTGCCTCACGCTTGTTTCCGTCGCGCAGATCAACTGTCACAGGGGTCAGGTCGTAGTCGAACGCTCCTTCATAAAATGCCAACCTGGCCAGATCCTCAGACGACAAATCCTGAACAAACACGCCATGCGCGCTGTCGCCAGACAAAGGCAGGATCATCGGGAAATCCTGCCCTTTCACTGCGTGAACAGCGTGATCAGGCAGAACCGCCGATTGAACGGAAATATCTTGTAGCGGACGTCCCAGAACGCGTTCAAGCAAGGGTAAATGCCGAAGCGTTCCGTAGAAAAACAAATCAGACAAATTCAATCTCTCAGGTGGCACTTCGCATCAGCGCCATTGGCGATGGGCCTGTTCAGTGGCCAGACCAGCGACAACTGCTCCAACGGCAAATGCGATCAAAATTTCGGGGACCATCAGCAACTTGCCATACTCGATACCAATCTGGAAAATGGCCATGACCGCCTCAAACGGACCGCCATATCTATTGCGCATGGCAAGGCGGAACATCTCGTAGCAGCCCTGTACGAACAAGGCCCAAAATACCAACGACGCAACACCTGTCAGGCCGTTGTTGATGCCCGCCGTCCATCCTCGTCCGGCGCGCTTGCCCATGATTGTCCAGCCACAGGCCGCGCCAAGCGCCATGTTTACATAGGTAAAGTACCCATAGTCCTTACCTTCTTCACCATTGTCGATGATCATCCCTGAGACGATGAAGGCCAGCACGACAAGGCAAACAGCGGCAACAAGACGCGAGGCAGTGGGCATATGACGGTCCGTTCGTTAACTTGGTTTTGCTATGGTGATCTGTGTCACATCACAATTGCTTGTGTCAAAGGCCGCGCCACATGCGGTCAAATAATAATTCCACATGCGGCGAAAACGCTCATCAAAACCCATTTCAGCGATCTGGTCCCACTTGGAATTGAACGTCTCGTACCAGCGGCGCAGTGTCAGGTCATAGCTTTTGCCAAACTCTTTGGATTTAACCACGCTCAATCCGGCTTGGTCGATCTGCTGCCGCAGGATCGAGGGGGACGGTAACATACCCCCCGGGAAGATATATTTCTGAATGAAATCAACACCGTTCTTGTAATAGTCCCAGCGATGATCGCCCACGGTGATGATCTGCAATGTCGCTTGTGCGCCAGGCTTCAGCCGGTCACGAACAGTTTCGAAATAGACCGGCCAGTACTTTTGACCCACTGCCTCGAACATCTCGATTGAAGCAATACCGTCATACAAGCCCTTTTCGTCGCGATAGTCTTGCAACTTGAACTCCACCTGACCATTTAATCCTGCGTTGTCAATGCG
Organism: Ruegeria sp. HKCCA4633; assembly: GCF_013034605.1. Taxonomy (NCBI): domain Bacteria; kingdom Pseudomonadati; phylum Pseudomonadota; class Alphaproteobacteria; order Rhodobacterales; family Roseobacteraceae; genus Ruegeria; species Ruegeria sp. HKCCA4633. Next base: position 342,592 of record NZ_WQGJ01000001.1, read on the forward strand.
TTCCTTGGCGAATTTAAACTGTTCCTGGCTGATGGTCAGACAGGTCACACGCAGACCACGCTCTTTGGCCGCATATTCCGCAAACCCACCCCAGCCGCAGCCGATTTCCAGAATATGATCGCCGGGTTTGACGCCCATCTCATCCACAAGGCTTGCATATTTGGCGGTCTGTGCCTTTTCTAAACTCTCCTGCCCGGTCTCGAAAATCGCACTGGAATAGGTCATGGTTTCATCCAGCCAAAGGCTGTAGAAATCATTGCCCAGATCGTAGTGGTACGAGATGTTCTTTTTCGCCTGCGTCCGGTTGTTACGGTGCAACCAGAACCGAAGCCGCTCGTAGGCTTGCACTAGGAATTTGCCGGTAAACCCGTCATACACGGTCTCGGATCCCAGATGCACAAGGTCCATGAACGAGCGCAGGTCGGGCGTGCTCCAGTGGCCATCCAGATAGGCATCGGAAAAGCCCAACTCGCCCTCTCGTACCAGGCGCGCAAAGATATCGCCGTCATGAACGTGGACCTCAGCAACCGGCCCCGGCTTGGCTCCTTCGGCGCGGAATGTGCGACCATCGGGTAAAACGATATCAAGCCGCCCGTATTCCATTTTGGTCAGCATCTTGAAAACTTGAGCAAAATATCTGGGCAAGTCTTTTTGCCCTTCAGTCGTCGTCAGGATCATCCGCTCTCCCCTTTGCGGTGTCGATATTAAGCTAGGCCGCGATTTTGTTTCTGGCAAGTTTTCAATTCCTTAGTGGGTTTTTCGGCTTTCATAAGCGCCAAGCGCGCGGCTTCGACCCTCTGCCAAAGCAACAACTGGCGCTGGGTAGTCTGCGTCCTCGTGCAGGTTCCAGGACCGGGGGACCGCTTTAAAATAGGAACGGGCCGTTGCGCTGGGTTTTCTATGGCCTTCGGCAATCCAGCGCCTCAGATAAGCGCCGTCCGGGTCAAATTTCTCAGCCTGCGTCTGAGGGTTGAAAATCCGGAAAAACGGCGCGGCATCAGGGCCAGAACCCGCCACCCATTGCCATCCCATCGCGTTGCAGGCCGGATCCCAGTCGATCAGGCACTCCTCGAACCATTGCATCCCGATTTTCCAGTGTGTCATCAGATGCTTGGTCAAATAGCTGGCCACGATCATCCGCGCCCGGTTGTGCATCCGGCCTGTCACATACATCTGGCGCAAACCAGCATCGACCACAGGGATACCGGTTCTGGCCTGTGTCCATGCAATAACGTCCGGATGTTCGGGGTCCGTGTTCCACGGAAAACTATCCCATTCTGGCTTCCAATTGTCGCTTAGCAGATGCGGCGTGTGGTACATAAGGTGATAGGCAAACTCACGCCACACCAACTGACGCAAGAAAGCCTCGGTGCCCGAAACCCCCATCAAAGCAGCTTGGTGGACCCGGTGCCAAACCGTGCGCGGGCCAAGCTCGCCCAGCGACAGGTATTCAGATAAGTTCGATGTTCCGTCCTGATCCAGCCGGTCACGCTGGCTGGAATACTTTGAAACGCGGTCCAGAAACTCGTCCAGATGATCGCGGGCGGCCTGCTCGCCAGGTTGAACGAAAGGTCGCACAACGGCTGCGCCCCGGTTCATTGCACGCCCCATCTGCCACGCGTTCAGATCCTCAGTTGCAGGCCAGGTGTCAGGTGATTGCAAACGCGTCACCTTCGCAGCGGGCGCAGGAACGTCCCGGCCCTGAACCGCGCGCCACATGGGGGTGTAAACGCGAAAGGGCTGACCGGCCTTGGTTGCGACTGTCCAAGGCTCAAACAGCAAATGCCCGGCAAAGGACTTGGCTGTCACACCTTGCTCGGTCAACGCGGCCTTGATCTCTGTGTCACGCTCAATCGAGGCCAGATCATAAGAACGCGACCAATAGACCGAAGTGGCGCCGGTCTCTGCCACTAAGTTCTGCAATTGAGCCAGCGCATCTCCGCTTCGCAGGATCAAACGGCTGTCCAGTCGCGCCAATCCCTCGGCAAGCGCGCCCAATCCTAACTCAAGACGCCATTTTGGTGCCGAACCCAGGCGTCCAACAAGGTCATCGCAAACAAAGACCGGAATAACCGGGCGACCACTCTCAGCCGCTGCTGTTAAGGCTGGATGGTCCGACAGGCGCAGATCCCGCCGGAACCAAAAAATGATCGGAGTTTGCCCGTGTGCCATGTTTGCCCTGCTGTTTTCTTCGTATACGAAGGCTCAGGGATAATGGATCACAAAACGCGTTCAAGCGCCTCTAAAAGTTGATCAATTTCCTGTTGCGATGTGTAATGCGTAAAGCTGACCCGAAGCACGCCCTGTGCCGGGTCAACCCCCATGGCTTGCAACGGGCGCACGGCATAGAAGTCTCCGCCACCTGCCATAACGCCGTGTTGCGCCAACTCTGCGGCAACAGTTTCAGCCGGTCGATTTAACGACATCGCAACTGTTGGCGCGCGCCGAGTGGCGTCAGATGTGCCGATCAAACGCACTGCGTTGCGATCCTTGACCGCGTCCAGCACCGGCTGCAGCAAGGACACTTCCTGACCGCGCATCAGGTCATGTACAAAAGCGCCTTGTGCGGCGGCATCAGAGATCGGCCCGCCATGGTGCGCACTCAGCAATTCCACATAATCCGCCATGCCCGCACAGGCAGCGATCTGCGCGTGATCCGGACCGGCCGGGGTGAACCGTTTATACAAAACGTCACCGTTAAAATAATGCGCCTGATTGGGAAGCAACTCTCCTATTGTGCGTCGGATGACCATGCAGCCCTGATGCGGGCCATAGGTTTTATAAGTCGAAAACAGGTAGATATCTGGCCCAAGGTCACCAACATTCGGAAAACCATGCGGGGCGTACGAAACGCCGTCAACGCAGACAAACGCGCCTGCCGCGTGGGCAATTGCGGTGATTTCCGTCACTGGATTGATCTCACCTACAACGTTTGAACAATGCGGGAAACAGACCAGACGCACCCTTTCGTCCAGCATATTTTCAAGGTCTTCGGGCTTTAACGAACCGGTTTCAGGGTCAATCTGCCATTCGCGAATTTCGATCCCCTCATCGGCCAATCTACGCCAAGGGCCAGAATTTGCCTCATGATCCTGATTGGTCACGACGATGGCTTCGCCGGGCTTCATCCATTGCCGGAACGCCTGCGCCAAAACATAGGTATTTTGCGTGGTCGAAGGGCCGAAACTTAGCTCATCGGTGTCGACCCCCAGGATTGCGGCCATACGCGCTCGTGCTTCATCCATTTCGGCCCCTGCCAAACGGCTGACCTCGTAAGGCGCATAAGGCTGAACTTTGCGTTGCGTGTAGAACCGCGTCAGTCGGTCAATCACCGGTTGACACGTGTACGACCCACCGGCGTTTTCAAAAAAAGCCTGACCTTGCAAGCTGGGTTCGGAAAAAGCTGGGAATTGCGCCCGAACAAAATCGATATCAAGAGAGCTCATGCCTCTTTGCTCCTTAGTTTTTGCAGTCAGATCAATGAGATGCCCGCTCATGTTTCCAGACACCTCAGAAATCATGGCAGGTCTTCCAGCCCAGCCTGTTGTTACGCCGAAGAAAGGCGCACCACACGGCAGCTCTTTGATAAGAAAGAGCAGTAGTACTTAGACAGCCGCTTCCATAACCGTCAAGTCGCTGCAAAAAAAAGAAAACCCCGGAAAGAACCCGAGGTTTACATCGCGCGTTGGAACGGGATTTAGCCCTGAACTTTGGTGTACGTCCCCTCGCCCGCCAAAATGCCACGGAAACCACCGGGCTCATCCAAGCCGAAAACGATCAGGGGCAGGTTGTTGTCCCGCGCCAGCGCAATCGCCGAGGCATCCATAACACGCAGTCGCTTAGCCAGCACATCATCGTATGAGACGGTATCATAGCGTACCGCGTCAGCATGTTCTTTGGGGTCTTTGTCGTATACGCCATCAACACCGTTCTTGCCCATAAAGATCGCCTCACACGCCATTTCATTGGCACGCAGGGTGGCGGCGGTGTCCGTAGTAAAATAAGGGTTACCGGTTCCGGCTGCAAAAATACAGACCCGCTTTTTCTCAAGGTGGCGCACGGCGCGGCGACGAATGTACGGCTCGCACACCTCATCCATACGAATGGCCGAGATCACACGCGTGAACACCCCGATTTCTTCCAGTGCCGACTGCATTCCCAGCGCGTTCATAACCGTGGCCAACATGCCCATATAATCTGCCGTGGTTCGTTCCATGCCCTGAGCTGATCCGCTCAGGCCACGGAAGATATTGCCGCCGCCGATGACCATGCAGATCTCAACGCCCAGATCGTGAACCGATTTCACCTCTTGCGCGATGCGCTGAACGGTTGGCGGGTGCAAGCCGAATCCCTGATCCCCCATCAATGCTTCGCCCGAGATTTTCAGCATAACTCTGTTATACTTGGTTTTCGGGGTTTCTGCGGTTTCTGATGAAGGGGAAAGGCTCATATTGCGCTCCGGGCTGGCACGGGGTTAATTTCCGGCGCAAAATGAAGCAAAAGCTCCGCAGGTTCAATGCGGTTGGTGAGGATCGAGGCAACCGCACATGGCCCAGCAATCAACAGCGCAATTATTTCGACACTTACCCGCCATCCCCGACGACAAACCGGTGCTGATTGCGGGCCCGACGGCGTCAGGAAAGTCTGCTTTAGCGCTTGAGATTGCCGAACGGTTTTGCGGTGTGATCGTTAACGCGGATGCCAGCCAGGTTTATGATTGCTGGCGCGTTGTCTCTGCCCGACCATCCGCCGAAGAAGAGGCCCGAGCCCCGCATCGCCTTTATGGTCATGTCGCATATGATCAGGATTATTCAACAGGTCATTGGCTGCGCGAGGTGATCCCTTTGCTGACCGGGGACAAGCGCCCAATCATCGTGGGCGGCACCGGTTTGTACTTTACCGCGTTGACCGAGGGCATGGCACAGATCCCGGCCACGCCCCAAGCGATCCGGTCTGAGGCGGACCAGATACCGCTGCAAAAGTTAATCGACGGAATAGACAGCGACACGCGATCCGGTCTGGACACACAAAACCGGGCTCGCGTGCAACGCGCCTGGGAAGTGCAACGCGCCACCGGACGAAGCCTGCTGTCTTGGCAGGTCGACACGCCACCACCGGTTTTGAACCTAAGCGACACAGTGCCAATTGTCTTCGACGTTGATAAGGCTTGGCTTTTGGCGCGAATAGAGCGTCGATTCGATCAGATGCTGGATCAAGGTGCCATCGAGGAAGTGCGCGCCATGCAGGGACGCTTTGACCCCAGCTTGCCCGCGTGCAAAGCCATCGGCGTACCCGAGCTCAGGGCCTACCTGAACGGGTCAATGACCTTGGATCAGGCTCGTGAACGCGCAACGATTGCGACACGGCAATTCGCTAAGCGTCAGCGCACCTGGTTTCGGGCGCGCATGAAAGAATGGAATCACGTCGAAATCTCACCATGATACCAAGCACATTAACGTTGCTGGGATGATCTCCTTAAGCGCCGTCAAGACACTGTTTTTAATGATTTTATTTCAAATCCACAAGTGACCCTTAACAACGGCCGCGCTCGAATCTTTACCGTCTAATGACGACAGACCACGTGTTCAACTTGGCGAGAATGTCGTTTTTGAACGTTTAATGACGAATTCGAACATTGACGTTGGCGGAATTCTGGTGCCGAATACCGTCATGGGGATGCACAGAAACCAAAAATCAAAACCCTTCAATCTGGCGACCGGTAAAAACCGGGTCGCGTAGAACCATAATCAATCAACAAAATCTAATGTCACAGGGAGACATCTATGACGAATGACGTAACCACCAATGACAAGGTACACTGGGCGGCCGAGATGCACGCACAGGAATACCGTGACGGCAAGCTGAGCCGCCGTGAGTTCCTGACCCGTGCCACCGGTCTGGGCGTTACCGCAGCCGCTGCATATGGCATGATCGGCCTTGCCGCTCCTGCTCAAGCCGAAGGCGAAGACGCCAAGAAAGAAGGCGGAACCATTCGCGTTCAACAAGAAGTACGCGCACTGAAAGATCCGCGCACTTATGACTGGTCGCAAATCGCGAACGTCTCACGCGGGACGCTGGAATATCTGGTCGAGTACAACTCGGACGGGACATTCCGCGGCATGTTGCTGGAAGGCTGGGAAGTCAACGAAGACGCAACGGTCTACACTCTGAAAGTCCGTTCGGGCGTCAAGTGGAACAATGGCGATGATTTCACCGCTGATGACGTGGCCCGCAACATCGCACGTTGGTGTGACAAGAGTTCGGAAACCAACTCGATGGCTGGTCGTTTTGCTACGCTGGTTGACGCAGATACAGGTCAGGCCGTGGAAGGCGGGATCGAAGTTGTCGACGCCAACACCGTTAAGCTGAACCTGCCTGCTTCTGATATCTCGCTGATCGCAGGTATGGCTGACTATCCGGCTGCGATCGTACACAGCTCATTCAGCGAAACTGACCTGCTGAACAACGTCGGTACGGGCCCCTACCTGATGAGTGAGCTGGAAGTCGGTGTGAAAGCGGTTCTGACGCGCAACGAAGATCACACCTGGTGGGGAGAAGAGGTCTTTGGTCGCCCTGCTTTGGACAGCATCGTATACACCGACTATGGAACCGACCCGTCAGCGTGGCTGGCGGCACTGGAGTCCGACGAAGTCGACATGCTGTATGAATCAGTTGGCGAGTTCATCGACGTGATGGACGGACTTGGCTATGTGAAGTCCGAAGTGGTCACGATGAACACCATTGTTATCCGGCCGAACCAGCTGGCCGAAATTGATGGCAAGCAAGTCTACGCGGACAAGCGCGTGCGTAAGGCTTTGCAAATGGCCGTTGACAATTCGGTCTGCCTGGAATTGGGCTTTGGTGGCCGCGGCACGCCTGCCGAAAACCACCATGTCGGCCCGATTCATCCAGATTATTACGAACTGCCACCGCAGAAAGTGGATCCTGAGGGTGCACGCGCCCTTATGGAAGAGGCCGGAATGGCCGATTTCGAACATGAGCTGATCTCGATCGACGACGACTGGCGCCGGAACACAACCGACGCCGTGGCCGCGCAGCTGCGCGACGCGGGGATCAAGGTCAAGCGGACCGTTCTGCCGGGCAACACCTTCTGGAACGACTGGGCAAAGTACCCCTACAGCTCGACCAACTGGAACCACCGTCCGCTTGGTGTTCAAATCTGGGCACTGGCCTATCGGACAGGCGAAGCGTGGAATGAATTTGGCTGGTCCAACGCCGAGTTCGACTCAATCCTGACGGAAGCTCTGGCGATCGCAGATGCGGACAAGCGCCGCGAAGTCGTCGCCAAGGGCGAGGCCTTGATCCAGGAAGAAGGTGTAACCATCCAGCCCTATTGGCGTGCGCTCTATCGCCATATGAAAGATGGTCTGGTCGGTACTGACATGCACGTGTCGTTCGAACATCATCACTACAAGTGGGGCTGGGCCGCTTAACGCCAGCCTGCTTCTCACAAGGGGCGCCTGATTGGGCGCCCCTTTCCAGCCGCAGACCTGCCGACACGGGGTCGGATGTCCGAGGCCAGAAAATGGTCCACTGATCTGCGGAACACCCGAACAACAGGGGCCAACATGGGACTTTTTATCCTCCGACGGTTTGGCGTGATGCTACTCACAGCACTCTGCCTGACTTTCGTGGTCTTCTTTTTGACCAACCTCTACCCGAACCTTGAAAAGCTTGCCAAAACGCAAGGCAACCAGCGGATGTCTGACGAGCAGGTCGAAACATGGCTGGGGAATCGTGGCTACCTTCAGCCAACGCTGATCAAGTATGGTCAGTGGCTTGGCGTGATGCCGGGCTTCACCAAAACACTGGAAGACGGCACATTCCAGGGCACCTGTGTGCGTCCCGGTTTGACCGAAGAAGATACGCCCCGCTATTGCGGCGTCCTGCAAGGGGATTGGGGGTATTCCACTGTCTTCAAGGATGAGGTCGGAAAGATCGTCGGCGTCCGTCTTGGCAACACCGGCTATCTCATGTTCTGGGTTTTGGTCCTGATGGTTCCGTCTGCACTTTTAGTCGGAGTTCTGGCTGGGATGCGCGAAGGATCCGCGTTGGACCGGTCGCTGTCGACATTCTCTATCATCACGACCGCGACGCCTGAATACGTGTCGGGCGTGATCTTCATCGCGATTTTCACCTCGTCGACCGTTGGACTAAAATGGTTCAAGGGAACAGCGACATCAGCGATGGAAAACCCGACTTTCGAGAACTTCTTCCTGCCGGTACTGACCATCTCACTTTACGGGATGGGCTATATCGCCCGCATGACCCGCGCCTCGATGACCGAGGTGATGACCGCGCAATACATCCGGACCGCGCGGCTCAAGGGGGTGTCCTTCAGCAACATCGTCATGAAACACGCGCTGCGCAACGCGCTGATCGCGCCCTTCACCGTCATCATGCTGCAGTTCCCGTGGCTGCTGAATGGCGTCGTGATCGTCGAGACCCTTTTCAACTACAAGGGCTTTGGCTGGGCACTGGTTCAGGCGGCGGGCAACAACGACATTCAGCTTCTGCTGGCGATCTCGGTCGTGTCGGTCTTTGTGGTTCTGTTGACTCAGCTGATTTCGGATATCGGCTATGTCTACCTTAACCCGCGCATTCGCATTTCTTAAGGAGGGATAGATTATGGAACCACTTACCTGGACCGGCTCTATCGCCTTCCTGAATCCAATCCTGTTGCTCGCACTCGCCGCACTGGCGCTTTCGATCATAGTCTGGATCGTCGCGAGTATCTTTTTGCCTGAACAGCAGATCACCGTAAACTCGGATGGCTCTGTCAGTTCAAGCGGTGGGCTGCGAGGCCTCATCCAAACGGCGCTTCACTACAGCTTTCTGGCCAGCGTCGGATTGTCGGTTGCGTATCTGCTGCTGGGCATTTTTATGGGGACCAATGCAGGGATCATCGGCGCGATGTCGCAACAGTTCCTGCCTGTTTGGGTAGCGCTGATCATCATGTTTGCGTCGTCCATCGCCTTTAAACGGCGTCTTGGATTGTACGGCAAACTCTATGACAGCCCCATCGGCATGATCGGTTTCGGTCTTGTGATGTTCTGGGTGTTTACCGGCATCTTCGGCGCAATGGACATGATTGTGACGCATGACCCGCTGACGCAGCTTTCGGGCATGAAGAACAAGGTACCTGGCACGCCTCTGCCAAATCTGGAAGACGGGCAATATGCCTGGTACCTGCTGGGCGGTGACAATCTGGCCCGCGACGTCTTCAGCCGAATGGTAAAGGGCGCGTGGATCGTGGTGCAAATCGCGCCGCTTGCCACGATGTTTGCCTTCATGGTCGGCATCACTCTGGGTCTGCCCGCAGGATATTATGGCGGTCGTCTGGACACGTTCCTGTCGTTCTTGGCCAACCTGATCCTTGCCTTCCCAGTGATCCTGCTGTTCTACCTTCTGGTAACGCCCGAGATCGTCGCGACTGGGGTACCGAACTATATGGCCGCGGTGCTGTTTGTATTCCCGATCCTGTTCCTGGCAGTTTTGCTGAACTCTCGGTTCTATACACGTCCGAAATTCCGGACGCCGCTTCTGGTGGCGGTGCTGGGGATCACGGTCTGGCTGTACCTATCGCTGATTTCGACCGGTGGGTATGTGATTAATACCGATGACTATCGCATCTGGGGCCTGCCGACATATCTGGATCTGTTCGACATTCCGGGCGGTATTCTGGTAGTGTTCGTTTCAGTGGTCTTTGTGAACTCGCCTACGGTGTTCCGTATCGTGCGGGGTCTGGCGCTGGACATCAAAACCCGTGATTACGTCGCGGCGGCGCAAACTCGTGGCGAAGGACCGTGGTACATCATGCTGTGGGAAATCCTGCCCAACGCTCGTGGTCCACTGATCGTCGATTTCTGTCTGCGTATCGGTTACACGACCATCCTGCTGGGAACCTTGGGCTTCTTCGGACTGGGCCTTCCACCTGAAAGCCCGGACTGGGGTTCGACGATCAACGAGGGGCGTAAGCTTCTGTCGATCTACCTGCACCCTGCCCTTCCGCCTGCCTTTGCCCTGCTGTCGCTGGTTCTGGGTCTGAACCTGCTGGCTGACGGTCTGCGCGAAGAAAGCCTGAAGGACTGATGTGATCGAGGCCGGGGGCTCTGCCCCCGGACCCCCGAGGTATTTTTAGCCAGATGAAGGGGATCCCCGCATTTGGTGAGGAGTAAACAAGATGAGCAAAATGGCGGATTATGACGGCCCGATCCTGGAGATCGACAAGCTGTCTATCTCATTCTTTACCCGCCTGCGGGAAATTCCCGCCGTGATGGATTTCTCAGTCAGTGTGCAGCCCGGCGAGGCTGTGGGATTGGTCGGTGAATCCGGGTGCGGTAAGTCAACCGTGGCGTTGGGTGTCATGCAGGATCTTGGCAAGAACGGTCGGATCGTCGGAGGGACGATCAAGTTCAAAGGCAGGGATCTTTCAGAAATGTCGGCGGAAGAGTTGCGCGATGTTCGCGGCAACGAAATCGCGATGATCTATCAGGAGCCGATGGCATCGCTGAACCCGGCGATGAAGATCGGCAAACAGCTGATGGAAGTCCCGATGATCCACGAAGGCGTCAGTGCGGAAGAAGCATATTCACGAGCACTGGAAGTGGTGACGGATGTGCGCTTGCCTGACCCGGAGCGAATGCTGAATTCTTTCCCGCATCAGCTTTCTGGCGGTCAACAGCAACGCATTGTGATTGCGATGGCGCTGATGTCGAAACCGGCGCTGCTGATCTTAGATGAGCCAACAACAGCTTTGGACGTGACAGTCGAAGCCGCCGTTGTTGAGCTGGTCAAGGATCTGGGCAAGAAATACGGCACCTCTATGCTGTTCATTTCGCACAATCTCGGGCTGGTTCTGGAAACCTGCGACCGGCTGTGTGTGATGTATTCGGGCGAAGCGGTCGAACGTGGCTCGATCAAGGATGTGTTCGACGAGATGCAGCATCCTTATACACAGGCGTTGTTCCGGTCGATCCCGCTGCCGGGGGCCGACAAGAATTCGCGTCCGCTGGTGGCCATCCCCGGCAACTTCCCCCTACCCCATGAGCGGCCTCCGGGGTGTAACTTTGGCCCGCGCTGCGACTACTTCGAAGAGGGGCGCTGCGACGCAAAAGACATTCTGATGGAGGCTGTGCCGGGAAATGACCGGCACCATACGCGCTGTCTGAAATTCCAAGAGATCGACTGGAACGCACCGATCACGGTAGGCGAACAGAAAGAGAAAGGCGAAATCGGGCGGACTGTTTTGAAAATGGACAACCTCAAGAAATACTATGAGGTTGCGGCAAACGCTCTGTTCGGTGGCGGCGAGACGAAAGTTGTGAAAGCCAACGAAACGCTCAGTTTCGAAGCACATGAATCCGAGACGCTGGCCATCGTGGGTGAATCCGGTTGCGGCAAATCTACTTTTGCCAAGGTGCTCATGGGGCTGGAAACGGCCACGGATGGTCAAATCCTGTTGGACAATCGGAATATCGAACAGGTGCCCATCGAAGAACGGGATGCCAAGACGGTTGGCGAAGTTCAGATGGTGTTCCAGAACCCGTTTGACACCTTGAACCCCTCGATGACCGTCGGGCGTCAGATCATTCGAGCGCTCGAGATTTTTGGGGTTGGAAACTCTGAGGCCGAGCGCAAGAAGCGGATGCTGGAGCTTCTGGATCTGGTGAAGCTGCCGCGTGCATTTGCGGATCGGATGCCGCGCCAGTTGTCCGGTGGTCAGAAACAGCGCGTGGGCATTGCGCGCGCCTTTGCGGGTGATGCTCGTATCGTGGTTGCGGACGAGCCTGTCTCGGCCCTGGACGTGTCGGTGCAGGCAGCTGTGACCGACCTGCTGATGGAAATCCAACGAGAGCATAAAACCACCTTGCTGTTCATCAGCCACGATCTGTCCATCGTGCGGTATCTCAGTGACCGGGTCATGGTCATGTATCTGGGTCATGTAGTCGAATTGGGCACGACCGATCAGGTTTTTGCCCCGCCCTATCACCCCTACACCGAAGCTCTTTTGAGCGCTGTTCCAATCGCCGATACTTCGGTCGAGAAGCAGCATATCGTGCTTGAAGGTGATATTCCCTCAGCCATGAACCCGCCGCCGGGCTGCCCGTTCCAGACACGATGCCGCTGGAAATCCGAAGTGCCGGATGGGCGTTGCGAGTCACATGTTCCGCCGGTGCAGACCTTGGCAGATGGGCATCAGGTGAAATGCCATCTGGCCGAAGACATTCTGGCGCGGATGGAACCGGTGATCAAAGTCGCCGCGGAGTAACCTTGCCAATAAGACTTAGAAAGGGCCGGTCATTGACCGGCCCTTTCTGGTAGCGCCACGTTTTGCGGGGAGACCGGCGGCGCTTAGGAATATGCGTGAGTGGTGTCCCCGATTGTCCTCAGCCTGTCATGACATTGTTGCCGAAATGCATGAACTCTTGGTTCATTCCGGCAACGTCACCGGCCTCTAGCTGCAAGCTGGCGCTTTCGAGCATTTTGTAGCTTTGCTGCCCCTTCACCCAATCGTCAGCCGATTGCAACGTGGTCAGTGTGTAGGATGTGACTTCGTTCAGGTAATGGGTGGGAATGATAACCTTGGGCTTAAGTTTAGAAACGATATCATTGCCTTGCTCAAAGCTGAGAATATGTTCCGATCCGTCCACCGGCAATGTCAGAACATCCACCTGTCCAATGGCATCCCAGAACTCCTGCGGCGGGTTGTGACGATTGTCGCCCCAGATCAGCGTGCGAATTCCACCGGTTTCCACCAGATAGACCACCATATCCATGTGACCCACATTGTTCGGCGGACAGGCTTCTGCCCCGAACTCGGCCAGCGCATTGGTCCAATCATACCACCCGGGTGCAACGCAGGCGTGCTTGTCTGCAAAACCAGTGATCTTGAGATCGGCGAACTCAAATTTGCCAACCATCCGGTCCAGCACCATGGTCGAGCTTGGCCGTTCGATGGCGTCATGGTCAAAATGCGCGTGGGTCGACAACGTGATATCCACCGGGATCTGAGGAAACTCGTTGCGGAACCACAAACCCCACGCCCCTGATGGATCATCGCGCCACGGGTCAAACAGAACGGTCGCCCCGTTGGGTGACGTGATTTTGATGGCGCAATGACCATAATAGTCGATCCCTACCGTTCCGGTGCTGGCCTGCCCGGTCGATCCCTGCAGATCGATGACGTGGTTATTGTTTCCCGGTTGCAACCAGGCTTGAGACTGCGCCTCAGCCGGTTTTGCGCCCAGTACTGAAGCCGTCGCACCAACGCCGGCAGCCCCTGCGGCCATAAAAAATGATCGACGTGAAAGCCCAGGTGCCAGGTGATCCTTGTCCCCGTTCAGGATGGTCGGTTTCAGATCTTTGCGATCCATTTAATGTACCTCTCTGTTGGACGTGTGCGATTTGCCCGCACCCCATCACAGAGGGTAACAAGCCAAAGCATGTTGGCTCAGACCGGAAAATTAGGGGTGGAATATGGGGGCAATCCCCATATTCCACCATCACGAAATTGAGAGAAGATGGCTGCGCAGGTTCTGGTCGCGCCCATCAAGGCCTAATTTGCGGCGAATGTTGTTGCGGTGAAAGTCGATTGTCGAAGTCTCGCGCGACAGCGCCTTTGCGATGTCCTTGGTAGTCTTTCCAAACATCACCATCTGGGCAATTTCCATCTCGGTCGGGGTCATCGCCGCAAACGCATCTGTCAATTTGTCGGACAGCGACGACGTGATCTCGTTCAGGTTATTCTCAACCAGGTCGAGGTAAACACTCTGCGCCTCATCACCTGCCAACTGCGCTCGAACCTTATCCAGATAGGGCAGCACCCGGCTACGCACCTGTTCGACAATCTCCATGTCACGGCTCTTGCGATCATCTTCAAGACTGGACAGTAACACGCGCAGCGCCGTGTTGGTTTCCTGTAATTCACGCGTGCGATCCGAGACCCGTGTTTCAAGCTGCGCAAGTGTTTCATTCAGTTTCTCTTCCAACGCGCGGCGCAGATAAACCTCTTGCAACAAAGCCAAATCCGACTCGACCATGCGCGCAAACTGCGCCAGCCCTTCGCGGAACAGCAATGCCCGGCGGTTTTGTTTGCGATCTAGAACGCAGATTGTTCCGAACACGGATCCATCGGGCCATTTCAGCGGCAGACCGATGTAAAACGTCATGCCGTGTTCCAGATCGTCATTGTCCGACCAGACCGGGTCACAGGTGGCATCCTCGACCACCAGCTCTCCGTCCCGCTGCAGAACGCCCTGACAATAGAGTTTGGGATTCAACTGGAAGGTCAATCCGACCGGATAGGGGTTTTCGGGATGATCTGAGGTGATAAGAACCGCATGGTCAGGCGCATCGGTTTTCATGATCAGGCTCGCGGGCACATCTGCCAACTCGGCGACCAGATCAACCAGTTGCTGCCAGTTGGCCAGTGTTTCTTTGGGAATTTGCGGGTGGTCAACAGGCATGAGGGGCCTCACCAGTTACTGGGCGGTACCCTCTCAGGTTAGTTGGACGAGCCGCACGGAATCAAGAATTGGACGCTCTGCGTCGCAGCATCCGGGCTTACCCGCCCCAGATGACCTTCACATAGTTCTGCGTTTCTTTATACGGCGGAATACCACCATGTTTTTCAACCGCTTTGGGACCCGCATTATAAGCAGCCAAAGCCAGTGGCCAGGATTTGAACTTGCGATACTGCCAGGACAGATATCTGGCCCCGCCTTCCAGGTTTTGTTTGGGATCGAGCGGATTTACACCCAAAAGCTCGGCGGTCTGAGGCATCAGCTGCGCCAGTCCCAGCGCGCCTTTGTGAGATTTCGCCTGCGGATTCCATCCGCTTTCCTGTTGTACAAGGCGCAGGAACAAGTCCTCGGGGATGTTGTGAAGCCTCGCAGCTTGCTTCGCCAGGTCCAGATACTGACCCCGGTACTTTCCGGTATAGCGTTTGCTGACCTGCGCGCGGGACGTTTTGGGTTTGAGACGCTCAGAATCCCGATACTGAGTGGCCGCGCGTGAATCCAAAACTTTGGATTGCTTCAGAAAAATATCCTTACGGCTTTTGGTGGACAGCGTTTGCGCCTGCACGGGCGCAACAGCCAGCACAAGGCAGACAACAGTAAACCCAGCAACCCAAGAACGCATCAATGCCAATCCTGCTCGATCAGAAACCAGTCGGAGTATAGGTATTCCCGACAAAAATGAAAGCTTGGTAAACATCAAAGTAAGACTCTTGTTGAACACTGTTGTATCAACTGTGTTTCAACCACGATGCAGGCCGTATAGGGTCTCACGAAACAAGCCGCGCCGGATTCGGTGCATATACGCGAAACAGAACGAGGAATTACATGGCGGGTTCAGTCAACAAGGTCATTCTGGTAGGTAATCTTGGCCGCGACCCCGAGGTTCGGTCGTTTCAGAACGGCGGCAAAGTGTGCAATCTGCGCATTGCCACCTCGGAAAACTGGAAAGACCGCAACACAGGCGAGCGTCGCGAACGTACAGAATGGCATTCGGTTGCCATCTTCTCAGAGCCTTTGGCCCGCATTGCCGAGCAATATTTGCGCAAGGGCAGCAAGGTCTACATCGAAGGTCAGCTGGAAACCCGCAAGTGGCAGGATCAATCCGGTCAGGATCGTTATTCCACCGAAGTTGTCCTGCGCCCCTATCGAGGTGAACTGACCCTTCTGGACAGCCGTGGCGAAGGTGGCGGCGGAAGTGGCGGTGGTTATGGCGGCGGCCAAGCTGGTGGCGGTTACGGCGACCCTTACGGTGGCCCGTCCAGCTCACCAGCGCCTGCATCAGGTGGAATCGACGACGACGAGATTCCGTTCTAATCGAAACGGAGACACGACATGACATGGTCCTTCTCTCTCGGCCGGTTGCTCGGGTCCGAACTGAGGGTCCATGTCACTTTTCTTTTGCTTTTAGCATGGGTCGGCTTTGCAGCCTATTCCGCGGGCGGTCTGCCCGCCGCCATAGACAACCTTATTTTTGTTCTGGCGCTTTTTGCTTGTGTGGTTGCGCATGAATTTGGCCATGCCCTCATGGCCCGGCGCTATGGTATCAAAACCCCTGACATAACTCTGCTGCCAATCGGTGGACTGGCTCGGCTGGAACGCATGCCGGAAAAACCCATGCAAGAGGTCTATGTGGCGCTTGCGGGCCCTGCTGTGAATATTGTCATCTGGATCGTACTTGTTGCCCTTGGCGCAGGGACGCCATTTGAAACTTTTGCGCAGATCGACTCGCCCGGTACCGGGTTGTTGGACAGGTTGGCCTATATCAACCTGCTGTTGGCCGCTTTCAATATGATCCCCGCCTTTCCCATGGACGGAGGGCGGGTGTTCAGGGCCCTGTTGTGCTTGCGCATGGACAGGGTCAAGGCAACGCGTTTGGCCGCAATAGGTGGCCAGATCGTCGCCATCGGCCTTGGCTTTCTTGGTCTTAGCACCGCAAACCCCATCCTTGTCCTGATTGCGGTGTTCGTTTTCATCGCAGCCAACGCAGAAAGCCAGGATGTTGCATTGCGGTCCGCCGCCCGCCGCGTCTTGGCCCGGGACGCGATGATCACCGAGTTTCACGCCTTATCCCCCAGCGACACGCTCAGCACGGCGGCGCAAGCCGTCATTCATACGACACAGCACGAATTTCCTGTCCTGGAGGATGATCCTGGCCTGCTGGGTTTCGTAACCCGGGATCGCCTGTTCGCCGCTCTGGCCAGCGATCAGCCCCGATCAACCTCTGCGCTTTCGGTGATGGATGCCGATATTCCCTCAGTCGCCCTGACCACTGGGCTAGAAGAGGTGCTGGAGCATCTTCACAAAGGCGCTCCGGCCATCGCTGTTGTCACCCATGGCGGGCGCATGGTGGGCTATATCACGCGTGAGAATATCGGTGAACTCATGGTGATTCAGGGCCGCTAGGACCCTGTTTCACGCCGCTGCCAAAGCGTCTGACAGGACTGAGAGAACGGCGTCTTTCGGAACATCAGACGTAACAAAAGCCTGACCGAGGCCGCGCGCGAGGATGAAGCGCAATTGCCCATCCACAACCTTCTTGTCCTGCCCCATCAGTTCCACCAGCGCGTTGGCACTTGGAAGGTCTCCAGGAATATCAGCAAGATCGGTTTTCATCCCCATCGCGCGTAGATGCGCCCGCACCCGGCTTGGGTCTTCCTGCGAACACAGGCCAAGACGCGAGGACAGTTCAAACGCAAGCGCACAGCCGATGGCGACGCCTTCGCCATGCAGCAACCGGTCGGAATACCCTGTTGCCGCCTCAAGCGCGTGGCAGAACGTATGCCCCAAGTTCAGCAAAGCACGATCACCCTGTTCGGTTTCATCCCGTGCAACGATATCGGCTTTCATCTGCACTGAACGGGTGACGGCCCGCACGCGTGCCGCCATGTCTCCGGCGGACACGCTTGGGCCGTTTTGCTCGAGCCATTCAAAGAATTCCGCGTCACCCAGCAGACCGTATTTCACGACCTCGCCATAGCCCGACAGAAAATCCCTCTGGGTCATGGTTCCCAGGACCGAGGTATCGGCCAAAACCAGCGATGGTTGATGGAACGCCCCAATCAGGTTTTTTCCCTGAGGCGCATTGATCCCGGTTTTGCCGCCAACCGAGCTGTCAACTTGCGCCAGCAGCGAGGTAGGGATCTGCACAAACCTGACCCCGCGGCGCAGGACAGCCGCAGCAAAACCTGCAAGATCACCAATGACCCCACCACCCAAAGCCACAACCACATCCCGGCGCTCGACTTTCTCTGCCAGCAGCCATTCAACCGCGCGTTCAAAATGTGGCCAGCTTTTGGTGGCCTCGCCCGCAGGCAAGGCCAAGGCAGTCATCTCGACACCGGCGGCGTTGAGACCCGCACGCAGAGCGTCCAAGTGCAACTCAGCCACGTTCTCATCGGTCAGGACGGCCACTTTGGGGCGCGGCAATAGTGGGGAAATCCACTCTCCTGCCCGCGCCAGAAGATCCGGGCCGATC
The DNA here is from genome assembly GCF_013034605.1 of Ruegeria sp. HKCCA4633. Classification (NCBI taxonomy): domain Bacteria; kingdom Pseudomonadati; phylum Pseudomonadota; class Alphaproteobacteria; order Rhodobacterales; family Roseobacteraceae; genus Ruegeria; species Ruegeria sp. HKCCA4633. The sequence goes on from NZ_WQGJ01000001.1 coordinate 360,610, forward strand.
TCGACATCATACGAACGGTCGCCCAGATCCACATGTACTGTTTGATGCATTACTTCTGTTCCAAAACATCGGGGCGCGCCAGCAACGCTGCGACAACCCTGTCCACCATATTCTCGATCGAGGTTTCGCCATCGGACTCGACCGTCAAATCCGCCTCGGCGTAAACCGGTACGCGCGCCTCGTAGAGGGCTTTTAATGTCGCATACGGATCTGCGGTTCGAAGCAACGGGCGCGTGTCCTTGTGGCGCACCCGGTTCCACAACACGTTCAGGTCAGCCCGTAGCCATACCGAGGCGCCCTGCTGGCTGATCGTTCGCCGGTTTCCCGGTTGCAGAAATGCCCCGCCGCCAGTGGACAGGACACCCTTCTTCTCTTCCAGCAAGCGGCCGATAACCTGCGCTTCCTTTGCCCGAAAAAACGGTTCTCCGTCCCGTTCGAAAATTTCCGGGATGGTCATGTTGGCCGCTGATTCGATCTCGGCGTCGCTGTCCAGAAACGGAACGCCCAAGCGCGCCGCCAAAGCGCGGCCCACAGCAGTCTTGCCTGCCCCCATCATCCCGACCAAAACCACGGTTTTGTGCAGATCAAACCTGCCCTGTGCGTCTGCGATGTGCGTGTTATGCTTAATTTCGCTCATTTCTCTGTGAATGACGTGATCTTAGGAAAAATGCCAGTTATAACTTGGCCAAAATCAAAAATTGAGGCAGCGTGGGGCCATGGGCCGTCTGATCAAATTCGTGATATATGTTCTTTGCCTGGGTTTCATTGGGCTGGTGGCTTATGCCTATGTCGGTCCTTTCTTTGGCGCGGATTTCTCAGCACCCCAAAGTGAAATCCGCGAACCGGTCGTGCTGGATGTCGACTAAACAGGCGCTTTTTGCCGTCTTTCTGGCAGGATCGGCACAGGCGCAGGACCCTTTGTCAGCCATCGATTGGCTGTCAAATCCGCCCGAAAACCTTCCCGGAACCGTTCTGCTAGAGCCCCCGGTCGCCCAAAACGGCGCATTACCGGACATCGAGGTGACGTCGCTTGAGGCTCTGTCGCGGCCGTTGGGTCTTGTTTCGTCCACCGTTACGGGACTGCCGATCGACCTTTGGAAAGGCAGTGACCCCGCTCGCCTGGCTGAGCTGATCTCCAAAATCCCTGTTCGTGACAATCCTGCCATGCAGCGCTTGCTGTTCACGTTGCTCTTGTCCGAATCCCGCGCCCCGTCCGGGCCTGATGCGCAAGAGGTGCTGCTTTTGGCCCGCCTGGATCGGCTGATGCAGTTGGGTGCAGCAGATCCTGTACAATCCCTTGTGCAATTGGCAGGACCGACGGATACCCAGGAGCGGTTTCAACGCTGGTTTGACGCAACTCTGCTGACCGGGGACGAAGATCGCAGCTGCACCGCCCTGATTGCCCAACCTCATCTGTCGCAGAACTATGCGGTGCAGATATTCTGCAAAGCACGTCGCGGGGATTGGGCGTCTGCGGCGCTGACACTCGAAGCGGCGCACGCACTAGAACTTCTGCCGCCCGAAGAACTTGCTGTTCTTGATCGGTTTCTAAGCCCCGAGCTTTATGAGGGCGCAGCCTATTTGCCGCAGCCCGAAGACCCGGACCCGCTGAGTTTCCGGCTGTTCGAAGCCATCGGGGAACGCCTGCCATCCGCCCCTTTGCCGCGTGCTTTTGCCAATGCAGATCTGCGGGACGTCGCGGGCTGGAAGGCTCAGATCGAAGCCGCAGAACGGTTGACGCGGATCGGTGCTTTGACCCCAAATCAGCTCTTGGGCCTGTATACCGAACGTGATCCCGCTGCTTCTGGTGCAGTCTGGGATCGTGTCGCAGCCATCCAACAATTTGAAAGCGCGCTGAATACGGGCAATGCCGACGCCATCGGAAAGACTCTGCCTACAGTCTGGCAACAGATGCGCAGCGTGGGACTTGAAGTATCCTTTGCCGACCTTTTTGCCGAGCGCTTGTCGCAGGTAACTTTGCCGGTGCCCGCCACCGAAAACCTGCGCTGGCGCATCCTCATGTTGTCCGACATGTATGAGCGTGCAGCCCTTGCTACGCCCAACAACGGGACCGACACATTGTTCCTTGCGGCACTTGCGCAAGGCGATCCCGGACGCGCTGTTTCCCCTTCCCCCTTGGCAGATGCCGTCGCGCAGGGATTCGAGTGGTTGGCACCTGTGCCCAGCGACATCGACGCGTTGTTAGCCAACGGTCAGTTGGGCGAAGCCATTTTGGAAGCGATGCAACTGTTTGCCCATGGCGCGCGCGGCAATCTGGTGGATCTGGCCGGAGCAATCGCAACCTTCCGAAAGGTGGGGCTTGAGGACACGGCCCGCCGTGCCGCGCTGACGCTGCTGATCCTGCAAGAGCGGTGACCATGGGCGGCCCAGCATCCAACGAGCTATGGATCTCAACCTTCCTGCAAGCGCAGGCGGCTGAACTTGGCGCGGCGACAAACACGTTGCTGGCTTATGGGCGTGATCTGAAAGATCTTGCCGCGTGGCTGGAGCACCGAGCCACAGGGTTTGAACAGGCCGACCGCGACCAAATCGAAGCCTACCTAATCGACTGCGATGCGCAGGGCTTGTCCCGTTCCACCCGAGCGCGACGTCTTTCGGCCATCAAACAACTCTATCGATTTGCCTTCGAGGAAGGTTGGCACGATGTGAACCCGGCCATTCAGATCAAAGGTCCCGGGCGACAGAAACGTCTTCCCAAAACTTTGGGTGTGCCCGAGGTGGACCGCCTTCTTGAAGCAGCGCGCCAAACCGGACGCACCCAGTCGGACCGGTTGCGTAACACTTGCCTGATGGAACTGCTTTACGCCACGGGAATGCGCGTGACCGAACTTGTGTCCCTGCCCGTTTCCTCGGCGCGCGGCGATCCGCGTATGCTGCTGGTGCTGGGCAAAGGTGGCAAGGAACGCATGGTGCCATTGTCCCCACCTGCGCGGAATGCATTGGCCGATTGGCTGACCGAACGGGATGAAGCCGAAGAGCAGACCGTTGAGAAAGGTGGCCAAAGGTCCCGCTTTTTGTTCCCGTCGCGCGGGAAATCGGGCCATCTGACGCGACACAGGTTCTTTCTGCTGGTCAAGGAACTGGCCGTGCACGGTGGTGTTTCACCCGAAAAGGTTACGCCGCACACGTTGCGACATGCCTTTGCCACGCATCTTCTGGCAAATGGCGCTGATCTGCGTTCGATCCAGACACTGTTGGGTCACGCCGACGTCGCAACAACCGAGATTTACACCCATGTTCTGGACGAACGTCTGGCGGAACTGGTGTTGCAGCATCACCCGCTGAGTAAAGACCCCAAGAAAGACGAGGGCTAAGCCCTTGATCCGGCGGGGTCGCATCCCCATAACGGATGCAGAACTCTAGCTTTCAAGGACCTATGGAACCCTCACCTTCTCTGATCGACAGCACTTTCTGGTTTACCTCTGGTGCTATCCTCCTTTTGCTCGTCTTGTCCGGCTTCTTTTCTGGCTCGGAAACAGCGCTTACGGCCTCTTCTCGCGGAAAACTCAGGGCGCAGGCCGACAAAGGATCACGCGGGGCAAAAAAGGCGCTCGAGATCACCGATGACAACGAACGTCTGATCGGATCGGTTCTACTGGGCAATAACCTGGTCAACATTTTGGCGGCGTCGCTGGCGACGGCGTTGTTCACACGCTTGTTCGGCGAAAGCGGCGTGGCCTTGGCGACACTGGTGATGACATTGCTGGTTCTGATCTTTGCCGAAGTGCTGCCGAAGACCTACGCCATCACCAATTCTGAAAAAGCTGCATCTGCGGTTGCACCAATCATCAGCGTGGTTGTGACGGTGTTTTCGCCCATCGTTGCCGCTGTGCGATTGCTGGTGCGCGGTGTCTTGCGCCTGTTTGGGGTGCAGATCGACCCCGACAGCAACATTCTGGCTGTTCGTGAAGAAATTGCCGGCGCCCTGCAACTGGGCCATTCCGAAGGCGTGGTAGAAAAGGAAGACCGCGACCGTATTCTGGGCGCACTGGATTTGGGTGACCGCGCGGTGGAAGAGATCATGTTGCACCGCTCGAATATCGAGATGATTGACGCCGACGCCGCGCCCGAAGCGATCCTTAAGCAATGTCTGGAAAGCCCGCATACGCGCCTTCCCGTCTTTCGGGATGAGCCGGAAAACATTGTGGGTGTTGTGCATGCCAAAGACCTTTTCCGAGCGATGTATGCGCAAGCCGGTGGCAGCGATGGCGGCACTGACCGTCTGGCCAGCTTTGATATCGGTAAAGTTGCCAATGACCCCTATTTCGTGCCGGAAACCACCACTCTGGACGACCAGATGCGTGAATTCCTGCGGATGCACAGCCATTTTGCACTGGTGGTCGACGAATACGGATCTTTGCGCGGACTGATCACGCTGGAAGACATTCTGGAAGAGATCGTAGGCGAAATCGCAGACGAATTTGACATTGATGAAGAAGTGCCTGTCACCCGCACCGAAGACGGGCAGTACCTTGTCGAAGGCGCAATGACCATCCGTGATGCCAACCGGGCGCTGGACTGGTCACTGCCGGATGAAGAGGCCAATACACTTGCTGGGCTGGTCATACACGAAGCACAAATGATCCCCGTCGTGGGTCAGGTGTTTTCGTTCCACGGGTTCCGCTTCGAAGTGACCGATCGCGAAGGCAATCGTATCACCGCTTTGAAAGTCCGCCCGCTGTAAGGCGTCGCGAAAACCGGTGCCCCAAATCAGGGCACCGGTCGCAATCTCTACCTCAGGCGAACCAGGTACGGCTGGCGACATAGCCGTCCATAAGGTCGCCATTGGCGTGCGCGCCCCAGCCGGTCACCTTATCCGAGTAGCCATCGATGAACTGGTTGAACATCGGGTTGATCAGACCACCTTCTTCCCAGACGATCCGGGCCATCTGACCATAGAGCTCTTTGCGCTTGGTCTCGTCCAACTCGGAACGCGCCTTCAAGAGCAACGCGTCGAACTGTTCGTTTTTGAAACGCGTATCGTTCCAGTCGGCAGTGGAAAGATAACCAACCGACCACATCTGATCCTGCACCGGGCGACCACCCCAATAGGACGCGCAGAACGGCTTGTTGTTCCACACTTCGGACCAGTACCCATCTGCGGGCTCACGCTGAATCTCCAGCGGGATACCCGCCTCTTGCGCTGACAGTTGGAACAGTTGCGCGGCGTCAACGGCACCTGCAAAAGCGGCATCCGAGACATGCAGTACGATAGGCGAGCCATCATGGCCCGACGCTTTGTAGTGCTCGGAAGCCTTGGCCAGATCAAAAGCGCGCTGTTCCATCGTATCATCGAACAAAGGATAGGCTTCATTGATCGGTATATCGTTCCCGACCGAGCCGTAGCCGCGCAATACATTCTCGACCATCTGTTCGCGATTGATCGCGTATTTCAGCGCCAGACGCAGGTCTTTGTTGTCGAACGGAGCGGTGTCGCAATGCATAACAAAGATGTAGTGCCCGCGGCCCGATGTGGCGTTGATGTTGATGCCAGGCGCGCGCCCGAACAGTTTCGCGGTCCGTGGTGGGACGATGTTCATCGCGTGAACCTGACCTGACTGCAAAGCCGCCGAACGAGCGGTGTCATCATTCAGAACCAGAATCTCGTGGCTGTCATAATGGCCGACGCTGTCATCCCAGTGGTTGGCAAATTTATCGAACCCATAGCGTACGCCCGGTTCGTCCGCGACGACCTTGTATGCCCCGGTCGAAATGCCTTCGGCCGGATTGTCCATGCCGCCACCCGGTTGCATGACCAGGTGGTAATCCGACATCAGATACGGCAGGTCCGCATTTGGGGTGGTTAAGGTGACGACCACATAGTCACCGTCGACCCGGATATCCTCGATCCCACGCATGATCCCTAACGCACCGGATTGAGCATCCTCGTTCGAGTGACGCGCCAACGTCTGTTGAACATCCTCTGGCGTCAAGGTCTTTCCATTGTGGAACTCTACTCCCTTGCGAATGCGGAAAGTCCAAACCTTGCCATCCCCGGACGCTTCCCAGCTTTCAGCAATGCTGGGGGCAATGTCGCCATCTGCGGTGACAATCGTCAAAGTGTTGCCAAAGGCGCGCAAAGCCTTCGCAGTCACGTGCGACGTCGACAGGGCCGGGTCCAGAGTGTTGGTGCTTTCTCCTCCTTTCAGACCCAGAACAAAGTGCCCCCCTTTCTTGGGCGTATCCGCCAGCCCGGATTCAGCCCAAATGGTGCTGGCTACAGCCGCGCTCAGGCCCAGGGCCGCAGATTTCGCCATGAACTCACGGCGGCTCAACGCTTGGGGGTTGAGTTCGAATTTACTCATTTCATTTCCTGACTGAGAGTCTCACGAAGGTGCAGTCGCAGCGCCTTTAGATTGATTCTGTAACGGGCGCGTGACCGACCTTGGGTGCGTTTATCCAGCCTTACGAATGACTTCCACGACAAGTTTTGTCGCGTTTGGCATTGCGCTCAGTAGCGCCCTGCGCACACTGGCGGAAATCAATCGGAGGTCTTTATGAAACTGCAAACCCGCGTGGTGGTCATTGGCGGCGGTGTCGTCGGTTGTTCAGTCCTGTATCACCTGACCAAGCTGGGCTGGTCGGATGTCATGCTGCTGGAACGCTCCGAGTTAACCAGCGGATCGACCTGGCACGCGGCGGGCGGGTTTCACACCCTCAACGGCGACACCAATATGGCCGCGCTGCAGGGCTATACCATCCGACTGTATAAAGAGCTGGAAGAAATCACAGGCATGTCCTGCGGGTTGCACCATGTCGGCGGCGTGACCCTGGCCGACAATCAGGACCGTTTTGACATGCTGCTGGCCGAGCGCGCCAAGCACCGTTTCATGGGGTTGGAAACAGAAATCGTCGGGCCGGACGAGATCAAAAAAATCGCCCCGATCACCAATACCGATGGCATCATCGGCGCGCTCTACGACCCTCTCGATGGGCATCTTGACCCCTCGGGCACCACACATGCCTACGCCAAGGCGGCGCGGATGGGTGGGGCCACGATCGAAACCCATTGCATGGTGCGAGAAACCAACCAGCGCCCGGATGGCACATGGGATGTGGTGACCGACAAGGGGACGATTCACACGGAGCATGTGGTCAATGCAGGCGGTCTCTGGGCGCGCGAGGTGGGCGCGATGGCGGGTATCTACTTCCCTCTGCACCCGATGGAACACCAATATCTTGTCACGGACTCGATCCCTCAGATCGAGGCGATCATCGACGCCGGTGGCGAGCATCCCCATGTGATGGACCCGGCGGGCGAAAGCTATCTCCGGCAGGAAGGGCGCGGCCTTTGCATCGGGTTTTACGAGCAACCCTGTAAACCCTGGGCCGTCGATGGAACACCTTGGGAGTTCGGCCATGAACTGCTGCCTGATGACTATGACAAGATCACCGACAGCATCGAATTTGCCTACAAACGTTTCCCAGTTCTCGCCGAAGCTGGTGTGAAGTCTGTAATCCACGGGCCGTTCACCTTCGCACCCGACGGAAACCCTCTGGTCGGGCCGGTTCCCGGAATGCGCAACTACTGGTCGGCTTGTGGCGTGATGGCCGGGTTCAGCCAGGGCGGCGGTGTTGGCCTGACGCTGGCGCAATGGATGATCGAAGGCGAGCCCGAACGCGACGTGTTTGCCATGGACGTGGCCCGGTTCGGCGACTGGATCAGCCCCGGTTATACCCGCCCCAAAGTGATCGAGAACTATCAGAAACGCTTCAGCGTCGCCTACCCGAACGAGGAACTGCCCGCAGCGCGTCCCAACCGCACAACGCCGATGTACGACATCTTCAGTGATCTGGGCGCGGTTTGGGGCCAGCAATACGGGCTCGAAGTCGCCAACTACTTTGCCCAAGGAGAGGAGCCGGGGTTCGAGACCCCATCGTTCCGACGGTCTGACGCGTTCGATGCGACAGGTCGCGAAGTGCGCGCTGTGCGCGAGAACGTGGGTATCAACGAGGTCCACAACTTTGGTAAATACCGGATCACCGGACCATCGGCGCGGGATTGGCTGGACCGGATCATGGCTGGACGTATGCCAAAACCCGGCCGCCTGTCCCTGACACCGATGCTCTCGCCCAAAGGCAAACTGATCGGCGATTTCACCGTGTCGTGTCTGAGCGAAAACGAGTTTCGACTTACGGCCTCATACGGCAGCCAAGCGTTCCACATGCGCTGGTTCTTACAAAATGTGCAGGAAGGTGTATCCATCGAGAACATCAGCGACCGCTTGAACGGGTTTCAGATCGCAGGCCCCAAGGCAACACAGGTGCTGGCCGCCTGCACGCGTGACGATCTGAGTGATTTCCAGTTCCTCGATGTCCGCCGTATGACAGTTGGCATGACCGATTGTATCGTTCAACGTGTCAGCTATACCGGCGATCTTGGGTACGAGATCTATTGCGATCCGATGGCCCAACGACAACTCTGGTGGGCATTGTGGGAAGCCGGGCAAACACATGGCATGGTTCCCTTTGGGATGCGCGCGATGATGAGCCTGAGGTTGGACAAGTTTTTTGGCTCGTGGATGCGAGAGTTCTCGCCTGATTACACCGCTGCGGAAACCGGGTTGGACCGCTTCATCTCCTTCCGCAAGAACAGCGACTTTATCGGCCGCGCCGCCGCCGAGGCAGACCGCGCGGACGGAAGCGCCCGCACATTGGTTGCGTTTGAAGTCGATGCACAAGATGCAGACGTCAACGCCTATGAGCCGATCTGGCTGGACGGTTCGGTGGTTGGCTTCTGCACGTCGGGTGGCTTTTCTCACTTCGCGCAGAAATCCATTGCGATGGGGTTCTTGCCTTCTGAGCGTGTGTCAGACGGGCTTCAGGTCGAAATCGAAATCCTGGGGCAGATGCGTAAGGCCCGGGTGATCTCGACGCCCTTGTTCGATCCGGACGGGGCACGCATGAGGGGATGACACTGCGCTTTACCGGCGGCATGGTGGCTGCATGACTGATGTTCCCATCATACTGCTGGCCGCCGGTCAATCCAGCCGCATGGGCGGCGAGGACAAGTTGATGCAACCAATCGACGACACCCCGCTGCTGAAGCGATCCGCACGCACGGCGCGAGCTGTAGGTCCCGTATTAGTCGCCCTGCCCCCAAAACCGCATCCTCGATATGAGGCGCTAAAGGGTTTGGACGTTCTTCCGGTGCCGGTCGCTGAAGCCGCAGAGGGAGTGAATGCAAGCTTACGGGCGGCGATGCGACATGTTCCGCCGGGTGCAGAAGCTGTCATGGTATTGCTTGCAGATCTGCCTAACCTGACTCAGCTCGATCTGCGCGCGGTTTTACAGGCACGCGATGCCCACCCGGAAAACCTCATCTGGCGCGGGGCCACTGCAAATGGCAAGCCGGGCCATCCAGTCGTCTTTGACCAATCGCTCTTTGATCAACTCTCGGGCCTACGGGGCGATGAAGGCGCGCAAAAGGTGGTCCAGGCACATGCACAAAAAGTGTACCTGCACCGCCTGCCCGACCGAAATGCGTTGCTGGACTTGGATACACCCCAAGACTGGGACGCTTGGAAAAAAAACCGTGCCCCAGAATAAACTCGGCCCGGTCTGTTAAGACCGGGCCGTTGCCCAAAACAGGACTACCACTTTCCTCAATCCCAAAAGTCCGGCCAGTGCGCCGTCAAAGCACGCTGACTAAATAGCCGCCAAACCTAAACAAGACCCCCTCGTTAACACGCCGCTAAAACTCTCGGTGATCGAGTGAACCAGCAGCGCCCCCTAGCGCTTTTGGCTCCCCCTCACTTGGGCATGTTCATCCTCACTGATCTGATCGTTCAAAACAATGTAAAATTGGAGGGAATGGTTAACTTGGCTCAACTCTGAATGGTTTTTGGGCAACAACGCCATTTACGACGATCAACCCTAGGGCGATTTCGAATTTATGCACAAGATAACGATTCGAGATTATGCGCAAACTTATTCGCGATTTCACCTCGCACACGTTACATTTTTGGTGTCAAGGCCGACCAGCAGCCTTCAAACACACAACCATTGAGGGAGCAGCTATTTCCCCCATCCTGCTGACCAATCATTGTCAACAAAACAAAAATAATTCAACGGTTTTGAGAGTTTGACGTCGATTTCAGCAACAATCCTCCGATTCGCACGACTCCGACCCGTCAATTTCGACGAATCCAGTCTGACGTCGACCGTCACAGAACATCGCCTTTGTGGCGAAATTAAGATTTCTTCACGTATCCCTCAGGAAAGACCAATCCTGGTGCTGCATCTCTTGCTTTAACGCGCAGTCGAATCTGCGCGACACATACAGGAGACAGAAATGAGCATCCGCAAATCATCGCTTTTACTTCCCCGAACCTCCAACTGGATGGGCATCAGCGCCCTAGGGGCCGCGCTGTTGGCGACAACAGCCATTCCGTCCGTGGCGGACGAGGCACTGGCTGATCTGGTTGAAACCGTTTCCCCTTCGGTGGTGACCATCATCGCGGAGCAGGACAATGTACCTAGCGCAGCGCCTGGGCAAAACTTCGACTTTGACGGGCACCCGTTTGGCGAGTTCTTCAAGCGATTTGGTGTGCCCGAAGGTTTCAATGCACCCCAGCGCGGTCCGGCACAGGGCTTGGGCTCGGGCTTTGTGCTGGATGAGGCGGGATATATCGTCACCAATCATCATGTCGTAGACAACGCCTCTACCGTGACCGTTCGGCTGAGTGATGATCGCAGCTATGAAGCCGAGGTGGTCGGCACCGACCCGCTGACCGACATCGCCGTTTTGAAAATCGACCCGGACACCGCGCTTCAGGCCGTTGAACTGGGCGACAGCGATGTCATCCGTGTCGGCGAAGACGTCGTGGCCATCGGCAATCCTTTTGGCCTCAGCTCCACAGTGACCACCGGCATCGTCTCGGCAAAAGGGCGAAACATCTCTGAAGGCCCCTATGCAGAGTTCATTCAAACCGATGCTGCGATCAACAAGGGCAACTCGGGCGGCCCCCTGTTCAATATGGAAGGCGAAGTTATTGGCGTGAATTCAGCCATTTATTCGCCCAGCGGTGGATCCGTTGGCCTGGGCTTTGCGGTGACTTCGAATATCGTCCAGCATATCGCAGCCGACCTGCGTGACGATGGCCAGGTCAGCCGTGGCTGGTTGGGCGTTTCGATCCAAAATGTCAGCCCACAACTTGCAGCCGCTTTGGGTATCGATGCTTCCTCTGGCGCGCTGGTGTCCGATGTTGTTTCCGACAGCCCGGCGGATGGTGTTCTGAAGCAAGGCGATGTGATCCTGACGTTCAACGATGAAGCCGTAGACTCAAGCAGTGACCTGCCCATTCTCGTCGGCACGACCAAAGTTGGCACGGACAGCACTCTGACGGTTTTGCGTGATGGTAAGCAGGAAACGCTGACTCTGACAGTCGGTCAGCATCAGGCGGCGTCTGCCCAACCTGATACACCGGTCGAGGCTGAGGTTGCAGGTACGACACTGGGTGTCACTGTAGCCCCGCTGACTGAAACGGTCCGTGCCGAGACGGGCATTCCCGAGACTGTCGACGGTGTTGTCGTCACGGATCTGAAACCCGATAGCCCCGCCGCAAAGGCCGGTCTGCAGCGTGGTGACGTGATCGTCAAACTGGGCAACCAAGAGACGTTCACACCCGATGCTTTGAAGGCGGCGCTGGACAGCGAAAAGACCGATCCGGCTCTGGTGCTGATCAATCGCGGCGGTAGTCAGATCTTCGTCGCAGTCGAACTCGCCTGATCAGGAAACCGGGCGCGCCGCTTGATGGGGATTTTCGGCGCGCCTCACCCGGCAGATCAGAATTGTCCACTGTCTGCCGGGCTTGCCGGGTGCGTGCCCAGCACCCGGCAAGATCCCCCGAATTCCATGTGCATCACCTGAAAATTGTGTTTAAATCCCGATAGAAAGGAGCCAGACCATGAGCCGCCGCCTGTTGATCGTGGAAGATGACGCTGACACCAGGGACTTCATCGCCAAAGGGTTCGGCGAAGAAGGCTATGTGGTCGAAACCGCCGCAGATGGGCGCGAAGGGTTGTATCACGCCACAGATGGCGGGTTTGACGCCATTGTACTGGACCGGATGCTGCCGGGCTTGGATGGGCTGTCCTTGATCAAGTCACTGCGGGCAGCCGGTTTGAAAACACCCGTCCTGATGCTGACAGCCATGAGCGCGGTGGATGAACGGGTCAAGGGCCTGCGCTCGGGCGCAGACGATTACCTGGTCAAACCGTTTTCCTTTCAGGAGTTGCACGCCCGCATCGAGGCTCTGCTGCGTCGTCCTCAGGAATCCGAAGAAACTCCGACACTCACCTGCAAAGACCTTGAGATGGATCTGTTGACCCGCAAGGTTACCCGCGACGGGCATGAGATCACCCTCACCCCGCGCGAGTTCCAGATCCTCGAGTATTTTCTGCGCCGTAAGAACCGTGTGGTGTCTCGCACCATGCTGCTTGAAGGCGTTTGGGATTATCACTTCGATCCAAACACAAATGTTGTCGACGTCCATATCTCAAAGCTGCGGCGGCAGTTGGATGAAGGCGGCGATGCCCCCCTGATTGAAACCGTTCGCGGCGCGGGTTACATGATGTCCGATGGATAACCTTCGGCTTTCCCTAAACAATTCCAGAACACGGCTGGTCGCGACCAGCATGTTTCTCAGCACCTTTCTGACTGCGTCGGTACTGGCCGTGGTGTACGTCACCGCGAACCGAAGCATTGAAGCCGAGACACGCTCGGTCGTCTCGGCCGAGCTGACCGGGTTGGCGGATGAATATGAACGGCGAGGCCTGCTTGGGCTGATCACCGCAATCGAACGTCGTCTGCCAAGCGCCTCTGAACGCGACGCGCTTTACCTGTTGACCGACCGGCTTGGGGTCAAGCTGGTGGGCAACCTGAAATCCTGGCCTGTCAATGTTGCAGCAGGCAGTGGTTGGGTCGATCTGGAGCTTCGCCGCGCCGACAATGACCAGCTTGTTCCGGTCTCTGCTGCATCGATCCGCCTGCCCGGCGGAGAGCGTCTTCTGGTTGGGCGCGACGCCGCCACGCGTCAGCAGTTTGACCGCGTCTTGTTCCGATCCGTTGCACTGGCGCTGGGGATTGCCTTTGTGCTGAGCGTGATTACCGGCTGGCTGTTTACACGCCTGGTCTTTGCACGCCTCTCGGACATAGCTAGCACAGCAGAAAACATCGTATCAGGCGATCTATCCAAAAGAATGCCCCTGCGCGGAACCGGCGACGAATTCGACCAGGTCTCGGGCACTTTGAACAACATGCTGGACCGGATCGAAGAATTGATCAGCAACCTGCGCACCACGTCGAATTCCATCGCGCATGACCTGCGGTCTCCATTGTCACGCCTGCGCCAGCGCGTTGAAGCCCTGTCAGAGCCGGGAAAAATCGATTTGGAACGAGAAATCGATGTCGCCCGCGCTACGGCAGAAATTGACCACGTGCTGCGCGTGCTGGCACAGCTGACCGAGATTTCGCGCGCCGAAGCCGGGCTTGGGCGCGAACAGTTTGAAACCATCGACTTGCAGCACCTCGTCGGCGATGTTGTCGAACTTTACGACCCGGTGGCTGCCGATCAGGGCATAACACTCGAGGTGACTGGCTCAGCCCCCCCAATCGAAGGGCACCGCCCTCTATTGTCACAGGCCCTGTCCAACCTGCTTGAAAACGCGATGCGATATGCGCCTGCGGAGTCGACCATCACGATTTCGCTGGATACCGAAAACGGTTTTGCATGTCTGCACGTGCGCGACCAAGGCCCGGGCGTCCCACCTGAAGAACTGGATCGCCTGCAACTGCCTTTCGTAACGCTTGACCCTGCGCGTACGGAGCGAAACGCCGGGCTGGGTCTGGCATTGGTCGCAGCGATTTCGCATATGCATGGCGGAAGGTTTGCAGCCCAAAATTGTGATCCTGGGCTGAAGGCGACGATCTATCTGGCGCAGAATCCCTAAATCGGGATACCGTTTGTTGCCATCGTCTTGTTCTTAAAGCGTTTGTCTTCTGTTACATCCGCCCCGAACCAATCAGGTGGTACAAAAGCTTCGGCATCATCCTCCGAGTCGAATTCGACCTCAACCAGGCGTAACGGCGCCAGATCACCGGAAAAAATATCCAGCTCGAACATGAGCCCATCCGGCAAACGCCCGGTGTAACGCTCTTTCTCGACACGGCGGCCTTCTGTTTCGGGCCAGAAGGTTTCAAACTGTTCCGCTGTGATTTGTGCCTCGCGCTCAACACGGACCAGACCACCGCCGCCTTTCAGTGTCAGGAAAAACGCATCGTCCTTCTGCCTCAACCGCAACTCAGTCGAGTCGTCAGGCGCGGTCAAGTAACCCTGTCGCACAACGGATTTCTGCGCGTTGCTCAGGTCCGGCGCGGCTGCCACCAGAAACTTGCGCTCGATTTCTTTGCTCATTGGGTTGAAACCACTCCGTTTTCCAGTTCGTCGAACAGCGCCCGATAGGCCACACAGGCTGCACTGCGCCCGGCATAGGTGCTGACGGGCGCTCGATGCTGACCCATCTTTTCAATATCCGCAGCAAATGGAACCGCCGTTTGCAAAAACCGTTTAGGATATAGCTTGCGCATCGAGGCCATTGTCTCCTGATGTAAAACCTTTCGTTTCTGCACCATCGAAAAGAACGCACGCAACTTCTTCTTGCGCAGCTTGTGTTCGTCGAAAAAGCGCACCAATTGATCAAACGTTCGCTCGGACAGAGTCGTGGGGATGACGGGAACAACGATTTCATCTGCCGCCTTGAAGATGTTTTCAGACAGGGTGGAAAAGTTCGGCGGACAATCCAGAAGGACCACGTCATAATCGCTGCCGGCGGACACCAGCGCCTTTTTCAAGCGTGAGCGCTTGTTGCGCATTCGGGACAAGAAAACATCGAAATCGCGGAAGGTCAGATTTGCGGGCAACACGTCCAATCCTTCGAAATCGCTGGCCCGGATCGCTTTGGTAAACCGTTCCACGTCCTCGAAAAACCGCGCGTCCGTCAACTTTTTGGACGGCTTCACGCGAAAATAAAAACCCGACGCGCCCTGAGGGTCTAGATCACACAGCAAAACCTGCTTGCCTGCCTGTGCATATGCATGAGCCAGGTTCACCGAGGTCGCGGTTTTGCCGACACCGCCCTTGTTGCTGTAGCAGGCAATGATCTTCATTCCTCACTCCTCTTTGTCGTGAAACAAACTGCGGAACAGATTTCGGGTTTCGGGGCTGTCAAAGTGTTGGAAACTGGCGATCACACGGCTGCGTTCGGATTTTTGGCGTTGATCCAGCACGGCAATCAATCCACCAACGGCCAGGCCAACCTGGGCGTCCACACGGCCCTGCGTGTTGCTTTGCTGAGAGACAAAGGCCAGCAAAGCCTCTTGCTGGACGGAATAGTCATTAAAAAGACCCAGATTATCCTGAAGCTTTTTCAAAGGCTTGAGGATCAATTTAAATCCCTTTGCGTCAAAGAGAGGTGCAAAGAATTCCATCAGATAGCGCAGTTTCTTACAGTCGATGCGCAGGTTATGAACCGTTTCGTCCGGGGTGTCATCGGTGATGCCGCGTGCGATTTTGCATACCTTGCGATAGCGTTTCCAGATCAGCGCGCAGGCATAGTCGTACGCGCCCCGATCCGCATTTGGCCCGGGTTGCAGTTGACCGATGCCGTCGAACGTTTCGATCAAATGCTTCATCGAGGTGGCATAGGCTTTGCTGCGCAATCTGCGAGACAAGCGCGACAATTCTTGCCCGCGCTCTGACTGGAACCGGTCGAACATCGCTTGCAAACCAGAATGAAGATGCTCTGGTATTAGATTGAAATACATATCTTTTTCCAAAAGATACACGTCCAGATCACGCATGCGCCCGGTCGGTGCCATAATATCTGAAAACACTCGTTTAAGCTCGACGGTTTGATCTTCGGAAAAGACGCCTTTGAACAGGCTGATCACAGACCGGATCTTACGTAGCGAAACACGGTAATCGTGCAAAAACTCTGTATCAATGTCGGCAACCATACCGCTTTCGTTTTGCCGGGCAACCTTCAGATATGTGTGAATAATATCTGCTGCGACTTCGATGGACGGTTCCGCTCTTCCCAATTGGATATCGGGCTTGGCGCGATAGGTCTCCATGCCAGGAAACAACCCGGCATACAGCGCTTCAACATCCTTCGCGCAGTCTGGCAGATCGGCAAAGGCTGTACTGACCTTTTGATATGTCCGTTCGTACCCGCGCAACCTCTGAAGCCGGACAAGCGTGGCCTGCCCCGAGGTTGAAGTCATTGACCAGATCACCCCTCTGACCTGGGTCTTTTGCAATTCATCCAGCACAACAAAGTTTTTTTCTTCTAACTTACCGGCCCCAATCTGCATGAGGGCTCTGAGCTTTGGAAAATCACGCAACGCCGCCTGCACTTCACCGCTCGGCAGATCCTGAATGAACCGCCCCTTGCCTGAGCAGTTCTGGAACAATGGGCGCTGTTCCTTTTGCAGCAATTGCAACGCATCACCGATTTCGATCAGCATCCAACCCTTGGCCCGCAAAGATTGATCATGGCAATCCAGCAATGAAAAAGGTTTGGCCTCGCTGTCCTGTTCAACAACAACAGAGAACCCCGGCAAGGCGGCTTCAACAGCGAACGTGTCCATCACAGAGGGCAGAAAAAACAGGTCTTCAGACGCCCCGGGCATCCTCCTTGCGGTTGATCCACCTCTGGTCTTTTTGTGTTCTGACACTCGACCCTCCGCGATAGCATAGCCTTATGCAATCTCAAGCTTGGAAAAACTTCAAGACATTCCGCTTTGACCATGCGTAATCCCCGGGTGACAGGGGTCAGGGATAAACGTAAAACGAACGAATGAGCGACCCTGTTTCATCGATCCGAAACCTTGGCCCGGCTTTCGAACAAGCCTGCGCCCGTGCGGGTATTCACTCGGCTGAAGAATTGCGTGATCTCGGGCCGGATGAAGCCTATGCCCGCCTGCTCAAAGCAGGCACTAAGGCCCACTTCATCGGTTACTACGTGCTGGTGATGGGCTTGCAGGGCCGTCCGTGGAACGATTGCAAGGGTGAAGAAAAGAAGGCCCTGCGTCAACGCTTTGACGCCATAAAGTCAGGCAACAGTGCCGCGCCGGAAAATAAGATGATCGCCGATCTGGATGCCATTGGCGTGCGCGTTGCACCACAAGATCTAAAGCAAATCTGAACAAAAAAGGCCGCCCCAGTTGGAGCGGCCCAATGATTTGGCAGAAGCGTTGGCTTAGCCAACAAGTTCGATGCCCGAGAAGAAGTACGCGATCTCAACCGCTGCGGTTTCCGGAGCGTCCGAACCGTGGACCGAGTTTTCGCCAACCGATTCCGCGAACTCGGCGCGGATGGTGCCAGCGGCTGCGTCTGCGGGGTTGGTTGCGCCCATGACTTCGCGGTTCTTTGCAATGGCGCCTTCGCCTTCCAGAACCTGAACAACGACCGGAGCCGACGACATGAACTCGCACAGTTCGTCATAGAACGGACGCTCGGCGTGCACTTCGTAGAACTTGCCAGCTTGCTCTTTGGTCATGTGGATGCGCTTTTGCGCGACGATGCGCAGGCCGGCCTCTTCGAACTTGGCATTGATTTTGCCAGTCAGGTTGCGGCGGGTTGCATCGGGTTTGATGATCGAGAATGTGCGTTCCAGTGCCATGTCGGCCTCTCCTTACAATGTGGCGCGGGGCCCGCGCCGAAATCCATCGCGCGCCGCGTATCACGGTCTTTGGCTTATGAAAAGTGTTATGATGGCCCGTTTGCCGCTTTGGGGTTCAGATTGTGTCAGGCAGCGGGTCGATCCAATCCAGACGACGAACATAAACTACGGCCAACAACCCGGCAAAGCTGCACGCCCACATCATGCCCAGAACCAGAAAGGGCCCGTTTTCAGGGCTGACAAATGCACCCGTCACCGAGGTCAGGATAGCCCCAAGCGCCACGATCATTGCCCCAGACAGCCCGGCTGCGCTGCCCGCCAACTTAGGGCGCACGGACATGATACCTGCAGTGGCATTTGCATTGGTCAGGCCATTGCCGAATCCAACGCAGATGGCCGATCCGAAGAACACCCAGATTGACCCCAGGCCAGTGAGAAACAGCAGTAATCCAAGGAATGGCCCGGTCGAAGCCACAACCCGGCCGATCAGGATCATCGTGGTCAGGCGTGTCCGCGCCGCGATCCGGCCGGTGACGAAATTCCCGACCATGTACCCACCGGTTATGATGCCAATCCCAAGACCCAACATCGCAGGACTTAGATCGAACCAAGCAGCCGCGACCAGAGGCGCGCCAGTGATAAAGCTATAGAATCCACCAATCGAAAACGACGCACACAAGGCGTAACCCCAAAACCTGCGGGCGCGAAACAGATCCGGATATTCGCGCAGTTGGGCAGTAAAGGTAGAAGAACGGTTCGTGTTGGTTTCGCCCATGTCAAACCACAGCAGAACCAGCACCCCTGCACCCAGCAACGTGTAAAGCACAAACCCCGAGCGCCAACCAAAAAGCACATCCAGCCCGCCGCCCAGCATCGGCCCAAGCATCGGCGCCAAAGCCATGGCCATCGTCACATAACCCAGTTTGCTGGCCGCCTCGTTCGGCGGATACCGGTCTCTGATTGATGCGCTGGACAGAACCGACCCGGCCACCACTGCGGCCTGCAAAAGACGGAACCCCAAGAACACCCAGATCGACTGGGCCAGTGTGCATCCGATTGAGGCGATGACGAAGAAGGTCATGCACATCAACAGTATCGGTCTGCGCCCGAAGCGATCAGACAGCGGCCCCATGATCAGTTGCAGCACGGCTGAAACCGCCAGATACCCGGCAACTGACAGGTTCATCAGGCCGTAATCCACGCCGAAATCTTCGCTCATGTGGGCCAGCGACGGCAGGAACAAGTTCAGCGACAGCACCGACAACGCAGTGGCAAAGATCAGCGTGATCAGATGAGGGGGCGTTTGGGCCGCGCGCATTGGAAAAACCGATCAGAAAAGCAAACGACACAGCGCTAACACATTGAATGAGGCTTGAACATGCCAAGCCGCTGGCGGCGGCATCACGCCTCTGCTAAGAGCGGCCCATGCTACGGATCGAAGACATCACCTATGCCGTTGAAGGCCGCCCTTTATTTGACGGCGCAAGCGCGACCATACCAGACGGGCACAAGGTTGGCCTTGTGGGCCGGAATGGTACCGGCAAGACCACTCTGTTCCGCCTGATCCGGGGTGAACTGGCGCTGGAGTCCGGCAATATCTTGGTCCCCAAACGCGCTCGGATTGGTGGTGTGGCGCAAGAGGTGCCCTCGTCTGGCGTCTCGTTGATCAACACGGTTCTTGCCGCTGATACAGAACGCAGCACCCTGATGGCCGAGGCTGAGACGGCGGATGACCCGGCCCGCATTGCCGAGATCCAGACCCGCCTTGCCGATATCGACGCTTGGTCCGCCGAGGCGCGCGCAGCCTCAATCCTCAAGGGGTTGGGTTTTGACGAAGAAGACCAGTTGCGCCCGTGTTCCGATTTCTCGGGCGGCTGGCGGATGCGTGTCGCTTTGGCGGCGGTGTTGTTTTCGCAGCCCGATCTGCTGTTGCTGGACGAACCGACCAACTATCTGGACCTTGAAGGTGCTCTGTGGCTGGAAAGCTATTTGGCCAAATATCCGCACACGGTGATCATCATCAGCCACGACCGAGGGTTGTTGAACCGTGCTGTCGGCTCGATCCTGCATCTCGAGGACCGCAAGCTGACTTATTACGCGGTGCCTTATGACAAGTTCGCCGAACGACGCGCCGAACGTCTGGCGCAGGCGGAATCCGAGAACGCCAAGGCGAAGGCACGCATCGCGCATTTGCAAAGCTTTGTAGATCGCTTCCGCTATAAGGCGTCCAAGGCCGTTCAGGCCCAATCCCGCCTGAAGATGATCGAGCGCATTCAACTTGTCTCGACCCCGCAAGAGGCCGCCCTGCGCGCGTTTTCCTTCCCCGAACCCGAAGAACTGTCGCCGCCGATCATCCAGATCGAGGGCGGTGCGACAGGCTATGGCGAGACTGAGGTTCTGCGCCGCCTGAACCTGCGGATTGACCAGGATGACCGGATTGCCCTGTTGGGCAAGAACGGTCAGGGCAAATCAACCTTGTCCAAGCTTTTGTCTGACCGCCTGCCCCTGATGGCGGGCAAGATGAGCCGTTCCAACAAGCTGCGCATCGGCTATTTCGCACAGCATCAAGTGGATGAGCTTTATGTGGACGAAACGCCATTGGACCACCTGCGCCGTCTGCGTCCTGACGAAGCGCCGGGCAAGTGGCGCTCTCGGCTGGCTGGATTTGGACTGAACGCGGATCAGGCCGAAACCGAGGTTGGTCGTCTGTCCGGTGGCCAAAAAGCACGCCTTTCGCTGCTGATCGCCACGATTGATGCGCCGCATATGCTGATCCTGGATGAACCGACCAACCACCTCGATATCGAAAGCCGCGAGGCTCTGGTCGAAGCACTGACCGCCTATTCCGGTGCAGTCGTGTTAGTCAGCCACGACATGCACCTTCTAAGCCTTGTCGCGGACCGGCTTTGGTTGGTCTCGGACGGGACAGTCAAACCCTTCGACGGCGACCTTGAAGCGTACCGATCTTTGTTGTTGGCGCGGGACAAACCGGTCAAAGAAAAGCCGCAAGTCAGCAAGTCCAAACGCCCCTCGCGCGAGGCTATGCTGGCCTTGCGGGCCGATTTGCGCAAATGCGAGGATCGGATCGAGAAGCTGACGGATATGCATGACAAGCTTTCGGCCAAACTGTCGGACCCGGCTTTGTATGAAGACGACAGGATCAACGATCTGGAAACCTGGAACCGCAAATTCGCGGAAGTGACCGAGGCGATGCAAAAGGCCGAAGCACTATGGGTTGCTGCGGCAGAACGGCTGGAACAGGCAGAAACAGCATGACAACACCGATCAAGGATACCAACGCTATGATTGCCGGTATGCATCCTGTTTTACAGCCTGGTGAGTTTGCCTTTGTTGTCTGGTCAGAAAACGAACCCTGGCCAGAAGGCACGCGTGCGAGCTGTGTCGAGGCTGAGGGGTTGTCTCTCATCGTGCCAACCGCACAGGCGCCGCAGGATGCCGTCGCAATTCGTTGCATCACATTGCAGGTTCACTCTTCGCTGGAAGGTGTCGGTTTGACCGCAACCGTATCCGACGCGCTGACTCAGGCTGGCATTCCTGCAAACATGGTCGCTGGGTATCACCACGATCATGTCTATGTGCCTTCAAACCGGTCGAAAGACGCCCTGAAAATCCTGCAGGCACTGCAACGGAGCAGCAATTAAAATGGACAGTGCATTCTTAATTACCGCGTTCACAACGCTCTTCGTTGTCCTGGACCCACCTGCGCAAACACCGATCTTTGTGGCGTTGACTCAGGGGATGGATTGGCACACGCGCCGATCCATTGCGATCCGGGCGTGCCTGACGGCAGGCTTCATTCTGGCTTTGTTTGCCGCTTTCGGTGAAGCTCTTCTAGGATTTGTCGGCATCTCGATGGAGGCGTTTCGCGTTGCGGGGGGCGTTCTGCTGTTCCTGACCGCGCTCGACATGCTGTTTGAGCGCCGCACCAAACGCCGTGAAAGCAGCGCCGAAGAAGAGGAGCACCCGGACCCATCAGTCTTCCCACTGGGCATTCCGCTGATCGCTGGCCCCGGCTCGATTGCAACGATGATCCTGCTTGCGGGCCAGCAGCCTGGCATTCAGGGTCTTGCCGTTGTTATTGGCGTCATGCTGGTCGTTCTGGCGATGGTATTCGTGATGTATCTGACATCCGGCGCAGTGGCGCGCGTTCTGGGCAAGACCGGTCTGAACGTTCTGACCCGGCTGTTGGGGATGTTGCTGGCGGCGCTTTCGGTACAGTTCATTCTGGATGGCCTCAAAGCCTTTGGTTTTGCCGCATAAACCCCCATATACCGTAGTACTGACCGAAGTGGGGATACCCGAATGGAAGACGTCAACATAGGACAACTGGTCTATCTGGTCGTGCTTGGCCTGGCGGTTGCTTTCTGGTTCGTCTCGCAAAACCGCCAGTCCCTGAACAAGACGTTGCAGCAGGTAATGGCCTGGGTGTTCATCTTTGTCGGAGTCATTGCCGTCATCGGCCTGTGGGAGGATATCCGGTCCTCGGTTGGCCCCGCCCCGCAGATGACCGTTTCAGGCGAGACGATCGAGGTGCCCCGCGCCTATGATGGCCATTATTACCTACCCGTTTTGGTGAATGGTGAGCCGATCAACTTTCTTGTCGACACCGGTGCCAGCCAGATTGTTCTGAGCGCGCAGGATGCGGAACGTGCAGGTATCAATCCTGATCAACTGAATTATTTCGGGCGCGCCCTGACTGCCAATGGCGAGGTGCGCACGGCTCCGATCCGGCTGGAAACCCTGACGGTTGGCCCCATCACCGATCAAAACGTTTCGGCCTGGGTCAATGAGGGTGAGCTGCACAAATCCCTGCTGGGGATGGATTACCTGCATCGGTTTTCGAACATCCAGTTCGCAGACGGGCGCATGATCCTGTCACGCTGACCTCTTCAGGGCTGCATTCGATCATTGAGAACAAAATAAGAACATGCTAATCTGCCCGCATGTCTGCCCATCTTCTCGATCAAAAACCCGCGCGTGCTGCTCCGGGGTTAAACCTGCATAATCAGATCACCCTGCAACTGGGCCGCGTGCACGAGGCATGCGGCCCCGCCCGGCGCAGCTTTGCTATGTGGCTGGCTGGCCAGGCGCAGGGGCCCGTACTGTGGATCTCTCCCGCGTGGGAGCCCGGCCAGCTGAACCCGGACGGGATGATGCCCTTTGCCGATCCGGCCCGGTTCATCTTTGTCCACCCCACCCGCGCCGAAGATCTGTTGTGGTGCATGGAAGAGGCGCTGCGCAGCGGGGCGATCCCGTTGATCATCGGCGACCTGCCGGGCGCGCCGGATCTGACACCGGTGCGCCGGATGCATCTGGCCGCCGAACAGGGCGGCACGATGG
Source organism: Ruegeria sp. HKCCA4633 (assembly GCF_013034605.1). NCBI lineage: Bacteria > Pseudomonadati > Pseudomonadota > Alphaproteobacteria > Rhodobacterales > Roseobacteraceae > Ruegeria > Ruegeria sp. HKCCA4633. The sequence continues at coordinate 383,677 of NZ_WQGJ01000001.1, forward strand.
GGCGGGCTCCGCTTGGCCTGCTGCTGACACCCGGTGACGGTGGCGCGCAAGGGGTCGAGACACGCTGGCACATGGCTGCCGCCCATCAGGGCGAAGCAAGACGCTGGACCCTGACCCGCCGCCGGGCCCGCGCCCTGCCCCCGGTCACATGGCAGGCCACCATGACTGCGGCCCGCGCCGGTTTACACCTGAAGCGCACCGAAACAGAAGACGCTGTGACGTGAACACAAATAGCTCACGCAAGATGTGACTGGTCAAAACACCTACCGCACCCTAGCGTCACCGCATGAGCCACCCGATCCACGACAGCCGCTATTCCTGGCTTCGCCTTCTGATCACACTCGCCATTGCAACAGTGGCGAATGTGGGGATGTGGGCGGTGATAGTGGTCATGCCCGCAGTCGAGGTTGAATTCGGCGCTGGTCGCGCAGAAGCTTCGATGCCCTACACGCTTACGATGATCGGTTTTGCCCTGGGCAATATGTGGTTGGGTCAGTTGGTAGACCGGCTGGGTGTAACCATGGCCCTGATCGGCGCAGCCATCTTGAGTGCCCTAAGCTATGTGCTGGCAACGCTGGCACCAAATATCATGCTGCTGTCTGCCGCGCATCTTCTGCTTGGGTTAGGCACGTCAATTGGATTTGGCCCACTGATCGCCGATATATCGCATTGGTTCATGAAACGACGCGGTATTGCCGTTGCGTTGGTGGCCAGCGGAAATTACCTGTCCGGAGCTATCTGGCCCACCATGCTGTCGGGCATTCTGGCGCGCGATGGATGGCAACAGGTCTATGTGACATTAGCCGTTCTAACACTGCTCGTCGTTATCCCACTGTCCCTACTCCTACGCCGCCGGGTCCCGGTCGAGGCACACAGTACGGCCGAAGCCTCTGCCCAGATCAACGCACGCAGTGCAGGTGTATCACCTCGCACACTGCAATATATTCTTGGCTTGGCTGGCATTGGCTGTTGCGTAGCTATGTCCATGCCGCAGGTCCATATCGTCTCTTACTGCGTCGGGTTGGGATATGGCCCCGCGGTGGGCGCCGAGATGCTGTCACTAATGTTGTTGGGTGGTGTCGTAAGCCGCTTGGTCTCGGGCCTTCTGGCCGATCACCTTGGTGGGGTCATGACCCTTTTGATTGGCTCAGTCCTGCAATGCATCGCGCTGTTCTTGTTCCTGCCCTATGACGGGATGGTCTCGCTTTATTTTATCAGCCTGATGTTCGGGCTGGCCCAGGGCGGCATCGTGCCCAGCTATGCCTTGGTTGTCCGCGAGTACATGCCTCCGCAAGAGGCAGGCGCGCGGGTCGGATTTGTTTTGATGATGACCATTCTTGGCATGGCCCTTGGCGGCTGGATGTCGGGCTGGATTTACGACCTCACCGGAAGCTACCAACTGGCATTCGTGAACGGTATTCTCTGGAACGGGCTGAACATCGCGATCGTTCTGATGCTTCTCAAGCGATCCCGCCCCAGACGGGAAAAGGTCATGGCATGACGTTTGTAAACCGCCGTACTGTCCTTGCCGGGCTTGCATCCCTGCCCTTCGCCCGACCGTCGCTTGCCGCACTTAGCCCCTATGTTCTGTCGACAACGGACACCAGGGTTGGCTTCAGTTTCAACCTTTCAGGCGTGATGCAGTCGGGATCCATGCCGATACGCTTCGCCAACGTCCAGGTCGATACGCGCCAACTACAAAACAGCCAGGTCACCGTAGTGCTGGATGTCAGCAAGGCCAGAACTCGGTTGCCCTTTGCCCGAATGCCCATGCTTAGCCCCAGCGTACTGGACGCCAAACAGCACCCGACGATCCGTTTTGTCTCAACAAAAATTGAGCTTGGCGCGCAAGGGCGTATCTCGGACGGGGCCCGCATAACCGGCGATTTGACCGTCCGCGGTGTAACGCGCCCCATCACGCTGAACGCCAATCTCTATCGCAAGGCAGGCACTACGGTTGACGACCTGACAAACCTGTCTATCGGTCTGACGGGGGCCTTGAACAGGCATGATTTTGGCGCGTCGGGTTATCCCGATCTTGTTCGGGACAATGTCGGTCTGAACATCCACGCCGAGATCAGTCGTGCAAGTTGATCCACAAAGCGCAAAAACGACTCGATAAAGTCGAATAGGTGCGCGCATTGTGCGGCAATGACGCCAATCTGAGATCACTATGCGTACCATTATTTCCTTTGCCGCCCTTTTCCTTTCAGCCATTCTATTGCAACTGTCGACAGGCGGGGTTGGCCCGCTTGACGCCATATCCGGCATCACCCTGGAATTCACGACCGAACAGATCGGTCTGCTGGGATCGGCTCATTTTATCGGCTTTTTCGTAGGGTGTTGGTGGGCCCCACGACTGATGGGCAGTGTCGGACATTCCCGCGCCTTCGCCGTCTGTACTGCATTGGGCGCGATGGGGCTGATCGGCCACACCCTAACCAACGATCCCTATATCTGGGCCATCCTCAGGATCGCATCAGGAACATGTATAGCAGGCTGCTACACTGTGATCGAGGCTTGGCTGAACGCAAAGGTCACGAATGAAACACGCGGACGGGCGATGGGCATCTACCGGCTTGTTGACCTGGGCGCCTCGCTTGGCGCACAGATGATCATCGCGGTTCTGCCGCCAGCATCTTACGTGTCTTATAACCTGTTGGCGATCCTGTGCTGTGCCTCGCTGCTGCCGCTGACGCTGACCCGAGCGAACCAGCCGCCAACACCCAACACACAGCGCTTGCGGCCCAAGCTGGCTTGGGCCTGTTCCCCTCTGGCCGTCGCGGGTGTGATCGTTTCAGCGCTCAGCTCTGCGTCCTTCCGAATGGTTGGCCCGGTCTACGGGCAAGAGGTTGGTCTGGGCATTGACCAGATTGCTTTCTTCCTTGCTTCGTTTGTTTTGGGCGGAGCCCTGGCGCAATACCCGTTAGGCTGGCTGGCTGACAAGTATGACCGACGCTGGGTTCTGATCTGGCTGTCGGCCGCTGCTGTACTGAGCTGCGGGATCACGATGGCCGCCAGCGGCGCTGGGACGGTTGGGGTGATGCTGGCCGCCGGGTTCTTTGGTCTGACGACCTTTCCGATCTTTTCGCTGTCTTCGGCCCACGCGAATGACTTTGCCACCAGTGAAGAACGGGTCGAACTGTCCGCTGCATTGATGTTCTGGTACGCTTTGGGCGCTATTGCATCGCCCTATATTTCCTCGACACTGATCGAACAGTTCGGCCCCGGCGCTTTGTTTGCATTTGTGGCCGTCGGACATCTGGGATTGATCATCTTTGGTCTTGCGCGGATGCGCTCTCGCCCAACGCCAGAAGAGCGGACGAACTATGTTTACGCTCCGCGCACATCCTTTACCGTCGGGCGCCTTCTGAAACGCTCTCGGGAAGAATAATAAAGGGCCGGGAAATCCCCGGCCCTTTTGTTGTTTGTTCGCATATTATTGAGTCGGCAGCGTTTCTTCCTCGACAACATCGACCATTTCTGCGGGTTCCGGCGTCGCCTCTAGCGCGCCGTTCACTACTCCGCCGACACCGTTTTCCATCGACAGACCCAGCTCCTCGCCCAGCTTCTTGAGCGCGGGCATCTGCACAGCCATGCCCATGATCGAATCCAACGCTTGATTGACCACCGGCTTGTCGCTGTTGGCCGCGCCACCGCCTGAAGCACCGGCACCGATCCCACCAACCTGATGGATTTTGATCGAATCGATCTTCTCGGCCGGTTTCACCATTTCCGAGATGATCGACGGCATGGTTTCAATCCTGGCCATATCGACCTTCATGCGGATCTGCGCAGCAGAAAGAGCGTTGTCGGCTTCAACAATGGCGCGCTTACCTTCCGCTTCGGCCAGCATGTCATTTTTCTTCGCCTCGGCACGGATGTTCAACGCATCTGCTTCGGCCTGAGCTTCTTCACGACGCGCTTCGGCACGGTCTGCGGCTGCCTCTTTCTCGGCCTGCGCGGCCAGACGGATCGCGGTCGCCTGACGTTCCGCTTCGCGCGTCGCTTCGATCAATACGATCTGTTTCTGGCGTTCGGCCTCGGCCACTTCGCGGGCGGTCACGACGGCTTCGGTCGCCTTTGTCGCCTCGGCCCGGGCGAGGTCAGCAGATGCACGCGCACGGCTTTCCTCTTCGGATTTCTGCGCGATGATGATCTGACGCTCCTGCTCGGCCACTTCGATCTCACGTTCTTTCGCAATCTCAGCATCGCGGATCTTGCGCTCGCGCTCGATCTCGGCCCCGCGGATGGCTTCTTCACGGGCGATCCGGGCACGTTCGGTTTCGCGCACCGAATCTTCGGTCCGCGCCGCAATCTCGGCCTCTTGCGCCACGCGCAGGGTTTCAACCTTCTGAGTCTGCTCGATCCGCGCCTGTGCCTCGTCCTGCTCGATCAGCAGTTTCTGACGCTCGGCCTCCATCGCGGCCCGGCGTACTTCAACCTCGGCATCCGCATCAATCTGCGCGCGCTCTTTTTTCGAGGCTGCAATCACCTCGGCCAGTTTGCGCATACCCACCGCGTTAAAGGCATTATTCTCATCCAGTGCTTCGAACGGCGTCTGGTCAAGCGCAGTCAGCGACACAGATTCCAGCGACAGGCCGTTCTTCAACAGGTCTTCGGACACTGCGTTCTGCACCTCTTGCACAAAGTCAGCGCGGTTTTCGTGCAGCCCGTCCATAGTCATCTGCGCGGCCACGGCGCGCAAACCGTCGATCAGTTTACCTTCGATCATCTCGCGCAGTTGTTCGACGTCAAACGTGCGTGAGCCCAGCGTCTGCGCGGCGCGCGCGATGCCCTCTTCCGTCGCCATGACCGAGACGTAGAATTCGACACCCACGTCCACGCGCATCCTGTCCTGAGTGATCAGTGCAGCCTCGCCGCTGCGTTGCACTTCAAGGCGGAGGGTCTTCATGTTGACGGGGCTGACCTCGTGCAACAGCGGCACGATGACCACACCGCCGTCCATGATAACTTTTTTACCGCCCGCCCCGGTTTTCACCAGGCTCACTTCGCGGGTCGCGCGTTTATAAAGGCGGCCAAGTACAAGGCCGATGAATAGCAGGACGGCCAGAATGGTGACGACCGTAATCGCCAGGAATGAAACTTCCATGCAAAATCCTCCGATTTAAGAGTTGATAATTTGGTTAGTCCGACAAGCCGACCAGAACGAACCGGTCCCGCTGTCTGTCGCGCAGCACCAGAACGTCAGTGCCTTGCTCAAGGATGTCTTTGTCTTGCAGCGGCTCGGCGCGCAGGTGATGGGTGTTTCCGAACCGGTCCATCACCCTCACCTCTGCCGCGCGTCCGCGAGACGCCGTCCCTTGCGAGATCACGCCGCGACGGCGGGCCAGCATCCTTTCGGACATCGCCTCAGTCTCGGTCTTCGGCAACAGGCGGGCGAACACGGTACCAAAGCCGCGCGCAAACCACAGACCGAATGCAGCTGCCGGGATCGCAGCCATCCAGCTTGGCAGATCAAAGCCCAACAAATCACGCAGCGCCAATTGCAGGCCGATGCCCGACAGACCAAAACCCGCCAGCAGGACCACAAGCCAAATCATGAATGGCACTTTGCCAATCCCCAACCATGCCATCGGCCCGGCAGCGGCGGCATCAGGCACGTCCGTCTCAATCTCGGCCAGTTCGAATTCGCCCAGATCAATGTCAGCATCTATGTCGAGATCGAAGTCTGCAACAGCCAGATCCGGAACATCCACAGCATCCAGATCGACCTCGCCCTCACCTGCCAGCAGGCTTCCACCCAGCACCAGAGCAATCAGCTCCAGGGCCAGCAGGCCAAACAGCAGCGCAAGCGCCATGGTAAAGGGCACGAATGCACCCTCAAGCAGGAAGTCGAACATTAGGAATATGCCCTCGTTTTTGTATACTTTTGTATACACTCAATATGGGTAGTCATAATAAAAATACAAGAGATCGTGATTCTATTTTCAACCTATGGGTAGTGTAGACACCTGTTTAACTGCAATCGCTACTCAATTGATAAAGCGTTTTTTGACTGGATCGTGGCATTTCAGGACATCCACGCAAAACCCGGCCTTTTGCTGGCGGGTTACATAAGGTAGACGAGCGCGCAGACAGTTACGTGGACACGCAAAATGGCTCGGATTCTCATCACCTCGGCGATCCCTTACATCAACGGGATCAAGCACCTCGGCAACCTGATCGGCTCGCAACTGCCAGCCGACCTGTACGCACGCTACCAGCGTGGCCGGGGGAATGAGGTCATGTTCCTGTGTGCCACGGATGAACACGGCACGCCCGCGGAACTGGCGGCTGCCAAAGCCGGTAAGCCCGTGGCCGAATACTGCGCTGACATGTACGCGGTTCAGGCCGATATCGCCAACCGGTTCGGCCTCAGCTTCGATCACTTTGGCCGCTCGTCCAGTGAACAGAACAAGCGCCTGACCCAGCATTTTGCGGGCAAGCTGGACGACGCCGGCCTGATCCGTGAGGTCAGCGAGAAACAGGTCTATTCCAACGCGGATGGTCGGTTTCTGCCCGACCGCTACATCGAAGGTACCTGCCCCAATTGCGGGTACGACCGCGCACGCGGCGATCAGTGCGAGAACTGCACCAAGCAGTTGGACCCGACCGACCTGATTGAGCCACGCAGCGCGATAAGTGACTCGACCGATCTTGAGGTGCGCGAGACCAAGCATCTGTATCTGCGCCAGTCGGCGATGAAGGATCAACTGGATGCGTGGATCGACAGCAAGACCGATTGGCCGGTCCTGACCACATCAATTGCCAAGAAATGGCTGCATGATGGCGACGGTCTTCAAGATCGTGGCATCACCCGCGATCTGGACTGGGGCGTTCCGGTCAAAAAGGGTGACCAGGACTGGCCCGGCATGGAAGGCAAGGTCTTCTATGTCTGGTTCGACGCCCCCATCGAATACATCGCCTGTGCCAAGGAATGGGCGGATGCCAGCGGTAGAACCGATGCCGATTGGGAGCGCTGGTGGCGCACCGACAAAGGCGCAGAAGACGTGCGTTATGTGCAGTTCATGGGCAAGGACAATGTCCCCTTCCACACCTTGTCTTTCCCGGCCACCATCCTGGGCACGAACTCGCACAATGAAGACACCGGATCATCCGAGCGCTGGAAGCTGGTCGATTACATCAAGTCTTTCAACTACCTGAACTATGATGGTGGCCAGTTCTCGACCAGCCAGGGGCGCGGCGTGTTCATGGATCAGGCGCTTGAGATCCTGCCCGCCGACTATTGGCGCTGGTGGCTGCTGAGCCATGCGCCTGAAAGCAGCGACAGTGAGTTTACGTGGGAAAACTTCCAGCAATCGGTGAACAAGGACCTGGCGGATGTACTCGGCAACTTTGTCAGCCGCATCACCAAATTCTGCCGCTCGAAATTCGGTGAAGCCGTGCCGGAAGGCGGCAGTTTTGGCGAACGCGAAAACGCTCTGATCGACGAATTGACCCGCCGCGTCCGCGCTTATGAGGACCACATGGAAACAATGGAGGTTCGCAAATCCGCTCAGGAATTGCGGGCGATCTGGGTTGCGGGCAATGAATATCTTCAGGCCGCTGCCCCATGGTCAACCTTCAAGGAAGATCCGGAACAAGCTGCGGCTCAGGTGCGTCTGGGGCTGAACCTGATCCGCCTTTATGCTGTTCTCAGCGCGCCGTTCATTCCCGATACCTCGGCCCGAATGCTCAGCGCGATGAACACGCTGGACACGGGATGGCCCGATGACTTGGCCGCCGCATTGGACGCGCTGCCTGCGGGTCACGCGTTTACTGTGCCTGATGTACTGTTCGCCAAAGTCTTGGATGAGCAGCGTGAAGACTGGCAGGAAAAATTCGCTGGCACACGCAACTAATCTTGTTGCATGCTGACAGTATTCGGGGGCCCGCGTGGCCCCTGTTTTGCTTTTGGGCATGATCAAAGTGAACACCTAACATGGTCAAAGCGAAGTAATTTTTCGCACCAGTGCCAACAGGTTCAGGCGTCATCACGCTTGAGAAACCATGTCAAAAAAGTCATCCTGATGCGAAGTTCTTCCGACTCGGGCCTCCAATACGGCGGGCCCGGCATCATTTGTTTCTGTCACGCACGAGGCTTTCGCCATGTTCCCAACACGTTTCTCATCCAACCGGATCAGCAGGCCTCTGGCCACAGCGTCCCTGCTGTTGTCTCTCGGATTGGCGTATCCGGTTGTCGCACAAGAGGAAGGCGCACCCCCCAAAGTCTCAATTGCGGCAGCCTATACCCAAGAAATCACGGATGAAGCCTCGTTCATCGGGCGTGCTCAGGCAATCAACAAGGTCGACATCGTGGCCCGAGTGAACGGGTTTCTCAACAGCAGGGAAGTCGAAGATGGCGCTACAGTCAAAGAGGGAGACCTGCTCTTCACCATCGAACCCGACCTGTATGAAGCGACGCTTGAAGCTCGCAAGGCCGATTTGAACCGGGCCGAGGCCAATCTGGAACTCGCCAAAGTCGATCTTGCGCGCAAGGAAGAACTTTACAAACGCGATGCCACACCAGAGTCGGAACGCGACATCGCGCGCGCCAACGAGTTGGTTGCAGAAGCAGAGGTCAAGGCAGCGAATGCCGCGATCCAACAAGCCGAGCTTGACCTGAGTTATACGCAGATCCATGCGCCATTTGATGGGCGTATCGGCAGCATCACGACCAGCGTTGGTGACGTGGTCGGTCCAACCAACCCTCCATTGGTCAATATCGTTAGCGAAACACCAATTTACGTGAATTTTTCCCTCAATGAAAAAGTATTCACGACGGTTTTGGAATCTTATGGCGAAAACTCGGCCTCTTTGGCGGAAAGCCCGCAAAGCCCCAATGTTCACGTGATCCTGCCAAATGGAAGCGAGTTGGATGAAACCGGAAAAATTGTCTTTGTCGATAACCGCATCGACCCTTTGACAGGCGCAATCAGGGTCCGGGCGCAATTCGACAATGCCGCCCGTCTGATCCTGGACGGCGCCTTCGTGACCGTACAAATCGAAGCGCTGGAGCCAACCTTGCAAGTTCTGGTGCCTCAGGCCGCCTTGCAGCGTGATCAGCGCGGCGAGTTCGTTCTGGTGGTCAACGACAAGCAGATGGTTGAGCAACGCTACATCACCACCGGCGACGCTGTTGGCACGGCCATCATTGTAAAAGAAGGCCTGCGCGAAGGTGAAAGTGTGATTGTTGAGGGCCTTCAACGCGTTCGCCCCGGCGTGGCTGTTGACGCGGTCGTTGCCTCTGAACAGCCAGGAGAATAACTGATGTTCTCAGCCCTGTTCATTAGCCGGCCCAAGCTGGCGCTTGTCATCTCGCTTGTGCTGACCATCATGGGCGGCATTGGCTATTTGGTTCTTCCGGTGGCGCAGTTCCCGGATATCACTCCGCCCGTGGTCAACGTCTCTACCACTTACACCGGTGCAAATGCGGAAACCGTGGAAAACACTGTCGCCGCGCCCATTGAGGCACAGGTCAACGGTGTGGACGACATGATCTATATGACGTCCAGATCGTCTGATAACGGATCCTATTCGCTGGATGTCACCTTCGAGGTCGGCACCGACCCCGACATCGCATCGGTCAACGTGCAAAACCGGGTGGCGCAGGCAATGTCTTCGCTGCCAGCCGAAGTGACATCGTCGGGTGTGGTCACACAGAAATCATCGACCAACATGCTAATGCTGGTCACGTTGACGTCGCCCGATGGCACCTATGACAGCGTGTTCCTGTCCAACTACGCCTCGATCAATCTGCGAGACGCGCTGGCGCGTGTGCAGGGCGTTGGTAAGGCGGACGTTCTGACCAACCTGGAATACGCCATGCGGATCTGGATGGACCCGGACAAGATGGCCGCTCTGTCCATCACGCCGGGCGACGTGATCAATGCGATCCGCGAACAGAACATAGAAGTATCGGCGGGTTCGATCGGCGCCCCTCCGGTGCCCGAAGGGCAGACGTTTCAATACACGATCAAGTCCAAGGGTCGCCTCACATCCGCCGAAGAGTTCAGCGATATCGTAATCCGCACAGGTGAAGATGGCGCGATCGTGCGCGTGAAAGACATCGCCCGAACTGAACTTGGCGCGCAGTTCTATTCGGCCTCGGGCTATTTCCAGGCCGTTCCAGCTACTGTGATCGGTATCTATCAGGCACCCGGCGCGAATGCGCTGGCCGTGTCCGAGCGCGTGGAAGCAGAACTGGAACGCCTGTCCCGCTCCTTCCCGACGGACGTGGAATATGAAGTGCCCTTCAACACCACCGATTTTGTCGAGGCATCGCTGAGTGACGTGGTCTCGACCTTGATCCTGACCTTTATTCTGGTGATTTCGGTTGTGTTTGTGTTCCTGGGCAGTTGGCGCGCCACGATTATCCCGGCCGTCGCAATCCCGGTGTCTTTGATCGGGACCTTTGCATTCCTTTTGGCCTTCGGCATGTCGTTGAACACGATCTCTCTGTTTGCGCTGGTTCTGGCCATTGGAATCGTGGTGGATGACGCCATTGTCGTGGTCGAGAACGTAGAGCGCATCATCGCAGACGAAGGTCTGCCCCCTGCCGAGGCAACGCGTAAAGCGATGGGCCAAATCACCGGTCCAGTCATTGCAACCACACTGGTGTTGCTGGCCGTGTTTGTACCGGTAACTTTCATGCCTGGCATTTCGGGACGATTGTATTCACAGTTTGCTGTCACTATTTCGACCGCGGTTGTGATTTCGTCCATCAACGCCCTGACTTTGTCCCCTGCACTCTGTGGGCTGGTTTTGCGTGCGCGCTCGGGCCCGCCCAAGGGGCTGCTGGCTGTCTTCGAAGGTTTTATCGGCACAATGCGCAACGGCTATGTCGCCATTGTGCGCAAACTGCTGGTTTTTCCTGCCATTGCGCTGGCCATCGTGGTTGGACTTGGCATGGGTACAGGGACGATCATGTCGAACACCTCAGCCGGGTTCATTCCGCTTGAGGATAACGGCTATCTCTTTGTTGATGTCCAACTGCCCGACGCCGCCACGCTAGAACGGACCGAGGCCGTGACTGCACGCCTTGACGATCAATTGCGCGAAATCCCAGGTGTGGCCAGCACGGTTCTGGTCAATGGCTTTTCGCTGCTGAACGGCACGATCACCAATGGCGCTGCGATCTTCGTGAACCTCGACAACTGGAGCGAACGGCAAGAGGAAGACCTAAGCGCCGATGCGATCCTGGCCAAGGTCCTTGCCATCTCCAATGCCGAATCCGCGGCCTCGATCGTGGCCTTCAACCCACCGCCTATTCAGGGCTTGGGCATGTCGGCTGGTGTCGAGATGGAGGTACAGCAAACTGGCGGCGGCTCGCCTCAGGATCTGGCCTCAGCCGTGGGGTCCTTTGTCTATGCTGCGAACCAGCGGCCCGAGATTGGGCAGGCTTACACCACCTTCAGGGCCAACGTTCCACAGCTATTCGTGGATCTGGATCGTGAAAAAGCCAAAACGCTGGATGTGTCCGTCGCCGAGGTATTCCAGACGATGCAGGCACAGCTTGGATCGTATTATGTCAACGACTTCAACCTGTTCGGACGCGTCTATCGCGTCATGATACAGGCAGATGGGACCTATAGGGACAATGTCGATGATATTGCGAACCTTTATGTCCGCTCGCAAAAGGGCGATATGGTTCCGTTGGGCACACTGATTGACGTTGAAAACGTGTTGGGGCCGGTTCTGTTGAAGCGACATAACCTGTTTCGCTCGGCCACAGTGACGGCAGTGCCCGCACCAGGCCTTTCCAGTGGTGACGCTATCACAGTGATGACTGAGGAATCGGCCACCGCCCTGCCCCCTGGTTACACGTTCGAATGGACCGGTACGGCGCAGCAACAGCTGGCCTCAGGCAGTCTGGTGATCATTATCCTGGGCCTCGCAATCCTGTTCGGATACCTGTTCCTGGTGGGGCAGTACGAAAGTTGGACATTGCCGGTTTCGATCCTGTTATCTGTGGTCGTGGCCCTATTTGGGGCGGTTGCGGCTGTCGCTATCGTCGGCAGTGACATCAACCTTTATACGCAGATCGGTATGATTATGCTTGTTGGGCTGGCCTCAAAAAACGGTATTCTGATCGTTGAGTTTGCAATGGAGCAACGCGCCAATGGCCTGTCAATCAAAGAGGCTGCAACCGAGGCTGCGCATCAGCGGTTCCGCGCCGTGATGATGACCGCCCTGTCCTTCCTCTTGGGTGTTGTGCCCCTCTTGGCGGCGAACGGAGCCGGTGCTGCAAGCCAGAAAGCGATTGGCGTGGCGGTGTTCGGCGGCATGTTGGCGGCGACGCTGATTGGTGTGATCGTGGTTCCGGTGCTGTATGCCCTCATGCAAAGCATGAGGGAATGGCTGAAGGGCAGCAAAAACGATCCCGGCCCGACCGAGACTGCCACCTGATCCTCAAAAACCCCGCCTCAACGGCGGGGTTTTTTCTTAGGGTGATCTTGCGCGACGACGGCTGGTAACCTCGTGGATCACCTGTTTCGCATCGGCTGGAGGTTCCTGCTCGATTCTGCGATATTCTGATCCATCCCTGCGCCGTGTAAGCAGCCCGCAAGAAATCATCGTGCGCCGCAAGGTGGCCGGATCGTCAAAGGAATGTTCAGCGTTGAGGCACGCGTTAACCTCGGCCTCATGCAAGGATGCACCTGAGGGTAAAGCGGCCCAAACAGCCCAGAGTGCAAGGTTTTGCACCGAACGTTTCGAAGGCCAAAGCTGCAACCTGCCGTTTGAATCGAACAAACGCAGTGCGCGTTCCACTGCTCGCGCATTGGGTGGTGGTGGGTCCGAGCGCGCCTGTAATCGGCGACTGGCGGCGCTGTCGGCTCGCATATGTTGCACATTCTGATAACCGGCTGCGCGTGCCACCATGTTCATCAGTTTTAAGTGCGAAGGGCTGGCCCCTCCCAACTGGATGGCCAGGGTACGAACAAACGGGGTTAGATCATCCACATGCAAAGGTACTGGTGTCTTGCTCATCACACATCCATATCGGGCGTTCTGCGCATTCGTTGGCCGCTGACCTGACGAAGCAACGCCCTGAGTGTTGCGATGTCAATCCTGTCCTAAAGGCAGGTTTAGCGCTCTGAAACAGAGCAGCGGCGCCTCGGTGTCTGCCGACCGTGCCCGATGGCTAGCATAACAGCGGTCGATCGCCAAGGGGCATGCGCCCCTGTTACGCGGCGCGGCGCTCGGCCATCCAACCATCGATCCGCGCGATCTGTTCGTCGTTTAGCCGAAGCCCCAGCTTGTTGCGTCGCCAGACGACGTCTTCGGCGGTGCGCGCATATTCCTTGTCCATCAACCAAGTAACCTCTTGCGCGGTCAGGGTTGCGCCAAAATCTTCACCCAGGTCAGACGCTAGTTTAGCGCCAGCAATAACTGCGGACGCCTCGGTCCCATAGGCGCGGATCAACCGAGCTGCCCATGCTGCGTTCAGAAAAGGATACTCCGCCAGAAGTTTGCTTTTCAGGGCATCTACGGCATCCACCGGAAAGTCGCCGCCGGGCAAGGCAACTCCGGCAGTCCAGGGTTTGGGCAGGTCTGGAAAGAACTCAGCCACCTTTTCCAACGCGCTTTCTGCGAGCCTGCGATAGGTGGTGATCTTACCGCCAAATACGTTCAGGACCGGTGCCCCACCCTGAGCGTCAACTTTCAGCGTGTAGTCGCGCGTCGCTGCTGTCGCGCTGCTGGCCCCATCGTCATACAGCGGGCGCACGCCGGAATAGGTCCAGACAATATCGTCGCGGGTCACGGCGCGTTGGAAGTATTTCGAAGCGAAGGCGCATAGATACTCCTGCTCGGCCTCGGTACATACCGGCGCGGTGGACGGATCCGGATGATCCTGATCGGTTGTGCCAATCAGGGTGAAGTCCTGTTCATAGGGAATGGCAAAAATAATACGGCCATCTTCACCCTGAAAGAAATAGCACTTGTCGTGATCGTACAGCCTGGGCGTCACGATATGGCTGCCACGTACCAGCCTGACGCCCTCGCGCGAGTTCACGCGGATCTTCGTCTGTATGATGTCGCCGACCCACGGGCCACCGGCGTTGATCAGCATTTTGGCCTGAATTACACGGGTCTGATCGCTGTCACGATCCCGAACAGTTACCCTCCACAGATCGTCCACCCGCTCGGCCGAAATCACCTCGGTCCGCACCATGATCTGCGCACCACGCGCCTCAGCGTCGCGTGCATTCAGAACCACCAGGCGGGAATCCTCGATCCAACAATCGGAATACTCATAAGCCGTTTCGAATCTATCCTGTAGAGGGGTTCCTTCTGCGGCCGTGCGCAAGTTCAGCGACGTGGTTCCGGGCAGAATTTTGCGCCCGCCCAGATTATCGTAGAGGAACAACCCCAACCGGATCAGCCAAGCCGGACGCCGCCCGCGCATCCACGGCATAACTGTGCTAAGCAATCGCGATGTCGGTGTCTCGGAATCGAACCGCATATCCGCGTGGTAAGGCAATACAAAGCGCATCGGCCAGCTGATATGAGGCATGGCCCGCAGCAGGGTTTCACGTTCGATCAGTGCCTCGCGAACAAGCCGGATTTCAAAAAACTCCAGATATCGCAGCCCGCCATGAAACAGCTTAGTCGAAGCAGAAGACGTAGCAGACGCCAAATCGTTCATTTCCGCAAGCATAACGGACAGGCCCCGCCCAGCAGCGTCCCGTGCGATGCCACAGCCATTAATGCCGCCACCAATGATGAAAAGGTCTGTGATCTGATTATCCGTCGGCTGCATATCCCTTGATTCCTCGCAAGGCCTGATCAGGCGTATTAGCCAGAATACCATTCGTATGGTCAATATTTATGTTCGTTTATTTTCTTTTTGCAACGCTGATATGAAATTTTCACAGCCCTTCTTGCCAATTCCCTAGAAAAGAACAAAAACGAAAGAGCGCATTGCTTTGGATCTGCCCCATGTCTCTTTCGTTCCGCCAATCCGACATTCTGGACATCGCCAGCATTGAAGGGCGCGTCACGGTCGAAGGGTTGGCCGAGCGGTTTGGCGTCACCGTACAGACGATCCGGCGCGACCTGACGGAACTTGCGGATGCCGGGAAACTTGACCGGGTTCATGGCGGCGCGGTTCTACGCTCGGGCGTGTCCAATATCGGTTATGACGACCGGCGCGCGCTGAATGCGGATGCCAAAACCCGCATCGCGCAGACCTGCGCCTCTGATATTCCGGATGGTGCCTCAATCTTCATGAATATCGGCACCTCAACCGAGGCCGTAGCACGGCAATTGCTGAGCCATAAGAATCTGATGGTCGTGACCAATAACATGAACGTCGCCAACATCCTGATTGAAAACCCCGACTGCGAGATCGTCGTGGCGGGCGGCGTCTTGCGACGTTCGGATGGCGGGCTGATCGGCAATCTGACTGTTTCGACGATACAGCAGTTCAAGTTTGACCTGGCCGTCATCGGATGCTCGGCACTGGATCGAGACGGAGATCTGTTGGATTTCGACTTCCAAGAGGTTCAGGTCAGCCAAACGATCATCGCACAAGCCCGGCGTACCTTTCTGGTGGCAGATCATTCAAAGTTTCAACGTTCAGCCCCTGCGCGGATCACATCGATGTCCGAAATCGACAGGATTTACACAGACGTTCATCTGCCGGGTGATCTGCCGCAACACTGTCGGGAATGGCAAACAGAGGTCGTTCTCTGCGCGCAGTAGCTTTCACGCTTCAACGTTTGGGTGAATTGCGCAGCTTGTCAGATGCCGATCGACCTGACACTATTCACTGTAATTACAATGTGCACGGGAAGGAAGGACCGGGCCATGATTGCGTTATTGTTTCTGCTGTTTACCGTCACAATGGGGCTCAACTATTTCAACCTGACGAAGACCGGGGGTTTGCTGTTTTTCGCCACGTTGGCGCTCAGCATCTATTGGTTGAAATTCCACGCCACCAGCCAATTGACCATTCAACTGTAAAGGGACCGTTATGACACCTGAACTGTCCCGAACCCTCAATGCGATCGGAATGCTTGCTGTCAGCCTCGTTCTGGTTCTGGCATATGTTTACCAATTTGCGCTCTATGAACTGCCCTGCCCGCTTTGCCTGTTGCAGCGGGTCGGTTTTGTGGCCGTGGGGGTTGGGCTTGGCCTGAACCTGCTATACGGCGCAAGACCCCACCATTATGCGATTGTTCTGATCGCTGCGCTGTATGGGGTCTCGGTTTCGATCCGTCAGATCCTGCTGCATATCGTACCCGGAACAGGCCATTACGGATCACCGGTTCTGGGGCTTCACTATTACACATGGGCAGCAATCGCCTTCTTCCTCGTCTTGCTGGGCACGGCAGTCATGCTGTTGTTTGAGCGTCAGTACGACCACGACGCGTCTGCAGAGCCGAAATTTGGAGGCAACAAACTGGCCAAAACTGCCTTTTTCGTCATGCTGGCGCTGGCTGTGCTGAATGCCGGGTCAACCCTTCTGGAATGCGGCCCCGGCATCTGCGCTGACCCGCCTACAAGCTACAAATTGATTGACGAACTGGACGCGGACGACGGAGGATAAGACAACCTTCGCCCGAAGAGGAGGCACGAGCATGGGACTATTGGGGCAGCCGTTAGGCTATTACGACTATCTGACATTTGTTGCGCTGATCCTGCTTCTTGCAGCGGTGATGGGTGTGTTTCTGTTTCTCATGGGGCTTCCGGGGCGGATCGCTATCAAGCGCAATCACCCGCATGCCGAAGCCGTCAAGATCATGGGATGGATGGGGTTTTTGGCCGTGGTTCCATGGGTTCACGCCTTTATGTGGGCGTTCCATGATGGCGTTACAGTGGACATTCGCCGGGGCCCGGATGAAGAGAAAGACGCCATTCGCGACGAAATCAAACGTCTGGGCGGCAAGGTCAGACCTGAGTATAAGGATCGTCTGGAGACAGACAACACGCAGAAAAGCTAAGGCCGAAGGAAAGAAATACCTATGTTCGTTGCCCTCGGCATCACGCTTTTTTACATCATTTTTGTCTGGCTCATCTTCTTCAAGCTGGAACTTCTGAAATTCAATATTGCCTGGGGCATCGTCTCGTTCTGGGTGGGCGCGCATCTGCTGCTGATCTTTCTGGTGGCGCTTCGGTTTTTTCAGCCCTTCTCGGCAGACAGCCACGTGGTGCGTTCGACCATACAGATCGTGCCCAAACTGACGCAGCCAACAATATTGACCGAGGTACTGGTCGAGCCGAACACTCAAGTCACAAAAGGCGATCCGCTTTATCGCTTTGATGACACGGTGTTTTCTCTGGCGGTGGACAATGCAAAGGCCCAACTGGTCGCGGCCGAGCAGAATGCCAAAATCCTGGAACAGGATGTGATCGCGTCGACCGAAGCTGTGGAACGCGCAAACGCGCAACTAGCCTATGCGCAGACCCAACAAGCCCGCTATGAGAACCTGGTGCCCGCTGGCGGAGCGCGGCAAGACGATCTGGACCGTTGGAACGAGCAGGTGACCGAAGATCTGGCTGCCGTCAAACAAGCGCAGGCCAATCTGGAAAAGGCACAACTGGCTGTGGAATCGCAGATTGACGGCGTGAACACGGGTATTCTTCAGGCTCAGGCCCAATTGGCCGAGGCCGAGTACTTTCTGGAAAACACCACCATCTATGCGCCTGAAAACGGGATGATCGTGTCACAGCAGGCACGTCCCGGTCTGGTTGTCGGCGACGTCCGATTGGGCGCAATCGCGAGCTTCGTGACCGAAGGCAACCCCTATATCCTTGCCACCTTCCGTCAACAGAACCTGAAATTTGTCGAACCAGGACAAGAAGTTGAAGTAGCGCTGGACCTCTATCCCGGTGAAATCCTGACAGGCAAGGTCGAGGCGATCTGGTGGGCCACCCGGCAAGGGCAACTCATCCCGTCGGGCCGCCTGCCCGGTTTTGAACTGCCCAAACTGCCCGGTCGGATTGCCGTACAGATCACGGTCGACTTGCCTGAAGGCCACACTTTCCCTGCTGGTGGCCATGCGGCCGTAGCGATCTATACCGGTATGGGCAAAAGCTTTGAGTTCCTGAGGCGCATCAATATCCGCCTCTATTCCTTCGCCAACTTCATCCGCCCGCTGGATATCTGAGGATGCGCGCCATGACACTCCGCCGGTTGCTGGGAACTGCCCTTTGCGCTGCTAGTCTGGTGGCTTGTGCGCCAGTGGGGCCGGATTTCGTGCGCCCGAACTCTCCGGTCGTGAAGCAATGGATCGAGGTGAACACCCCCAGCACCGGCCAAAGCGGCCTGACATCGCGCAGCGCGCCCGTGGTGAAATGGTGGGAGACGTTCAATGACCCCACCCTCAACAAGCTGATTGCGGAAGCTTATGCGCAAAACCTGACCCTTCAGGTTGCGGGTGCACGTGTGTTGCAGGCCCGTGCACAGTTGGGCATCGCATTTGGTGAGCTTTACCCGCAATCCCAGGCCATTGGCGGGTCGTTGCAGCGCCGACAAATCAGCGACAATCTTGGACCCATCGCTGATATCAACCGCATCATTCCGCTGGATACGGAATTTTCGACTTCGCAAGTCGGTTTCGATGCCCAATGGGAGCTGGACGTCTGGGGCGCGCAGCGGCGCGGGGTGCAGGCCGCGCGGTCCAACCTGGCACTTCAGGTGGCCAATTACGACGACGCTTTGGTGACACTGACCGGGGATGTGGCGGCCTTGTACGTCAATATTCGTGCGTTACAGGAGTCGCTTGCGGTCGCCCGCGAAAACATCAAGTTGCAGCAGGAATCTGCAGATCTGACCCAATTGCGTTTCAACAACGGTGTCACCACCGAGTTGGACGTGCAGGAGTCTACCGCCCTTCTCAACAACACCAAAGCTTTGGTGCCCGAGCTGGAAAGTGACCTGCAACAAACCAAGAATGCCCTGGCCGTGCTGCTGGGTGTCACGCCGTCCCGGATGACCAGCCTGTTGGGGAACTCGGGCCGCATCCCGTCCGCGCGGACAAATGTGGCTGTGGGTGTACCCGCCGAACTGCTGCGCCGCCGCCCGGATGTGCGGGCCGCGGAGCTGGCCGCAGCAACGCAATCGGCGCAGGTGGGCATCGCGATGGCGGATCTGTATCCGCAATTCGTGCTGTCCGGCTCGATTGGCCTACAGGCTTCGGGCGGGCGCGACCTGTTCAGTGGCAACAGCACCACCGGTCTGGCCAGCGCCGGTGTGGTCTGGAACGTGCTGAACTATGGCCGCATCAAGAACAATGTCCGCGCGCAGGATGCCGCCTATCAGGCGCTGATCGCCAATTACCAGAACACCGTGCTGACTGCGTATTCCGAGGTTGAAAGCGCAATGGTCGCTTATGCGCAGGCACGCAAACAGGTTGGGTTCTATCAGCAAAGCGTCGACGCTTCGCGCAAGGCGGCTGAGATTGCAGTCAGCCAGTACACGGACGGCATTGCCAGCTATTCGCGCATTCTGAACACGCAAACCGCGCTGCTACGCTCACAAGCCAATCTAATCGAAGCGCGTCAGCAAGTGTCCAGCAATCTGGTCGCGGTTTACAAAGGTTTAGGCGGCGGTTGGCAGATCCGTCAAAATCAGGAGTTTCTGCCCGAGACCGTCTTGGCCGAAATGGCCTATCGTACCGACTGGGGGGATCTGCTGCAGAAAACCCCAACCGGTGCCAGCCTGAACTGAACCTACTTTGTCAGACCGCGCAGCCCGCCTGAGATCAGGATATTGACCTCATAAAGGATACGCGGCGCGGCCAACCCGCCGGGGCTGGCCAGATAATTCGGGCTCCATTCCGGGTCGAACTTCTGCTTGAAGCTGCGCAAGCCTTCGAAATGATAAAACTGTTCGCCGTGCTCATAAACGAACCCTCCGATCCGGTTCCAGAGCGAGGCATGTTGCCGGTTTTCTATGCCTGAAAACGGCGCAGCCCCCAGCGAGAACCAGTGAAAACCCTGCTCTGCACCCCAAACCATCATCTCGGCAAACAGCGCATCCATCACAAAGCTGGGGCTGTCCGGCTCATACCGCATCAGGTCCAGCGACAGTTCGGATTTGTTGCCGCCTTGGAATAGGTTGGCGAACGCCTTGATCTTGCCTGTGTTTCCATCGCGCAATACCGCGTGGTCGAAATAAGACAGGTACTGATCGTCAAAGCCCCCAAGCGCAAATCCTTTTTCGGCGCCGGCCTTTTGCTCGAGCCAATGATCTGAAATCTCGCGCAATTCTGGCAAGACAGGTACCAGGTTTTCCTTTGGGATAATCTCGAACACATAGCCTTCCCGCTCGGCCCTGTTCTTGGCCTGCCGGAACCGTTTGCGCGACTTTCCGTCCAGCGAGAAATCTTGCAGCGGCACCCGCGCGACCTCACCAATTTTCAGGATCGACAGGCCCAAATCCAAAAAGGTCGGCAGGTATTTGGTCGAGACACTATAGAACGCGCACAGCTTTCCTTCACGGTCCGCCATTTCCCGAAGCTGCCAGATCAATTGGCGGCCAGCGGCCTCATCCCCCACCGGTTCGCCTTTTGAGATGACCGCGTTGCCGGTATCGGCGTAAGCGATGAAGGCCGTTTCATCCGGTGAGATCAGGAATTGCTTGTCACCGGTCAACGAGATCTGGGATTCAGTATCATCACTCTCCATCACCAGACGCTCGACGACCTCGGGAATTTCGGTGCGTTGCGGTGTCGGGATCTCACGCCCAAACAATGAGTTCACAGCGACCACGCCAACGATCACGGCAACAACGAGGCTCGAGCGTAAAAAGCGAGAGGCGTCGCCATTCCATGCAAACTCCCACCACAAAGCGTTTTGGTATTCCACATGGGAATACGCGAACAGCCCGATCCAGAAGATCACGGCAAGCAGCACCACGACACTGATCAGCCATGGGATGTTCAGGCGGAAAATTGATGCCCCACTGACCCGGTAAAACGCGCCACGGAACAAGGCCAAAACGCCTATCGTTCCCAACATCGACACCGCTTCGTGCATGTCCAAGCCCTTGGCAAGCGAGGCAAAGAATCCTGCCACCATCAGCAACATCGCAACTATCCAAGCGCGGTAGAGCTTGCGGAACAATCCGCGTGACACCAGCAAAAGCAGAACTCCGATGGCGCTTCCTACCAGATGCGAGGCTTCGACAAAGGACAGCGGCAAAACGTCTTTCAAAACACCAAGGTTCTGTGAACCGGCAGGCAACGCCCCTGACACCAGCAGGATCACCCCGGCCACCGCTGCGACTCCGGCGGCAACAATGGGCACCATGGGGCGGATGGCCCGGTATACCCAGGTCGCGGCCCCACTTATCCTTTGGCGTTGCGTCAGCGCCGACGCTACCGCAATTGACAGGCTCGCAACAACAAACGGGACAAACGTGTAAACCACACGATAGAGCAGCAGCGCGGCAATAACATCCGACCGCCCCGATGCACCCAGCCCCGCGATCAGCGTAGCCTCGAACACGCCAATCCCGCCCGGAGCGTGGCTGAGGATGCCCACAGCAATGGCCGCGATATAGATTGTGAAGAAGTACGGATAGCCAACCCCCAGATCGTCCGGCATCAGAACATAGAGCACCATGGACGCGCCAAACAGATCGCCGATCGCGGCCAGCGTCAGAAGGCTGGCAAGCTTTCCACCCGGCAAATCGAAACCAACGCCTGCGAAGGACAACCGCCTGCCCCCGCGCGACAGCCAAATAAACAGGACGACCAATGCCCCCAGCAGCGACAGCCCGATGGCTGTTTCCACCGTCGGGCTGACCGGCACCACCTTGGATATGCCGTCAGGATGCAGGGTCAACAGCAGGCCCAGTATCAACACCAGCCCCA
Organism: Ruegeria sp. HKCCA4633; assembly: GCF_013034605.1. NCBI lineage: Bacteria > Pseudomonadati > Pseudomonadota > Alphaproteobacteria > Rhodobacterales > Roseobacteraceae > Ruegeria > Ruegeria sp. HKCCA4633. The sequence continues at coordinate 405,507 of NZ_WQGJ01000001.1, forward strand.
TCCAGAACGCCACCCAAGAGGTCGCGATTACTCCGGCCACACGTCCCAGATCCAGCCCCAGCGACGCATAAATCCGGTACCGGATCGCAGTACCGGTGATGTAGGAAAAGCCAAGGCAATTTGATACGGCGTAACCACTTGCCCCTGCCATTCCAGCCACAGGCAAGGGCACTTTGCCCTCTGCCACGCTTTGCACCGCAAAAACATCATAGAGCGACAGAGAAAGAAAGCTGAACGCCGTCCAGCAAAGCGCGAATAGCATCAGCTTCCATGACGTTCCAGCGATATCGGTCTGCACATCCGACCATTTCACATGCGCCGACAGATCGTGCAAAACAGTCAGGGCGATTGCGGTGATCACAACGGGTATTGCGATGCGCAGCCAAGGCTTTTCCAGCATCGCCGTCATACGTTCCGCCCAATGCACAGCCAGAGGTTCGTCAGTTTTCTGCGAAGTGGTCATCCTGCACGTCCCTGCCTGTTTGCCGCGCCAGACAGTCTGCTGAATATTCAGACATCATCTGCCCTAAAACTCTGACACAAATTGTTTTCATCTCAAAGTGCTAGAGCCGCCCCTTGCGCGTGGACAGCAGCAAATTCGTCTCGGATCGCGTGATACCGTCAAAGCGGCGGATTTGAAACAGGACCTCATCCAGCTCGGCCAAGGTTTCGGTACTGATTTCTGCGATCAGATCCCAGCTGCCATTGGTCGAATGTATTGCTGTCACCTGCCGCAAGGCTGCTATCCGCGCCATGACGCGTTCTGTCCCGCGCCCTTCAATCTCAAGCATCATCAAACCGCGTACCGGGCTTTGCGCCAGATCCCTGCGAGTCAGGACAGTGAAACCGACGATTTCTCCGGATTGTTTCAGGCGCTGCAACCGACTGCGCACCGTGGTGCGCGTTACACCCAGGGTTTCCGAAAGCTCGGACAGACTGGCACGCGCATCACGTTGCAACGCATTGAGCAGTCTATTATCCAAATCGTCCATATCTTTTTCCCGTTAAGGATTTTCTCGACCCATTTTGAGCAATTTGCTGCCTTCACGCAAGACACTCTGCCAGCCTAAATGGACACATGGACATGAAGAAAATAATTCTCATCGGCGCGCCAATGGACGCTGGAAAACGTCGTCAGGGATGCCGGATGGGTCCGGACGCTTATCGTGTGGCCGGGCTGCAAGAAGCTTTGACCGATCTTGGCCATTCTGTTCAGGACCAGGGCGACGTGACCCCCGAAGAAACTGGCATGCCCGAACACCCGCATCTTTTTGCCCTGCCGGAATGTGTCGGCTGGACTCGGGCTCTTAGCCAAGCTGCACAAGCGGCCGCTGGTCGGGGCGTGCCCATCTTTATGGGCGGTGATCACGCGCTGTCCATGGGCACTGTCGCGGGCATGGCAGCCTACGCCGATCAGGTGGATCGGCCTTTGTTTGTGTTGTGGTTGGACGCGCATAGCGACTTTCACACACCGGACAGCACAGGCAGCGGCAACCTGCACGGAACGCCCGTGGCATATTTTGCTGGAAGACCGGGTTTTGACGCTTTCCCGCCCTTGCCTGCGGTGGTCCCGACGGATCGCGTTGGCATGATCGGCCTACGCTCTGTCGACCCGGCTGAGCGGCTGGCGTTGGAGCAGAATCACGCGATGTTGGCCGACATGCGCAGCATCGACGAACACGGGATCAAGGCCCCTTTGATGGCCTTTCTGGACCGTGTGCGCGCAGAAAACGCTCTGCTGCACGTGTCGCTGGATGTCGACTTCCTCGATCCCGCTATAGCTCCAGCCGTAGGTACAACGGTTCCAGGCGGAGCGACCGAGCGCGAAGCCCATCTGGCGATGGAGCTGCTACATGAGAGCGGGCTGGTCAGTTCGCTGGATCTTGTTGAATTGAACCCGTTTCTGGATGAACGCGGTCGCACCGCCAAACTTATGGTCGATCTGGCCGCCTCACTTATGGGCCGCCGCATCTTTGACCGCCCCACCCGGAGTTTCTGATGACCCAACCTTCTGACAAGGCCCTCGTGCCGTTTGTATCCGTCGACAACATGATGCGATTGGTTCATCACATCGGCGTCGAACAGATGATCACGCAGATCGCCGCACAGATCGAAGCCGATTTCAAACGTTGGGAGAGCTTCGACAAAACCCCACGCATTCCGGCGCATTCACCGCATGGTGTGATCGAGCTGATGCCAACCTCGGATGGTGAGGCCTACGGCTTCAAATACGTGAACGGCCATCCCAAAAATACTTCGGAAGGTTTGCAAACGGTCACGGCCTTTGGTCTGTTGGCGGATGTTTATACCGGCTATCCAACACTGCTGACCGAAATGACGCTGCTGACCGCACTGCGCACAGCGGCAACCTCGGCACTGGTCGGGCGCTATCTCGCCCCGACAAACGCAACCACCATGGCAATGATCGGCAACGGCGCGCAGTCTGAATTCCAGTGTCTGGCATTTAAGGCAATGTGCGGCATCAGTACAGTCCGGCTCTACGACACTGACCCTAACGCAACCGCAAAATGTTCGAAAAACCTGCGGGGCAAGGGTTTGACTGTTGTTCCCTGCACGACGCCAGAGGAGGCCATCGAAGGTGCCCAGATCGTCACCACCTGCACGGCAGACAAAAAATACGCAACCATCCTGACCGACAACATGGTTGGCCCCGGTGTTCACATCAATGCCATCGGTGGCGACTGTCCGGGCAAAACAGAACTGCACCGCGATATCCTGCTCCGCTCGGACATTTTCGTTGAATACCCGGAACAGACCCGTATCGAAGGAGAAATTCAGGCGCTGGACGAGGATCATCCGGTGACCGAGATGTGGCAGGTCATCAACGGTACCGCCAAAGGGCGCGTAGATGATCGCCAGATTACGTTGTTCGACAGCGTAGGTTTCGCGATCGAAGATTTCTCGGCCCTGCGCTATGTGAAACAAGCGATTGAAGGCACAGGTTTCTTTGAGCCTTTGGACATGCTGGCCGATCCGGATGATCCGCGCGATCTGTTCGGAATGCTGATGCGAGCCGGGTAAAACGCAGTCATGGGGGCTCTGCCCCCGCCGCGCTGCGCGCGCCTCCCCCGAGGTATTTTCGGCCAGATGAAGATCGGATCCCTTGCTTCATCTGGCCCAAAAATACCTCGGAGCGCGAGGCAGAGCCTCGCTCCCCTGCTAACCCGCAAGCGACGGCAGGTAGAGAACAATCCCCGGGAATGCCACAAGCAATGCGATGGTCATCGCATCGGCGATGAAAAACGGCGTCACGCCTTTAAACACATCCTGAACGCTCAGGTCCGGGCGCACCCCGGCCACGACAAAGCAGTTCAGCCCAATGGGCGGCGTGATCAGGCAGAACTCGGCCATCTTGACCACCAAAATACCAAACCAGATGGCGCACATCGGGCCGGACATGCCAAAGGCGCTGTCGGCTGCGCTCACAGTTTCACCTCCGTTCAGCGCCATGACCGCTGGATAGACGACGGGCAATGTCAGCAACAGCATCCCGATTGCATCCATGAACATGCCCAGCACCGCATAGGCCAGAAGGATGCAGATCAGGATCATCATCGGGGACATCTCAAGCCCGGTAATCCAGTCGGAAAACGCACCAGGAAGGTCTGCGAAGCCAAGAAACCGCACATAGATCAGAACGCCCCAGATGATCGAGAAGATCATGGCCGTCAGCTTGGCCGTTTCCAAAAGCGCGGATTTGAATTCCTTCCAGCGCATTCCATGAAACAGGGCGAAACAGAACACAATGAAGGCCCCGATTGCGCCGCCTTCCGTAGGGGTGCCCCAGGCTTTGTCTCCGAACGGGTTGTAGACAAAGCAAATGATGATCAGGATCACGGCCACAATCGGAATGGCGCCTGGTAAAGCGGAAAAACGCTCTTTCCAGGTGAAGCCAGTAACAGGTGGACCGACGGTTTTGAAGATCACTGCAATCCCGACAATCAGCAGGCCATAGATGATTGCAGAGAACGCACCCGGTATGAATCCGGCCAGCAGCAGCTTGCCGACATCCTGCTCGACGATGATGGCGTAGATCACCAGAATGGCCGAGGGTGGGATAAGCGAGGCCAGTGTTCCACCCGCAGCGACAACACCCGCTGCAAAGCGTTTGTTATACCCCACCTTCAACATCTCAGGGATAGCAATGCGAGCAAAGACGGCAGATGTGGCAACCGATGCCCCGGATACGGCAGCAAAACCGGCGGTGGCGAAAATTGTGGACACGGCGAGCCCACCCGGAACCCAGGCCACCCAGCGTTTGGCGGCTTCGAATAATGCGCGCGTCAGGCCAGCATAGTAGGCCAGATAGCCAATCAGGATAAAGGTCGGGATCAGGCTGAGCGTATGAGCTGCAACCTTAGAATGCGGAACCTGCCCCGCGGTCTTGACCGCAACCGTCAAGGCTTTGCCCAACCGGTCCGGGTCATAGCCAAACTTGGCCCAGAATATCCAGACCAGCCCAACCAATCCCGCCAGCCCTGCTGCGAAAGCCACTCGCATGCCGGCAACGACCAGAACCAGCAGACCGCCTGTGACCCAAAGGCCAATATCAATCGTGTCCATGTTCTAGTCCTGCCCTTCGAACTGTTCGGCCTCAGCCGCCGCTTGGGCCGCAGCATCCTGAAGAAGTGGAACCGCCACAGGGGTCTCGAGCCCCAGCACAAATGCACGCCCATAGCCCCACACCTGAAGCACCAGCCGCGCGCACAACACCGAAAAGGCTACGGGCGCCAACAGCTTGGCCGGCCACAAGGGAATACCGATGTCGATGGAACTGTCTCTGCTCCAGAGCGGCGCACCAAAGTCGAAGGACCGGTCGAAATGGGACCAACTGCCCCACACAAGTGCCAGCATCAACACCAAGATCAGAAGGACCGAGATCAGCTCGAACAGCCACAAGGCCCGGCCGTGAAGCCGCGAGATGACGATATCCATGCGGATATGCCCGCCGTCGCGCTGCACAAAAGAGATGCCCAGGAAAGCAATCAGTGGCATCGCCTGTTCGATCCAGTCGACATAACCGGGCAACGGCGCGTTGAACGCGTTGCGCCCGCTGACCGAAACGACGGCCAGAACCATCAATCCAAAAACCGCTATGCCGCTGATCAATGCAAGAAAGCGTTCAAGCTTTAACAAATGCCGGTCCAGCTGGCTTAGACGGCTACCGTCTTCCAGCACCGTGGCCTGTCCTGCCATTCCGGTGGTTCCTTGTTCTTGAAAGTGAACCGGGCACCCGACGGGGCACCCGGTCTAAAAGATCAGTTACCGCCGCGCTGCTGCTTCAAAGTGGTTTGAACCAGATCATACAGGTCTTGCGCCGGCAGCCCCTGTTCCGTCATGTCTGCAATCCATTTCTCTCGGATCGGATCTGCGGCTTTGGTGCGGAATTCCTCGATCACGGCGTCGTCGATCATCACCTTCTGCACACCCTTTTCTTCGAGGACGCTGTCCCACTGTTCGAGCAGACCGCCATAGTTCGCTAGGTAGTGATCAATCGCCTCGTCAATTGAGCTGTCCAGCGCTTCGCGATGCTCGGCAGGCAGTGCTTCATAGGCGTCGATATTCACAACCACGGGACAGTTCACCGTGCCAGGGTTCAGGTTGGCCGTCCACCAATCAGCCTCGTTGATCGTGCCGAAAGACAAGTGTGCATGCTGGGCGAAGGCCACTGTATCCACAACACCCGATTCCATTGCATTATAAGCTTCGGTTGCCGGGACTGAAGTTGGCACACCACCCACAGCCTCGAACGCTTGGCCCAAACCGCCCGTTGCACGGACACGCATTCCGTCGAACTTAGCCAATTGGTCGCGGGGTTCGCCCGTACCCACGATATTATACTGCGGCATGGGCGAGGTCATGATGATACGGGCATTCCACTGCGCCATCTCATCTTTGACCGCCGGGTGATCATATACAGCGTGGCTTACAGCAACCTCTTCTTCAAGATTGTTTACACCAAGGAACGGCAGTTCCAGAACGGTGATCGCCCGGTTCTTGTCGCGGTGATAGCCAGCGCAGAACTGAGCCATTTCAAAGGCCCCGATTTCGATACCATCCAGGTTTTCGCGTGGTTTGGACAGGCCACCATAGCTGACATTGATCGTGAACTCTCCATTTGTCTTTTCGCTGACAAGCTCGGAAAGCTTTTCGACATGTTCCGTAAATGCGCGGCGCTTGCCCCAGACGGATGCATTCCACTCGGTCGCGGCAGCCTCGCTGACAAACGCAAAGCTCAAGGCGGCGACGGCAGCACCGCTCAACATATTTTTCATGATTTTGTCTCCCTTTGGTGCGCCTCTTCCCGAAGCGCTTGCAACGAAGCTAGCGCCAACATTCGGATGTGCCAACCCTCAGGGTCGCATGTGTTCCTAGATCCGAGACCACAAGGAACACCTGGCCAAGTTTGCCGACCGTAGAAACGCGCGAAACCACCAGGAGTAATCGTTACATTTATGTCTCTGTTAAATAGTAATTTATTCAATTTAGACCGTAAATTTTTACAAAAATAAGCAACGCGCCGAAATTTCTTTACAAACAAATCCAAAGATTACGGCAATTTATTTATTTATTTTCTGAACCCGGTAATACTTTGACCGGGGAGGAACGGGATCGACTTTGCTGAACAATCGGGCAAAAACGACCCAACGTAATCCAGTCCAGAGGGAGGAGCCTCAAAGATGACCACCGCTGCCCAGGCAGATGCCAAGACCTATCCGCCATCCGCAGACACTGTTGCTCGTGCACATGTCGATGCTGCGAAATACGCAGACATGTACGCCGCCTCAATCTCTGACCCCGACACGTTTTGGGGTGAGCAAGGCAAGCGCGTCGATTGGATCAAGCCCTTCTCACAGGTAAAGGACGTCAACTACGACTTCGGCTCGGTCAAGATCAACTGGTACGCTGATGGCACGCTAAACGTTTCGGCCAACTGCCTGGACCGCCATCTAAAGACACGTGGCGACCAAACAGCCATCATCTGGGAGCCGGACGATCCAAATGATCCGGCGCAGCATATCTCATACGCCGAACTGCACCGCCGTACCTGCCGGATGGCCAACATCCTGGAATCGCTGGGCGTGCGCAAAGGCGACCGTGTTGTCATCTACCTGCCGATGATCCCCGAGGCCGCTTATGCAATGCTAGCCTGCGCACGGATCGGCGCCATTCACTCGATTGTTTTCGCTGGCTTTTCGCCCGACGCGCTGGCAGCTCGGATCAATGGCTGCGACGCCAAGGTTGTGATCACAGCGGATGAAGCGCCACGTGGCGGTCGCAAGACACCGCTGAAGTCCAACGCGGATGCGGCCTTGCTACACTGCAAAGACAGTGTGAAATGTCTGGTGGTCAAGCGCACCGGTGGTCAGACCACCTGGATCGACGGGCGCGACTTTGACTACAACGAAATGGCGCTTGAGGCGGACGACTACTGCGCGCCCGCCGAGATGAACGCCGAAGATCCGCTGTTCATTCTTTATACATCCGGTTCAACCGGACAGCCCAAGGGCGTTGTGCACACCACTGGCGGCTATCTGGTTTATGCCTCGATGACGCATGAGATCACCTTCGATTACCACGAAGGCGACGTGTACTGGTGCACGGCGGACGTGGGTTGGGTCACCGGCCACAGCTATATCGTCTACGGCCCGCTGGCCAATGGCGCGACCACGTTGATGTTCGAAGGCGTTCCGACCTTCCCAGATGCTTCGCGCTTTTGGCAGGTCTGTGAAAAGCACAAAGTCAATCAGTTCTACACCGCGCCAACCGCGATCCGTGCGCTGATGGGACAGGGCAACGAGTTTGTCGAGAAATGCGACTTGAGCGATCTGCGCACGCTGGGCACAGTGGGTGAGCCGATCAACCCCGAAGCCTGGAACTGGTACAACGACGTCGTTGGCAAGGGCAAATGCCCCATCGTGGACACTTGGTGGCAGACGGAAACCGGCGGTCACCTGATGACCCCCCTGCCCGGTGCACATGCGATGAAGCCCGGTTCCGCGATGAAGCCGTTCTTTGGCATCCAGCCTGTCGTTCTGGACCCTCAGTCGGGTGTCGAGATCGAGGGCAACGGCGTCGAGGGTGTTCTGTGTATCAAAGACAGCTGGCCCGGTCAGATGCGCACCGTCTGGGGCGATCATGAGCGGTTCGAGAAGACCTATTTCTCGGACTATAAAGGCTACTACTTCACCGGTGACGGCTGCCGCCGTGACGAAGATGGTGACTATTGGATCACCGGCCGCGTCGATGACGTGATCAACGTGTCCGGTCACCGCATGGGCACGGCCGAGGTCGAAAGCGCGCTGGTCGCTCATGCCGCAGTCGCTGAGGCTGCCGTGGTCGGCTATCCCCATGAAATCAAAGGGCAAGGCATCTATTGCTACGTCACCTTGATGAATGACCGCGAGCCTTCGGATGAGCTGTTGAAAGAGCTGCGCACCTGGGTCCGCACGGAAATCGGCCCGATTGCCTCGCCGGATGTGATCCAGTGGGCCCCTGGCCTGCCCAAAACACGTTCGGGCAAAATCATGCGCCGTATCCTGCGCAAGATTGCCGAGAACGACTTTGGCAGCCTGGGTGACACGTCGACACTGGCCGACCCGTCGGTTGTCGAAGACCTGATCGAAAACCGTGCGAATAAGTGAGGACGTGATGGACGCTGCCACGATCACCACTCCCGCCGTTCTGATCCTTCTCGGCCCTCCGGGCGCCGGGAAGGGCACACAGGCCCGTATGTTGGAAGAGAAATTCGGGCTGGTTCAACTCAGCACCGGCGACTTGCTGCGCGAGGCTGTCGCGGCTGGTACAGAAGCAGGTCTTGCCGCCAAAGCCGTCATGGAAGCGGGCGACCTGGTCAGTGACGACATCGTCATCGCCATCCTACGCGACCGTATGGCCCAGCCAGATTGCGCCAAGGGCGTCATTCTGGACGGCTTCCCCCGCACTACGGTTCAGGCCGAAGCGCTGGACGGACTGCTTGCGTCGAACAATCAGAAGATCAACGCTGCGATCAGCCTTGAGGTCGAAGACGCCGAAATGGTGATCCGCATCTCGGGTCGCTACACCTGCGCCGGCTGTGGCGAAGGCTATCACGACACGTTCAAAAAGCCTGTCGAAGACGGCACATGCGACAAGTGTGGTCACACTGAATTCAAGCGCCGTGCGGATGATAATGCCGAAACCGTGGCGTCGCGGTTGGCAGCTTATCACGCACAGACCGCGCCATTGATCACCTATTACAAAGGCCATGGCGTGCTGCAACGCACCAACGCCATGGGCAAGATTGAAGACATCGCCCGCGACCTGGAGGAAATCGTCAGCGGCGCGATGAAGTAAGGGGAGGAGATCGGCCGCAAGGCCTTGATCCTTAAAAGAATACTTCAATGAACCGCCTTGGCGGAACAGAGAAGTTTTGCCGGACGTCACGGGGCGTTTGGTACAATCGAGAAGCGGTCCGCGTCACTGGAGGAATTGGGCACGGGCCGCCCAACGAGGAAGCGAAGGAGGAACCCGCGATGGCGGATCATTCAACAAACTCCGCGCAGGCGTCCGAAGCCGATAAGGGCTATTGGCAAGCCAACCTGCGCCTCATTTACATCAGCCTCGCAATCTGGGCGCTGGTGTCGTTTGGATTCGGCATTCTGCTGCGTCCATTGCTGTCGGGGATCGCCGTTGGCGGAACCGATCTGGGCTTTTGGTTCGCACAACAGGGATCGATCCTGGTCTTCTTGGTGCTGATCTTCAACTACGCCTGGCGCATGAACAAGCTGGACGCCGAATTCGGCGTAGACGAAGAATAAGGGAGAGCGGGGATTATGGATCAGTTTACCATCAACCTGCTGTTTGTTGGCGCATCATTCGCGCTATACATCGGCATCGCGATCTGGGCCCGCGCGGGTTCCACATCGGAGTTCTACGCCGCCGGTCGCGGCGTTCACCCGGTCACCAACGGTATGGCGACAGCGGCGGACTGGATGTCTGCGGCCTCGTTCATCTCGATGGCGGGCCTGATTGCCTTTACCGGCTATGACAACTCGACATTCCTGATGGGTTGGACCGGTGGCTACGTGCTGCTGGCTCTGCTGCTTGCGCCTTACCTGCGCAAGTTCGGCAAATACACTGTCTCGGAATTCATCGGCGACCGTTTCTACAGCCAGACCGCACGCGTTGTTGCGGTGATCTGTCTGATCGTTGCGTCGGTGACCTACGTTATCGGTCAGATGACCGGTGTTGGCGTGGCCTTTGGCCGCTTCCTTGAGGTGTCGAACACGTCCGGTCTGCTGATCGGTGCTTGTGTGGTCTTTGCCTACGCGGTGTTTGGCGGGATGAAAGGTGTGACATACACCCAGGTTGCTCAGTACTGCGTGCTGATCACAGCCTACACCATCCCGGCGATCTTCATCTCGCTGCAGCTGACCGGCACGCCGATCCCTGCTCTGGGTCTGTTTGGTGACACCGCAAGCGGTGAGCCCCTGCTGACCAAGCTGGATGCAATCGTGACCGAGCTGGGCTTCAACGAGTACACCGCCCACCATTCGAACACGCTGAACATGGTTCTGTTCACGCTGTCGCTGATGATCGGTACCGCCGGTCTGCCGCACGTGATCATGCGCTTCTTCACCGTGCCGAAAGTATCTGACGCACGTTGGTCGGCTGGCTGGACTCTGGTCTTCATCGCGCTGCTGTACCTGACCGCCCCTGCGGTTGGCGCAATGGCACGTCTGAACATCACCGACATGATGTGGCCCAATGGTGGCATCGAAGGTGGCGCTGTCTCGGTCGAGGAAATCGACACCGATCCGCGCTATGACTGGATGAAAACCTGGCAGAAAACCGGTCTTCTGGATTGGGAAGACAAGAACGGTGACGGCAAAATCCAGTACTACAATGACAAGTCCGAAGCCATGGCTTCCATTGCGGAAGAAAACGGCTGGGTCGGTAACGAGCTGACCAAGTTCAACCGTGACATCCTGGTTCTGGCCAACCCCGAAATCGCCAACCTGCCGGGTTGGGTGATCGGTCTGGTCGCTGCCGGTGGTCTTGCGGCTGCTCTGTCAACCGCTGCGGGTCTTTTGCTAGCGATTTCGTCAGCGGTGTCCCACGACCTTGTCAAAGGTGCGATCAACCCGCAAATCTCTGAAAAGGGTGAATTGCTGGCTGCTCGTATCGCAATGGCCGTCGCCATCGTTGTCGCAACCTACCTGGGTCTGAACCCACCCGGATTTGCGGCGCAAACCGTGGCCCTGGCCTTTGGTCTTGCGGCAGCCTCGATCTTCCCGGCGCTGATGATGGGGATCTTCTCGACCCGCATCAACAACACCGGCGCGGTTGCAGGTATGCTGGCTGGTCTGGTTGTGACCCTGGTCTACATCTTCCTGCACAAGGGCTGGTTGTTCATTCCGGGTACCAACTCGTTCACCGATGCTGACCCGCTGCTGGGTCCGATCAAGTCGACCTCGTTCGGCGCAATCGGTGCGATGATCAACTTTGCGGTTGCCTACGTTGTTGCAGGCGCGACCAAAGAGACTCCGCAGGAGATCAAGGATCTGGTCGAAAGCGTACGCATTCCCCGTGGTGCGGGCGCAGCTCAGAACAAATGAGCTTGATGCGGTCGTTGGTTCTTGCCTTCGACCGCGTCTTTCGATCCACTGTTCCCGCCCAGCACATCACTGGGCGGGATTTTTTAACCAGAACACCGGAGACGACACATGCCCCTGTCCCATGACGAAATAGCCCGGTTTCTGAAATCCGTTCATCCCTATGACGCGTTGCCTTCCGACGCCCTGGATCAGATCGTCAAACAGATCGAGGTCTGGGAAGTTGAGGAAGACGCCTCGGTCTATGAGCTGGGCCACAAGTTACCCGGGGTGTTCGTGATCTATGAAGGACAGGTCGAAATTACCGATGAGAACGGTGCCATCGTCTCTCATCTGGGTCTGCGCAATTCCTTTGGCGAAAGGGGCCTGCTGAAAGACGGCAAAGCCGCCACCAAAGCCCGCGCGCATACGCCGTCAGTTCTAATGGTTCTGCCACCGGATCTGGTCCGGAGTTTGATCGATAACCATGATGTTGTGGCAAAGTTCTTTGACCGCACACGTGGCGACCGCAGTGGTCCGCAAAGCCTGGCTACCAGTTCGATCGACGTATTGATGGCGCATAACCCGGCCACCTGCCCCGCTGACACGTCGGTTCAGGACGCCGCGCGGATCATGCGCGACAAACATATTTCGTCGCTCTGCATCACGGACGGTGAAAGCTTGCAGGGCATTGCGACCCTGCGGGATATCTCGGGCAAATACGTTGCAGACGGCCTACCCGCCTCCACGCCCATTTCTGAAATCATGACCGCGAACCCGGTTACATTGTCGCCCAGCGATATCGGGTCGGATGTGCTGCACATCATGATGGAGCGCGGCATTGGCCATATCCCGATCTCCGAAGGCGGTCGGCTGGTCGGGATCGTGACGCAGACCGATCTGACCCATTATCAGGCCGTGAACTCGGCCGAGCTGGTGCGCCGCATTGCGCAGGCTGACACGGCCGAAGAAATGGCACGCGTGACCGAAGAGATCCCGCAGCTTCTTGTGCAGCTGGTTGCCGGCGGGAACCGGCACGAAATTGTCACCCGACTGATCACCGATATCGCGGATACCGCCACGCGACGCCTATTAGCACTCGCCGAAGCTGAACTGGGCCCGCCCCCGGTACCCTATCTGTGGCTTGCATGCGGGTCTCAGGGACGGCAGGAACAAACCGGCGTATCGGATCAGGACAATTGTCTGATGCTGGATGACAGCGTGACCGATGAAGACATGGCCTATTTCACCAGGTTGGCGAAATTCGTCTCGGACGGGCTGGACATTTGCGGGTACTTCTACTGCCCCGGCGACATGATGGCGACCAATCCGCGCTGGTGTCAGCCGGTGCGCGTCTGGCGCGATTATTTCACAGGATGGATCGCCAAACCAAACCCAGAGGCGCAGATGCTGGCCTCGGTCATGTTCGACCTGCGCCCTATCGGCGGCGCGTTTGAGCTGTTTGCCGACCTTCAGGCCGACACACTGGCAGCGGCCAGAGCGAACTCGATCTTTGTGGCGCATATGATTTCGAACTCGCTGAAACACACGCCCCCGCTTGGCCTGTTGCGCGGGTTCGCCACCATTCGCTCGGGCGAACACCGCAATACGCTGGACCTCAAACACAATGGTGTTGTGCCCGTCGTAGATCTGGCCCGGATATACACGTTGCAGGGCGAGCTGACCGAAGCCAACACCCGTGCCCGCCTGAAAGCGGCCGAGGCCAGCGGTGTCCTCAGCCCGTCTGGGGCTCGGGATCTGCTGGACGCTTACGACCTGATCGCTGAAACCCGCCTGGAGCATCAGGTTCGGCTGGTTAAGTCAGGTGAAAAACCCGACAATTATCTGCCACCGTCCGATCTTTCGGACTTTGAGCGAAGTCATCTACGCGATGCATTTGTTGTGGTAAAAACAATGCAATCGGCGGTTGGCCACGGCAAGGGTATGCTGGGCTAAGACCCCCTAGAACGGAGAGACCACATGTTTCTGGAATTGATCGGCACTATCTTTGCGGGCTTCGCGTTTGCGGGCGTCGTGCTTGTGCTGAACAAGCTGACCGGTGGGCGCTTGCCGAAATGGACCACTCCGGTTGCGGCGGGTCTGGGCATGATCGGCATGACCATTGCCAGCGAGTATTCCTGGTACGACCGCACCCGCGATCAACTGCCGGATGAAATGGCCATCGTGCAAGAGGTGGAAAGCCGTGCTTTCTATCGCCCCTGGACATACGCGGTGCCCTTCGTAGATCGTTTTGCCGCCATTGACACGATATCGGTTCGCAGCAATGAAAATGTTCCAGATCAAAGACTTGTCGACCTATACTTCTTTGGCCGCTGGGCTCCAGTTTCAAAAGTGCCGGTGGCTGTCAACTGTGTTGAAAATAGCCGCGCCAATCTAGCAGACGGTGCTGAATTCGCTGATGATGGTCTGTTGATTAACGCGGACTGGATTTCAGCCGAGGCCAACGATCCAATCATCGAGACCACCTGCGGGGTCTGATCATGCTCACCAATTTGAGCCTTAGGCTCAGGATTTTTTTGTTCTTCTGCTTGCTGGCATTCGGCGGGATTGCGATCAGCGCAGTTGCGCTGTGGATTTCCTATGCCCGCGCAGGAAATCCCGACCTTTTGGGTGACTTCATTTTTGCAGAAATCCTGATCGCGTTTGGGCTGCTTGCTTTGATCGCAGGTGTCTGGCTGCTGTTTGACGACAATATTGCCAAGCCAATTGAACGCCTGTCGGCCCAACTACGGGCCCGAGCGCATGCCGGGGTCAGTACGGATCTGGACATGCAGGCTGCGCGCTATCTGGGGGATCTGGCCCCCGCAGCGGCAGGTCTGGCGGAACAACTGGCGTCAAACGCCATGCGAACCGCCGAAGCCGTAGCATCGGAAACCGCGTACTTAGCAGCAGAGAAACAACGTCTCACCGCCCTGCTGACCGAGATACCGGTCGCTATGTTGCTGGCCAGCCCAAAGCATCAGATTGTGCTGTATGATGGTCAGGCCGCCGAGGTTCTGGCCCAGATTGCACATCCTCGACTGAACGCGTCGCTTTTCGAGTACATCGAGGCCACAGGCCTGACGGATGCCTATGCCAAAATGGGAAAAACCGGCAAAGACGTTTATTGTACGCTGAACAGCGTAGATGGCCGGCAAACCTATTCTGCGCGGATGAAGCCCCTGGGCGACGCGCCCGGCTACATGCTGGTCTTCGAAGACAGTGCCGCCCAAATGTCCCCTGATGAGGCGCGGCCTCTGGTTTACGATTTTGAGCTGCTCGACACGCCAGGGGATGACGCGTTTGAAAATCGCACCTTGTCGGATCTGTGTTTCGTCGTCTTCGACACCGAGACCACCGGGCTGCTTCCTCATAAAGATGAAATCGTTCAGATCGGCGCGGTGCGCGTGCTCAACGGCAAGATCGTTCAGGGTGAACATTTGGACATGCTGGTGAATCCGGGCATCCCGATACCACCTGCTTCGACCAAAGTGCACAAGGTCAGTGACCGTATGGTTCAGGGCGCACCCGACATCACTGAGGCCGGGCGCGTATTTCATCAGTTCGCCCGCGACGCGGTGATCGTGGCGCATAACGCACCCTTCGATATGGCGTTCCTGCGTCGTCACGCCAAGCGGATGGAGGTCGAATGGGATCACCCGATCCTCGACACGGTTCTGCTGTCTGCCGTGCTGTTCGGAGCCAGCGACACACACACGCTGGACGCGCTGTGTGAACGGCTGGAAATCACGATCCCCGAGGCCCTGCGCCACACTGCGCTGGGCGATGCGGTCGCCACGGCCGAAGCGCTGGTCAAGATGCTGCCGATTCTGCAGGCACGCGGCATGACGACCTTCGGTGAAGTCATAATCGAAACACGAAAACACGGGCGCTTGCTGGAAGACCTGAACTGACAGCTTAAATTGCAAGCAGCAGTCAGCTTTTCATGGACAATCCGAGCCTCGCGTGGCACCTGATGCGCGGCCAAGGAATACGCGCGCAATGACCGAAAAGACTTTCATACCCACCCCGGAACAAAGCCCGGCCTTTCGCGAGGCCCTGGGGTGTTTTGGCACCGGTGTCACTGTGATTACCACGCAAACCGAAGGTGGACCGCGCGCGATCACCGTGAATTCCTTTGCCTCGGTCTCATTGGACCCTCCGCTGGTGTTGTGGTGTCTGGCCAAGGAATCGTTCCGTTTCGACGCTTTCAGCAGCTGCGAACACTATTCGATTCATGTGATGGCACAGGATCAGCAAGAGCAGGCGCTGCTCTTTGCGCGTGACGGCACAGACTTCTCACATGCAGATTGGACTGAGGATGAGACCGGTCGCCCGCAATTGACCCAATGTCTGGCGCGGTTCGATTGCCGTCTGCACGCGCGGCACGACGCTGGTGATCATCTGATCATTGTGGGACAAGTGGAACAGGTTATGTACCGCACAGGAAAGGGCCTGATTTTCAAACGCGGCCAGTTCGGCGGGTTTGTCGATCTGATCTAGTCGTCGAGGGATCCATGAACTGCCAAAGCCTCAAGCTGCGCATCCTGCGGCGTGATCACACGATAGGCTTCGTGCACGCCAGTTTCAGACAGTTCTCTGGCCACGGTCAACAGCGTGTTGGGCGCATGATCTTCGCACAGCTCTGACATATGATCGACTTCCGCCTGCGCCACGCCAAGCGCTGCCTCAACTGAAGGCGCACCATAGAACTGCACAAAATGGTCGGCCAGATTGCGGGCGATCTGATCTTTCTCTGCCGGTTCGATCTGCGTCACGGCCACAAATGTCACGCGGCCAAAGGTTTCAAGACCCAGCCAGCCATTCGCAAAGGCCTGACGCGCCTTGCCTTCAAGATCTGCATCGCTCCAATTCGAGAACTCGAACCCGCCAGACACACACCATTCCCCGGTGCGCGCCGGAGAATGAAACACGTTCATGTCGCTTTCGTCGAAGTGAATTGCTCGGGCCAGTTTCATCTTCCGTTCTCCAACACTTCGGTCAGGGGACGCAGGTGCGTTTCGGATCCGTCCCGGATCAACATTCCAAACCGTTCATCCGTACCCAAAAAAACACCGCCATGATCCAGCGGATCTCCTACACCGCGCAGCAAACCCATCCATTCAGCGTGCAGCGGCGCGTTACCATCTTCCTGCCAGCGGTTCAGCCAGGTCAAAGTATGACGCGACCAGCTTTCTACCAATTGTGTGGCGGATACGTCTGCACATCCCTCGTCGTAAAGCGCGGTGACATCTGGTGTTTCACCCGGGGCCTCGCTGGTTTGCAGCAGCGCCAGTTCCCAACCTACGATCAACCAGTCCGGCTCCTGATCAGCGGACACATCCGAAGAGGTCACCCGAAACTTCCCGCATTTTGCGCCATTCACGCAGATCAATCCGTCCCAGCCCAAATGCACAGCAACCTCTGGCGGGGCCAGAGCGCCCAGCGCGTTCTGAAACCCTACGGCACACAGTGGCAGCATTGCCATCGCGTCCTGCAACGGCACCTCAGGCGCAAAGACGATGGCAACGCGCAGACGGTCGGCCTGAATGTTGTAAACGACCGTTCCCGCGTCGCATCCCAGCGCGGCCATTGCCTGCGCCCTGTCAAACGGGTCTTCCCCACCCTGAACCGGGTGACCCGTCAGCAAAGGGGGAAAGACCGGCTGGCTCATGCGAAACCGTTTGAGATCAGGTCGCGTGCGATCTTGCGGAACGACTCGGCCTGTGGACTATCGGGCTTGCTGACCACGATGGGCGCGCCTCCGTCAGCGGCCACGCGGATGTCCAGATGCAGTGGGATTTCACCCAGCAGCGGTACACCCAGAGATTCCGCCTCGGACGCAACACCGCCATGACCAAACACATGTTCTTCGTGCCCGCAGTTGGAGCAGATATGGGTCGACATGTTTTCGATCATGCCCACGATCGGGGTTTTGAGCTGATTGAACATATCGATCCCCTTGCGGGCGTCGATCAAAGCCACGTCCTGCGGGGTTGAGACCACGATGGCACCGTCCACCTGGAACTTCTGGCTCAGCGTCAGCTGCACATCGCCCGTTCCCGGTGGAAGGTCGACGATCAGAACGTCCAACGCGCCCCACTGCACCTGCCCCATCATCTGTTGCAATGCGCCCATCAACATGGGTCCACGCCAGACAACAGCCTGACCTTCGTTGGTCATCAACCCCATGGACATCATGGTCACGCCGTGATTGCGCAAAGGCAGAATGGTTTTGCCATCGGGGCTGGCCGGGCGACCGGACACACCCAGCATCCGGGGCTGCGACGGACCGTAAACATCCGCATCCAGCAGACCGACGCGCCGTCCTTCAGCGGCCAGCGCACAGGCAAGGTTTGCAGAGACAGTGGACTTACCGACACCGCCCTTACCCGAAGCAACAGCAATAATCCGATCAACACCCGGAACGGCCTGCGGCCCGGTTTGCGACGGTTTGGGTTTCGGTTTCAGATCCGGCGGAGCCTTGTCGGAATGCGCGGTCATCATCGCCGATACATTGGCCACACCGGCGACCATCTGCGCGGCTTTCTCGGCCGTCGCTCGCACGGGCTCCATCTTTTCCGCGTGCTTTGGATCAATCTCAAGCACAAATCGTACGGTATCACCTTCGACATTCAGCGCACGCACGATACCTGCGCTGACAATATCTTGACCAGACACCGGGTCAGTGATCTTTTTCAGGTTCGCCAGAACCGCGTCACGAACACTCATGCCTTGCCCCCTTCGATATGCCCGTGTGACAGGGGCGTGCGTGTCACCAAATTCTGGTCGCCGCTCATTGCATGTGTCTCCGTCTCTTTCAGTTTATTTGACGCACCGCGCCCTGCCCCGTTAGGCTGAGCCATGCGCTTTGTCCTCTTGTGCCTGAGCCTCACGTTCTCTGCCACCCCCTCCTTGTCTCAGGAGGCGATTGGCCTTGCGGCCCCGGCCGAGGTGAAAGACTCGGGTCTGTTGCAACATATTCTTCCTCGCTTCTCTCTCAAGACCGGGATTCGCGTTATTGCGGATGACACAGGTGTTATGGTCCTGAATCCCGCTCCGCCCGGCGATCCGGTCTTTGCCCGCGATGATGTGATCTACCATCTGACCATCGAAGACAATAAGCGGCAGGCCCGCTTTCGCGATTGGCTGCGTTCGGATATTGGAAAGCGCACCGTTGAAAGTTTTGCGCCAGCACAAGGCGCGCCCTTTACCGCCAGCTTCGATCTGACGGTCACTGAGTCGGAGGAAACCGTTGACGGTAATACCGTGCTTGGCGAAGAACTGTCGATGACCCATTGCGGACGATGCCATGTGATCGGACCCAAAAACCGAATGAACGGGCTGGGCTCGACCCCATCGTTTGCCGTCCTGCGCGCGATGCCGGACTGGTCCGAACGGTTCGAGGCTTTCTTTGCTCTCAACCCCCATCCTGCGTTTACACAGATCGACGGACTGACGCCGCCATTTGACCCCGAGCGCCCTTCTCCGATCCATCCTGTTCAGATGACTCTGGACGATCTCGATGCAATCCTCGCGTTTGTCTCGCGGATGAAAGCCGCAGATTTGGGGGCTCCGCTGCAGCTTCAATGATCTTTTCTATCTGAATAATAATCGTCAGTCGTAACGACCCGTGGTTTAGGCTTTGACTGGAAGGGATTGTCCTGCTGCTGAAACTGCACCTTAACCCGGCAATTGTCGCACATCTGGATCATCCGCGCCTGATCCGAACTGGCAAACATCGGGTGTGTGCCCGAAAGCTTTTCCATGATCCGCTCCACAGTGGATTTCACCCCAAACAACGCACCGCATTCAACACAAGCGAAAGGTTCTTCTTCGTTGAGTACCTGCTGGGACAGGGCCGCATCGCTCAGATCAAGCTGTGGAACCAAAGTGATTGCCTCTTCGGGGCAGATCGTCTTGCACATTCCGCATTGCAGGCAGGCATCCTGCTGAAAGTTCAGCTGCGGCTTGTCCGGATTGTCGATCAAAGCCCCTGATGGACACAGCGACACACAGCTGAGGCACAGGGTGCAACTGTCCGTGTTCACTGCAACCGCACCATAAGGCGCGTTATCGGGCAGTGGCAATGGAGTGTCTGCCTGCGGATTTAGCGCCTGCGCGGCCAAGCGTGTGATCTGTCGACGGTTCCCCAATGGAAGAACCGGTTCGGCCAAAGGTTGCGGCACGTCTTGACCATAGAGCAGATCAGACATGGCGTCCGGATCAGCCTCATCAATCAGTCCAATCCCATCAGCGCCTGCGATCGCGCGCGCCAGAGCAATCTCGTGGTCCAGCGAATCCCGTTCGGTTGTGGGTGCAAGCAATACATCCACACGGACAAAACCATGCGCCAAAGCGGCAAGCATCTCGGCGTGGCCAAAACCGGATATAACATTTAGTTCCAGCGGGATAACATCCGAAGGCAAACCACGACCAAAGCGCGCAGCCAACCGGATCATCTCTGCCCCATGCGCATCATGAATCAAAAGCCGGGGCGCGGCCCCTCCTGCTCGTCGATAGGTGCGCGCCAGGACGTGCATCCGGGACAACAGCGCCGAAACGGTCGGATCCTCGTAAGTGATCGCCGTCGACGGACACAGTGCGGCACACGCACCGCATCCGGCACATACCATCGGGTCGATGCTCACATGCTCACCCGCTGGTGTTATCGCCCCGGTCGGGCAGATATCCAGACAGTTTGTACAACCCACCTGTTCCGCCCGTGAATGCGCACACAAGGATTCTTCCAATCTCACGTACAAAGGCTTTTCAAAGGTACCAACAAGCTGAATGGCCTCAAAAGCCAGGCGTTCAACGGCCACCACGTCTTTTGGATCAGCCCTCAGATACCCTTCGCGCTTGTTGGGGGCCTGGACGAACGGCGCGCCGCCTGTCAGGTCCAGAATAATGTCGCAGGCAGATTGTGCTCCGTTCCTGGGCTCGGTCCAGGCAAAGGCACCACGCCCGCCCGGCACGACCTGTTGCACGGCGTCCAGACGCAGTGAAAACCCGCCCAGCGCCCCTGACACGGACTTCACCCGTCCGCGTACCACATCGAAAGCGCGCGAGGTCGGCTCTGCCTGATCCGTAGCCAGAACAGTCACGGCCAAAGTTCCCACCAACTTCTCAGCCAGATCAAAACCCACCGCGCCGGGGCCAACGATGAAACAAGTTCCTTCGCTGATAACATCGACGCTGGGTGTGACGGGCTGCGGCAACAGCGCCTCAGCCGCCAGTGCAGCCATCTTTGGCGTTGCATCCGTACCCTGTTCAGACCAACCCGCACGGTCGCGTAGGTCGAAGAAGCCAGGCACGTCGATATCCAAATCTTCGGCAAGGGACTGGAACACGTCCTGCTCTTGCAGGCAGGCGATCACGGTATCTCCGTCTTGCATCAGTTCGGCAGCAGATTGCAGTTGGGTCGTGCAAAGCGCCGTATGCACCTTAGAACAACTAACACCACAGGCGCTTTCGATCCTGTCGGGATCCAATTCCTGAGTTCCTGCGCAATCGCATAGCAGTAGTTTGGTGCCCATTTTCCCTCCCGCGGGATGCTCTCCCCATCCCATGAACCTTAGGCTGTACGCACATCCCGGCAACTTCAACCCCCTGCCGTGCGCAGTTATTTACCCCTCATTCGCGCAGAAAATCGAAGGAAACAAACGCGTTTTCGGCTCCGTTCACGCAGTTGCGACCAAAACATACGACCAAAGTCTAAGGACACAGGCTTGGCACAAAGACACAATGTGTACCATAGTGTTCATGCAAAGGCAGGGGAGAGCCTTTCGGGGAGGAGCCAGTGGCCAAGGCCGCAAGCCAGATCGAAATGCCAGTTGGCGTCATCGTGCGCAAGAAACCCGGGATCACACGTTGGGCCCGATGGAGTTGGCGTGCCATAGCCGTTTTGCCGGGTGCTGGTCCTGCCGTTTGGCAGGAATTGCGTCGTGAAGGCGATGCGGTTGAATACCATGCAGCCACCCTGCCCCTGACCCTTTGGGCGGATGAGACCGAAGCCTACATGGTCAACCTGTCAGACGGACAACCCTCGCTTTATCTGGTGTTGCGGGATGAATTGAAGGGGGACGTCCCTTTGAACGCGGTGCTTATCACGGCCTCGCCTTTTGAGGGGCAGGACTATGCCGACACAGGTGAAGAGATCGTCGAAAAGATCCCCATGACCGAAGGGCTGATTGCCTGGGTGCGGGATTTCGCGCTCAAACATCATAAAGACGAAGTTTTCATCAAGCGCCGCCGCGACAAGAAACGCACGGATTTGGTCGAGGACGGCAAGGGCGACCCACGGATCAGACAGGCCTCGGATGTCTACCGCGCACCTCGGAGGCTTGTGCAATGACCCAGGCGCGCGATTTCTGGTCCCGTCGCAAGGCCGCCGTACAGGCAGAAGCCGAGGCTGAGGTCATAGCGGCAGAAGAACACGTCATAGCCGCACAACACGCCGAACTGGAAGAAAAGACTGACGCCGACATTCTGGCCGAGTTAAACCTGCCTGACCCGGATAAATTACAGGCGGGCGACGATGTCACGGGGTTCATGGCCAAGGCGGTGCCTGATCGGTTGCGTCGCCGGGCCTTGCGCCGGTTGTGGCGACTGAATCCGGTTCTGGCCAACGTGGACGGTCTGGTTGATTACGGCGAAGACTATACCGACGCAGCTTGTGTGATCGAAAACCTTCAGACCGCCTACCAGGTGGGCAAAGGGATGCTGGCCCATGTCGAGGCCTTGGCCGCAAGTGAAGACGACACCGAAGAGGAAACCCCCTCGGAGGATGAACCAATGTCCGAACCCTCGGTCGCCATGGAAGAAACAGAAGCCGCCCCCACAACACCTGAAGTGGATTTGGCCGAAGCCTACACGCGGGAAGAGGTCGAACTGCCCCCGTCCCCGCGCCGCATGAGATTTGAATTCGAAGGATAACCCATGACCGCAGATAACGCGCAGACTTTAGACATTTCAGCCGAAGACCGGCTGCGCGCGGATTTTTACAATTTTCTGGGTTTGCTTTTGGCCGGCCCGCCTGATCAGTTGCTTCTGGACCAGATGTCGGGGCTGAGCGGAGACGACACTGATCTGGGCCAAGCCATTCAGGCTATGGCGCGTGTTGCCAAGGTGACCAAGCCCGCCGCTGCCGAGCGTGAGTTCAACGCGCTATTCATTGGTTTGGGACGTGGCGAATTACTGCCTTACGCCAGTTTTTATCTGACCGGGTTCCTGAACGAAAAACCTTTGGCGCAATTGCGCAATGATATGGCTGTTCGCGGGATCACCCGTACGCAGAACGTTTTTGAACCCGAAGACAACGTTGCCTCACTGATGGAGATGATGGCAGGCATGATCGTAGGCCGTTTCGGATCGCCGGCGACGTTAGAAGACCAGAAAACGTTCTGGAACAAACATATCGGCCCCTGGGCCGCACATTTCTATTCGGATTTGGAAGCCGCCGAAGCGTCGGTTCTCTATGCCTCGGTCGGCACCGCCGGTCGAGTGTTCATGGAAATCGAACGCGAGGCCTTCCGAATGATGGCGGCATAACCCGCCACTCGCCAGCGCCTGAATTGGCGCTAGATCGCAAATGGGAGAGGAGAAGCCCATGAGCAAGACCAAGGAAGAAGGCGCAACGCGCCGCGACTTCCTCAAACTGGCCGGAACCGCAGCGCCCGCTGCCGTTGCCGCCGCCAGCCTGAGCGGTCAAGCCGAAGCAGCCGAGCTGCCGACGGACGAGACCCGCATGCAAGATACAGCGCATACCCGCGCATATCTGGAAAGCGCGCGCTTCTAAGCCGCCTCGACTGCGCCCGGCGCACCAGCCGGACGATGTCACTTACCCGACTGACGGTTGCGATTGGCCCTGACGTCGGTTTCGCAGTTACCAAGCCAGCCGTGATCCTCATGGCCAGCAAGGGAGGAAAGAAATGCTTAGGAAAAAGACCAACGGGGTTGCGAGACGCCCCCAGCGGACAAGTATCCTGTCCCAGATCGGCGAGAAAACCGTCGATCGCCGCGCATTCCTGCGTGGCTCGGGCCTGACGATCGGCGGCCTTGCCGCGATCAGCGCCACGGGTGGAACCGTGACGCCTGCCAGCGCCCAAACAGCGGCCAACACCGCCGTTGAGAATATTAAATCCGTATGCACCCACTGTTCGGTCGGCTGTACCGTTGTTGCCGAAGTGCAGAACGGTGTCTGGGTCGGGCAAGAACCCGGCTGGGACAGCCCGTTCAACCTGGGTGCGCATTGCGCCAAAGGGGCCTCGGTCCGCGAGCACGCCCATGGCGAACGCCGCCTCAAGTATCCGATGAAAAAGGAAGGCGGCGAGTGGAAGCGCATCAGCTGGGAAGAGGCGATCAACGAGATCGGCGACGGCATGATGAACATCCGCCAGGAATCCGGGCCGGACAGCGTGTACTGGTTGGGCTCGGCCAAGCACAATAACGAACAGGCCTATCTGTTCCGCAAGTTCGCCGCCTACTGGGGCACGAACAACGTGGACCATCAGGCCCGTATCTGCCACTCGACCACTGTTGCGGGTGTTGCGAATACATGGGGCTAC
Organism: Ruegeria sp. HKCCA4633; assembly: GCF_013034605.1. Lineage (NCBI taxonomy): Bacteria > Pseudomonadati > Pseudomonadota > Alphaproteobacteria > Rhodobacterales > Roseobacteraceae > Ruegeria > Ruegeria sp. HKCCA4633. Next base: position 429,673 of record NZ_WQGJ01000001.1, read on the forward strand.
GGCGCCATGACCAATTCGTACAATGACATCCACAACTCACGGGCCATCTTCATCATCGGCGGCAACCCGGCCGAGGCGCATCCCGTCTCGCTGCTTCATGTTCTGCGCGCGAAAGAGCAGAATAACGCACCGCTGATCGTCTGCGACCCGCGCTTTACGCGCACCGCGGCGCATGCGGATGAATATGTCCGCTTCCGTCCCGGTACAGACGTTGCTCTGATCTGGGGCATTCTGTGGCACATCTTCGACAACGGCTGGGAGGACAAAGAGTTCATCCGCACCCGTGTCTGGGGAATGGACCAGATCCGCACCGAGGTCGCCAACTGGAACCCGGAAGAGACCGAGCGTGTAACCGGCGTGCCCGGCTCGCAGCTCAAGCGCGTTGCCCGGACCATGGTCAACAACCGCCCCGGCACAGTCATCTGGTGTATGGGTGGTACGCAGCACACCAACGGCAACAACAACACCCGCGCTTACTGCGTGCTCCAGCTTGCTTTGGGCAACATGGGCACTTCGGGGGGTGGCACCAACATCTTCCGTGGTCATGACAACGTGCAGGGCGCAACGGACCTTGGTGTTCTGTCCCACACCCTGCCTGGCTATTACGGCCTGTCCAAGGGTGCATGGGGTCATTGGGCTCGTGTCTGGGGTGAAGATCCCGAATGGCTGGCGGGCCAGTTCGCCACGATCAAGGACAAGGAAGGCAAGGATAAACCGCTTCAGAACGAGCGCGGCATCCCGGTCTCCCGCTGGATCGACGGTGTTCTGGAAGACCCGGCCAACATGGATCAGGACAACAATGTCCGCGCCATGGTTCTGTGGGGCCACGCGCCCAACTCGCAGACCCGCATGACGGAAATGAAGACGGCGATGGAGAAGCTGGACATGCTGGTCGTGATCGACCCGTATCCCACCGTCTCGGCCGTGCTGCATGACCGCACCGATGGCGTCTACCTGTTGCCCGCCTGTACGCAGTTCGAAACCCGTGGCTCGGTCACGGCATCGAACCGGTCGCTACAATGGCGCGACAAGGTGGTAGAACCGCTGTTCGAAAGCCTGCCGGACGAGGTCATTATGGCCAAGTTCGCCAACAAGTTTGGCTGGGCGGATCGGTTGTTCCGCAATATCGAGATGGACGATCCGGAAACCCCCAATGTTGAAAGCATCACGCGTGAGTTCAACGCGGGTCTCTGGACCATCGGATATACCGGTCAATCGCCAGAACGTTTGAAAAGCCATATGGCCAACCAGCACACGTTCGACAGAACCACGCTGCAAGCCATTGGTGGGCCCAACGACGGCGAATATTACGGTCTGCCCTGGCCCTGCTGGGGAACACCGGAGATGGGTCATACGGGGACACCAAACCTCTATGACATGTCCAAACCGGTGGCCGAAGGTGGCCTGACCTTCCGTGCGCGCTTTGGCGTGGAGCGGGATGGCGACAACCTGTTGGCCGAAGGGGTCTATAGCGTTGGATCGGAAATTCAGGATGGATATCCCGAGTTCACGATGCAGATGCTGATGGACCTTGGTTGGGATGGCGATCTGACGGCCGAGGAACGCGCAGCCATCGACGCCGTTGCGGGACCAGAGACCAACTGGAAAACCGACCTGTCCGGCGGTATCCAGAGGGTCGCGATCGAGCATGGCTGTGCGCCCTTCGGGAACGCCAAAGCCCGCGCGGTTGTCTGGACCTTCCCGGATCCGATCCCACTGCATCGCGAGCCGCTTTATACGAACCGGCGCGACCTGGTGGAGGACTATCCGACCTACGAGGACCGGCACGCATATCGCCTGCCCACCCTTTATGCTTCGATTCAGAAGAACGACTTTTCAAAGGATTACCCGATAATCCTAACGTCAGGTCGTCTGGTCGAATATGAAGGCGGCGGGGATGAAACACGGTCGAACCCGTGGCTGGCCGAGCTTCAGCAGGACATGTTCGTCGAGATCAATCCACGCGATGCCAACAACCTTGGTATTCGCGACGGATCACAGGTCTGGGTCGAAGGTCCTGAAGGCGGCAAGGTCAAGGTGATGGCGATGCTGACCAACAGGGTCGGTGCCGGCGTGGCCTTCATGCCGTTCCACTTTGGCGGCCATTTCCAGGGCGAGGACCTGAGGGAGAAATACCCGAAAGGTGCCGATCCCTATGTGCTGGGTGAAAGTACCAACACCGCCCAGACCTATGGCTATGATTCCGTGACCCAGATGCAAGAGACCAAAGCGACTCTTTGCAAAATCTGGTCAGCGTAAGGGAGGAGAAGAGAACATGGCAGCAAGAGCAAAGTTTCTCTGCGACGCCGAACGCTGCATCGAGTGCAATGCCTGCGTCACCGCGTGTAAGAACGAACACGAGGTGCCGTGGGGCGTGAACCGCCGCAGGGTGGTAACGATCAATGACGGTGACCCGGGCGAACGCTCGATTTCGGTGGCCTGTATGCATTGCTCGGATGCGCCCTGCATGGCGGTGTGCCCGGTCGACTGCTTCTATCAGAATGAAGAAGGGGTCGTCCTACACTCCAAGGACCTGTGCATTGGTTGTGGTTATTGCTTCTACGCGTGCCCGTTCGGCGCGCCGCAATACCCGCAGGCGGGCAACTTCGGATCGCGTGGAAAGATGGACAAATGTACCTTCTGCGCTGGTGGTCCCGAGGAAACGCACTCGACCGCAGAGTTCGCCAAATATGGTCGCAACCGGATCGCCGAGGGCAAACTGCCCATCTGCGCCGAAATGTGTTCCACCAAGGCCCTGCTCGCTGGTGACGGCGACGTTGTGTCGGCCATCTACCGCGAGCGTGTTGTCGCCCGTGGCTTCGGGTCCGGCGCATGGGGTTGGGGCACCGCCTACGACCAGAAAGACGGCTAGGACCGTCTTTGATGAACCAAACAGGCGACCCGCATCCGTGGGTCGCCTGATCAGGGATTTTGACCGAGGTTCAGATGTTCCGCTTACTCATCGCATTGCTGTTCACCATTGGGCTGGCACAGGCCACCGTTGCGCAAACAAACGAAGCTGGGGAACCAGCCACCACGAATGAGCGCGCCTCGACCGGTGGTGCGACCACGCTTGAGGATATTCTCGCGCGTCAACGCGGCGAAAAAGTAGATAACACCTATCGCTCGGAAAACACTGGCCAAGGCAATGTCGAAGGCCTTCTGGGCCAGTTTGGACCCAGCGGCGTATCGTCCGACAGTGATGTATACCGCGCGCTGCGCTTTGGCTCGGCGGACGTCACCGTGTCCTCGCGCGGACCTGCCGACAGTGTGCTGATCCAAGACGGCGGCATTTGGTGGTGGGAATTCCGCACAGGGCCGTTACGCGAATATGGCGGTTACATCATCGCTGGAATGCTGGCCATCATCGTTCTGTTTTTCCTGATCCGAGGCAAGATTCGCATCGACGGAGAAAAGACCGGCCGTACCGTTCTGCGCTTCACCAGTTTTGAACGTTTCGGGCATTGGCTGTTTGCAGGATCATTCATCGTGCTTGCGATCACCGGCCTGCTGACACTCTATGGCCGCGACTTCCTGATTCCGATCTTCGGCAAGGAAGGTTTCGCAACCATCGCGCAAGGCTGCAAATGGCTTCACAACAATCTGGCATGGGCCTTCATGCTGGGGCTGATCATCATCACGGTGAATTGGATTGCCCATAACATCCCCAACCGCACAGACCTGAAATGGCTGGCTGCCGGTGGGGGTTTATTCAGCAAAAACAGCCACCCACCCGCCAAGAAATTCAACGCAGGTCAAAAAATCATCTTCTGGGCCTGCATACTGCTGGGAGTCTCGATCAGCCTGTCCGGCCTGTCGCTGCTGTTTCCGTTTGAATTGCCGATGTTCGCCAAGACCTTCTCGGTTGCCAATGCCACCGGCATTCCACAGGCGCTTGGTCTGAACCTGCCCGTGCAAATGTCGCCTCAGGAAGAGATGCAATACGCCCAAGTCTGGCACGTGATGGTCGCTTATGTCTTCATCGCCATCATCATCGCGCATATCTACCTCGGCTCGGTCGGGATGGAGGGCGCGTTTGATGCAATGGGTACTGGTGAAGTCGAAGAGCAATGGGCGCGCGAACACCACTCGTTGTGGCTGGAAGAGGTGCAGGAAAAAGAGGCTGGCAAGGCAGCGGCCTCACCCGCCGAATAGATGCGCTGGCTGATCCTTGCCTGTGCGTTGATCCCCCTGCCCGCATGGGCGGAGTTCTTCACGCTCAAAGGTCATGGCGGGCCGATCATGGGTATCGCAACGGCCCCTGATGGACGGATCGCAACAGCCAGTTTCGACAATTCTGTCGGGCTATGGTCGGACCAGACACCCGAATGGCTGGAAGGTCACGAAGCAGCCGTCAACGCGGTCGTCTTCAACGGTACAGCAATTTATTCCGCCGGAGACGATTTTACCCTCCGCCGCTGGCCGGGCGGAGAGATCGTCGGCCAACACAAAGGCAAGATCGTTTCTGTAGCTGCCTCAAAAACGCATGTCGCAACGGCCAGTTGGGACGGAACAATCGGATTATGGCCCGTCGATGGCACTGCCCCCGCCCTGTTCGGCCCCACGGGCAGTGGCGTGAATGCGGTCACTTTTTCACCGGATGGATCAAAGCTTTTTTCCGCTGGCGTCGATGGGTCCTTACGCGTGTGGGATGTCGCAACCGGCGAAGAAACGGACCGGCTGGTTGAGCACGGATTTGGCATCAACGAATTGATTTTCAACGCGCAGGAAAACTGGATCGCCTATGGCGCGGTGGACGGGGTGACGCGCATCCTCGATCTGACAACCGGTGAAGAACGCGACTTCACTCTGGACCGCCGCCCGATCCTGGCCCTTGCGCTCAGCCCGGACCGAAGCCTTTTGGCGGTCGGTGACGGCGAAGGCTATATCATGATGATCGACACGACCGAATGGCGCATCACGCAGGATTTCCGCGCAACGCTGCGCGGACCGGTCTGGGCGCTGTCATTCTCTGATGATGGCCAGAACATCCATGCAGGGGGCATAGACGCGGCGATGTACAGCTGGCCCGTGGGTGCGCTGTCGGATCAACAGCAAATGGCTTCGACCGAGCCCAGTTTTCTGAAAGATCCCGACGAAATGGAGAATGGCGAACGTCAATTCGCCCGCAAATGCTCGATCTGCCACAGCCTGACACCCGAAGGCGAACGTCGGGCGGGTCCAACACTGCACGGTATCTTTGGGCGACCCGCCGGATCGCTGCCGGGATATTTGTACTCGGATACGCTGCAAGACTCTGATATTGTTTGGAATGAACAAACAATAAATGCCCTTTTCGATAAGGGGCCGGATCATTACATTCCGGGGTCGAAGATGCCGATGCAACGGATTACAGAACAGCAGGACCGGGACGACCTGATCGCTTTTCTGCGCCGTGCGACGGACGACCAGAACTGAACCGGAGGAGACTATGAAAGCCTTTTTAGCCGCGGTTGTCGCGATGGTCGTGATTACAGTTGCAGCCCCGACGACGTTGGACCAGATCGGGTTCAGCGCCGCGGACAGCACATCTGGTTCTGCGGTGCGCCTGGACTGAATGTCTCAATACCTGACCACCCGCGAACTGGCCGATCTTTTGCGCATTGGCGAGCGTAAAGCCTATGACCTTGCCTCATCCGGCGAGGTGCCTTGTGTGCGCGCCATGGGCAAGCTTTTGTTCCCACGGGCCGAGATCATCGCCTGGCTCAACGCGTCACGGTCTGGGCCTCAAGTGGCGGAACCGCCCCTGCCCCCGATCGTTGCTGGCAGCCATGATCCCCTTCTGGACTGGGCATTGCGCGAAAGCGGATCGGGGCTGGCAACGTATTATGATGGCTCTTTCGACGGATTGACACGATTGAGCGAGCGCAGCGCGCAGGCCGCTGTGCTGCACATCCACGAGGACGGTGGGTTCAATACCAAATCCCTGCGCGACTCATTGGGCGAAGCCCCGGTGATCCTCTATGAAGTCGCCCGTCGAGAACGCGGTTTGTTACTGGCACCGGGCGCATTGGACATCAGATCGTTCCAGGACCTCAAATCGCGACGCATCATCCTGCGGCAAGACAGTGCAGCCAGCCAGCACTTGTTCAATGCGCAACTTGAAGCACATAACCTAACTTACGACGATTTTGACACTTTTCCCGGCCGCGCCCGCACCGAAGAAGAGTTGGCCATCGCCCTGCACGATCAAAAGGCCGAAGCAGGCTTTGGCCTGGGTGCTTTGGCCGGGCTTTACAACCTCGGCTTTGTCCCCACCCATTCCGAAAGACTGGACCTGGCGATCTGGCGCAGATCGTTTTTCGATCCACCGATGCAAAAACTGATGTCGCTGCTACGCTCGGATCATTTCACACAACGGGCCCGCGAATTCGGCGGTTATGACCTGTCGGGCCTCGGTACGATCCATCACAATGGTGCCAGCGGCTGATCCTCCGCCAACCGCTTCATCTTTTCAGAAATACTCGCCCCGCAGGTGTTGGCTGCAGGCCAACTTATTGGGCATTGGGGAAAAACACCTGCTGTCCCTCCAGCCTGAAGGACGCGATCGCCTCCTGCCCGTCCGGCCCCGTCAACCAGTCGATAAAGCGTTGACCGGATGCCGCCCGCACATGTTGGTGCTTTTCCGGGTTCACAAGGATCACACCGTATTGATTAAACAGGCGCGGATCGCCTTCGACCAACACCTCTAGATTGCCTCTGTTGCCAAAAGACAGCCACGTGGCCCGGTCTGTAAGTGTATAGGCGTCCATGCCCCCGGCCACGTTCAGGGTCGCGCCCATACCCGATCCGGTTTCACGATACCACGTGCCGGAAGCACCCTTTGGATCAAGCCCGGCAGACGACCAATGGCCCAGCTCGGCCTTATGCGTCCCACTGTCATCGCCACGCGATGCAAAAGGGGCTTCGGCCTCTGCAATGGCCGTCAGAGCAACCAGTATATCGGTGCCTCCACGAATACCGGCCGGGTCAGATTTTGGGCCGACCAGAACAAAATCGTTATACATCAGGTCTTTTCGCTCAACGCCCCAGCCGTCCGCGACAAATTTCTCTTCGACTGGTTTGGCGTGGACCAGCAGAACGTCCCCGTCCCCGTTGACTGCATTGCGAATGGCCTGACCTGTTCCAACCGCGACAACGCGCACATCTATGCCAGACTCAGCCTCGAACCACGGCAATATGTGTTCCAACAGTCCAGAATTCTGCGTCGATGTCGTGGATTGAACAACAATGAACGGCGTTTCTGCTGAAACCCCCCCTGCCGATAGGCCAAGTGCAACTGCTGCTGCCCGAATAAATGCCCGGAACATCATGTTCTCCGTCTTTTCTTATTAAGTAACCAACCCACCCGCCAGATAGCGACGCGATGCTTCGCTTTCGGGGGCATCCAATACCTGTTTCGCGGGCCCATGTTCTACCACTTGACCGCCCTGCATCATGACAATATCCGCAGCCAAACGTCGCGCCTGTCCGATGTCATGTGTCACCATAACGATCCGCACCCCACGTGCCGAGGCGCGCCGGATCATCCGCTCGATCATTTGTGTGGCGCTCGGGTCCAGGGCACTGGTCGGTTCATCCAGAAACAGAGTTTCGGGCTCAGTCGCCAGGGCGCGCAGGATTGCCAGCCGCTGCGCCTCACCCCCGGAAAGTGAGCGAGCCGGCTGTCGCGCCTTGCCGTCCAGCCCCCCTTCGACCAGCAATTCGGCGATGCGTTTTTTTCTGTCTGTGCGCCCCATACTCTGACGCTTTAGAACAAAGTCCAGATTTGCAGAGACCGAACGACGCAACAAAACCGGTTGCTGGAACACCATAGCCTGGCGCGCCTTTTGTGCCGTGCACAGCGGAAGTCCGTCCTGGACGACGCGCCCACGATCCGGTGCGATCAGACCATGCAAACAACGCAACAGCAGGCTTTTGCCTGCGCCGTTTGGACCAAGGATGAGGGTTGGTCCGGGACCATCCAGAACCAGCGACGGCACATCCAGCAACGAACGGCCTTTGCTGCGAATCCGAAGATCTTTGACCTCAAGGCGGCTCACCAAGTTGCAGATGCCATCACGCATGGCGCAACCCCTCTTGCTCGGCCTTCAAGCTTACGGCGCTGACCATTGCGTTCACCGCCACAGCAATCCCGATCAGGATCGCCCCCAATGCCAACGCCAATGCGAGGTTTCCCTTTGAAGTTTCCAACGCGATGGTTGTGGTCATCACGCGCGTCACGTGGTTGATGTTGCCCCCGACAATGATCACCGCGCCAACCTCGGCGATGGCGCGTCCGAAGCCTGCCAGCAAGGCCGTAACCAAGGCCAGCCTTGCGTCCCACAACAAAACCGGAACCGAAGCCAGCCTGGACACGCCTAGGGATCGCAACTGTTCCGAATACTCCTCGGCCAGCATCTCGATCACCTGCCGCGTCAATGCCGCGACGATTGGTGTGACCAGCACCACTTGCGCGATAATCATCGCAGTCGGCGTGTACAAAAGTTGCAGTACACCCAAAGGGCCTGAACGGGACAACATCAGATAGACCAGCAGGCCCACGACCACGGGCGGGAACCCCATCAGTGCATTCATCAGCACGATCAAAATGCGTCTTCCAGGAAACCGGGCAACGGCCAAAGCAGCCCCCACAGGCATCCCAATCAGCGCGGAAATCAGCACGGCAAACAGTGAAACCTTCAGAGACAACAGCACAATCGCCCAAAGCTCTGAGTCCCCATGCAGGATCAGAGAAATTGCAGAGTTGAATTCTGATGCAAAACTTTGCATTTTCTACCGTGATGCCTGCGTTTCGTACGAAATGCGTTTATTTTCAGATTAATACTACTCTGTTTTTCGAATGAGTACAGACACAAATCCGGCATAGGAAATATGAAACGCGGCCCCAATCGGGACCGCGTTGAAATTGTTCGGATTGACAACTTGGATCAGTTCAAGGCTGCATCCGTGATCTGGTGCGTCCAGGCACCTTCGGGCTGCTTGGTAATTGCCGGGTTCTCTGCAGAAACGGCCGAGAGCAGTGTTTTCACTGTCTGCTCGTAGTCAGCGGGATCCAGCGCACCGTCTGATCCTTCAATCAGTTTTGCGACCTCACCCATCATGTAAACCTGATGGTCCAGCTCCTGCGCGCCGGTCTCATCGAATTCCAGCACGATTTCGGCGGCCTCTTCCTGATTTTCAGCTGCATATTTCCAGCCCTTCATCGAGGCACGAACGAACCGTTCCATCTTGTCGACAAATTCAGGATCACTCAGGTTCTCTTCCATGACATACAGGCCGTCCTCGAGCATCCCAAAACCCATCTGAAGATAGTTGAAAGTCACCAGCTCTTCGGGCGTGATACCGGCCTGAAGGATCTGGCGGTACTCGTTGTACGTCATGGTGGAGATGCAATCCGCCTGCCCCTGAATCAGGGGATCTGCGGAAAACGCCTGTTTTAGAACAGTAACCCCGTTCTCGTCCGCGCCATCCGTTTCGATGCCCAAGGACGCCATCCAGGCATAGAAGGGATACTCATTGCCAAAGAACCAAACACCCATGGTGCGGCCGGGGAAATCCTCGGGCGTTTCAACGCCGGTGGACTTCAGGCAGTTGACCTGAAGCCCTCCGGTTTTGAACGGCTGTGCAATGTTTACCAGCGGAACACCGCGTTCACGCGCAGCCAAACCAGCGGCCATCCAAGTGGTGATGACGTCGGCACCACCTCCAGCAATAACCTGTTCCGGTGCGATGTCCGGACCGCCCGGTTTGATTGTGACATCAAGCCCTTCTTCGTCGTAGAAACCTTTCGCTTCTGCTACAAAGTAGCCAGCAAATTGCGCCTGCCCGACCCATTTCAACTGCAACGTCACTTCGTCCGCCGCAAGCGCCGTAGTGGCTGCCAAACTGAAGGCGGCAACCGCCCCGCTAAGTAGCTTGTTCATCTTCATATCTCCTAGTTGCTTTTGGTTGCCCCGTTTTCGAGGTCTGTTGAATTATTCCTTTTCTTATCCACGTTGTGACGGATGCCAAAACGTCACGACCTTCTCGATGCCTGCGACGAGGCCATAAAAGGCGGTGCCGGCAAGCGCTGCCACCACGATCTCGGCCCAGACCATATCAAGCGACAGCTGGCCTACGCTGGTAGAAATCCGAAAGCCCATCCCCACGATTGGCGAGCCAAAGAACTCTGCCACAATGGCTCCGATCAAAGCCAAAGTTGTTGAAATCTTCAACCCATTGAAAATGAAAGGCATCGCCGCAGGCAAACGCAGTTTCACAAAACTCTGCCAATAGGTTGCGGCATAAGTCTCCATCAGATCGCGCTGCATCGCCGTGGCTTCACGCAACCCGGCCACGGTGTTGACCAGCATCGGAAAGAACACCATCACAACGACCACCGCCGCTTTGGAATGCCAATCAAACCCGAACCACATGACCAGGATCGGCGCCGTTCCAACGATGGGTAGAGCTGCTACGAAATTCCCCACAGGCAAAAGACCGAGGCGCAGGAAGTCCCACCGATCCACAGCAATGGCCATAAGAAATGCCGATCCACAGCCGATGACATATCCGCTGAGCGCACCTTTCAGAATTGTCTGAACAAAATCCGCCCACAGAATGTCAAGGCTACCGGCAAAGCGCAGCGCGATGGCGGAAGGTGCTGGCAGGATGACCAACGGAACCTCTAGTCCGCGCACCAACAGCTCCCACGCACCTACGACGGTCAGCCCGAAAATCACCGGCGCCAGAAAGCGTACGATCCGACTGTCCGCCTGCGGTCCACTGGCCAGGCGGCTGTTCAACCACCAGCCAAAAGCCCACAGCAGCAGAGCAAAGATAACCAACATCATTGCGCCATCCCCATCCGCTTCAGGACCATCCGCTCAACCAATCCGAGCAATCCAACCAGACAGGCAGCCAGAATGGCGGCCGCGAACAAGGCCGACCAAATCTGCACCGTCTGGCCATAGTAACTGCCAGCCAGCAAACGAGCACCCAGCCCGGCGACGGCCCCTGTCGGCAGTTCCCCCACGATTGCGCCGACCAAAGACGCCGCGATACCGATTTTCAACGACGTGAAAAGGTAAGGCATCGACGCAGGCAAGCGCAGTTTCCAAAAGCCTTGCGACCGGCTGGCATTATAGGTTTGCAACAGGTCCAGTTGCATCGCATCGGGGCTGCGCAGCCCTTTGACCATACCAACGACAACCGGGAAAAAGCTAAGGTAAGCCGATATGATGGCCTTGGGGATTATCCCCTGAACGCCAACCGAATACAGGACAACAATGATCATTGGTGCCAGTGCAATAATGGGGATCGTCTGGCTCACAATGGCCCATGGCATGACAGACAAATCCATCACGCGGCTATGAACGATCCCCACAGCCAGCAAGATGCCCAACCCCGTGCCGATCACAAAGCCAAGCATCGTCGCGCTGAGCGTCACCCAACCATGATAGATCAACGATCGTTTCGAGGTGATTTTCTTCTCGACAGTCGTTTCCCACAATTCAATCACGACCTGATGGGGCGAAGGCAAACGGGGTTTTTTCTTTTCCCACGCGGCGGGGATCGCAAACGTGTTGTTTACCACCAGCCCAAACTCGCCCAAGTCGCGGCGCGCGCTTGCAGTGGGCGGCTGAACCTCGGCCCCGCCACGCTCAAGCTCACTCAGAACACCTTTGATATTCATCGGAACACAAGCCGCGTACCAAATCAGGGCGATTGCAGCGACAACTGTGAGTATGGCAACGACCTGCTTCATGCGTGCCACTCCATGCGATAGACGGGCACAGTGTCTGGCGGTACCGGAGGCTCCTCTACGGTCACTTCAAACCCTTCGCGGCGGTAAAAGCGCTGCGCCGCGGTGTTGGGCCTGTGGGTCGTCAGCCAAAGAAACCCTCTTCCCTCTTTGGCGATATCGATGAACCGCTTGCCGATGCCTTGCCCCGTTCGGCTGCAATACAGCGCGCCAATCTTCTGCTGCTCGGGATCAACCGACATATAGCAATCGACCGGATCACCGGCGACCCAGATCTCACGACTTTCGAATGCATCCCGGATCAGGTTCGCCAGTTCTTCCACCGGCAATTCCTCGGGCATCCAATCTGTTTGCGTCGCCCAGTCGTGAACGACCTTGGCGCAGGACTTGACGTCACTTGGCACGGCGCGTCTGATCTTATCTGCGTTCAGTTCAGTCGTCATAGGAATGCCCCGCCCGCAGCCCATCCCTCACGCGATGCGCGACCTCGATGAATTCCGGCGTGTCACGAATGTCCAATTGCCGTTCTCTGGGTAAAGGGCTATCGATTACATCCGTGATCCGCCCCGGTCTTGGGCTCATGACCACAATCTTGGTACTAAGATACACCGCCTCGGGGATCGAGTGTGTCACGAAGCCAATTGTCTTCTCGGTCCGTGCCCACAGCGCCAAAAGCTGTTCATTCAGGTGATCGCGCACAATCTCATCCAACGCGCCGAACGGCTCGTCCATCAGCAGGATGTCGGCATCGAATGCCAAGGCCCGCGCGATGCTTGCGCGTTGCTGCATCCCACCGGATAGTTGCCAGGGAAACTTCCCCCCAAAGCCAGCAAGATCAACGAGTTCCAGGACTTTATTCACCCTCTCATCCTGTTCGGCGGCGGAATATCCCATAATCTCAAGCGGCAACTTGATGTTCTTGGAAATGGTACGCCACGGATACAAACCCGCCGCCTGAAACACATACCCATAAGCCCGTTTCCGACGCGCCTCATCGGGGGTCATGTCATTTACAGTCAGCGTGCCACACGTAGGTGTTTCCAACGCCGCGATACAGCGTAGAAACGTGGTTTTGCCGCATCCGGACGGCCCGATAAAACTGACAAAGTCACCCTTGTCGATTGTCAGGTTCACGTCCTTGAGCGCGTGAACTGGCCCATCGTTGGTCTGGAACGTCAGGTCCAGCTGCCTTGCCTGGATGACGGGCTGGGTCGTGCTTTCAGTGTTCATTACTTTGCCTTGAAAAGAGTGGTGTCAGGGCCGCCTGCAAAGCGGCCCAAACAGATCAAACACCGGTGGCCGGTATACCCGTCCGCTCAACGGGCCGTGGTGCCGTCAGCTCTTTCCAGGTGCTCAGAGCCTTATGGACATGGGTGTTGGCGTCACGCGCCACAAACTTCCCGTGACCTTCCTGAGTCCTGATCTCTCCATCATGCACCGCTACCGCACCACGGGTCAGCGTGAACCGCGGCAACCCGCGCACTTCCTTACCCTCAAAGACGTTGTAGTCGATCGATGATTGCTGCGTCTCAGCCGAAATCACCTTGGCCTTGTTTGGATCCCAAACCACCAGATCAGCATCAGCGCCGACCAGAACCGCACCCTTTTTAGGGTAGCAATTCAATATCTTGGCGATGTTTGTTGATGTAACAGCGACAAATTCGTTCGGCGTCAGTCGTCCCGTATTCACACCATAGGTCCACAGCATGGGCATTCGGTCTTCCAACCCTCCGGTCCCGTTCGGAATCTTGGTGAAATCCCCTACGCCATAACGTTTTTGCTCAGTCGTAAACGCACAATGGTCCGTCGCAACAACGCTCAGCGTTCCAGATTGCAAACCGTTCCACAGGCTGTCCTGATGCTGCTTGTTGCGGAACGGAGGGCTCATGACCCGCCGCGCAGCGTGTTCCCAGTCGTGATGGAAATACTCGCTCTCATCCAGGGTCAGATGTTGGATCAGTGGTTCGCCCCACACCCGCTTGCCCTGCATCTTGGCGCGCCGAATAGCCTCATGTGCCTCTTCGCAAGAAGTATGCACCACATAAAGCGGAACCCCGGCCATATCGGCAATCATGATGGCCCGATTGGTAGCCTCACCCTCGACCTGCGGCGGACGGGAATAGGCGTGCGCTTCGGGTCCTGTATTGCCCTCAGCCAACAGCTTGGCGCTCAACTCGGCCACAACGTCGCCGTTTTCGGCATGAACCATTGCGGTTCCACCCAATTCGGCCAGACGCTTGAACGACGCAAACAGCTCATCATCATTCACCATCAGCGCGCCTTTATAGGCCATAAAATGCTTGAACGTGTTGATGCCACGCGTCTCAATCACAGTCTTGATATCGTTGAACACCTGCTCGCCCCACCAGGTGACCGCCATATGGAACGAATAATCACAATTCGCACGCGTCGATTTGTTGTCCCAGCGTTTCAACGCATCCAGCAGACTTTCACCGGGGTTGGGCAGAGCGAAATCCACCACCATTGTTGTGCCACCAGCCAAAGCCGCACGCGTGCCGCTTTCGAAGTCATCGCTGGAATAGGTGCCCATAAAGGGCATCTCGAGGTGAGTATGAGGATCGATCCCACCCGGCATCACATAACAGCCGGTGGCGTCCAACTCCTTGTCGCCCTTCAGATCCATTCCGATTTCAGTGATCACACCACCTTCGACCAGCACGTCCGCTTTGTACGACAAATCCGCAGTGACGACGGTTCCGTTCTTGATAACAGTGCTCATTTCAAACTCCCTGATGCGGTCTGCGCCGCTTGCTTCATCTGGCTAAAAATACCTCGGGGGAGTCGCCCATCGGGCGACGGGGGCAGAGCCCCCTATTCCACGATTTCAGCCGTCTCGACGACGGCGTGCAACAGAACATCCGCCCCAGCCGAAGCCCATTCCTTGCTGATCTCTTCAGCCTCGTTATGGCTTAACCCGTCCACGCATGGGCACATGATCATCGCGGTCGGGGCCACGCGGTTGATCCAACAGGCGTCATGCCCCGCACCCGAGATGATATCCGTATGCGAATATCCCAACCGCTCGGCCGCGTTGCGTACGGCGGACACACAACTATCATCGAATTTCACCGGATCGAATCCACCAACTTTTTCGAATTCGATCTGCAAGCCCATGTCTTCCACAATGTCTTCGGCCGCCACCCGCAGACGGTTCTCCATGTCCGTGATCACATCCAATTCGGGCGAGCGGAAATCGACCGTGAACACTGCCTTTCCCGGGATCACGTTACGTGAGTTCGGATGGACATCGATATGACCAGCCGCTCCCACTGCGTGCGGCGCATGAGACCACGCGATCTCGTCCACTTTCTCGAGAATACGCGCCATCGCAAGGCCCGCGTTCTTACGCATCGGCATCGGGGTTGACCCGGTATGGGCATCCTTGCCGGTCACGGTGATTTGGGTCCAGCTCAGCCCTTGCCCGTGCGTGACAACGCCAATATCCTTGCCCTCGGCCTCCAATATCGGGCCCTGTTCGATATGCAGCTCAAAAAACGCATGCATTTTTCGCGCGCCGACTTCCTCATCGCCGCGCCAGCCAATGCGGTTCAGTTCATCCCCAAACTTTTTGCCCTCGGCATCCTCGCGATCATACGCCCAATCCTGCGTGTGCATTCCTGCAAACACGCCCGAAGACAGCATGGCGGGCGCATATCGCGTGCCTTCTTCATTGGTCCAGTTGGTCGCCACGATTGGATGCTTTGTTTTGATCCCAAGATCGTTGAGGGTCCTGATGATCTCGAGCCCCCCCAGAACACCCAAGACACCGTCATACTTCCCGCCGGTCGGCTGCGTATCCAGATGCGAACCGACATAGACCGGCAACGCGTCAGGGTCCGCCCCTTCACGGTGGGCGAACATGTTGCCCATCTGGTCCAAGCCCATGGAGCAACCAGCTTCCTCGCACCATTTCTGGAACAAAGCACGGCCTTCTGCGTCCTCATCCGTCAGGGTTTGGCGGTTGTTGCCACCGGCAACACCGGGGCCGATCTTGGCCATCTCTATCAGGCTGTCCCACAACCTGTCGCCATTGATCCTGAGATTCTGCGCCGGAGCTGCCATGTTCATCTTCCCTGTTTGCTTGCGATTTGGCTCGCTTTTGGTGTCTTGATTTGACCATCTGGTCAAACTCACGCTATCACGGGTTCGAGATCAGTCAAGAAATTGCGCGGCACAGCTTGAATTTTCACTGAATTCCGCGCCTATAGTCGAAAAAAGAGACACGCCGAAAACATGCCGAAAGACCGCGCACCGACTCGCATTCAGAAAAAGAACCGTGCTGCGATCCTCGAGGCCGCCCTGAACGTGTTTTCAGCCCACGGGTTTCGCGGATCGACCGTGGATCAGATTGCCGCCGAAGCCGGACTGAGCAAACCAAACCTGCTGTACTATTTCCCTTCGAAAGAGGCGATCCATACTGAACTGCTATCGGGTCTTCTGGAAACCTGGCTGGCCCCTTTGCACGATCTGGACGAGGATGGCGATCCGATGGAAGAAATCCTGGCCTATATTCGGCGCAAGTTGCAAATGAGTCAGGAGTTACCACGCGAAAGCCGCCTTTTTGCCAATGAACTGGTTCAGGGCGCGCCACGTATCCACGAGGCTTTGTCCAAGGATCTCAAGGAACTGGTTGACGAAAAAACCGTGATCCTGACGCGCTGGATGGATCAGGGCAAAATCGCGCGGGTGCACCCCTATCACCTGATGTTTTCGATTTGGGCGCTGACCCAGCACTACGCAGATTTCGAAGTTCAGGTGCGTGCGATCTTGGGGGAAGAGGATCCGTTTGAAGGGGCCGACCCTTTTGTGGACACCCTGTACCGAAAGCTTTTGACCCCTTGAAAAAAGGGGCCGCAAGAACGGCCCCTTGATGATCTTTCCAAATCGGTTCATTCGGCTGCCTTGGCCATCGGATTGTTCGGATGCGTCGTCCAGTTCGCATAGGTCGGCTGCACCTCTTTACCTGTGCGCGGATCTACCTCACCCGGTGCCATCGGCACCATCGAGATACAGTCTTCAACCGGGCAGACATCAACGCACAGGTTGCACGCCACGCATTCTTCGTCGATCACTTCGAACACGCGGTCCTCCGACATCGAAATCGCCTGGTGGCTGGTATCTTCACAAGCCGCATAGCAACGACCACATTTGATGCACTGGTCCTGGTCGATCTTCGCCTTGGCGATGTAATTCAGGTTCAGATACTGCCAGTCGGTGACATTGGGCACGGCTCGACCGATCACCTCGTCAATGCTGCTGTACCCTTTTTCATCCATCCATTCGGACAGACCGGCGGTCAGTTCGTCGATGATCTTGAAACCATAGGTCATCGCAGCGGTGCAAACCTGCACTGTGCCACAACCCAATGAGATGAACTCGGCCGCGTCGCGCCATGTGGTGACGCCGCCAATACCGGAAATCGGCAGGCCATGCGTGGCCTCGGCCCGCGCGATCTCGGACACCATCGACAGTGCAATCGGCTTCACCGCAGGGCCACAATAGCCACCATGGCTGCCCTTGCCGTCGATTGAGGGTTCGGGGCTGAACGTATCCAGGTTGACGCTTGTGATCGAGTTGATCGTGTTGATCAGCGACACCGCATCGGCGCCACCGTTCTTTGCCGCAGCTGCCGGTTTACGGATATCGGTGATGTTCGGCGTCAGCTTCACGATGACCGGGCGGTCGTAGTACTGCTTACACCAGCGTGTGACCATTTCGATGTATTCCGGCACTTGTCCCACAGCCGAGCCCATTCCGCGCTCGCTCATACCGTGCGGGCAGCCAAAGTTCAGTTCGATCCCATCCGCGCCGGTTTCGGCAACGCGCGGCAGGATGGCCTTCCATGCCTCCTCCTCGCAGGGCACCATGATCGAAGCGATCAGTGCGCGATCCGGGTAATCCGCTTTGACCCGCGCCATTTCTTCAAGGTTCACTTCCAATGGTCGGTCCGTGATCAATTCTATGTTGTTCAGGCCAAGCAACCGCCGATCCGCGCCGTATATCGCGCCATAGCGCGGGCCGTTCACGTTCACGACCGGAGGACCCTCGGCCCCCAGAGTTTTCCAGACAACACCGCCCCACCCGGCCTCGAAGGCGCGGCGGACGTTGTATTCCTTGTCGGTGGGCGGCGCAGAGGCCAGCCAATACGGGTTGGGGCTGGAAATGCCCAGAAAGTTTGTCGTCAGATCGGCCATGGCTTCTCCCTTCCCGGCTCAGCCGGATTTCTTGAAAATCATTTCGGTCGGGCGAATGCGCCCGGCTTTGAGGTTTGTGACGTAGTTTTGGAATTTCTCGGGCGCCGTCTCGCCCATCATTAGGTGGATCCCCAGCGGCGCGGGGCCGCTTTCAGCGATCTTGGCAAAGACATCTTCGAAGAACTGAAGCGCGAAATCGGTGCGGTCGGTTTCGGTCTCAAGTTCCAGCCCCGCCGCCACTGCTGCGTCTTTGTACACATCCGGCGCGTGCACGAACGAAGTCTCCGGCAAAGTGGACCAAGGGAGTGGGAAAGCCAGCGGCTCGTCCACGTCTCCGCCCATAACATCGAACAAGGCAAAAGTTCCGCCCGTGGCCAGCACCCGCGACACTTCAGCAAACAGTCCGGCCTTGTCTTCGATGTTCATGCCCACATGCATCATGACTGCAAGGTTAAAACCCGCATCCGGCACAGGCATGTCCAAGGCACTGCCCACATGAAAAGTGGCCTTTTCCGAATGCCCGACCAGATCGCTCAACACGGTGGCCGTTTCCACAAATTCAGGCGTCAGATCGACCCCGGTTACCGACGAGTCAAAACGATCCACGATATAACGCGAGGTGCCACCTATACCGCACCCCACATCCAGAACGCGGGTTGCATGGGTCGGCGACAATTGAGCAAACAGGTTATCGGTCGCCAGAACACCGCCCGTGTGGAACTCATCCCCTGCCTTCAGATCAGCAACGGTGGCCGCGTCCGGGTCAATACCGCTGGCCTCAAGCGCCGCGCGGACGCGTTCGGTCAGGGCACCGGTGGTGTAGTGTTGAGCAACAGCTTGTTCGATCTGGGACATGAGAATACCTCAGCAGCGAAAGGAATGGGGTGAATACCCCACCCTATCACGAAACGAGTGTCGCGTGGATGTCCATCGCTGCATCCCGCCCTTCGGCAACCGCTGTCACGGTCAGGTCTTCACCCCCCGCCGCACAGTCCCCACCAGCCCAGACACCCGGCATTGAGGTGCGTCCAGCCCCGCTGACAGCAATCTTATTGCCGTCCAGCGTCATCCCTTCAGGCGCGCCATCCAGCGTCTGACCGATGGCTTTGAGCACCTGATCTGCTGGTAGGCGGATTGTCTCGCCGGTTCCAGTGAGTTGACCGTTCTGGCTGGAGGTATATTCCAGTTCGATCTCAGCAGCAGTTCCGTTTCCATGCACGGCAACCGGCTGCACATTGGTCAGGATCCGAACGCCGTGCGAGGCGGCAAGGTCCTGTTCATACCGGCTGGCGCCCATGGCGTCGCGGCCCCGGCGGTAGGCAATGGTGACATGTTCCGCGCCCAGCAACTTGGATTTCACAGCAGCATCTACCGCTGTCATGCCGCCGCCAATGACGACAACGTTGCGACCAACGGGCAGGTTTACCAGTTCATCTGCCTGCCGCACATCCGAGATGAAATCAACGGCAGCACGAACGCCATCCTTTTCAACACCGCCTGCGCGCAGGGCGTTCACCCCAGCCAGGCCGATGGATAGGAACACCGCGTCGTAATTCTCAAGCAGGCCATCCAGCGAGACACTGTCGCCCAGCACCGATCCGGTCTCGATCGCAATCCCGCCGATTTTCAGCAGCCAATCCACCTCGGCCTGCGCAAAATCATTGGTCGATTTATAAGCGGCGATCCCATATTCGTTCAAACCGCCCGGCTTGGGCTTGCTTTCGTGGATCACCACGTCATGGCCCAGCATGGCTAGACGGTGGGCGCAAGCCAGCCCTGCAGGCCCTGCCCCGATAACAGCAACAGTCTTGCCCGTAGGCGCCGCCCGTTCGAACGGGTGCGCGCCAGAGGCCATGATGTCATCGGTCGCAAAACGTTGCAGTCTACCGATCTCAACCGGCTTGCCTTCTGCAGCCTCGCGCACACAGGCTTCTTCACAGAGGGTTTCGGTTGGACAGACCCGAGCGCACATGCCGCCCAGAATATTCTGTTCCAGAATGGTCCGCCCTGCCGATTGTGGCTGCCCCGCCTGAATTTGGCGAATGAACAACGGAATATCGATATCCGTCGGACAGGCTGTCACGCATGGTGCGTCATAGCAGAAATAGCATCGATCAGCGGCAACGGCGGCCTCATGCGGGGCCAGTGGCGGATGCAGATCGGTGAAATTCGAGGTCAGCTCATCGCTGGAAAGCCGCCCAGCGACGATGCCGGGTGCCATCTGGCCCTGTGCCATCACTCTACTCCCTGTAGATATGTTTGTTATGACCTCAGCTTGCCACAAAAAAATTTTTTATCAATTGGTAAAATTTATCAAAAGGTCAAAAAAGTGAAAAACCCGGGCAAAAAGCCGGTTTTCCTCCGGCTTTGTGTAATTTTGAGACTAAGAAACCTCAGTCATTGTGATGAGATGATCGGACTCGGTCCCAACCCGCGCGCCGCGATGGCCGGCGCTTGCGTACCAGGCGGTAAGTGCAACCGATCCATTTCTCGAATATCTCGTCCTTTTCGGTTGATCTGCCGTCAATGACAAAGGCCTTTGTGCCTTGGTCAGCGCTCAATTCAGCTGTTTCACATGACCACCTTGAAAAAATGAGATTACCCGGCAGTGCATTCAGCTTTCGGCTTTTGACGGTTCGGGTCAGGTGTTGTACTCCGGGACGAAGGGTGCCGGATCGCGCACACATCAGGAACGGGCGCAGATGCAGGCAAATACACAGAAATTTAACATTGCTGTTGTCGGACAAAATAATCGCCTGCAATACGAAGCCCTGCTGTTTGCCGCATCATTGCGGCACAGCTCGCCGCGATTTGAAGGCAAACTGTTTATTGCCACGCCCAATTCGGGACCACGTTGGAACCAGAACCCCAGCATTCAGGACGAAGACGTTCTCAAAGCGCTGACGCAATTGGATGCCGAAGTTCTTCCCTTTGATTCGCATGTCTTTGGCGAAAGCTACCCATACGGCAACAAGATCGAGGCCCTTTTGGCCTTGCCCGAAAATGAGCCCTTTGTGTTCTTTGACACCGACACGCTGATCACCGGTGACATCACAACTGTACCCTTTGACTTCGACCGTCCTGGCGCATCGTTGAAGGTTGAGGGGACATGGCCAAAACCAACGCTCTACGGCCCCGGCCTCGACGGCATCTGGCGGGCGCTATATCAGCGGTTCGGGCTGGATTTTGAAAGCTCAATATATGTCAGCCAACCCCATGATTACTGGCGGCGGTATCTGTATTTCAACGCAGGCTATTTCTTTTACAAATGCCCGAGGGTTTTTGGTGAACGCTATCTGGACTATGCCAAAGCGATCCGAGATGAACACATACCCGAACTGACGGGCCAAAACCTTGATCCATGGCTGGATCAAGCTGCCCTTCCGCTTGTGATACATTCATTCGGCGGAGGTCGGGATGCGCTGCCCGAAGGCCTGCTTGATGGCTCTGTCAGTTGTCACTACCGCTTGTTCCCACTGCTCTACGCCCGCGAAAGTGATCATGTGATCGACGTTCTGGAGGCCGTTGTGGCTCCGAACAAGGTCAAGAAGGTCCTCAAACAGTATGACCCGCTGAAAAAGTTGGTCCTGCAAGGGAAAGGCGCAAGAATCCGGGCTCTGTTTGATCAGGACAATCTTCCGCGGCGCGAACAGGCCATTCGCAACACGATCAAAAGCAAAGGGTTGTGGCTGCGCTGACAGGATCGTTGTGCGCAAGCGCGCATTCACCTAAAGATTCAGCAACACAAGTTCCAACAGGAGATTTTCAAGATGTCTGACGGCCCCACCTACGGTTTCGACACGCTGCAGATTCACGCGGGCGCCCGCCCCGACCCGGCGACCGGAGCGCGCCAGACACCGATCTATCAGACCACGGCCTATGTCTTTCGCGACGCCGACCATGCGGCGGCACTGTTCAACCTACAAGAAGTGGGCTTTATCTATTCGCGCCTGACCAACCCAACCGTCGCGGTGTTGCAGGAACGCGTGGCCACGCTTGAGGGCGGTGTTGGGGCCGTGTGCTGCTCATCTGGTCACGCGGCACAGATCATGGCGCTGTTCCCCTTGATGGGACCGGGCTGCAACGTTGTCGCCTCAACCCGTTTGTACGGTGGAACGGTCACGCAATTCAGCCAAACCATTAAACGCTTTGGCTGGTCAGCCAAGTTTGTCGATACAGATGATCTGGACGCGGTGAAGGACGCAATCGACGAAAACACCCGTGCTGTATTCTGCGAATCCATTGCCAACCCAGGCGGTTATGTCACCGATATCCGTGCCTTGGCGGACGTTGCTGATGCAGCTGGCATTCCGCTGATCGTCGACAACACCTCGGCCACGCCCTACCTGTGCCGTCCCATTGAACACGGTGCGACACTGGTTGTGCACTCGACCACCAAGTATCTGACCGGCAACGGAACTGTCACCGGTGGGTGCGTCGTGGATTCGGGCAAGTTCGATTGGTCGGCAAATGACAAGTTCCCCTCGCTCAGCGAACCGGAGCTGGCCTATCACGGGCTGAAGTTCCACGAAACCTTTGGTCCGTTGGCATTCACCTTCCATGGTATTGCCATCGGTCTGCGCGATCTGGGCATGACAATGAACCCGCAAGCCGCGCATTATACGCTGATGGGGATCGAAACCCTATCGCTGCGCATGGAACGCCACGTTGAGAACGCCCAGAAGATCGCGGCCTGGCTGGAAGCGGATGACCGCGTGGAATATGTCACCTATGCGGGTCTGCCCTCGTCTCCATATCACGACCGGGTCAAATCGCAGTACAATCGCGGTGCCGGTGCGCTGTTCACCTTTGCCGTCAAAGGTGGCTATGACGCCTGCATCAAACTGGTCAACGCGCTCGAGATTTTCAGCCACGTGGCCAACCTGGGCGATGCACGCTCGTTGATTATCCACTCGGCCTCGACCACCCACCGTCAGCTGACCCCGGAACAGCAAGAAGCCGCTGGCGCAGGTCCGGGTGTTGTGCGCGTGTCCATCGGAATCGAAGATGCTAACGACCTGATCGCCGATCTTGATCAAGCTCTGGCTAAGGCAAGCGCCTGACGATGGCCGGGCATGACACTAACGACCTTGGCCAGCCCATCGGCCTGCCGGTTTCGGGCGAGTTTCCGCGCCCGACCCCGCCGTACACTCCGATGGAAGGACGGTACTGTTCTGTCGTGCCTTTGGACGTGAACAGGCATGCGCCCGGACTTTTCCGGGCGTTTGCCAATGACAGGGATGGTCGAAATTGGACGTACCTGCCCTATGGCCCGTTTGACAGTGAGGCAAAGTTCGAAGACTGGGCGCGCACCAACTGCATGGATGCGGACCCGATGTTTCACACCGTTCTGGACGGCGAAGGCGTACCGGTCGGCATGGCCTCATACCTGCGGATCGAGCCCGCTGCAGGCGCAATTGAGGTGGGGCATATCCACTTCTCACCTCTGCTTCAGCGCAAACCACAATCCACCGAAGTCATGTATCTGATGATGAAGCGGGTGTTCGATGAATTGGGCTATCGCCGCTATGAATGGAAATGCGACGCACTCAATGCGCCATCGTGCCGTGCGGCAGAGCGGCTGGGCTTTAGCTTTGAAGGGATTTTCAGGCAAGCGACCCATTACAAAGGACGCAACCGTGATACTGCGTGGTATTCGACTATTGATAGCGAATGGCCGCGCATTCGGGATGCGTTCGAAGCCTGGCTTTCACCGGACAATTTCGATGCAGCGGGCCAACAACGCAAACCGCTGATGGCCCGTGCGAAGGCACTATCTTAGTCCGAAATCTCGAATTCCATCGAGACACTGACCGAGACTGAAACCTCTCCGCCTGCAACAGGGACCCCGCCCGCATCAGCCATGCTCATGGCGCGCATCTCGGCCATCGGGCGGACACCAGCCACACGTTCCGAGATTGTCTGGACCGCGCCAAGCGTGACACCGGCCGCCTGCGCCAACTGCTCGGCCTTGGCGGTGGCTTCTCCTACGGCTTGCGCACGGGCCTGCGCCTCAAGCGGTTTGGGATCCTGCACACCAAAGCTCAGCCCGCCGAAATCATTGGCACCGTCCTGAATGACCACATCCATGATCGTCCCCAACTGTGTCAGATCGCGAACCCGCACAAAAACCCGGTTCGACGCGGTGAACCCTGTAATTTCGTGCTTTTCGCCATTCTGCCCATGCCGTCCCGACCAAACTGGTGACAGCGACAAATCTCGGGTTTGAACGTCCCGGTCTTCGATGCCCATATCGGCCAGCCGCGCAAGGACTTTGGCAACCGCGTCCGAGGTCGCCTGCATGGCCGCCCCGGCCTCGGCATTTTCGTTTGTTACACCCAAGGTAATCGTCGCCATATCCGGCGCGATTTGCACCGTCCCGCTGGCGTCCACGGTGATGCGACGTTCTTCCGCATGGGCTGCGCCTGCGGCTGTTGCCGCCATCATCGCGGCCAGAAAAGCGAATGTCTTCAAGGTTATCACTCCAATTTGTTCTACTTTAAGATGGGTTAGCGGACCGTCGCCATACAAGAGCAGACCCAGCCTTTTTCTTTCCCTCGGCGGGTTCCTGCTTTAATGTCGGTCTGCGAATGCAAAGTCGTTTGCATTGACGATGATAATTATGGTTCCTCCGGATTATGAAACCCGCCTTTGCGCTTTCTTTTTCTACAACCGGAATAACTCTGCATCACCAATCGGATGACGATTGGTATGTTGTCGGCTCGATTCCGCTGGATGCTGAGGACCTGCCCGAACAAATGCAGGCGTTGCGGGAAAAGGCCTTTGCGCTGGAAAACGATCTGAGTTGCAAAGTCGTATTGCCAGCAGATCAGGTGCGCTTTCTGGACGTCGAAACCGGAGAGTTACCGCCCGACGAGCGAGAGGCACGTATTGAGGCTGCATTGGCCGATTCGACCCCGTATGCCCTGTCTGATCTCAGCTACGACAGCCAAACAATCGGCAGCACAAGCCATATCGCTGTTGTCGCCAATGAGACTTTGACCGAAGCGCGAAGCTTTACCGCAGGCCATGGATTTGTGCCGACACTGTTCAGCGCCGAAGAAAGCGCTGGGTCTTTCCCGCGTGAGCCAGTGTTTACAGAGCAACCTGATCAGCCGCATGCAACACTGACCTCAGAGCCCGATGAAGCGGATTCGCACGATGAGGCAGACACCCCCGGCCTGCCCGCTAATCCTATTGCGGGCACAGTTGCGCCGGAAACATTTCGAGCGCCTGACACGTCCCCCGCAGCACATGCCACCTCAAGCCCTGCCTCCAAGCGGTATGCCATTCCAGCTTTTGCTGCCGTAGTTCTTCTGAGCGGAGCTTTTGGCGCATGGTTGGCTTCTGGACCCACGGATCAACCAGAGCAGGCTGAACTGAGTCCTACTGCACCGGAAGTCTCATCGTCCGAGGCCCCTCCTGAGCCGGAGCCAGAGATCGCGGTCGTCCAGCCAGAACAAACCTTCCTTCCTGAATCGTCAGAGGAAACGTCCGAGCAGGCTGAGCTGAATTCAGATGCACCGGACCCCGAGGTCGCCCCTGAGCCAGACCCTGAGGTGGCAGCTGTCGACGCCCAGCAAAACACGCCCCCCGAACCACCAGCGGAGGAGGCTGAGGCACAGCCAGAGTTGTCACCTACGGACGCGGCGATCCTTGAGGCGCTCAAGGTTGCTCCGACACCGGTCGAACCCATTGCTCAAGACCCCGACGCCCCAAAGGAAATCCTTGCCGAGACTGGCATTGACGTATCACCCCCCGCACCTCTGCAAGAACCGGAAATCGCTGAGCATGAAGACCTGTACCTGACATCCATCGACAAGTCTGATCTGTCCACAGATGCTGTCGCGTTACCACCCGCATCAAGTTTCGACACGGACGAACCATTTCAGAGCGACGATTTACCCAGTGTTGCAGGCTCACGTTTCGATCTGGATGACCGGGGACTTGTTGTTCCCACACCCGAAGGCGCGTTGAATCCCGAAGGGATCACTGTGTACCTGGGCCGCCCTTCCAAAGCGCCGCCTCAGGCACCGCTGCGGTTCGAAGAAGAACCTGTTGTTGAAGAAGTTGATCAACGGCTGGCTGGTTTGCGCCCCAAACCGCGCCCCGGCGACATTGAAGAGACCTTCGAACGTCAGCAACTGGGCGGCCAATCGCTGGCGGAACTTGCCGGAAAACGACCCAAAGCGCGCCCTGCAGGCCTGGAAGCCCCAGGAGAGGTCGAAGTTCCTGTTTCCGAGCTGGCCATTATGCGCGTTCCCCGACCTAAGCCGCGACCGGCTGGACTGGTTGCTGCCAGACCGACCGTCGCGAAGCCGTCCACTCTGGCATCAACAGCGGCACTTGTTGAAAACTCTGACGACGCAGAATCTTTTCAACCCAAGACCGTGGCACCCAAGATACCTTCGACCGCATCAGTCGCCCGGCAGGCTACTATCGACAACGCCATCAATCTGCGCAGGCTGAACCTGATTGGCGTTTATGGCACGCCTGCCAACCGCCGTGCCTTGGTCCGCCTGCCCAGTGGCCGGTACAAGAAACTGAAGGTTGGAGACCGCATCGACGGTGGCAAGGTCATCGCCATAAGCGATAGCGAACTGCGGTATCAGAAAAAAGGCCGTAACGTGACGCTTTCGATGCCCCGCAGTTGAGCGTCAAAACGCCGGAGATTACCCCGGCGTTTCGCGTAAGTTTCAGGCTGCAGAGATCTCGCCACTTTCGATCTGCTCGCGTTCGATGGATTCGAACAGAGCCTGGAAATTGCCTTCACCAAAACCGTCATCCCCTTTGCGCTGGATGAACTCAAAGAAGATCGGGCCGATCACGGTCTTTGAGAAGATCTGAAGCAGAATGCGGGTCTCACCGCCGTCCACAACCCCTTCACCGTCGATCAGGATGCCGTGCTTCATCATGCGATCAAGCGGTTCGTCATGATCCGTCACACGATCTTTCGACATCTCGTAATAGCCCCGGTTGGGTCCGGGCATGAATTTCAAACCATTCTCGGCAATCGCGTCGGTTGAGGCATAGATGTCCTCGCTGCCCACAGCGATGTGTTGAATCCCTTCGCCCTTGTACTTCTTGAGGTACGACACGATCTGCCCGGTCTCACCCCGGTCTTCGTTGATCGGAATTCGGATGCGACCGCAGGGTGATGTCAATGCGCGGCTGAACAGCCCCGTGAACTTGCCCTGAATGTCGAAGAAACGAATTTCACGGAAGTTGAACAAGTCACCATAGAACTTGAACCACTTGTCCATGTTACCCTTGTAGACATTGTGGGTCAGGTGATCGAGATAATAGAACCCTTCGCCACGCGGCTTGGATTCCTTGATCCACTCGAATTCCTGATTGTAGGGCGAAGTGTCGTAATACTGGTCGATGAAATAGATCAGCGATCCACCAATGCCCTTGATAGCAGGAACATCCATCGTTTTGTCATCTGCGTCATAGGGCTCGGCCCCTTTTGAAACAGCGTGTTCATATGCTTTTTGCGCGTCGACCACGCGCCACCCCATCGCCGGGGCGCAAGGGCCGTGTTCGGCCACGAACTTGTCCGCAAAACTCTCTGGATCAGCATTCAGGATATAGGTGACATCCCCCTGCTGCCAGAGTTCGACCAGCGGCTTGTCCTTGTGCCGGGCCACCAGATCGAACCCCATCTTGGCGAACAGATCGCGCAGTTCTTGCGGTTCGGGATGGGCAAATTCAACGAATTCAAACCCGTCGGTTCCGGCGGGGTTTTCTTCACTGATCACTGATTTCGGGGCGTTGTGCGGGAAAGGACCCATGGCGCGTCTCCTTTGAAGACAGGAAGTTTTTTTGCTGATTCAAAAATATGACTTTCCAGACGCTGTTTCTGCGCATTGTTTTCGTGTAAAATCAAAGTAGACGCGTAAAACGCGCATGAATCGCAAAAAATTCGGGATTCCTCCGCACGTGCTGGATGCTACTGACAAACGTCTTCTATCTGCCTTGCAAAAGGACGCACATCTGACCGCGCACCAACTGGGTGAAATGCTGAATCTCTCACCCAGCCAGGCAGGTCGACGCCGACAACGGCTTGAGGCCGAGGGCTATATAACAGGTTATGCCGCCCGGCTCGATCCGCTGAAACTTGGCTTGCAGGTTCAAGGCTTTGTTCAGGTTCATCTGGGTACACATGGCCCCGAACAATCCCAGAGCTTTGCCCGCATGGTCGATACCCGCCCCGAAATTACCAGCGCCTGGACGATGACAGGAGAGGCAGATTACCTGCTGCACGTCTATTGCGACGATCTTTCCGCCCTCAACAGCTTGCTCCATCAGGTCATCCTGCCGCATCCTGCTGTTGCCCGTGTCCAAAGCCAGATAGTGATGGACCAACTAAAACGCGACGCCCCCCTGCCCACCTGAACGGGCTCACGAGGAGACTCATGGACGATTTTCTATACCAGGCTTCGATCTATCTGGCTGCGGCTGTGATTGCGGTGCCTCTGTCCGCAAGGCTGGGGCTTGGGTCGGTGCTGGGCTATTTGGCCGCCGGGATTATCATTGGACCGATGCTGGGGCTGGTCGGGGCCGAAACGGAAAACCTTCAACATGTCGCCGAGTTTGGTGTTGTGATGATGCTGTTCCTGATCGGGCTGGAGCTTGAACCTCGTGCCCTTTGGGACATGCGCGACCGATTGTTGGGTCTTGGGGGGCTACAGGTCTTTCTTTCAACCGCGGTGATTGCTGCGGTGGCGATGTATGCAAACCACCCGTGGTCCGTTGCGTTGGCCGTTGGGTTGACCCTGTCGCTGTCGTCGACCGCTATCGTCCTTCAGACCTTGTCTGAAAAAGGTCTGATGCAGACAAATGGTGGTCGCGCGACGTTTTCGGTGCTTTTGACGCAAGACATCGCAGTCATTCCAATATTGGCCATGCTTCCGTTGCTCGCCCTACCTGCGATGCCTCACATCGAAGCAGACGGTTCGATTGATCGGGGGGCGGGTGATCTGCATGACGCGGGTCATCACAGTCTGTCCTTGGTTGAAGGATTGCCGGGCTGGGCTGTCACACTGGTCACGATTGGCGCAATTGCTTTTGTCATTTTGGCAGGCGTCTATCTTACCCGACCTCTCTTTCGATTTATACACGCGACGCGCCTGCGCGAAATGTACACCGCTCTGGCGCTTATGATTGTGGTCGGTATTTCTTTCCTGATGACGCTTGTTGGGCTGTCGCCCGCTTTAGGCGCGTTTCTGGCGGGTGTCGTGCTGGCCAGCTCAGAGTTTCGCCATGAAATGGAAAGCGACCTTGAACCGTTCAAAGGGCTGTTTCTTGGGCTGTTCTTTATCACGGTTGGGGCCGGGATCGACGTTGCCTATTTCTTCGATGACCCGCTTGACCTGATCGGCTTGGCACTGCTTGTGATCCTTGCAAAAGGCATCATCCTGTTTCTGGTCGGTAGAGCCTTTAAGCTGCGAGGCCGAGATCATTGGCTGTTCACATTGGGGTTGGCACAAGCCGGTGAATTTGGTTTCGTTCTGCTGGCCTTTTCGACGCAGCAGAACGTTATCCCGCCTGACCTGTCACAGAAACTGCTGATGATCATTGCCCTGACGATGCTGATCACCCCGCTTCTGTTCATCATCTATGACCTTCTGTCCCGAAAAATAAGCGATACGTCCAAAGAGCCTGAACCTGATGAGATCGACGAAAAAGGCCCAGTGATCATTGCTGGCATTGGCCGGTTTGGTCAGATCGTGAACCGGCTGGTGCGGGCCAGCGGCTTTAAAACGGTGGTTCTGGACCATGATATCGAAACCGTCCAGCTGATGCGCCGGTTTGGTGTAAAAGGCTTTTTGGGCGATCCGACGCGTCCTGAACTGTTGCGCGCTGCGGGGTTGGAAAAAGCCTCGGTCCTCGTGGCGGCGATGGATGACCACAAGCAAGTCACGCGACTAGTCAGTTATGCCAGACGACAGCGCCCTGACCTGCACATCATCGCCCGCGCCCGCGACCGGACCCACGTGTACGAGCTGTACCAAGCTGGTGCCAACGACATCGTGCGCGAACTGTTCGACAGCTCGTTGCGCGCAGGCCGTTATGTACTGGAGAATATAGGGCTGAGTGAGTATGAGGCCGCGCAAGCTGAACAGACCTTTTACCACCACGACAGGACGTCTGTTCGTGATTTGGCTGAATTGTGGGTTCCTGGCCTGCCAACAGCCGAAAACAAGAAATACATCGAGCGCGCTCAGAAACTGGAAAAGGATCTGGAAACTGCGCTGCTCGAACTGGCGGAAGAACACGCCAAGAAATCTGCCTGACCCAAAACCCCGATTGGGTCAGGCAAGTCATTACCCGTCGGATACCCCAGCCTCGGCAAAGGTGGCCATACCTGAATGGCAGGCCACGGCGCTTTTGAGGATGTTGATCGCCAATGCCCCGCCAGATCCTTCGCCCAGCCGAAGACCAAGGCTTAACAGCGGGTCTTTGCCCAGCCTAGACAATACGGCACCATGTGCCGCTTCCGCGCTTTGGTGCCCCGCGACAGCGTGATCCAGCGCGCTAGGCGACAGCTTCCAAAGGCACGCCGCAGCAGCAGAGCAGATGAACCCATCCAGAATGACCGGAATGCGCAACACGCGCGCGGCGGCAATCGCCCCGGCCATCGCGGCAATCTCACGCCCTCCAAGGCAGCGCAGAATCTCCAGGCCATCTTCTGACGCATGTTTCGCGACGCCCTCTGCTACGACACGGGTTTTATTGGCCAGCCCTGCATCGTCGACACCGGTGCCACGCCCGGTCCAATCCTCGGCATCCCCACCAAACAGTGCGCAGGCGATAGCCGCTGCTGGAGTGGTGTTGCCAATACCCATCTCGCCCACAACCAGCAGATCGGCCTTCGGATCAACGGCCTGCCAACCGGTACGCAAGGCACTCAGCAGATCTTCTTCGCTCATGGCCGGGGCCTGGGTGAAGTCCACAGTGGGTCTGTCCAGCTCAAGTGCATGCACATTCATTGTCGCGCCTGCTGCCTTGGCCAGCTGATTGATCGCCGCGCCGCCATGTTCAAAGTTCATAACCATCTGGACGGTCACTTCCGGCGGAAAGGCCGATACGCCCTGTGCCGTAACACCATGATTTCCGGCAAAGACGATGACCTGTGGTGCGGTAATTTGCGGGCGGGCATCCCCACGCCAACCCGCATACCAGATCGCCAAATCCTCAAGCCGACCCAACGCGCCGGGCGGTTTAGTCAGTTGTCCGTTACGCTCACCCGCGCCATGCACCGCAGCGGCATCCGGACCCGGAGCTGCAGCTAGTGCAGCACGGAACGCATTCAAATCATTCAGTTCAGGCAACATAAAAGCCTCATTGCATCAGAGTGGTGCAGTGTGTTTAACCGAAGCACCGAAACCGACAAGACCCCGAAAGGCACGGGCGTGCATAAAAACGACACGAAACCCTTTTCTCTGCGGGATATTCGGCTGGCGCTGGTCCTTCTCACCCGCCTGCCCCTGCCGCGTTTGCCGGATCCAGTGTTTTCTCGGCAAGCTCAGGCAACCTGGGCCTTTCCGATTGTCGGTCTGCTGGTTGCAGGACTCGCATGCCTTGTGGGCTGGGGCGCGCTGGCGCTGGGTTTACCTGTTCTGGCGGCGGCCGGTCTTTTACTGGCCACGCTGATCGCAACAACCGGGGCGATGCACGAGGATGGCCTGGCGGACACGTTCGACGGCCTGTGGGGCGGGTTCACCCGCGACCGCCGGTTGGAGATCATGAAGGACAGTCATATTGGGACTTTCGGCGTGCTTGCCCTGATCGTGTCTCAGCTGGTTCGAATATCGGCTATCGCTGCTTTGCTGACGGCTGATGCGGTGGGCGCAGTTTTAGCCGCCAGCATTGTCTCGCGGGCGTTGATGCCTGCAGTGATGGCTGGATTACCTCATGCCCGCAAATCGGGCCTGAGCCATTCCGTCGGAAAACCCCAGACGATTTCCGTCATCGCTGCACTTGTTCTGGCGGTGGCACTCGCCCTGCTTCTTATGGGTGTGGATGCAATACCTGCGATGGGTTTTGCGGCATCCAGCGCAGCAGTTTTGGCCGTCATTGCCAAGAAAAAGATCGGCGGCCAGACCGGCGATATTCTTGGGGCCACGCAATTGGTGTCCGAGATAACCTTTCTGCTGGTCTGCGCCGCGCTAGTTTAAGACGCACCCCCGGTTTCGATGCGCAAAGTGCCGCCGCAGTGTTTGCAATGCACAGCGTCCGGGTCATGTCGGAATAAGCCGCAGCTTGGGCATTTGTGGCGAACCTTTTGAGGCATGAAAATCGCCTGCGCCAACCGGACAAAAAGCGCCACACCCACCACCATGATAAAAACCGAGAACAGCTTACCCCCTGGCGTAGGCAAGGTGATATCGCCGAACCCGGTGGTCGTAAGGGTCGCCATGGTGAAATAGAGTGCGTCAATATAGGGCGTTTGCGAATCTGCGGGAATAAAGAACACCAGAACGGCGGTCGAAGTTGCGAAGACAAAAACCATCAGGTTGATGGCGGCGATCACCGCGTCTTCGTGGGTGCGGAAGAAATTGCTGTCGCGTCGTAAGTCCCGCAGCAGGTGGTAGGAATGGATCAATCGCAAGGCGCGTAGAATCCGCAAAAACGCAAGGTTACCCGTCAGGAACGGATCAAGCACCAGAGAGACGATAACAACGATATCCGCCAGCGTGTAAATCTGGCGCAGCAGCTTCCAACGGTCCTTGGCGATCCAAAGCCGCGCTGAGAAATCCAAAAAAATCACAAAGCCAATCAGCAGGCTTGCGACCGTGACGCCCGACCCCTGAGGAAAATGAGCGGTGGCGACAAAGAAGATGATCGACACAATGTCGAAAAGGATCAGACCATAACGAAACCAGACCGAAATCGGGTCGTGCCCGATATACAGGTATTTCAGCGTCTGCTTCATATCCATCCTGTATCATGCTGCATACACAGTGAAATTAACGACAGTTGTGCAAATCACCAAGCCACGAAAAAGGCCGCCCCAATTAGAGCGGCCTTAGTCACGATTCTCTTGCAATCAGGCGGCGCGCGAGGTCAGGACTTCGTCTACCTGCTTGGCGGCGGAAACCTCGCCAGCACCGGACACGGCTGCAACCTCACGTGTCAGGCGTTCCAGAGCAGCTTCGTAAAGCTGACGCTCGGAATAGCTCTGCTCGCGTTGATCGTCGGTGCGATGCAAATCGCGGACAACTTCGGCAATCGAGATCAGGTCGCCCGAGTTGATTTTCTGTTCATATTCCTGGGCGCGGCGGGACCACATGGCGCGTTTTACCTTGGCCTTGCCCTTCAATGTCTTCATCGCCTGGCTGATGACATCTGGCGAGCTGAGCGACCGCAAACCGGATTCGGTTGCTTTGTTGGTCGGCACCCGCAGTGTCATTTTGTCTTTCTCAAATGAGATGACGAACAACTCGAGCGAGAAACCCGCAACTTCCTGCTCCTCAATCGAGATGATCTGACCCACGCCATGGGCGGGATAGACAACATAGTCGTTGGGGCGGAACTCAAGCTTTTTCGACTTTGTCATTCAGTTTTTTCCTTGCTTACGGACCGGGACACAGACAACAAAAGCACCACGTGCCGGGACTGTCTCAGCCCCGTCAGGCGGCGTTTCTGTTATAAATTCAGTACTCCAAAGCGAGCATACTTACGGAGCGCATCCCAATCTCGGTCATCATATGAAAACTGAGTATATCACAAAAATACGACACCCGAAAGTTTACCCAAAGGAAAATATTCGAATTACCTGCGCGCACAATGCTTTATTTCAAGATCTTCGCGCTGTGCCGTGCGCTTTCTTCGCGAATCGCTTAGCCGCCTTCGCCAGGTGCTTCAGAGAAATACTTCTCCATCTTACCCTCTTCACCGTCGCGCTCTTCAGCGTCGGGAAGCGGGTCTTTCTTTGTAACAATCACCGGCCACTGTTCCGAGAACTTGCGATTGAACTCAACCCATTGCTCCATTCCCGGCTCAGTATCCGGGCGGATTGCGTCTGCCGGGCATTCCGGTTCACAAACACCACAGTCGATGCATTCGTCCGGGTGAATAACCAATGTATTCTCACCTTCATAGAAACAGTCCACCGGGCACACTTCGACGCAGTCTGTGTATTTGCAGGCGATACAGTTTTCGGTGACAACATAGGTCATGAGCGGATTCCCGTTTGCGGTTCGTTCGACTAGCTAATTCAGTCTGGCCCGCTCTTCAAGATGGGATCAGCGATCTTCTGTGCGAGAAAGATCAAGAGCGCGCCGATCCTTCTTGGTTGGACGACCTTTTCCTTCGAACCCCGGATTTTTAGGAGGCACGTCCTGTTTTTCCGTCATATCGAAGTACAGCGTTTGCGCCTCGGGGGCCGGACCGCGGCGTTCGCCCAGTTTTTCTACACGCACAACCCGCACGATACGGCCCTGGGGAAAGGTCAGAACGTCTCCGGATGCCACGGCTTGCGCCGGTTTGAGCACCCGGTTTCCGTTCAATCGGACATGGCCGCCACTGACCTGCTTGGCTGCCAGGCTACGGGTCTTGAAGAACCGCGCCTGCCACAACCATTTGTCGATCCGCAGCTTGGCCTCGGCCATCTTGTGTCAGTTGCCGTCTTTCAAACCCATAAGCGCCGCAGCGAATGGGTTGTCGGGATCAATGGCCTTTTCCTTTTTCGGAGGCCGTGACGAGAAGGTCTTGGCACCCTGAGGTTTGCCGCCCTTCTTGCCGTGCGGCTTGCCGCGACCGTCCTGGGGTTTGCCACGGGGCTTGCCTTTGCCCTGCCCCTGCTCGCGGCGCGGGCCACGGTTTTGCTGGCGTTGACGGCCCCAGGTGAAGGTATAGAAAACCTCAACCTCGGGCTCATCCGGTGCGGCGTCAGGCGCTGGTGCCTCGGCTGCCGCCTCGGTGCTTGTCGCGGCCTCGTCTGATGCCTCGGCGGGTGCTGCAACCTCGTCGGTTGCAACTTCTGCAGTTGGCGTTTCTTGCGCGCTGGCTTGATCAGAAGACTCAGTCGCAGATGTTTCCACCGGCGCCTGTTTGAGTTTTTCGCGCTCGCCACGCTCGGCCTTGTAGCCCAGGCCCTGCATCAGGTCTGCGAATTGTTCCAACGTCATGCCGGTGATCGACAGCATGTCCGGCTTGGCTTCGAACCCTCCCCGGCTGTCTTCGGCACGCAGCATGTCAGCCAGACGTTCCAACATGTCGATCCGGATCGAACGTTCGCCCGCATCGCGGTAGCCGCACATAGTGTCATAGCCCTGCGGCGCGTCCTTGGCGACGGGCACAGTGACCAGACCCGGAGGCGGCGCTTCGGGGAATTCCTGCAAACCGCTGGACAAGCCCCACAGCACCAGACGCAGGCGTGTTGGCGCGGGTTTCAGCAGCAGCGGCATGAAGATCGTGAATTGGCCAAACCGGATGCCATGCTTGCGCAGCGCGCCACGGGCATCCTGATCCAAATCCTTGACCTCTTGCGCGACTTGACCGCGTGGCAGAACGCCCAAGGCTTCTACCATGCGAAAGGCAAAGCCCTTCGCCAGTCCCGTCAGTTCTTCGTCGCGCGACAAGTTCAGCAGCGGCTCGAACAGCGCAGCGACCTTGCGGTCGATGAAATGCTGCAACCGGCGCTGCACTTTCTGTTCGACATCCGGCCCTGCGGCCTCATCCACAAAAACCTCGACCATTGGCTTGAGAGGCTCTGCCCCGGCAACCAGCTTGCCGACGGCGTATTCGCCCCACATCAGGCCACCCTGATCCGTGAAATCAATTTCGGTATCGGGCGCATTGTAGAAGCGATCGGCGCGCAGATGGAATTGCGGCGCGAGTGCTTGCAAAGAAGCCGATTTCAAAGCTTTTGCCTCGGTCCCTTGCGCGCTTTTGTCCGGTGTAAACCGGAACCCTTCCAGACGACCGACGAATTCGCCTTCGACGGTCACTTCACCCTTGTCATTTACTTCGGCCAAAAGGGCCTCCTTCTGTTTGAGCCGGCGCAGCAAAACAGATGTACGCCGGTCCACAAATCTTTGAGTCAAACGATCATGCAACGCGTCTGACAGTCTGTCTTCTACAGTGCGTGTTTCGTCACGCCAATGCGATTCGTCACGGACCCAGCCGTTTCGTTGCGCAACATATGTCCAAGTGCGAATATATGCCAACCTTTTGGACAACGTATCAATGTCACCCTGGGTCTGGTCGATACGGCGAATCTGCCGCGCCATAAAATCATCCGGGATCGATCCGCGCTCGTGCAGGTGACCATAGATCACTTCAAGCAAGCTGGCGTGTTCTGCGTGGCTGATGCCGCGAAAATCGGGGATTCGGCACACGTCCCACAACAAACGGATGGATTGCGGATCGCTGGCGCGGGCTACGACCTCGGTCACTTGCGAAAGAGATTTGAGCGCGTTCAGGTCATCCGCAGGGCGCGCTTTGATCAGATGCTCATCATTTGGGCTGACCTCAAGCGAAGTGATCAGCGCGTCGATGGAGCCGAACCGCAAGGCGGCATTCCGCCAGTTCAGCTTTTTCATCGGCGTAAAGCGGCTGTCCATGATGGCCTGCGCCACACCTTCGTCCAGCGGCGGGGCCTCGCCCGTCACACCAAAGGTGCCATCAGACATCCCGCGACCGGCCCGGCCCGCAATCTGCGCCAGTTCATTCGGGGCCAGTGGGCGCATCCGGCGGCCATCAAATTTGGTCAGAGATGAAAACGCGACATGATTCACATCCAGGTTCAGCCCCATCCCAATGGCGTCGGTGGCAACCAGATAATCGACTTCGCCGTTTTGATAGAGGTCAACCTGAGCATTCCGCGTTCGTGGGCTGAGCGCCCCCATTACAACGGCCGCCCCCCCTTTCTGACGGCGCAGCAATTCCGCGATGGCATAAACATTGTCGACCGAAAATCCGACAATGGCGCTGCGTGCAGGCATCCGGCTGATCTTCTTTGACCCAGAATAGACCAGTTGAGACATCCGTTCGCGCCTTACGAATTGCACTTCGGGAACAAGCGCCGCGATGGGGCCGCGCATAGTGTCAGAGCCTAGGAAAAGCGTCTCGTTCGTGCCACGGGATCGCAGCAGACGATCTGTAAAGACGTGGCCGCGTTCGGGATCGGCACAAAGTTGGATTTCGTCGATCGCAACGAAATCTGCCCCCATGCCTTCAGGCATGGCCTCGACCGTGCAGACCCAATACTGGGTGCGCGGCGGCACGATGCGCTCTTCACCCGTTACCAAGGCCACAACCGACGGGCCACGAATGGCAACGATCTTATCATAGACTTCGCGCGCCAGCAGACGCAGCGGCAAACCAATCACGCCGGTGCGGTATCCCAGCATCCGTTCGATTGCGTAGTGGGTTTTACCTGTGTTTGTCGGGCCCAATACGGCCACTACTCGGGATGACCCGCTCACCATTGCCCCCTGCCCCAGACCTTACAGCGCTGCGCCTTCAACCTGAGGCTTCAGTCGATTCACCGCATTGGTTACTTCTTCATGATGGGGATGTATAGCCAAGGCCCGCGAATACGCGTCATAGGCTTTCTGAGGCTCTCCGATAATCTCAAAGATCAAACCCAGCCCATATATTGCCTCATAGTGGTTGGGGTTGAGGGTCAATGCATGCTCCAGATCAGCAGCCGCCATTCCGAACCGTTCAATTCCGAAAAAAGCCGAGGCACGTACATGCCAGCCTTCCGCAAATTCGGGTGCGTGATCTGTCAACGCTGTCAGATGATCCAATGCGGCGTCTACGTCTCCGTTTTCAAGCGCTTCGCGCCCTCGTTCCAACAACAGATCCGCCGAAGCTGAACCGGACTGTGCCCACAGCGCCTGCAACTGCCGATCCAGAGCCATAGCCTGTTCGGGCGTGGATTGGGCCAGTTGCTGCAGCAGCGCGTCTTCATCCCGCAAATCCGCCTGTTGCGCGAAGCAACTGGTGGAAAACGTGACTAGGACAACAAGTGCCGCAACGGTACCTTTGAGATTGTGGATTGCAATGCTCATAACAATCGTCAGTGTAGCGTTGCGACCGGGGATGTCCATTCACGGCGCACTAACAAAATGAGGAAAAGCATGAGCGAGATTCTTGAAAAGGCGGCAGCCGCGCTGAATGAAAAACTGGAAGGCGGCGCATTCGACGCCTCGGCCAAGTTTGCTATCGCCGATCTGGGCGCAATCGTGTTGGACGCAGACGGCGCGCGCGTCAGTGACGATGATGCGGACGTTACAATGAGCGCTGACGCCGAAACGTTCGAGCAAATCCTCAGCGGTGAGCTGAACCCTACGGGTGCTTTCATGTCGGGCAAGCTGACCATTGATGGCGACATGGGCGTTGCTATGAAACTCGCATCGGTGTTGGCCTGATGGAATTGACGCCGGCCCCTTTTTTTGAAGACGTGGCCGGCGGTCCCGCCGGTGGGAGCGCCCACTGGCTGATGACTTCTGACCAGATTCGAATCCGTGTGGGTCATTGGCGACCCGAAGGCGATGCGCATGGCACGGTGCTGATGTTTCCCGGTCGAACCGAATATATCGAGAAATACGGAAGCACCGCAGCCGAGTTCATCCAACGCGGCTTTGCCATGCTGGCGGTTGATTGGCGCGGTCAGGGCCTGGCGGACCGTTTGCTGGACAACCCTCGTATTGGCCATGTCGATCAGTTTACAGACTACCAGCATGACGTTCAGGCGACGCTAGATCTTGCCCGTGCGCTGGATCTGCCGAAACCCTGGCATGTGATCGGACACTCAATGGGCGGTGCTATTGGGTTACGCGCCGTGATAGAGCAGAAGTGCTTTGCCGCCTGTGCTTTCACCGGACCGATGTGGGGTATTTTCTTCACCCCGGTTATGAAACCCCTCAGTCGTGTGACAGCCTATTGGGGTACGGCGCTTGGTCTTGGTGAAAAGACACCTCCGACCACAACCCTGGAAAGCTATGTCCTGTCGCAACCGTTTGAAGGCAACATGCTGACCCGCGATGCGGCGATGTTTAAGATGATGCAGGATCAACTAAAGGCCCATCCCGAACTGGCGCTTGGTGCGCCTTCAAACCTTTGGCTGCGCGAGTCGCTGGACGAATGCACCTGGCTGATGGAACACCCCGCCCCAGACACACCTTGCCTGACCTTTCTGGGCAGCCACGAACAGATCGTCGACCGCAAGGCGATACGCACACGTATGGAAAACTGGCCAAACGGCACGCTTGTCGAAATCCCGGATGGCGAGCATGAAGTGTTGATGGAGGCACTGGAAGTGCGCGGTCCGGTTCTGGATCAGCTGGCCGCGCATTTTCAGTCCAACCCAACCGGCTAGGCCGTGGGCTGAAAAGATCGGCCCCTTTGCCCACTCAAAGGACTGTCCGCTTGTGATCCGGTCGCGCCGGCCCTAGATGTTTGCAAAAGATATCTACAAAAGGTGATCCATGCGCGACCTTCCCTTTCCCGTCCGTGACGCAAACGCAATGGGCGGTGCCGACAACCTTGGTAACCTTCCGGAATGGGATCTGAGCGATCTCTACACCTCGGAAGAAGCGCCCGAGCTTGAGCGTGACCTGGGCTGGCTGGAAGGCGAATGCGGCGCCTTTGCCGCGGATTACGAAGGCAAACTGGCCGAGCTGGACGCAGCCGGCTTGCTGAATTGTGTACAGCGCAATGAAAAGATCAATTCCATTGCCGGACGCATCATGTCCTTTGCTGGTCTGCGCTATTATCAACTGACCACGGATTCCGAGCGCGCCAAGTTCCTGTCAGACATGCAGGAAAAAATCACGATTTTCACCACGCCGCTGGTTTTTTTCACTCTGGAACTCAACCGTATCGACGACGATGTGCTAAAGGCTCATTTCGACGCCAATGCCGATTTGGCACGCTACGAGCCCGTTTTCCGCCGCATCAGAGCGATGAAGCCTTACCAGCTGTCCGATGAGCTGGAAAAATTCCTGCACGATCTGGGCGTTGTAGGTGATGCGTGGGAACGTCTGTTTGATGAAACCATAGCTGGACTGACCTTTGACGTTGACGGCGAAGAGCTGAATATCGAAGGCACCCTGAACCTGTTGACCGAGCAGGATCGCTCTAAGCGCGAAGCGGCTGCGCGGGAACTGGCATCGGTGTTTCAGGACAACATCAAAACCTTTGCCCGTGTTCACAACACACAGGCCAAGGAAAAGGAAATCGTCGACCGCTGGCGTAAAATGCCCACCGCGCAGACCGGGCGTCACTTGTCAAACGATGTAGAGCCCGAAGTGGTCGAAGCGCTGCGCGAGGCAGTTGTGGCCGCCTACCCCAAGCTGAGCCACCGTTATTATGAGCTGAAGCGCAAATGGCTCGGTCTGGATGTGATGCAGGTCTGGGACCGCAACGCGCCCTTGCCCATGGAAGACACACGCGTCGTCAATTGGGACGAAGCCGAAAAGACCGTCATGGACGCTTACAATGCCTTCGACCCACGCATGGGCGAGATCGCATCGCCGTTCTTCTCAAAGGGCTGGATCGACGCGGCGGTGAAGCCTGGCAAAGCGCCAGGTGCTTTTGCGCACCCGACAGTCACTGATGTCCACCCCTATGTGATGCTCAACTATCTGGGCAAACCACGTGATGTGATGACCCTGGCGCATGAGCTGGGCCATGGCGTGCATCAGGTGCTGGCCGCCGATCAGGGTGAGATGCTGTCCTCTACCCCGCTGACGCTGGCTGAAACAGCCTCGGTCTTTGGCGAAATGCTGACCTTCCGCAAGATGCTGGATCAAGCCGAAACCCCGGAACAGCGCAAGGTGCTGCTGGCCGGTAAAGTTGAGGACATGATCAACACCGTGGTCCGCCAGATTGCATTCTACGATTTTGAATGCAAGCTACATGCGGCCCGTCGCGAAGGCGAACTGACCCCGGATGACATCAACGCATTGTGGATGAGCGTTCAGGCCGAAAGCCTTGGCCCGGCATTTGAATTCATGGACGGGTACGAGACCTTCTGGGCCTACATCCCGCATTTTGTCCACTCACCCTTCTATGTCTACGCCTACGCCTTCGGTGATGGCCTCGTGAACGCGCTTTATTCGGTTTACGAAAGCGGAGCGGACGGGTTCGAAGACAAGTATTTCGAAATGTTGCGCGCGGGCGGATCGAAGCATCACAAGGAACTGCTGGCCCCATTCGGATTGGACGCGAGCGACCCGAAGTTCTGGGACAAGGGCCTGTCGATGATTTCTGGCTTTATTGACGAGCTGGAGGCGATGGAAGGCTGATCATTTTTGGTTCTTGGTTGTAAGGAATATGGCCAGGATAATCAAAACAGCCCCAAGGGCCGCAATTGGAGTGATTGTGGCCCCCAAAAACAAGGCTGAGTTGATGAAAGTAAATACGACGGACGCCGCGAACATCAACGTGGCTGTCAAGGTTGAAACCCGAGCGGCCGCCTCATACCAAAGGTAATAGGCCAATGCGGTAGGCAGGACGCCTAACAAGGTCAAAAACAAGACGTCGTTGGCTGTTGGCAGCTTAAACAAAAAAGCTGCCAACGGCAGCAACAGCACGCCCGCGCACAGGAAAATACCGAAAAGGAAGTTCAACCGCTCTTCTGTTGATTTTGAGCTGCGCATTGCACGGCTGCTGGAAACTAGAAACACTGCCCAGCTTAGCCCGGCTCCGATTTCCAGAAGATCGCCATAAAAAGGGTCTCCGCCGCCCTGAAAATCCCGGTAAACTGTTAGGAAAACTCCCAGAATTGCCAGCGCCGTGGCCAAGACATCTGCACGTGTCACCTGCGTGTCGGAAAAGAAATACAAGAAAATCAGAACAAAGAACGGAGCAGTATTCTC
Organism: Ruegeria sp. HKCCA4633; assembly: GCF_013034605.1. Lineage (NCBI taxonomy): Bacteria > Pseudomonadati > Pseudomonadota > Alphaproteobacteria > Rhodobacterales > Roseobacteraceae > Ruegeria > Ruegeria sp. HKCCA4633. The sequence goes on from NZ_WQGJ01000001.1 coordinate 471,477, forward strand.
CAGTACCATGGCACTTGCCGCGCCTGTGTATTCAAGGCCAACATGGAATAGGATGTAGTTGATCACCGTCGACAAGACTGCGAGCCGAAAGTTCCAATCGCCCAACTTAATCGATACTGAAACCCGCATCACACGTAACATGCAATAGATCGCCAGAGCGGCGACAAACAGACGTGTTACAGCGATTTGCAGCCCGCCCAGATCGCTGGTCAGATAACGTACAATAACGCTGTGCGTGCCCCAAAGGAGCGCTGCCAGGAATCCCAGAACCAGACCATTTTGCGTCAGTTTGGTGCTGAGCATCGCTTTGTTCCGATTACTTCAACTGACTGTCTTTCGAACCTCGACGATTCACTCCACCCCTCAATTTGAACGCGCCATCGCGTTCTTGCTGGCAATCGAGGCAAAGTTTGACGCCCGGCAGTGCGATGCGTCGCTTTTCGGGAATGGGTTCTTCGCATTCCGCACAATGTGTCAGGCTTTCCCCCAAAGGCCGCTTTTGTGCCTGCATCCGCGCCAGCTCATCCGAAATCGACGCTTCGATCTGTTCGCTTACCGCGCCGTCACGCGCCCAACCTCCGGCCATGGCTCACCTCCTGAAACACAGGAGGATACGATAGCCGGTGCTTGAGCCGCTTAGCAAGTTACAGCGGCTCTGCGCCGACAAATACGCGGTCGATCATCTCTTGCGTGCTGCGCGAAAACTCCAGTGGACAGGGATAGTCCACCCCTTCGCGGACCGAACGGCAGAACGCCTCGACCTGTAGTTTGTAGTGGTCCGCACCGGGGAAACGGGTGATCTGAACCTCTAGCCCTGGACGATGCAGTTCGACTCGTGCCTCGCCGAACACTCGGGCATTGAAAGGGGTTGTCAGGCGGATCAGGCCCTGCTCGCCATGGAACACCATTTCCTGATGAGGGTGCGCGCGAATGGATACGTAGGCGGAATAGGTGAACCCCGGGAACTGGGCCCGGATTTCCGTAAAGACATCGATGTCATCCTGCCAACGGATTGCAGATTTTACGGACACGGGCTCTTCCCTGGTGGCAAAGCGTGCACCGCCGATCACATAGACGCCGATATCCCGCAAACCGCCGCCGCCGGTTTCAGCGCGGTTACGGATGTTCCCGGTATCCGCCCGATTGTCAAAACTGAACGCACCGGTCACATGCACCAAATTCCCGATGGCCCCATCCGCGATCAGATCACGGGCCAATTGCCATTGGGGGTGATGCACGATCATGTAAGCTTCGGCCACAAGCAGGCCGGTTTGATCGCGTTTGGCGATCAACGCGTCGAACTCATCTGCGCGCATAGTCATCGGCTTTTCGCATAGCACGTGCTTACCAGCGTCAAGGGCCTTCAGGCTCCATTCGACGTGCAAATGATTGGGCAGAGGGATGTAGATTGCGTCTATCCCTGGGTCCGCCAACAACGCGTCGTAACTGTTGTGAACTTGGAGGTCAGGGCAAAAAGACAGAAAAGGGTCCGCCTTTGCCGCGTCAGAGGTCGCCAGGGCCGCCAACTGCGCGCCGTAGGCGGAATGGATCGCTGGCGCCATATATTCCCGCGCAAATTTCGCGGCCCCCAAAACGCCAAACTGAACAGGTCTTTGCATCGCGCCCTCCCTATTTGTCCACGCCAATTTGTTCAATCATCGCAAGAATAAACGATGTGACGCTTTCAAAATGTCATCGAAATAAAGCACGCCTTTCCCGTAGCATGCAAGCTGGCCCGCCGCCACTTATTCACTTTTCCTGATCCGTTTCCGTGTCTGCCCGTAGCAAACATATCGACAAGTGCGCAGCGCAATTATGTCTGCCGCTTGTCTTGATCAGACGTAACCAATTGGGTGGGAGAAACCAAAAACGATGGATATGCAGACGACAACCAAGGATCAGCAAACCATAACCGGGATTGTCCTGAACAGCGGCGCGCCGGGCACCTTTGACGAAAACCCGGATGACTTTGACATATTGCGTGAAGCAGCGATTGCAGCAGGGCTTGTCGGAACATTGGATAGCCCTGAAGTGGATTTGACGGTCTTAGCACCGAAGGATTCAGCGTTCATAAATTTGGCCCAAACCCTTGGCTTCGCGGGCGATGACGAGGCGGAAGCGCTGAATTTTATCGTCAAGGCACTCACGCTTCTTGGTGGCGGAGATCCTTTGCCCTTGCTGACCGATATCCTCAAGTACCATGTGGTTGACGGAGAATTCACCAAGGACGCCGTGGTTGCGCTGGGTAACGGTGCTGAGATTAACACCCTTCTGGGATCATCTCTTGAACTGAACCTGGAAACGTCACCACCGAGCTTGGTTGATGCGGACGCTGCTATTACTGACCCAAACCTGGTTGCATTTGACGTGGATGCGTCCAATGGGATCATTCACGTGCTGGACGGCGTGCTGCTTCCGGTATCGGTATCAAGCATACTGGGTCAGAAAAATACCGATTTCATTCTGGGTGATGACACTGACGAGTTCATTTTCACCGGGAAGGGTCAGGATTTCATCCATGGCGGTGGTGGTCGCGATGTTATCAAAGCGGGTAAAGGCAATGACGTAGCTCTTGGCGGCGACGGGAATGACATCGTTTTTGGCGGGCGCGGCAAGGATATTTTGCGCGGCGATGATGGCCACGATAAAATCTACGGAGGTCGCGGCGCTGACCTGATCGATGGCGGTGCTGGCGATGACATCCTGATCGGCGGACGCGGCAAGGATACTTTCGTCATGGAGAACGGAGGTGGGGACGACTTGATCCTCGATTTTCGCGCTGGCAAAGACAAGATTGATCTGTCCGGATATGACGGGATTACCAGCTATGAAGATATCGAAGACGACATCTCTGGTGGGTTCTTGCGCACAGAGATTGAATTGGACGATGGCGACAGCATCGTACTGACTGGTGTTCGCCCAGGTCAGCTCTCGGAAGACGATTTTGTTTTCGTTTGAAGCGAAACAAACCAGCCCGCAGAGATTGCGGGCTGGTTTTTCGGTCAGCTGGTTGCCAGCATGCCTTTTTCACGGGCCAGATCCCGCATTTTCTTTTGCAGTTTTTCAAACGCGCGCACCTCGATCTGACGGATACGTTCGCGGCTGACGTTGTACTGCGTGCTCAGCTCTTCCAGTGTCACCGGCTGATCCATCAACCGGCGCTGGGTCAGGATGTCCTTTTCCCGATCGTTCAGAACATCCAGTGCTGCGGTCAGCAACTCGCGGCGGGCTTCCAATTCATCGCGCGCCTCATAGTCACCCGCCTGATCGGCATCTTCATCTTCCAGCCAATCCTGCCATTGCATCGTGCCCTCGCCTTCGGACCCAACGGTCGCGTTCAGCGAGGCATCCCCACCGGACATACGGCGGTTCATGCTGATGACTTCCTCTTCGGTCACACCCAGATCATTGGCGATTTGAGCGACATTTTCCGGTCTCAGATCGCCTTCCTCCAACGCGCCGATACGAGCCTTGGCCTTGCGCAGGTTGAAGAACAGCTTTTTCTGAGCCGAGGTTGTACCCAGCTTCACCAATGACCACGACCGCAGGATATATTCCTGAATCGAGGCGCGAATCCACCACATGGCATAGGTCGCCAACCGGAAGCCTTTTTCAGGATCAAACCGTTTGACCGCTTGCATCAGGCCCACATTTGCCTCGGAAATCACTTCGGCCTGCGGCAGGCCATAGCCGCGATAGCCCATGGCGATCTTGGCTGCCAGACGCAGGTGAGATGTCACCATCCTATGCGCGGATTCGGTGTCCTGCTCTTCGACCCAGCGCTTGGCCAGCATGTATTCTTCTTCCGGCTCCAGCAGGGGAAACTTGCGGATTTCCTGCATATAGCGATTCAGGCCGCCCTCGGGCGTCGGTGCGGGGAGATTTGCGTAGTTTGCCATTATGATGTCCCTCCGACAAATGTTTAAGTCTTTAACATAGGATATGGGTAAGGAACCCTGCCTATTCAAGAGGTGCTGTTATCAGTCTGAAATTAAACTTCTGTTAAGGGAAGATAAGAAACTCTTTCTCACGGGACTTTGCTTATTGTGACACTGGTTTGCGCAGCCCTGCAATCAGGGATTTCATATCTTGCGGCAGGTCAGCCTCGAACCGCAGGTTTTCGCCGGTCACCGGGTGTTCGAAGCCCAAAACCGCTGCATGAAGGGCCTGACGCGGGAAATCGCGGACAGATTCAGCAGCCGAAAGCGAAAACGCCTTGGCAGACAGCTTGCGCTTGCCGCCGTAAACTGGGTCTCCGACCAGCCCATGCCCTGCATGAGCCATATGCACACGGATCTGATGGGTGCGTCCGGTTTCCAGCCAGCATTCGATCAAGGCCAGCCCTGCGGGTGTACCAAAACTCTCAACAACCCGTGCACGCGTTACTGCGTGGCGCCCCCCGTGAAACAGAACCGCCTGCCTCTGACGGTCTGTCTTGTGCCGCGCAAGCTGCGTGGTCACGCGCATGATGTTGCCGGGTTCGAAACTGACGCCTTTGACACCGCGCAAACGTGGATCGTTTGCGTCCGGCACTCCGTAGCACACGGCGCGGTAATACCGTTCGACACTATGGGCTGCGAATTGCTCGGCCAGGCCGTGGTGTGCAGCGTCCGATTTTGCCACCACCAAAAGGCCACTGGTTTCCTTGTCGATCCGATGCACGATGCCCGGACGTTTTACCCCACCAACACCTGACAGATCATCCCCGCAATGGTGCAGCAACGCGTTCACCAGAGTGCCGCTTGGCGAACCCGGCGCGGGATGCACGACCATGCCTGCGTGCTTGTTCACAACGATTACGTCCGCATCTTCAAAGACAACCTCAAGCGGGATGTCTTCGGGGCCGATATGGCTGTCTTCGGCCTCGGCCACGACGATGGTAATATGTGCTCCTTCCGAGACTTTTGCCTTAGGGTCACGTGCTTCGCGCCCGTCGATCTGAACCGCACCCTCTTCGATCAGACGCGCCAACCTGGTGCGCGACAGGTTTTCACCGTCTGGCACATCCCTCGAAAGCGCCTTATCAAGGCGTGACGGCGGATCAGCCGCGATCTGAAACTCAATCTGGCGGGTGCCCATGACTGTCCCTTCCGAACCCCAAGAACCGCAGGAAACACCGCAGCTGCGATTGCTGCGGCGGATGGTCATGTTGTTGACCGCGGTGATGATTGGCGGGGTTCTAGTGACATTCGCCCTGATTGTCATCCGCCTATCGGACCGCACCCCCACCCTTCCGGATCAGATCGAGTTGCCGGACGGCGCGAAGGCCCAGGCGCTGACCATCGGCTCTAACTGGTATGCAGTTGTCACGGATGACAACCGTGTTCTGATCTTTGACAAAACGACCGGAAAGCTGCGCCAAGAGATTGCTGTTGAATGAGCCTGAGCAACATTTGATCCGCCTACTGGATCTTTAACGCAGGCTAACTGGCGTTTGGAAACAAAGATGTTCCGACCCATGCAGCGCCCAATTGCTGATCCAGCGCATCTGAGCGTATCTTCTGCTTTCCCGCAGTTGGAGACAAAGCAACTTCGCGCAAGCAGATCTTTTCCCCGACCAAGCACAAGTTTATTCTGGCGAATTCGACATCTTTTGCCAGGGTTTCAGCGATCTGAATCATGTCATTGAATTGCGCAGGCTGCGGCTCTGTATCCGAACTGCTAGGGAAAAAAAGCTCTTGGGCCAGATAATTGTATTCGCGGTCGTGTAACATCTGAATGCGTCCGCGCGCGCTGTCTCGATCTACCTGCACCAAAGTCACGCGCCCGGCAATTACCCAGAACTGCCATTCAGTGACAGACTGTTCACCAACAGTCTGATCTTGTTCGATCCAATAGGATGGCTTGCTGGTAACGCGCCACCAATCACCGGTCCAAAAACCCTCTGGCGTTTTGGTCTTGTGCCACGCCGCCATCTGAGCGTTCGCCTCATTACGCTTAGCATCGTCCATTGGAAGCGACAGAGAAATCTGGTGCGATGCGCTGGCTGAGCCTTTCAGGCTATACTGCCCAGGCTCGCATTCAAGCTTGTCCGGCAAGCCCGGAACATGTGCATGCCACACTCGATTAGGCACGGTCAGGCGATCCGGCAGCCTTTCAAAAGCCATGTCGTTGTCGGCGATGAACGCTTGTGGGACAGCCCCCAAAAGCTTCATGACCAACAGCTTTTCCATAAATGTGCTTGGGTCACAGAGATCGGGTAGATGGCGATGGCTTTCGGCGAAATTGAACATAGCCAACGCGAGCGCATTCAGCCGCGCTGCATCGCTGCGGTAGTGATCCCAGCCTCGCAAAAACCCCTGAGGCGGTGGGTCGTTTACACCAAAGAGATTGCCAGCAGTGATCTTGTCCAACTCGGCCTGTGCTGCCTTCAGATAGTCTTCCCGGTCGGACAGCAAGGCCGTTGACATTGCCCCACCCGTAGCCTTTCGAATATCTTCGGTTGTTGCGCGAAGCCCAGGCAAATTTGCCGGAAACTCGATCGGCTTGGGTCCTTTTCTGCCATGGCGCGGCAAAGGCGCATCGCTGGCGCGGATGCCTAAGTTCCGCAGGCGCCTGTCGAGGAAGGAATGCCGTTTGATCCCATTGGCGATCCACCACCGCATTCGGCGGCCCCACAAATGCACGGCAAGAGTATTTTCCTTGATATAGGTCTCTCTGAATTCTCGAACGTGAATGTCGTTGGCTTGCCCTGCCTGACGGAACGGTAGCGGATAAAACACGGGGATTGGGCTGGCATGCTTCAACTCATCGTGTTGACGCAGATACCAGGTCATAACGCCCGGACCGTAAACACTGTGTTCCTGATCTGAAGCGTGCGGCAACTCTCCAGCACTCTTCATGCGCTCCAGCTCTTCCCGTTCTTCTCCTTCAACCCAAGGGCGGATGGGGTACGGGTCCTTGCTGTAGTCGATATACGCGTCTAGCGCCGGACTGTCGGCTGGCAGCCGCATCACAGCATTGCAAATCGTGTCTCGGTTGTAATAGCCAAAGATATGATCTATTTTTGGGATCGAAGCCAGCGCCACAACATCCGTGTCACACCACAGGAAGTCCGTCTTTTTCATCAACTGAAGTCTGAAAATGTCAGATTGCGGTACAGGTGTTTTGAATTGATTGTTCATAATGAACTGTTTCGGCTCATGCACCTCGTTGGCAGATACCAATTCGACACCAGAAGGCACGTTTTCCACCTGACCGTAGTGAAACAGAACCACTCTGTGCCCTTGTTCGACAAAGGACAACATGCACATCTGTTCCAGAAAACTCAGACGCCCTTCCATCCAGAGCATCCCAATCGTCGGCAGAGAGCGATCCGCAGCCATTTCAATATTCTCCGAGGGGGGGTCTGTTAGGATTCTGATCGATGTTCATCGGGCACAGGAATGGGCTCTGCTGAAAGTCGTTCCCGCACAGTACGGTCCTTCTTGACGAATTCCACAGCCGGTTTGGCGAGCAGTTTCTGGTACAGTTCATGATAGTCAGGTTGCTTCAGAAGATCGTTAATCAGTGCCTTATGCCAACGGAACGATTTTCTGTGTAACCGTTTGAGGCGGTCATCTGCGCGGAACTCTTCCAACACGGCGTCTACCTCATCCTTGTATCGCAAGATCGTTGCGTCCTGCGCACCACCTCGGTTCCAGCGATCCCAATAGTCCGTTCCAAGGGTCTGAGACGAGTGGTTCGCCCTGCCCCGGCTGCGCTTGGCCAGATAAGCCTGGGTGGACCGAACCGCATAATGGTTGATTTGCGCGACTTCGAAACCAAACGGAGGTGCGACGTGATTGCCGAAGGGTGCCGGTTCCTTTGCGTGGCCACCTGGGACCGACCTGAAGACGGCCGCCTGAAACTCGGCTCTGGGATGAGGGTTGTGCAATCCATAGCGTAGATACACATCGCCCTGTCGAAACATGGATTTTACAAATCGGCGCCCGGCCCCGCCCTGTTCATAGTCCAACTCACCATCAAAGAACTGCTGCGTGATGGGCATATCGCGCAACACATGTCGACCGTTGTTGGAAAAAATCTTCCACGGGATCGAGATGACGTCGACACCGGGCGTTGCTTCGATCAGATCATCAACTTTGTGATTACCAACGTGGATATTCAGAAATTCATCCGCATCGCCCACGTGAATCCATTTGGCGTTTTTCACCACTGGCAAACGGCGCGCCTGCCTAAGGGCGGAACGATGAATACCGCCTGTTCCAACGCGATTTTTGTGAAACTCGACATGGCCCAAGTCTTGTAAACGGCGCAGTATTTGGTTTGTGCCGTCCGTACAGTCATTTGTGTAGACGATTATTCTGTCGAACCCCAACACCTTGTGATGGGCGACCCATTCCAAAATATAGGGCCCTTCGTTCTTCATCGCAGTGATGAGAATTTTTTCAGGCTTGACCATCGTTGTCACTCGATCCTACCGCTTAGCCAGTTTGCCCTTTACTGTCATCCTGCGGCACAATCTTTTCGATGGCGATCTGAGCGCCGGCAATAGCCCGGATACGCAGGGCACGTGGATGTTTGCCCAGAAACTCATTCACCGCACGGATCACGCCGTCACCCCACCATCCGCGACGGTGGTAATCGTCAAAGGCCATGATCCCGCCGGGCTTGATCTTGGGAAACAGCGCCACGAGGTCGGCAGTCACGCCTTCATAGGAGTGGTCGCCATCGACATAGGCAAACGAAATGCTTTCGTCATCGAACAATTCGAGCGCAGGGACAGAAAAGTCTCGGATAATGCCAACCTTGCCTTCTTCGATCTCTTTTTCAAAAGATTTGACCACCTTCTGGAAGATGGCCTCCATCTTTTCATCTTCGGTTCGGCCGACAAACGCAGTGGTGTGCGACTCTTCCCCGATGTGTTTCCACGGATCGATAAGAAACAGCTGACTGGGCTCAAGCAGTTTCAAAATGGTCGGAGAGAACTCACCCTGCCAAACACCGATCTCAACTGCTACGCCCCCTTTGGGAAGGCGCGACAAGAACGTGCGGCGGATCGCTTCCTTGGTATTCTTGCGCTTGGTAACCTTGTCGGCTTTAGGCTTTTCCTTATGCCCCGGCACGGCACCGATGATTTGGGGTTCGTTTGCCATCTCAACCTCGTTCTGCTTATGCGGCGGGCACTACCGAACAGCGTCCATCCAGCCTTATTCTTTTTTTGATCGCTACCATGTCAGCCGCGCAAGAGCCAGAAGCTTGGCTTATTCTTTATTGAGCGGAGGTAATTTGTCGATCCCAAGCCACGGTGGTTCCAGGCTGGTGATCCTATAGCTGGCAGCGTTGCCCGCAAGAAACCTGTTAATTGCTGCGGACATGCCCGAGTACGAACCTTTGCCGCGTCTATAAGACGTAAAAGCAATGCTTCCACTTGGTGCCAAAACCCTGTCTATTCGCCTCAGTAGCTGCAGCATCACACGCTCTGCCCGGACGCCGCGAATGATCACGACGCCAACGCTTTGATCCTCGAACAGTTTCAGCATCAAGGCTGGCATCGCCCGGTATACACGCAGCTTTCCCGACAGAATGGGTTCGCGGAAATACTCGAGAAATGCATAAAATGCACGGTCAAGCGCCTGCAAATCAGCGTCTTGCGTTGTGTCCACACAAGCAAACCCGTTCCACGACAAGCCCCAAGGCGCAATAATTGTCAGTTGCGCCACAGTTCCCAAATCCAGGATTTCCTGCACGATTTCTGTTTCGACCTGACCAATCAGCACCCAAGACTTCTTGCCGCTGATCGACTTGAGGAATTTCTGACGTTGCTTCGCCGTTCGCTCGACTTCTTTGGCGGGCGACGGCAACAAATCAGTATCTTTGGGATCAAACGGTAGATCGACCTGCTTTGGATCTGTGATCTTGGAATGTTCTGCTGCCGCTTGTTCAAAATCCAAAGGCGTTTCCAGGGAATCCAGGCGAACAAACCACGGATAATTCATCGACTTGGCGTTTCCGGCAATTGCCATTTGACCAATCCGGTTCCACTTGGCGACCTGAGCAAAACTAACCGCTGGGTCTTTGTACATCTCAATGTCAAATGAAGCATTTGCTTCTTCCAGAACACCAAGATCCAGAGCTTTTAGATACTGCCCGCTGCGAAAGTTCCGATACCTCTGAACAAAGCCCTTGGCAGCTTCTGTTTCACGGATCGTGGCAATCTTGGACTTGTGAAACTTCACTGCGTTTTCATGAAGGTCTCTCAATACGTTGTCTTCATACAAACGTGTGTGAAACTCACGTAGGCGGCTCAGCTTTGTCAGGATCGACCGCTCTTCGACCACATTAAAGCAGTGCATGTGCCAGTAGGCCCGCCCCGTCGCTTCCATCTTTGGGTGAAAAGCCGTTGTGTTCACATCCCCTCGAAGCCGTTTCATCAAATAGCTTTCGATAGATCTGACGGCATAGTGGTTCATTCGGAACAACGTGGTTCCGAAGGCTGCTCCTGTTGTCGTGTACGCCCAGCCTCGCCGACGCATGGCAGGCGGCAGAGGATCTCCGTCACCATCCACCCAAGCAAAATTTTCGGCCTTGCCCCGAACAGGACCGCGCGGGCGGTGTGTATTGATCGCGTGATAGGACCCGTTGTTGCGGGTCAAAGACTTAAATGCGCGCACATTCTGCGGCATGACCATCCCCAGCTCGCCCGCACGCGTGAACTGCTCAACAACGAACCGGTCCTCGAATTCAACAATCCCGTTGTGCCCGAACATCTGCCACAGTGCCGCAAACCCATCAGCATGTGGCAAAGCGCGAAACAAGTCGTCCAGCGTACCGTCCCCGATACGGACATCCAGAAACTCGTCCACGTCACACACGAGAATCCACTCGGCCTCGGATGACCAGGGATGTTGCATTGCGTTGGCATAGGCCGATGCCTGAGGTCCGAATTTCCACGGAGCCGGATTATCAATATGCGCCAGGAACCCAAGCTCTTCGCACCTTTTCAGGATGGCATCCGTCCCATCCGAACAATCATTCGAGTTAACGATAAAATGCGTAAAACCGATCGAGAGATAGTAAGCGATCCACTCAAGAATAAACGGCCCTTCGTCTTTCATCGTGGATACGACAAGTCTCATTTTCATTATCCCGTGACTGTTGACCGCAAAACCTCGGTACGATTTAGCTTGCTGCGACCGAGCGCAGATCCAACTAAGCGCTTGGTTTTGTTACGTCCCCCAACAGCCCTTTTCAAGAGCGTCAGAGAAACCGCTCAAGCGTCGATCTACTTGGCCTCCACCATTCAGATCGCACGAAAAGAACTGCCCACCCGGGCGCAGTGAATGTTTGAACACAGCTTCACAATGATTGGGTACGAAGCATTAAGCACGCTGACGGTTCAGCCGATGGTGACCGGATGAGCAAATGTGCGCGCGATGGTACGGTATTCAACGCCTTCAATCGGAACAGGGTTTTGGGCGTCACGCAACAGCAAGTTTGTGACACCGCCTGGCAAGGCATCGTCAAATGTCGAAGCGCTTTAACCTTTTAGATTGCTCGCCAGCGTAGCAAACAGCGCTTCATCATTTGCAAACGGCCGCATCGGTTTTTGCCGCATTGCGTCTGCATATTTCTTGCGGAATTCGTGAGCACTTTCCACAAGTCGGTGGCTTGCCCGCAATATCCCGAAACGACAGGACATCTTTTGAGAAAACTGATCAAACATCTCATGCTGCATCGACGCCATTCGACGCGGCCCGGCTCCGACCGGCACAGATGTCAGCAAGTCCTGATCACAGGCCTCAAGTTCGGCAAAAAAGTCCCTGAGGTCCGTCCAGTTCGGAAGCAGATCGTTGTCAGAAATCAGAAAGTAATCAATGTCAGGCGCGGCCTGCATCGCTCGATACAGCGCTTAGTCACCAAACCGCCAACCAACCTTGTTTATGTCGAGCAGCTGATTTTCTTCAATCCAGGTCTGGTCGACGCGTAAAACCTGTTCATCGGGTAAATCAGGCGGTGCAGAATTTGTGGCATCATATACAACACAGACAGGTCCCGGAGCCGCTTTCTTCCAGATAGAATAAAGCCGGGCTTCGTTCTCGGTCCACTTATGAGTGCGAAACACGAACATCGTCCGTTTTTTGTGTTCTGGATGGATCTGTTTGCTCAAAGCTTGCGTGGCAGCACTATCTGCCCATGCACCTACACCGTACAGAGCACGTTCTTGCGGGCGCGCCAAAAGGTTAAGGTTGACACCATACCGTCGTATCGAATGCAAAACGCGGTACCCGTGCGAACGCAGTAATTCAAGCGCATCCTCGTAAGTACCTTGAAGAACTTCAACCAGAATATCCGGGCGGCTTGTCGAGAGAGTTTCCCGTAACCCCTGAGAACGTTTAACTCCATTCCCTCCACATCGGTTTTAATAAAATCGACTTTCTCTGGCATCATGTCGTCGCCTGGGCGAAGACGGATACTTGGACCATCGCTTTGAGAACTCACCCGGCCCGCACCCAGGTTGTTGACTGGGTAGTCAATTGTGAAGCCAACTATGCCGTCATCGGACACGCCAAACTCGACACAGGACAAGTCCGACACTGACTCGAGTTCATTTAGTGCGATGTTTTATTGAGAATGTCACACGCGACCGGTTTCGATTCGAATGGGACGATCTTGGAAGGATTCAGAAGCTTCCCAACGAAAACGGAATGGTTTCCGACATCTGATCCGATATCACAAAAAACGCCCCCGGCCGGGAAAAATTTCTCTATGAGAAGCGGTTCTTACAACTCGTAAAGGTGGCCAGAAAGATGTCGACGCTGGATATGATCACGGGGATTAGAGATGTGAAATCTTAGCGCCGTATCCCGAAACTTGACCTGGCCAACTGAATCAGTTTCCATCCAGATCACCCTTTCATCCAGTCATACTTGCATTGAACCACCAAGGACTCTTTGCGGCCCGCAATGCGCGCTGCAAGCGCCTTAGACAAAGCAGACGGCCAAGGAAAGTTCTACGCCCAATTAACAACACGCCTAATATTTGATGTCCGGATCATCACGCGAAACATCCCAAGGAAACCATCCGACAAGGATAGTTTAGCCGACGGAGTGATTATCAGACTGACGTGTTTTGTGAGTTTGGTGCGGTCGAGAAGACTCGAACTTCCACGGGTGTTACCCCACAGCGACCTCAACGCTGCGCGTCTACCAATTCCGCCACGACCGCACTGCCTGTGACTTGGTAGAGCGGCGTATAGACGTTGGCGCGCACGATGTGAAGAGGCAAAAACGCTCTGGTTTAAATTACTCGGAAGCAGACTTATCTAGCTGAATGATCACCACACATCCGATCTGACAGGAACCGCAAATGACCTCAACCGAGAACCGCCCCATTGTACAGATCGACATCGTTTCAGACGTGGTTTGCCCGTGGTGCATTGTTGGCTTTAAACAATTGGACACAGCATTGCAGCAAATGGGTGTTTTGGCCCGGCTGCGCTGGCATCCGTTCGAACTGAACCCGAATATGCCACCCGAAGGTCAAAACCTGCGCGAGCATATCATGGAGAAATACGGAACCACCGCCGAACAAAGCCAGCAAGCGCGGGACAGACTCACTTCGATTGGCGCAGAGCTGGGGTTTACGTTCAACTTCGGCGACGAAAGCCGGATGGTAAATACGTTTGCCGCACATCAGTTGCTGGATTGGGCAGAAGGGCAAGGTCAGCAACACCCGCTGAAGCTTGCTCTGTTTGATGCGTATTTTACCCAGCAGAAGGACGTCTCGGACTCCGAGGTTTTGCTGGATGCCGTTCGATCAGTCGGGCTTGATGCGGAAGCTGCTCGGCAAGCGCTTGAGAGTGGCCAACACACGGGCCCCGTGCGCGAGAAACAGCAATTCTGGACCAGCCGGGGTATTTCCGGCGTGCCGTCCATGGTGTTTGGCGGAAAATACCTGCTGACCGGCGCACAGGGAACCGAAACCTATGCTCAGATGTTGCAACGATGCCTGTCCGAGGCCGCCTGACCCCTTTCCCTGACCGCTTTGCACAGATATGAGGCCGGCATGGAATGGAAAATCACCGATGGTCTGACCAGCTATGACGACGCCGTGGCCTTCATGGAGGCCCGCGTTGCCGAAATCGCACGCGGCAACGCTGAAGAATGCGTTTGGCTGCTGGAGCATCCGCCATTGTATACTGCCGGCACCTCAGCCAAGATCGAGGACCTAACCGATCCTGATCGGTTTCCGGTCTATGAAAGCAAACGTGGCGGTGAATACACCTATCACGGACCGGGTCAGCGTGTGGCTTATGTCATGCTGGATCTCAACAAACGCGGACGGGATGTGCGCCAGTTTGTAAAGCAATTGGAAACCTGGGTGATCTCGGCCCTGGCTGAATTCAATGTACACGGCGAGATCCGCGACGGACGCGTTGGAGTTTGGGTTCGGCGGGACGACAAGCCGCTCACGGTGACGGGCAAGCCGGCGGAAGACAAGATCGCAGCCATTGGTCTGCGCCTGCGCAAATGGGTCAGCTTTCACGGCATCTCGATCAACGTCGAGCCAGACCTGGAGCATTTCTCGGGAATCGTCCCCTGCGGGATCAGCGAATACGGCGTGACCTCTCTGGTCGATCTGGGGCTTCCTGTGACCATGGCTGATCTTGATGCCGCGTTAGAGAAGACATTTTTGGATGTCTTTGGTTCGAATGACGGGTGAGTCACCCTGTATCTCAGCAAAGCGAATCGGTGATATCATGCGAGCTTCAAAACAATACGCTCAAGCGGTTAGCTCTGTTTCCGACACCTGAAGCAATTAACCGTGTTTAAGCCGGGTTTATCGTTTTTTTTAGACATTATTTAACTCAACTTGATACAAAGGGGCCGTTAACGAGTAGTATGAAACTGCCAATCAAGAGTGAGTGGTATGTTAACCGGTGATCCAGGGCTCGCCCTCGAAATCCGAGAAGTGTTTGGTTACGAGTCTGCCGTTCCGACCCCAAATCGGAACGGCAATTCTCTTTCCCCTGATTGATACGCGCGTAAACGCCGCGCCCTTTGATATTGATACGCGCGTAAACGCCGCGCCCTTTGATGGGGTGTAGGTCCGAAATTCGTTACGGCGGATAACTGAAACTCAGCTTTACAATGCGGCTTTGATCTTTTCGGCGTGCTGCGCGATCTGGTCGAAATCACCCATCTTTCCGGGCGGGCGCATCGACACGTCTTCATGACGCGGCAGGACATGGAAGTGCAGGTGGAAAACTTCCTGCCCGCCTGCGGCTTCGTTGAACTGTTGGATCGTCACTCCGTCTGCATCAAATGCCGCCTTCGCTGCTTGTGCCATTTTCTGCACCGTCTTCATCACGGCAACCAGTTGCTCGGGCGTGGCGTCCAGCACATTGCGGCACGGCGATTTGGGTATCACCAGCAAATGACCGTCCGAACGCGGCATGATATCCATGAAGGCCAACGTCTCATCATCCTCGAACACGCGGGTCGAGGGGATCTCATTGCGCAGGATTTTGGCAAAGATGTTGTCGGGATCGTAGTCAGCCATATCAGGTCTCCGGATTGCGGGTGTTGGCGTAGTTCTGAGACGCCTGCCCATGACGGTCAAGGCGGAACTCTGCCAAACGCCCTTGCGGGCCACCATCTGCGGCTTGAAAACCGGGCAGACATACCCAGATAAGCGCTGTTCGAGACACAAAAACAGCGTGACAGCCCCCTGCCCGCGACAATTAATCTTGATCCAGATCAAACTCGGCCATTGAAGGTACCCTCTTCGCAATCTAAAACCAGCAGGAATCCCGCGCGTTGGAGAGGTCCGACTGCGCGGTGCAGTTGCAACAGGAGGCACCTATAATGGCAGACGCAGCCATTCATGGTCACGACCATGAAGACGAGCGCAGCTTTTTCCAGCGCTGGTTCATGTCGACCAACCACAAGGACATCGGGATTTTGTACCTGATCGTTTCGGCCCTGGCCGGTCTGATCTCGGTAGCGATGACCGTATACATGCGGCTTGAACTGATGCACCCCGGTGTTCAGTACATGTGCCTGGAAGGCTTCATGGCCGACCCATGTACCCCCAACGGACATTTGTGGAACGTTATGATCACCTACCACGGTGTTCTGATGATGTTCTTCGTTGTCATCCCGGCGCTTTTCGGCGGATTTGGCAACTATTTCATGCCGTTGCAGATCGGCGCGCCGGATATGGCGTTCCCGCGGATGAACAACCTGTCCTTCTGGCTTTACGTCGCCGGTACTTCTCTGGGTGTGGCCTCGCTGCTCAGCCCCGGTGGTAACGACCAGCTTGGTTCAGGCGTAGGCTGGGTTCTGTACCCGCCGCTGTCCACGACCGAGGGCGGCATGTCCATGGACCTTGCGATCTTCGCCGTGCACGTATCGGGCGCCTCCTCGATCCTCGGCGCGATCAACATGATCACCACCTTCCTGAACATGCGTGCCCCGGGCATGACCCTGTTCAAGGTGCCGCTGTTCAGCTGGTCAATCTTCGTCACCTCGTGGCTGATTCTGCTGTCGCTGCCGGTTCTGGCAGGCGCGATCACCATGTTGCTGATGGATCGCAACTTTGGTTTCACCTTCTTTGACCCTGCTGGTGGCGGTGACCCGATCCTGTATCAGCACATCCTGTGGTTCTTCGGCCACCCGGAAGTGTACATCGTGATCCTGCCCGGTTTCGGCATCATCAGCCACGTGATCGCTACCTTCGCGCGCAAGCCAATCTTTGGCTACCTGCCGATGGTTTGGGCGATCATCGCGATCGGTGTTCTGGGCTTCGTTGTGTGGGCGCACCACATGTACACCGTTGGCATGTCGCTACGTCAGCAGGCCTATTTCATGCTGGCAACGATGGTTATTGCTGTTCCGACTGGCGTTAAGGTCTTCTCGTGGATTGCGACCATGTGGGGCGGCTCGATCGAGTTCAAAACTCCGATGCTGTTTGCCTTCGGCTTCCTGTTCCTGTTCACCGTTGGTGGTGTGACCGGTGTGGTTCTGTCGCAGGCCGGTGTCGACCGTGCTTATCATGACACCTACTACGTGGTGGCACACTTCCACTATGTGATGAGCTTGGGTGCCGTCTTCGCAATCTTCGCTGGCGTGTACTTCTACTTCTCGAAGATGACAGGCCGTCAGTATTCCGAGTTCTGGGGCAAGGTTCACTTCTGGATGTTCTTCATTGGCGCCAACCTGACCTTCTTCCCGCAGCACTTCCTGGGCCGTCAAGGCATGCCGCGCCGCTATATTGACTACCCCGAAGCGTTCGCTCAGTGGAACTTCGTATCGTCGATTGGCGCGTTCATCTCGTTCGCTTCGTTCCTGCTGTTCTTCGGCATCGTGTTCTACGCTTTGTTCCGTGGCGCGAAAGAGACGCGTCCGAACCCGTGGAACGAATACGCCGACACACTGGAATGGACCCTGCCCTCGCCGCCGCCCGAACACACGTTCGAGCAGCTGCCCAAGCAGGAAGACTGGGACAAGGGCCACGCGCACTAATCCCAACATGATCCAAAGAAACCCCGCCCAAGTGGCGGGGTTTTTCTTTGCGCGGACCCGACGTTCGCCAATCAGGACAAAATCGGGTATTATATCAGTGCAAGACAGCCGGAGGGTCGTCTATGCCTGAAATCGACTTTTGGTACTCGATCGGCAGTACTTATAGCTACCTAACCGTGATGCGTCTGGACGAGTGGTGCGCCGAACATGACGCCACAGTGAACTGGCGGCCGTTTAACGTGCGTACCGTGATGTCGACCCAACAGAACATTCCGTTTACCGGAAAGCCGGTCAAATCGGCCTATATGTGGCGCGATATCGAGCGCCGTTGCGCCAAGTACCACATTCACGCCAACCTGCCTGCGCCCTACCCTGTTTCAGACCTGGCTCTGGCCAATCAGGTCGCCGTGCTGGGAATGATCGAAGGTTGGGGTAAATCCTTTACCCAGGCGCTGTACCGTATCTGGTTCGAAGAAGGGATTGAAGCCGGAAGCGAGAACGCCTTGTCCGAAGCCCTTTTACGATGCCAGCAAGACCCCAGGTTGGCGCTGGGACGGGCGCGCAGTGATGACGTCACCGCAGCGCTTGAAGCCGAAACAGAAACAGCTATGAAGCTGGGCGTATTCGGCGCCCCAAGTTTTGTCGTCCGCCAAGAAGTGTTCTGGGGAGATGACCGTTTGGACGATGCCCTGTCCTGGGCGCGTGTCGGTCACGTCATCTAGTCAAAACCCGTCGACACAAGACAGTCCTGCGCTATGTTCCCGATATGCCGTATACATGGAATCAGACATCCGAAACGGAACAAGAGCTGCGCCTTTGGCCGCATAACTCTCTGCCTCCGCGCGGAGCTATGATCACTATACTTTCGGTGTTCCTGTTTGGCCTTATCCCTTTGCTGGCCATGCTGGGGTCCGTGGTTCTGTGGGGGCTATTACCCTTTCTTCTGATCACGGTATCTGGCCTTTGGCTGGCCATTCAGACCAACTATCGCGCACGCAGCGTTTTTGAGGTTCTGACGCTGTCTGATACGCAAGCGCATCTGGTGCATTACACACCCGGCAAAGACCAACAGGAATGGTCCTGCAACCGCTTTTGGGCGAGGACAGAAATGCACGAGAAAGGTGGACCCGTCCCTCACTATGTCACGCTTGTCGGTGATGGGCGCGAGGTCGAGATCGGTTCGTTTTTATCGGAAGATGAGCGGATAACGCTTTATGACGAACTAAGCACAAGACTGCGCGAACGGGTCGCGCAGTAGGTCATCGTTCATTTTGTTTTTTCAGCAGTTGCCGTTTGACGCTGCGCAAAGGTGATCTTTGACCATCGGGCCAACTTTGCCAAAATCCATCTGTCCGGTGTAACGAGTCTTCAATTCGCCCATGACTTTACCCATGTCTCGGATGGATCCGGCCCCGGTTGCGGTGATCGCAGTCTGAATCGCCTTTGACACCTCGTCATCATCCAGCTGCTTGGGCAGAAATTCCTCGATGACCGCAACTTCCTGCATCTCGCGTTCGGCCAAATCCAAACGGCCGCCTTCTTCATAGGCACGGGCGCTTTCTTTGCGTTGCTTTGTCATTTTACCAAGGATTTCAAGTACCTCAGCATCGCCGCAACCCTTGGCCTCTTCATTGTCCAAGGCGCGCGCGGCGATGTCACGGTCCTTGATAGCCGCGTTGATCAACCGCAACGTCGACAGACGCTCGGCCGCTTTGTCTTTCATTGCTTGCTTCAGGGCTGTGTTCACCCGTGATCGCATGTCCATTTGGTTTGTCCATCCCCATGACAACGGAACCCCGACCATATCTAAACAAAATGCCTGATACAACAGGAAGCCATTACATCTAAGTCTTTGAAAAACAACAATAGCCAAAAATTTGAACAGGCTTGACCCACGCGCCTAACCCCCTTAGGTATGCGCCGGTTTACCTTGAAGGAGAGTCGCGCCATGGCCCAGAACGCCCCGTCCAAGCCCACCGCATGTCTGGCATTGGCCGATGGTACATTGTTTTATGGCAATGGCTTTGGCGCCACCGGGCAGACTGTGGCCGAGCTGTGCTTTAACACAGCCATGACAGGCTATCAGGAAATCATGACAGACCCGTCATACGCCGGTCAGATCGTGACGTTCACCTTCCCGCATATCGGCAATGTCGGCGTGAACCCCGAAGATGATGAAACCGGCGACCCGGTTGCTGCAGGCATGGTTGTAAAATGGGATCCGACCGAGCCCTCGAACTGGCGATCGGCCGAGGAGCTCAAAGGCTGGTTGGCCCGTCGCGGACGGATCGCGATCGGCGGCGTCGACACCCGCCGTTTAACACGTGCTATCCGTCAACAAGGCGCACCTCATGTTGCTTTGGCCCATAACCCCGAAGGCAATTTCGACATCGAGGCACTGGTTGCAGCCGCCCGTGGGTTTGCCGGTCTGGAGGGCATGGATCTGGCCAAGGATGTGACCTGTGCTCAAAGCTATCGCTGGGACGAAATGCGTTGGGCCTGGCCTGACGGGTATCAGCGTCAGGAAGCCCCGGTGCACAAGGTTGTGGCCGTCGACTATGGTGCAAAGCGCAACATCCTGCGTTGTCTTGCGTCAGCTGGGTGTGATGTAACGGTACTGCCCGCAACAGCCACTGCCGCCGAGGTGCTTGCCCATCAGCCTGATGGAGTGTTCCTGTCGAATGGCCCCGGCGATCCGGCAGCGACCGGAGAATACGCTGTGCCTATGATCAAAGAGATACTGGAGACCACCGATCTGCCTGTTTTCGGCATCTGCCTCGGCCACCAAATGCTGGCACTGGCCTTGGGCGGTCAGACAGTCAAGATGAACCACGGCCACCACGGCGCCAACCATCCGGTCAAGGATCTGGATACCGGCAAGGTTGAGATTACTTCGATGAACCACGGCTTTGCGGTTGATGCTCAGTCTCTGCCCGATGGCGTTGTGGAAACCCACCAATCTTTGTTTGACGGGTCGAACTGCGGGATTCGCATGACAGATCGGCCCGTTTATTCGGTGCAGTATCACCCGGAAGCATCCCCCGGGCCTCAGGACAGTTTCTATCTGTTCGAGCGTTTCGCTGACGCCATGGAAAAGAAAAAACAGAGCGCATAACTCTCAAGCTTTGCAGTGTTAACGGCACGTTAACCTTGATCGAACAACCCTGAGCACGGGTAACTGTGCCAGGATTCTTTTTATGGTTGAGCTTAATCTCCAAAATTTCACAGCCGCTTCTCCGATCCCCGCTCCCGGATTTCGAAAACCGCTGGGCACCTGTCTGGTAGAAGTCGAAACTCTGACGCAGTCGGAACTCGACCACGCCTTGCATTTGCAATCCCAGCAAAACGCGCCTTTGGGCGAAATTTTGGTGGGTGAAGGATTTGCCACCCGGCAAGACATCTTGCATGCCCTGTCTGTCCAGTCCGGCTGGCAGATTGCGAACTTGGAACAGATCCCGCCCATGCCGGGGCTGTGCGACCTGAAACCAGTTGGCTTTTGCTTGAAACACAACGTCATTCCGTGGATGCGCGTGGGCCCGCTTCTGTTGGTTGCGACAGCGCGTCCGGATCGGTTTCCAGCTGTCTCAAACAACATGCGGGATTGCGACTACACGATCATTCCAGTTCTTGCGGCTTCTGATCAGATCGACCGCACTATTGCCCGACAGTTTTCGCGCCCTTTGGCAGAGGCTGCAGAAACACGGGTTGATGCGGATCAGAGTTGCCGCAACTGGACGATTGGGTCGCGCATCGTACCGTCTGTTTCAGCGCTTGGAATTATTGCGTTGTTTTTTGCTTTCCCGTGGTTTGTGTTGGCGACCCTGCTTGCCGCGGCTGTGGGAACTTTAATTCTCTTTGCTGTTCTTCGCCTTGCCGGTACTTTTGCCTATTTGCGCCACAGCTTTCGTCAGAAGCCAGAAGCGTCTGATGCAGCTGTCACCCTGCGACAACCCTGCGTTTCGATCATGGTTCCCCTTTACAAAGAACGCGAGATTGCGAATGCGCTTGTCCAACGGCTCAAACGCCTGACCTACCCCAAGGCGCTCTTGGACGTTATCTTGGTGCTGGAAGAAAAAGATGAAGTCACGCGCGCAACTTTGGCGAAGATTGACCTGCCCAGCTGGATGCGGATTGTCGAGGTGCCAGAATTGGACGGGCTGACCACCAAGCCGCGCGCCATGAACTATGCCTTGGACTTTTGCCGCGGCGACTATGTGGGTGTCTGGGACGCCGAAGACGCACCGCAGCCGGATCAGATCGAACGGGTCGTCGCGCATTTTTCCCAGGCTCCGCCCGAGGTCGTGTGTCTTCAAGGCAGTCTGGATTACTACAACCCACGCACAAATTGGCGTTCACGCTGCTTCACCATCGAATACAACAGCTGGTTTCGCATCATTCTGCCCGGAATTGCGCGCTTGGGGCTTGTCGTCCCGTTGGGTGGGACAACGTTTTTCTTCCGTCGAGACAAGCTGTTGGAATTGGGAGGCTGGGATGCACACAACGTGACCGAAGATGCTGACCTTGGCGTTCGGCTGTGCCGGGCCGGATACCGAACCGAACTGGTGGACACTACAACTTATGAAGAGGCAAATTTTCGCGCCTGGCCTTGGGTGAAACAGCGCTCACGCTGGCTCAAGGGCTTTATGGTGACGTATCTTGTGCACATGCGCTCAGCAAAAAGACTATTGCGCGATCTGGGCGCCGCGCAGTTTTTGGGGCTTCAGGCGTTTTTCCTAGGCACGCTGGGTCAGTTTTTGCTGGCCCCTGTTCTGTGGGTATTCTGGCTCTCAACGTTGGGGCTTTCCAATCCGCTGGCACCCGTTTTGCCACAGAATCTGACTACGGCGCTGGTGCTGTTGTTTTTGACGACTGAGGCGTTGAATATCTGCGTTGGCTGTCTTGCCGTTTCGGCACGAGAGCGGCGTTTTTTGTTGCCCTGGGTTCCCACCATGGCTTTGTACTACCCCTTGGGCGTGGTTGCAGCCTACAAAGCTCTGTGGGAGCTGGCAACGAATCCATTCTTCTGGGACAAAACCCAACATGGGCAAGCCAGCGAAGATCAGCCGCTGGCCTGATACTTATTTGTCGCGCAGGCTTGCGTCCTGTTTCAGGCGCGTCATGAACGCGATCGAGATATGATCCTTCAGCGCTCGAGCCGCTGCCTCTTCATCCCTTGCGGCAATGGCTTCGACAATGCCCTTATGCTCACTTTGGGCGATTTCACCACGCCCCTGCACCGCCAGAGAGGTGGTTGCCATCAACGCCATTGTGCGATGCACAAGATCAAGTTGCTGCACCAGATAGCGATTATGAGACGCCAGATGGATCTGTTCGTGGAAGCGCCGGTTTGCACGCGACAATGCCGACGGGTCATCAATCAGCTTGTCATCTTCGACGACCATCTCCTGCAGAACCTTGATCTCTTCTTCGGTCGCATGTTTGGCCGCAAGGCTTGCAGCCAACCCCTCCAGTTCCCGACGTACGATGTAAAGCTCGGCCATCTGGTTGTGATCCAGCGACGCCACGATCAGCGACCGGCCGTCCCGTTCCAACAGTGACTGTGTCTCGAGCCGTTGCAACGCTTCGCGGATCGGCGTGCGTGACACTCCGAACCGTTCGGCCAGCTCGCTTTCCACCAGACGATCACCGGGTTTGTAGACACCCACGTCGATAGCTTCGAGTATCAGGCTATAGGCATCCTTGGTTGGGGATCGGGTCTGGCTCATGGGGTTCATTATCTCCTCGTTCGGACATGTCTATCCGTCCAAAGGGGGAACGATCAAGTAGAGCATTGAAAACACCGCGCCCGCGCCCTACACCCTGCTTATGGTCAAACCGGCTTTTTCTCATGTCACACAGTGGGTGTTCGATCTGGACAACACCCTGTACCCGCCACACATGCGTCTGTTCGATCAGATCGAGGTGCTGATGACGGATTATGTCATGCGGGCCATAGGTGTGGATCAAGCCGAGGCGGACCGTTTGCGGGCGCATTACTGGCGCGAATACGGCACCACGCTGGCCGGTTTGATGGCCGAACATGATCTGGACCCCGACCCGTATCTGCACGCAGTCCATCAGGTGGACATGAGCCATATGGACCCAGATGAAGACCTGGCCGATCACATACGCGCCCTGCCTGGGCGGCGCATTGTCTACACCAATGGCAGCGCCCCTTACGCTGAACGCGTGCTGAATGCGCGCGGCCTTTCCGGGTTGTTCGATGCAATCTATGGCGTTGAGCATGCAGGCTATCGGCCCAAGCCCGAAAAAGCAGCCTTTGAGGCCATCTTTGCCCAGGATGGTATCCAAGCTGAAAAAGCCGCCATGTTCGAGGATGATGCGCGCAATCTGGCGGCTCCGCACGAGATGGGAATGCGCACAGTGCACGTGGCGCCTGACCCGCATGACGCAGATCACATCCACCATCACACGGACGATTTGACCGCGTTTCTGGCTCGCCTGCGATAGGCTGTCACACTGCGACGATCCGCACATTCTGCACCTGCATCCTCGTCCCTATATGCACGTCAGCGACGAACAGATGGAGACCTCAATGACCGCGATCGAGATGACCGGCCGCCTGCCGATTTGGCAGCGCCTTTTCTTTGCAATCCCTGTATTCGGATGGCTGGCCCGCGATGCGGTCAATGGCAAGGCAGAAGATCTGTATTACACCGCCGGTGCGATTTTCAGCATGTGGGGCTGTTCCATCATGTTGTTCGGCCTGCCCGGTCTCTTCATTCCTGCCTTGATGATGGTGCCGGTGATGTTTTTGATTCTCGTCCTGATTTCTCGGGGCTGAGGCACGGGACAGGATGTCACTTGGCGCTTGGGGTCGAACCGAACTAGGTTCTGCCCAAACCGATGAGAGGCGCCATGACTGACAGCTGTGACATCCTGATTTCCGGCGGCGGCATCGCTGGCCTGACCGCAGCAGCGGTTTTCGGAACAGCAGGCTTTGACGTGATCTGCGTGGACCCGACCCCTCCGATCACTGAGCGGGATGTGGACGGATCGGACCTGCGCACCACTGCCTTTCTGCAGCCCGCGCACGGATTGCTCGAACAGTGCGGGCTTTGGGCGCGTCTGGACGCTCATGCAGCGCCTTTGCAAATCATGCGTATCGTAGACGCAGGCGGTGACGTGCCCGAACCGCGCGTTGTGCGCGATTTCAATGCCGCCGACATTTCTGATCAACCCTTTGGTTGGAACTTGCCCAACTGGCTGCTGCGCCGGGAAATGGTGGCGCGACTGGCAGAACTTCCCAATGTCGATTTCCGCCCCGGCACAGGTACGACCAGCCTATTCACCCGCACCGCCGAAGCCCGCGTTGGGCTGAGCGATGGCAGCCGCGTTCGGTGTAACCTGGTGCTGGCCGCCGATGGCCGCAATTCGCCCATGCGCGATGCCGCCGGGATATCGGTTCACACAACACGGTATGGCCAGAAAGCGCTGGCTTTTGCCGTCACCCACCCCATTCCGCATGAAAACGTTTCAACCGAGATTCACAGATCGGGCGGGCCGTTCACGCTAGTCCCCTTACCCGATTGGCAAGGGCAGCCGTCCTCAGCCATTGTCTGGATGGAGCGTGGTCCGAAGGCAATCGACCTTCTGAACCTCGAGCCTGAAGCATTTGAGGCCGCAATGACCGAACGATCCTGCGGGTTGTTTGGCCCCTTGAAGTTGGCGTCGCGCCGGACGATCTGGCCTATTATCAGCCAGTCTGCTGAGCGGCTGGCTGGCGAACGCATTGCCCTTATGGCCGAAGCGGCGCATGTGGTGCCGCCGATTGGCGCTCAGGGGTTGAACATGTCTTTGGGTGATCTGCGCTGTCTGCTGGATTTGGCACAGGCCCGTCCCGAAGGATTGGGCGATGCTCAGATGCTGGATGCATACCACAAGGCCCGCCATACCGAGGTCGAAATGCGCGTCAGGGGCATCGACCTGTTGAACCGCGCCTCGATGATCGAGGCGCGTCCGTTGCGTGACGCACGGGCCATGGGGCTGAGCGCGCTCTATTCTCTGCCGCCCGTACGCAAGACACTGATGCAGATGGGCCTTGGCGTCCGCTAAGGCCCGGTTCGTTTACAGAACCTGATCCAGCACCCGTTTCAAGCGCGCAATGGTTGCGTCCACATCATAAAGCTTGTCGAGCCCGAACAGACCCAGGCGGAAGGTGCTGAACCCCTCGGGTTCATCACATTGCAGGGGCACGCCAGCAGCAATCTGCATCCCCAGCGCTGCAAATTTCTTGCCGCTCTGAATGTCGGGGTCCGAAGTGTAGCTGACCACAACGCCGGGCGCGCCAAAACCGTCAGCAGCTACTGAAACGATGCCCTTGTCCTTCAGCATTGCCCGCACACCATCTCCCAACGCCCATTGCGCCGCACGCAACTTTTCGAACCCATAGTCTTTGGTCTCAGCCATGGTATCGCGGAAAGCCAACAATGCGTCCGTGGGCATGGTTGCATGATAGGCATGACCACCGTTTTCATACGCCTGCATAATCTGACGCCATTTTTTCAGATCAACCGCAAAGCTGTCGGAGTTGGTCTCTTGCAACCGGGCTTCGCCCCGCTCGGACAACATGACAAGGCCAGCACAAGGCGATGCGCTCCACCCTTTTTGCGGGGCAGAAATCAGAACATCGACACCTGTCGCCTTCATGTCCACCCAGGCGCAACCGGATGCGATGCAATCCAGTACCATCAATGCTCCGACCTCATGCGCCGCATTAGCCAGCGCGGCCACGTAATCATCCGGCAAAATGACTCCTGCCGATGTTTCGACATGCGGGGCAAAGACAACACCCGGCTTTTGTGACCGAATGGCTTCGACAACTTCGTCAATGGGTGCGGGCGCAAACGGCGACGGGCTGGAATTGCCTGTCTGACGCGCCTTCATAACCGTGGCACTCTGCGTCAGGGCCGCGCTTTCAATGATTTGACTCCATCGGTACGAGAACCACCCGTTCCGAACCACCAAAACATCCGTCCCCCGCGCAAACTGACGGGCGACGGCTTCCATGGCATAAGTACCGCCGCCGGGAATGACCGCAACGCCGTCTGCGTTGTATACCCCCTTCAACATGTCCGAGATGTCCCGCATGACCTGCTGGAACTTCTGGGACATATGGTTCAGCGAACGATCGGTGAATACCACCGAAAACTCTTGAAGTCCGTTCGGGTCAACGGTGTCCAACAACGCAGGCATTCTTGATCCTTTCCAAAACTCTTCCGAGAACCTGATCGTTTTGCCTTTGCCCGTAAAGTACTTTCGCGACAAAAAGTGACGTTACGGCATGTCACACAGATTTGTACAAATCTGCGCCAAATCTCGCCAACACCACCACATTTGACGCCAACTAGTGTCACCTTCCCCTTTACACTTCTAATTGCTTCTGAACAGATGCACACACTTTATACTTGAAGGGATAATTCTACCCGTGACTATACAAAAGCGGATCAGCTTCCAGTCCGTTCGAGACGAAGTTAAACGACGTATTGAAAGCCGTGTCTGGCCACAAGGGTCTCTTTTGCCAACGGAAACACAGTTGGCAGACGAATTTAATTGCGCGCGTGCCACAGTGAACCGCGCCCTGAGGGAATTGGCCGATCAGGGGTTCGTCGAACGCAAGCGTAAAAGCGGAACGCGGGTCAAGAAAGAACCCAGCAAACACGCCAAGCTTGAATTCTCACTCGCACGACAGACGATCGAAAGCCAGAACGCAACCTATCGGTATGCTCTGGTCGAGCGGAACGTGGTGGAAAGCCCTCGCTGGCTGTCTTCACAAATAGATATTTCTCGTGACAAGCGCGTGTTGCATGTCACCTGTATGCACTACGCGGACAACCGACCGTTTCAATTGGAAGAACGCTGGATCAATATCGATGCAGTTCCAGAATTGGAAGATGCCGACCTGTGCGCACAGGGCCCACATGAATGGTTACTGAATGCCGCGCCGTTCACCGAAGCTGAAGTTGCATTCTGCGCCATTTCTGCCGATGCAAAACTGGCAGAGTTCATGGGGACGACGACCGGCACATCGATGATTCAGATGGAGCGCACCACCTGGAAAGAGGACAAGCCGCTGACCTTTGCCCGGATGACACATCATCCCGGCTACTGTATCCGCACCAAATACTGAGGCGTTTCAGCCAAGGGGCCCAGGCAAGCGTTCTTCGCTGAGCAAAACGTTTGCTTCAACATCCCCTGCACCGGGCAACGTCATGATTCGACGTCGTAATACGCGCTCAAAGTCAGACAGGTCCCGCGCAACTACGCGCAGGCGATAGTCATATAGGCCCAACACGTGCTCGACTGTCTGGACCTCGGGGATGGCACTCACGGCGCGCTCAAAGTCCTCAAGATTGATCTGCCCTTTGCGGCCAAGTTTGATACCCAGAAACACCGTCACCCCGAAACCCAACGCCTCGGCGTTCAGACGCAAGCGCCGCCCCTTGATAACTCCTGCTTCCTCCAGTCGCCGGATTCGGCGCCAGGTGGCCGGTTGCGACAATCCAAACCTGCGACCCAAGGCACCGGCACTCTGTGTCGCGTCCTGTTGCAGGACACGCAGCAGGCGTCGATCAATTTCATCCAACTCGATCATACAGGTAACACCTCATCGCTTTTGACCCGCGCGATGTGCATCAGCGTCTCGATATCGGCGATATGGGGCAAGGTCAGGATACGGTTGCGATACAATAGTTGGTAATGGTTCATATCCTTCGCAATGACCGACAGTCGCACGTCCACCCGACCCAGAAAGGTCTGGATCTCGACCACCTCCGGTACATTTCGCGCCGCTTCGGTGAAATCGTCAAAGGCACGCGCCTGTGTCTTATCCAGAGTAACGCGAAGCGAAACTTCGACCGCATAGCCCATGGCAGCCCAGTCAATCACGACCTCTTGTCCTTGTATGATCCCGGTAGCCTGCATCTTTTCAATCCGCCGCCAACAGACCCCAGCGCTGATCCGGCACAGATCGGCCAATTCCGCAGTGGTCAGGCTTGGGGTAGCCTGAAAATGACGCAAGATGCGACGATCAATGTCATCAAGCATGATTTTTTCACATTTTGTAGTTCTGAAGAATTATTCTTCACCTTTTTCACAAAAACTCAAGCTCAACACTATCGCCAATACGCGATCAGGCATGTAAAACCGCCGCAATCTAACCAGAAAGGACCGGCGAAATGCGCGTCTATTACGATCGCGATTGCGATATCAACCTGATCAAAGACAAAAAAGTGGCCATCCTGGGCTATGGCTCGCAGGGTCACGCCCACGCGCTGAACCTGCGTGACTCGGGTGCCAAGAATCTGGTCATCGCCCTGCGCGAAGGTTCGCCTTCGGCCAAGAAAGCCGAAGCGGAAGGTCTGGAAGTCATGGGCATCGCCGAAGCGGCGGCCTGGTGCGACGTCATCATGTTCACCATGCCCGACGAGTTGCAGGCTGAAACCTACAAGAAATACGTCCACGACAACATCAAGCCGGGTGCTGCGATCGCGTTCGCTCACGGCCTGAACGTCCACTTCGGCCTGATCGAGCCGAAAGAAGGCGTCGACGTCATCATGATGGCCCCCAAAGGCCCCGGCCACACCGTACGTGGCGAATACACCAAAGGCGGCGGCGTGCCCTGCCTGGTCGCCGTTGACAATGACGCGACAGGCAAAGCGCTGGAAATCGGCCTGTCCTACTGCTCGGCCATTGGTGGCGGTCGCTCGGGCATCATCGAAACCAACTTCCGCGAAGAATGCGAAACCGACCTGTTCGGTGAACAAGCCGTTCTGTGCGGCGGTCTGGTCGAACTGATCCGCTGCGGCTTTGAAACGCTGGTCGAGGCCGGTTACGCGCCAGAAATGGCCTATTTCGAGTGTCTGCACGAAGTGAAGCTGATCGTTGACCTGATCTACGAAGGCGGCATCGCCAACATGGATTACTCGATCTCGAACACAGCCGAATACGGTCAGTACGTCACCGGCCCGCGCATCCTGAAATACGACGAAACCAAAGCGCGTATGAAAGAGGTTTTGAACGACATCCAGCAGGGTAAATTCGTTCGCGACTTCATGCTGGAAAACGCTGTTGGCCAGCCGACCATCAAAGCGTCGCGCCGCGCGAATGACGAGCATCAAATCGAAGAAACCGGTGCCAAGCTGCGCGGCATGATGCCGTGGATTTCGGCCGGCAAAATGGTCGACAAAGAAAAGAACTAAGCCTGACCTCTGTCAGCACAAGGGCGGCCCCGGTGGTCGCCCTTTTTCGTTTGCACAAAAAAGCGGCGCAGCACATAAACACCCGGTCAGATTAACCTTTTTTCAGTTTCACGCAGCCCCGACAGGAAAACCGATGGTGCAACAGCCAACAAAACAGGATTGGAGCGGTGTCTTCACGCTGGGCCTGATCTGGGGCGCGACCTTCATGGTCGTGGCCATGGCGCTTGAAGGCTACGGCCCGATCACGGTCGCGACCTCTCGGACAACTCTGGGCGCTGTGACCCTGCTGCTTTTGATGTGGGTGACCGGTCGCAAACTGCCGGTTCTGACACCCGCTCTTAGCACTTCGATTGTGCTTATCGGTGTCCTGTCCACGGCCGTGCCTTTCATGCTGCTGAGTTGGGGGCAGCAGTTTGTACCATCCGCCTTTGCAGGGCTGTCTATGGCAGCTGTTCCGCTGATGGTGCTGCCGCTGGCCCACTTCTTCTCGGATGAACCCCTGAATCTGCGCCGTTTTCTGGGGGTGTGCCTTGGGTTTTCAGGCGCATTGGTGCTGATCGGCCCCGGCCTTGCACAATTGGGCCAAGGGGCAGAGCCCCTCGCGCAGCTGGCCTGCATCACGGCAGCCCTGTGTTACGCAAGCTCATCTGTGCTGACCCGACGCTGTCCACCTGTCGACCCTTTGGTTTTGGCTGCCCTGACGCTGGTTGTAGGAGCTATGCTTCTTCTGCCCATAATGCTGGTCACCGAAGGTCTGCCAACGTGGCAAGGGCCACGCCCGACGATCGCTTTGATTGTGTTGGGATTGGTCCCAACCGCTTTTGCCACCCTCTTGCGCGTGTCGATCACCCGCAGCGCCGGATCGGTCTTCCTAACATTGGTGAACTATCAAGTGCCGATCTGGTCGATGGTGTTCGGCGCATGGATCCTGTCCGAGGCCCTGCCCCTGCGCTTTTACATTGCCTTGGGTCTGATCCTGACCGGCATGGCGATCAGCCAATGGTTCAGCCTGCGCAAGGTTTTGCTCGGACGTTAACCCGTAGCAGCTTCGACCTCGGCCACGATGCTATCGACAACTTGTGTCAGCAGCCTGTCGTCTTCGCACTCGGCCATAACCCGGATCAGAGGCTCGGTCCCGGATTTGCGGATCAGCAACCGGCCCTGCCCGTTCAAACGCGCTTCGGCATCGGCAATAGCAGCCTGGACGCTCTGAACCTCCAGCGGGGTTTGACCGCTTGCATAGCGCACGTTTTTCAGCAACTGCGGCACCGTTTCGAACTGTTTCGACAGATCCGACGCCTTACGCCCCGATAGAACCATTTCCGCCAGAAAATGCAGACCGGCCATAAGTCCGTCACCGGTGGTGGCATAATCGCTCATCACGATATGGCCGGATTGTTCACCGCCAAGGTTGAACCCGCCTTCCCGCATCCGCTCAACCACATAGCGGTCGCCAACGGCCGTGCGCTCCAGACGCAGCCCCTGCCCTGTCAAGTGGCGTTCGAGGCCCAGATTGGACATCACCGTCGCCACCAGGGCATCGCCCTTCAGCTGGTCCGATTTCTTCCATGCCGTCGCCAGCAATGCCATTAGCTGATCGCCATCGGCCACTTGACCGGTTTCATCAACCACAACAACCCGGTCTGCATCGCCATCCAGACAGATGCCGACATCTGCCCCATGGGCCACAACCGTTTCTGCGGCCAGTTGCGGCTTTGTCGATCCGCAATTGAGGTTGATGTTCTTGCCGTTGGGCGCAACACCAACTGGAATGACATCAGCACCGAGCTCCCACAGGACCTCGGGCGCAGTGCGGTGGGCCGCACCGTTTGCGCAATCGATGACCACTTTCAGACCATCCAAACTCACGTCACGGGGCAAGGACGATTTCACACGCTCGCCATAACGAAACCGCGCATCATCGACACGACGCGCCCGGCCGATATTCTGCGCCTGCGCGGGCCGGACGCCTTCGTCGATCAGTTTTTCGATCTCGATCTCTGCCTGATCGGACAGCTTATAGCCGTCGGGTCCAAAAAACTTGATGCCATTGTCTTCAGCCGGGTTGTGACTGGCCGAGATCATAACCCCAAGATCAGCGCGCATGGACCGCGTCATGAGCCCAACAGCAGGCGTTGGTACGGGCCCCAGAAGCAGCACGTTCATACCCGTCGAGGTCAGACCCGCCGTCAGCGCGTTTTCCAGCATGTAACCGGACAGACGTGTATCTTTACCGATGACAACCCGGTGCACACCTGTCGCGTCGCGGCGAAAGTAACGCCCAACCGCAGCCCCGATGCGCAAGGCCATTTCCGCCGTCATCGGATGCGTGTTGGCGGTGCCCCGCACCCCGTCAGTTCCGAACAGCTTGCGCATACGTGTCACTCCGTGATTTGTCGTGAGACCGGATTACCGGACAGCAGCCCACAGGCGCAAGGCCTGAGAGGTCTCGGCCACGTCGTGCACGCGAATGATTTGCACGCCCTGAGACAATCCTGCCAAAGCCACCGCAATTGATCCCGGTGTACGCGCTGTCTTGCGCGGCTCCTGCCCGATCGAACCAATGAAACCTTTGCGTGACACGCCCAGCAGGATCGGGCAGCCCAAACCGTGAAACAGGCTGAGATTGCGCAGCAAGGTCAGATTGTGGTCTTCGGTCTTGCCGAAGCCAATCCCTGGATCAACAATGATCAGATCGCGGCTGAGGCCAAGGCCCTCCAGCACAGCAATCTGGTTCTCCAGAAAGTCATACACATCCAGCAATACATTGTCGTAGTGCGGATTGTCCTGCATCGTGGCCGGGTCGCCCTGCATATGCATGACACAAACAGGTGCGCCCTGCGCCGCACAAAACGGTGCCAGATCAGCGTCAAAGGTAAAGCCTGAGACATCGTTCACCAGCCCGGCCCCGGCATCGCAGGCAGCTTTGGCCACACTGGCCTTGCGCGTATCGATTGAGATCAGAGCGTCCGTTTCTGACCGTATCGCTTCGATCACAGGGCGGGTGCGGGCAATCTCTTGTTCGGCCGGAACAAAATCTGCACCTGGGCGCGTGGATTCCCCACCGATATCCAGAATGGTCGCCCCTTGCGTAACCATTCCAGCGGCGGCCATACGGGCGGCTTCCGCCGAGCTGTGGACGCCGCCATCCGAAAAACTGTCTGGCGTGGCATTCAGAATGCCCATGATATGCGGCACCTGCATGTCCAGACCTGCAATGTCTGCCCGCGCCTGGGTCAAACGGTCCAGATGGTCTGAAGGAACCTCTGATACCGCAACAATCTCACGGTCCCCCCCGCGCCGCAGAGCTTCAACATGGGTAAACCAGAGCGATTGCCCTGCCAGCGGAACGGCACCTGCAGGGCGGGCCGGGCCATTTTGAACCAGTGGCCTGTAGTAGATGCTCACAGCTGGGCCTGATCCACGGCAACGGCGCGCAAAGGCGTTTTGGGCTCTGTCGGCAATGCGCCGCCGATCACCATCATCTCGCTCGCTTCAAAGGTCGCAGCGAACCAAGCCGCAAGGGCCACTGCATCCGATGGTGCGGCAGACGGGCCATCCACAGCGTCCAAAACGATCTTGGACGGGGCCCAGACGCAAATCTGGCCGTTCTTCATCGCCCAATCCAGTTCCGTCCGGGTCGAAACCACAACACAACGGTGATCTCGTGCCGCCAGAACCCAAGCATTCTGCTCAATGGCCAGCAAATCAATACGGCGCTGCGTCATCGCGTGGCCAGTTTGGGGCGCAGCCAAATCCGACGCCCCAACGCACAGGATCAATGGACGCTGACGGTTTTCCAACTGGTCAATCCAACCGGTCAGGTTGTCCGAAGAAATGGCTTCGTTCGACAGGTACACAAGGCGCGGATGCGGGCGTTCTTCCTCGACCACGTCGTGATGAACCGAGTCCTTTCCGCGCACGATTTCGACCCCCAACGCCCCCGGACCACGATCCAGCTTTTCGATGCGAACAAAAACCCTTACGGCTTGGTGTTCGAGCAAGATGCGTTCGGCCACACGCTCGGCCAGCGTCTCAAGCAGGTTCAATCTTTCTGCGGCCAACTCAAATGCAATTGCTTCGGTGACGCGATCATAGGACAGGATGCGGTCCACGTCGTCGTCAATATCGGCGGCCAGCGGGCGCACCTCGACCACGATATTAAAACAAATCCTTTGGGTGGTTCCTCGCTCAGCCTGAAAAGCACCGATCTCAACTTCGACGATGTGGTCGCGCAGCGAAATCCGATCCAGCGGCCCCCGGGGTGAGGTTGCCTCGGATCTCTCGGACGGGTGTGCGAATGCCAGGCGGATTTCAGAACTCATAGGTCAGGCCTTTTTGGGCTCGTTGCAAAGTATGCCTACTATAGGCGTTGCGGGGGCCTATAGCACTTATACAAACGCCATTCCAACCGCCGATTGCGGCGTCAGGTTACCCGAAACCAGCTCATCATACCGGATGCGGCGTGTCCTAGCATATGGCAATGCAACAGCCAGCCCCCCGGATTGTCCGCGACCAAAGCGATCTGACGAGTCTGCCCTCGTCCAACCAAAACAGTATCCCTCCAGGGGCCAAGCGACCCATCACCCAGAATCAGCCTGAAGTGATGACCATGCAAATGCATCGCGTGCGGAAATGCCGTTTCATTTACGAATTCAACACGGTGTAGACTGCCGATTTCTGCATCCAGAAACGGATCCTCAGGGCGTTCAGCACGGCCATTTAGCGCCCAGAACCGGCCAAGCTGCGCCAACTCTTGCCCCGACAATTCAGTTTCACCAAGTCTGGCGCTTTCCAACCATCGCATCGCGCCGCCTTGCAAAACCATTCTGTGCAAAGGCGCGTCTTCAATATTATTGATTTCCGGCAAAGGATTAGGCGGCAATGCTGACACGCTCTGCCTTTGCGCCTTTGCAGCATCGCCTGTAACGTCGAAACGCGCCAGACCAAAGGCACCGTCCCTTTCTACACTAACGAGACTTGCTGTATCACCTTCGGTGACAACGTCGACAATCAGATCCGCACGCTGTGCAGGCGCCAGTGGAAACGATCCTGACAGTTCCAACGGAGTTTCCAGCGGCATTCCGTCCAAAGCAACGATCCACCCGGACAGACCATCAATATCCAGATCATAGATCCTGGCGTTAGAGGCATTGATCAAGCGCAATCGAAGCCGTTGATGTCTTTGCACAGAAAACGCTGGATCAAACGACCCGTTTACGGTGACGATATTGCCAAGCCGACCTGCGTGGCTCAGGTCATGGCCGTTGCCGAAATCGTCTGTTATCTGAGCCGTTTCCGGGTCTAACCGCCAATCATCCAGCATCAGTATCAGGTCCTGATCGACATCTGGCGTTTGTGCCTCCTCGACGATCAGCGGCCCGTAAAGGCCCCGTGCAACCTGCTCCATTGACCTGTTGTGCGCGTGATACCAATACGTACCCGCATCAGGAACGACAAAGTCGTAATCAAATGAACGGCCCGTTTCGACCACATCCTGCGTTAGGCCCGGCACACCATCCATCGAATTGTCTATTCGGATTCCGTGCCAATGGACCGAAGTCGGCTGAGGTAGCGCGTTCAACAGTTGGCGCTGAACGCGCGCGCCCTGCCCGACCCTTATGGTGGTTCCCGGAACAGTGCCATCGAAGCTCCAAACTGTGGTGTCAGGAAACCCGTCGGGCGCAACGCGCTGATGCGCCTCGCGCGCCTCGAGCATCGGATATCCGGCCCGGGCCGCAAACGGCAACAGAGACGCTGCCGCCGCAGTTTTAAGTATGTGCCTTCGAGTAAATAGCATTACGGGCCTCCTGGCCCGTAATATAGACTGCAACTTGCATCGCGCCACCAAGCTTCCAGCGCGGGTGCGTCAATCAGTTGCTCGCTGTCCGGTAGTTGTGGCGATAGAAGATATGCACACCAATCCGCGCGGTCTGTTTGTAGACACGTGACCACGATGGACGAACTGCAGTGGTGTGGTAATGGGTTGCCCCTTCGGTCAGTTCTTTTGCGACGCCATCAATCGCCGCACGGGCCACTTTCGACACGCGCTCATAGGC
Source organism: Ruegeria sp. HKCCA4633 (assembly GCF_013034605.1). Lineage (NCBI taxonomy): Bacteria > Pseudomonadati > Pseudomonadota > Alphaproteobacteria > Rhodobacterales > Roseobacteraceae > Ruegeria > Ruegeria sp. HKCCA4633. The sequence continues at coordinate 507,228 of NZ_WQGJ01000001.1, forward strand.
TTTCTGTTCGTGGATGACCTCTTTGCGGCCATCGCACGTGTATGTGAATTGGCACTGGTATTTTTTCCCTGTGCCTTGGCGGATGACACCGCACAACGAATCCGGGAAACGACCGCTTTTGACACGGTTCAGGATCACTTCAGCCACAGCGAACTGACCGCGGACGCTTTCACCACGCGCTTCAAAATACAACGCCTCGGAAAGGCACTTCCAGTTGTCGTCACCAGCTGCTTTAGGTTGCTGATCAAGCCAATCCTTGGAATAGGTCACTTCAACAGGCTCAGCGGCTTTACGCGGCTGGAACAGCTGGAAATAATCGCGAAACCGTTGGCCAGGCAATTCGTTACGGGCCACAAGCTCTTGCTTTGCGGTTTCGGTTGCTTCCCTCTCGGCGAAGGACGCACTTGGCAGCACGGTTGCCGCCAATGTGGCAGCAGCCAGTATATAACGTAGCATCAGATAACCTCGCACAGGCACTTCACGCGCCATACCCTCCCCCGGCGGGCGCGACGAGGCATCTAACGCAACCAGACGCAAAGGTCCAGCCTTTTGAAAAAAGCAAGTGGAAAATCGCCCGTCGCGAAGAATTACTTCGCCCACGAGTGACCATGTACCCCACTAATCCTTGGGATACCTGGTCCTGTCAACCCCCAAGTCTGGACGAAATCGCCAATTGAGCGGCAGCCAGCCGAGCCACCGGAACCCGAAACGGAGAGCACGACACATAGTCAAACCCCAAATCCCGGCAAATGGCGATTGATTCGGGGTTTCCGCCATGTTCGCCGCACACAGACAGGGTCACGTCAGGTTTTGCAGCGCGTCCTCTTTCCGCCCCCAATTTCAACAATTCCCCCACCCCATCGGGGTCAAGAACATGAAACGGGTCTTCACCAAAGACACCCTGTTGCACATAGGCCGACATGAATCGACCGGCATCGTCCCGCGACAGGCCATAGGTCATCTGCGTCAGGTCGTTTGTACCAAAACTCATAAATGCCGTTTGTGGGGCGATCTCCTCCGCGCGCAAACAGGCGCGTGGGGTTTCGACCATTACGCCCAGCCGATAGTCGAACTCCTGCCCCTGTTCCGACGCAACAGCCGCCGCGACCGAGTCGATGCGGGATTTGACCAACTCAACCTCGCGCTTTGCCGAAACCAGTGGGATCATCACCTCGGGCACGACCGCGGCACCGTTCTGGCGGGCCTCCAGCGTGGCTTCAAATATTGCGCGCGCCTGCATGTCATAGATTTCGGGAACGGTCACACCCAGTCGGACGCCACGCAGGCCCAGCATCGGGTTGTACTCGCTCATGGCCGCAACCCGCCGCTCAACATCCGAGACTGGTAAGTCAAGCGCTTCGGCCAGTTCCCTTTGCCCGCTGCGGGTGGTGGGCAAAAACTCGTGCAACGGAGGGTCGAACAGTCGAATGCAGACAGGCTTACCTTCCATGATCCGGAAAAGTTGCACGAAATCTTCGCGTTGCATCGGCAGCAGGCGTTCCAGCACTGCCGCCCGACCGGACGAGGTTTGTGCAAAAATCATTTCGCGCATCACGATCAGACGACCAGGATCAAAGAACATATGCTCGGTCCTGCACAGGCCGATCCCCTGTGCCTCGAAATTCCGGGCTGTTTGCGCATCGGCGGGTGTGTCAGCATTGGCGCGAATATCAATGTCACGCTCTGCATCGGCCCAGGCCATAAGCGTCTGAAAACAATCGTCCAGCGCCGCCTCGAGCATCGCAGGCTGCCCTGCCAGAACCTGGCCCGAGCTGCCATCGATGGTCAGAACATCGCCTGTCTTGAAGACACGCCCATCCTGAGCGGTCAGCATCTTTTTCTTTGTTTGAAACCGCATGTCGGACGCGCCGACGATACAGGGCAAACCAAGGCCGCGCCCGATCACTGCCGCGTGGCTGGTCATCCCGCCTTTTTCCGTCAACACAGCCACGGCCGCGTGCATCCCGCGTACATCCTCGGGCGAGGTCTCGCGGCGCACCAGAACACAGGCTTCACCACGCGCGGCACTGGCCTGCGCCTCAGCCGAGGTGAACACGATCTTGCCGGTCGACGCACCGGGACTGGCCCCGATGGCCGTCGTCAGCACGTCGCGCTTGGCGTCAGGGTGCACCTGACGGTGCAGTAATTCGTTCAGCGCATGAGGGTCCACACGCATGACCGCCTCTTGCTGCGGGATTATGCCATCCTCGGCCAGTCGCACTGCGATCCGCATGGCCGCACGGGCGCTGCGCTGCACCCTCACGCCGTCCAGAATGTGTACGTCACCATTTTGAATGACGAACTCAACCTGCATCTCTTCGCGCAGCTTTTCGCGCATCAAAGCGGCTTGTTCCTTGAGTTCTGCAAAAGCCTTTGGCGCCACTTCCTCAAGCGATGGTCCGCGCGGGTCTTTCTCCAAGAACAGCGCGGCAACGTCTTCGCCCAGAGCATCCCGACCCTGACTCTGGCTCAGGTAGCGTCCGGTGATCTGCGGCATCCCGGTTGTGGAATCGACCAGTTGCAAGACACCGGAACCACATTCCCCTTGCCCTACACCGGGGATCATCTCTTGAATGACCAGCCCAAGCCCGGCATCCGCCGGAGCCCCTTTGGCCTGCCGCAACAAGCGCGCCGAGGTTCCATCCCATGCGCGCGCCATCGACCGCAGAACACCGATCAATTGCTCTCCGCGATCCTGTGGAAAGGCTTCATCGGTTTCGTCTTCATAGGCCCGCAACGACTGGCTCAGACCTTCACTCCCGTCCAATTCGATGTCATCGAACAGATCGGGGTCCAGACGCGCCACGTGGATTGCATAGCTTTGCACAAATCTCAGATACAGCGCCGCTGCAGCCTCGGCCCCCATGGTTTCGGAAAGGTCCACATAGCACGCATCGTTCATTCCGATGTTTAGAACCGCACCGGGCCCGCCCCAATCCGGGTCTTCGGAACTGGGCCGAACGCATAGCAACGTCGTCGGGTCAAACTGTTCCAGGATCGCGGCCAGATCCGGAATTTCGCCTTCGGCGATTTGATGTACGGACTCAAAAGACAGGGCAACCGTGCGCGGCACCGGTAGGTCGAGGCGGACCAGCCGTTGCAAACACTTGGCCCGCCCGCCATGAGTGTTCGCCATGACAGGAGCGTCGGACGTTATGAGCGTAGTATGCGGATTATTCTGCACTGCAGCACCTTTTGGTTTGCGTGCAGCATAAGCGGTTGCGCCTTTCGCGCAAGGGTGTTGTGGGCGCGCATTTGCAGCGCGCCCAGCTATTTAGCCCTCAATCCGGGTCAGATCAGCCACGCTGGAACAGACCTGGCGGATCTGGCTAAGTAGGTTCAGACGGTTACGCCGGACAATGTCATTGTCGGTGTTGACTTGTACATCCTCAAAAAATGCATCTACCGGTCCGCGCAGCGCAGCCATGGCGGCCATTGCGGTCGGGAAATCCTCGGCCTTCAACGCCGGTTCGATCTGCGCCTGCGCCTGATCCAACGCCGCGAACAGCGCCTTTTCGCTGTCTGTCTCGGCAAATTTCACATCCGCACCATAGGAGTATTCGACCCCGTCCTTCTCTTCGGCCTGCGTCAGAATGTTGTTGGCGCGCTTAAAGCCCTGCACGAGGTTTTCGCCGTCCTCGGTCGCGATCACCGCGTTCAGAGCACGGGCGCGTTTGACCAACAGGTTGAGGTCGTCATTGCCATCCATCGCGATACAGGCGTCGATGATGTCGTGACGGATGCCCTCGTCGCGGAGGAAGACTTTGAGGCGATCGTGGAAGAAGGAGAGGAGGTCGTCTGACGTGTCAGGTATTTTCTTTTCCAGGCTCAGGAAATCGCTATTGGGCAGCTCTCCCAGTTTCTCTTTAAACGTCTGGAAAGCCGCGCCAAATACGCCATGCTCTGCAATTTCGTCCAACAGATCATTGATGCTTTCAGACCTCAATGCATTGTTTGAGGCGCTTTCCGCCCGCACCAATTGACTGTCAAAGTATCTGTCCAAGTGAAGTCGCAAATTGTTATCCAGCACCAACCGAATAATCCCCAACGCCGCACGGCGCAGCGCAAACGGGTCTTTCGAGCCGGTCGGCTTCTCATCTATCGCCCAGAACCCAGTCAACGTGTCCAGCTTGTCGGCCAGCGCCACGGTCACCGACGGCGGTGCAGTCGGTACGTCGTCCGATGGACCCAGCGGCGAGTAGTGTTCCTGCGCCACGGCGGCCACGGCGGCGTCTTCGCCTGCGGCTTCGATGTAATAGCGTCCCATAAGCCCCTGAAGCTCAGGGAATTCATAGACCATCTCAGAACTCAGATCGGCCTTGGCCAGACGCGCGGCTTTCTCGGCCTGATCGGTATCCGCACCGGTCACCGGGGCCAGTTCGCGGGCTAGCGCGGCGATACGGTCGATCCGTTCGGCCTGTGTGCCCAGCTTGTTGTGGAAGGTTACATTCTCAAGCGCACGGGTCCATTGGGCGATGTCCGATTTGGCGACACGCAGGTCGTTCTCCCAGAAGAATTTCGCATCCGCCAAACGGGCCGACAGCACCTTCTGGTTCCCTGCCAGAATGGTCGCGCCATTGTCGGCGGTTTCGCGGTTTGCAACCGTGATGAACCGTTCGATCCGACCCGTTTTAGGGTTCTTCACGGAAAAGAACTTCTGGTGTTCCTTCATCGAGGTTTGCAGCACCTCAGGCGGCAGGTCGAGGAATTCGTCGTCGATCTGCCCCATCAGCACCACCGGCCATTCAACCAGCCCGGCGACCTCTGCCAGCAGGCCCCTGTCTTCGACCACCTCCAGTCCGGCGGCAAAAGCCATGTTCTGGGCGTCGTTCCAGATATGCTCGGCCCGTTCGTCGGGCGACAGCAGGACAAAGGCGCGTTTCAATTGGGCGGCGTAATCGTCAAACGATGATACCGAAAACCGGTTCGGCGCCATGAAGCGGTGGCCTGCGGTTGTGTCCCCAGATGTGATGCCCTCAACCTCAAGCGGCACGACCTGCGCGCCTGCCTCATCATTCAGGATGCACAGGATCGAATGTAACGGACGGACCCAACGCAAAGGGCCATTGCCCCACCGCATGGATTTGGGCCAGGGGAAGTTGCGGATGGTGGTTTCCAGCACCTCAGCCACAATGTCAGCCGCCGGGCGACCCGCCTTTTCGATGGTCGCAAAGTAAACTGCACCTTTGGGCGTGTCGCGCTCTTCCAACTGATCGCGGGTCAGGCCAGCGCCACGCAGGAACCCTTCGATAGCTTTGTCCGGCGCGCCAACTTTAGGGCCTTTGCGTTCCTCGCGGATCGTTGGGCTTTCCGCCAGCAGGCCTTCGACCGCCAGCGTCAGGCGACGCGGCGTGGTCAAGGCAGCGGCCCCAGCATAGGTCAAACCACCCTCAACCAAACCATCGGTGATCCGCTTTTTCAGGTCCTCACCGGCGCGGGTCTGCATGCGCGCGGGGATCTCCTCGGAAAACAGTTCGATCAGCAGGTCAGGCATTGTCGGTCCTTAGAAATTGACGATCGTCTGAATGACGATGGCATTAGCGATATCCACAAAAAAGGCGGATACAAGGGGGAGCACGATAAAGGCAATAGGAGATGGGTCATATCGCCGTGTCACACCGGTCATATTTGCAAAAGCGGCGGGTTTCAGGACCAGCCCAGCAAGGTTATTCAGCTGTCAGGACGCTCAGGACACTCTTCTCCGACGACGGTGCCGTCATAGGCCTTTTCGCCACAATTGTTCAAAACGTGCCAAACAAAGCCTTTGCCTTCTTGGGTAACAGCCACGATGCGATCCACACCGTAATGCACGTTTTTCTGACCAATGAACGCCTGCGCCTTGCCTGATTTCAAGTCATCAGCCAGGGCCACTGCATCGTAACAGTCAAACCAGCCCGGAGCCGTCAGCGGCTTTGCCTCATCCGCTGTCAGGTAGGTGGCCCGCAACTCTTCCAGCGCAGCATCGGTTTCAAAACAGGCGCGATACCGGATAGGAGAGCTGTCTGCGTCGATGGCCTGAAAGGATGTATACGAAATAGCCACCGGGGGCTGGGCCGCGTCGATCGACAGAAACACATCCTCACCCGGAATGGGCTCAACTTCATAGTAATACCCGTAGACCTGAAGGTAATACATGCCAGCGCCTGCAACAGCCGCAGACATGAGCAGGATGATTGCCAGAATTTTTCCAGTCATCTTTCGATGCTTCCCCTTATGCAGGTACTTCCAAGTGTTTCAGAAATAGGCCACGTTTCTCCGCAGAACAGAACGAACCGAGGCGAACCTTATGGAATCCACTCTTGCCGTTGGATTTTTCGGCGCACTTTTTGCCATTATGAACCCAGTGACGAACCTGCCCGTCTTTCTGAGCGTGACGCAGAATCTGTCGGCATCCGATCAGCGCAAGGTTGCGGTTAAGACGTCCCTCTATTGCCTGATCCTTGGCGGGGCGTTTGCAGCTATCGGCAGTCAGGCGCTGGGCTTGTTCGGAATAACGGTTGACCATTTGAGAGTCGCGGGTGGTCTGGTCGTCTTGATGATCGGTTTGAACATGTTGAACGGCAACGAAAGCAGTTCGCACCATGGAACCGATGACGAGAAAGAAGAATATCCCGCGGCTGAAACCGTCGCCTTTTACCCTTTGGCCTTTCCCATTCTTGTTGGCCCCGGAACCATCACGACCTTGATCCTGTACGCACATCACGTGAAGAAACCTGTTGAAGCAATTGTTTTTGCCGGTGTATTCCTTGGCGTCGTCGCCCTTTTGCTGATCACATTCTGGAATGCGGCATGGCTGGCTGAACGCCTTTCTGGCAACGCGCGCGTGATCATGAGCCGCTTCATGGGCATGATCTTGTCGGCCATCGCGATTAGTATGATCGCTGACGGCCTGAAAGCGTTGTTGCCGGGGCTGGCCTGATTGGCCCATCAGGTTTGGAACCCAGCCGCCTCGGTCTGAACGAACGCATCCGCGCATTGTTTCGCCAGCGCTCGCACACGGCCGATGTAAGCCTGTCGTTCCGTCACCGAAATCACGCCCCGCGCGTCCAGCAGGTTAAAGATATGGCTGGACTTGATGCATTGATCATAGGCCGGGTGCGCCATGATGATGCGCTTTCCGGTTTTTGGATCGTCATGCTCTTGCGCCAGAATGGCGGCGCATTCGGCCTCGGCCTCTTCGAAATGACGCAGCAGAACTTCGGTGTCGGCCACGTCAAAGTTCCAGCGGGCGTATTCCTCTTCGGTTTGCTTGAAGATGTCACCGTATGTCAACGGGCTGGGGGACTGCGGGTCATTGAACGGCATGTCCATCACATGGTCGACACCCAGCACATACATGGCCAGACGTTCCAGACCATAGGTCAGCTCGCCCGAGACGGGCGCGCAATCATGCCCGCCCACCTGTTGAAAATAGGTGAACTGGCTGACTTCCATTCCATCACACCAGACTTCCCAACCCAATCCCCAGGCACCCAAGGTGGGGCTTTCCCAGTCATCCTCGACAAACCGAATGTCATGCAGGTCCATGTCGATGCCGATGGCCTCGAGGCTGCCCAGGTAAAGCTCCTGCAGATCGGGCGGGCTGGGTTTGATCAGAACCTGATACTGGTAATAATGCTGCAACCGGTTGGGGTTTTCGCCGTAACGCCCGTCGGTCGGACGGCGCGACGGCTGAACATAGGCCACGGCCCAGGCCTTGGACCCCAGCGCCCGCAGAGTGGTCGCGGGATGGAACGTCCCTGCCCCAACTTCCATGTCATAGGGCTGCAGAATTGCGCAGCCCTTGGAGGCCCAATAGGTCTGAAGCCGCAGGATAATCTCCTGAAATGAACGCGGTGCGCTGTTCGGTTCGGTCATAGCATTCCCTCTGGGCATCCTTGCGCCCGGTTCCGGTCGGTTTGGCCCTTCCTATGCAAGGGGCCAAGGGGCGTCAACGGGGCTTTGGTGCTTGGCTGTATCTGCGCGGCCACACCGCAAATTCCCCGTATTCGCGGCATGGCAATTGGCACCTGAAATCGCGTATTCTGCGCCAAAGCACAAACATTGCAGAACACAGGCAGACAATGACACGCGTATTTACAGCATTTCTATTATTTCTTGTGGTCGGCCTGCGCGCCGCTTCCGCGCAGCAAGACCCTGGCGTATGGGTTCAGATCGAAGCGCAGCCGACGCTGCAAGAGGCTCAGGAACGCGCGCAGGCTTACGCCCGCGCTTTGCCGGATGTGAACGGCTTCAGACTGAACAGCGGATGGTATGCGGTCGTGATCGGCCCCTATGCGCGGCCGGATGCCCAACAGGTGCTTAGGGTCTATCGATCCGAGGGTCAAATACCCCGTGACAGCTTCATCGCCTTTTCCAGCGGACTGGGGCAGCAATTTTGGCCCGTCGGCGCAAACGTACTGAATCGCGGCACCATAGCGGCTCCCGTCGCGCCTATTGCTCAGGCCGAAGACACCCTGACAATCGCACCCACTCAGGACGCGGATGAAACCCGCGCTCAGGCCCTGCAATCCGAACGTTTGCTGACCGCGCAAGAGCGCAAGGATCTGCAAACTGCGTTGCAGGCAGAAGGGTTTTACAACTCGACCATCGACGGGGCCTTCGGTCAGGGAACGCGCCGTTCAATGGGCGATTGGCAACGTTTCAATGGGTACGAGGCAACCGGTGTGCTGACAACTGCACAGCGCAAAGCCTTGATAGACGACTATAATGCGCCACTGACAAGTGTTGGGATGGCCCAATACAAGGATGACGCGGCTGGGATCACGATGGACCTGCCTTTGGATGCTGTCCGCTTTGATCGCTATGAAGCCCCCTTTGCCCACTTCAACAGCGCATCTGACCTGAACGCAAAGATACTCTTGATCAGTCAGGACGGCGACAAGCGCACGCTGCGCGCCTTGTATGAGGTCATGCAATCGCTGGAAATCGTTCCGCTTAACGGCCAGCGCGAGTTGAGAGGAGACCGCTTTACCCTTGAAGGGCGCGGCAATGGTGTTGTGTCCTTTACGCAAGCGCGCCTGACAGACGGCAAGATCAAAGGCTTCACTTTGGTCTGGCCCGAAGGGGACGAGGCGCGCCGCCTGCGGGTTCTTTCGGCTATGGCCTCCAGTTTTACCACCACAGACAAGGTGCTCGACGCTGCTGCAGGTGCAGACGCCGCACAAAGCATTGATCTGATGTCCGGCCTGCAAATCCGTAAACCGCGCCTTTCCCGTTCCGGTTTCTTTGCGGATGAAAAGGGAACCGTTCTGACAGTTTCGGAAGCCGTCGAGAATTGCACGCGGATCACTCTGGACGGGGATCAGGAGGTGCAGCTTGCCAAGGCCGATAACGACATTGGCGTTGCGGTTTTGCGTCCAACCAAGGCGCTGGCGCCGATGAGCGTGGCCGCTTTCAGCGCTGCCCTGCCGCGCCTTCAATCCGACGTCGCGGTTTCGGGCTTCTCCTATCAAGGGGCTTTGGGTGCCCCGACTCTGACATATGGGCAAGTCGCCGATGTGCGTGGCCTGAATGGTGAGACAGGTGTTAAACGCCTGGCCTTGAACGCGCAGCCCGGTGATGCAGGCGGCCCGATCTTCAATGACAGCGGCAATGTTGTCGGGATGCTGCTGCCCACACCATCCGAAGGGCGCAGCCTGCCGGCTTCGGTCAGTCTGGCGGCCACGAACGAGAGGCTGACAGAAATCCTAACTCAGGCTGGCGTGTCCGGTCTGTCCAGCGAAGAAACCACACAGATTTCGCCCAATGAATTGAGCCGTCGCGCAACAGGCATGACGGTTCTGGTGCACTGCTGGGAATAAACCGCAGCCACCAGCAAGTTTCCAAGCGCCGCGCACCCGCGCGGCGCTTTTTCACAGAATGTCTGGCGTCACATGGATAAGCGTCGGGACCGGTGCGTCGAAGGCGGCGCGGGTGGCGCTCTGCATTTCTGCCAATGTCGACGGTGCCGCCGACAAGGCTCCGAAAGCCTCAGCCAATTTGCAGAAATCCGGGTTTCGGGCCACGACTGCATTGGGTGCGATCTGACTGCCCACCATGCTGTCTTCAATCTCTTTCAGCTTGCCATTGTCCCACAAGATGATCGGAAGAGATAAACCCAGCTCAACCGCAACGCCCAGTTCCTGCATCGTGTAATGGAAACCATAGTCCCCCGCGATAACTGCCGTTGGCTTTCCGCGTCTGGCCACGGCCCCACCGATCCCGGCAGGCAACCCATAACCAAGGGTGCCAAACCCCGTTGGATGATGCCAATGATGAGGATAAGCCATATCCCAGACTTCTTTCGCGACATAGGCGAACTGGGTCATATCTGAATAGATCATCGAGTCGGCTGGCATAGCTTCGCGCAAAGCATCCGCGATCGGCACGATTCCGGACCGTTCTGCGTCCACCTCGGCGCGCCAGCTTGCACGGGCATCGGCTACTTCCTCGGCCGACCAGCCGCGCGCAGGCTTCTTGTCCTCGGTGGCCTGCCACAACGCACGGGCAAAACTCTGGCTGTCTGCTTGAAGCTTGATGGCGGCGCGGTGGTGATCAGACAAAACCTCCGGATCCAGATCCACACGGATCAGCGGTGCTTTATGCCCCAACTCATGCCGCCATAAATCGACTTCTCCAAGCTCCGCCCCAACGACAATTACCAGATCAGCTGAGGCAATGACCTCGGCGCTTCCGGGACGTGGCAGCATGGATCCGAAGTCCAACGGATAGTTCGCCCCGACCAACCCGCGCCCAGCATAGGTGGTAAAGCACGCAGCCCCCAGCTGCGTCAAAATCTGCCGCCAATCGTTGGACTTGCAGCCTCCACCCAAGATGAACAAGGGCCTGCGCGACTGATTCAGCATCGAGACAACGGACGAAACGTCTGGCGGCAAAGCCTTGGTGCGCAACGCAGGCTGGTTGGGGAACGGTGCAGGTTCGGCATCCGCCTCCAACTGCGCGATTGGCACCTGAATATGTTTGGGACGCGGCCGTGACAGCTCGAATTCCTCAAAAGCGCGTTCCACCAACCCATATGCAGCGGTCGCGGAGTCGGCCTGTACTGACCAATCAGCAACCGTTCCAGCTGCTGCGCGTTGATCTTTCATTTGATGCAACTGACCCCGCGCTGCCTGCGTTTCATCAAGGCACGATGACAGCACCAGCATCGGAACGGAATCGCTGTAGGCCTGACCGATTGGTGTCATGATGTTGCACAGCCCAGGCCCGGTGATGACATAGGCGACACCCGGCTTACCGGTTGCTCGCGCGTAGCCATCAGCCATGAACCCGGCGCCTTGCTCGTGCCGGGCCAGAACATGAATGATACCAGCTTCTTCGATGCCGCGATACATTTCCTGATTGTGGACGCCAGGAATACCGAAAATCACGTCCACGCCACGATCCTTGAGCATATGCGAGATTTGCGCGCCAAGGGGTCTTTGCATCAGTTTCTCCAGAATTGAACGGTGAAGATCGCGTAAACGGCCAAGAGTTCGAGACGCCCGACCAACATTCCGATTGTCAGCAGCCATTTGGCCGTATCGTTGAGGCCCCCGAAATTGCCTGACGGTCCGATCTGACTGCCCAGACCGGGGCCGACATTGGCCAAAGCGGTTGCTGCTCCGGATACTGAAGTGATGAAATCAAGCCCGGTCAGGGCCAAGGCCCAGGACAACACTCCCATCGACAGAACGAAAAACATGAAAAAACTCATCACCGAGGTCAAGACATCGCGCCCCACGGGCCGTCCGTCATAAAGCGGTACAAACACCCCGTGCGGGGACCTGATCCTTTTGATCTGAGTTTTGATTGATGCAATTAGCAGTTGGTAACGGAAGATCTTGATTGAACATGCCGTGGAGCCGGCGCAGCCCCCGATGAGCCCAATCAAGAAAAATAACATGACGGGAAAACTGCCCCACCCCATGTAATCGACGCTGGCATATCCGGTGCCCGAGATGATCGAGGTGATGTTGAACAGAGATTCGCGAAACGCCTGTTCCCAATGATGCGGAAAGACCGATGTCAGAAAGACGGTCATGATAATGACTAGCACCAGAACAGTCGCCAAGAAGGCGCGGATCTGGCTGTCTTCCCACAAGGAAGAGGTGTGACCATTGGCAAGCTGTACATACCGTACGAAGGGCAGCGCTGCCAAAATCATGAACACCGCTGCCGCATATTCCACCGGACCCGCAAATGTCGCGAATGAGGCGTCATAGTTAGCAAACCCACCCGTCGCAATCGTTGTCATCGAGTGGACCGTGGCGTCGAAAAAACTCATCCCAAGCGCGGCATAAACCAACCCACACACCACGGTCAGAAACACATAGATCAGGGAAATCTGGCCAGCGATCTCTTGCGCACGTGGAAGGATTTTTCCCATGGTTTCAAACCCTTCCGAACGGAAGATTTGCATACCACCAACCCGCAATTCCGGCAGGAACACCATCGCAACCACGATGATGCCGATGCCGCCTAGCCATTGCAGAATACCACGCCACAGCAAAAGCCCCTGCGGCAGCGAATCAAGCCCGCTTATGACCGTTGAGCCTGTTGTCGTAAGCCCCGACATGGCCTCAAAATAGGCATCGACAAAGCGCAGCTCGGTTTCACCAAAAAGGAACGGGATCGCACCAAATACCGGCAGCGCAACCCAGACGCCGGTCGTCAGCAAAAAAGTCTGCCGGATGGTCAGCCCCTCGCCCACGCCGTTGGAACAGCTCATCGCCAGAACTGATCCGGCCAGCGTCGTGATGATCGCGCTTTCCAAGAACACATGCCATTCGCCACGCCCTTCGATCATGTCGGCAAGCATAGGAAACAGCATGGTCGCCCCAAGAATGGCGACCAGCAAGCCAATCACATATCCGACCGGGCGAAGATCCATCATGACGCGCAGCGTTGGCGCGCCAACCCGACGGTGTCAAGCAGATGATCCGAGTTAAGTGTCGGATTTCGTCTCTGTCCCAGGCATCGCCGGAGGTTTGGACGGAGCCCGAGTTCTGCGCGTCTGCGGTTTAGGTTGCTCAGCCGCCGGTGCCGGTTTCGTTTGAGCCGCAGAAGGCGCGGGTTTCGGCGCGGCGGCTTTGCGCGTACGCGATGCAGGTTTCGCCTGTGTCGAAACGGCTTTTTCAAGCGGGGTCGTCTTTTTGGGCTCAACTGCAGGTGTCTTGCTCGCAGGTGCTGCAGATTGGACTGAGGTTTCTTTTGCCGGAGCGGTTTTGGCGACAGAAGACGTTGCAGGTGCCGCCTTTTGGGCAGCGGGTTTAACGGGCTTTGTGGCGGCGGCAACCGGCTTTGCTGCTGCTTTCGGCTGAGGTGCCGGTTTTGGCGCAGGTGCAGGCTTGGCTTTGGCGGCAGGTTCAACCTTAATTGTGGCAGCAGCACGTGGTTTCGCGGAAAACTCAACCGTTTTGGGCTTAGGTGCCACCACAACACTCTTCTTCACAGGTTTTTTTGCGCCCGTCGTCTTCTTGGACGCTGCTTTGAGCGCACGTGCTCCGGCTGGTTTTGCTTTGACCGCCGCCTTTTTGGCTGGTTTCTCAGTGACCGGTGCCGGGGCAGATGCAGCCGCGTGTATGGTTTGCACGGGTGCCATTGGCAACTCGAACGCAGACCGAGCCATGATCTGCATGATCTTCATCTGGTTGGCCATTGCATAGCCTGCCACTCGCAATGCCGCAGCCTGAAGCTCCAGTGAATGGGTAATCGGATTCATTACATGTTTCTCCTGTAAAACCGATGCAGCCCGAGTTTTTGGTGTAAGGCACCCTGCCTACGCAGACACGCCGCGCGGCGGTTGGGGTCTTGCAGTCCAAGGCGTGTCACGTCTCGGTGTCCTTTCGGGGACGCACACCTTCCCGAAGGCAGGCATGCGTCTGCTGCATTCCCTTCGAACATACAGGCAAAAAATGCGCATTTGCAGCATTTTTGCTGCATTGCGGCGAAAGAACGCTGATCGACGTAATCCCTGATTAAATTCTAACCGCTTACAGCGGGGAACTCACCCAACATGAAACAGGGTTGTGAACAATCTCGGGTCCAGACTGGGCGCCTCAAAGGTTTGGCCTTCGGTCAGAATCGACACAGCGTCATGGCTGTGCAGGCTCTCTTGGTGGCTAGCCACGATACGGAAATCGCCCACGTGGTGATCAGCTAACAATTCGGCGCAGAACAGGCGCGCAGCATCTTCGACAAAGATCGGGTTGGCGGCGTTCAGCTCGGCAAACGCCTGCTCGTCTTCGCGTTTGACCATGACCTGTGTCTCGGTAGGAACCGCTCTGCGGCACAGCGCGATGAGGTCTTCGAACCACAAACAATCCGCGTCGCAATCCACAACCACTGAAATTCGCGCGACAGAGCGCTGAGAATGCGGGGTTGCAAGCTGTCCGCGCATCGACCGCGCATGTTCGCTCAGTTCCAGAGAGCACGGACAAGTTGAGGAATAGACATAGTCCAGATGCATGATCTTTTGACGCACGCCGTTCTGTTCGACCAGTTCCAAGGCTATGTCGTAATACTGATAGCCTTCCAAACCCGAGCGCAGGCTCTTTACTTTATCCGGGTAAGAAAACCGCATCTGAATGCGGGCATCAAAGCTGTCCAGATCGGTCATGTAGTCGTCGAGCGCCGCTTCCATCACCTCGAAGCTGAACGTACGTTCTGCATGTTTGTAAAACGACCGCATGATCCGGGACATGTTGATGCCCTTTTTCTCGGCCTCCAGACTGACAGTACCTGTGATCGACGTCTCAAGCGTCAGGTCATCGCCCTGTTTCCGGTGAAACCGGATCGGAAGGCGGAAATTCGAGATGCCCACATGCTGGATTTGCTGTTTCGCCCCACGGATCAGGCTAGACGGGCCATTCTGCAAGTCCGGCAATGACGACCTGTAAGCTGCATCTACTGCAAAATCCTCTGGGTACTCGCGTGAGAGCGAAGGATAATTTACAGCGGCCACCCCCGGCACCAGACGCGCGATGGCCGGGTCCAACTGACTGATTTCAGACACAGACGCCATTTTCGCCCACTGCCGCAGCACACTCAGGGCTTCGGCGGCTTTTTCACGGTCTGGTGTTTCATCAATGTCGCGCGGGTGAACGTTCATCGGCTGCAGTTCCTCGAGTGATCGTCGGACTATATACGACTGAGGTTCGTTTTCCAGTCTATCCCGATACGTTGCCATTAGCAGTCCGGATCGAAAAAAGTGGCGCGAAACCGTCAATTTGCAACGGTTTGCGCCCTTTATTGGTTCTATCGGCAGGACAGCACCCCGTCCGAAAAGGTTTTCAAGCGGCACTCGGACGTCAGGTAATGCCCCGACGATAAAGGTGCGCGCTGGAACTGGTTATTTCTGCGAGACTTCCAAAGCCTGCTGAATATCAGCCAGCAGGTCATCTGCGTCTTCCAAACCAACGGAAAAACGAATGAGTCCTGACGAAATGCCCAACTCAACTTTCTGCGCGCCGCTCAGGCGTTGGTGTGTCGTCGTCGCCGGGTGCGTTGCGATGGATTTGGCGTCGCCCAGATTGTTGGAAATCACCGGGATCGTCATCGCATTCAGAAACGCAAAGGCAGCGTCTTTGCCGCCTTTGATGTCCAGCGACAGAACTGTGCCGCCCTTGCCGCCAAGCTGCGATTGCACCAGCGCGTTCTGCGCATGAGTTTTCAGACCGGGATAGAGGGTACGCTCCAGCGCCGGGTGCCCTTCAAGCGCTTCAGCAATCTTTTGCGCGCTGTCGGCCTGTGCATTTACGCGCAGCGCCATGGTTTCCAGGCCCTTAAGCATAACCCAAGCATTAAACGGGCTCAGCGCACCGCCGGTATGCTTCAGGTATGGCTCGACCGTGCCGCGGATGAAATCCCGTGTACTGATGATCACACCGCCCAGCGCGCGGCCCTGACCGTCAATGTGCTTGGTTGCTGAATAAACGACGACATCGGCACCCTGTTCGATCGCACGCGAAAAGACCGGTGTCGAAAAAACGTTATCCACCACGACAAGGGCGCCAACGGCATGAGCCAGTTCCGCAACCGACGCGATGTCGATCACTTCCAGCGTCGGGTTCGACATGGATTCAAAAAAGACAGCCTTGGTGTCCGGGCGGATCGCCGCTTTCCACTGCTCCAGGTCAGTACCGTCAACAAAAGTCACGTCGACGCCAAAGCGGGTCAGGATGTTTTCGACGATATACAGACAGGATCCAAACAGCGCCTTGGCGGACACGATATGGTCACCAGCCTTCAGCATCGAGGTCAACGCACCGTTGACAGCCGCCATGCCCGACGCCGTCGCAAAGGCGTCCTCGGCCCCTTCCAGCGCCGCGATGCGTTGTTCGAACATCGACACGGTTGGGTTGCCATAGCGCGCATAGATGAACTCGTCGGGGCCACATTCCAGAAAACGGGCCTCGGCCTGTTCTGCGTTTTCGTAAACGAAGCCCTGCGTCAGGAAAATCGCCTCGCTCACCTCGTTGTACTGACTACGACGGATGCCGCCATGGACGGCTTGGGTGCGTTTGTTCCAGTTCTCGCTCATCTCATTCCTTTCAGCCTCTGGCAGAGGCAAACAAAAAACCCCAGACGCGGCCAAGCGAAAGGGGTCTTTCATCCTGACCTTTTAGCGGTGTTGTTTAGCGTGGCCCGCAATCCGGTAACAAATCGCCACGTGGTCTGTGATGTTGGCCTTACGCCGCACATGCAGAGTCGTCAACCCCGACAAGCCCGTCGTCACAGATCTGTAATCAAAGGTCCGACGGGCCTTCCCTGCGATGGTATCGCCCGAAGTCACAGCTTTTTGCGCTTCGCCTGCCGCAAGCCCACTTGCCGATTGCGCAGAAACCCTCATGATCTTTTCAACCTGAGGAGAGACCATGATCGATCTGTATTTCTGGCCCACGCCAAACGGCTGGAAAGTGTCCATCGCCCTGGAAGAGATGGAGCTGCCCTACAAGACTCACCTGATCAATATCGGCAAAGGCGATCAGTTCGACCCGGAGTTTCTGAAAATCGCCCCCAACAACCGGATGCCTGCTGTCGTCGATCCCGATGGCCCTGACGGTGCGCCCGTTTCCGTGTTCGAAAGCGGTGCGATCCTGATGTACCTGGCCCGCAAGACCAAGCGCTTCTATGGCAAGACCGAGCGGGACCAGATCGCGGTCGAAGAATGGCTCATGTGGCAGATGGGCGGCGTCGGACCAATGGCCGGTCAGGCGCATCACTTTCTAAAATACGCCCCTCAACTGGACCCACCACAGGACCTGCCCTATGCAAAGGACCGTTATCGCGCCGAGGTCGCCAGGCTGTACGGTGTGCTGGATCGTCGGCTGGCGGACAATGAATATGTTGCAGGCGATTTCTATTCCATCGCGGATATGTCGATCTGGGGTTGGGCCAGTCTGTGGGAAGGGCAACAGCACAAGATCGACGACACACCCCATTTCGCCCGCTGGCTTGAAACCGTAGGTGCCCGTCCCGGCGTTCAGGCCGGTCGCGCGTTGTATGCAGACCTGCGCGGCGATCACAGGGACAAGCAATCGCAAGGTGTTCTGTTCAAGCGGTGAAAAGGATCTATGGCGAGTGTTGAGCCCTTACGAGGCCTACACCGAGATTTGAGGATTTGCCACTTCTGCAAATCACGCTCTGCACCAAGCACATATTCCTAATCAAGCACCAAGCGGCGGGCGAGCGGACGCAAACCGTTTTTGCTGAATGCCAAGACCACGGAGTTGTTGCCCTGAAAGTGGTTCTAACGCACTCTTCCTCGGACGAGGGAGGTGGCGGCAAATGCGAAACATCAAAGAAGAAACACTTGATCCAGATGACTGGAACGCCGCACGGGCCCTAGCGCACGTCATAATAGATGAAGCAATTGACCACCTAGAGCAGGTGCGAGAACGCCCGGTTTGGCAACCTATGCCCGATGATGTCCGCGCGCATCTGAAACAGGCTTTGCCGGAAGACCCATGCACATTGGAACAGGTCTATGGCGACTATAGGGAATTCGTACGTGCTTATCCGATGGGTAATATTCACCCCCGCTTTTGGGGGTGGTACATGGGAGCAAGCAACTTCACCGGGGCATTGGGTGATTTCCTTGCCGCCGTAGAAGGAAGCAACCTAGGGGGCGGGAACACAGGCGCGGCACAGGTAGAACAGCAGGTTGTCGATTGGTTAAAGGAAATCGCTGGCTTTCCTGAAAGCGCCAGTGGAACCCTGACCAGCGGCGGGTCAATGGCAAACCTGATCGCGCACACGGTCATCCGTAACCTGGCCGCCGGTTTTGATGTGCGCGAAGAAGGTGTTTCTGCTTTGGAAAAGCCGCTGCGGTTTTACGCATCCGATCAGGTCCATAGTTGCCACCAAAAGGCGTTGGAAACCCTCGGCCTTGGCTCAAAAGCGCTGGTCGAGATACAAAGCGACGACCGCCAGAGGATTCAACTCGACGCGCTCGAGGCCGCAATCTCTGAAGACCGTGCGAAGGGGTTGCAGCCAGCTTGCGTGATCGGGACGGCGGGCACCACGAACACCGGAGCCATAGATGACCTGACCGCACTTGCGGATCTTTGTGATCGAGAGCGGCTTTGGTTTCACGTGGATGGATGCATCGGCGGCGTATTACGTCTTGCACCCGACCACGCGCATCTTGTGAAAGGGATGGAGCGGGCCGGCTCGGTTGCAATCGACCCTCACAAATGGCTGCACGCACCTTTCGAGGCTGGAGCCGTTTTGATCAAAGATGCCGAGGCTCATTTCGCGACCTTCGAAATGCATGGTGCCTATCTTCAATTGCAGGAACGCGGGATGATCGCAGGAAAATTCCTTGCCGATTACGGGCTAGAGCTTAGCCGTGGTTTCCGAGCTCTAAAGATTTGGATGGCGCTGCGGGAACATGGTACCGCAAAGTTTGGCCGCCTCATTTCACAAGACATCGCCCATGCACGCTATATGGCACACCAGATAGAAGCTCATCCAACGCTGGAACTTGTTGCTCCGGTAGACCTCAACATCGTGTGCTTCAGATATGTGGCGGCGGATGAGAGTGCAGCGAAGGCTCTCAACACAGAGATTATGCTCCGGCTTCAGGAACGCGGCCTTGCCGTGGCGTCTGACACAACTGTCCAAGGCAGGCACGGGCTTCGCTGTGCCTTCAACAACCATCGAACGAGACGCGACGATATTGATGGCTTTTTGCTTGACGTAGTTCGAGTTGGTGAGGAGGTTCTGTGCGAAAACAACCCCTAAGGTCACTGCGTGCCTTGGGGCGACCCTAGGGCATATTTGTGCCTCTTGGGTTCAGAGCGCGATCACCTGCCGTGATAGCTTTGCCCGCACTACGGTCAGTCAGCGAAACTTGAACTCAGGTTCTACAAGGAATCCCAATGGTTTGCTGCCACGATTCCCACTGCGCAGCGCTGTGACATTTCTTCCGTCCACGCGCATCCGGGATGTCAGGACCAGGGCTGGCCGCCCTACTGCTTTTTCCTGGACCTGGTCGACGGGTCGTTTTGCAAAATCGGACAAGAAATCGTTCGGTACTCCAGAACGCCTTGATCGAAAATTCGGAATCTTGTGCTGCTGTTTTTCCGGTTCTTCCAACGACAGCGATTGCAGGTCCCTAAATTTTGATCGGTATGCCTCAGCGGCTTCAAGGTGCTTTTTCTCGAACGCATAGACGTTCTGAGCTTCTTCGATCATTCTGGCGGCGTGAATGCACCCCTTGGACCGCACAAGCTCTGAGAGTTCGGCAATACGGTCAGAAATCAGGTTGTCATTCAGAACGACGGCTTTTTCGAACGATCCATGTTGTTTTACGTTGGGCATCTCGAGTGGCTCAGACAAGACGTTGAGTGGTGCACGATCAAACCTGATCTCGGACACAGGCTGAGGCGTAACAACACACGCAATTACCTGCCCTGTGACACAGAGTCGACCAACACGCACCAGATTGGCGGAAAGACGCCTCTTATGCGCTTTGGAATTAGACACCACGTTTGGGCAAACCCAAGCGCAGTTTTGTGCTTAGGTGCCAACCTGCTGAAACCAGATCAAATTTACCTTTAGCGTACACGCCGCGTGAACATGATCATCCGCCGCCGAAAACCGAGGCGAGTATCACCCAGGTACTCAGAAACATCCATGTTCCCGTGATCAGCCAAAACATAAACGGTCGATTCGAACGGTCAATTGGCTCGACAAAATCAGCACGCCCTGATTTCAGCGCCAGCCAAGTCCAGATCAGAAACAGCACGCCCCAAAACACCTGCAAATCCATAATCACAGCAAGCCAGACACAAACCAACGCAAGCAGGGACTTCCAAGCCAAACCATCAGTTGTGCTTCGGGCCGCCGCACGTGGGCTTTCACTGACCGCAACAGTATCCTGACCTACATTCTGGATCATGAAATGAGCCCCTTGCCGATCTGAAACCAATGCACGACCTTCTGGCAAGTCATTATGGTGACGCCCATCCCGGACTTTGATCTGCCGAATGGAATCGTCCTCCGACTTGACGCCAAAACAGGGCATCCAATAGCGAAATTTTCCGCGGATGGCCTCGGGCACCTCTTCGGCCTCAGCAACCACGCTTCCGTCAGGATGACGTATATCATAGCGCGGCCATGGGCTTGCCGAGCTCTTCTCAAAGCGCCACCCAAACAGGTCCGCATAAAACGGCGCGATCAGTTTGATATCAGGAACGTGGTGAAAACGGCTTATGACCTTACCAGCACCCGGTGCTCCGGCCTGTATGTCTGGACCCTCATACATCGTGAACCCGGCACCGGATGGATCCCGAACCAGCGCGATACGCGCCGCGTCGCCAAAGGTTTGAGGCTCCACTTCGATGATGGCGCCCTGATGTGTCCGGGCTTGTTCGACCTTTGCGTCCAGATCATCGACGTGCACATACGACATCCAAAAAGACGGCATGTTCATTTTCGCCAAACGATCCGGCATCGGGAAAACGGCCGCCACCTCCTGCCCGCCGATAGTGGCAAAGTCATAAGTGTCTTCTTCACCAAATGCCCAATTGAATATTCCGGCATAGTCCACTCTGGCAGCGCGCATGTCGTAGGTGGACAGGTCCGTCCACAGAAAATGTCCGTTTGCCATCGCGCCCTCTTTCCTGCTTCGATCCTATCCGAGCTATGACCGGCAAAGCGCCCTGTCCAGAGGCCGTACTATACACAGATTGCTTTAATGCCCTTCCCCCTGCACCAGCATATCCAACATGCCCGAGATATCTTCGATCTCTTCCGCGATTACATGAGTCACCGAATGCGCCCGCTGCATCCGGCCCGTCACCTTAAGCAAGCGACCTGAAATCACCGCGCGGCGAAATTGTTCGTAGATTTTGCGCCACACCACCACATTCACGATCCCGGTCTCATCCTCAAGCGTCAGAAAGATCACCCCCTTGGCCGTCCCCGGCCTCTGCCGCAGGATCACCAGCCCGGCCACGGCCACGCGCGCGCCCTCGGGCGGTGCTGTCAACTGATTTGACGGCAAACAAGATGGCGGGCGTGGCCAGTTCCGACTGGAAACCACAGAATGAACAGGGGCAACAAGCATGAGAACAAAAATAGAACAAACGCCAAGAAAGTCCAGACACGGCCTCAGGAGTCGCAAATGAGGCTGGAAAGACCTAAATGCCTTGACTAAGGAAGAATTCGAACATCGCAAAAGGAAGACGCACGCAATGGCAAAGATCACCTATGTCGAGCACGGCGGTACCGAACACACTGTCGAGGTCGCCAACGGACTGACCGTCATGGAAGGGGCCCGTGACAACAACATTCCCGGCATCGAGGCCGATTGCGGCGGCGCCTGCGCCTGCTCGACCTGCCACGTCTATGTCCACCCCGACTGGGTCGAAAAAATACCGGGCAAAGATGACATGGAAGAAGACATGCTGGACTTTGCCTACGAGCCCGACCCGGCCCGCTCGCGCCTGACCTGCCAGATCAAGGTCACCGACGCGCTGGACGGTCTGATCGTGCAAATGCCGGAAAAACAGATCTGATGCATTCCAAAGCGCCGCGTCCCTCCCGTCGCCTTTGGTGGCGTCGGACACGCGGCGCACTGACATCTCTGTGCCTTTGGGGATCGACCTTAGGCACCGCGACAGCTGCCGATCAAATCAAAGCGGCCAAATTCACAGAACCGACCACACGCTACGCGCACGGGGTCTTGGGCGACACTGTTGAATATGGTGCATTGGAACTTCGTGTTCAAAACACCGGCTCAAACCCAAAAACCGTAATCGTTCGCCTGCCGCAAGATCGCGTCTTCGAAGATCTCACACCACGACTTATCGATATTGATGCAGACGGAACTTTCGAAGCGATTGTCGTTGAATCTCAGGATCAACAAGGCGCGCAGCTGGCCATTTACAACGCAAGCGGCGCAAAAATCGCCTCCACACCTCATATCGGCACCCGCTTCCGCTGGCTCGCCCCAATCGGAGCAGCCGATTTGGACGGAGACGGCAATATCGAAATCGCCTATATCGACCGTCCGCACCTTGCCAAAACACTGCGCATCTGGCGCTACAAAGACAACGCCCTGACCCAGATCGCTTCGATACCCGGTCTGACCAACCACAAGATCGGTGAGGATTTCATCTCGGGCGGCCTGCGCACCTGCGGCGAACGCCCAGAACTGATCGTGGCCAGCGCCGACTGGTCACGGATCATGAGCGTTTCCTATGACAATGACTGGACCAAAATCGATCTCGGCCCTTTCAAAGGCCCCAACAGCCTCGCACAGGCCTTGAACTGCTGATCCGCCTCTTCATCTGGCTAAAAATACCTTGGGGGTGAGGCCGCAGGCCGAGGGGGCAAAGCCCCCTGCCCGATCACTTATCCAATGCACGCCACCCTATATCGCGTCGGTAAAACCCTTCGGGCCAATTCACACCATCAACCATCTTGTACGCCCGTTCCCGCGCCTCTTGCAGCGTGTCACCGCGCGCAGTCACGTTCAACACTCGCCCACCGGCGGCCTGCACCTGACCCTCAACAGCCTTGGTACCGGCATGGAACACCATGTTGCTGCTGTCTTCGGGCAAAGCATCCAGCCCCATGATGACCGAACCCTTTTCATAAGACCCCGGATAGCCTTTGGCCGCCATCACAACCGTCATCGCGTGATCATCGGCCCAGTTCACCCGCATATCGCCCAGCCGCCCTTCGGCTGCGGCATGCATCAAATCCATCGCTTGCGCACCAAGGCGCATCATCAGCACCTGACACTCGGGATCGCCAAAACGCACATTGTATTCCACCAGGCGTGGTTGTCCGTCCTTGATCATCAACCCAGCGTAAAGGACTCCCTGAAACGGCGTGCCGCGACGCTTCATTTCTGCCATGGTCGGGCGCACAATCTCTTCCATTGCGCGCGCTTCGACCTCAGCACTCAGCACCGGTGCCGGAGAATACGCGCCCATGCCACCCGTGTTCAGCCCGGTATCGCCTTCGCCAACACGCTTGTGGTCCTGAGCCGTCCCGACAGAGAGAATGTTCTCGCCATCGCAAAGAACAAAAAGCGAGGCTTCTTCGCCTTCCATGAACTCTTCGATGACAACTTCCGCACCAGCACCGCCAAAAGCGCCGCCGAACATGTCGTCAATAGCGTCCAGTGCGGTTTGTTCATCCATCGCAACAATCACGCCCTTGCCTGCGGCCAGACCGTCAGCCTTCACCACAATCGGCGCGCCTTGTTCGCGGATATAGGCCTTGGCAGGTTCGGCTTCGGTGAACCGGGCATAAGCTGCGGTGGGCGCGTTGGCCGCGTCGCAGATTTCCTTCGTAAAGCTTTTCGACGCTTCCAGCTTCGCCGCCTCGGCGGAGGGACCAAAAACCAGAACTCCGGCCTCGCGCAAGCGATCAGCCACCCCGGCAGCCAAAGGTGCCTCGGGTCCGACAATCACAAAGTCAATCGCGTTTTCTTCGGCGAAGCTGACAACAGCCCCGCCATTTTCAGTATCCAGCGCTGCACAGTCCGCGATCTGAGCGATTCCGGCATTGCCGGGAGCAACGATCAGACGGTCGCATTTTGGGTTTTGCAACACCGCCCAGGCGAGACTGTGTTCGCGCCCGCCGCTGCCGAGAATGAGGATGTTCATGAATGCTCTCCGATCTGCTTGGCCTTGCCTGCGCGGCGTTCTAAGCTGGCCCGGCATTTGAAACAAGGCGCTGAAATGTCCGATCTGCTTGATGACCCGATTCCGGGCCAAAATACCCCCGAATACACCGTTTCCGAGATCTCGGGAGAGGTGAAACGGACGCTCGAAGGCTCTTTCGGGCGAATCCGAGTGCGGGGTGAGGTCGGGCGCGTATTCAAAGCGCGTTCCGGGCATTTGTACTATGACATCAAAGATGACCGGAACGTTCTGGCCTGTACAACTTGGAAAGGGCAGATTTCCGGCCTGTCTGTTGTGCCGGAAGAAGGGTTGGAGGTTGTCGTCACCGGGCGCCTGACCGCATTTGGCGCGCAATCGAAATACAATCTGAATGTCGATGAGGTATCCGTCGCCGGACAAGGCGCATTGATGGCCTTGCTGGAGAAACGCAAGAAACAGCTTGAAGCCGAGGGTTTGTTTGCGCCCGAGCGAAAGAAGCCGTTGCCCTATCTGCCGAATATCATCGGTGTGGTGACATCGCCTTCGGGTGCTGTGATCCGTGACATTCTTCATCGCCTCAGGGACCGGTTCCCGCGTAAGGTGCTAATCTGGCCCGTGGCCGTCCAAGGGGCGAATTGCGCACCAGAAGTCGCCCGAGCTATTGAAGGGTTCAACCAATTGACGCCTGGCGGAGCTTTGCCCCGGCCCGACCTGATCATCGTCGCCCGCGGCGGCGGGTCTATCGAGGACCTCTGGGGCTTTAACGAAGAGGTCGTCGCCCGCGCCGCAGCTGCCTCGGACATTCCGCTGATCTCAGCCGTCGGGCACGAAACCGATACAACGCTGATCGACTTTGTCTCGGATCGTCGCGCGCCCACGCCCACTGCCGCAGCAGAGCTTGCCGTGCCCGTCCGCATGGAGTTGCTTGCATGGACCGGAGAGCAAGGTGCGCGGTTGTCCCGTGCGGCAACGAATGCAGTTCAACGCCGAACGCAAAGGCTGCACGATCTGTCCCGCGCCTTGCCGCGTCCGGAAACCCTGTTGAACACCCCACGCCAACGCCTTGATTTGATTGCAGATCGCCTGACACCCGCCTTGACCCGTGGCGTTCAAAACCGCCGTCTGCAAGTCGTCGAACTGTCGGCCCACCTACGCCCCTCGACCCTACGCGGTTTGGTAACAACGCGTCAGGAGTCACTGCGCAACCTGTCGTCACGCCTGTCTCTGCGCCCGATTCAGCGCGAGATCGACCAGCAGCGGCAGAGCCTTGCCCGGCTTAACGATCGAATGAACACCGCTCAGACCACGCGGCTGGAACGCCTTCAGCAACGACTTGAGGCCACCGACCGCCTGCGCGAAACGCTCAGTTACAAAGCCACTTTGGAACGGGGATATGCGGTCGTCCGTGCGGACGGCGACGTGATTACCACCAAAGCCCAGGCGGCCAAACATGCGGCGCTTGAGATCGAGTTCGCAGATGGCATTCTCAGCACCGGCGCCACGGCAAAACCGACGCCCAAGAAACCCAAACCGGACGCCCCGGATCAGGGATCACTGTTCTAAGCCATGCTGACCATCTGGGGCCGTAAAACGTCATCGAATGTTCAGGCCCTGATGTGGTGTGTCGGTGAGTTGGGGTTGGATTGCCGCCGCCACGATCTGGGACACAGGTTCGGAGGGCTGGACACTGATGAATTCCATCAATTGAACCCAAACAGAACCATCCCTGTCATACGCGATGGCGACCATCCGCCCCTCTGGGAAACCGGTGCAATTCTCCGCTACCTAGCCAATTCATACGGGACTCAAAGGTTTTGGCCCCGCGATCCGGTGCACCAGACCGAAGTCGATAAATGGGCGGAATGGGCCAAGATTAACGTCGCGATGGCATTCACCGTGCCCGTGTTTTGGCAGGTTACCCGAATCCCAAAGGCGGAACAGGACCAGCAGGCAATCGAACAAGCTGTGACCACTTTGGAAAACAAGCTGACACTTGCAGACGCTCAACTGTCCCAACACGCCTTCCTGTGTGGCACCGACCTGACCTTGGCCGACATTCAGCTGGGGCACGTTCTGTATCGCTATTACGATATCGACATATCCCGCGCAGTGCTCCCAAACCTGCGCCGGTATTATGAGACACTGGCGGAAAGGTGTGCCTATCAGAACCATGTGATGATCAGTTGTGAAGACCTGCGCGTGCCCTGATCACACACCAACCTCAGGCCCATAGCACACCATTTCCTCGCCAAGTTCTTCGGCCTCATATAACTCCGTCGCCTCCGGGTTGCCTTCAAACTGCGCAACCAGACCGCCGCCAGATTGCGTAAAAACCCAGCATTGAGGGTCGAGTCTGTCTTCGTAGACAAAGCAGATCTGCTCGTCCCTTTGATACCAGACGCCTTCTTTGCAATTGCCATCCAGAAAAGACCAGATCACACGCCGGTTCGGCAGATACCGTTCAACCCCGTATACCTGACCCTCGAACCCGTAGAACAGAGTTTTGCCCTGCGTGTAGCTATCGAATTCCGGTCCAGACAACGGGGTCTGGGCCGCAACGGATTGCGCAGCAAAGCCTGCGAGAATCATCCAGTATCTAAGCATAAGTACATTCTGCCAGAAGCGCTTAAGCTGTGCCATTCACCCTTTGCCTCTGGGTTCATCACAGTTCCCTTAACTCAACGTAAGCGCTTGATTTCAATATTCACCTCGGATGAAGTCGTTTGGAAACTGTCGGGGGACCCATGACCAACGTACTCTTTTGGATCGCTCTCGGCTGTGCCCTTGGCTATTTGCCGCTGACAGCGCGCCCGGCCTCAGCCTTGCGCACGGTATTGAAAACCGCTTCCGTGGCTGCCTTGACCATGATCGCCTTTTTGAATGGCGGACCCTGGTTGCTGGTTTTGGCGCTCATCTTATGCGCAACGGGCGACGCACTGTTATCGCGCGAAACGGATGCCACGTTTATGTCGGGCATTGCCGCCTTTGCCGGCGGACATCTGGCTTACATCACGCTGTTCATGACCTACCCGACCAGTAACGCTGGCCTAATCTGGAACGCGCCCGCAACGGTATGGTCTCTCGTCATTCTGGGCATCATCATGGCCACGACACTTGCACCCCACGCCGGTGATCTGAAAGGGCCTGTTCTGGCCTATATCCCCATCATCCTTGGGATGGGTATCACTGTTCTGGCACTGCCGGACACGGGCGCTTTGCGGTGGGCTTTTCCCGCCGCCATCGCCTTCATCGCGTCCGATCTGGTCCTTGCGACTGAAAAGTTCCTGCTGCCACCAAGCCATCCGGCCCTCAAGGCAACGCCCTATTTGGTCTGGCCCCTTTATTGGGGCGCACAGCTTGGTTTTGTCCTTGCATTCGCGTGACCCTTTGCAACTGCCGCAAATCCGCATTAGGTGAAGGGAACACCTGCGGAGACACTACATGGCGTTTTTCTCAAAGCTAAAGGATAAGCTGTTCAAATCCTCCTCTCGCCTGGAAGAGGGGCTGGAAGCCATCGTCGAAGATGGCGGCGAGGAAACGACCGCGCCTGACCCGGTGATCCCCGAACCAAAGCCCGAACCGCAACCGGTCCCCGAGGTTCCGGAACCCGCGCCGGTGCCACAACCTGTTGAGCCGCCCGCCCCAATCCCTGCCGATCCCACGCCGGTCGCGCCTCCACCCGAGATACCGGAATCCAAAGGCATCCTGAACCGCCTGTTCAATCGCGGTGGCACCACAACGGAAATACGCCGCACACTCGATGACGACATGCTGGAGCAACTCGAAGAGCTGCTGATCGCCTCTGACATGGGTGTCGACACGGCCTTGCGCGTCACCTCGAACATGGCCGAGGGCCGCTTTGGCCGCAAACTTTCAACACGTGAAATCAAGCAATTGCTGGCACAAGAGGTGGCCCGCGTGATGGAGCCGGTAGCCAAGCCCCTGCCGATCTATCCCAAACGCCCGCAAGTGGTGCTGGTGGTCGGCGTCAACGGCTCGGGCAAGACCACGACCATCGGCAAACTGGCCAGCCAGTTCAAAGAAGCGGGCAAGAAAGTTGTCATCGCCGCCGGTGACACCTTCCGCGCCGCGGCCGTTGAACAACTGCAAGTCTGGGGCGATCGGGCCGGGGTTCCTGTGCTGACCGCGCCAGAAGGCTCGGACCCCGCCAGTCTGGCGTTCGATGCCCTGACCCGCGCACAGGCCGAAGGTGCCGATCTGCTGATGATAGACACAGCAGGCCGTTTGCAAAACCGTGCTGACCTGATGGAAGAGCTGGCCAAGATTGTCCGCGTCATCCGCAAGGTCGATGACACAGCGCCGCACAACACCCTGCTGGTCCTCGACGCCACAACAGGACAGAACGCCCTGAGCCAGGTGGAGACTTTCCGCAAGCTGGCTGACGTTTCGGGATTGGTCATGACCAAATTGGATGGCACCGCCAAAGGCGGCGTACTCGTCGCTTTGGCGGACAAATTCGGCCTGCCCATCCACGCCATTGGTGTGGGCGAACAGATCGACGATCTCGCCCCCTTCGACCCCGAAGAATTCGCCGCCGCCCTGACCGGTCTCGACAAAGGCTGATCCGCCCCTTCATCTGGCTAAAAATACCTTCGGGGGTCTGGGGGTGGAAAACCCCCAGCCTCACCGCCCAGCAAAAGGTTGGCATCTTTGAGTAACTGGCTGATCTCATTGGAAGGGACCGAAGCAGGCCACCAGCTTGCGCTTGGACTAGCCCTGATGGCGGCTTTCCTTCATGCCGTGTTTGGGGCTCTGCAAAAGGGGCGTCATGATCCGTGGCTGTCTCGTGGGGCCATTGATGCCAGTTACTGCCTAATGGCCGCGCCCTTTGCCTTCTTTGTGGTGCCCTGGCCCGAACCGCATATGTGGCCGATCTTCGCGCTCGTCTGGCTGATTCATATCGCCTACAAGACGCTTCAGGCCATGGCGTATACCAAAGGCTCCTACACGGTTGTCTATCCGGTCGTGCGCGGAACCGGGCCATTGTTCACCGTCATCGGCGCATATCT
Source organism: Ruegeria sp. HKCCA4633 (assembly GCF_013034605.1). Lineage (NCBI taxonomy): Bacteria > Pseudomonadati > Pseudomonadota > Alphaproteobacteria > Rhodobacterales > Roseobacteraceae > Ruegeria > Ruegeria sp. HKCCA4633. The sequence continues at coordinate 536,368 of NZ_WQGJ01000001.1, forward strand.
GTTGTTCGGCGAGACGTTCACGACAGTGCAGTGGCTGGGCGTGGCAACCCTGCTTGCCGGCATATTCGGGTTGGCCGCATACAACTTACGATTTCTGGAAACCAACCGCGACACGCTGGGTATCGCGCTGGTCTTGGCGATCATCACCGGCCTCTTTGTGGCGCTTTACACCACGTATGACGCCTACGGCATTCGCGCCACCGCCGACCCGTTCACCTTTCTGGCCTGGTTTTTCATGATTGATGGCGCAGCCATGCCCATCTATGCCTTTCTCAGATGGCGCGCCATGATTGACCGCCCAGCTATCGGCCCCCTGATGTTGCGCGGGCTGGCCGGAGGCCTGATCGCTCCGTTGTCTTTCGGAGCAATCATGTTGGCCACCCGGTTGGATAAAGTGGGCGAGGCCGCGGTTCTCCGCGAGACCTCAACCGTCTTTGCGGCATTGATCGGCTGGCTTGTGTTAAAGGAGACCGTCGGCCCCCGGCGTATTGCCCTGATGGCATTGATTGCACTTGGTGCCGTAATAGTTGAAATGGGCGGGTAAACAGCAGGATATACAGATGACAGGCAAAAAAGACATCAACCCGTTTCTCAAACAGGTGCTCGAGCTTGGCCCCCCATTGGCCTTCTTCTTCATCTACCTGCGCCTGCGCGATGATAGTTTTCTGATTGGTGGCGTCGAGTATTCCGGCTTTATCGTTGCAACGATCATCTTTGTCCCCCTGATGCTGGGCGCCATGGCAATCCTGTGGTACCTGACCGGCAAACTCAGCCGGATGCAAATATTCACCGCATTCATGGTGCTTTTCTTCGGTGGCCTCACCGCTTGGTTCAATGACGAGCGGTTCTTCAAGATGAAGACCACGCTGGTCTACGGCCTGTTTGCCCTGATCCTGGGCGTCGGCCTGTTGCAAAAGAAATCTTATCTCGCCTATGTTTTGGAAGAACTGCTTCCAATGAAGCAGGAAGGCTGGATGATTCTGACCCGCCGACTGTGTGGCTGTTTTGCTGTTTTGGCCGCCGCAAACGAACTTGTCTGGCGCACGATGTCTACCGACATGTGGGTCAAGATCGAGACCTTTGGCTTTCCCATTGCCCTAATGGCTTTTCTGATGCTGCAATTCAGCATGTTGCAGCACTATATGGAGGACCCGGAACAGAAATAGCTCCCGTCACATCAGCCAGGTCCGCCAAAACAAACAAAATTCTTGGATAATGAGCCGAGCTATGTGAAATTGAGTGACTACCCACTCACTCACCTCGCCCAAGATCGGTGCATACATGACGGCCTTCCCCAACAGCGGCTTCCTTTCCGAAGCTTCCGACGGGCTCAGAGAAATGCTTTCGGCTCAAGCGACCGAAATTTCCCTGGCCCAAGGCGACACACTTTTTGAACAAGGCGACGAGGGCGACGCGCTCTACGCAATATTAGACGGCACGCTTGAAGTGTCTTTTCTGGCCATGAGCGGGCGCAAGCTGACCCTGACTCTTATGCGCCCCGGCGAAGTTTTTGGCGAAATAGCCCTGTTCGACAATGGCCCGCGCACAGCAACCATTGCTGCGGCCGAAGCCTCGCGCGTTCTGCGTGTGCGCCGCAATGACGTCTTGAAACAGATCCGGCGACATCCTGATCTCGCAGAGGATTTAATCCGGCTGGCCGGATTGCGGATGCGGTACATGGGGTCTCAGTTGAACGAGCAGGTCTTTTTGCCCATGCCCATTCGACTGGCGCGAAGGCTGCTGCAACTGTCTGGTTTGCAGGACAACCCGTCCGAACGCATTACGCTGTCGCAAAGCGAACTGGCCGAGTTTGTCGGGGCGACGCGAGAAGCGGTGTCCAAAACAATCTCTGGATGGAAACGTGACAATGTCGTGGAAGCGTCCCGCGGCGGATTGCTGATTCAGGACTTTGCAGCATTACGTGAGTTAGCCGAATCCGACCTGATCTGAGTCGGTGTGATCTTGTTCACAGACCCACGTTCCAACATGACCTAGGGTGAAGTTGTTACCGTAGGAGGTCAGAGAATCATCCCCGATATCTGTCCACTGACCTCTCCCTGTATCTGAGCCATACGCAACTATTGCGTATGGCTCATTTTTTTGTTGCTGGTGTTCCTGCCCACAATACCGGGCGAACAACGAAAAAGGCCGGGATTTTATCCCGGCCCCTTGCTCTTATTCCTCCAGGCTCAGCGCCACAAACCGTGGATCCCCGCCCCTGCGCACCAATAGCAGCAAAGACTTTCTGCCAGCTTCGCGCGATTCTTCCATCCGCTGCTCCAGATCTCCGATGGTTTCCACTTTTTGCTGCCCTGCCTCGGTGATCAGATCACCAGCCCGCAACCCCTTGGCATAAGCCTCGGACGCCTGATCGACGTCAGAAATCACCAGACCTTCGGCATCCGCATCCAGGCCCAGATCTTCGCGCAACGTATCCGTCAATGGTGAGATGGTAAGACCCAGAATATCCGCATTCTCATCAACCGGGGCCTCCTCAGCTTCCGGTTCGCCGGTTTCGGCACGTTCTGCGTCTTCACGACGACCCAACGTAACCAGCACAGTCTGGGTACCGCCATCACGGTGCACGATCACGCGCACGGCCTTTCCGACTTCGGTTTCGCCTACCTGACGAACCAGACCGCGTGTATCCTCGACCTCGACACCATCAAAACTGGTGATCACGTCGCCGGCCTTCAGCCCCGCCTCTTTCGCCGGGCCTTCCGGTACATCGCTGATCAAGGCACCGCCGGGCTTCTCAAGCCCCATGGCTTCGGCCATGTCCGGTGTTACGTCCTGAATACGCACACCCAACCACCCACGGCGCGTTTCGCCAAACTCACGCAACTGATCAACAACTTTGACAACAACGTTCGAGGCCATCGAAAAACCGATTCCGATTGAGCCACCGTTTGGTGACAGGATCGCAGTGTTCACGCCTATCACTTCACCATCCATGTTGAAAAGCGGACCGCCCGAGTTGCCTCGGTTGATTGCGGCATCAGTTTGAATGTAGTCGTCATAAGACCCGCTGAGTTCCCGGTTACGGGCCGATACGATACCAGCCGAGACGGAAAAGCCCTGCCCCAGCGGGTTGCCCATGGCGATCACCCAATCGCCCACGCGCGCAACATCGCTGTCCCCGAAGGTTACATATTTCAACGGACCGGACGCCTCGACCTTGAGCAAAGCGATATCGGTTTTCTCATCAGTTCCGATGACTTTGGCTACCAGCTCTTTCCTGGGCTGACCGTCACCCGGGAAGAATTCCACAAGGATTTCATCGGCCTCGGCAATGACATGGTTGTTGGTGACAATAAACCCGTCTTCCGAGATCACGAAACCCGAACCCAAGGCGTTGCTGCGGCGCGGAGCGTCGTTGTCGTCGTCGCCGTTTCTATCCTGAAACTCGCGAAAGAAATCCTCGAACGGGGAACCTTCGGGCACGATGCCCTGCGGCCCTGTTTGGTTTTCGATCAGTGTGCTCGTGGTGATATTCACCACCGCAGGGCTGATCTTTTCGGCCAACGGTGCCAGGCTTTCGCCCCTTGCCTGTGCGGCAACAGTTTGCGCCAGCAAAAGCAGCGAACCGGCAAAGGCCAGCCACATCAGCCGCATCCAAACACTCACTTCGTCCCACCGGACGGATACACTGCGCGCTTTCGCCTGCACTTGAGCTCTCCTTGTTGACATTCTTGCCAGAACCGCCGGTACACGGTCTGTCTTGTCAACCAATGTAGTCAGTTTGGTCGGGCTAGCAACTCGGGATCGCGGGGAAATCACCGCCAAGTGAAGCTCTGGCCTCAAAAACCCAGTTGATGCGCGCCCCAAAGCAGGATCAACCCGCTGATGACGCATAGCAGCCCCATCAAACGGCGCGCCTGTTCAGGTATTGACCGGAACGCTTCGAGCATACGCTCGATAAGCGAAGGGGCCAGCGCATAGGCCAGCCCCTCGACAATCAGCACCAGCCCGAAAGCCAGAAGGATCATACCCATTACTGGGTCGCCTGCCCTGTGGGCGATTTCAAGTAGTTGAAGAACTCGGAATCCGGGCTCAGCACCATCGAGCTGTTGCTGCCACCCAGCGCACGCTCATAGGCGGACAGCGAGCGGTAGAACTCGAAGAATTCCGGGTCTTTACCAAAGGCTTCGGCGAAGATCGCGTTGCGTTCGGCATCGGCCTCACCGCGAATGATTTCGGCTTCACGATTGGCGTCCGAGACCAGTTCAACCACGGTCCGGTCGGCTTGGGCGCGAACACGCTGCGCCGCTTCGTTACCGCGGGCGCGTTCGTCGGTTGCTTCACGTTCCCGTTCCGCCTTCATCCGGTCGAAGGTTGCCTCAAGGTTGGCTTGCGGCAGATCAGTCGCTTTCAGGCGCACGTCGATCACATTGACGCCCAGCGCTCGCGCCTCGGCGATGGCGCTGTTACGGATGCGCAGCATAAGCGCCGCACGGTCCGAGCTAAGGATGTCGCGCGAGGATACCGAACCCAGAACTTCGCGGGTTTCAGCACGCAAAATGCGGTCCAGACGATCTTCGGCAACCGGAATGCCACCAACACCAACGGCTTGACGGAACTGCTCCAGATCTGAAATCCGGTAGCGGGCAAAAGCGTCAACCACCAAACGCCGATCATCCAGAGGTGTTACTTCAAGCGGCTGCACATCGATAGAAAGGATGCGGTCGTCGTAACGCACCACTTCCTGGATCAACGGGATTTTGAACGCCAGACCAGGCTCTTCCTTGACCGTGACAACCCGGCCAAATTGCAGAACCAGTGCCCGCTCGCGTTCATCCACGATGAAAATCGAAGATAAAACGCCAACAATCGCGAGAAAGACGACCGGCAGGATAAATGTCGTTTTACGCATCAGTTGCTCTCCTGTCCGGAATTGCGGCGAAGCTCATTGAGCGGCAGATAGGGTACAACCCCCTGCCCCTGACCAGTAGAGTTCTCATCCAGAATGATTTTGTCCACGTCACCCAGAACCTGCTCCATCCGTTCCAGATACAGGCGCTTGCGGGTCACATCTGGCGCTTTAGAGTATTCTTCCAGAACCGCGCTGAAACGGCTGGCCTCACCCTGTGCGCTGTTGATCTGCTGGGCGCGGTATGCTTCGGCCTCTTCCAGAACCTGAGCAGCCTCACCACGGGCTTCGGCGAGTACACGGTTCGCGTAGGCGTCCGCAACATTCTGCAAGCGGTCACGTTCCTGAGCAGCGGCCTGAACATCACGGAAGGCAGCAATCACGTCTTGCGGCGGGTCAGCCTTGTCAAAGTTCACACGAACGATGTTCACGCCCGAGTCGTAGCTGTCCATCGTTGCCTGAATCAGTTCCTGCAGGCGGTCGGCGATAATACCACGATCCCGGTTCAGAATCGGTGCCAGTTCGCTCTGCGCGATAATCTCACGCATCGCAGATTCCGACACGGCGCGAATGGTTTGGCGTGGATCGCGCAGATTGAACAGGAATTTGGCAGGATCATTGATGTTCCAGACCACTTGATAATCGATATCGACGACGTTTTCGTCACCGGTCAACATCAGGCCGTCATCACTGCCACGGGCACCGCCCATGTCTTCGTTCTGTTCGCGTGTCACCGGAATGACCTCAGCGGTAACAAACGGCCAGGGCGCAAAATTCAGACCGGGATTACCGACGGCCGAGAATTCACCCAAGAACAACTCAACCGACTGTTCTTCCGGTTTAACGGTGTAGAAACTCGCCAGACCCCAAAGACCTGCAGCGACCAGAACGCCAATTGCAATCGTGCCCTTGGTAAAGGCCGGACCACCGCCGCCTTGACCGCCACTGCCACCTTTGCCCGAACCGCCGCGACCGCCCATCAGAACGCGCAGTTGCTCTTGGCCCTTCTTCATCAGCTCATCGATCTCGGGAATCTGCGGGCCATCGCCTTCGGGCGGGCGACGCCCGTCCCCGTTATTTCCCCGATTTCCTCCGCCACCGGAAGAGCCTCCGCCCCCCCAGGGGCCACCGCTGTTGCCCGCCATATGTACATGTTCCCTTGTGTTTGACCGTGTGATCACGGCGTCCTTTGTAACTTGTGTGCGCGCGGTTGCAAATCAAGCCGTGCGCACAGGTTGCCGCATTGTCACCAGTTCTTCGGCCATCACCGGATGCACGGCGACAGTACGGTCAAAATCTTCTTTGGTCGCCCCCATCTTTACGGCGATTCCGGCAAGCTGGATCATCTCACCAGCACCGGGGGCGACAATATGGCAGCCAAGAACCTTGCGTGTGGCCTGACTGACCAGAATCTTCATCAGAACCCGCTGCGTTCCGCCCGCGAACGATTTCTGCATCGGCTTAAACGACGTGGCATAGACTTCGATCGGTTCTTGCGCCGCGGCCTCTTCTTCGCTCAGACCAACAGTTCCGAATTCCGGCTGCGTAAAGATCGCTGTCGGGATCAGTTCGTGATCCACAGGTGTCGGGTTACCTTTGAAGACGGTCTCTACAAAAGCCATTCCCTCGCGGATCGCAACCGGTGTCAGGTTCACCCGATCCGTGACGTCACCAATAGCGTAAATCGAAGGCACTGCGGTCTGGCTGTATTCATTTACGACAATCTCACCCTTGCGACCGCGTTCAACGCCCAGGTCTTCCAGCCCAAGGTTATCGGCATTTGGCGCACGGCCCGTGGCGTACATAACGACGTCAAAACGATCCTCGGTGCCATCGGTCGCCTTGACGCGGATCTGGTCCCCGTCTTTGGTCATTTCCAGCACGTTGGTGCCCAGTCGCACGTCTATTCCGTTCTGGCGCATCTCTTCACAGATCAACCCGCGCGCTTCTTCATCAAAGCCGCGCAGGATTTGCGCGCCGCGATAGAACTGGGTGGTCTTGACGCCCAGCCCATTCATGATCCCGGCAAACTCGCTGGCGATATAGCCACCGCCGACGATCAGGATGCTTTCAGGCAACTTGTCCAGGTGGAAAATCTCGTTCGAGGTGATCGCCAGGTCTGATCCCGGGAAATCAGGCACGACCGGACGGCCACCCGTGGCGATCAGAATATGCTTAGCGGTTTTTTGGGTACCATCAGTCAATTCGACTGTGTGCGCATCCACAAGACGAGCGCGCTGATCAAAGCTTTCCACTCCGTTGTTTTTCAGGATGTTACGATAGATACCTTCCAGCCGATCCAGTTCCGTCACCAACTTGCCGTGGAAGGTATTCCAGTTGAATGCACCGGGTTGAATGTCCCAGCCATAAGCTTGTGCATCACCCACCATGCCCGAGTATTCGCTGGCAAAGACCATCAGCTTCTTGGGCACACAGCCCCGGATCACGCAGGTGCCGCCATAGCGGTCTTCTTCGGCGAGCGCGACTTTGGCACCGGTTTCACCCGCCGCCACACGCGCAGCACGGACCCCCCCCGAGCCTCCGCCGATGACAAAAAGATCATAGTCAAAGCTCATGCCGGTTTCCTTCGTTCAACTTGCAAAATCCTCTGGATATCTGGGCGCAAAAACCCTGGCGCCAACCCCTGGGCACAGAAAATTCAAACATTCACGGGCGCTTGTCGGAGATAAGAGCATCAAACTTAGTCCGAAACATCGGAAAACAGGTTATCGCGGGATCCGCTCAACAACTGGTCCAGTTGGATGGTACCTGCATTGATGTCCCGCAGTTCGACCCTGCCATCTCCGTGGCCCAGAACGACCTTGTCGCAGATATCGACGAACAGACCATTTTCCACCACACCCGGCACCTGATTCAGGATCAGCGCCATCTGGCGCGGATTGCCGATGCGTTGCAGGTGCAGATCCAGAATGTGGTTTCCTTCATCGGTTACAAAAGGGGCCTGACCGTTCATGCGCAGCGCAGAGGTGGTCCCCAGAACATCCATTGTGTCCAGCGCTTCTTCGATCAGCGTCCGCGTGGTTTGCCAGCCAAAGGGAACCACCTCGACCGGCAGCGGGAAAGCGCCCAGTGTTTCAACTTCTTTTCCGGCGTCTGCGATGACGACCATCTGATCGCTGGCCGTGGCGACAATCTTTTCCTGAAGATGTGCACCACCGCCGCCTTTGATCAAGTTCAGGTCCGCGTCAAACTCATCTGCGCCGTCAATGGTCAAGTCCAACCATCCGGCCTGATCCAGGGAAATGACCTCGATTCCAACCTCACGTGCAAGCTGGGCCGTTCGGGTCGACGTGGGCACGCCCTTGATCTGCAAGCCTTCGCCTCGTACGCGCTCACCCAAGCGGCGTACCAACCAAGCGGCTGTAGATCCCGTTCCCAGGCCCACACGCATTCCGTCTTCGACCATCTCGGCCGCACGGCACGCGGCCACGTATTTTGCAGTGTCGATGGGCGATAGATCTCCGGTCATGGCAGCTTTCCAAAGTTGGCCTGCCGAAGTTATAGGGAAAGCCTCGGGTGACTGCGACCCCAATTTGTGACCCAGCGAACTCAAAGATACCAAAGTACTACGCGTTTCCTATCGGAAACGTCGCAATCATGTCTTACAAGACCATCTTTGAGCTATAAGTTGCCGCCATGTCGAAGCCCTACCGCCTGCACTATACCCCTGATAACGCCTCGCTGGTAATCCGCCTGGTGCTAGAAGAGATAGGTGCGCCTTTTGACACGGTCCTGGTGGATCGGCGCCAGAATGCGCAGGACAGTACAGCCTTTCGGGCACTCAATCCCAACGGTCAAATCCCAGTGTTGGAAACGCTGCAAGGGCCAATCTTTGAAACAGCGGCCATCCTGCTTTGGCTATCCGAACAACATGGCCAGCTGGCCCCTGCAAAAGATGACCCGGAACGCGCAGGCTTTCTGAAGTGGTTGTTCTTTGCGTCCAACACGCTTCACGCCGATCTGCGTATCGTGTTTTATGCCGAGAAATACATCGACCCACGGCAGGCCGACAAATTGCGGGCCGCTACACATCCTCGCCTGAGACGTCACCTTCAATTGCTGGACGCAATGGCCAAAAGCGCGCCGGGTTGGTTCTGTGCAGATCACCCTTCCGTTCTGACCTACTATGTCGCGTGCATGATGCGCTGGATGGCGCTTTACCCTGCTATGACAGACCGAAGCTGGTATCAACTGACAGACACGCCTTGCCTGCAAACGCTGTTAATGAAGCTTGAAACACGCCCGGCGACCCGCTCGGCCATTTTGGCCGAAGGTCTTGGGGCCAACCCGTTCACCTCCCCTGTTCACCCAACCCCTCCAGAAGGCTCAGCTATCTGATATGTTTCTCTCTGTCTTCGATATGTTCAAAGTGGGCATCGGCCCGTCCTCCTCCCACACCATGGGACCCATGGTGGCTGCTGCGCGCTTCCTTGATATGATGCGTGCCTCGCCGTTTGAATTTTCCGGTCTTAAAGGGTCGCTGCACGGCTCGTTGGCCTTTACCGGTGTCGGCCACGCGACCGACCGGGCGACAATCCTGGGTTTGGCCGGTTTTGTACCGGACACCTATGACAACAACAAAGCCGAGGCTGCTTTGGCAGATATTGCCAGCACGCATACGGTCACCCCTGAAGGGTTGCCAACCCTACAGTTTGACCCCAAAGCCGATCTGGTTTTCGACTATGACAACACCCTGCCCGGGCACGCCAATGGCATGATTCTGATGGCAACGGACGCACAGGGTGACGTGATCCTGCGACAGGTGTTCTATTCCATCGGCGGCGGATTTGTCCTGACCGAAGAAGAACTGGCCGAGGGCAAAGCAACCGACGAAGGCGCTCCGGTGCCGTTCCCTTTCAAATCCGCGGCCGAGATGCTGGAGATGGCAAAATCCAGCGGCAAGAGTATTGCTGACATGAAGCGTGAAAATGAAATCGCGCGGGGTTGCGCCGACAGCTTTGCCAGAGGCTCCGCCCGTCTTTGGGAGGTCATGAACGCCTGCATCGAACGGGGATTAGCCACAGACGGTATCCTTCCGGGTGGGTTGAAAGTACGTCGTCGCGCCAAGGGCATTTATGATGCTCTAATGGCTGAACGTGGTATGAACCTGACCGCCCCACACACAATCAACGACTGGATGAGCGTCTACGCGATGGCGGTCAACGAAGAGAACGCTGCCGGTGGGCAGGTTGTAACGGCCCCTACCAACGGCGCGGCCGGCGTTCTACCTGCGGTGCTGCGCTATTATCTGGATCACGTGCCTGGCGCTTCGGAAAGCCATATCGAAGATTTCCTGCTGACCGCTGCTGCGATAGGCGGGCTGGTCAAATTCAATGCCTCGATCTCAGGCGCTGAAGCAGGATGTCAGGCCGAGGTCGGCAGCGCGTCTGCCATGGCCGCTGCTGGGCTCTGTGCCGTGATGGGCGGAACACCTGAACAGGTAGAGAACGCCGCCGAGATTGCTCTGGAACATCACCTGGGCATGACATGCGATCCCGTTGCGGGTCTAGTTCAGGTGCCTTGTATCGAACGCAACGGATTGGGAGCCATCAAGGCAGTGTCCGCCGCGTCATTATCCCTGCGTGGGGATGGCGAACATTTCGTGCCATTGGATTCGGTAATCGAGACCATGCGCCAGACGGGTCATGACATGCACGAGAAGTATAAGGAAACCTCGCTTGGTGGATTGGCGGTGAACGTGCCAAACTGCTGATCGCAAAATAATGTGGGGGTCGTAATGCGTGGACATTGCCTGTGCGGCGCAATCAAATACGAAGTCGACTCTTCGCCATTGTCTTGCGTGACATGTCACTGCGACAGTTGCCGTCGCCAATGCGCCGCCCCGATGACCACCTACTTCGCCGTCCGCGACGGCCAATGGCGCTGGACCGGGGAAGAACCCAAGCGCTTTAACTCCTCACCCGGAGTTGAGCGCAGCTTTTGCCCGCATTGCGGTACACCGATCTCGTTCCGTTCGGCCAAGATGTCGGATGTGCTGCATCTGTACGTGGCGACATTAGAGGTGCCTGATGACCTGCAGCCCACGCTGCATGTTTCCCATGAAGAAAAGCTGAGCTGGCTGCACCTTGATGACGGTTTACCCACCTGCGTAGGGCCAGATTACACCAAGGTTCAGCCTTTGCCGAAAGACTAACATCCAGCCTTTCCACTGTACCGTGAAACGGCTAGCGTCGCGGACATGACTCAGGATCGTCCCGTTTTTGGCATTGTCTTAATGCTTGGCTTTTGCCTGCTTGCCCCATTGGGCGACTCGATGGCCAAACTGTTGGGCGAGACCACCCCACTGGGGTTGCTGGTAACGGTCCGCTTTGCAGTTCAGGCCCTGATCCTGATCCCTCTGGTTGCACTGACCGGCAGACCTTGGCGGATGCGTGGCCGCATCCTGCGACTGACGATAATCCGCACGTTTCTGCACATCATTGGCATCACCGCAATGTTCAGCGCGTTGCAGTTCCTGCCTCTGGCGGATGCCATCGCAATCGCCTTTGTTATGCCGTTTATCATGTTGTTGCTGGGCAAGTTTGTTCTGGGTGAAGAGGTTGGCGCACGCCGTCTGATCGCCTGCATCGTAGGTTTCATCGGCACGCTTCTAGTCATCCAACCCAGCTTTGCCGAGGTTGGCGCACCTGCACTGCTGCCCCTTATCGTCGCTGTTGTGTTTGCTCTTTTTATGCTGGTCACACGGCAAATCGCCAAAGAGACAGACCCTGTGTCGTTACAGGCGGTATCAGGTGTTCTTGCGACTCTGGTACTGGCCCCGGTTCTGGTGATCGGAACGCATCTGGATGTGTGGGAGATTTCTGTGACCCTGCCTGCCCCGGACATGTACTGGCTGTTGATTGCGATCGGGGTCTTGGGAACCGTTGCACACCTGCTGATGACCTGGTCGTTGCGTTATGCGCCCTCAGCCACGCTGGCACCGATGCAGTACCTGGAAATCCCTGTTGCAACCCTAATCGGCTGGGTCATCTTCAGCGACCTGCCTGACGGGCTTGCCGCGCTTGGCATTACGATAACAATCGCTGCCGGGCTCTATGTCATTCTTCGCGAGCGGGCCACTGCCCGGTCTGCTCCGACAGAAACACCTGCATAAGTGGATCCAACGCAGAACGCGGGATCATGATCAATAGTCCCGGCCCGTCCATATGCAACTCGACCTCTGCCAGCGCGCGGTTCGATGTGCCCACTTGACCTGCTGGATCGAATTTCAACCCGTCGATTGGCCATTCCAACCCGGTGCTGCGCCCTGTAACCGGGCGCAAAGGAAACAGCGAAACCACGTCGCCGGGATCAACTGGCAGACGGATGTGTGGCGGTGCGTGAAAAACCACTTCATGTTCGCCCAACAGAATACACGCCTGATCTTGTCGCCTGACCAGGGTATTCAATACGGCCAATTGATGATCCAGCCGCCCCCCCAGAAACCCCGCACCCAAAATCAGCGGACATTGCGTGCTGCGCAACGCTTTATCGAAGTCCGTACTATCCTGCTCGCGGATCGGGAATAGACGCTCGGTCGGTATTTTTGCCTGTGTCGACGCGCTCAGCGAATCGAAATCGCCGATAACGGCATCCGGGATATGACCTGATTCTGTCAAAACCTTTGCACCACCATCAGCGGCCACAACCGATTTGACGCGATTCAGCACCAGATTCAGGTCCTCGGCACCGACAAATCCCCCTCCGAACAGACCAATTGGATCAATCGAGCGTACAATGATCTCGTTTTTATTAAGATTGGCCATTTTTCCCGGATTTGGACACATTAAGACCACAAAATGATAGGTTCATGCAGAAAGTTCCGAGCCAGTGTGTGCTCCCGATTCCGGGTAAGCTGGCTCTCGTAGTTTGTAAAGGACGTGCGTCTGATGGTACAGAATAACAAGGTATTGACCGTTTCTTATGGAACCTTCTCCTGCACTTTGGAAGGATTTGACGATTCCTTTGAGACGATGAAAGCCATCGCCGAGTATTTTCGCGATCTTGCAGCAGATGACCGCTATTTCGGCTCTGAACCCCCTCAACCTGATGCCGAGATGCTGACACGCATTGCCAGACGCGATGCGTCCCAACGGGTGGAAGCCAGCCAGAACGAATCCGGACTTCTTTTGCGCGCCACACAGACACCTGAGACCCCCCGTCAGGAGCTAGCCCCGCAAGCCGGCGCAATGACCATGGCACACACCCCCACTCACGAGCCACCCAACCCGGCCCCAGCCGGACTTGCCGATGCGGAACCAGTCGGAGAACCCCCTGCTCCAGCGGCTGACAGCATCTCGGCCAAGCTGCAGCGCATTCGCGCAGTTGTCTCTCATTCGGATGTTCCTCCTTCAGCATATTCCGAAGACGAAGACACATCTCTGCTGGCAAGTTCCACCCCCCCTGTGGACGCAGTAGCCGCAGCTTTTGAAGCTGGTGCATTGAAAGCAGAAGATTTTGCCGAACCTGCGGCGCCAATGCCTGAGGAGCCGCAGCAGCCTTTTATCGATGAGGCTGACGCAGAAGAGACAGATGACCTTTCAGCCGAAGCGCCAACAACGTCTGACGAGACGGAAGAAGCTGAAGCAGCAGAAGTCCCAACTGTTGAATCAGAAGAGCAAACTGCGGAAACCGAAGAAATGCATGTGCCCATGACCCCCGAGCACGTGCAAGCCGATGACCTTGAAGACGCTCCCGAAGCGGCGAAACTTCCTGCCGAACCCCTCTTTGCGGAGCTGGAAGAAGATATCGAGGAAGAACTCGAAGAAGAGGACGTTCCAAACATCCTTAACGTCGAGGATGTGACGGTCGAAACTGCCCAGGATGATCAGGACACTCAGACGCATGGGTTGCTGACCGCAGAAGATGAAGAGAACCTGCTGAGCGAGATTTCCGAGATCGAATCTGAGTTTTCTGAACGCTCGAGCCAAAAACTGACTGATGATGTTGATCCCGAACAGGATGTCCTTCGCTTAATGGCCAAAACCGGCGAGCACATGGAAGATCCTTCAAGCAGCGACGCGCGTGAAACTTATTCGCACCTGCGCACAGCGGTTGCCGCGACAGAAGCAGAGCTTGACGACGAAGCCGCTACACATTCGAAGGACGCCGAGTATCGCGGCGATCTGGAATCCGTTGTCAGCCCCCGCCGCCCCCAAGTGAAGGTTACAAGCGCGCGCCCTGAAGCAGACGCTCCGGCCCCGCTGAAACTGGTTGCCGAACAGCGCGTGGACGATCAAAGCGAACCAACTGGTCCTGTCATGCCTCGTCGCGTCACTTCGGATCTAGAAGATACCGGATCGGAAGAAAGCGGCTTTGCGCAGTTTGCACAGGATCAAGGCGCACAATCACTGCCCGATCTGTTGGAAGCAGCAGCAGCTTATCTTTCCTTCATCGAAGGCCAGGAACAGTTCTCGCGCCCGCAACTGATGAACAAAGTCCGCTCTTTGAAGCAGGACGAGTTCAATCGCGAAGAAAGCCTGCGGTCGTTTGGCCAACTGCTGCGCGATGGGAAAATCGAAAAGGCTGGTGGTGGCCGGTTCGCGGCCTCCAATCTGATCGGTTTCCGCCCAGATGACGAGCGCGCAGTCGGCTAACTGCAACAACATCAAAAGACAAAGGGTCGGGTAATTCCCGGCCCTTTTTTGTTGCAGTCTTGGCAAAGCGCGGCGGAAAAAACTCCTGTTAGTGGAAATGCTTAAAAATTTATGCTGCGTCGCAGAATTCTGGTGTAATCTCACGGCAGAAATCTCGTCATGACACCCGTTTCAGACAGAGGTATTGCTATGCAAGACATCATGATTCGACGACTTCGAAAATACGACCAGGCCTTGATAGAAAGCCATTTCAACAGCTTGGATGATGAGGCACTATATTCGCGCTTTGGCACACATGTTCCGTCGCAGGGGCTGCAAAACTATCTCTCCGACATTCTTGCAGATGCAGCATTCATATTCGGAGCCTTCCCAGATTCGTGCCTTCGAGGCGTGGGCGAATTGCGTTTGATACCTGATCATAGGCACCACGTCGCCGAGGCCGCATTTACCGTCGAGAAAGCCTGGCAAGATCAGGGGATTGGCGATGCCTTGTTGTCACGTCTGATTACAATCGCTCAGAACCGAGGGATCAGGGAAGTTCACATGCTTTGCCTTGCGACCAACCAAAAAATGAGACGCCTGGCCGCGAAACACGACGCAGAGCTAACTCTTGTACCAGGTCAGGTCGAGGCGACGCTGACGACCCCTTGGCCTACACCGTTCAGCATGGCCAAGGAATTTACAAGTGAGTACCGCGCGTTTGCACGCGCAGTGCTCAGCTGGCCAAACCAAGCGCCGACATCTCAAGTGGCTCAGGACTGATCGGGGTCTTCTTTCCCGACACCGCGAAAGATGAACTTGAACGGCAAAGCCCAAAGAACGCCCAGGACGACGTAGACCAAAAGCTCCACCCAAATCGGGGGGCGATCCAGCCAGTTCACAACTGTCACCACAGCCACAATGTAGAGTGGCAGACCAATTACAAGGATTACCAACGACCACCGGCGGCGCGCCTTATAACTCAGGCCTGGTTTGTTTTCTTCGGCCATCAGTCTGCAAACGGGTCGGTCACCAGAATGGTGTCGTCCCGCTCCGGGCTGGTGGACAAAAGCGCTACGGGGCATTCTATCAGCTCTTCGACCCGTCGTACGTACTTGATCGCATTGGCGGGCAGATCAGCCCAACTGCGCGCGCCTTCCGTCGACTCGCTCCAGCCCGGCATTTCTTCGTAAATCGGGGTGCAGCGCGCCTGCTGGTCAGCCGCAGTTGGGAGGTAATCCAAACGTTCGCCGTCCAGATCATACCCGGTACAGATTTTCAGTGTTTCAAACCCGTCCAGAACATCCAACTTGGTCAACGAGATGCCGTTTACTCCGCTGGTCGCGCAAGTTTGTTTTACCAAGCAAGCGTCAAACCAGCCACAGCGGCGTTTGCGGCCTGTCGTCGTTCCGAACTCATGGCCGCGCTCACCAAGGCGCTGACCATCCGCATCTTCCAGCTCGGTCGGGAACGGTCCTTCGCCGACCCGTGTGGTGTACGCTTTTACAATACCCAACACGAAATCAATCGAACCCGGCCCAATCCCAACGCCCGTTGCGGCCTGACCCGCGATCACGTTGGACGAGGTCACGAAAGGATAAGTGCCGAAATCGATGTCAAGTAGGGCACCTTGCGCCCCTTCGAATAAGATGCGCTTGCCAGCTTTACGCTTTTCATTCAGCACTTTCCAAACCGGAGCCGCAAAAGGCAAAATCTCCTGCGCGATCTCTTTCAACTGAGTGATCAGTGCATCACGATCAACCGGCTCGATCCCCAGACCTTTGCGCAACGGGTCATGATGCTGCAAGGCACGATCCACGCGGGCTTCAAGGGTTGCTTCGTCCGCCAGATCGGCGACGCGTACGGAACGACGCCCGACCTTGTCTTCGTAGGCGGGCCCAATTCCGCGCCCAGTGGTCCCAATCTTTGTGCCCTTGCTGGCCGCTTCTTCACGCGCACGGTCCAACTCTCCGTGGATCGGCAGAATCAACGGAGTGTTCTCAGCAATCATCAGTGTCTCAGGAGTAATCTCCACACCCTGTGCGCGGATGGTCGCGATTTCCTTGACCAGATGCCAGGGGTCCAACACGACACCATTGCCGATCACGCTCAGCTTGCCGCCGCGCACAACGCCCGAGGGCAGCGCGTGCAGCTTGTAGACTTCGCCATCGATCACCAGCGTATGGCCGGCATTATGCCCGCCCTGAAAACGCGCGATCACGTCCGCCCGTTCGCTGAGCCAGTCGACAATCTTGCCTTTTCCTTCGTCGCCCCATTGAGCGCCGACAACAACCACGTTGGCCATATCCGGTCCTTTTCGTGCTGAGTAATCAAACCCGGCTCGTATAGCGGGGCTCAGACGGCAGGGAAACCGATATTTCGCCGCAGATGATAATCGCGCGGGTGCGCGATGCCTCCGGCGGAGGTATTTTCGGCCAGATGAAGAACGGATCCCCTACTTCATCTGCTCAAAATACCTCGGGGGAGTCGCCCGGAACGGGCGGCGGGGGCAGAGCCCCCAATTTTTGTCAGCGTAGATGCACAGGTTGCCCATGCGGCGTTGTCAAGTACGCGTCCTCCCAAGCCCGGTGCAGCGCTTTTACATCCTGTGGTGGCGCGGCGCCCTGATCGGCAAGCAAATCCTCAAGGGTTTCCAACCACGCCTGGAAATAATCGTCGCCACCATCCAGGTCCCGGGCAATTCCATTTCGCTTTAATGTGTCCGCGAAACGGGCCGCCCAGTCGGACCACGCGAAACGGCCCGCCTCGTTCAGCGCGACTGTGACGGCAAAGACTTGCGCGTGCCAGGGTTGGTCAAAAACGGGCTCTGGGGCCGTATGGGTGACACAGTTGTTCATGTGGGCTCCAAATAGCTTTGCCAGAGATCCAGCACCACTTCGTCGTCGGGATGCTCCGGACTGGCCCAAAGCTCGGATGCCGGGAACGCCACCGCATAGATCGGTTCAGGCGCTTCGCCTAATCCATGCGCATTGGAATCGGGCAGAACATGTGTGCCGTGCAGGCGAAGGATGCGCCCCTTGGCGCCGGACGCATAGATCGGCAACCGTGTGTGGCCACCGTCCACAAAGCGATTTGCTGCGGGCCGGGTCGTGACAACCTCTTGTCCAATTGAATAGCGCACAGAGACATTGGAGGGTCTGTCTGCGGGACCACCTTTGGCCAATGCTGCGGACACTGCCTCTGCTTTCAGCATCTTTTCTGCCAGCGGGTGCGGTTCGTCGTTCCCGCCACCCCGCAGATCTTCAAGGGTCAATACTCCGCTCTCGATCAATAGGTCGGCCAGGCCCGATATCCACTTCTCATAATACGAAAACCGCGTGTAATCCTTGGGTGAGAGGCGTTCGCGCGCATGGCGGGACACATCGATGTTCCATTGCCCCAGAAACCCAGAGGCAAGCGTCACCGCCAAGGCTCGCGCGTGCCAGTCCTCGGCAAAGACAGGTGCATCCTCTGCTTTGGGATTTATCGGCCCATCCCCAAAACGGCCACCCATGTCGTGAACGCGAGTCATGAGGCCACCCTGGGAAAGCCGGTACCGATCATGCTGTCACGTGTCACCAGTGAGGCAAGTTCGTCTTCACTCATCCCATCTGTGCCTTCGGGGCGCATGGGCAGGACGAGGTAGCGAATCTCGGCAGTCGAATCCCAGACCCGCACAGATGTGCCCTCGGGCAAAGTGACGTCGAATTCGGCCAGCACCTTGCGCGGTTCGCGCACGGCGCGGGCGCGGTAGGCATCCGACTTGTACCAGCCGGGCGGGATACCCAATAACGGCCATGGGTAACAGCTGCACAAGGTACAGACGACCATGTTGTGTTGGGCTGGCGTGTTCTCGACAACAACCATGTGTTCGCCCTGTCGACCGTAATAGCCAAGATCCGCCACAACAGGTGTGGCATCTTCCAGCAGGGCCGCCTTGAAAGCCGGGTCGCTCCACGCTTTGGCAACGACGCGCGCGCCATTCTGAGGGCCAATCTTGTTTTGATACGTGTCGATGATTTCGTCCAACGCTGCCGGATCGATCAGCCCTTTGCGGGTCAGAATCGTTTCAAGCGCTTTGACGCGCAGTGCGGGTTCCGGCGGTAACAGGGCGTGCGGGTGGTCGTGATCGTCATGTGGCATGGGCCGCAGCCTGCGTCACTCATCAGCGTTCTGTCCAGTCCCTTTGCCGTGATATGGTATATCACACGTCGTGATGCCAACTCCTGACTTGCCCCCGCGGACAAACTTGCATAAGTACCACGCGATACACGCCACGCTGTACAGGACCACCATGGAAAACGTCGTTCTCATCATCCACCTTCTGTTGGCCTTGGGCCTGATTGCCGTTGTTCTGATGCAGCGGTCCGAAGGCGGTGGCCTTGGCATGGGTGGCGGTGGTGGTGGCGCCATGACGGGCCGCGCAGCGGCAACCGCGCTGGGCAAGCTGACCTGGATTCTGGCCGCTTGCTTTATCGTGACCTCGATCACACTGACCATTCTGGCTGCACAGAAATCCTCGGGCAGCTCAGTGATTGATCGCCTGGGCGTTCCGGCTCCGGCTTCCACCGAAGAAAGCACTCCGGCGATTCCGTCGGCAGATGATCTTCTGCCGCCGGCACAGGGCGACAACGCGCCACTGATCCCGCAAGCGGACTGATCCACAAAACCTAGAAACCTAAAAGAGGACTGCAACAGCATCTTGCGGTTCTCTTGCGCTTTTGGCGCGAATCCTTTATACGTGAAGTCCCGTGATGCAGCGGTTTTTCGGAACCGCCGGGCAGCTGATTTTGACGTCTCACGGGAGCAGCCGAAAAACTATGGCGCGTTTTATTTTCATCACTGGTGGTGTGGTTTCGTCCTTGGGCAAAGGACTGGCTTCGGCGGCTTTGGGATCGCTGTTGCAGGCGCGAGGGTACTCCGTTCGCCTGCGCAAGCTTGACCCCTATCTGAACGTCGACCCAGGCACGATGTCGCCTTTTGAACACGGCGAGGTTTTTGTCACTGACGATGGGGCTGAAACCGATCTGGACCTTGGGCATTATGAACGTTTCACTGGCGTGGCGGCCCGTAAGACCGACTCGGTAAGCTCGGGGCGCATTTATTCGAATGTGCTCGAGAAAGAGCGCCGTGGTGATTACCTGGGCAAAACAATTCAGGTGATCCCTCACGTCACCAATGAGATCAAGGATTTCATTTCAATTGGCGAAGATGAGGTCGATTTCATGCTCTGTGAGATCGGCGGCACCGTCGGCGACATCGAGGGCCTGCCCTTTTTTGAAGCAATCCGTCAGTTCAGCCAGGACAAGCCGCGCGGCCAGTGTATCTTTATGCACCTGACACTGCTGCCCTACATCAAAGCGTCGGGTGAGTTGAAAACCAAGCCGACTCAGCACTCGGTGAAAGAGCTGCGCTCGATTGGTCTGGCACCCGATATTCTGGTCTGCCGCTCTGAAGGCCCGATCCCGACCAAGGAACGCGAGAAACTGGCGCTGTTCTGTAACGTCCGCCCTGACAGCGTGATTGCGGCGCAAGACCTGAGCACCATCTATGATGCACCGCTGGCTTATCACCGGGAAGGTCTGGATCAGGCGGTTCTGGACGCGTTCCAGATCAGCCCTGCCCCGAAACCCGATCTGGCTAAATGGGAAGACGTTAGTGACCGCATCCACAATGCCGAAGGCGAAGTCAAAGTTGCCATCGTCGGCAAATACACTCAGCTCGAGGATGCCTATAAGTCGATTGCTGAGGCTCTGACCCATGGTGGCATGGCCAACCGGGTCAAGGTGAAAATCGAGTGGGTCGATGCCGAGGTATTCGACACAGAAGACGCAGCACCGCATCTGGAAGGCTTCCACGCGATCCTCGTACCCGGCGGATTTGGCGAACGCGGCACCGAAGGCAAGATCAAGGCTGCTCAGTATGCGCGCGAACACAAGGTCCCCTATCTGGGCATTTGTTTGGGCATGCAGATGGCGGTGATCGAAGCGGCACGGAATGCTGCTGGCATCACCGAGGCGGGTTCAGAGGAGTTCGACCACGAGGCCGGAAAAAAACGTTTCGAGCCAGTTGTTTACCACCTGAAAGAATGGGTGCAGGGCAACCACAAGGTTGAACGCAAGGTCGGCGACGACAAAGGCGGCACCATGCGCTTGGGCGCTTATAACGCGGTTCTCGCCGAAGGATCCAAGGTTGCCGGTGTCTATGGCAGCACCCAGATCGAGGAACGCCACCGTCACCGCTATGAGGTCGACATCAAGTATCGCGAACAACTTGAGAAAGCCGGTTTGAACTTTTCAGGCATGTCGCCGGACGGTCGTTTGCCCGAAATCGTGGAATGGTCGGACCACCCTTGGTTCATCGGCGTTCAGTACCACCCGGAACTGAAGTCCAAGCCTTTTGACCCGCACCCGCTGTTCCGCGATTTTGTGCGCGCTGCAAAAGACACCTCGCGTCTGGTGTAATCCCCCGCTGTGTCGGTCTGTCACCCCCACGTTGTTTTGTGGGGGCTGACCTCTTAACTGTATGAGGATGCGAAGTTTCTGCTTCGTGCCTTGGATACAGTTCAGAGATTCAGGAGATTTCCGATGAGCAACGCAACAACCATCACCAACCTCCAACAAGCACTGCATATGGAACTGACAGCGGCGCATCAGTATCAGCTGCACGCCCATGTGCTAGAAGATTGGGGCCTCGACATTCTCGCCGAAAAGATGCGCGGTGAGATGCAAGAGGAGATTGGGCATTCTGACGCCTTCATCGAGCGAATTCTGTTCCTTGGTGGCGTTCCTGAACTTGAGTTTCAGAAAACTCCGGCGGCCGCGGGTTCTTTGGAAGAGATGTTCGCTGCGGATCTGAAGGATGAAACCGAGGCCGTTGATTTCTACACCAAAGCCGCGCTGCAGGCTGCCGAGGTCGGGGATGTCGGCTCGCGTACTCTGTTCGAACGTATCCTTCTGGAAGAAGAAGGTCACAAAGACTGGTTGGACACTCAATTGAACCTGCTGAAGCGTTTGGGTGAGGCGAATTTCAGCGCGAAATTCGTATCTGGCGCGTCAGAGCAAGCCTAACGGTTTTGACCAACCTATCAGACGGCACAGGTATTTGACGGATCTGCACAGCGCCTGTGTCGTCACTTCAAAGTGACGTGTGGGATGGAAAAAACTCTATTCCAGTCCTCTTCAACTGACTAACTGTTGCACAGACCACAACAGGAGAGTTCCGATGACCGATCAGATCCAGAACGCTAAAACCTTCACCAGCCTTCACAAAAAAGGCGATCCGGTCATCCTTTTCAACATCTGGGACGCAGGCAGCGCAGGCGCAGTTCGGGATGCGGGCGCACAGGCCATTGCGACCGGAAGCGCACCGGTTGCCATGGCTCAAGGGTTCAGTGACGGGCAGAACATCCCCCTTGAGGCTGCTTTGGATAATGCCCGCCGCATTGTCTCAGCCGTCGATCTGCCGGTGACACTGGACTTTGAAGGGGCCTATGCGGAAACTTTGCAGGGGGTCGCGGAAAACGTGAAACGTGCGCTGGAATGCGGCGTAGTCGGGTTCAACTTCGAAGATCAGGTCATCGGTGGCGAGGGCCTTTATGACATGGCGGTTCAGGCCAAGCGTGTTGAAGCCATGCGCAAAGCCTGTGAAAGTGCAGGCATCCCCGCGTATGTCAACGCGCGCACCGATCTCTTCCTCAAGACACCGGCTGACACGCATGACCAGGCTATGCTGCAGGATGCCATTGCGCGGGCCGCGGCCTATGAAACGGCGGGCGCCAGTGGATTTTTCGCGCCGGGCCTGAAAGACGAAACAATGATTGGCCAGCTTTGCGAGGCGACCAACCTGCCCGTCAATATCATTGCCCTGCCCGGCACACCTGAAACGTCCAAACTGGCCGAATTGGGCGTGGCGCGTGTCAGCTATGGGCCGGTGCCCTACCGTCAGATGATCACGTGGCTGACCGAGCAGGCGCAGGCCGCCTTGAACTATCAGGGCTAACCGCGCCCAATTCGGTAGTATTGCCTTCCGAAGTAGTTTTCTTCACCTTACGGTTGAACACTGCAAGCTGTGGATACCGGCTCCGAGGGACACGCGATCAATCGGCAATCTTGTGACCATTCAGACCTATGGCAGGTAGTCTTCGCTTGGCGGACCACAAAATATGGAATAACCTGACTTTATGTTGAAAAAATTCTTTCAGGCGCTCAGGCCGCCTCAACATGAACACCTGCCCGACCCGGATGCCGAGCTTGCCCTGGGCGCGCTCATGGTGCGTGTGGCGCAGGCGGATCGGGATTACAAACTGGAGGAGATCAGCCTGATCGACAAGATTCTAGCCCGTCTTTACCAGCATAATGCGATCGAGGCGGCAAAAGTTCGGGCAACTTGCGAAAAGCTTCATGCCGCTGCGCCCGAAACCGACACTTTTGGTAAGCTGATCCGGGAGACGACGGACCTGAAAGAGCGCCTGGCCGCGCTCGATGCTTTGTGGGAAGTTGTTTTGGCCGATGGCAGCACGGATGAAGGCGAGATGAAGATCGTCGAAGAAGCCCGCGTCGCCATGGGTTTGAGCTTTAATGACAGCAAGGCCGCACGCGAACGCGTACAAAGCCGCTTGGATGTGAGTTAGGCGCTCGCTATATCTAGCCCATGTTCAGCGACTTTCTTTCCAGGCTCACGCAGCCTCAACCCGACCCGCTTGTTGACGACGACGCCCGCCTTGCATTGACCGCCTTGCTGGTGCGTCTGGCCCGTTCCGACAACGACTATTCCGATTCCGAGATGGCGCGCATCGACCGTATTTCTGCGGAACGCTATGGCTTGTCTCCGTTCGAAAGCGCCGCACTGCGCGCGCAGGCCGAGGATTTGGAAGCAGAAGCCCCCGACACGGTCCGCTTTACCCGTGCCATCAAAGAGTCTGTCGCCTATGAGGACCGGCTGGCCGTGGTCCAGGCCCTGTGGTCCGTAGCGCTTGCTGACGGTCATCGCACTGGCGAAGAAGACTCTCTGCTGCGTCTCGTGGTCAGCCTGTTGGGTGTAAGCGACGTGGATTCGGCCTTGGCGCGCCAAAGGGCTGCAAAATCGTGATCGCAATGCTTGGCATGTATGACATGCCTGCGCTTCAAGCTGCCAATGACCGGTTCTGGACCTTGATCCGCAATCATCTGGGTTATGGCCCAGATCACCTGACCAGAGATCAGGACATGTGGGGGGTCTGGCAAGATCCGAATCTGATTCTGGCTCAGACATGCGGAATGCCGTACCGGACCCGACTGCATGGTCATGTGCAATTGGTTGGAACGCCAGATTATGGCCTGCCAGATTGCCCGGCTGGCCATTACAACTCGGTTTTTGTCAAACGTCGGGATGATACCCGCGACCTCACAGATCTGACACAAGGTACCTTTGCCTATAACGAGGCTGTGTCTCAGTCCGGTTGGGCGGCCCCAATCACGCATTTGGCACAGTTGAACCTGCGCCCCGCCGCAGTTTTGGAGACGGGCGGGCACGCGCTTTCTGCGCAAGCCGTGGCCGAGGGGAAAGCAGACTTTGCCGCTTTGGATGCGCTGACATGGCATCTGCTGCAGGAATACACCGACCAGAATGACCGCCTGCAAGAGGTGACGAGGACCGTGCCAACCCCAACTTTGCCCTACATTACCGCACAAGGGCAAAACGCTGCGCAAATCGCGCTTGCCGTGCGCGCAGCCATTGAAGGTCTAGAGGACACGGATCGGCAACAACTGTCCCTGAGGGGCCTAGTGGACATTCAGGCTTCGGATTACCTGGCTGTTCCCAACCCTCCGACCCCAAACGCCTTACTTTCGAACAGCTGACCAAATTGTCGAACGCATTTAGTCATTTTGGGCGTTTGAGGTCTTGATTCTGTCATTTGCGCATTGCATTGACCTATTTTTTCGGTCCTAGTACCGCACCAACACCACCAACCACTGGACTGCCCGTGACAGAAACCGCTCCCGTCATCGAAATCAAAAACCTTCACAAAAGCTTCGGTAATCTCGAGGTGTTGAAGGGGGTGGATATTACAGCTCATCGTGGCGACGTAGTTTCGCTGATCGGCTCATCGGGATCGGGAAAATCAACGCTCCTGCGCTGCTGCAACCTTTTGGAAGACAGCCAGCAGGGAGAGATTCTGTTCAAGGGCGAACCTGTCAAATGGTCCGGTGAAGGCCATGCGCGTCGCCCTGCCGACCCCAAACAAGTCATGCGCATTCGCACAAACCTGTCGATGGTTTTTCAGCAGTTTAATCTATGGGCGCATATGACCATCCTGCAAAACGTGATGGAGGCCCCCGTGACCGTTCTGGGCCGTGACCGGGCCGAAGTGGAAGACAGTGCGCGCAAATATCTGGAAAAGGTCGGCATCGGGGACAAATGCGACGTCTACCCCGCCCAGTTGTCCGGCGGTCAGCAACAGCGTGCCGCCATTGCGCGTGGTCTGTGTATGGAACCCGAAGCGCTGCTGTTTGACGAACCGACCTCGGCACTGGACCCCGAGCTTGAACAAGAGGTCATCAAGGTGATCAAGGATCTGGCCGCCGAAGGGCGTACCATGATCATCGTGACCCATGACATGAAAATGGCTGCCGACATCTCAAGCCACGTGGTGTTTCTGCACCAAGGTCTGATCGAGGAAGAAGGCACGCCCGAAGATATCTTTACGTCACCCGAATCCGAACGGCTTCGGGGCTTTCTCTCCGCCACTCAGGCGGCTTAACTTCAAATACAGAACCAAACTGGGGAGTAACCAATGAAAAAACTGATTCTGTCCACCGCAGCACTGGCGCTGACTGCCGGTATCGCCATGGCCGACACCGTCCGCATGGGCACCGAGGGCGCCTACCCTCCGTATAACTTCATCAACGACGCCGGTGAGATCGACGGTTTCGAGCGTGAGGTTGGCGACGAGCTGTGCAAACGCGCAAACCTGGAGTGTGAGTGGGTTAAGAACGATTGGGATTCGATCATTCCAAACCTGGTGTCGGGCAACTACGACACTATCATCGCCGGCATGTCGATCACCGACGAACGTGACGAGGTCATCGATTTCACCCAGAACTACTTCCCGCCTGCGGCTTCGGCCTATGTCGGTGCAGCGGAAGGCGTTGATGTTGCCGGCGGTATCGTCGCCGCGCAAACCGCAACTATTCAGGCCGGTCACGTAGCCGAATCCGGCGCGACGTTGGTTGAATTCGCAACCCCGGAAGAAACGATCGCAGCCGTGCGTAACGGTGAAGCCGATGCGGTCTTTGCTGACAAGGACTTTCTGGTGCCGATCGTCGAAGAATCGGGCGGTGAGCTGGTTTTCGTAGGCGATGACGTCCCGCTGGGCGGCGGTATTGGCCTGGGCATCCGTGAATCGGATGGCGAACTGCGTGGCAAGTTCGACGAAGCAATCACTTCGATGAAAGCAGACGGTTCGCTGAACGAACTGATCGTCAAGTGGTTCGGCGAAGGCGTGCCGACCTACAACGCTGACGGTTCGGTCGTTACAAACTAATCCGTATCAAGCGGTTCGGCGCGTTTGTCGCGCCGAACCTGGCCCGTCAGCAACGCGGGCACGACGTTCGAAAGACGCTACATGTTTTCCTTTTGCGCTGATCCAGACACGCTCGGAACATTCCGTTGGTTTTCTTGTTACCTGACCAACGGTGTCCACTGGTCCTTCTACTTATCTTTCCTCAAAGTATTGGGATTGCTGGCCGTGACCGCGCCTGTTGCGTTGGCGTTTGGCTTTATGGGTGCAATGGCAGCCCGGTCGCATTTCCCACCACTAAGCTGGCTGGGAAAAGGGTACATCGCCATTGTGCGCGGCGTCCCCGACATCGCATTCTTCCTGTTTTTTGTCATTGCCCTGGATCAGGCGTTCGAATGGACGCGGCATAAAATCCTGTGCCCCGAATGGACCGACCCGATCCGTCAGGGAAATGACTTCATCGTGTGTCAGGCGGCCAAGCTGCCATTGGGAACAGCGCCGGAATGGGTGCACGAAACCTATGGGTTCTTTCTGGCAATCATCACTTTCTCAATCGTTTTCGGAGCCTTTGCCGCAAACGTTCTGTTTGGCGGCATGCGGGCAGTACCGCACGCACAACTGGAAACAGCCGAAGCTTATGGCATGACCCGTCGTCAGACTTTCTGGCGCATCCTTGTGCCGCAGATGTGGGTCTATGCCCTGCCCGGCCTGTCGAACCTGTGGATGGTACTGATCAAGGCGACGCCGCTTCTGTTCCTGCTGGGGATCGAGGATATCGTCTATTGGGCGCGCGAGCTTGGTGGCACCAAAACCTCCAGATTCACCCAGTACCCGCACGGAGACTGGCGGATGTGGTACTTCCTGTTCCTGCTCATCTTCTATCTGGGTATGACCCGCGTATCCGAGATTGGATTGGAAAAACTGATGCGCAAGCTGTCGCACGGACAGGCCACCTCGGGCGGTGAACTGCTACGCAAGGAGACCACGGCATGAGCTGCTTGCAGACCATTCAGGACTATGGCCTCCGTTCTCTTGGCATTGGCGAGCGTCTGCTGCCCAAGAACGATTTCACCCTGTGCGAGCAGTTTACACTGATCGGGTCAGGTATGATCTGGAATGTGTATTTCGGGATCATGGCACTGGCCACCGGGTTCTTTCTGGCCACCGCCCTGGCCGTCGGCAAAGCCTCGACAAACAAGTGGCTACGCAAACCTTCGGAATGGTTCATCTTCCTGTTCCGCGGTTCGCCCTTGTTTATCCAGTTCTTCTTTGCCTATTTCTTCTTCCTATCGCTGAAGAAATCCTACCCGATGTTTGATGCCTTCACCTCAGCCTGGTTGGGGGCGCTGATCGTGCTGTTCCTGAACACCGCTGCCTATTCGGGCGAGATTTTCTATGGTGCGCTCAGATCCATTCCCAAAGGCGATATCGAGGCTGCTGATGCTTATGGCATGACAGGTTGGGCTCGCTTCCGCCGGATCGTCTGGCCCACCATGCTGCGCCTGGCATGGCCGGCTTACACGAACGAGGCGATCTTTCTGTTCCACGCAACGACCCTTGTTTTCTTCTCGGCCTTCCCAGCCTGGCAACAACGCGGAGACGCGCTGTATTACGCCAGCTACTTTGCCGACAAGACGTTCAATCCATTCGTTCCCTATCCGATCCTGGCCTTCTATTTCATCTTGCTGACACTGGTAATCGTCTGGGGGTTTGGCGTGATCAACAAGCGCTTGAACCGACATCTTCCAGCTGCCAGGCAAACCAAGATGCGTTTCAAACTGAACCTCGCGCGCTGATCTTCAGCGCGCGCATCGCATCAACTTTCAAAGCCATTCGAATGGCGCAACGCGTGCAGTCGCGTGAAAAACAAACCTGTTTTGAGAGAAGTGGTACCGCCTCCCTGGCTTGAACAGGGGACCTCTGGATCCACAATCAAGTGCACTACCTTTTCCCCTATTACCCACACATTGCGATAAGGATATAAAAATAATGACTATAGCCTCGTTCTGAGTGCTCTGATTTCACCCCCCTTACCCCTGGTTTATCATTTTTGGAGTTGCCTCAAAGTTGCCTTGAGCGTATTTCTGAGGTCGACAGTCAAGTGTTCTGAAAACGAACCCCGCCCCGACTGCAATCGGAACGGGGTTCTTGACCCAGACGATGAAAGGACCATCGCCTATGTCTGCAAATGTAGTGCCCCTGCCCAAGTCGGAAGCCCAGCCCGAGGAGCCGCGCCGCTTCCGGTTCGGCAAGCAGACCCTCACCCGCGCGACCACGGTATTCGCCGACACCACCGGCGTCACGCTGCGTGACACCGACTTGCGCGGGTTCGTGTGCCGCAAACAGACCTCGGCGTGGATGCTGGGTGTCGAACGGAAGGTGCGGGGCAAGCTGTACCGCATCAGTATCGCCGAGTTCGCCCCGGCAACCAAACCCGGCACCATCGAAGCTGCCCGCGATAAAGCGCAGGCAATTATGGCTGAGTTGGCCGCAGGCACCTATCTCAGCCCAACCGACAGAGCGGCGATGGACGCACGTGAACGCGACCTCTTGGACTTGACAATCTACAGTGCGCCCACATTCCACGGGCAGGAAAACCCACACGTCCGGGCCTCCACCATCGAAAGCTACGGGTACGCCGTGAAACGGATGTTTCTCGCCGATGTAAGGATGAGCGACATTACGCCCGAGATGGTGCGGGACGAATACCGCCGCATGCTGGGCGTGACTTCCCCGGCCTCGGCGTCCAACGCACTGCGTTCGGTTCGGGCGCTGTGGCAGTCATGGGCCGACGCCCATCCCGCAGGACAGGAGCCATCTCCCAACCCGGTGAGCAAGCTGACAGGCAAGCGCAAGGCGGTTAAGCCCACACCTCCTCGCGAGGGTGCGCTTACACCGACTGAGCGCCCGCTGTGGTGGACAGAGGCCGAGCGTCTGGCGGTTCACCTCGGGCCGACTGGCACTCTGTATCGTGCCTTGCAGATGCTGTTCCTGACGGGTTGTCGCCGCGATGAAATCCTGCATCTGCGCTGGATGGAAGTCGGGGCCAATGTCATCACCATTCCCGCCGAGCGGATGAAGGCGGGCGTGGAACTCAAACGCCCGATAACGCCCGGAATGCGCTCCATCCTTGACGCCCAGCGCGGCGCGTCTGACGAATGGGTGTTCCCGGCAGTGCGGGGAAGTGGGCCAGCCCGCGACCCTCGCAAGGCCCTGAAACGCATCGGCGTCGGCGACATCACACCGCATGATCTGCGGCGGACCTACATTTCCACCGCTGAGATGATTGGCGTACCGAGTGTAGCGATTAAGATGCTGGTGGGTCATAGCACGGGTGACATCACCGAAGCCTATGCAAAATCTTTACGCCCCCAACTCCACGAATTTGCCGAGCGTATCGAGACCGGTCTGCTGTCATGACCCCCGACGACCTGACATCACGCGACCTAAAAATGATAGCGATGATAATGGCAATGGAGATGGCCAACAAACCCGACGCGAAGCAGCAAACGACGGCCGCGCTCATCAAGAACGCCGTCGCCGCTGCTGCTGCTGACAGTCGTTGGCATGTCGTTCGGCGACTCGTTGAGATAGCTCTCGAGCGATCCGACCCTGCTCGCCCGAAGGTGTCGGAACTTGAGTACACTGATCTGCTCGTGAGAGTAGCCCCCGTCTTTGCCGACATGTGGCCCCTCGAACCAACTCAGCGAAACTCTTTTATCCGAGAGTTTTGCAAGCTCACCGGACGGCGACTTGAAACGGCCCGCAGGTACCTACAAAAACGAAACAAAGGTCTTACACCCGGTAGGGCCCGTCTCGAAGTCGAAAGTTGGTCGCGTTTCAGCCCCTGAAAGACTTTGTTTTCCAAGTGCGCGCACTTGGAAAGCAAGACTGTAGCCACACGTGAAAAAATGGGAATATTGGGTGGCACCTTAAACGAATCGAAGGTGCTGAAATGTCCATTTATCCCGACACCCCGCCTGCCGACGCAGTAATGCTGACCGAGCATCAGAAGGCGGCGGAGCTTCAACTAAGCTTGTCCTTCTTGCGCAAGGACCGGCTGAGGGAACATCCAAAAATTCCATTCGTAAAGTTTGGCGGAGCGGTCCGCTATCACCGCGAGAACAACGCGCCGTTGAAATCCGACGCCGCGCAATGACGACCCCCGCCGAGAAACGCTTGGCGTCCGTATTGTCGGAGATGCACTATGGATGAGTTTCTGGAAAAACTGTTCACCCGGTCGGTCTACGATATCGGCCCCACAGAGAGCGTGTGCATTGGCGTTCAATACAAGAGCGGCGCATGTGTCGCCCGCCCGTGGCCCTTCAGTATTCTGACCGGGGCGGACACGCATTTCTCCCTGCACTTGTTCGAATTCAACACGCCCACCACGGCGCATGACTTCCGGCGGCGCAAGGAACGCTGGACTGGGACGCCGCTGATCGGTCTGGACGACGTGGGCGAGGTGAAGAACGGCGTCCGGATCAAGGAGCCGCCGGTCAAGCCCACGCTCATCCTCGAAACTAAGCCGGGGTCCACGCAATGGGTTTACGCCCTGAACCGAATTGTGCGCGACCCTAGCGAGGTCGCCACGGTCCTGCGCAGCGCGTCCGAGGGCGGACTGACGGACCCGTGCGTGACCGACATCACGCGGATTTTCCGCTTACCCGGTTCTCTGCCGCCAAACAAGCAGGTGCCGGCCAAACTGGTCTATTCGGATTTTTCCCGGCGGTTCAATCCGGATGTTCTGGTCGAGAAGGCGTTCCAGGTGCCGCTGGTGCAGGAAACCGTCTCGGTCTACCGCACCGGCGGTGCCGTGCGTCGTGGCGTCCCGGTCGAGATCAAGACCGACGACCCGCTGCTGCAGTGGCTGTCGGATGGCGGTCACGTCCTAGGGCAATTCACGAATGACGGCTGGGTGCCCATCCGCTGCCCGTTCAGCGCCGAACACAGCAGCGGTGACGAGACCGGAACTTATTACCACCCGCCCAACTCGGCTGACTCTGAACGAGCGATCTACTGCTTCCACGGCCATTGCAAGAACAGGCGCAGCAAGGACTACCGCGACCGCTTCGCGGACCTCGGCGCGCCGGTGGTTGCAGTGATGGGGGACAAGCTCGGCAGGGCGCGGTTCGGACATCTTTCGAGGTCCGGAACCCGTGCCGAACGCCGCGCAAAAATGATGGATGTGAAGATATGAAAAAGGAGCGACTACAGGCGAAACTCGCTGACATCGCTGAACTGGATTCTGCCGTGGACCGCGACACGGCGATACACGAGCTATGGCTCAAGGTAAAACAGAAGGGCGTTCGGAAAGGAACGCTGGAAAAATCCATCAATCGTATGATGGTGGCGCGAGACAAGATCAGCGTGGACGACCAAATGGCGGAATTGTTTGGCGACGACCAGTATTTCGTCATCCGCCAGGGCGGGAAAGTCCGTGTGGGGTATTGGGTCGAGGAAGCGTTCAACGCGGACGGCGACACCCGGAAAGTGTTGAGCCTGATGACCCGCGCCGATTTCGCGCTGCTGCTGGAAAACGAATTCATGAAGGTCGGCGACAAGAGCGAACCTGCGAGCCGCCTGTGGCTCGAAAGCTTGGACCGGCCTACGTACCTGTCGGTCGCCCTCGACCCTACCGGCGCGGTGTCCGAGGACGTGCTGAACCTCTGGCAAGGGTTTGGAGTCGTACCGAAGCACGGTGACTGCTAGATCATCCTCGACCACATTTTTGACGTGCTGTGCGCAGGCGACGTGGAATTGTATAAGTACGTGATGAACTGGTTCGCGCTCAAAATCCAGAACCCGACCCGTGTGATGGGCACGATGCTGGTGTTCCGGTCTGGGCAGGGAACAGGGAAAGGCATCATTCTCGAAGACCTGATGATGCGGATTTTCGGGCAGCATGGGCTGCTGGTCGATGACGCGGAGCAACTGACCGGCAAGTTCAACAAGCACCTCGCAAACGCCTGCTACGTGTTCGCTGATGAGGCGCTGTTCGCGGGCGACAAACGGGCAGCACAGAAGCTGAAACGCCGCGTGACTGGCGGAACCATCGCAATTGAGCCAAAGGGCATAGACAGCTTCTCCGTGGCCTCATCGATGGGCATCGTAGTCGCAACCAACCGGGAGCATGCAATCCAAATCGATGTGGACGATCGCCGCGTGGTGGTCTGCGAGGTCTCGGACCATCGGAAAGACGACACGGAATACTTCAAGGCTCTGCACGACCACATTCGCGGCGACGGCGCAGCGCACTTTCTGCAAAAAATGCTCGACCGCGACGTTTCCGGATTCAACCCAATGGCAGAGCGTGTGATCACGGAAGCGACCGTGGAACAGCGCGCTAGGTCACTCACGGGGCCGCAGCGGTGGTGGGCCAGCAGCGTCGAAGACGGCGAGCTACCCAAAGAATTGGTGCTGGCATCGTTCTCGGAAGCAAACAGCGAAGTTGACCCAATCGAAACGGGCTGGGAGGGGCGCACATTCACGGTTTCTAGGCAGAATGTTCGCGAGGTTTACGAGGAATGGGCGCGCGGTCACGGCAATGAGCGATACGACATTCCATATGGAAAGGCCTTCTGGAACCAACTTCGTGCCTGTGGTGCATTCGAATTGGAGGTTTCTGCATCCAACACTGACCGACAGGTGATTATCGGTGATTTGCCGAGCCAAAAAAGAGCGTTAGCCAATTTTCTCAGGGGCGCTGTGCGCGATTAGAAAACAACAAAGGCAGAAAAGTCAGAAAAGTATTGAATTCTCTTACGGGGAAATGAACGTACTAAAACACACACGCATTTCCCCGTGTGAGAAACCTGAAGTTTTCTTTGTTCTGCAGCCTTTCGGTATCGCGCGCGCCCGTGGACGCGCCGCGCGCAGTTTGGGGCCGTGTCAAGAACCGTCGTGAGCGACGCAGGCAAACGGCGCATTCCCGCGAAACCACAAACCAATGGCGATCGAGATACACAAAGAGATAGACTTGGTACCAGCATTCAATGAGGCTTCGTCGATCGAAAGGTAGGCGTCGGGGTGGGTTTTGTCAGGCCGGGCATAACCCCGAAAATACCCCCCCATCCCGACAAAAACACGGGGGCGAGTGGAGCTTGGCACCGCCACAGCCCGTCACCCCTTCCCCAAAAATTTTTCGATTTTCTAAGAAACGCTACGGCTGCCTTCCGAACACCGCCCACGATCCTTTTTTCGATTTTTCCCGAATACAAAACTTCAGACAGCGGCAGGCTGGTCGCTCATCCGTATCCGTTTTGAGCTAGATGCGGACGTTCGCTGAAAAGTCATGAACGACCACTATGGGGACAAATACGCGGGCTGAATGCGTGGTGTGGCGACCACTCGCCAGCAACGCATTCACTTCACCCTTCCGATTGCCCAATAAGTCAGCAAATGCACGAGTGTTCTAGGTTCAAACTCATTCCCGCAACTCAAGTAGGAGGTGCTTACGACACACAAACCGCGTCGACCTGGTGTTTTCACGCTCTGCCCGACTCCAGCCCAATCGCTTCGACCAAACTTCGAAAAACGGATCAGATCAAACAGACCTTTTCGGCCAGTTCGTCAATCAGTACGCGTTGGTTTTCACTGTAATCAACAGGAAGATCGATCAGGTGTACGCCACCTACTGCGAACGCTTGCTCAAAGGTGGGTACCAGATCCTCGGTTCGCTCCACCCGGTGGCCGGTCGCGCCATAGCTTCTGGCATATTGCACAAAATCAGGGTTGTTAAACTCCAGCCCCCAATCTTCAAACCCGGCGTGAGATTGCTTCCACCGGATCATCCCATACGAGCTGTCGTTCAGAATGGTCACAACCAGACTGAGGCCTTGGCGAACGGCCGTTTCAACCTCCTGACTATTCATCATAAATCCGCCGTCTCCACAAATCGCCATCACACGACGGTCAGGATAGAGCTTGGCTGCCATCATAGCTGAGGGTAGGCCGGCTCCCATTGTGGCCAGTGCATTATCCAGTAAAACGGTATTAGGTTGGTAAGCCTGATAATTGCGGGCATACCAAATTTTATAAATGCCGTTGTCCAACGCAATGATATCGCTGTCGCGCATGACCTTACGCGTGTCAGCCACAAATCGCTGTGGGATTACCGGGAACCGCGGATCATCTGCGCCTTCGGAGATGTGCACATCGGTTTCCTGTTTGACCCGCTCAAAGTAGCTGCGGTCAAAATCCAGTGGGCCACCAAGCTTTTTCCCCAGTCGTTCGATGGATTGCGCAAGATCGCCGACAACCTCGACCTGCGGGAAATAAACCTGGTCAACTTGCGCGGCCTTGTAGTTCACATGGATCACCTTGGTCCCGCCTTCTTTCATGAAGAATGGCGGTTTTTCCACGACGTCGTGACCCACATTGATAATCAGATCAGCGCGTTCGATCGCGCAGTGCAGATAGTCCCCATCGGATAAGGCTGCCGTTCCCAAAAACAGATCAGACCGCTCGTCGACCACGCCTTTACCCATCTGAGTGTCAAAGAAAGGAATCTGCGTGTCATTCACAAACTTACTAAGTGCGCTGCGAGCATGCTTTCGGTTGGCTCCCGCCCCCAACAAAAGCAAAGGCATTTCAGCCGAGCGGATCATCTCGGCCGCCTCATTCAGCACCGTGTCACCAGCCACGGCGTAGTAGCGCGGATGGGGTTGCAGGACCGGATCGGTGGTATCTTCGGCCGCTATATCCTCGGGAAGTTCCAATAGAACGGCGCCAGGACGCTCCTCTTGCGCGACACGAAACGCTTCGCGGATTAACGAGGGGATGGTGTTGCCGTGAACAATCTGCTTGGACATCTTGCAAATCGGGTCGAACAAACCCACCACATCAATGATTTGAAACTGGCCCTGTTTCGATTTCTTGATCGGCTTTTGGCCCGTGATCATGACCAACGGCATCCCACCCAGATGCGCGTAAGCTGCAGGCGTCGCAAAGTTCGTGGCACCAGGCCCAAGTGTCGCCATGCATACCCCAGCTTTACCCGTCAAACGCCCATAAGTCGCCGCCATGAATGCCGCTCCTTGTTCGTGGCGAGTAAGAACAAGTTCAATTTTGGACCTTCTCAAAGACTCCAGCACGTCAAGGTTTTCCTCGCCCGGGACAGCGAAAACATACTCAACACCTTCAGCCTTTAGCGCTGCGACCAGCAAATCCGAGGCTTTGGTAAAGGAGGTTGCGGTTTGGTCAAAAGCGGACATGTGCTCTCCTAATATCACAGTGGATCCGTTGGTCAGGCCTGAGATGCAGGTGAAAATCTATTCCTTCCCAATTAGGGTCGGTTCGCTCGGTTTTCGCCGGTTTGCGGCTACTGGAAATCAAAAAACAAAGCATCCATCTCTACCCATCGACCGTTTTCCAATACAGCACGCGCGAGACAGGGCTTCAACAGCCGTAGCAACCGACAATGTCGTGTTGCAAGCAGGCCATCGAACTCCGCGTTAGACCAAATACTACTGACAAGACATCCGCAATTATCGAACAGTATTTGTTCGAACCTCTGACGCGAGCATGGCGTCGCAGCGGTGCCGCCAATACAGGACGATTTCCTTGCTTACGTCGATCCTTCAACGTGCAAAAAAATCTTCACTACTCGGGGCGACAATGGGAACTGAACATACAGCATCACCGCCAATCAAGTAGCCCCACGGCTGGTTTTGAATTATTTTTCTGGGATCGATTTTGCATGGAAGAAGGCTACTAAACCCCTCCCCGCAACAAGATGTTTTTTTCGGCAAGACGGCACAAGTTATTCGTCTTTTTCATAGACAATAAATGGCGTTTTTTTAGCCACCTTGTCGTACAGAACTCGACCTGCGTAGTTGAATTCTTGAGTTGTCCAGTAGGTGGTTGGAACACCGTCCTGCTTGGCGATCTGGAAGACAGAGTCGATCAGAGCTCGACCAACGCCTTTTCCCCTGACCTTTGGATCAGTGAAAAGATCCATAAGATAACACGTATCCTCCACCGACCACATGAACCTATGGTAGAGATAGTGCGCTAATCCAACCGGTTTTCCGTCCAACTCAGCGATCAGACAATTGTATTCGCCTGCATCCGTTGACAACAGTCTATTGAAGGAAACCTCATAGACTTCTTCTGGGACAGAGGTCTCGTAGAAATCCAAGTATGCTGTCCACAGTCGGCGCCACTGTTCGTTGTCTCGCAATTCGAGCGGACGGATAGTTAAGCCTTCTGGCATGGATGGTTTCTCCTTGTTTTTTTATGCGTTCAATCGAGATCGCGTAATACAGTCAAATGAGCTAATGCCCGACATCCACTCGGTCATGTAAAAGTGGAATGTCCTTATCCACCGCCTCGCCCAACTCCTGGGCGTATCGATGGCCTGAATAAACCGCTGCCGCAATTATCGCCGGAGCGTCACAATCACCAATACGACGAAGGCTAAACTTCAAGTCCTCAAAACTCATCCGCCCTAGCAATCCGCTGTAGAGGCCATCATTTGGCTTCCGAGCAGTAACCATAACAATATTGGCAACCGGAACGGTCACACTTGGCCCACCATAGGTGCACTCCAACTCTGCGATTTCGCCATCGAAATGCTTGAGCGACTTTGACGGCAGGACCTCAACCCCCAATCGAAGCAGATGCGTTCGGATGCGCCAACGTTCGGACGTTTTTTCGGCCCAGTCAGAAACACTGTCAGATGGTGTAACCAGCGTGACGGCATTTCCCTGAGCCCGTATTTTCTCAGCGATAACGCTGGCCATGTAGTAGCCGTCCCCATCGAAAACGAGCGTCGGTCCATCGGGAAGCTTTCCATCCATGATGTCATCGGGGGTGAAAACGCGACTTAGGACGGCTCCTTCTGCGACCGGGACAAAACGTTCTTCGTCAAAATAATCCTTCCGCCAGGTCGCGCCGGTTGCGATCGCAACGTGGTCAGCATCAACAGCCAAGATATCGTCAACTGTCAGCGGGCTTTCACGGTAGATTTCAACGTTGGGCATCTCGATCAATTGCTGCTCGCGATAATCTTTGACGCGAATGTACTCGCTCATTCCAGGCAGAGCCGCTTCGCGAGAGACCCTGCCACCCAACTCACGAGTAGCTTCTGCCAATTGAACATCATACCCACGCACGCCAAGTGCCCGTGCTGCTTCCAGTCCAGCAGCGCCTGCCCCTACGATCAGAACGCGTGCATCTGAGGGTTTCTCACGAATGATTTCAGGGTGCCATCCTTTGCGCCACTCCTCCCCCATTGTTGGGTTCTGAGTGCATCGAATAGGTACCCCTATCGAGTCACTGGCGTAACAAACATTGCATCCGATACACTCGCGGATCGAGGACAAGCGCCCTTCCTCAATCTTTTTGGGAAGGTATGGATCAGCAATCGACGGGCGCGCAGCCCCAATGAAATCCGTAATCCCCCGCCTGACTTGCGAGACCATGGTATCCGGCGACGTGAAACGACCAACGGTCACGACGGGCTTGTCCGTCACGGATTTGACCCAATGCATGTAAGGTTCAAGTGCGGCCTCTTTGGTAAAACGGGACACACCCATCTCGACAGAGTAATCTGCGATGTTGATATCCCACAAATCCGGCAGGTCAGAGAGCATCTCAAACATCTCTCGTCGCTCACCATAGATTGGCTGGCCATCCTCGCCGATCTCTTCGTCTGCCGAGAACCGAACGGCCACAGCGCACCGGTCGCCAACGGCGTCTTTGGTTTCCTGAATTAACTCCCGAGTAAGTCGCACCCTGTTTTCTAAGCTGCCACCATATTCGTCGCTGCGCGTGTTCACGCGCGGATGTAGAAAGTTCGAGATCAGGTATCCGTGCGTTGCGTAAACATAGACAACGTCAAAACCCGCGTCTCGTGCCCTTATAGCGGCCTTTCGATGCCAGCGGCGTAAATCCCGGATGTCCTGCTTGTCCATTGCGCGTGTCTGAAAAGGGTGCCCTTTCGCATTGGGGCGACTGTCTACATCCATGCTCGGCAAGCGGGAAAACAAGTTGTTCGAGTTGGCGCCTCCGTACCAAAGCTCAGCCCCTGCAAGGCTACCGTATTCGTGAACCGCATCGGTCATAAGCGCATGCGCCCGAACATCACTGTCATCCCAAAGCGACGCATAAGGGTGCGGCAGGTCGTCAGATGATGGATGGATAGAGTTGTATTCCGTGCATATGACGCCCCATCCGCCTTGCGCCTTCACTTTGCGCATCGCGGCAAGTGTGCGCGGGTATTGCCAGCCCATACCGGTACAGTGTGGTACCTGATAAAACCGATTTGGCGCAGTAACCGGCCCGATTTGGACTGGTTCGAAAAGGATGTCGTAGCGAGAGTCCCTACCCATATTTTTAGCCTTAGTTAGCTGCGTCATTCGCTGGATGATTTTTTTGAAGTTTCCGGTTTGAGAGCCGTTCTGTTTCAATCACCGTTGTTGAACACGGGCATTCGAAAGTGATCCGGGTAGACCTTGGAAAGGAAGGCGGTGATGTGATCCCGGGCAACAGAACGTTGAAAATTCTCGGGGTAAGTCAAAAGCTCTAGCCAGATTCCGTCGTAAAGAGCCTCGAGTATGTTGGCGACTTGCGTTGGCGGGATATCGTCGTATCCACCGTCCTCAGAAATTTCGGAACACAGGCGCAGCGCGATATTGTACCGCTCCTGGTCGATGTCATTGATAAGATTGCGGTAGACTTTGCGCCGCCCTGCCTCTCCAAAAAACGCAAACCAAACGGCTAGTTTCTTTGGAGTGCAAATTTGGGGGTGAAAATGCGCATCGACGATAGCCAACAGCTTTTCTGGCGCTGACAAGCCTGCGCTATCGAAGGCTTCCAACCACTGTTCGTGGTGTTCGTTGGCGAGAAACAGCAGCGTTTCTTCGAGCAATTTTTGTTTGCTTTTGAAGTGGAAGTTGACGATGCCGAGCGACAGACCTGCAATCTCGGTCACGGTGGACATGGTCGTTCCGCCAATTCCGTTCTGAGCAATCGAGTCGATTGTAGCGTCGATGAGTTGCTGACGCCTCACCTCTTTGGACTCGGTACGTCGTCGCCCCTCAGGGTTTGTTTTTTCGATTGGCGATTGTCTCACCCGAATGCATCCCATCAACTAAAGCAGTTCATCGGTTTTGCCTTCCCCCAACAGCCATTTTCATCCAGCCAGTGAGGATTTGACATCTAAAGGTTATATGTCATTGATTGAATGATCATTCAATGATGAAGGGAAAATGATGTGAAAACAATCCCCATGTTCGCAACCGTCGAACTAAAGTTCCGACCAAAACGTGAAAAGCGGGTCGTGTACCATAGAAATAACCCTGCGATGCAAAGCCCCCAGAGGCTCAATGCGATCCTCAATGGCCACCCACGCTGCATCGGCCTGCAATTGATCCCTAAACTCGATAACTGCCATAAGCGAATGATCACGCTGCTCGTCGGTATCGTAGCCACTTGTGGGGTTGCGTATACACAAAGGCGTCCCGTTCGTGGCTAGACCTGTCGTGACCAAATGTTCGACAAACGCGCTCCAAGCTTGCTCGAAGGCGTCGAATTCGACGGTTGGCTTCAAATCAAATTGGTTCAACAGTCTTGGCATTCGTCACAAACCTTACGGCAAAGCATCGTCAGCCAAACTTATGCAATTCCCCCCGCAAGGCAAGCGCGAGGCCCATAGATGATCCGCAACGAAAACCCCGTCATCGCGAACAGTCTGTGGTCAGCAACTGCAGCTTATCCGACCGAGTACCCCCAACTCGTTGGCGAACAGAAATCGGACGTGACTGTGATTGGAGCAGGGTTCACCGGGCTTTCGGCAGCGATTCATTTAGCCGAGCAAGGCGTCAACGTTATTCTGGTCGATGCGCAGCACCCAGGATGGGGAGCGTCGGGACGCAATGGCGGCCAAGTCAACGTGGGCCTAAAAGACGGGCCGACGGGCATCAAAGCAAAGTTTGGAGATTTCAGGGGAACCAGAATGATCCAAATGGCCGGTGACGCTGGCGACCTTGTGTTTGACTTAGTGGACCGGTACGACATTGAGTGCGATGTAAAGCGCCCTGGCTGGCTGCGCGCCGCTCATACCCACAAAACACTCAGGGAATTGCACAAGCTAGCCGAGGATTGGGACAAATACGGCGGGGGCATGAGACAGCTTGATCAAAGCGAAATGAAACGTCTTACCGGGACCGAAACCTACCTTGGTGGTGTTCTGGATCGCCGCGGTGGTGTTTTGCACCCGCTGAATTATGCACTTGGACTGGCTGAAGCAGGTCGCCGCAATGGCGTGCAAATCTTCGGCGAAACGCCTGCCAATCAGATTAAATCCGAAGCCGGCCGCTTTCGCGTCGAAACTCCCAAAGGAGCTGTCATCTCAGAAAAAGTGCTGATCTGCACGAACGCCTATTCTGGAGATCTGCATCCGCGGTTGGCTAAATCAGTTTTACCCGTTCGCTCGGTTCAGGTAGCCACGTCGCCCCTGTCCGACAATGTCCGCCAGTCAATTCTGCCAGAAGGCAACGCTTTGTCAGACGCACGACGCCTACTTCTCTATTTCAGGCAAGATGCCGACGGTCGCTTTCTGATGGGAGGTCGCGGCACCTACAACGACAAGTCCACTCTCAAACAAATTGAGCGGTTGAAACGCATTTCTGTCGAACTTTTCCCCCAATTGTCCAGAGTTCAGTGGGAATACGAATGGGGTGGCTTTGTCGCTTTGACAAAAGATCAATATCCACACCTGCATGAGATCACTCCGGGGGTTATGACAGGTCTGGGATACAATGGGCGCGGCGTAGCCATCGCCACGGCAATGGGGCGTGTCCTTGCCAAATGGGCAACAGGAACCAAAGCGGACGAGCTGGAATTTCCGGTTACTCTCCTCAAACCACTGCCCTTCTCATTCGCGAAAGAAACTCTTGTCGAAGCAGAAATCCTACGCCTTAAACTCTTAGACAAGTTGGGCCTTTAGTGAGCTGGCAAACAGCGCCGACTACCGGTTTTTAGAGAAGAAGCGAAAGGTCAACGCGATAGCGGCCAAAGAGAGACCTGAGCCGTACCCAATCCAAACTCCATTGGGGCCGAACCCAAGCCAAAAGCCCAGCGCATATCCAAGCGGCAATGCAAAAACCCAATAGGCAATCAGGGTAATAGCAACAGGAACGTGATTGTCCATCATGCCCCGGAAAGCGCCTAGCATCGTTCCTTGCACACCATCTGCAACCTGCATTGCCGCAATCACAAGGAACATCGATATCGCGAGAGAAACGACCTCTGGGTCATCTGACAGGCTGTTTGCCAAAGGGGCACGGCCAAACAAAATACCAGTCACGACAACGGCCATCCAACCAACGACCACCAACAACGAAGCCAACACAATCGGCTTTAACCTTTCTCTTTCATCGGCACCAATTGCCTGAGCTACGCGTATCGAAATCGCAATCGAAACGCCTAACGGCACCATGTAAATGACGTCACTGACCGCGGAAACGATTTGATGCGCGGCGAGCGCGGCGGCGCTGAACCAACCAAGCATAAGGCCGGCAACTGCGTAAGTGGCCCCCTCCCCCAGATAACCAACGGATATAATGAAGCCTTCTTTGATCTGCGCTTTGACCTCGGACCAGTCGAAAATCTTGGCCCTCAAGAAACCTCTCTTTCTTTTCCACACTCGCAAAATCACGAGCGCCATGATCAACGGCACTATCTGAGACAACAGACTTGCCATCCCGGCGCCGAGGAGACCCAGACCCGGCCAGCCACCAACTCCATGGATCAAAACATAGTTTGAAGGGATGTTGAAACCGACCGCAAGAAACGCAAGACCAACTCCAATCCACGGACGGTCCATGGCGTCAAAAAGAGCCTTCAGAGTATAGAAAACCGTAAAGGGCACCAAAAGTAGGCACATCGCGATCCAGTACCCACCTATTAGACTGACCACTTCAGGCGGCTGCCCAATCCAAGAAAGAGCAGGCTTAAGGCAGATCATTGCAACAGCGCCAACTGACCCCACGACCAGGGCAACAAAAATCCCGGCGCTTGTCGCTGCTGCCAGCCCTTGGTCACTCGTTTTCCCAAAAGCTTCTGCCATGCGCACCCCAATTGCGGACACAAAGCCGTAGAGCGCTGAATAGAAAATAATCAGCACCGAGGCCGTAATTGAGACCGCCGCCAAAGGAAGCGTTCCCAACGGGGCCACCATCACTGTGTCAACGACACCAATCAAAGCAGCAGCAGCAAGAGAAATGACGATCGGGAGAGCAAGCCGCGCAAGGTAACGCGCCTCTTTTATAATGGCGCCCCAGGATGGCCGAGGCCGCTTCGATATCCGCACTCGCGTCATATTGTGGGGCCTTTCAGTCGAAATTGACTAAGCCGTATCTCCAAGTAATT
The DNA here is from genome assembly GCF_013034605.1 of Ruegeria sp. HKCCA4633. Classification (NCBI taxonomy): domain Bacteria; kingdom Pseudomonadati; phylum Pseudomonadota; class Alphaproteobacteria; order Rhodobacterales; family Roseobacteraceae; genus Ruegeria; species Ruegeria sp. HKCCA4633. The sequence continues at coordinate 578,711 of NZ_WQGJ01000001.1, forward strand.
CTGGAACCAATCGAACAAGGCATCCCCAGGCAGCTTGCTCCGCCTGCTTTCGGCTCAGGCCTTCCGGAGCGAGATGCAATCGTTGCCAATAGCCATCCGTCAATGTCTCCATCCATTCAGCCATTTGATCTGCTGAAATAGCGTCGTCTGCTGAGAGCAGTTCATTCCAGATCAATCTCAAAGTCTCTCTTCGACGTGTCTCAAAATGCTCGGCAACTTCGTCATACTGCAGTTGAAATCGAAGCTCGCCCCAAAATGCATACCAAAGGGGCAAGACATCGGGACCACAGGCTTCCGGGTGGAAGTCAGCTTTTATCAAAGCCCTTATCTTTTCGGCCGGCTTGTCCCCTGCTAGCTCTAAAGAAGCTGTCCAGTGCTTTTCGTAACGCTGGTAAAGGTCGCGCAAAGTTTCTGTCAGAAGACCTAGTTTTGACTTGAAGTAAAACGCCGCGACACCCTGAGAAAGCCCAGCCTCAGACGCGACCGTTGCAAGCGTCGTTTTTGCTAGTCCATGGGTCAATATAGAGCGGCAAGCCGCGTCCAGCAGCTGCCGGCGACGACGATCTGCGTTCTCCTTCCGCTCTTTGCGAGGACGTTTCCGCTCAGCTTCGACCAATTGTCGCTCCTCCTACGAATGCAGCCATCTACAGCGCGCAAAAAAGATGCGTCAATAGCTTGAAATTTATTTGAGCGCTCAAATAAACTTTACGAACGCGCACCCGATCTGTAAACGGAAGAGAAAGGGATGGAACAATTTGACGGTTGATAACAGATACGATGTGATTGTGGCTGGCGCTGGTCACAACGGATTAACCGCCGCCGCCTATTTGGCGCGCGCTGGCATGCGTGTTTTGGTGGTCGAAAAGAACGACTGGATCGGTGGCGCGGCAGTCAGCCGGTCGTTACACGAGGGTTGGACATACTCGAACTGCTCATACGTTTGTTCCCTCCTGCGGCGCGAGATTGCTAGGGACCTCGAGCTACCAAAATACGGTCTTCAGGTTATTCCGTATGAAGGCGGCGCGAGCTTCACGCGCGATGGGGATTACTTCGCCTACTATTCCGACCACAACGCTCTGAAGCGTGAGATGGAACGTCATTCTGAAAATGATGCCGACGCCTATCGCCGCTATTCGCAAGCCATCATGCGGCAATGCCGTTTTATCCGTCCGTTTTTACTTCGGGACGCACCGGACCCCGCTTCTCTCCATCCGCGCGATCTCGGCGAACTGGCATACCTCGTAAAAAAAGCACATGGGCTGGGTAATCGGGAGCTTGGTGAAACGCTGAAATTCTGGACAATGTCCATTGGTGACTTTCTAGATGAACACTTCGAAAACGACCTGATTAAAGCCCATTTGGCAGGTTCAGGTATTATCGGAACCGGCCTCGGAGTGTACTCGCCCGGGACGGCCTACGTACTTCTTCATCACTACATGGGGGACATTGATGGCGGCATCGGTGCTTGGGGTTTCGCGCGCGGCGGGATGGGCGCGATCTCGAATGCGATTGCTGCCTCATTCAAAGAGCACGGGGGTACGATCCATACGGGTTCGGGGGTTGAGAAAATCCTCAGTAAAGACGGCCGCGTTGAAGGCGTGGCTCTTGAAGACGGCAAGGTTTTTTATGCCCCTGTCGTTGCCTCCAATATGGATATCAAACGCACTGTTCTGCACCATATTGACGCGGCCGAGTTACCGGATGACTTCACCAAGGCGGTGCGAAACTTCAAAATCCGTGGGTCTTCGGCTAAACTCAACATCGCTCTTGACCGCTTTCCAAATTTCCCTGCAGCACCCGAGCACACCAGCTTTCTCAGGGGTGATTTGCATGTGTCGCAGAGCCTCCTTGAACTTGAAAAGGCCTATGATGATTGGAAAGTCGGGCGCTGGTCGGAAAAGCCTTATATCGACATGCTCATCCCCAGCCAGATTGATCCGACTATGGCGCCAACAGGTGCCCACATGATGACGGTTTTCGTCCAATATGCTCCTTATGATCTAGAAGTCGACGGCGTTAGATCCGCAGAGAATTGGGATGAAAAGCAGCGCAGCGCGATGGCAGAAACTGTACTCGACCAGATGTCTGTGGCCTGTCCCGATATTCGCGAGCGCGTCGTTCATATGGAAGTGCGTTCACCATTGGAAATCGAGCGCGAGGTCGGTCTAACAGAGGGCAACATTTTCCAAGGCGAACTAACTTTTGATCAGCTTTTCTTCAATCGGCCCGTCCCGGGTTGGTCGCAGTACAATTTACCAATCAAGGGGCTTTATTTGTGCGGGTCGTCCGCTCATCCCGGCGGTGGGGTTATGGGAGCCCCAGGTGCAAACGCTGCCCGGGCTATTCTCAGGAAAGAAACACGACATGGCCGAATGAAGGGGTATGCCGCATGAGCCAATTTGATGCGATTGTTATTGGCGGCGGTGTAAACGGCCTGATTGCCGGAACACTACTTAGTAGACGCGGCAAGAATGTCTGTATAATCGAGAAATCCGACAGGTTCGGCGGCATGGCGTCTTATTCTGTGGACGGCGGCCCGACTCTCGCCCACTCGCTTTACAACCTGAGCTCGCGGGCCTTGGGTGATGTCGGCATAGATACTCAACACCCTGTCCTGTCCGGTAAACCCGTCTCCACAGTCTCTCTGTCTGAGGATGGGCGGCACATCGTCTTCAAGAACGACGGCGTGTACTGGAGCGACGGGACGAAACATCCGGAATCAGATGCCTGGTCCGTTCTGACACGCCAGTTAATTACGTATGGAGACCTTTTGCGCCAACTCGCCGAGGCTCCACCTCCTGGGGGTCAAAAGGCCATCCTTTCCAGGGGTGGACTCAACGAGTTTTTGCGCCTGGCAAAACTGGGCATAGGCCTGAAAAAGCTGGGTAAATCTGAAATGCGGCGTTTCCTGCAGATTGTCTTATCCAATGTCCAAGACATTGTCATAGATGACCTTTCGGGAGGACCGGTGGCTGGAATGCTTGCTGCTGATGCAATCTGGGGGACAGCCACCGGTCCAAGATCTCCGGGCACGGTGTTCAATTTGATCTATCGTTTCGGTCACGGAGGGACCATCACTCAACCAGCAGGCGGGATGTGCGCGTTAACCGACTTGATGGTGGAAGCTGCACAAAAGGCAGGTTGCCTGCTTATGCCGGACACTGAAGTATCCCGCATTCTGTTGGATAACGATGCAGTCTCTGGAGTGGAAGCCACTGATGGACGAACCATTGCGGCACCCATTGTGCTCAGCAACCTTGCCCCAAAACTAACAAGCCGAATGACCGGCCCATCTGCCTTTGACATCGAAACGATGCGGCGAGTGCGAAATATACGGGCGCGTGGAACAACGGCAAAGGTCAATCTACGGCTAAGGGATGGCTCCGCCCTACCCGGCCTGAGCGACGAGTTGGCTCAAGAACGTCTTATCTATGCTCCCTCTGTGGAATACGTCGAAGCTGCGTTCAATCCGGCCAAGTATCGTCAAATGTCCAAAGCACCTGTGATTGAAGCCTTCAAAGTGCAGACAGCCGACGGGGCAAGCTGGCTGTCAACCATTGTGCAATATGCGCCATCTGACCTTGAAGGCGGCTGGACCGAGACTGCAAAGGAACAGCTGGCGCAAATTACAGTTGAAACTCTTAGCCGCGCCCTGCCCGGCTTGGGTGATCAAATTGCAGGTAGACAGGTTATAACACCGGATCAAATCGAAAGCGCAACCGGAGCGCCCGGCGGGCACTGGCACCATGCAGAAATGTCTTTGGACCAGCTCCTGACACTTCGGCCCGCGAACGGGATGTCCAGATACTCCATGGGGCCGAAAGGGCTGTTCCAATGCGGTGCAGCAACGCACCCCGGTGGTGATGTCATGGGTCTCGCTGGTCGCAATGCGGCGCTGGCGACACTAGAGGCTCAGCCATGAGCATCTTTACCGATCCAAAACTCGGTTTGATACCCGGGCCGTTTCACAAAAAACTCGAAGAGCAAAATCGCGCACAAAATTGGTACGATTGGGCCGGCTATGCTGCCCCAGGTCTGCTGGACAGTGTCGAGTTCGAGTACTTCGCGCTGCGAAATCAGGCATCCTTGTTCGACATCTCGCCAATGCACAAATACCGATTGACCGGGCCAGACACGACCGCGATGCTCAATCGCCTCGTGACTCGGGACGTCCGAAAAATCAGCGTTGGTCGCGTGGGGTACGCAGTCTGGTGTGATGAAGAGGGTATGGTCATCGATGACGGAACTCTTTTCCATCTTGGCGACAACGATTGGCGCCTTTGCTGTCAGGAACAAATGCTGACTTGGTTGCTAGATGCTGCATGGGGGTTTGACGTTTCAGTCGTTGACGAAACTCACAGTGTTGCTGGACTTTCGCTGCAAGGGCCGACCTCTTACGCAGTTTTGGAAGCCGCTGGTTTAGATGTCAGCAAGCTGAAGCCATTCGATCTCGCCCAAATTGACCACAGTCTCATGATCTCGCGGACGGGTTTTACCGGTGATTTAGGTTACGAGCTCTGGTGCGACTGGGGCAAGGCAGAAGCGCTTTGGGACAGAATTTGGAAAGGTGGCGAACATCAGGGACTGCGCGCCATTGGATACGAAGCTGTAAACTTGGCCCGCATCGAAGCCGGTTTTCTGACCGCAGGTGTGGATTTTCAACCGGTTCATGCTACCGAACGGTTGCACCGAGGCCAAACACCATTCGAACTTGGTCTGGGCCGGCTAGTCGACTTCAACAAAGGTCATTTCAATGGCCGGCGAGAGCTGCTGTCCAAGCGAGAGGCTCCAAAAAGCCTCCTCATGCGTTTCGATGTTGAAGGTTTCAAGCCCTCAGAAGGGTCATTGATCTACAACCGACGCAAAAAAGAAATTGGACACATAACGTCCGGAATATGGTCGCCGACCGCCAAGCGCAACATTGCGTTGGCCCATGTCCGTATGCCGGATGCTGGTCGGTCATCCGGCTGGAAGGCCGAGATTTACACTCTGCAAGAAGGCAAATGGCGCACCAGGATGGCGCGCCTCACACCTGTCACCAAAGCCTTTTTCGCACCGCCCCGCGCGCGTGCTACGCCACCGGCTCGTACCTAAAGGAGAAGCAGACGTGAACACCCTAGGTAATACACCAACCGACGGCGACCTTGTCGCTTGGGATCGCGACCATCACCTACATCCTTGGGCCGGAACCGACGGCTTTGGGTCCGACGAGTACATGCGGGTAAATACAGCGGATGGTATCTACCTTTGGGATGCTGCCGGGAAGCGATATATTGATGGCCCTGGCGGAATGTGGTGCACACAGATTGGATATGGGCGTCAAGAGATGGCCGATACCATTTCTCAACAGGTTATGAAGATGCCCTACGCGTCGCCGTGGTCGTTTACGACCGAACCCGCGGCCGTTTTGGCGCGAATGATCGCCGAACGTACACCAGGCGATCTGAACACGGTGCACTTCACGACCGGTGGGTCTACGGCCGTTGACACCGCACTGCGGACCGCACTTTTCATGAACAAACGGCTTGGCCGACCGGAGAAGAGGATCGTGATCAGCCGGGAGAAAGGCTACCATGGATCTACCTTTCTCGCCGCGACTGTCACTGGGAAAGAACGTTTCGAAACGAGCTTTGAGAAAGCTCAGGATCTGGTGCGTTTCCTTCCAGACGTGAATCCCTACCACCGGCCAGAAGGCATGAGTGTTGATGCCTGGTGCGACACCAAAGTTGCTGACCTTGAGAGCCTGATTGCTGAGGTAGGTGCCGACCGTGTTGCCGCCTTTATCGCTGAACCGATCCTGTGTTCCGGTGGCGTGATCGTTCCACCTCCGGGTTATCATAAGCGCACGCTCGAAATTTGCCGGGCAAACGACATTCTTTACATTTCGGATGAAGTCGTAACCGGATTTGGAAGGCTGGGTCATTGGTTCGCCTCAGAAGAGGTCTTTGGCATCGTCCCTGACATTATCACTTGCGCAAAAGGTTTAACCTCGGGCTATCTGCCGCTAGGTGCCTGCGTAATCTCGGACGCAGTAATGAAACGCATTTCAGACGCACCGGGCGACGATGTTTTCTACAACGGCTACACATACTCCGGGCACCCTGTGAGCTGCGCGGCTGCCATTAAAAATATTGAAATCATGGAGCGCGAGGACATTCTAGGACACGTTCAACGCGTCACACCGCATTTCCAGGACCGCCTAAATCAAATAAAGGAAAAGTTTCCGATAGTTGGGGATGTGCGCGGTCACGGGCTCCTCGGGTGCATAGAATGTCGCCCTGAACTGAACGTCGAGAGTTATGAAGCGCATGTGAAGTTTGGACAGAAACTGGACGATGCGTGCGAGGAGATGGGACTCCTCTTGCGACCATTTGGAAACATGGCCGTGTTCTCGCCCCCTCTGATCATAACTCTGTCGCAGATAGACGAAATGTTCGACATCATGGAAGCTGGTATGGCGCAGGTCAGCAAGGACTACGACGCATAACGGTCATCGCGCCCATTCAAAGTTCCAGTCAGATCAGGCAGGTTTCCGACCACGGATGTGATGCGGGCAATGCTCTCCGGTTTTCAACACTGGCTGCATAGCGTCCCAGATCTCGATCTGATGTTCAATAAACTCCGCACCATGACGAGCTTCCCAGTCGACTCGGTTTGGCCCGGTCAATTCCTCCAGCTCAGTAGCTGATACCTGAGCATACCAAGCGTTGCGGTTGACTAACTCTACGTCTTCAAAGCCAGCCAGCTCCATAGCAGCGCGGTACTTAGAGGGCGACGCCATCTGAAACTCCAAGGCTTCCATCTTTACGTAGTGCGCCATTTCCGGTGACATCTCACCATCATGATTGGTCAGCCAGTCAGAAGCAGCGAAATGACCGCCTGGTTTGAGCACACGATAAGCTTCCGCAGCCATCGTTACCTTGTCGGGGATGTGGATGATCGAGTCCTTCGAAAACACAACGTCAAAAGTACCATCTTCGAATGGCATTGGACCTGGAGTGACCTGTATGATTTCGACCTTTCCCTCCAGATCCGCCTGCCTAACTCGCTCTTTCGCAGTCGCGCAAACCGGGGCTTCTACATCAATCCCCGTAACTCTAGCGGCGCTGAACTCCCTTGCCATCAACACTGCGATCGCCCCAGATCCGCATCCTATATCAAGGATATGCTTATCTTTCAGATCAACCCCTTCAACAACACGAGCAACTTCTTCAGGGCCTCCCGGTGAAAGAAATCCCTCCCCCCAAAGCTCCTCCAGAAAGCTAATTGCCTGTTGGTCATATAGGATTTCGTCTGACATAGGATTCCCCCGCATCTGATTGTCAGTCAGTCACTGTAGTGAAACCTTTTCTCTCATCTCAGACAAGCTTTATCGCGAAATCGCAGGTCGAAGATTCAGCTATAATTGAATGATCATTCAGTCAGTAGACATCAAGTAATTTGACTGGTATTCGGAGATAAGAACGCCTAAAAGGATTTTCTCGCAATGGCTGACACCCTACCGACGCATGCCCAAACCGTGATTATTGGTGGGGGGTCGATCGGCGCGAACACGGCCTATCACTTGACTAAGCTCGGCCATACCGATGTTGTCGTTCTGGAACAGGGACAACTGACATCAGGGACCACTTGGCATGCCGCCGGCCTGATCGTAGCTGGCCTCCTTAAATCCGAAGCTGAGTGCGCTATCTACACGCACGGTCGAGACCTTTATGCGAACCTAGAGAAGGAAACCGGTATATCCACAGGTTTCCGCGACGTTGGATATCTGCAGATTGCAACCAATGAAGAACGCCTGCATGAGATGCGCCGCGTCGCCGCCTTCATGCGGCGTTTTGGGATAAACAACCACGAAGTCTCAGTGAAGGAAGCGCAGGATATGTTCCCTATAGGGGACCTATCAGACGTCGTTGGAGCATTCCTCATTCCGGAGGATGGTCGGGCCAACCCGGTGGACGTGACAATGTCTCTGACCAAGGGAGCCAAAAACAGAGGCGCACGTTTCTTCGAAGGTGTGCGGGTTGAAGAGATTTTAGCCAGGAACGGCACCGCGACAGGAGTCCGCACCGCGAACGGTCATACCATAACAGCCGAAAACGTTGTGATCTGCGGTGGCATGTGGTCTCGCCAACTTGGTGCAAAACACGGTGTAAATCTACCGCTCCAGGCGGCTGAACACTACTACCTGATAACGGAAAGTATCCCGGGCCTACCTCGCGATCTACCCGTTCTCGAAGACCCTTCCACCTTCACTTATTACCGTGAAGAAGTCGGCGGGATGATGTTAGGGCTTTTTGAGCCCTGCGCTGCGGCTTGGAAGCTCGATAGTATCCCGGATGAATGGCAATTCGGAGAGATTGAACCAGACTGGGAACGTGTTGGGCCCGACCTGGAGAAAGCCTATTCGCGCGTGCCTGACACCATGAACTACGGTGTCAAAAAACTATTCTGCGGTCCTGAGAGCTTTACGCCTGATCTTGCGCCGCTTGTTGGCCCGACGCCTGAACTGCGCAATCTCTGGGTTGCATGTGGGATGAACTCACTTGGCATCCTGAATGGCGCGGGTACGGGAATGGTTTTGGCCCATTGGATGGTGGACGGCTTGCCGCCCATCGATGTTACCGGCATCAACGTCAATCGCTTTTCCCGTGAAATGGCGACACCGGCCTTTCGACGCGACAGAACACCTGAGTTGCTGGGAAAGCTCTTTGGACAGCACTACCACAATGAGAACTACAAAACGGCCAGAAACGTTAAGCGTTCAGTGCTCTATGACCGTCTCAAAGCGGCCGGAGCATTTTTCGCCGAAGGAAATGGTTGGGAACAACCTGATTGGTTTGCTCCGACGCCCGAAGAGGCCAAGGTCGAGAACTATAGTTGGTATCGCCAAAATTGGTTTGAATGGCACGCTGAAGAACACCGGACAGCACGCGAGGATGTCATCGTAATGGACATGACATCAATGGCGTGTTTCAGCGTCGAAGGACCTGGTGCCTGCGCCCTACTCTCTCGCCTTTCTTGCAATGACGTTGATGTTGAACCCGGTCGTGTCGTCTACACAGCCTGGGTAAATGAACGGGGTGGTTTTGAGGCTGACCTTACAGTTACCCGGCTATCCGATCAGAGATACTGGGTCATCGTAGGAGAAAACTCGGCGGGTCATACCGAGATGCGCATGCGACGGCACATCTTGGACGACGAGAACGTAGTTATAACCGACATCACCGCAGGGCGCTGCCAAATCAACGTTCACGGCCCCAAGTCGCGCGAACTACTGTGCAGAATATCCGGAGCCGATTTGTCGGACGAAGGTTTTCCCTTCATGACGGCGCGTGAAATCGACATCGGATATGCCGTAGTCATGGCCTATCGCGTGACGTTTATTGGAGAACTCGGCTGGGAGCTTCACGTACCCGCCACTCAGGCCGTGCAGACCTACGATCTGATTATGGAAGCAGGTCGAGATCTGGGTGTTCGCAATGCTGGAATGCAAACTCTCAACTCCCTACGGCTAGAGAAGGCTTATCGTGATTTCGGAATTGACGTGGACAACACGGACAACCCAATTGAGGCCGGGCTTGGTTTTGCCGTCAAATTGGACAAACCTGGTGGCTTCATCGGCAGGGAAGCACTCGCCGCGATCAATGCGAAAGGCACGCCCAACAACCGGATGTTGCAGTTCCTACTAAAAGTCCCAGAGCCTCTCATGTACGGCAATGAGATGATTTATCTAAACGGCAATGAAGTCGGATATATTCAAGTTGGCGGATATGGACACACGCTCGGCGCTGCTGTCGGCATTGGTTTTGCCGAGATTGACGAACCGTTGACCGCGGACATAGTCGCTACGGGGCATTGGCAGATCGAAATTGCAGACGAGAAGTATGATGCAACCGCCTCGCTCAAACCGCTTTATGACCCCGGCATGCAAAAGATAAAGTGTTGAAGCGGCCGTTCGTTGCTTTTCCTCAGACCGGGAAGTGTTTTGGGAAAAACCGCGACAGCGAAAGCATGCAAACATCCCTGAATTCCCGACGATCAGCCACTTTGGGATACAACATCAAGCTTAGCCACGCCCCATCAGACATCGCCTCTACAGCACGGGCTGTTTTTTCCGGATCGAGATCGTCGTAACTACCTTCGGTAATCAATTCACCGCACAGGCGCAAAATTCGATCATATCTTTCGTTGTCATATTTATTATGGATCTTCAGATAATTAGGCCGGTACTTTGCCTGCCCCCAGAAAGCAAACCAGACAGCCAAGCGCTTGTGGGTGCAGATACTTTTGTCAAAATCCGCTCGAATGATGGCTGCCAGCCGATGTGCGGCTGTAGGTTCCGCATCGTCGTAAGACTTTAGCCAATTCTCATAATGCTCTTTTGCAAGGAAACCCAACGCAGCGTCATACAGTGCTTCCTTGCTGTCGAAGTGATAGTTCACAACGCCATGAGACAGATTGGCAGTTTCGGTCACATGTTTGAGCGTCGTGTCAGAAAACCCACGCTTAGAGATCGAGTCGATGGCCGCCATTATCAACTGCAAGCGACGAACTTCAGGAGGTTCGGTGCGTCGTTTTTTCTGAAGCTCATGCGTCTCCAATTTAACTCTCCTCTCTTTCGGCCATTTGCCTGTCCAGCAAATCCGCTCTCTGTTGTCGGAACATAATTATTGCTGCGATGGCAACGCAAATAGCAATCACAAGAATCATGATGGTTGCTAGCGCGTTGATGTCCGGCCTGAGGCCCAGTCGAATGCGTGAAAAGATCAAAATTGGCAAGGTATTTGCGCCAGGGCCAGTAACAAAACTTGCTATAACCAAATCATCGAGAGACAGCGTGAATGCCAGCAACCATCCCGAAATTAGTGCCGGCGTCAGCTGTGGGATCGTTATAGCCGTCAGAACTTTGAACGGTTTTGCGCCAAGATCGGCGGCCGCTTCTTCCAGTGTTTGCCCCACACCGGTTAAGCGTGCCTGAATTGTCACCGCCACATAGGCCATAGAAAAGGTAATATGCGCGATTGTAATCGTCGCAAAACCACGCTCTGCAGGCCATCCGATCACCTGGTTCAGAGAGATGAAGAAAACCAGCAAAGACAATCCGGTTATCACTTCAGGCATCACCAAGGGCGCGACCAACATCCCTCCGAACAAAGTCCGCCCCTTAAACCGGCCAAAGCGCACCATAGCAAGACCTGCCAAGGTGCCAAGCGCTGTGGCAAATGTAGCGTTCACAATGGCAATCTGAAGACTGAGTGAAACAGCACTCCAAACTTCGGCAGATTGAAAAAGCTCCTTGTACCAGCGTAACGACCATCCACCCCAAACTGGTACCAGCTTGGAGTAGTTGAATGAGTAAACAACCAACAGGATCATTGGGATGTAAAAGAATGCCAGTCCCAAGGTCAGCATGATGGTTAAGAAACGGGAGCGTTTGGCGTACATCTATTGCTCCTCCGCTGCTTTCCCTTGGTAGTGCTGGAAAACCATGATTGGCAGCACCAGTATGAACAGCAAAACAATCGCAACTGCGGCGGCCACTGGCCAATCGCTGTTTCTAGAGAACTCATTGTAGAGAACCCGCCCAATCATCTGCACGTTGCCGCCACCTAACAGATCGGGGATAACGTATTCGCCGGTCGCAGGGATGAAGACCAGCAGTGAACCAGCGACAATTCCAGGCATCGTCAGAGGTAATGTGATTTTGAAGAAAGTGTTCGTTGGTTTGGAACCAAGGTCGGCGGCTGCCTCGTTTAGGCTGTTGTCCAGCTTCTCCATATTCGCGTACAGCGGCAGGATCATGAACGGCATATAGGTATAGACGATTCCGATATAGACGGCGAATTCCGTGTAAAGCATGCGGATCGGCTCATCGATCACCCCCAGCGCTATCAGAAGGTTGTTGATCGTGCCTTGATCCGCAAGCAGGCCCATCCACGAATAGACCCGCAACAAGAAAGACGTCCAAAACGGAAGAATGATTGCAAACAACAAGAGCGGCTTCGCGACCGGCCCCGATCGTACAATTGCATAGGCAATAGGGTAGCCAAACAAGAGGCACAAGAACGTACACGTTACTGAAATCTTGAGTGAATTTACGTAAGTGTCAAAGTACAGGCTGTCTTCCCAGATGTAGACAAAATTGTCGAAGACTAGGCGGATTGTCATGATCCCGTCACCTGTCCACTCAATTAAACTTGTGAATGGCGGGCTCGCAATCGCCAGCTCAGCTAAGCTTATCTTTGCGACAATGAAGAACGGTGCCAGAAAGAATACAAGTAACCAGAAGAACGGTATGACAGTGACGATCTGACGCCATCTGTTCTGGATACGCCGCATCACTAAACGGATCATGGGTTGTCGTTCAACCTGCGGCGGTTCGAACATATCCTCGGTGAAATCCGTCATGAGTGGAGCAACATGGCGCTAGACGGATCCCAGCTGATATTCACCTTGTCTTCCCAGGTTAATCGCTGCGCAGCATGCGTCGGACGTGACTGGTTGGGCTGAGTGACGTCGAAGATTTCGCCATTGGGAAGCCTTACCTTGTAGATCGATGTCTCTCCCAAATACCCAACATCGTCGATAACGGCCGCTGTCTGGTTCGCGCCCTCAGCAATTGCATCAGATTTCTCAAGTCGAATTTTCTCGGGCCTCAGCGCAACCCAAATCTTGCTGCCAGCCTTAACAGAATGACCGTGATCAATATAAACTTCGCAGAACTCGGTTTCGACCCGAACATGGTCGGCCCCATCCTCGGTCACCCTGCCCTCAAAAATATTTGCTGATCCGATAAAGTCAGCCACAAAGCGGGATTCTGGAAACTCGTAGATCTCTGTCGGAGTTCCAATCTGTTTGAAGCGACCCGCGTCCATAACCGCCATTCGCGAAGACAGGGTCATTGCTTCTTCCTGATCGTGAGTCACGACGATGAACGTGACGCCGACCTTGTCCTGAATGTTGGCAAGCTCAAACTGCGTTTGCTTGCGCAGTTTTTTGTCCAAAGCAGCCAAAGGTTCATCCAAGAGCAGCAGCTTTGGACGTTTGACTAGGGCCCGCGCCAAGGCAACACGCTGGCGTTGCCCACCGGACAATTGTTTAGGTTTTCTCTTTTTGAAATCTTCCAACTCAACAAGCTTGAGGATGTCGTGAACTCTGTCCGCAATGTCTAGCTTGGGGACATGGTCTTGCTCCAACCCGAAAGCCACGTTTTTTTCGACGGTCATATGCGGAAACAGCGCATAGCTTTGGAACATCATATTGGTCGGACGTTCGTAGGCTGGCACATCGGCCATATCGACTCCGTCGATAGTGATTGTGCCACTGTTCAATTCCTCAAACCCAGCAAGCATTCGAAGCAGTGTCGACTTTCCACATCCAGATCCGCCTAAAAGGCAGAATAACTCTCCTTTGTAGATATCCAGATCAACATTGTCGACAGCGGTCACTGCACCATATTTCTTGGTTACGCCTCTGATTTTGACCAAAGGTTGCTGCTCTTTTTGATCAAGCCGTGGTTCTGGGCTGACAGCCGTGGAAACAGTCAATTTGGGCCTCTTAGTCTGCCAGTCGGGATCCGGGGATTCAGTAGCGAACCGGTCAGGTCCGCTACTGAATTTGCCAGTATGGGTGGATTTAGTTTCCGGCCTTAAAGTCAGTCCAGGTACGTGTCTGCAAGCGCTCGACCTTGGGAGGAAGAACGGCGGTCGTGTACATCTTGGCAACCTGATCCGATGTTGGGAACGCGGCTGGGCTGGAAGTTACAGCCTCATCGACCATCGGCTTGGCAGTCAGGTTGGCGGTCGCGTACCATGTGAAGTTACTATCATTAGCCGCAACCTCGGGGCGCATCATATAGTTCAGGAAAAGATGTGCGTCTTCTTTGTTCGCGGCGTCTTCAGGGATCAGCCATCCATCTATCCAAAGCTGCGCTGTACGATCACCTTCGGGCAGGAAGAAGTCTAGCACGACACCAGTGTCGGCTTCAACTGCGCCAGACATGGCAAGGAGACCATCAGGGCCCCATGTGGTTGAGACACAGAACTCTTTCTGGGGCATCCGTTGATAAGCATAGTTATCGAAGGTTTTGATGTATGGCCTGATTTCCGCCAGCATCTCTCCAACCTTCTCATAGTCTTCCTTGTTTGTGGAGTTCGCATCCAGGCCCATATGCGCCAAAGCCATCGGAATGATGTCGCCTGGGGAATCCAGGAATGAAACGCCGCACTTGGACAACTCTTTCATGTGAACAGGATCGAAAACCATATCCATCGATCCTATGGGGGCATCTGGATACGTCTCTTTCACCAATTCTTCGTTGTACGTGACGCCGTGCGTTCCCCACATATATGGAATGAAGTGTTGGTTGCCTGGATCCCATTCACTTGACAACTGCTCCATGATTGCGGGGTCGATGTGCTTGATATTGTCCAGCTTCGACATATCCAGCGGCGCAACAATACCCGCTTTTATCAATCGAGCCGTATCACTGCCGGCATGACTAACCACATCATATCCGCTGTTTCCCGCCAGTAGCTTCGCATCAATTGCTTCGGCAGAGTCATACGGATCATAAATAACCTTAATACCGTATTCTTTTTCGAAGTTCTCGATTGTGTCTTCAGCGATGTACTCTCCCCAATTCGTAACCTTCAACACACGCTCTTGCGCGTAAGCCGATCCCGAAACTGCAGTAGTAGTTGCCGCTATAACTGTAATTCCGGCGATTTTCCTGATTGAGTTCATAACTTCGCTTCCTCTCCCTGAGTGGTGGCTGAATTTGTCTTGCCTTACTTGCTAGTCTGTCTTCTCGAATGATCGCGCCTGCGTTGCGGGCGCGATCACCAAGCACCCCATTCTCCCAAGTCGCTATATTTTTATCTGACTGGTCATTCAGAACGGTAGTCCGCTGAATTCTGCACTGTCAAGCTTGGCTGAATGAATTTTGATCATATCGCTACATATCACTGGTTTTGTATCTGATTTGAGCAGGTAAATCGAAAACCATCGACCAAGGAAACCTCACGGGCGTGACTAGCAGCACATTTTTGAATGATCATTCAGTCAGAAAAAGTTGACGAGCAACTCAATTTAAGCGACACCTACACTCAGTCGAAGAGTGGCGGATCCAGCAAGGCAAAATTTTCAATCTTGGACACTGTCCCCACCTGAGACCCTAACTGACCAAACCAAAACTATGCGGGTTGCTCCGATGCGCGACGAAGCCAGAAACACAGAAATTCCCGCCAATTGGGACCGTCGCGGGTTGCCCGGCTGGTGCTATCACAGCAACGCCCTTCTTGAACTCGAGAAGAGCGAACTTTTCAAAACGCATTGGCAAATCGCGTGCCACGTTTCGGATGTTCCGGAACCCGGTAATTTTCTGTGTTTTGACATGTGCGGTGAACGCGCCCTGATCTTGAAGGACAGCAACTCGGACATCCGCGCGTTTCTAAACGTTTGTCGTCACCGCGGCTCTCGGCTGGTCTCGAAAGAGCAAGGAAAATGTGCAAACGCTCTAGTTTGCCCATTTCACGGCTGGGTTTACAATCTTGATGGAACGTTACGCGGCGCCGCCCGTCCGGAGTCGTTCCCCGATCTAGACAAGCACGAGTTTGGCCTGAAAGAGATTGAAATGGAAATCTGGCAGGGTTTTGTCTTTGTCCGTTTCAAACCTGGACCCCAGCCATCAGTAGCCGAACTGCTAGCCCCGATTGAACAGGAAGTCTCTGCCTACAAAATGGCCGAACATGTCCCGACGGACGGAATCTGGACCGAGGAGACTCCTGTAAACTGGAAATCGATCAGAGATGTCGACAACGAAGGGTATCATGTCCCGCTCGCGCACCCTGCCCTTCAGGATTTATATGGTTCGACCTATTCAGACGAACCATATGTCGACGGCGTCTCACGCTCCGATGGAAGATTCACTCCGACGAAGGGCCGCAGGTGGGCTGTTCGCAACTACAAGAAATTCACTAGACCACAGCCTCACCTGCCGGAACACTTGCACAAAACTTGGCTTTACTACGGCATTTTTCCAAATGCGGTAATAGCCGTCACACCTGAGACGACCCTCTTTTATCAAGAGTTTCCGATCACGACGGATAAATCCATTCTACGGAGCGCGACATACCGAAACTCGAACGAAGACCGCCAACAAAGAGCGGCACGCTACCTTGCCGCTCGGATTGATCGAGAGACAGTGGAAGAAGATATTCAGCTCACGATATGGTCCAACGAAGCCATGGCTTCAGAGGCGTTCGAGGGCTTCTATCTTTCTGATCTCGAGTACGGCGTACGCTCCCATCATGACCATCTCAGGAAAATTCTTCCAATCTACAACTCTGAATCAGCACCTGGAGAAGATGAAGTCGCCGCGTTGAATGATGCGATGTCAGCTGAGCCGAAATCGTGACGAAAGGTATATTCAAAGTGGAGGAAGCAGAAGCTCAAAGGCAGTTCCTGGCAACGACTGTCGGAACGCCTGGTTCTGGTGCCACAAGATATGCAGCTGCGATGTATTTCTTTAAGAACGGAAAGCTTTCTGCCGAGATGCTGGAAATCTACCGAAGATGCAGCAAGTTTGACACGGAGGATCCGCTCGATCTGGCTAGATACGAGGGCGTTTCAATTCCAGAATTCGTTTGCAATCTATGCTCAAGAACTAACGAATGACTTCTCGCGCGCAAATGAACAAATCCTTAGACAATTCAGATCCTTGTAAATTCTCACGATGCTGAGAAAGCCAAAAACCTACTCCGAACATTGTCTCACAGGCCACTTAAAGTGTTGGAGCGAAAACATTGAAAGTTTATGACTTTGACGTCGTTGTCGTTGGTGCCGGAGCAGCAGGAATTGCAGCTACTCGTGCTCTCGAATCGGCGGGACTCTCAGTAGTCTGCATCGAGGCATCCAACCGCGTCGGGGGGCGCGCGCACACGGACACGGAAATCTTTGGCGTCCCGTTCGACGTGGGAGCGCATTGGATGCACACCGAACATGCAAACGCTCTGAAAGCTCCGGGTCTAGCACTTGGTCTTGATCTCTATGCGGCCCCGGACAACGCGGTGACGTATGGCTTGGAGGATGACGCTGTTCTGTGGGACGAGGTCGACGAAATTCATAGCGCGATAAAAGAAGCGGCGCGCATCGATGCAGAAATTGAAGCAAGTACCGGAATTCCAACAGACCGGTCCTTGGCAGACATTTGGCATAACAAAGGGCATTGGTCATTTACGGCAGCGATGACATTCGCGTTGTCAATTGCCAGAGATTTGCCGGATACATCTCTGCGAGACATCAGTGCCTGGGAGGGCGGAGACGATTGGTTTTGCCGCGAAGGCTTCGGACACCTCATTGCATGCACCGCAAAGGGGCTGCCAATTAAATTGGCCACTCCGGTCACAGAAATAAAATCTCTCACTGAAGGCGTGCAGATAACTACGGCCACTGGCAAGATCAAAGCTCGAACCGTAGTTGTTACAGTTTCCGTCGGCGTCTTAGCCGAAGACATCATCCACTTTGATCCCCCGCTAGAATCCGACCGACGCTCAGCGCTCGAGCTCATCACTATGGGAGACTACAATCACGCTGGCCTCCTTTTCCGCCCCGGAGCTTTGCCAGTGCAACCGGATACTTGGCTGACATACCACTTAGAACCCGACGCCAAAGGGGTAGCCCGTGGAGGTGGTTTTCTTTGCGACATCTCAAACACCGGTTTAACTAGCTTTGAAAGTTCTGGCAGCTTTTCCAAAGATTTGCAGGATGCGGGATCTGAAAGCGCCATAGAACATGCGCTCGAAACACTGGTTGGCTTCTTCGGCACGACAGTCAGAAAAGCCTTCATCAAAGGCCACGCCACCGCTTGGCGAAATGAACCTTATGTGCGTGGTTCTTACGCTGGAGCCAGACCAGGAGGCCACGACAAACGCGCTGTCTTACGACAGTCTCATGCTGAGCGGGTGCACTTCGCCGGTGAAGCGACACATCCTAACCAACAATGCTCGGTCAGCGGAGCCCACCTAGAAGGATTAAGGGCCGCGGAAGATGTGTTGGCGCAGTTAAGCTGAACACCTGGCGATCAATTTGCTCCAGCACTGGAACAATCTAAGAATTTCAAGCAAACCTTTCGACAAAATTCACAAGGCTAAACTCAGCTTTCGCGTGCTCTGCGGTCAATTCAGATCAAACTATCCAATCAATGAGAGATGATAAGCGGTTGAAAGTTTTGGGCGAACACCAAGCGGCTGTGTTTCAGCGGGGTGGCACTATGGGGTAAGATACTCTCTTTTGATTAGTTTTCTTGGATGCCCAGTAAGGAACGAAACCAGACTAAGTGTCACAGAATGTCTGTGTCTGCTCTGCAGACGAAGCCGCCATTCACTGCATTGCTTTGAAGATGCCCCGAGATCGCATCGCAGGTTTTCAAAAGATGACAATGCCCGAGCGTTGTTTTAACCTTGCTTTATGAGAGCTCGCCTTGCCGTGATCTTGATGGCCGACCTGGTCGGCTATACGTCCGCAATGGAGGCGGATCAGTCACTCGCAATCGGGCTGATCCGCGAACTTCGGGATAAACTACTGGAACCAGAGGCCGTACGAAGAGGCGGCGAGATACTGAAGCGTATGGGTGATGGATGGATAATTGCCTTTCCTTCAGTGTCAGCGGCAATCGAAACCGCTCAATTTGTGCAACTTTCATTGGTCGACCATGAGAAAATCAGGCTTAGGATGGCAGCTCATCTCGGGGAGATCGTTCAAGACGAGGCCGACATTTATGGCGCCGGTATAAACATCACCGCACGCCTGCAAACCGAAGCACCACCCGGTGGTGTGATGATCTCCGAAGACCTTAGGCGGCAGTTGGACAAAAAGTTCTCAGCGGGTTTCAGCGATGCTGGTACGTTCGATTTAAAGAACCTTGCTCTTCCTGTGAATGGGTTTCAATGGCGGCCCGCCACGCAGCGTGAAATAGAACATACCGAGTTGCCTTCTATTGCAGTCGAGCCGGTCACAAGTGCTCCCGAAACGAGAGAGACGCTTGAGGTTTGTGCTGACCTGCAGGAGCAATTGGTTCACAGTCTTTCGCGTCGCACTGGTGTGCGTGTAATTGCAACAGATTCAACATCCGAGACCAAAGCAACTTACAGCCTGAGGTGCAGGTTGCGCTGCCGGGAGACCGAAGCAAGGATCTCGTCCAGCCTTACCCGCTTGGGAGATGGACAGGTAACTTGGTCGCGCTTCTTAAACGGAAGTTCAGAGGATTTGTTTGAATTAAGCGATCGGGCTGCAGAACAGCTCTCAAACGATTTACGTCTGCAGATCAACGCATTTGATGGTGACCGACTGAGCGACATTCCAGACGATCAACTGAGTCCAAGTGAGTTGAGATCCCGAGCGGCAATGCTGTTTTATCGTGCCACCATCGAGGACTATAATCATGCGGGTAAATTGCTTGAGCGCGCGCTTCGACTTGATCCCGAGAACGGATCCGGGCTTGCGATGTGGTGTGAAGCCAAACTGTACCCCTTGGAAGCATGCTATCGCGAGCCTGACCCTGATCTGCGCACGCGGATCATCGAGTCTTCGAACAAGGCTGTACAGGCAGCTCCTCGCTCCGACTATTGCTGGTACACGAGGGCACAGGTGCGTGCGCGCCTCGCGCGTGATCTGCATGGTGCGAGGAAGGACATTGATAGAATTTTCCGTCTGAACCCTAGCTACGTGTTGGGCATGGAGGCAAGCGGTTACACCGAAGTTATTGCCGGTAACTGGGAAGCTGCACGGAACAGTTTGGTGGGGGCTGTGAGTCGTTCCAAAGAGGATCCGTTTCTGCCATACCGGCTTTATCCCCTTTCCATTGCCCACATGATGGCAGGTGATAAGCAACTCGCGATCGAAGCTATTTCAGACGCAACTGAAATGCGTCCCTACTGCAGACACTTCTGGTTAGTTAAGGCGTGGATACTCAAGAAGTCGGGAATGCAGTCCAAAGCGGAAACTGCTGCAGAACGTGCTAAAGCGCTGTCTGAAAAAGCGGATATCCTGGCACAAAACCTTCATCTGCCTGAACCGATTAGAGAGGCTATAGGGTTGCCAGGTGATCCGATCCAAGCTTAGAGGCCTAAATGGGTTACAATAGCGTAGACTTATGATCGAATGGTAGACATGTAAGACGTTCCCGCCTTTCGATATTCTGCCAAGACCCAACCTGAAGCGCGCTAACTACTTTCACCTCGGGCGATGATATGCGTTATTTCTCAGGGTCGCTTTGGGCTCGGTGCGGTCATTCGCTCGATTCAGTTGACCGTCTGCATTGCGGGACACACCGGAAATTCGTAAATGGCTGGATTCCGCAGCCTACTCGATCAGCATGTGGATCTCAGCACGTACATCGGAGTTGCAAAATCCTGTTCTTCGGCCAAAGCTCGGAAACAACCTTAGTAGAGTTGAAGGAAACCCCATGGCTAATCTGGGCACACGTCCGATCAGGACGCGCGACGACATAGCTGAGTTCGAAGCCGAGATGACGCTCGACGAACGGTTGCCCGAGCAAAGCATCTTGGAGGTCTTTGAAAACAGTGCTGAGCGTGATCCCGATGCTGTTGCACTGACGATGTTGATGACCGGAGCACCAGATGAGCAGCCTCGTCGTGTCACCTACGGCCAGCTACTTGGGCAGATCCGGCGCGCAGCAAATCTTTTTGCCGAGATTGGAGGGGAGGCACCGGGCGTGGCGTATATGTTGCCCGCTTTGGTTGAAACACACGTCACGCTTTGGGGCGCAGAAACGGCTGGTTACGCTGTGCCCATAAACTTTCTTTTGCAGCCTGAGAGCATAGCAGAGCTTATCAAAGCGTCGGGGGCGAAAATCCTCGTTACTCTTGGCCCACACCCACAACTCGACATCTGGCAGAAAGCTTTGGCATTGAGGGAGCAAATCCCGGACCTCGTGCTGGTACGCGTTTCTCCCCCGGGTACGCCTGCTGAAGCCGGGGTGATTGACCTCACCGAGGCATTGTCTGACCAACCACAGGATCACCTGGCATTTGGGAAGGCCCGGAGCGGTTCTGATCTGGCGGCCTATTTTCACACCGGGGGTACAACGGGCGTTCCAAAGCTTGTTGCACACACGCATCGCAGTCAATTGGTTGCAGCTTTCGGGGGCGCAGCTATGTGTGGTTTTCGTTCGGATGATGTTTTTACGGCCACGTTCCCGCTTTTCCACGTCGCCGGCACGATTGTGGGCGGGCTCAGCTGTTTCATGGCAGGCGTAGAGCTGCTTGTGATGACGCCCGCGGGTTTGCGTAATCCATCGGTGGTCGAAAGCTTCTGGCGGCTTGTCGCAGATCACAAAGTCACGATTGTCGGAGGTGTTCCAACCGCGATTGGGGCGATCCTGCAGACACCGATTGGTGATAATGACGTCTCGGGCGTGCGGGCGGGTGCAACCGGCGCATCACTGCTTCCACCCGCCGTCGGGCAACGCTTCAAGGAGGTCACGGGCTGCACTTTGTTCGAAATTCTTGGCATGACAGAAGCGTCCGGACTGATCAGTATCGACCCACTGGGTGGTTCTGGCACTGCGGGCTCAGTGGGTTGGGCGTTGCCATACACAAGTGTCGACGTTCTGAAGCTGGAAAGCGATGGCCGTCTGGGAGAGGAATGCGAGGTCGGCGAAATTGGTGTAATTGCAATTACAGGCTCCCACGTGTCTCCAGGATACAGCGAGCCGAGCTTCAACACTGGGGTATTCGACGAGGGTGTCCTAAACTCGGGCGACTTGGGATACAAAGACGCTGATGGCTGCCTGTACGTTGCTGGCCGTTCGAAAGACCTCATTATTAGAAGCGGTCATAATATAGATCCGGCCATGATCGAAAACGCGATGAGCACCCATCCCGCTGTCGCGTTGGCCGCTGCGGTCGGGATGCCTGATCCTTATGCCGGAGAACTGCCCATGTGCTTTGTTCAGGTCCACACACCGGATGATGTTACGGTCGAGGAACTCATGGAACATGCTCGGCAGACCATCGACGAAAGACCGGCATGGCCCAAAATCATTGAAATTGTTGATGAGATTCCCCTGACGTCCGTGGGCAAGATTTTCAAACCCAGCCTGCGATGCGATGCTGCAAAGCTGGTCGTGAAAAATCTGCTTCGTGACGAACTTCAGGTGTCTGATGCCGATGTGCAGGTGGAGGCTGGAGGGCCACGCGGGCTTTGCGTGACGGTGAAACTGAATGATGCAAACACGACGTCCGGACCTCTTGTTGAGCAAAAGCTCAAGGATTTCCTGTTCGAGACGCGCATTGTGGGAGGATCGTAAAACGCGCTCGTCCTCGCTGCGCGAGTTTCCGATCGCAAAATTTATTGCACCGCGGACGCCCATTGTGCGAGCCTCTTAAACGATCGTATTGTTCGGGGAGGGCAAAATGGCGGTTCCGTTGGGTGTGATATCGGTCTTCGTCGGTCTGGCAATATGGGCGGGTCTGGCTGTTCATGCGGTCATGAAGAGAAAGTTCGTGCCCGTACTTCTCTTTGGCATTCTGCTGATGCTGTACTTGAACGCCGGATACGTCATTTACGGCCCCGCGGCCTCCATAGCTAACTTTGTCGGTATCTATGACGTGTTGATCAATTTGGGACTGAGCGATCCGGTGAGTGCCGCTGCCGTCTCCACGTGCCCAGACAATTCCTGCTCTGTCTGGGGCAACACATTCACAAACCATCCTGCGTGGGGCGTTGCCTTTTATGATCGTTTTGCGAATGGACCAGAGCTGAGATCGGCTCTGCTGCTTGGGCATGTCGTCTGCAATTCCATTGTTTTTGTGCTGATGCACGTACAAATGTTCTTTCCCGGTGGTCGGGGGGCGAACCACGCGATCCTCGGGCGCATCAGCTTTGGGATACTGACAGTTGGTGTTGGTTGCGCTGCGATACTCGCGGCCCAACACGGTCCTGTTGGAGAGTACGGCGGGGCCCTGTCGACATGGGGCTTTTTCTCAATGTCTATCTTCGTCTATGCCACCGCTGTTATGGGAATACTGGCAATAAGACGACAGGATACAGCCCAGCACCGTATCTGGATGTGGCGCTTTGTTGGTTCGATGTGGGGATCATTCTGGTTGTTTCGTGTTCTACTTTTTGTCATCGATCCGCTGTTTCGCGACATCGAAGCCCTCGCGATCCAGATTTGCATTTGGGGATCGGCGCCGGCTGGCATTTTGATTGCTGAGATGGTTCGAAGACGAGTCGATGAACGGGATGAAATCGCACCAGTCGTAGCTGAATAGGCTTTTTGTGCATCATCAGATTCACGTATGGCGATCCATAAGCACCATTCGAGACGGTCTCAAAAAGAGGCTGCTTAGGGCTCAACGAGGTCATTCGACCGTTTTTGTCTGATGACGGCTAAGCGCCGCTAAGCGGTCTTTCGGCAGCAGACAGTCGAACTTTCTTCATTTAGTGAACGCTCTGCACGATAACAGTCGCTGGCGATAATAGTCCGCTGTTACCGTGCTTCGAACATAACTACCGCCCAGCTATGCCGTGTAAGGCACAAGTATTCGCAATTCATGCCGAATTACGATATATAAAATAAATACTTGCCACGTTGCACCTTCACCTTCTGAGAACAGAGGAGTCAAATATGCCAACACCTCTCTTCAAGCCAGGTCATTCTGGCAATCCCGGCGGGCGACCCAAGCTGGACCCCGAGACAAGAAAGTTGATCCAGTCGAACGGCGAGGTCGCGGTGAAACGCATGAGCGACCTTTTGTCGATGGACGAGCTTTTCAATCGCATAGATGGGAACGGTGAATTTGTATCGGGAAAACTCTCTGGCAAAGAACAAATCGCCCTGTTAGCCCTAGCTCAGGACCGAGCATTTGGACGCGCTGATGGCGTTAGCATCACACACACCCACAGCGGAACTGTCGGTATGAGCATCAATCCGAGACAGCGGCTCAAAGATATCAGCCACCGCCTGCCAGAAAGATTGGCTCAGCAAAAGGTGATCGATTCAAAACCCGATGACGACGAGTAGTGTCCAACCATCACATAGCTGCTGTCTAAGTTGGAGGTTTGGGTTTGTATGCACAGGTCAATCGCTTGCGCGCGATAACTTAGGATTGACCCACCAATTTTGTGCGTTCGGTCCCTTCCGGTGGCATAGTGATCGTCGGCGCATGACACATCGCATCGGGAGAGTTTGGTAACCCTTGGTCTATAGCGCCGCAAGAAGTGCGGCTAGAAATCCAATCATTTCGTGTAGCGTAGTTGCCTTGGAGTTGCCTTTAGGTGAACGTCCCTACGATACTCAAGTGGCCTAACCACGTAAAATAATGAAATTTAAATATAAAATTGGTACCGCCTCCCTGGCTTGAACAGGGGACCTCTGGATCCACAATCCAGCGCTCTAACCAACTGAGCTAAGGCGGCACTCGTGAGGGGCGATTTACCGAACGCGCCGGGGGAATGCAAGAGGATTAAAGCCGAAATTTCCAGCTTTGTTCGACAAGATCGACCCCAAAGGAATGCACCGGTTTGCTGTCTGTCAGTTCCCACCCAAACGCCTTGTAAAGCGAACATGCCGCCCTGTGGCTTTCGTGGGTCCACAGAACCATTTCCTGATATCCTGCGTTCCTTGCAAAGCCTGTGCAGGCTTTCAGCAGCCGCTTGCCCACCCCATGACCGCGTGCCTCGGGGACAAGCAGAAACAAGCGCAGTTTTGCCGTGTGCTGATCCAGACCTACACAAAAAATGCTGCCCAGCCGTTGCCTACCCTGCTCTGCAATCCAGCCTCTTTCGCGGGTGGGATCGTGGGATGCGATGAACTCGTCAAGGATACGTGCCACCAAAGGCGCGAAACTGTCGTCAAACCCTTCATCACGCGCATAGAGCCTACCGTGCTGTTCGACCAGCCAGGCGGCGTCGTCAGGTTGAAAGGTTCTGAGTGTAACATCATCCATGATTTATCTGACCGCAAAGGTGACTTGATTCTCAACCCCGTGCGCGCTAGCAGGAATGCTCAGTCTCGGAGGCACAGATGGGCATCAATACCGAACGCGACATTCAGGCGAATCTGCAAATCGGCCCAACCGATCAGGGTATGGTACGCTTGTTCATCGAAGCAGACGGTGTGGAAATTCCGATGGATTTCGACCCGGAAGAAGCCGAAGAAATTGCCGATGAAATCCGCGCGGCTGTCCAAGCCGCTCTGGCCGTCAAAGGCTGACGCTAAAGCCGCGGATCGCGCAACGCGTGCAGACGACGTGCCGCATCTGTTGCAAACTTCTGGATCATCTTCTTCCGCCGTGCAGGGGCCAATTTGTCTTCGGGCGACATGCGCACAATTTCTGCGTCATATGCGTCGGCGATGATCAAACCGGTTTCCGCGGGCAAAAGATCGACCGGAAAATCAGTGTCGACAGCCCAGAAAAACCGATCACACCACTCCAAATAGCCCTGCCATTTCGAATCTGACTGATAATCGGCCCGGCTGGATTTGCATTCGATCACCCAAAGCTCACCCTTGGGGCCTAACCCCATCACATCGACGCGCAAACCGCGTGCCGGGACAAATTCCTCAACAGATACAAAACCATGCGTCGCAAGGTGTCGCGCGACACCCCGCGCCAGTTTTTGTCCAGGCTGCAAATCCAAAACCATTTCTCAAATGTGAACAATTAGTGAACAAAAGTAAAGCACCCCTTCAGACTTGACATGATACCTTTTGGTACTGCATTAATATGATACCAAATGGTATCTCATTTGAGGGTGCTTATGGAAAACCAAACTCAAAACGCGTTTCGTGCGCTGGCTGATCCAACTCGCAGGGACATCGTGCAACTGCTTGCAGTTCAGGACATGACAATCGGGCAATTGACCGACCGGTTCGACATGACCCGAGCTGCGGTCAAGAAACACCTGACTGTTCTTTCTGACGGTGGCTTGATCTCGGTCGAAGTGCGCGGTCGGGAACGCATTAATCGACTTGAACCACTGGGGATGGCCCCTGTTCTGGATTGGCTCAGCTATTTTGACCAGTTCTGGGACGACCGCCTCAACTCTCTCAAGGAAGCTGTTGAAAGGAAATCAAAATGACCGATTCTGTATTGAAGAAATCAATATTCCTCAGGGCCGAACCGGAAACCGTATGGGCTTATCTTACGGACCCTGACCATTTGGCAGAATGGTTTCACAAACCGGAACGGCCGTTGGTCGAAGGTCAAAAGCTTGAGATGTTTGGCACCACAAGTGGAGACTTGCTGATCTGGGGCGAAGTTCGCGTCGCTAAACCTCCCAAGTATCTTGAATACACGTTCACAGTGAAACCCATGGGCGATGCTGTAAGCACCGTGAAATGGACCTTAGAGCCTGTGGCAGGTGGAACGCGTCTTGATCTGCGGCACGAAGGCTTGCCGCAGGGTACTGATGCCTTCGGACTGATCCTGGCCTTGGACAAAGGGTGGGACGAACACTTTGGCAAGATGCGCGTGGCTTTGCACGAAACTGTTGATGCCTGACCCCTTGTGCGAACCCGCCAGACACCCTAGTTAAACGCGTGGCGGGTTCTGCCCTTCTTGTGACAGGTAGCATTCTGGTGGCCTTAAGCAATTCCGAGGGGGCTGGCTCTGTTCAGGTCCTGGCCTGATTACCTGGCGCCCACCTGTACATACAGGTCCTCGGGAATCACACCGCACGGTTGACTGGTGGTCCCGCCGCAATTTCCCCTGAATTTCAGCGCTCTGCGCGGGCTTCCTGCTTGGCAAGTGCAGGCTTTAAGCTATGCACGACAGGCGATCCACGCCGTGGACCACCGGGCTTTTCGGCCATGCTCATGATCTTGTAGGCGAATTGTACCCCGGCAAAGACGATACCGTTCATGAACCAGATCATGATCAGCGCGATCAGACCGATTTCCGAGCCCGTGATCAGGTTGCGCAAGTTCGCCACGTTCAACGCCAATAGAACCCCGACAAACACTGCCGAGATAACAAAACCCCAAGCGACTTGAGTGATATACAGACGGATCAGTTTCGGCACCGCATCTCTCCTTGCGCTGATATCAGAAGTCTAGCGCTTGGAGGGCGACGGTAAAGGCGTCAGAACGCCTCGGGCTGAGCCTCGCGTGCCATATGGTCCAACACGGCGTTGACGAATTTGGGCTCTTTGCCTTCGGGGAAGAAAGCGCGCGCAACGTCAACGAACTCGGTGATGACCACTTTGGGTGGCGTGTCGCTTTGGGTCAGCTCTGCCCCAGCCGCGCGGAACAGCGCCCGCAGGGTCGGATCGATGCGCGAGATCGGCCATTTTGCGACCAGAGCGCGGTCGGTCATCTGATCGATCGGCGCCTGATAGTTCACCGCGTTGTCGACCAGCGATCGGAACACGCTGATATCGCCATCCAGCATTTCTTCGCCCTCATAGACGGCGCCAAAACGGTGATCCAGAAACTCGTTAACAACCTGTTCAGTTGTCTGACCCGACTGCTCCATCTGGAACAGCGCCTGCACAGCATAAAGCCGGGCGGCGGATTTCATCAGGCGTTTCTGGTTGGCCGGTTTCGGCGCGTCTGTCTGGGTCATGCTGTCGTGGGTCCGTTGTTGTCGCCCGCCACAAGGATGGACTCGGACGGCGGCTTGAAGCCAACGCCCTTTTTGGAAGAGCCCCACTTACGGCTGAGTGCGATCAGATGCAAGGCCGCAGCGGCCGCCCCGCCACCTTTATTCATCTTTTCGGGGTTAGCCCGGACTTCGGCCTGTTCATCATTCTCGACAGTCAGAATACCGTTGCCGATACACAGGCCCTGCAGACCCATCAGCTGGATGGCGCGGCTCGAGTCGTTGCAGACGGTCTCATAATGCGTGGTCTCACCACGAATGACGCAGCCCAGGGCGACATAGCCGTCGAAATTGCACTGACGGTCGGCCATGGCGATGGCGGTGGGGATCTCCAGCGCGCCCGGAACTTCAACAACCTCGCAGGTGCCGCCTGCGGCATCGATCTCGGCCTTGGCACCGGCGATCAGATTGTCGGCAATCGCGCGATAGAACGGGGCCGCCACGATCAACAGCTTCACCGGCTTGTCGAAACTGGGCGTCGGCAGGATGCCATGCTTGTCTTGTTCAGCCATGATCAGTCTTCCTTCAAAATCGAGCGGGTGCCCACGATGGACAAACCAAAGGCGTCGAGCCCCAGATACACGGTTTCAGGCGAGTCGGTCAGCAGCACCAGGTCCTGAATACCCATTTTGGACAGGATCTGCGCGCCCAGCCCGGTCTGCTTGATGGTTCGCGGGCCATCATCGTCAATAGCGTAAAGTGAGTTGCGTGGTTGCCGGAACAGGCAGACGACACCGCGCCCCTCTTCGGCGATCTTTTCCATCGCACGCGGCAATTCGCGCGAAGATTTCGGCCCGAGACCCAGGATATCCGGCGCTTCGTGCAGCGCGTGCGTGCGGGTCAAAACCGGCTCAGGCGTCGAGATGTCGCCCTTTATCATGACCACGTGTTCGATGCCGTGGGTCTGATCGGTGAATATCCGCATTTCCCAATCGCCGCCATATTCTGACGTGACGGTCTGACGCGAAGTTTCCACCACCAGATTGTCATTGCGCGAGCGATAGCTGATCAGATCACTGATCGTGCCGATTTTCATGTCGTGCTCTTGAGCGAATTCAACCAGATCAGGCAGACGCGCCATGGTGCCGTCGGGCTTCATGATCTCGCAGATCACCCCGGAC
Source organism: Ruegeria sp. HKCCA4633 (assembly GCF_013034605.1). NCBI lineage: Bacteria > Pseudomonadati > Pseudomonadota > Alphaproteobacteria > Rhodobacterales > Roseobacteraceae > Ruegeria > Ruegeria sp. HKCCA4633. The sequence continues at coordinate 607,461 of NZ_WQGJ01000001.1, forward strand.
GGGTTCAACCCTGCCAGACGCGAGATATCAACGGCAGCCTCTGTATGGCCCGCACGCACCAGCACCCCACCCCGCTTGGCCCGCAATGGGAAGATATGGCCAGGCGTCGCGATGTGCGCCATTGTGTTCTGCTCATTGATCGCGGTAGCCACGGTCAGCGCACGATCAGCAGCGGAAATTCCGGTACTGACACCTTCGCGCGCTTCAATCGATACGGTGAAGGCCGTCTCGTGCCGGGACGAGTTGTTGACGGCCATCATCGGCAGCCCCAGCGCATCCACGCGTTCCGCTGTCATCGGTAGACAGATCAGGCCGCGCCCATGGGTCGCCATGAAGTTGATTGCCTCGGCATCGGCGAATTCAGCGGCAATGACCAGATCACCTTCGTTCTCACGATCTTCGTGGTCGACGAGGATATACATCCGGCCTGCGCGCGCTTCTTCGATGATGTCTTCGATCGGGCTGATCGCATCGCGCAGCTGGGCCTCAACCGGACCGGGGGTTTCAAAGCTCATGGGGCAGCCTTTCAGATGGCATGTTTGCACGGCGGAATAGACCACTCAGGCCCCAAAGGCCAGCCTGCAAACGGCGCAGATCGGGCGCGACGCGACGTATCAGGACATCTCGGCCAAACGCGCGACGTAACGGGCCAGCGTATCGATCTCAAGGTTGACACGATCGCCAACACGAACGTCGCCCCAGGTGGTCACCTCTTTGGTGTGCGGAATGAAGTTGATACCAAAATCGCAGTCTTTCACATCGTTGACCGTCAGAGAGGTTCCGTTCAGTGCCACTGACCCCTTTGGGGCGATAAACCGCGCCAAGTCTTTGGGCGCGCGCAGAGTCACACGGGTGCTGTCGCCTTCGTCTTCGACGGCAACCACCTCGGCCACGCCATCCACGTGACCGGATACGATATGGCCACCCAATTCGTCGCCAACCTTTAGCGCACGTTCAAGATTGACGCGTTTGCCAACAGTCCACGTATCCAGGTTGGTTTTCGACACGGTTTCAGCGCTGATCTGAACATCATACCAATCATCCCCCAGTGCGATCACTGTCAGGCAAACGCCATCACTGGCAATTGAAGCCCCGATATCAATACCGGACGTATCATAGGCTGTTTTGATACGGGCGCGCAGGTCTCCCTTCTGCTCCAGTTCGGTGACGGTGCCCATGTCGGTAACGATCCCTGTAAACATTCCGTTAACCCTCAGTCTCTACGCTGTCCTAGTCTCACCGCCGAGGTAAGCCTATCAGACCGCGCGAGCAAGCCCTGCCTTGCCGCGCCTTGCCCAAACGGGCATAGTTTCGACAATAAAGCCAAACGAGCAGTCCAAATGCAGCATACGCCCTTAGATCCAAAAGATCGCGTATTCCTATTTCTTCAGGGACCACATGGGCCGTTTTTTTCCGCATTGGGAAAAATGCTGCGTTCCACTGGGGCTCAGGTCTGGCGCGTCGGGTTCAACGCTGGTGACCAAGCGTTCTGGGCCGATAAGGCAAGCTATGTTCCATTCCTCGACGCAGCCGAGACCTGGCCTGAAACGCTTGCCGGGATCATCGCGGAAAAGGGCATCACGGACATAGTCCTCTATGGGGATACACGGCCAGTTCACGCGCAAGCGGTTCATGTTGCCAGGGCGCACGGGGCAATCGTTCATGTGTTTGAGGAAGGCTATCTGCGTCCTTGGTGGGTGACGTATGAGCGGAACGGATCAAACGGGAACTCGCACCTCATGTCGCTGGGCACAAATCAGATGCGGCTAGCATTGGAAGACGCGGACAACAAAACACCCCCGCCACCATCACATTGGGGGGACATGCGGCAGCACATTTTCTATGGCGCCCTTTACCACTGGTTCGTCATGTTCATGAACGGGCGATATCGCAACTTCCGGCGACATCGGGAACTGCCTGTGTCAACTGAGTTCAGGCTTTACTTCAAGCGACTGATTTTGATGCCTTTTCACAGACTTCGCCGCAGTATTGCGACAGCCCGTGTCAGGTGGCGTGGTCATCCGTACCACCTGGTCCTGCTGCAATTGGGACATGACAGCTCGGTCCGGGCACATTCCAACTATTCTGGCATGTGCGAATTTCTGGATCAGGTGATCGAGGGCTTTGCGCAGGGCGCGCCTGCACATCACAGGCTGGTCATCAAGGAGCATCCTTTGGAAAACCACCGCGAACCATTGCGCCGCCACGCAATGGCATGCGCCAGAAGGCACAGTATTCAAGAAAGGGTTCACTATGTCCCCGGCGGAAAACTGGCCAAGCTTCTGGATGAGGCGAATTCAGCCGTGACCGTGAACTCAACTGCCGGGCAGCAGGTTCTTTGGCGTGGTATTCCACTGCGGATTTTCGGACGGTCCGTTTACGACAAACCCGAATTCGTGTCTCAGCAGCCTATTGCTGCCTTTTTTGCAGCGCCTGAACATCCCGACAGCGAGGCATATCGGTGTTATCGACAGTTCCTTCTGGAAACCAGTCAGGTGCCAGGCGGTTTCTATTCCCGTCGTGGTCGACGGCAGGTTCTGCGGCGTGCTGTAGACATGATGCTGAGTGCGAATGATCCATATCAGATGATCCTCGACAAGAACGCGGCGCGGACGCCACAGTTGAAAATCGTTGAAGGACAAGGGCGTGCTGTGACTGGAAGTTGAGCGTCTGACCGGATAGGCTGCGCACAAGTACAAAAAGACTGAGGACACCGGCAGTGAAGATCTCTCCTATGCGTTGGATGCGGGGGGTTTCCCTTGTGGCCGCAATCGGCCTGATGGCCGCGTGCCAGCTTCCGAAATCCGGACCTAACAAAACCGAAATCCTGGCAGGTGCTGTGCAGAACGGTGGCAACGCGTTTGTTGTCGAGGTCGATGATCGAGTGACACGTGCCACATCCGCGATCCCACAATTCGGCTTTTCCCCTTCGTTCAGCAGTGCCCAGACCTTGACCGCTGATACGGTTCGCCCCGGTGATGTTCTGAGCCTGACCATTTGGGAAAACGTTGATGACGGCCTTTTGACCACCGAAACTGGCGCGGCAACGGCGCTGGAAGAGGTGCAGGTTGATAGCGAAGGCTTCATCTTTGTTCCCTATGCAGGTCGCTTACGGGCTGCCGGAAACACACCGGAACAATTGCGCGTTCTGATCACAAACAAATTGCAGGAACAGACACCGGATCCACAGGTCGAAGTGCGGCGCGCTGCAGGCGACGGGTCCACTGTATCGTTGACCGGCACAGTAAACGCACCGGGCATATACGCGATCCAACGGCCGACCCGCTCTTTGTTGGGCATGTTGTCTCAGGCGGGGGGCGTCTCGGTGGCGTCTGACATTGCATTGGTGACACTGATCCGTGGCGGACAAAGGGGCACTGTCTGGTACGAAGACCTGTATCGGAATCCCAAGCTTGATGTGGCCCTTCGCGGTGGCGATCGCATCCTGGTGGAAGAAGACAGCCGGTCCTATATCGCGCTTGGCGCTACAGGCGGCCAGTCCCGCGTGGCCTTTGAAAGCCAGGACCTTTCTGCCCTTGAAGCACTTGCCCAAGTAGGTGGATTGCTGACGCTATCCTCGGATCCGACAGGTATCTTCATCCTGCGCAAAGAACGCGAGAGCGTGGCTCGCAGCATCACCGGCCGTGCGGACCTGAAGGGCGACCAACGCATGATTTATCTGCTGAATCTGACAGCACCCAACGGCCTGTTCATCGCGCGGGATTTCGTGATCCGCGACGACGACACAATCTATGTGACCGAAGCGCCATACGCACAGTGGAGCAAATCGATCTCACTTATCGCGGGCGGCCTGACACCTATTGCCAACGTTGCCACACTGACCGGAAACTGATGCATGATCCCCGACGAGGACAGCTCAGCCGGGGACAGCCGTACCCGGCTGTTTGTCTATAATGGTGGCTTTTTGACGCAAAAGCGCCTGAAGCGGATCTTGTCCCTTGCTGGCTTTGATGTTCGTTTGGGCATTCCCAAAAGCGGTGATTGCGTAGGGGTTTGGGGCGACAGCCCAACTGCACATCGCGGCCTAACGGTCGCCGAAAAACACGACGCGCCGGTTGTACGGATCGAAGATGCATTCCTCAGATCGTTGCACCCGGGACGCGAGGGAGAGAGCCCCCTGGGCTTATTCATAGATCGCTCGGGGCTGCATTTCGACGCGTCAGCCCCATCGGACCTTGAAAAGACTCTGATCAATGAGCCGTTGGACGACACCGCCCTGCTGAATCGCGCGCGCGCTGCAATCGAACGGATCAAAGAACTGCATCTCAGCAAATATTCCGCCTTTGATCTGGCCTTGACCCCTCCGGACCCCGGATATGTTCTGGTCGTCGATCAAACGGTGGGCGACGCTGCGGTTACAGCCAGCGGCGCGGACCGGGCGCGGTTCCTTGAAATGCTGTTTGTCGCACAAGAGGAAAACCCCGGTGCGCGTATCCTGATCAAAACACACCCGGAAACACAGGCGGGTTATCGCCAAGGGCATTTCACGGATCAGGAGCTTTCAGACAGCGTTTCGATGTTCAGCGACCCGATCAGCCCCTGGCCCCTGCTGGAAGGTGCTGTTGCCGTTTATACTGTGTCCTCACAACTGGGGTTCGAAGCTATCCTGGCCGGTCATAAACCACGTGTGTTCGGTCAGCCATTCTACGCTGGCTGGGGCCTGACACAGGATGAGAACCCAATTACGCGCCGCCAACGCAACCTGACCCGCGCTCAGCTTTTCGCTGCAGCTATGCTGCTGTACCCCACATGGTACGATCCTTTTCGGGATAAACTATGCGAACTTGAAACAGTGCTGGACACGCTCGAAGCGCAAACCCGCGCGTGGCGGCAGGACCGGAACGGATGGACCGCCTCTGGTATGCGGCTGTGGAAACGCAAGCATCTGCAGCAGATATTCGGGCAGCACGCAAAGCTGCGATTTACAGCGGCACAGCCCGAAACTGCAGAGCGCCCACATATGGTCTGGGCCAATCAGGCACGCGACACCGATGGTGCGGTGCGGGTCGAAGACGGGTTTCTGAGGTCGCGTGGCTTGGGGGCAGAACTTGTCCCTCCACTCTCGTTGGTGACGGATGAAATCGGCATTTACTACGATCCGACAAAACCTAGCCAGTTAGAAGACCTGATCAGTCGACGTGAAACTCTGCGCCCGGATCAGGAATTGCGGGCCGAGCGCCTGATACAGCGGTTGTTGGCAGAGGGATTGAGCAAATACAATATGGGCCAGCCCGCCTCCGCCCTGCCCGAAGGGCATCGTATTTTAGTGCCGGGACAGGTTGAGGATGATGCCTCGGTCCTGCTGGGCACCAGCACGGTGCGCAGCAATTTGGATCTGCTGAAAGCTGCCCGCAACGCCAATCCAAACGCAATCCTGATCTACAAGCCGCACCCCGATGTTGAAGCCGGGCTGCGCGAAGGCAGGATCGACGCCGCGACGTTGGCCGACATAGTCGTCGCTGACACAGATCCCGCCTCGCTTCTGCCCCATGTCCAAGAAGTCTGGACAATGACATCGCTTCTGGGGTTCGAGGCTTTGTTGCGCGGGGTAAAGGTTACAACCCTCGGCGCACCGTTCTATGCCGGTTGGGGCCTGACCACCGATCTAGGGGCGGTTCCAGTTCGGCGCGGTGCGAGACCGTCGTTGACGGGGTTGGTACATGCAACCCTGATCGACTATCCCCGCTACTTCGATCCCGTCACAGGCCAGCCCTGTCCGGTGGAAGTGGCGGTAGAGCGTCTTGCCCAAGGGAATTCTGTGCCCACTGGGCCGGTAAATCGAGTGCTGTCGAAACTTCAGGGCGCGTTTGCGACCCACGCGCATTTGTGGCGTTAATCCTACAGCGAGGGTTTGCGCCAGCAGTGCAGGATATCCCCGCCCACAACCTGCGTTTCAATCAGCTCGAACCTTGGTGCTTCGTCCAGTGTCTTAAGTTCCAGAGATCCAACGGCCGAAAGCCCGTCGGCTCCGATGGTCACCCCAGCGGTGAAGCCCACCAGTTCGTCCACCAGATCCTCGGCCAAAAGCGAAGCCGCAAGAGCCGCCCCGCCTTCGCAGAATACGCTTGTCAGGCCGGCCTGCCCCAATTGCTGAAGCAGATCCAGCGCGTCAATATGATGATCTTTCAAGGCGCACGGGATAAGTTTTGCGCCAAGACCCTCCCAAGCGCGTGCACGCTCTGGATCAGGATGATGGGCATGACAGAGCCATACCGGTGTTTTCGCTGCAGTGCGTGCCAACTGCCCCATCAAAGAGATGTCCATGTGACGCGACACCACCACGCGCACCGGCTGATGCGCGACACCCAGGTCTCGCACTGTCAGCGAGGGATCATCGGCACGCGCCGTCCCTGCCCCTACCATCACCGCATCGTGGCGGGCGCGCATCGCGTGCACGACACGCCGCGCCTTAGGTCCGGTGATCCATTGACTGTGTCCGGTTGAGGTAGCGATCCGACCATCAAAACTGCTGGCCAGTTTGAGGGTCACAAACGGCCGTCCCTGTTCGGTCTTTAAGAAAAAACCTTCCAGATCCTGCTCCGCCTGTTCTGCCAGAACGCCTGTTTCGACCTCGATTCCAGCCTCGCGCAACATGGCAAAGCCCTGCCCTGCCACCCTCGGGTCGCTGTCTTCCACGGCGGCCACAACGCGGGCGACGCCGGCTGCAATCAAAGCTTCGGCGCAGGGCGGCGTTTTGCCGTGATGCGCGCAGGGTTCTAATGTTACATAGACGGTAGCGCCACGCGCGGCCTGTCCGGCTTGGGCCAACGCCTCGGTCTCGGCATGCGGACGCCCCCCCGGTTGGGTCCAACCGCGCCCGATGATCCGGCCATCGCGCACGATGACACAGCCCACAGCTGGGTTCGGCCAGCACGTCCCTTGGCCGCGCCGCCCCAATGACAGGGCCAGCGCCATAAATCGCTTATCTGTTTCGTTCACTCGTCCGTCGGAGGCTGCGGCGGGCGCAGTTCGTGGACAAACTCCTCGAAATCATCGGCCGCCTGGAAATTCTTATACACACTCGCAAAGCGAACATAGGCGACGGTATCGATCCGCGCCAGAGCTTCCATGACGATCTCACCGATCTTGTTTGACGGAATATCAGTGTCGCCCATGCTTTCCAGCCGACGCACGATGCCCGAGATCATCTGATCGATCCGTTCCGGATCAACAGGCCGTTTCTGCATCGAGATGCGGATCGAACGCTCCAGCTTGTCGCGGTCGAAATCCTCGCGCTTGCCGTTGGTTTTAATGACCACCAGATCTCGCAGTTGCACACGCTCGTACGTTGTGAACCGCCCTCCACAGGCCGGGCAAAACCGGCGTCGGCGGATAGCCACGTGGTCCTCTGCCGGGCGTGAGTCTTTTACCTGAGTGTCGATATTTCCGCAAAACGGGCAGCGCATCCGCCGTCTCCTCGTCCCTTGTTCGGCCTCTTTTTGTAAGCGCTGCGGCTTACTTATCCACAACTATAGGGCAGCCGCTAGGATTTGGGTAGTCGGAATTTTCAACCGCTAGATAAAGGGTCAGGCCAGATGCGCGGCGACACGTCTTTGATGAGGTGCAGTGCGGTGTTCAAACAGGTAAATCCCCTGCCAGTTTCCAAGAACCATCCGCCCTTGAGACACAGGGATCGTCAACGACACAGGCATAAGTGCAGCCTTGATATGCGCAGGCATGTCATCTGGTCCTTCATATGTGTGCCGCAGGTAAGACATTGCCGGATGGTCGGACGCAGGCACAAGTCGTTCGAAAAACGCCTGAAGGTCGGTTTGAACCTCGGGGTCGGCGTTTTCTTGGATCAGCAGGGAACACGAAGTATGGCGAACGAACAGCGTCAGAACGCCATCGGCAGACCACTGATCCGCCCATTCCCGGATGTCAGACGTGAATTCGTAAAGCCCCGGGCCTTGGGTGTGCACAACGAATTCAGTCTGCATCGTGACGATCCTGTGGGTTTATCAGTCGTTGAAGAACGGCCGATAGTTACACCGTGAGTTTGCACCTTGTACAGATTCACTGTTGCCAGGTTGAAACCCGAACGAAATAAAGCTGCTGGGTTGCACCTCGGCGGTCTCAGGTTGCTTGATCGAAAACTGAACTGCCGTTCTGCGACCGGTGGTGACACTGGGCCCGTATCCGCGCAACACGTAGATCCTGTCTTGCCAACCCAACCCCAAGGTCCGGCGCGCATAATCCGCAGCCGCACACCAATAGCCTTCTGTGCGCTGATCCCCACGCGGTATAACTTCGAAATCCGTGGCGTTGATCGGCTCAGTACGATACCCGTTCCGCGCAGCATCGGCGGCCATGGGAACACTAAAGGCAACGGTCGCCAACGCGGCAAATGTGTATAACTTTTTCATCGTTAATCTTCCCTGATTGTGTGTCCCAGATAGGTTAGTCCAGCTTCTTGCATTGCACAGTGCCCCTCACGACCAATTCAGCCAGCCCCCTGCATTGTGTGATCCGGCGTGAGCCACCCGCGATACCGGATCAGCAATCCCAAACCCGGTGCCCGGGCTGAGACATCAAACCGGAATCGCCCTTGTGCATCCTGCCATTCTCGCGTGCGAGAGCGCGGCAACGCAAAGGCGGGCATCAAAATACCAAAGATGGTCAAGCGATGAATTTCGATGTGCAGTGCATCGTTCTGCCAAGCGGGTCGCAACCAAATCGAAATCGCACCAAAGTCTTCACGAACGCATTTCCGGTTTTCATCGTATGTCAGGTGCGAAGTGGTGCGATGCCCGCCAAAGTCGCGCTCCCAGGACACTGCTTTGCCCCGGTCGCGGATCGAAACCGAGACCGCAACATCTTTTCCACTAGGGGGAAATCCGGCCAGATAGGTGGCAACCGCCGCCAACACACCTCTGCCTGGCTCGATATCACATTGGCCGGAATACAATCCTTCTGTGCTGTGCAGGCGAAGAACCGCAGCGGGTAAATACTCGACCGATCCCAATGCCTGCAAGAACGGGTCATTCATCATCAATAACCATCGCTCACAAATCGCGCCCAAATGTCAGGCCCCGGTACCAGACAAGTGCTGGATTTTCCGAACAGTTTATACCTGTTTCGCGCGATCAGACGATACGCAGGGTTTTTGAGCGCATTGGGCAAGAAACGGCACAGTGACAACAGCCGCCACATTGCGGGAATGTTGACGCATAGCTGCGGCAAACGCATCCAGATGCTGATAGACCACTCCATCCACGATCACCAAGTTGGTTTCAAAGTCTTGCGTGCGCAGGTCCAGCTCTTGATAGAGCTTCTGCCCAAGCGGGGATTGGGCAGTTGCGAACAGAAAGCACCGCGACCGATCATGTCTGAGCATGAATCTGAAGAAACCCGAACACAGCACGCACTGGCCATCAAACACAATCAAGTTTTGACCGTAGACTTTTGAACTTACAGCACTTTCCGGCATATCGTTAACATTCGTGAGACCGCCATTCTCACAGGGTGTCAAATCTGTAGCTCCTGAACAATGCGACATCTGTGAAGGAGGGCGTGCCGGGGAGCGCTGAGCAGAGAGTGGTGATTTCTCCGAAGGCTCTGACCTCATCCCCTAAAGGTGCTGACCCGGCAACACAGCTTATCTGGGTGTTCACACCGCAAAACCCATGTGCGATCTGGCCAGTTTCTTTTGCGTTTCTGCCATCACATGATGTCGCGACCGTCAAAATCCCAAGTGTCATTCGAAATTCTATGATATGCTGTCTATTGTTTTGTAATCGTAAGGTATTGTTGCGCGATGGACGTGGATGTTGGCCGTCTACATTTCATTATTCAGGCGCTGGATCGTCACAGTGGAAACGGAGAGTTGTCTAAGGCTGTCCTGAAGCGAACCGGCCTCAGGCCGCAGGATGTCGCCCCACCGGTTGAAACCTGCAGTATTCAGACAGAGGCCCTGTTCGTCCGCTTCGCATGTGACGCGACCAAAGACATTACCTTTGCGGCCCGTACCGGGCTTGAGGTCACATCCGCCTCGACCGTGACGGCTTATATCAGCAAGTATTCACGCGACCTGAAACAGGTGATGGAGAACCTTTCGCGCTTTCACGGCATCATCGACCCGGCCATCGCGCTTAGTCTGCGTATCGCCGGGAATTTCGCTACTTTGGAAGCCGATTGGAAAGATGCGGGTTTTGCCCGCTATCACCGGCGCACCGAATTTCTGATCTTCGCCGCCCTCGCAAGAATGCGGAACCTGACTCAGATCAACCTGAACCCGATTGAGATAAGGTTTCAGCATGAGGTTGGGGATCATATCAAAAGCTTTGAAAAACTTGCAGGTTTTCCGGTGGTCTTTGGATCGGAAAAGATTGAGATTGTTTTGCCCCTTTCGGCACTGGATCTGCCGGTTCCGACTTATGATCCCAAACTGCGCGAGCATCTTTTGGAATACGCAGAGCGCCTACTGGCGGAACGCAAGAAACCCGAACACTCGATCCGTGCTCGGACCGAAGGGCTAATCACCCGATCCCTGCCCGGCACAATCCCACAGGCCGAGGTCATAGCTTCGAACCTCGGAATGAGCCTTAGAACCTTTGGCCGTCGCCTGAAAGAAGAAGGCACAAGCTATCGCGACATCGTGGACGACCTCAGGTGTGATCTTGCCCAGACCTTCCTGACCAACCGGATGACTCTGTCAGAGATTTCATTTTCACTCGGGTACGCAGATCAGGCCGCCTTCTCGACCGCCTTTAAACGCTGGACTGGCCAACCACCAAGCGCTTTCAAGACCCGCGTCGAACATCCCCTTCAGCGGTGAGACCGGGGGTCATAAGCCCGAAAGCCTCGCCCCGGCCCCGTCCCGTGAGTGGACAAAACAGATATAGACAGGGACGCCGCCCATCCCGTGTGATTTCCCGCCAATGTGATAAGAGAACAGGCCATCGTGAAGACCGAATAAAAAAGGCGCCTCGGACGAGGCGCCTTTGGACTTACTGATCCAGGAAAGACCGCAGTTTTCGAGATCGGCTGGGGTGCTTCAACTTGCGCAGCGCCTTCGCCTCGATCTGACGAATCCGTTCGCGGGTCACGCTGAATTGCTGACCCACTTCTTCCAAGGTGTGATCGGTGTTCATACCGATGCCAAAACGCATCCGCAGAACGCGTTCCTCACGCGGCGTAAGCGAGGCCAGAACCCGTGTCGTGGTTTCCTTGAGGTTTTCTTGAATGGCGCTGTCCAGCGGCAGCACAGCATTCTTGTCCTCGATGAAATCGCCCAACTGGCTGTCTTCCTCGTCGCCAATCGGAGTTTCCAATGAGATCGGTTCCTTGGCGATCTTCATCACCTTGCGAACCTTCTCAAGCGGCATCTGCAGCTTTTCGGCCAACTCTTCCGGCGTCGGCTCGCGACCGATTTCGTGCAGCATCTGGCGTCCCGTGCGGACCAGCTTATTGATCGTTTCGATCATGTGAACCGGGATACGGATCGTCCGCGCCTGATCCGCGATAGACCGCGTGATCGCCTGACGGATCCACCAAGTCGCATAGGTCGAGAACTTGTAGCCGCGACGGTATTCGAACTTGTCCACCGCTTTCATCAGGCCAATGTTGCCTTCCTGAATAAGATCAAGGAATTGCAGGCCACGGTTCGTGTACTTTTTGGCGATCGAGATCACCAAACGCAGGTTGGCTTCGACCATTTCTTTCTTGGCCTGACGGGCTTCTTTCTCACCCTTTTGAACCTGCTGCACGATGCGGCGGAATTCCGAGATATCGAGACCAACATACTGACCGACCTGCGCCATGTCGTTGCGCAGTTCTTCAACCTTGGCGGTCGAGCGTTCGATGAACATTTGCCAGCCACGGCCCGGCTTTTCAGCCATCTCTGCCAGCCAGTTCGGGTCCAGTTCGCGGCCCCGGTACGCTTCGATGAACTCACGACGGTTGATGCGTGCCTGATCCGCCAATTTTACCATCGCGCTGTCCAGAGACATGATTCGACGGTTGATACCGTAGAGCTGGTCGATCAGCGCTTCGATCCGGTTGTTGTGCAGGTGAAGACCATTCACCAGTTCAACGATTTCGGCACGCAGCTTCTGATAGGTTTCTTCGTCCTTTTTACTAAACGAGCCGTCCTCGTTCAGGGTGGCTGAAATCCGGCTGTCCTGCATTTCCGACAACATCGAGAAATCGGTCGAAATGCGTTCGAGCGTGGTCAGAACCTGATCCTTCAACGCCGCTTCCATCGCGGCCAGCGACATGTTGGCCTGATCATCGTCGTCGTCATCGTCGTCATTGTTCAGCGGGTTGCCGTCAGCATCCAGCTCGGGGCCGGTATCTTTCGCAGGCTTGGCCGCCTGCACAGCGGACGTGTCGACCACAGGCTCTTCCACATCGCCGTCTTCGTCCATCTGGTTGCCAAAGGTGGTTTCCAGATCGATGACGTCGCGTAGAAGAATGTCTTCGGACAGCAATTCGTCATGCCAGATTGTGATCGCCTGGAACGTCAACGGACTTTCGCACAATCCAGCGATCATGGTGTTGCGGCCGGCTTCGATCCGTTTAGCGATGGCAATCTCGCCTTCACGGCTCAGCAGTTCAACCGATCCCATTTCGCGCAAATACATGCGAACGGGATCGTCGGTCCGATCCAGTTTTTCGGTGGCGGCCCCGGCCAACGCAACCTCACGGTTGCTTTCGGTGGTGGTCAGTTCGGTCGAGCCCTTGTTCTCTTCCTCTTCTGCCTCTTCATCTTCGATGATGTTGATGCCCATCTCGGACAGCATCGACATTACGTCTTCGATCTGTTCCGAGCTGACCTGATCCGGTGGCAGAACCTGGTTGAGCTGGTCGTAGGTGATGTAACCTTTCTCGCGGGCCTCGGCGATCATCTTCTTGACCTGGGCCTGGCTCATGTCCAGCGAGATTTCCTGTTCCTGCTCTTCGGATTTGCGATCTTCGGTCGTGTCTTTGGCGGCCATTCAATGCTCCTGCAGGGATGGGTGATTCGTTTGAACCGAATCATTAGCGCTTAGAAGTGATTCGGCCACCCGTTTACCCGTTTTTCTTTTCCAGTGCCTTATGAAAACACCAGTTTACCGGCGTTTCCGCTCGAAATTGATACCGGACATGATTGCCTCGAACGCGTCTTTCTCGTCGCGGTTGATTCGCGCTCCATTGTCGGCAATGTCGAAAACGGCCCTGTCTTCGTTCTGGCTGCGGCTTGTTCGGTTGCGCTCTTCAGCGGCTTGCGCCAGCCGATATGTCAGCGCCTCATCGGCCAGATCAGACAATTCCTCCGCCGCTTCGGCTATCTCAGCATCCAACCCCCGGAGCGCTTTGATCTTTGCGAGTTCCTCGGCCAGTGTCATCTCGGCCTTTTCAACATCGCCCGGTTTGTACACACAGGGGATCACTGCGACATGGCGAAGGGCCAGCAGGTTTTCAAGGGGCTGGTGACCTAAAGAATCCACAATGTGGTCTTTCAGATGATCCGGATCATGAATCGCGTGGCGCAGAATGGCGTCCCGCAGGGCAGCGTATTCGGGGTTGAGACATTCCATGTCTTCAAGCTGGTGCTCGAACTGGACAACGACCTGTGGGTTGAGGATAGAAATGGCGAGAATGGCCGCCTCGCGCAGTTGAATATCAGCGGTCTCGGACGATGCCAGGAAAGACGCCCGCGCACCCGGCGTTGCCGATTGCGGCGGTTGCCACTTACCACGCGGTTGCCACTGTCGGTTCTGTGGTTGGCGCTGGGGACGGAAAAGTTGCCAGCGCAAATCCTTGATCTCTTGCCCGTAATGCGATCGGATCGACGGGTCACGGATCAGCTTGAGCTTTTCCCGCAGGGATTTATCCAGTGCCGCCTTGCGCTCGGGGCTGTCAAAAATCTTACCTTCGGTTTCGCGCTGCCACAGCAGTTTGACCATCGGAATGGCGCTTTCCAACACCGATTGCACGGCCCCCGGCCCTTCTGCCCGCAACAGATCATCGGGGTCTTTGCCTTCTGGCATCAAAGCAAAGCGCAGAGATTTTCCTGCCTCGAGCAACGGCAAGGCCAGATCGACGGCGCGCATCGCCGCACGCAGACCCGCCGTGTCACCGTCAAGCGCGATGATCGGTTCATTGGAAACACGCCAGAGCAATTGTAGCTGATGCTCGGTGATGGCTGTGCCCAAAGGGGCAACTGATGCTCCAAAACCCGCCTCGGCCAGCGCGATTACGTCCATATACCCTTCAGCCACGATCAGCGGCTGCCCCTTGCCGGACGCCTGCCGCGCAGGACCATGGTTATAGAGACTGCGCCCTTTGTCGAATAACTCGGTCTCGGGAGAGTTCAGATACTTGGCGTTGTCATTTGGATCCATCGCCCGACCGCCAAACGCGATACAGCGTCCACGCGCATCGCGGATGGGGAACATGATCCGGTTACGGAACGTGTCGTAGGGCTTCTTACCCTTGTTCGACGGCTTGGCCAGCCCCGCCCCAAGGATCAGATCCTCAGCCACATTCTTACCGCGCAAATGATCCCACAGCGCCTGCCAGCCGTCCGGGGCAAATCCGATCTCCCACCGATCCAGCGCCTGGGCATCCAGCCCTCGGCCCGCAAGGTAATCGCGTGCAGTCGCCCCTGCACCGGTCTTGAGCTGCAGGCGGAAGAACTGCACCGCCTGCTCCATCACATCGGCCAGTTGCGACCGGCGGTCCTGCCTTTCCTGCGCTTTGGGATCGCGTGCGGGCATGGGCATCCCAGCCTCACGCGCTAGTATCTCGACTGCTTCGATAAACGAGACATTCTCGGTCTCCTTCACAAAACTGATCGCATCGCCTTTCGCGTGACAGCCGAAGCAGTAATAGAATCCCTTTTGGTCATCGACGTGGAACGAGGCCGTCTTTTCATGGTGAAACGGGCATGGGGCCCACATATCCCCCTTGCCCTGATTGGATTTACGCTGATCCCACATGACTTTGCGCCCGACGACCTGAGACAGGCTTAGCCGGGTGCGCAACTCATCCAGAAATCCGGGGGGCAAAGACATAGATCAAACCTGCCAGAAATGAAAACCCACGCCAAGGGGATGGCGCGGGCTTATCCACAAGGAAATGCGGGAATGTGGATTACTGCTGCAAACACAGCTCCAACCAGGCCGCGCCCAAATCTTTCTTGCGCACGTCTCGCATCTTCTGTTCGTAGACCCAAGGCGTAATCAGTGGGATCGCGGCATTGTAATTCTCGGGCCAGGTCGGGCCACTGTCAGCCACAGCCTTCGGAACGTCGCGCTCCTTCACCCTGTCCAGACGCGCCTGCTGGATCGCGGCAACGACGTCGGCCTGATACTTGCAGCTTTGTTCCTTGGTTTCAGCTGCAGCCAAGGGTGTGGCAAGCACAACAGCAGCGATAGCGATACGCAACATTGAGGTCTCCCGGAATCATTGGTTTGACCGTAGCTTACCCGCCCACAGACAGACCCGCCATTACCATTTGGGAAACGTGTTCAGGGTTTTGCGTTGCGGAGGGGGTGGAACGCCCTCCCCCTCCGGCCGTTATCATAGCCCCTTGGCCCGATAGCTGCTGGCCACACGGTCAATTGCGACGATATAGGCCGCGGTCCGAAGATCCTCGACATCATCACGGCTGTGCCAGACCTCGCGCATGGATTGATAGGCAATGCGCATAGTGTCATCCAGGCCCGACCGGACAAGTTCCAACTCATCCGCACCTTTAAGGTATTTGGCTTTGAAATCCGGAGACATCGACCAGGCCTCGCCCAGATAACGGTCCAAACGCTCCAATTCACTGACGATCAGTTCATGGCGCGCTTCTTCCTGGCGTCGCTGCATCCGGCCAAAGCGGATATGGCTGAGGTTTTTGACCCATTCGAAGTACGAGACCGTCACACCACCTGCGTTGGCATACATGTCCGGGATGATCACCGTGCCCTTTTTTCGCAGGATTTCATCCGCACCCGCCGTCACTGGACCGTTCGCCGCTTCGATGATCAGCGGTGCTTTGATCCGCTCGGCATTGGACAGGTTGATCACCCCCTCCAAGGCCGCCGGGACCAGAATGTCGCAATCCGCTTCCAACACACTTGCACCTTCGGCCGAGTGGGTCGCATCAGGGTAGTCCTTGACGCCGCCATGTTTGACGATCCACTGCCGAACCGCCTCTACGTCGATACCGTCGGGGTTGTACAGCGCGCCATCCCATTCGATGATCCCCACGATGCGAGAGCCATCTTCTTCGCTGAGGAACTTCGCCGCGTGGTAACCCACGTTGCCAAGCCCCTGCACAACAACGCGCTTACCGTCCAGGCTGCCTTCCAGCCCCGCCTTGGCGATGTCTTCGGGATGACGGAAAAACTCGCGCAGCGCGTATTGAATGCCGCGCCCGGTTGCCTCAACCCGCCCGGCTATACCGCCTGCATTCAGCGGCTTGCCGGTCACACAGGCCCGTGCATTGATATCAGTCGTATTCATGCGCGCGTATTGATCAGCCATCCACGCCATTTCACGTTCGCCCGTGCCCATGTCAGGGGCCGGTACGTTTTGCGACGGGTTGATCAGGTCACGCTTCGCAAGTTCATAAGCAAAGCGCCGCGTGATTTGTTCCAGTTCATGCTCTTCATACTGGCGCGGATCGATGCACAACCCGCCTTTCGATCCACCAAACGGCGTTTCGACAAGCGCGCACTTGTAGGTCATCAGCGCAGCGAGCGCCTCAACTTCGTCCTGGTTAACGGCAGTGGCGTAACGAATACCACCTTTGACCGGCTCCATATGTTCAGAGTGGACTGAGCGATAGCCAGTAAACGTGTGGATTTCACCCCGCAGACGCACCCCGAAACGAACCGTATACGTTGCGTTGCACACCCGGATCTTTTGTTCCAGCCCTGGCGGCAGGTCCATTAGTGACGCTGCCCTGTTGAACATGAGATCAACACTCTCACGAAAGCTGGGTTCTTTGATGCCGGTCATACATTCCTCCGTATCGATACCAGACGTAACGTCATGACGTTTTGTCGCACCAGTTGCGTCAGGCTGCAATCAAACAATGCACTTTTTTTCATCATTTCGTTAACAAATACGTCACCAAACGAGGTGAGTCGGGCAATCGCCTCAACTGTTAATGAATTGTTTTCATTTCATCGACAGAACGGTCACGGCGCACAGTTTTATACCCGAAATACGCGCAAAAAGGCCAAAACCAAGCCTTTTTCGCCCAATTCACGCCATGATTGAAAATTAAATTTAACCCAAATCTCTTTTCATATCGCACGAACTCCATGTGCGGAGCGGAGTCATCAAAATGATTAAATACTCGCTTCAGAATAACGGTTCGACACTCAAGCGTCGCGCTTCCGAAATTCGCAAGTTTGCCAAAGAAGAAGATGGTACATTCACTATCTTTGTTTTGTTTATGATGGTTCTCATGCTTGCGGTCACAGGCATGTCGATGGAATTCATGAAGTATGAACGCGACCGCGCGAGCCTGCAATCCACTTTGGACCGTGCTGTCCTGGCCGCGGCTGACCTTGACCAGCAACTTCCTGCCAAAGACGTTGTAGACGCGTATATGGACAAAGCTGGACTGGGCAACCTCAATGCCGTTACCACAGTGGTCGAAGGGTTTGGTTCCAGATCGGTAACAGCGTCTGCTGAAGCGGTCATGGAGACTCGATACCTGCGTTACGGACAAGTAACCGAACTAGGGATGAGGGCCACCAGCGCGGCCGAAGAATCGATTGGTGCAGTGGAAATTTCTCTGGTCCTTGATATTTCCGGATCCATGTCTCGAGCATCTGCGACACCTGGGGAATCCAAGATCAAGGTTCTGCAGCAGGCAGCGTCCGAGTTTGTCAAGCTTATGCTCGACAAATCCGGCAATGGCGAGATTTCTATCTCAATCGTACCATACGCAACGCAGGTCAACGCTGGCGCGTCAATTCTGGACAAGTTTACCGACGTTACGCAGGAGCATAGCTATTCGCATTGCGTGAACTTTATTCCGGAACAGTACAGTGATGCCGACCTGCACGTAGGTGACAGGTTGGAACGCACGGCTCATTTCGATCCTTTCACCTATTCCGAAGGTTCAATCGCCCTGCCCGTTTGCCCAGTTCGCGCAGGCAGCGCAATCACTCCTGTGACCGACAATATGGATAAGCTCCTTGGGCAAATCGCATCGCTCACACCGGGTGGAAACACATCGATTGATATCGGAGTGAAGTGGGGAACTGCCCTTTTGGACCCCAGCACTCGGCCAATTGTGCAGCAACTTTCGACGGAACAAGACCCTGCATATGCACCGTCAACAATTGTTCCTAGCAAGTTTTCGGTACGTCCCACTGATTACGACTCGAACGTTCTTAAAATTATCATCGTAATGACGGACGGTCAGAACACAGACCAATACATGCTCAATCCTTCGCTGCGCGAAGGTATGTCAGACGTTTGGTACAATTCCGATGCTGGTGAGTATACCGTGTATCACTCCCAGGGCCGACCGAACTATTTCTGGCCCCAGCAAAACGCTTGGGCGGATCATCCCTTCGGAAACCCCGAGCCTGAGACGGAATTGAACAAGGAAACCGGAACGGCGGTTCGCCTGACCTATCCCGAGCTGTTTAACCGTGTCTCATTGGCCTGGAACGCCAGATACAATTACTACTGGCAATCCAGCGGTTGGGCGGAATGGTACTCCAAAGCCTACTCGAAAGTAGAGACTTCGGCGAAAAACCAGCACACGAAACATGTGTGTGGTGCAGCGAAAGACCAAGGTATTATTGTCTATGGCATCGCATTTGAAGCACCGCGTGCGGGCTTCAGAACGCTCCAAAACTGCGCAAGCTCGGACAGCCACGTCTATGATGTTAGTGGACTCGACCTTGAAAAAGCATTCGAATCCATCGCCTCTTCCATCCATAAATTGAGGCTGACCCAATGATCCGCAGAATGCTGTCGAAACTCGGGCCGTTTCGTAGGTCCGAGACGGGGAGCGCGACGATCGAGTTTGTCATGCTTGTTCCGTTTTTCTTGGCATTTCTTGTCGCGGGTGCCGAACTGTCGTTAATCACGATGCGTCACGCGGCGTTGGAACGCGGAGTTGA
Organism: Ruegeria sp. HKCCA4633; assembly: GCF_013034605.1. NCBI lineage: Bacteria > Pseudomonadati > Pseudomonadota > Alphaproteobacteria > Rhodobacterales > Roseobacteraceae > Ruegeria > Ruegeria sp. HKCCA4633. The sequence goes on from NZ_WQGJ01000001.1 coordinate 626,552, forward strand.
CCTTATCGTGAGGGACATTCGTTTGGGCACTGGTACCAACTGGAACCACGACGACATCAAGACAAGGATTTGTGACGTATCTGGCATCACGGACTGTGTTGGGAACCTGCGACTGCAGATGATCCAACAAGATGCGTTCACAGGTATCGTTCTTTCGGACAAAGTTCCATGCACTGACAGCTCGGAAGATCCAAAACCCGTGCTGGACTTTAAAAGTGGGCAATCCAACGAGTTGATGATCTTGCGGGCCTGCTTGCGTATCGATCCAATTCTGGAGGCGTCCGCAATTGCAAAAGTTGTTCCCGATGACACTGGCCATTACGCAGTCACCGCGACGACAGCATTTGTACAGGAGCCGCTGTAAGATCATGTCTACACTCAGTAATTTAAAAAACCGCATCAAAGGCTTCAAGAACGATGAAAGCGGTATTCTTTCCGTTGAAGCGCTTATGATCTTCCCGCTTATGTTGTGGACGATCACGTTCACCTTCACAGCGTTCGAAGGGTTTCGTCAAAGCGCGTCGAATCTTAAGGCCGCTTATACAATCAGCGATTTAATCTCACGTGAAACTCAAGCCGTAACCGATACATATTTCGACTCGCTTCACGATTTGGCGGGCAAGATGATCAATAATCGGTCTGAGATGAAAATGCGGGTGTCGCTTATCTTATTCGACGAAGACGATGACCGTCACTATGTGCGGTGGTCCACTGTACGCGGTTTTGAGCAATCGTGGGACAACAACAACATCGACGAAATCGAAACCCGTCTGCCGCCGATGACCAATCAGGACACGCTCATTCTGGTCGAGACATCAAACGAGTATATTCCGACATTTAGACCCGGCTGGGACTTCGCCACTGGAATTACCTTTGAAAACTTCATCTTTACCAGGCCGAGATTCACAAACGAAGTGGCGTGCAATTTAGCGAAGACGCCCTTTGTCTGCGATAATAACGTTTAAAGCCTCTGACATGAACTTGGCCTCGGCGGCAGCTGTCATGCCGCCCACGCCCACCCTACGACCAAGCCTCCACCAAAGCCCTGGTGCCCATTTGTATGACATCTTGTGGCGCATGCGAACCAGAAAGCCATTTGACGGTTTGAAGGCAAAAACACCTCTATCGACAGTCTCAATATCTTCGATTCTTGCGATGATCTGACCCGAGCCCGTGCGTAGTTCGGATTGAGTCAGTTCTATGCAATCCTGTGTCGCATGCCAGACGCGGTAGGCCAGCCACAGGGATGCGCCACCCACAGCAAACAAAAACACTTGCCACATCGGCTCGGGCGGCGACGCCAAGGCAACATACGTCACCAGCGCCCCGACCGTTGTCAGCATCCCTACCCCGGCCCAGCGTCTGGGCGAGGATGCCTGAATCGTTGCCAACACGTCGTCCTGCATCAATATCTCCCAATTTGTTCCCCACGATTTAGCTTCTTTGAATGGGAAACAACAGGGGGTTGGTTAAGTTGCAAATTCGCACAGGTTCGGTTTGTTCGCGCAAATTGACTGCACAGGCGCAGAGATTACATGCTGCTCAAACGAACCGGAGTTTATCATGTCGCTCAGACCTACATTGGAAACGCGTCAGGCCATTCCCACGATGGAAGGGGCCGGAGTGAAACTGCATCGTGCGTTCGGGTTTCAAGACCCGTCGGAACTGGACCCTTTTCTTCTGTTTGACGACTTTCGAAACGAAAGGCCGCAGGACTATCAGGCCGGGTTTCCCTGGCATCCGCATCGCGGGATCGAGACAATCACCTATGTTCTGGCCGGATCGGTCGAGCATTCCGATTCATTGGGCAACACCGGCACCTTGGGTGCGGGCGACGTGCAATGGATGACGGCCGGGTCAGGTATACTGCATCAGGAAATGCCGCACGGAAACACCTCGGGGCAGATGCACGGATTTCAATTGTGGGGCAACCTGCCCTCGGATCAGAAGATGACCGCCCCTCGCTATCAGGATGTTCAAAGCAAAGACATTCCCGAAATCATCGATGACGACGGCACAACTGTTCGTGTGATTGTTGGAGACTTCTGGGGTAAGACCGGGCCGGTGGATGGTATCGCGGCAGACCCGCAATACCTGGACATCTCGATCCCCGCAGGTGTGAAAAAGACCTTTCGGATCGACACCTATCGCCGAGCCTTCGCGTATGTGTTCCAGGGTCAGGCCGCCTTTGCCGACGCTTCGCAGCCAACAGGCGTGCTGTTGGAAAAAGAGGTCGCCGGGCAAGAGGTCAACATCCGCGATATGTCTGGCGACCGGACCCTTGTCCGCTTTGGCACCGGGGACGAAATCACCGTTCAGGCAGGCCAGGAAGGTGTTCGGTTTTTGTTGATCTCTGGTGCTCCGATTGATGAACCAGTCGCGTGGCACGGTCCAATTGTGATGAACACAAGGGCCGAACTGGAACAAGCGTTTCGGGAGCTGCGAAACGGGACGTTCATTCGCCCCGCACACTGACCTATTGGCGGCTTGACGTTGTCAGGCCGTCACCGCCTTGTGTACCATGTTCCAATAGATCTGTTCGACCTCATCCAGCGACAATCGACCGCCAGATCGATACCAGGTCATCACACCGTTCAACATGGCAATCACGGCAAGCGTCGCAATCTTAGTGTCTGGAATTGCAAACTGACCGGCCTGCTGCCCCGCGTGAAGGATGTTTTCCAGCGCGTTTTCGTACTGTCGACGAAGGTCTTCTATTTCGGCGAAGTTTTCTGGCGAGAGATTTCGCAACTCCATATAGGCTATGAATACCTCATCAGGGCGTTGCAGGTGGAAGCGAATGTGAAACCCGACGAACTGGCGCAATGCTTGTGGAGCGTCTTCGCCGCCCTGCAATTCGCTAAATGCAGACAACAACTCCTGCATGTGTTCACGCATCAATCGGTACAACAAGCTTTGCTTGTCCGGCGTGTAATTGTACAACGCCCCAGCCTGCACTCCGACTTCTTTCGCGATCTGCCGCATCGAAACGGCGGCATAGCCGTGTCGTGCAAACAAGTTCAGAGCAGCCTTGCGAATGCGCGGGCCGGTTATGTCCGAGTGAGAGCCTTGAGTTCGTGCCATGTACCTACGATATCTGAACAATTGTTCAGATAGAACCCCGCTTGATCGACAGCCCCAAAAGGTGCATCACAATACGGCACACAAAACAAAAAAGCGCACCCTATGAAACTGCTGCCTATACTGTCGTTTATCCTTCTTTGCGCCGGCTGCGCAGATTTCCCCGAGTTGGAAGGCAGTGAACCGGCCTCGGTGAAAAAAGCTCCCTACCCGCGCCTTGTTCCTCTGCAAGAAACACTGGGACCTGCCATTGATCCGGTCAGCCAAGCTGCCACGGTCGAAGAAGACCTAACGCAGCGAAGCGAAGCGCTCGCCCAAAAGGCCCAAGCGCTGCAAAACGCACAAACCAACTAACGCACAGCATTTCACCTCCACATTCGCCCGGTGACGGATTGCACCCTTGGCCCGAACCCGCTAATGCAGCGCTGATCGGACAAACGTCCGAATACAGTTAGAATCCGGCGGAAAGGGACATACGACATGACACAGGCACTGCGGCTGGGAATTGCGGGCTTGGGAACGGTCGGCGTCGGTGTCGTAAAGATTGTCCGCCGCCATGCCGACTTGCTGAAAGCGCGTACGGGCCGCTCGATTGAGATCGTGGCCGTGTCAGCACGAGATCCCAACAAGGATCGTGGCGTAAACCTGTCGGATTATGCCTGGGAAACCGATCCGGTGGCACTGGCAAAACGCGACGATGTCGATGTTTTTGTCGAGTTGATGGGCGGCGAAAACGGACCCGCCAAGGCGTCGGTCGAGGCCGCTTTGACCTCGGGCAAGGATGTTGTCACTGCCAACAAGGCATTGCTTGCCATCCACGGACAAGAACTGGCAGAACAGGCAGAAGCTGCGGCTCGTGTCATCCGCTTCGAGGCTGCTGTTGCTGGTGGTATCCCGGTAATCAAATCCCTAACGGAAGGTTTGGCCGGGAATGAAATCACGCGTGTTATGGGCGTGATGAACGGCACCTGCAACTACATCCTGACCCGAATGCAATCACAGCGTCAGGGGTATAACGCCCTGTTCGATGAATGCGCCGAGCTTGGCTATCTTGAGGCCGACCCCAATCTGGATGTGGGCGGCATCGACGCTGCACATAAACTGGCGCTTCTGGCCTCGATTGCCTTTGGCACCAAGCCGAATTTCGATGGCATCGAGATTGAAGGCATTCAGCACATCAGCCTCGATGATATCGATCAGGCCGACGACATGGGTTTCCGCATCAAATTGCTGGGTGTCGCGCAGCGCACCGCACGCGGGCTAGAGCAACGTATGCAACCTTGCCTCGTACCCAGCGATTCTCCGCTGGGTCAGCTGGAGGGTGGCACCAATATGGTGGTGATCGAAGGCGACTCGGTCGAGCAGATCGTTTTGCGCGGTCCCGGTGCAGGCGAAGGCCCCACGGCCAGCGCGGTGCTAGGCGATGTTTGTGATCTGGCGCGCGGGATGCAGATTTCGACCTTCGGCCGCCCTGCTACATCGCTCGAGGCTGCCAAGCCCGCGGTCACTGGCCTGCCTGCGCCGTATTACCTGCGGCTTGGCCTGTTAGACAAACCCGGTGCTCTGGCAAAAGTTGCGGCTATTCTGGGCGACGCGGGCGTTTCGATCGACCGGATGCGCCAGTACGCGCACGCGGAAAGCACAGCCCCCGTTCTAATCGTTACGCACAAAACCACCCGCGCCGCACTGAACGTGGCGCTGGACGGTTTCCGCAATACGGATGTAGTGGCAGGTGAGCCTGTTGCGCTGCGGATTGAAAAGGTTTGATCTTGCAGCCCGCATGAAACGCAAGCTATGCCGAAAGAAACGGCTTTACTGACCAAGGGATACTGAACAATGAGTGCTGCCAAGACCGATTTCAACGACCGCCTGCTGTCTCTGGGGCTGGCAAGGGTGGCGGAACAGGCTGCACTGGCCTCAGCGTCGCTTGTGGGGCGCGGCGATGAGAAAGCTGCCGATCAGGCAGCCGTAAACGCCATGCGCGAACAGCTGAACCTGCTGGACATTGCCGGTGTCGTGGTGATCGGTGAAGGTGAGCGCGATGAAGCGCCCATGCTGTATATCGGCGAAGAAGTTGGCACCGGCACCGGCCCCGGTGTGGACATCGCGCTGGACCCGCTGGAAGGCACAACGCTGACCGCCAAGGACATGCCCAACGCGCTGACCGTGATCGCCATGGGTCCGCGTGGATCGATGCTGCACGCGCCGGACGTTTATATGGACAAGCTGGCCGTTGGTCCCGGCCTGCCTGAGGGCGTCGTTAACCTTGACATGTCCCCGCGCGAGCGCGTCGAAGCATTGGCAAAGGCCAAGGGCTGCAAACCGGCCGACATCACCGTTTGCATTCTGGAACGTCCCCGTCATGAAGCCATGATCGCCGAAGTGCGCGAGACCGGTGCCTCGATCCGCCTGATCACCGATGGTGATGTGGCTGGCGTCATGCACTGTGCCGAAAGCGAAGTGACCGGAATCGACATGTATATGGGTCAAGGTGGTGCGCCCGAGGGTGTTCTGGCTGCCGCCGCGCTGAAATGCATGGGCGGTCAGATCTTTGGTCGCCTCTTGTTCCGCAACGATGACGAACGTGGGCGCGCAGCCAAAGCAGGCATCACGGATCTGGATCGCGTTTATGCGCGTGATGAGATGGTGACCGCAGATGTGATCTTTGCCGCAACCGGTGTTACAGGTGGTTCACTGCTGCCGCGCATCAAACGTGAACCGGGCTGGGTTGAAACCACAACCCTGCTGATGCGGTCCAAAACAGGGTCGGTGCGCCGCATGTCCTATCGCACGCCCACCTGGCCGCACGACAAGGCGTGACGGCTTGCGCCATTGCCTTTGGCGAGAGTATTTCTGAAAAAATGAAAAGGCCGGGTCCGCAAGGGTCCGGCCTTGGCGCATAAGAGGCGAGCGATGAGTTTTCTAGGAGTCGAACAATCATTGACGGGGCGACGCTGGGTTGGCCCCAGCGCCGAAGTCGAGCGCGCCTCAGAAATGATGGCACAGCAGACTGATCTGCCACGCGCGGTGTGCCAGGTTCTGGCCCGACGCGGTGTGCCGGTGATGGAGGCTCGCGGTTTCCTTGACCCAAAGCTCAAGGAATTGCTGCCCGACCCGCGTGCGATGAAAGACATGGAGGTTGCAGCGACACGCTTTCTTGACGCGGTTAGACATCGTCAGAAAATCGCTGTGTTTGCCGATTACGATGTCGACGGCGGCAGCTCTGCCGCGCTGCTGATGGTCTGGCTGCGCCATATGGGTTTGCAGGCGACGCTGTATGTGCCAGACCGCATCGACGAAGGATATGGCCCCAATGCACCTGCCATGCGGGATTTAGCGGAAGCGCATGATCTGATCATTTGCGTTGACTGCGGAACACTCAGCCATGACCCGATCGCAGCGGCCAAGGGGGCCGACGTGATCGTTCTGGATCACCACCTTGGGGGCGAAACCCTGCCCGATTGCGTCGCTGTCGTGAATCCGAACCGCCAGGACGAAAGCGGCGATCTGGGGTATCTTTGCGCAGCAGGTGTGGTGTTCTTGATGCTGGTCGAAGCCGGACGACAATTGCGCGAAGCAGGAGCGAAGGGGCCGGACCTGATGTCGATGCTGGATCTGGTGGCGCTGGCTACCGTGGCCGACGTCGCACCTTTGATCGATGCCAATCGCGCTTTGGTTCGGCAGGGTTTGAAGGTGATGGCGCTGCGCCAGCGCCCCGGTCTTGTGGCCCTGTCCGACGTTTCGCGCATGGATACCGCGCCGAACAGTTATCATCTTGGATTTCTGCTGGGTCCTCGTGTGAACGCAGGCGGACGGATCGGTCAAGCTGATCTGGGCGCGCGATTGCTAAGCACAGAGTCCCCACACGAAGCGCAAGCTTTGTCCGAGCGTTTGGATGCGTTGAACACAGAACGTCGTGATATTGAGAACGCTGTTCGCGCGGCAGCCATGGAACAGGCCGAGTATCGTGGCCTGGGCGCGCCCTTGGTGTGGGCGGCGGGCGAAGGCTGGCACCCCGGCGTGGTGGGGATCGTAGCCTCGCGTCTGAAGGAAACCACCAACCGCCCGGCCATCGTGATTGGCTTTGATGGGGATGAAGGCAAAGGCTCGGGTCGGTCGGTCTCGGGCGTTGATCTGGGGGCCTCAATCCAGCGTCTCACCGCTGAAGGTCTGTTGGTCAAGGGCGGCGGCCACAAGATGGCGGCGGGTCTGACGGTGATGCGCGACAAGCTTGAACCTGCCATGGAGCGTCTGAGCGAGTTGCTGGCCAAACAAGGGGCCGGTCAGAGCGGCCCGGCCGACCTGAAGCTGGACGGTGCACTCATGCCCGGCGCGGCGACGGTTGATCTGATAGAACAGGTTGAAAAGGCGGGACCATTTGGCGCCAGCGCCCCTGCCCCACGCTATGCTTTGCCGGACCTTCAGGTGCGCTTTGCTAAACGAGCCGGGGAAACACATCTGAAACTATCGCTGGCCGATGGCATGGGCGGTGGGCTCGACGCAATTGCCTTTGGTGCCTTTGACGGACCCATGGGTGAGAAGCTTTCAAATCATGGTGGCGCGCGTTTCCATTTCGCGGGACGGCTTGAGGTGAATACATGGGGCGGGCGCCAATCGGTGCAACTCAGGCTGGAGGATGCAGCAGAGGCAAATTAGCGCTCTGCGACAGTGGCCCAAAAAACTTTCACATCCCTGCATTTTTCCGCTTGCGGGGGTCACGGTGAAACCGTAAAAGGCCCTCCACAAGCCAGCGTGGCCCGTTCGTCTATCGGTTAGGACGCCAGGTTTTCAACCTGGAAAGAGGGGTTCGATTCCCCTACGGGCTACCACTTGTGCTTGCGCCACTACCAAATGGCCCGTTCGTCTATCGGTTAGGACGCCAGGTTTTCAACCTGGAAAGAGGGGTTCGATTCCCCTACGGGCTACCATTTCCTTGCCTAAGTTCCGAATTTTTCGCGGCATAGATCTTTGATCTGCGTCCAAATCGATTTGTATTCTGGTGTGTTTTCCGCCGCATAATGGAAGTTCTTTATCAACCCGGTCAGCTGCGTAAACACCTGCCGTACTTCGGCTTTGTCCGAGAAGGCCGCTTTGGATTGCGTGACATCATAGATAAGCTTGAACGTCATTTTCTGCCGCTCCAGCGGAACGGTCGCATCGACCTTGTCGAAGGCGTCTTGCTGCAAGTAGACCATGTCAACAAAAAGCGCTTTTTGCTGTGTTACAAAATCGTCGATCGTGACACCCTCTTCCCCCGTGACCTGCATCATCTGGTCAACCTGTTCGCCCTTTTCGATCAGAGCGATCAGGTCGCGCACTTTACCCGTCCAGCCGGGTTCGGCATTCTTGTCGTACCAATCCGACAACTGATCTGTGTACCGAGACCAGCTGAGCATCGGGTCAACCGCCGGGTAAAAGCGTTTATAGGCACGCTCGGACGACAGGCCGAGGAAGCACTTGACCGTCGACAGGGTGGATTGCGTGACAGGCTCGTCAAAATTACCGCCCGCAGGTGAAACCGTTCCGATCAGCGTCAGACTGCCCAGATCACCGTCGTTGGTTTTCAGGGCCCCTGCCCGCTCGTACAACCCTTTGATGGAGCTTTCCAGATAGGCGGGGAACCCTTCTTCGCCTGGAATTTCCTCAAGCTTGCCCGAGGTTTCACGCATGGCTTGCGCCCAGCGGCTTGTGCTGTCGGCGATCAGCAATACGTCATAGCCCATCTGCCGGTAATATTCGCCCAACGTAATGCCAGTGAAGATCGAAGCCTCGCGCGCGGCAACCGGCATCGAGGACGTATTACAGATGATAATTGTCCGATCCATCAGGCTACCCCCCGTGGTCGGATCGGTCATCTTCGGGAATTCCTCGATGGTTTCCACCACCTCACCCGCACGTTCACCGCAGGCTACAACTATCACGATATCGACCTTTGCGTTCCGTGCGATCAGGTTCTGCAGCACGGTCTTGCCTGCCCCGAACGGCCCGGGAATACAGGCGGTTCCGCCGCGGGCAATCGGGAAGAACGTGTCGATCAAACGTTGTGAAGTCAGAACAGGCTCGGTCGGATACAGTCGCTCAGACAACGTGCGTTTCAGGATGTTTTCCGGCAATGGCCGCCGAACCGGCCATTTCTGCGACAGGGTCAGAGTATGCTCGCCCCCGTTTTCGTCTTCAAGGCGCGCGACAATGTCATGGATCGTGGCCGCGCCCTTTTGTACCCAGACCACCTTGTATGTACCGGACCAATTGAATGGCAGCATGATCTTGTGGCTAAAGTGTCCCTCGGGCACTGTCCCGATACTGTCCCCAGCAGTTACTGCGTCGCCAACCTTGACCGAAGGCGTAAAGGACCATTTCGCCAGCTCATCCAAGGGCGCCACATCTGCACCGCGTGGCAGGAAGGTGCCAAATTCGGCGGCCACTTTGGGCAGAGGCGATTGCAACCCGTCAAACACCTGCCCCAATAGTCCCGGCCCCAGCTCAACCGACAGCAACTGACCCGATTGCTCAACCGGATCGCCAACAGCCACGCCGTCGGTACTTTCATAGACCTGTACGTCTGCGGTATCGCCACGCACTCGCAGCACTTCGGCTTTCAGACGTTCCTGACGCCCACCGGGACTGGGGCGCGATGGCAGGATGAACACCACCTCGTTTTTGACTAATTGGCCTGGCTGACCGGTCGCGTCCGGGTTGGCTTGTATTTGCACAAGCCCTTCCTGAACCGAGACGACCCGTGCAGTCGAGGTTTGCTTAGCTGAGGTTGGGGCTGTCATGCGCTTGCTCCCTCAAAATCGATATCGGCGACATCGGCCATGGCCTGTTGCGCCAGTTTCTCAAATCGCTTGGCCGCCTCGGTGGCGCTGCTTTGCGCCCAGCGGTCGAAAATATTCCAGATCAGAACATAAATCGCGACCGCCTCAAAATCGAACATGTGGCGGGCTGCATGTCGTTTGAGTTGCTTGTGGCTGATCGACAAAAGCAGACGTTCCAGTCCAAGCGGATCTTCGTCTTCGAGCAATTGGTGCGCCTCTTTCAGCCACGGCATGGGCGTATCCAGCCCAAATGTAGGATCGGTCCAGTAGGCTGGAATGTGGCGGCTCCATCGTCCGACGCCGAACGAGCCTGAAGGCGCGGGTTCTCCGCGTTTTCTAAGGCGCAGTGCTGCAACAACCGAGCGGAGTTCCATGCGCTCCACAAAGAGCTTGCGTAAGGTGGGCTGTGGGATGTCCATCAACGCCTGTTTACAGCGCTGGATTGCCTGAACGTCAGTGACATCCATGTCATAGGCGCTCCAGCTCAGCGTGTGCTCAAGAACATTCAAGACCTTGGCATCATCCGCTGTCAGAGCCGTCAACCGACGGTCGAGCCTGATGCGCGAAAGCGGAGGCTGTTTGGCAACAAACAAGCGCTCCGACCCCGGAAGACTGCACATCAATGCGATATAGGCGTCCTGCTCTGACATCTCAGCGGATGACCCCTTCCAGAACGGCACGGAATCTCGGCTGCAAATGCTCCATCAGCAATGAAGCCACCGCCTTGTCTGTGAGGTCCAGAACGACTCCCTCGTCCTCTGCGCGAACGCGGATGCCTTCTTGGGTATCGTCTGCCACATGCAGTTCGACATTCTCGCGCAGCATCTTCGCCGTCAGTCCAAGAACATACTTCGTCAGCTGGCCAGATTGAATGTCATCCGCGTTTTGCTTGATGTCTTCCTGCGTGGCGACCTTGGTAGGCAAAATGACCTGAACCTTGCCGTCCAGATTGGCTCCCTCACTGGCCCGACCGACAACCTCCAGTATCATTTGCCTAATAAGCTCAGGATCGGACATCTCTTCGGTCACAAGGCGTTCAACGTCTTCTTTGAAGCGATCCGTCAGACCGGCTTTCATGGTCAACACGGCGTCCCGCATCGCGGTGTTCAACGCTTCTTCACCCGCTGCACGGTAGTTGTCGGATTCTGTGCGGGCTTTCTTCTTAAACTCATCGGCTTCGCGTTTTGCATCCGCCAGAATGCGCGCGGCCTCGGCCTTGGCGTCTTCGCGCAGCTTCTCGGCTTCGGCCTGACCTGCGGCAACCCCATCGTTGCGCAGCTTGTCGATCAGGGCATCAACGCCATGTGAAATTGCTCCGGTCTGTGCCATCAGCTGATCCCCGCACTAATGACCAAGGCGAACACAAAGGCAAAAACACCAAAGCCTTCGATAATCGCGGCCGGTGCGAGCGCGAGGCCAAAAATTTCGGGCTTTTCCTTGGTGGCGTTGATTGCTGCCGCACAGGCTCGACCTTGCCAGATGCCGCAATACATCAGTGCAATGCCCGACAGAATGCCAATGCCGAACAATCCGCCTGCGTTTTCCGGTGTCACGGCGCGGTTCAGGGTGAACATGATGACAATCCCATAGATCACCATCGTGGACGGAAAGGCCGAAACGCCGACGAAACGCCCGTAGCCGCCTTCGGTTTCTGTCATGGCTCCGATACTGGCCATCCCCGCAATCGAACAGCCAATGGCGCTTGCCGCAGCCCCCAACGCCATAGGCGCATAGATGCCCAGCCAACCCAGTGTAAGAACAAGCTCATTCATTCCTGAACCTCCTTGCGGGCAAACGGACGAAACACGATGCCTTCATCCGGCAGACCCCATTTAAAGAATTCGATGTAATTGAGACGTAAGCCGTGGACGACGCCGCTCATCATGGCGAGCGCGAAGTTCAAAACGTGACCGATGATCAGGATCAGCAGCCCAAACAGAATGCCCGGCCCTTTCAGCGCCTGCATGACGGAAACGGCCAGATCGTTGAACGTGATCGCCAGCGACGCCGAAGCCAGACCAAGCGCAAACAGGCGCATATAGCTAAGGACATCGCCAAACGCGCCCATCGCCCCTGCTAGGCTTTGCAAGCCCTCGATCAGACGCCAGATCCAGTCTGTCGGCTTCTGGATCATCCGCTCACTGGAAAACAAGACAATCGCCGCAACGCCGAGGATCAGGATCGCCGACCCCGGCACAGGCGATTTGCCGTTCATATAGCTAAGCCACAGTACAAACCCGCCGATCAAGGCAGCAATCCAACCCAGATTGGCAATCGCCTTGCGTTGCCCCCACGCGGCATGGGCCGCTAATGCGTTGGCCAGAACCAGATGCAAGACACCAACCACAATCGACACCATCATCATTGCGCCGAAATTGTTCAAATCCAGCACCTTGAGCTTTGCCCAGATCGAACCTGCAGATGGAGAAACCCCAAAGTAACTGCCGACCAAGATGCCGTAGAGGATTGTAGCCCCAGAAACGGTCAGCCCATAAAGACGCCACGATCGCTGACCCGCAGTCGCGCCCATACGCTTCCAGAACAGCAAAAGGCCCAGCAGGATTACGACCCCGTATCCAGCATCTGCCACGATCATTGCGAAGAAGAACGCGAACGAGGCTGCGACGATCACGCTGGGGTCCCAATCCTTATAGCCGGGTACTTGATAAAACAGCGCCAAGTCCACCGCAGAACTACGTTTTTCAGGCTGTTCCAATAATGTGGGCGGGGTATCTTCCGGCCCCGGTTCTTCGATCAGAACTGCCGCATCTTTTGCTTTCGCCAATTCCAATACAGCGTCCATACGGTCTTTGGGGACCCAGCCCTGCACAGCAAAAACTGCCTCTTCATCGCGTACTTTCTGCTTTGCATGAGCCAGTTCGGCGGCGCTTTCTGCAACGGACAGGTTCCGGCGCATCAAGGTCAGATAGCGGGTTTGCGCCACGCGCTCTGCCTCTAAGGCCTCAAGCGCGATTTCGGCCTCCTCCAGTTGCGCCTCAAGCTCGTGAATGGGCAACGAACCCACATGCGTGCGCGGGATCGGAAGAATGTCATCGTCGGGCTCGTCGGGAGAGATCAGGACCGCGTAAAGAAATCGGTGGTCTTCTTCCAAAATCGCCCAGGGCAATTTGACCTCTGACAGAGCTTCACGGTGTTTCAGTGGCAACTGATAGAACCACAGCCGATTGCCTGCCAAAACATCCGTTGGCGGGAAGTCCAGATCACCCCAGGGCCGCACCTGAGCGATACGATGCGCCAGAAAATCCCGCCGGTCCATCGTATCCCGAGTGCGCTGCATGAGGTCAGTCACCTCATTCACGAAACCGTCCATGTCAAAACCGGGGTTTCGCTGGATCTGGCGCCGTGGCTCGGGAACTTCTGCAAGGAAACGCAACGCTTTATACGCTTCTCTTGCACCACGTTCGCTGATCTTTTCAGGTTCATTCGGCGGGGGAACAAGCGGTAGAACATGCATACAGCCAAGGTCTTGCAGCGCCTCAAGCGTGTCCGATTTTTGGGCTGCCGGCCCGATCAGAGACATCTTCTTCAAACGTGCGACGCTCATGTCAAAACCTCTCGCGCGTGTTTGCGTTTAGAGATTTTTGACTGCACGACCGCCTGCATTTGTTCGTCACTCAGATAGATGCGGATCTTCTTGATGTTGGCCTTGGCACGGGGGATCAGAACCTTTTCGAACAGGTTGACCCGCTGCGTAATCGTGGCCACCGCCTTGTCGAAAATGCGCACGCGCTCCTCGGCGATTTTGACCCGCAGGCGCGCTTCGATCATGTCATGTAGCAACTGCGCGGCGGCATCAACCCAATGGGGTTTGGCAAGCACGGAATAAGGACGCACGACAACTTCGATCCGGTCAAGGTCAGGCATTTTGACGCCAACCACGTTGACCTCTTTGACCTTGTAGTCCTTAAGCTCAACCAGACCGTCCAGATCGATACCCTGCTGGGCCAGCATGGGAAGCTTTTCACCCACCTGCTGCGCTAGGGCCGCCACCTCTTGCTCAAGGCGTTTGACGTCCTCACGCGCTTTCACTCGTTCGGCCATCAACTGCTGGCGCTTCAGGTCCAGCGACGGCAGGAACCGCTCGTAGCTTTTCAGCTGCGTCTGCTGGCGGGCCAGTGACGATTTATTCAGCTGCAACCGCGCCATTGGCATCCTTTGGGAAATACTTGTCGATCAGGGTCTGTTTCATCAACAATTGTTCTGGCGCAAAACACTCTGCTAGTGTCTTCCAGCCCAGGTCCAGCGCCTCCTCCAGAGGGATGGAAACGTTGATGTTCATGAACCGTGCACGGAACAATCCTCCAAACTTCAGCAATTGATGGTCATAGTCGGAAAGATCAAACGCCATCGCCTGCTTTTGCGCGGCATCGCGGCTTTCTGAATAGAAACGGATCATCGTGTTCATGATCTGGCCGTGATCTTCGCGCGTGGTCTTGCCGATTACGTTCTGCTTGAGGCGCGACAGGCTGCCGAACGGATCAATCACGCCAGAGTGGAGATAGAACTGGCCTTCAGTGATGTAGCCGGTGTTATCGGGGACCGGGTGGGTTACGTCATTACCGGGCATCGTTGTCACAGTCAGAACCGTGACCGATCCACCCTTGGCGTAATCGCACGCCTTTTCGTACCGGCGTGCGAGCTGCGAATAGAGATCGCCCATATAGCCCCGCTGGGACGGCACGCGTTCCTGACTGATCCCCACTTCTTTCATCGCGTCGGCATAAGCTGTCATATCGGTCAGCAGAACGAGAACGCGCTTGCCCTCTTCCACCGCAAATTTCTCAGCCACCGCCAGAGCCATGTCAGGGACCAACAGTCGTTCGACCAAAGGGTCCATTGCCTGATTGACGAACATCACAGTGCGTGAGAACACGCCAGCATCCTCGAACGAAGTTCGGAATGTGTGGTAATCGTCAAAGATCAGCCCCAAGCCGCCGAAAACGACAATGTCCGCATCTGCCTGAATGCCGATTCGGCTGAGGAACGCGTTGAATGGCTCACCCGAAACTGAAAAAATCGGGATTTTCTGACTTTCGACCAATGTGTTGAACACGTCGATCATTGGCACGTCGGTGCGGATCATTTTGTTGGGAACGGCGCGCTCAGCCGGGTTTACGGTCGGTCCGCCAATGTCGATTCGGGGCTCGGAAGACAGATCTGGCCCACCGTCTATCGGCACCCCTGCGCCATCAAAGACCCGCCCCAGAATATTGGCCGAATACGGTGTCTGCATCGGGTGACCAAGAAAGGTCGCCGTCGCCTCGGTCGAAATCCCCTTGGTGCCGGAAAACACCTGAAGCGTCACAACATCCCGGTCGATGAAGATCGCCTGGGCCAATGTTTTTCGGCCATCTACAGTTTCAATGACGGCGAGGTCGTTGTATCGAACAGCAGGGTTTCCTTCGCCCTCAACCGGCACCCGAACTTTGATCGTGTCGCCTACAATTTCCAGAACTCGGGTGTATTTCAACAAGCTTCGGGACATCATCTACCCTCGCTGATCCAAGTTGTTTTCTGTTAAACTCGCGGCGTTGTTCACCGGCAATTTTTTGCAATAACGGCATTAGCTTACAACGAATTCACAAATTAGCAAATGAGTTCAACATCACCCATCCAAAGATGCCCGGGCGTCAATTACTAAAAATTTAGTTTGACAGGTACGCAAAAAATCGCTGATGCTGTCCGGCATCCGGTTCCAACCGGAAACCATAATCTTTGGGAGGAGACAGATGCGGAGACATCTACTTTCCGCAGTGGCGGCGGCTGCCGTCATTGCGGGGCACGGTCCCGTTTGGGCCGACGAAGCCGCAGCACAACGTTGGATCGACGACGAATTCCAGCCATCGACCTTGTCGAAAGACGAACAGATGGCCGAGATGCAGTGGTTCATCGAAGCTGCACAACCCTATGCTGGCATGGAAATCAATGTCCTGTCCGAGGGCATCCCGACCCATTCTTACGAATCCGAGGTTCTGACCAAGGCGTTCGAAGAAATCACCGGCATCAAGGTCAACCACCAAATCCTGGGTGAAGGTGAAGTGGTTCAGGCTGTTCAGACTCAGATGCAGACGGGCCGGAACCTGTATGACGGCTATGTCAACGACAGTGACCTGATCGGTACGCATTCGCGTCTGCAACTGGCCTATCCGCTGACCGACATGATGGGCGGCGATTGGGCGGCGACAACCTCGCCGACGCTGGACCTGGATGACTTCATGGGCATTCAGTTCACCACCGGTCCCGACGGCAAGCTATATCAGTTGCCCGACCAGCAGTTTGCGAACCTTTACTGGTTCCGCAAGGACTGGTTCGATGACGAAGCCAACAAGGCCGCGTTCAAAGAAAAGTACGGGTATGATCTGGGCGTTCCGGTCAACTGGTCAGCCTATGAGGATATCGCCGAATTCTTCACCAATGACGTGAAAGAAGTCGACGGTGTGACGATCTACGGCCACATGGACTATGGCAAGCGCGCGCCTGACCTTGGCTGGCGCATGACCGACGCCTGGCTGTCGATGGCCGGTGCCGGCGACGTTGGCGAGCCGAACGGTGTTCCGGTCGATGAATGGGGCATCCGCATGGAAGCGGGCACCTGTAACCCTGTTGGCGCATCCGTATCGCGCGGTGGTGCAGCCAATGGTCCGGCTGCGGTCTATGCGATCCGAAAATGGGATGAGTGGTTGCGGGCCTATGCGCCTCCGGGTGCGGCGTCTTATGACTTCTACCAGTCGCTGCCTGCGCTCAGCCAGGGCAACGTGGCGCAGCAGATCTTCTGGTATACCGCCTTTACTGCTGACATGGTGAAGCCGAAGTCCGAAGGCAACAACACCGTGGATGACGAAGGCACACCGCTGTGGCGGATGGCGCCCAGCCCGCATGGCCCCTATTGGGAAGAAGGCCAGAAGGTTGGATACCAAGACGTGGGTTCGTGGACCTTCCTGAAATCGACCCCCTCGGATCGTGCTCAGGCTGCGTGGCTGTACGCTCAGTTCGTGACGTCCAAAACTGTTGACGTGAAGAAGTCCCATGTGGGTCTGACCTTCATCCGCGACAGCTCGGTCAACCACGAGTCGTTCACCGAACGCGCACCCAAACTGGGTGGTTTGGTCGAGTTCTATCGCTCGCCTGACCGTGTGGCGTGGTCGCCGACCGGCATCAACGTTCCAGACTATCCGAAACTGGCCCAGATTTGGTGGCAGCAGATTGGTGACGTGAACTCAGGTGCCTTTACCCCGCAAGAGGCGATGGACCGTCTGGCCGAAGAGATGGACATCACCATGGCCCGCATGCAGGCCGCGGATGAAAGCGCCGGTGTCTACGGTGGCTGTGGCCCCCGCTTGAACGAGCCGCAGGATGCGTCCTTCTGGTTGGAAAAAGCAGGTTCGCCCAAAGCCAAGCTTGAGAACGAAAAGCCACAGGGCCAGACCGTCAACTATGACGAGCTGGTTAAGCGCTGGCAGTCTCAGTAAGCCGAAGCAATCGGGGATGCCGTATGCGGCATCCCCATCCCAAGGCCAGTGCGATGCACTGAAGGACCGGAACTCACGGACATGATCGAACTTCAAGACGCGACCAAAAGGGTCGGCAACGTCATCCATATCAAGCCCACAAACCTGAAGCTTCATACAGGTCACTTCAACGTTCTTTTAGGGGCGACCGGATCGGGCAAGACCTCTCTGATCAAGATGATGGCCGGGCTGGACCCGATCGCCTCGGGCAAGGTCCTTATGGATGGGCAGGACGTGACTCGACTGAACACGCAAAAGCGACAGATCAGCCTGGTGCACCAATTCTTCGTGAACTACCCCCACATGACCGTTTTTGACAACATCGCCTCGCCCTTGCGCGTGGCTGGCATGGTAAAGTCCGAAATCGAGGGCCGCGTGGAAGAGGCCGCCGATCTGCTTCAATTACGCCCCATGCTGCACCGCCGCCCGCATGAGCTGTCGGGAGGCCAACAGCAACGTACTGCGCTGGCTCGGGCCATCGCGAAAGAAAGTCGTGCGGTCTTCCTGGATGAACCGCTGGCGAACCTGGATTACAAACTGCGCGAGGAACTGCGCGAACAGCTGCCGGACCTGTTCGCTGGACGCGGCGCAGTGGTGGTTTACGCCACCTCGGAACCCGAAGAGGCCCTTTTGTTGGGCGGCTACACGGCCTTGATGGAAGATGGTCGCGTGACTCAATTCGGACCGACCGCAGACATTTACCGCAACCCTGAAAACATCGCCGCCGCGCGCGTCTTCTCGGACCCGCCGATCAACGTGGCCAGCATCACAGTTTCGGGCGCTCAGGCGCAACTGGCGGGCGGCGGAGGCTGGGCCGTATCTGATATGGCTGACGGCGATTACATGGTTGCCGTGCGCCCGCACAGAGTGACGCCATTCCGTACGACTGACGCGGACGTCGAACTGACAGGCCGCGTCATCGTGACAGAACTGTCCGGCTCGGATTCCAGTGCGCATTTTCGGCACGGATCGGATGACTGGGTCTCTCTGGCCGCTGGCGTGCACCCTTATCAGGTTGGTGAGGATCACAATTTCTACCTGAACCCGGCCCATTGCCGGTATTTCAGCCAAGACGGCAAGAGGGTGGCCTGACATGGCACAGATCAAGCTTTCAAACCTGCGACACAGCTACATGCCCGCGCCGAAAGGCCCCGAGGATTATGCGCTGAAAGAAATTGATGTGACCTGGCGCGATGGTGGGGCATACGCTCTGCTCGGGCCGTCGGGCTGCGGCAAGTCCACGCTGCTGAACATCATATCCGGCCTTCTTACCCCCTCGGAAGGTCGGATCCTGTTTGATGACCAGGACGTCACCGCCCTGCCCCCCGATCAGCGCAACATCGCACAGGTGTTCCAGTTCCCGGTGATCTACGACACGATGACCGTGGGCGAAAACCTGGCCTTTCCGCTCAAAAATCGGGGCGTAGATGCAGCGACGATCAAGCGCCGCGTCGATGAGATTGCCGAGATGCTGGACGTCACGGATATGCTGAATACCCGCGCCAGCGGCCTCAGCCCAGACAACAAGCAGAAGATCTCGATGGGGCGCGGTCTGGTCCGTGATGACGTGAACGCGGTGATGTTTGATGAACCGCTGACCGTGATTGACCCGCATCTGAAATGGAAACTACGGTCCAAGCTGAAAGAGCTGCACCAACGCGTCAAGGCCACCATGATTTACGTGACCCACGACCAAACCGAAGCGCTGACTTTCGCGGACGAAGTGGTCGTCATGCAAGAGGGCGAGGTCGTACAAATTGGCACCCCGGTAGAGCTGTTCGAGCGGCCCCAACATACATTCGTCGGCCATTTCATCGGCTCGCCGGGCATGAATGTTCTAGCCTGCGAGGCCAAGGGTGACCGCGCGGTCTTCGAAGGACACGAGGTCATGCTGGAAGGTCCCACCTTGGGCGAAGGTGGCCGCACCGATCTGGGTATTCGCCCGGAATACATCAGCTTTGGCGAAACAGGCGTTCCCGCGCATGTGACCAAAGTTGCGGACATCGGTCGCCACTATGTGGTCAGCGCCATGGTCGGAGACACGCCGGTAAAGGCGGTCGCAGAACACAACGCGCCCAACCCAGGCTCGCATGTCTTTCTGCAATTCAAGCCAGAACAATCCCGCGTCTACCGTGACGGGTGGATCGCAACTCAGGAGCGGGCGCAATGAGAACCGAAAATCAAAAAGCATGGTTCTTTGTCCTGCCGGTTCTGGCGCTGGTCGCGTTCAACGCGCTGGTGCCGATGATGACGGTGGTCAACTATTCGGTGCAGGAAACCTTTGGCAACAATCAGTTCTTCTGGGAAGGTCTGGGCTGGTTCGAACAAATCCTGCGCTCCGACCGATTTCAGGCGGCTTTGGGGCGCCAGTTCCTGTTCACCTTCCTGATCCTGCTGATCGAAGTGCCTTTGGGCATTATCGTGGCCCTTTCAATGCCGCGCAAAGGGTTCTGGGTGCCGGTCTGTCTGGTGCTGATGGCACTGCCGATGCTGATCCCGTGGAACGTGGTCGGATCAATGTGGAACATCTTTACCTTGCCGAAAATCGGACTGATGGGATATTTTCTCAATGACGTTCTGGGCATCAACTATGACATGACGCAACAGCCTCTGTCCGCCTGGATCACGGTTATCGTCATGGATGTCTGGCACTGGACCTCGCTGGTTGTGCTGCTGTGCTATGCGGGCCTCGTTTCAATCCCGGACGCCTATTATCAAGCCGCCAAGATCGACGGGGCCAGCCCGTGGTCGGTGTTCCGCTACATCCAGTTACCCAAGATGAAAACCGTTCTGACCATCGCAATCCTGCTGCGGTTCATGGACAGTTTCAACATCTATACCGAGCCCTTTGTTCTGACCGGCGGCGGCCCCGGCAACTCAACCACCTTGCTGTCGATCGACCTTGTGAAGATCGCGCTCGGACAGTTCGATCTAGGCCCGGCGGCCGCGATGAGCCTGATCTATTTCGCCATCACGCTGCTGGTCTCATGGGTCTTCTACACACTGATGACAAAGGATGACGCGGAATGAAAAAGCGGTCCCTTATCCCGATCCTCTATATCGCGTTCCTGATGCTGCCGATCTATTGGCTGGTGGCGATGTCCTTCAAGACCACGAACGAGATTCTGTCGGGCTTTTCCCTGTTTCCCCAGACCTTTACGCTGGAGAATTACATCACCATCTTCACCGATCCGACGTGGTATTGGGGCTATATCAACTCGATCCTCTATGTGACGATCAACACGGTGCTTTCGGTCTGTGTGGCACTACCTGCGGCTTATGCGTTCTCGCGCTATCGGTTCCTGGGGGACAAGCAATTGTTCTTCTGGCTGCTGACCAACCGGATGGCACCGGCGGCGGTGTTCGCGCTGCCGTTCTTCCAGCTTTATTCCTCCATCGGCTTGTTCGACAACCATCTGGCGGTTGCACTGGCACACACATTGTTCAACGTGCCATTGGCAGTGTGGATTCTGGAAGGCTTCATGCGCGGCATCCCGAAAGAACTGGATGAGACGGCCTATGTCGATGGCTATTCCTTCCCGCGCTTTTTCGTGACGATCTTCCTGCCCAACATCAAAGCGGGCGTCGGCGTCGCAGCCTTCTTCTGCTTCATGTTCTCATGGGTGGAAATGCTGCTGGCGAAAACCCTGACTGCAGTCGAAGCCAAACCCATCGCCGCCGTGATGACCCGCACCGCATCAAGCGCGGGGTATGAGCTGGGCCTACTGGCTGCCGCCGGGACGCTGACCATCATACCCGGTGCCATCGTCATCTGGTTTGTCCGCAACTACATCGCGCGCGGTTTCGCGATGGGCCGAGTGTGAGGTTCGATATGCGTAAACTACTATTCACCCTCCCCTTCCTGCCCACCATGGCTGTCGCTCAGCAAGCGGGTTGGGGCAATGTCGGCCAGCAAGAAGAAAAGGGGTTTTCCTGGACCGATCCCCTTTGGCCCGATTTCTGGATGGCATGGACGCCAGCAACTCTGGCCCTGTTCGTCGGTATTTTTTCGGCAATCGCCCTGATTGGCTTGCTCGAAGGGTTCAAGTACCGCGATGGGATCGAACGGCGTGGTGTGCTGGGATTGACGACCACATTGGGCGACAGGCTGTTCATCACGCTTCTCGGCTCGGCCTATATCTTCCTCGCCTGGCTGGGAATTGTCGGACAACCTGTCTGGACGCCACTTTTCCTGTCGATCGGCTGGGGTATTTTCGTCTTCTGGAAAGTTTAAGCTTTGCGAAACAGCGAAAGGATGCTTGTCTGTCAGGCATACGAACCATGACGACACCGAGATCGATGCGAAAGAAAAAGACGACTAATCTGCTGACCGAGGTCGAACTGGAGTTCATGAACGAGCTCTGGGCTCTCGGGGAAGGCTCGGTGCGCGATGTCCTGGACCGCCTGCCCTCAGAACGCAATCTGGCCTATACGTCTGGTGCCACGATCCTGCGTATTCTGGATGAAAAAGGTTTTGTGGAAAGCCGCAAGTCAGGAAAAACCCTGATCTATACGCCGCTTTTGGAAAAGGACAGATATCAGGCCCGTTCGCTGCAAAACCTGTCCCGCACTCTGTTCGACGACACCCCAGCTACACTGGTGGCACGGCTCGTCGATGATGCCGGGCTGAGCGAAGCCGACCTGGAGGACATTCGAGCGCTGGTAGAGAGGAGACTGCAAAATGACAGCGGTTAGACCGGTTCTCGACGCATATATCGAACTCAACATAGTGCTGGCATTGTCGGCTGCCATCTGGTTGATGGCACGCGTCGCCCTGGCCCGCACGACTCTGCGCCATGGCTATGTCGCACAGCTGCGCGCTCTCAAGGTTCTGTGCATTTGTATTCTGATCAGCCCTTTTCTAGCGTTGGGTGTGTCGTCTTTGGCCGCTCACGCATGGCCGGGGAGCGCCGTCGCCCTTGGTGACATAGCAGTGGCCGCTTATCTGCGCGGTGATATCGCCATGCCTGCCGTGCAGTTCGAGGCCCTGCTGAATACACGTGAAAGATGGGTTGATCTTGCTTTGTCAGGACAGCAGCCCGTTTTCATCTCACTCGCCGCCCTGTTCGCTGTCGCTGCGGCTGTATATGCCATTCGAGCTTTACGGGACGCAGTGATGATCCGACAAACGGTCAGGTCCAGCTTCCTTTGGCGGCAATCGGCAAAGGTGGATATCCGCCTCTCTGATCGCATTACCGTGCCGTTCGCGGTGCGTGGTCTGCGCCGTCGTCATGTCGTTCTGCCCAGCCATCTTCTGGACACACCGCGCGAGCTACGCTTTGCGCTGGCCCATGAGTTTCAGCACATTCGCGCGGGCGATGTGGAATGGGAACTCGGCTTTGAGCTTCTGCGCCCTCTGCTGTTCTGGAATCCGGCATACCTGATGCTCAAGTACCAATTCGGCCGCTTGCGTGAACTGGCATGTGACCAATCCGTTGTTGCGCGCAAAAGGATCGATGCGCGCGAATATACCACGTGTCTTCTGGACTATTGCGCGCGCACTCTTTCAACAAGAAATCCGCGCGTCTTAAACGTTGCCTTTGTGACCGGTGGAAAAGCCAAACGCGTACTGCGTCAGCGCGTGATTGCATTGACCGATGCACAGCCCGCCGAGACGCCTTTGCCGGCGGTGTTTCTTGGCATGTCACTGACGTTCGCCACCCTTCTGGCGCTTGGGGCGGCTTCGATCCAGCAAACACAAGACTGGAGTCATGACCGTCTTATGCTGTCGACCGTGGTCAATCTGGAACGTCTTGAGGCACGCAATCAGGGCAACTGATGCGATGCGTTACCAGCCGCGGCGCCCAAACAGGGAATGAATCCGGCCCTGATCCACAAATGGTTCGGGCGCGAGCGAACGTCTTAGTCGGCCAACCACGCGCTCAACCATGACCCAGCTGATTAAGGCGAAAATGACGCCGCCAAAAGCTTGTCCCAACAGAACACCGGACGCCCCCGCGAGATTTGATCCGATGGTTGCGAAAACCCAGGTTCCTACCGTGTGACGCCCCCAATTGATCCAAGTTGAATAGACTGGATGCCCAAGATTGTTAAAGCTGGCATTCGAAACAAAAATCACACCGTTGAAAAACGATGCCAGCGCCAGAGGTCCGCAGAACAAATAAATGAGAACCCGAGTTTCACCTTCGGCCGCAAACAAATCCGCAATCGGCGCCCGCAAGAGAAACAGAATCGCAGCC
Source organism: Ruegeria sp. HKCCA4633 (assembly GCF_013034605.1). NCBI lineage: Bacteria > Pseudomonadati > Pseudomonadota > Alphaproteobacteria > Rhodobacterales > Roseobacteraceae > Ruegeria > Ruegeria sp. HKCCA4633. The sequence goes on from NZ_WQGJ01000001.1 coordinate 650,180, forward strand.
ATACCCAGAACATAAAGCCCCGTGAATTTGATTCCGGCCAGAAAGGCCGTGCGCACCCGATCGAATTTCTCAGCTCCGAAATTCTGCCCGATGATTGGCCCTATTGCCCCCGACAAGGCAAAGATGACCGAAAAGGCCACTGGCAGCAGCCGCCCTATGACGGCCATACCCGCCACCGCGTCCGTTCCGTATTGCGCAATTTCCCGCACAACGATGGCATTCCCAATGGGCGTAGCTACATTTGTCAGAACGGCAGGAATCGCGATGGCCCGCACAGGGCGCAAGTCCTGTGCCACCTGCTTCAAAGACGGGCGTGCAAAGCCCTGATGAACCCGCAACGCGGGCCATAGCGCCGCCGCCAGCATGCACAGCCGCGCCAGAACCGAGGCAATCGCGGCCCCATCCAGCCCCAGCCCCACAGCAAAGATCAGGATCGGGTCTAGAACGGCATTCACCACTCCGCCATAGATCGTTGCCATCATCGACCGTCGTGCATCGCCACGAGCGCGCAGCACGGCCATGGCCGCCATGGCAATCGACATGACGCACATTGTCGGCAGGATGATCGAGACATAGCGCATTGCCAGCCTAAGAACCTCACCTTCTGCGCCAAGCAATGACAACAGATGGCTAAGGTTCAACAAGACCAGAACGGGTACGACCAACCCGACGATCAAACCCAGCACCGCCACACTGGAGGCATAGTGCCGGGCTTGCTCGGCGCGCCCCGCCCCTAGTTCGCGCGCGACCAGTGCCCCAGCAGAAATCGAAAGGCCGATATTGATCGCATTGGTGAAGAACAGCAGCGTTCCCGCATAGCCCACCGCCGCCGCCAGCGCGTCGTTGCCCAGCATCGAAATGAAGACCATGTCCACAAAGTCGACGGCAAAAATTGCCATCAGCCCGATGCTTGTCGTCAACGACATGCGGGTGACATGCCGCATCAGACTGCCGCTCAGGAATACGGCTTCGGTTTGAGATTGGTTGGACATTCTAACCTGTGGTGGTCGGTGTGTTATCTCGCCAGCATCACAGATCGCCGCCACGGGTCAACGGTTTCGTTCCGATCTTTATGGTCGCGGATGAACACCCGACACAACCCGCTATCCCGTTTTGCCATCTACAGCCCCATGAGGACGTGTTAGAACTGCCGAAACACCAATTGTCCGAGGTGAGGCAGAGCATGAAACTGGAATTCCACCACATCAACTTCGTGGCTGATGATGTTGATCGTATGCATGATTTTTACACTAACGTGCTGGGGCTGGATGATATCCCGCAGGATAATTTCCCGCGCACCGAAGCTGACAAAGACAGCGGCTATGACGGCAAAATCCGCTTTGCGACCGAAGGCAACATGCAGATGCATTTGGCCCAGCGCGCCTTTGACGTGGCCTTCAAGAACGGGCGGGTGATCAACCCAGTCGAGCGCGGCCACATCGCCTTTCGCACCGATGATCTACCCGCCTTCCTGAAGCTGCTGGACGAACGCGGCATCCCCTATTCAGACTATGGCACAACGTTTGCGAAAGAATGGCATCAGGTGTTCTTTCACGACCCCGAAGGCAATGTGATCGAAGTCCATCAGCAGGTCGTTCAGGACGACTGATCCGCAAAGGGCGGAGCCAACCGCCCTCTCCCGGACCCTAGCCCTCAGACAAATCGGTTGACGTAGTTTTCCAGCATTTCCTGACGACCCGATCGCGGCTGCGGATTGATCCCCTCGGCCAAAACCCGCGCAGCAATCTCGTCCAAACCGGAACTCAGCATCGCCTGTGCCTCGGGCGTCTTCCAGCCTGCGTAGCGGTCAGCCAGCGCCTGTTCCAAACCGCCATCTTCAAGCATTGCAGCCGCAGCTTTCAGGCCCCGAGCGCAGATGTCCATCCCGCCCACATGCGCGGCAATCAGATCTTCGGCGTCGATGGATTGTCTGCGCAGCTTGGCGTCGAAATTGGTGCCGCCCGAGGTAAACCCGCCTGATTTTAGAATGTGGTAATAGGCCAGCGCGACTTCGGGCGTGTTGTTAGGAAACTGATCCGTGTCCCAACCCGATTGATAATCGTTCCGGTTCATATCGATGGACCCCAGCATCCCTTCGGCTGTGGCCACGGCGATCTCGTGCTCAAAGCTATGCCCCGCAAGGATCGCGTGCCCCTGCTCGAGGTTCAGTTTGACCTCATCCTCCAGACCGTACTTGCGCAGGAACCCGATGCAGGTGGCAGCGTCAAAATCATACTGGTGCTTTGACGGCTCCTGAGGTTTGGGCTCAACAAGGATCGCGCCTTTGAACCCGATCTTGTGCTTGTACTCGACCACCATGTTCAGGAAACGGCCCATATGATCCAGTTCAGCCTTCATGTCGGTGTTGAGCAGCGTCTCATACCCTTCACGCCCGCCCCAAAGCACATAGTTCTCGCCGCCCAGCTTGTGGGTGGCGTCCAGACAGGATTTCACCGTGGCTGCGGCAAAAGCATAGACATCGGGATCAGGGTTGGTGCTGGCACCACCCATCCAGCGGCGATGGCTGAACATATTGGCCGTGCCCCACAGCAGCTTGGTGCCCGACACCTGCATCTTTTCACCGATATAGTCGGTGATCTCGTTCAGTGTCCGCAAATTGTCGGCGAAATTTCCCTGTTCGGGGCGAATGTCCGCATCATGCCAGCAGAAGTAAGGTTGCCCCAAGATTTCAAACATCTCAAAGGCCACATCGGCCTTCATCTTGGCGCGGCCCATGTCGTCCTGCGGATGCCAGGGGCGCTCGAAAGTGGGGCCTCCAAACGGATCCCCCCCTTCCCACGCGAACGAATGCCACCACGCCACGGCAAAACGCAGGTGATCCTCCATGCGTTTACCCATGACGATCTCGTCCCGGTTGTAGTTACGGAATGCGAGCGGGTTCTTACTGCCCTCGCCCTCGAATTGGACCTGCTCGATCCCTTGAAAGAAACCGCTCGTCATCTCGCTTACCTCATTCCGTCTTTTCGCCGGGCTTCTTGCCCAGAATGATCATCGACAACAGGTCGTCATCGGTGACATCAGGGATGTCCACGGTACCAACCAATTGCCCGTTCTTCATGACCGAGGCCCGGTCGCACAGCTCCATCACCGCGTGCACATCGTGGTCGATCAGGAAAATCCCGATGCCTTGCGCCTTTAGCTGTTGGATCAGGTCCGCCACCATTTGCGTTTCATGCGGACCCAGCGCGGCCGTAGGCTCGTCCATGATCAGGATGCGTGCGTTGAAATACACCGCGCGCGCAATGGCCACCGATTGCCGCTGACCACCCGACAGGGCCGAAACCGGGTCGTTGAACTTCTGAAAGTTCGGGTTCAGCTGCGCCATAATCTTGCGGCACTCAGCCTCCATCGCAGCATCGTTGACCAGACCAAAGGGGGTGACCATCTCGCGCCCCAAAAACAGGTTCGAGCTTGCATCCAGATTGTCTGCCAGCGCCAGCGTCTGATAGATCGTCTCGATATTGTTGGCGCGCGCGTCACGCGGGTTGTTGATCTCAACCTTCTTGCCATCAATCAGGATTTCACCATGGTCCATCTGATAGGCGCCCGAAAGCACCTTGATCAGAGTGGACTTACCGGCCCCATTGTGCCCCAGTAGGCCCACAACTTCGCCCGGGTACAGATCAACTGAGACGTGGTCTACCGCCTTGATGCCCCCGAAAGAAATCGAGATATCGCGCATTTCCACAAGCGGAGGCTGGCCGGAACCACGGCCCGAAGCTTGGTTCTGTGTTTCTTGAGCTTGCATCATTTCGCCCCCAGACGTTTGCGATAGACGATGTCGATATAGACAGCCAAAACCAGGACAGTGCCGACGACGATGTTCTGGAACGGCGCATCCACGCCGACCATGGCCATGCCCGATTGCAGCGCCTGCATGATCAAAGCACCAAGGATTGCGCCGTAGATCGTACCAATACCACCCGACAGAGCGGTTCCACCGATCACCGCAGCAGCAATCACGCGCAGTTCATCCAGCGTGCCAATATCGTTCGAGTGGTTGGCCAGACGGGCCGAGGCCACAACCGCTGACAACGCACACAAGAATCCCATCAGAGCAAAGATTTTGACGGTCATCATGCGCGTGTTGATACCGGACAACTCTGCCGCATCCGGGTTGCCGCCAGTGGCAAAGATGTAACGGCCAAAGCGGGTTTTGCGGGCTACAACGGTCAATGTCACGGCCACCAGGATCAGGATCAGAACCGAGATCGGAATGCCGTAGCCAACAATCAGCCCCTCGGGCATGGTCTCACCCCGCGCTTCGAACATCCGTTCCAGACGGCGGGTCGGGATTGCATAGCTGTTGACGATCAGGACATAGCCCATGATGGCGATGCCAATGATTCCAGCCAGAGTTGTCTCAGCCCAAACAGGTTTCACAGGGAACCCGTGGGCGGCTTTGGACCGGCGGCCGCTCCACAACGCCCAGATTGCAATAGCAGTGGCGGCAAGGCCGAACAAAAGGCTGACGGTAGTTCCCAACGTGCCGTTTGTCCCCCCGAACATCAGGAAGGTGCTGTCCAGCGGGCCGATTGTCTGGCCATCGGTCATGTACCAGGCAACGTTGCGCCAGACCAGAAAACCGCCAAGCGTCACGATAAAGGCCGGAATGGTCAGGTAGCCCACCATCCAACCATGGAAGGCGCCGATCAATGTGCCCACCACAAGACCCACGACCAAAGTGATCGCCCAGGTCGCCGGGTGGTTCAAACCCATTCCCAATACGTTGGGCAATAGCTCGGTCTGAGTCATCGCCATGACCGCAGATGTGGTCGCCAGAAGCGCCCCAACCGACAGGTCAATATGGCGCATGACGATAATGAACACCATGCCACAAGCCATGATCGCAACCGAAACGGTCTGGATCGACAGGTTGAACAGGTTTCTGGGTGTCAGAAAACGGCCATCCGTAACGATGTTGAAGCCGATGCACAGGATGATGAAGGCGCCGATCATGCCCAATAGCCGCATATCCAGTTCCAGCTGCTGGAACAGGTTGGCCTTTGCTTTTTGGGGTACCGGCTGAGACGAAGTTTCGGTCATATCCGATCTTTCATGTTCAGCTATGATCTCTGGCCCACCCTTGCGGGCCAGAGACGTTGTGATTTGGAACTTGGTTTAGTTACAGGGCGCAGGGCCGTTTTCGACGCCCTGGCAAAGGTCTTCCAGCGGGATCCAGCCCGCGTCGACCACAACGGTCAGGTTGTCCTTGGTGATCGGCACAGGCGCCAGGAAGACCGAGTTCATCTCGGTGCCACCGGGCGAGGTCCAGCTGATCGCGCCTTCGACATCCGCAGGGCTTGTTCCGCTGCTCAACGCAACCGCGATTTCACCGGCAGCTTTGCCCAGCTCACGTGCGTCTTTCCAAACCGAGACGGTCTGCGTGCCCTTGGCAACACGGTTCAGCGCCGCGTGGTCACCATCCTGGCCCGAGACCGGAATACCGTCCATGCCTTGCGCGGTCAGAGCAGCAACAACGCCACCAGCAGTACCGTCATTCGAGGCGACCACGGCATCAACGTTGTTTTCGTTCGCTGTCAGGATCTGCTCCATGTTGCGCTGCGCGTTCGCAGGCAGCCAGCCGTCGGTATAAGCCTCACCCACAATCACGATGTCACCACTGTCAACGGCGCCCTGGATGATCTCTTGCTGACCACCACGCAGGAAATCCGCGTTCGGGTCGGTGGGCGAACCCTTGATCATCACGTAATTACCCTTGGGCATCGCGTCGAATACAGCGCGCGCTTGCATCCGGCCAACTTCTACGTTGTCAAAGGTCAGATAAAACGCCCGGTCATCTTCGATCAGACGGTCATACGCGATAACTGGAATGCCCTCGTCAGCGGCTGCCTGAACCGCCGGACCAATGGCCTGAGAGTCTTGCGCCAGAATGATCAGTGCATCAACGCCCTGAGCAATCAGACTTTCAATGTCCGACAACTGCTTGGCCGAGGACGATTGCGCATCCGACGAAATGTACTCGGCTCCACCCGCCTCGAGCGCGGCTTTGATCGCGGCCTCGTCGGTCTTCCAACGCTCTTCCTGGAAGTTCGACCAGCTGACGCCCACAACAGGTTCAGCAAAGGCGGCCGTACCCATCAACACCGCCACAGCGGAAGCGCTGAGAATTCTTTTCATGATTTCCTCCCGGTTTCATTGAGCCATCGCTTCATGATTCGTGGCCCCGATAATTCTGAGTAGCATATTTATTTCAGTCGGTAAAATATTTATGCTATCGGTAACAGAAAAAACCACCTAGGTTGAAACAGGGATTAGATTCGCGAGGGCAAGATGCTGAAAAGCAAAGCTTCTTCAAACGCCACGGACCAAAGAAACATCACCCGGTTGCGGGTGCTGGAACAGATTCGCGCAACCGAAGCCATCTCGCGAATCGACATCGCCACGGCGCTTGAAACCAGCCCTGCAACAATCACATCTGCCACAGCAGACCTGCTGTCCGCCGGTCTAATCCAAGAAATTGAAGGGGAGTCGCAGTCAAAATCCACACGTCGTGGCAGGCCACGTGTGCTTTTGAAACTGCACGGCGGTTGTCACATGATTGCAGGCGTAAAGGTCGCGCGGCATCAGATCTCGGTCATCTTGGTGGATTTCGAAGGCACCGAAATCGCCTCTTATACCCATCCATTGGATGAGGCGCGTATGGCACCCGAAATCTTCACACAAACGATCCGCACTGCCCTTGACCTTGCCTGTGGCACTGCGAACCGGTCGCTGTCTGATCTGTCCGGCGTCTGTATCGGCATTGCGGGGTTGATCGACGCAGAAAAGAACTTTGTACATTGGTCGTCTTCTTTGACAGAACGCAACGTAGACCTGAGCCCGCTCTTGTCCAAGGCGCTGCCCTGCCCCGCCTTTATCGAAAATGACGCCAATCTGGTGGCCAAGGCCGAGCAATTGTTTGGGCTGGGAAAAGGGCTGAAAACATTTCTGGTTGTGACCATCGAACACGGCATCGGTTTGGGTATCGTCGTTGATGGCAAACTTTATCGCGGCGAGCGCGGATGCGGCGCGGAGTTCGGGCATTTGAAAGTTCAACTGGACGGCGCGCTGTGCCAGTGCGGACAGCGCGGATGTCTGGAAGCCTATGTCGGAGAATACGCGTTGATCCGCGAAGCGACGATTGCCAGCCAGGCCACGGATCCTCGCACACTTACAGATATTCTTACGGCCGCAAATGCCGGCGATGCTCGGTCGATTTCCGTACTGTCCCGGGCCGGTCAAATGTTTGGAATGGGGGTTTCGAACCTGATCAATTTGTTCGATCCGGAATGCATTATCCTGTCCGGCACAAGGGGCAGTTTTGAATATCTGCACTCGGAAGACGTAATGACGCGTATCAGAAACGGTGTCGTCAGCGTTGACGCACCCCTGCCCGCGATCAAAGTGAATCACTGGGGGGATTCAATGTGGGCAAAGGGGGCGGCTGCTTATGGAATCGAACAGGTCTCGATTCTGAAAGTCAGGGAATTGGCGGCACATGCGAACTAGTTTGGCTTTCCTGCTGACCACAGCAACAACCGTTGCGGCGGATGCGCCTTCCCCGCAGTTTTTTGGCGTTGACGTTCAACCCCATATCTATGACGGCGGGTGGGAACATTTTGTGGGCGGTGGGGTCGCTGTTTTCGACTGTAATGGCGACGACCGCCCCGAACTTTTTGCTGCCGGAGGTTCAAACCCAGCGCAGTTTTTTGTAAACGTATCCGAGGAAGACATTCAGTTTCGGGCAGACACGCCCAGCGCTTTGTCCCTGACTGGTGTGACCGGCGCATATCCGCTGGATGTAGATGGCGACGGGTTGCTTGACCTGGCAGTTCTGCGCGTGGGTTCAGATCTGTTGCTGCGCGGCGGGCCGGATTGCGCGTTCGACCTTTTCAACTCGCTGAACTTCACTTCTGAGGATCATTGGACCACGGGTTTCTCTGCCACTTGGGAAAGCGGGCAAGCGCTGCCCACGCTGGCGTTTGGCACCTACGTTGACCGCAACAACCCCGATGGACCATTTGAGACATGCGGGCCGACCTTGCTGTACCGACCGCATGACAGCTCATATGGCGCCCCTGTTCATCTGGAACCGGGGCACTGTTCCCTCTCAATTCTGTTTTCCGACTGGGCGCGGTCGGGGCGTGCGGATCTGCGTGTCAGCAACGACCGCCACTACTATGTGCGCAACGGGCAAGAGCAACTTTGGGCGATGGAGGACACCCCACGGCTTTATGGGCACGCAGACGGATGGCTGCCTTATTCGATCTGGGGCATGGGCATCGCCTCGCGCGATTTGACCGGCGACGGGTTTCCAGACGTCTACCTGACCTCGATGGGGGATCAAAAATTCCAGACATTCGATCCGTCGACTAAGGGGCCAACATGGCGGGACGCAACCTATGATCGGGGGACGACAGCACATAGGCCACACACAGGTGGTGATGGTCGTCCTTCAACCGGCTGGCACGCCCAATTCGGTGACGTTAATAATGACGGGCGGGACGATATTTTTGTCGCTAAGGGCAATGTCGAACAGATGCCAGACGCCGCTCAAACCGATCCAAACAACCTACTGATACAAAACGACAATGGGCAATTTGTCGAAACAGCAGAACAAGCGGGCGTGGCTTCTATGGCAAAGTCCCGCGGCGGGGCCTTGGCCGATCTGAACGGGGATGGCTGGCTGGACATGGTGGTCGTCAATCGCGGTTCATCACTGGAGGTTTTTCAGAACAAGCCGCAAAATGGCAACTGGTTGATGGTGGATGTGGGTCAAGCACAACCCAACCGCTTGGCCATCGGCAGTTTTATCGAGGTCAAAACGGACGCCGGAGTGCAGACCCGGGAAGTCACAGTTGGCGGCGGTCATGCCAGTGGCATTGCTGGATTTCACCACTTTGGTCTGGGCGATGCGGAAAGCTTACAGGTCAGGGTGATCTGGCCCGATGGCAAGGCAAGTGATTGGCAGACCGCCAACCCCAATCAGGTGATACGCCTTAGCCGCTGACCGCTGACTATTGGTCAACGGGCAAACCGCTTGGAACCGTCTTGGGCACCCCCAAGCGAACTGCCGGGTCCTCCAGAGTGCCAAGGAAACTCAGGATGGCGTTGATGTCATCATCGCTCAGGCTCATTGGGGCCAATGTGTTTGAGGCGGCAATTGCCTCCACATGCATGGGGTCCTGCATGGCCTGGGCATCCAGCGCGCCATCAAATTCGGGCAGTTCGGCTTTCTCGACCGAATAATTGCGCAAGGCTGCCACAGGATCCAAATGGTGACGCACCACATCCTCAAGCTCAGCATACGCGCCACTGTGCCCATAGGGCGCGGTCAGTGTCACGTTCCGCAATGAGGGCGTGCGAAAAGCAAACGCATCCCTTGCATCCCCTGTGACGCGCAACCGCCCGTCATCGCGCACGTGGTTTTCGAACCTGGCCGCTTTTCCGGGGCCGATCTGGGGCATGGCGATGGAATGGAAACTTTGATCCGTCTGGAACCATCCGGAATGGCAGCTGCTGCACCCGGCCTCACCGTAAAACAGGGTCATGCCCAATTGTGCTGACGCGGGCAGAGACGCCTCGCCCCGCATAGCGCGATCAAAAAGACTGTTGTCCGCACGCCACTCAAAAGCGATGAAATCCGCTATGACATTGGCAATGGCGGTAAAGGTGATCTCTTCTCTGGGCGCGACGTCCTCAAACCGCTGCGAATATTCCGGTATCCCCGCCACACGTGCAGCGATCAGGTCCCAGGCCCCGCCCTCCTGGGTCAACAAGCCAAGCCGTACCGCCTTGCTCACCTCGTTTTCAGAATAGTGACCCGCCATCTCGTCAGGTGAAAGCACCGGGAACATCGCTTGCGCAGCCAGAGCCGATTGAAAGCCGCGCCGCATATCCGTCCCTAATGGCGTTCTGACGCCATTAGGTTGTGACGGATCAGCCTCCAGCCGACCATCATGGAAAAAAGTTGTGAATTCCAACGCACCAAGGTTCCACAGGCCCGGCGAGTTTCGCGGAATCCGCTGTTCGGGAGAGTTATCCTGAGTGATCTTACGCTCGGCCCCAAGCCCCACACCGCCTTCTCCGATTCCAAGTGAAAGCCCATCAGACGTGCCCAGTTTCGGATGATGGCAGGTGGCGCAACTGATATTCTTGTTCCCCGAAAGAATGGGGTCGTAAAACAACAACTGTCCCAGTTCGACACGTTCCAGGTCCGGCTCAAGAAATTTCGGAACGGGTCCAAGGTCCTGCGCCTGAAGTGCTGATGCCATCAGCCAAAAGCCTATTGAAGCTGCCGAAATCCGAGCTTTCATGTTTAATCCTCGAAAATCTCTAGCGTAAGTTTCTGACGATAGGGTTTTTCCGGCGTGCAGATCACAGAAGGAAAGGCCGGATTGTTCACCGCGTCGGTGTATCCGGCGGGCTCAATACAAAGCGCCGCCCCGGGTCTGAAAGGATCAGACAAATGTGCAGCTGTATAGACCTGTGCGCCCGGTTGATCTGAATAAACCTTCATCTTTAAACCCGATGGCGTTTCGACTTCTGCAACAGGCATGGTCACGTCCCGTCCATCTTCAAACACAAAATAGTGGTCAAGAAAGCCAGCTTCTTGACCGATTACGCGACCGCGCGTGAAATCCAGGCTTTCTGCATCGGCTTTTGGAATGCGGCCGGTGGGTATGGCGTTTGCGTTCAATTCAAGAAGGGTTTTGGCATGTAGTTTGAGACGGCAATCGAGAATGCCCTGCGGGCAACCAAGTGAGTAATAATTGTGCTGCGCGATGCTGATCGGCGTGGGCCGATCCGGATGCGCCGTAATCGTATAGATCAGACACGGATAAGCCAGCTCCACCTTTATCACGAACTGGACTTCCGCAGGAAACCCGCCCTCACCATCAGGTGAAGTTATCGACAAAACCGCCTGATTTAGAGCAGTTTTCTCGACACTCCAATACTGATGGGACAGACCATCCCGACCGCCGTGTAGCGCGTTTTTGCCTTCGTTCGCCGTAACTCTGATGGTTTCACCCAGCAAATCGAACTGCGCCCCACTGACACGGTTGGCCAAGCGCCCGACGATTGCACCCAGGTAATATGGGTCCGTCAGATAGTCCTGCGGTGTCTCATAGCCCAGTATCAGTGGCGTTTGCCCCAACCACCACCCTTGGGTGATCGCACCATAGCTGAGCAATGAGGCGGACATGTCACCGTCTTCCAGCACAACCCGTTCTATGGTTGCTGAGCGTTGCCCCGCCATCACGACGCGGAAAGCGGTGCCAACGCCGCATAGTATTGGCGATAAAGCTGATAGGCATTCTCATACCCGTCGCATAGCTCGGTCCTTGGCACAATGACTTCAGCCGTTTCCGGAGGGGTCATGACGCCCGCCGGGTCTGCCCCCCGTAATGCGCAGGCCGCCAGACGCGCTGCGCCGGTCGCGGCACCAAACTCACTCCCCTTGGGCAGAACAAGACGTGTATTCAGGACAGTCGCCAGTGTCTCTAGCCAGAACCGAGATCGCGCTCCGCCGCCCACAACGGTCAGGCTTTCTGGCGTGGTTCCCGTGGCCTTGAGCGCCTCAAGGCAATCACGCATGGCAAAGGCAACACCTTCCATCACGGATTGCGTCAGAGCCTTCGGATCCGTGGCGATATCCAGTCCAAGGAATGCGCCTCGGATGGCGCTGTCGTTATGCGGCGTCCGTTCCCCTGACAAATAAGGCAAAAAGGTCGTACCAGACGGCCCATTGATCTGATCCGGTAGCGCCGACGCCAACGCCCCAACGGGCTGTCCCAAGTTTCGAGACAGCCAGTTCAAGCTGTTTGTGGCAGACAGAATGACGCCCATCTGAATCCAACGCTCAGGCACGGCGTGACAAAAGCAATGAACCGCTGTTTCCGGCGCGGGTGCATAACTTTCTTTGGCCACCAGCAGCACACCAGAGGTACCCAATGACAGAAAACCCGCCCCCTCGTTAATGCTGCCAATTCCACAGGCTGCCGCGGCATTGTCGCCTGCGCCGCCTGCAACAATTACAGGCCCGGCCAATCCCCAGTTCAGCAATATCTCGGGCCGCAACTGCCCTCCAACCGCGCTGCCCTCAACCAGTTCTGGCATCTGATCGCGGTGCATGTGACCTTGCTCAAGCGCTGTGTCGGACCATTCGCGACTGTCAACATCCAGCCAGGCGGTTCCGGCGCTGTCTGACACGTCGCTGATATACTCGCCCGTCAGCCACAAACGAAGATAATCTTTTGGTAACAGCACTTTGGAGACTTTTGCGAAGACCTCGGGCTCATGCCTGCGCACCCATTCCAGTTTAGGCGCGGTGAAACCCGGGAACACGATATTACCTGTGATCGCACGCATCCCCGCGGCACCGTCCAGATCAGCAGCCTCAAGCGCGGATCGCGTGTCGTTCCACAAAATGCATGGCCGTAATGCGTTTCCATCTTTGTCGATCAGTGTGGCACCGTGCATGTGCCCACTTAAACCAACAGCACGCACAGCGGAAAAAGCCGCGGCATTTGCCTTTCGCAATTGGGTAACCACTTTTTGGCAGGCCTCAATCCACTCACCCGGCACCTGCTCGGACCACCCGGAACGAGGTGTTGAGGTTTCAACACTTGCATCGGCCTCGGCCAGCACATGGCCGCCTTCATCAACGACAATACCACGGAGACCGGACGTCCCCAGATCCAGACCAAGATACACCTGTTCTCCCCCCTTCTTGCCTACCGTAGAGCTTCGTGACGCAGGCGGGCCTGCGCCGGGTCACTACTTACTTGCGGCAAAATAGTTTGCGCTAACGTATTACGCCAATTTCAAGAAAAGAGACACCCTATTGTGCGAAATTCAGCACGGCATGGACTTTCAGTTCGCAATACCGGCCACGTCACCGAAGAGACGCAGCGCGCAAGGATGCTTTAACGTTAGCCCGCTAGGTCTGTTCTATTGAGTCACGACTGTCTGTGAGGGAACGAAACCAAGATCGCATCGCGGTCTACTCGGCCCCTACCCGCTGGTTGTACCTGGTGAACATGAGTTGACCCGATGGCATGTCCGATCTGAAATCAGCCGTTCTGCCAAGAAGCGCGCGGTAAAACCGGCGGAGACCTGGCTCGATGTCTTCAGCCAGATCTTCGCAGCGCCGACATAGTTCTTCGATCCTGCCCTGAGGGTGTCGGCCTTTTATCGCTGAAATCAATTCGCTGTGCAGAGAAGTAAGATCCTGAAACGCCCGCGCCTTCAGGACCGATTGATCCCCCACAAGAACAAACACAGGTTCGGGGTTGGCTTTACCTTTCAGATCAACACGCCCTGCCTCCAACAATGCCAGATCCGCTTGCCCCGCGCGGGAAACCCCGTTTGATACGACAATATCATAGTCAACCGCACGGCAGCTTTGTTCAAGCCTTGCTGAGACATTCACGACGTCGCCGATAACAGTATAATTGAAGCGCTTTTCTGATCCGATGTTCCCAACGCAGGCCTGTCCTGTGGCAATTCCTGTTGCCAAAGCAATGGGTTGCCTGTTTCGCATAATGCTGGACGCATTGAAGTCTTCTAACGCGCTTCGCATCTTGAGCGCCGCGAATGCTGCACGGCACGGATGGTCTGCAACAGGGATTGGCGCGTTCCAGAAGGCCATGATCGCGTCACCAATAAATTTGTCGATCGTTCCGCGCTCGCGCAGGACCTGATCCCCAATTTTGGAAAACAGCGCGTTCAGGACGGAGACAAGCTCGCTGGCGGATGCTGTTTCGGACAGAGACGTAAAACCCCGAATATCCGAGAACATAACGGTGATTTCCTGGGTCTCTCCTCCCAGCTGCAATTGGTGGCCCGTACTTTCCATTTCATCGAGAATTTCAGGGGCAACGTAGTGCGAAAACACCTTTCGGATCTCACGCTTTTCGCGTTCGGTCGAAATGAACAAGTAGCCTGCCAACAGACCAAAATTCACCATACCCCCGATTAATGGGAAAGTCGCATCAAACAACACAGACTGATTCTGAAAGACCAGCCAACTGATCGTCAGAACGGCAGCCGCGGCAATGCCACCAGCAATAAAGGAGGCAACAGCACCAAAAATGGACATGACAGCAATTACGACAAGCCCCAGAAGGGCAAAGGCAAGCAACTCCTGCGCCGCCGTTACATCAGACCGGCTCAGCATCTCTTGGGTCAAGACTTGCTCGATCATCTGCGCATGAATTGAAACACCTGGGACACTTTCGCCAAGCGCCGTTTGATGAATATCAAACAGACCTGCAGCGGACGTGCCGACGAGTATTATGCTACCCTCGATTTCGGCCCGCAAAGACGGATCGGTGGAACCTGCCATGACGTCGTTGGCCGAAATATAAAGGTCAGGTGTGTCACGCCGGTATTTCAGCCAAAGTTCACCATTCTCGGTTGTTGGCATCCGGTAGCCCCCGACTTCAACAGCCAGCATGATGCCTGCTTCGTCTGACGCGCCTTCGGCAAAAATGGTGGTCTCCCCCAGTGCAACCCTCAGAGATTCGATTGCCAGACCTGGCATGGGCCCGTCCGGCCCGTCCCAAAGAACTGGCACGCGGCGCACGATACCAGTTCCACCAATGGGTGAGACATTGACGCCACCAATTCCTGCCGCAGTTCGGTCCAGCGGAGGCGCGATTGGCGTCCAATGAGGAACTGAAATCAAACCCTCAGCAGGGTTTTCCCCAAATTCGACAATTCCCGCTTTGGGCGTGATGTTTTTACCTTCCTGCGAAAGACGCGCAGCGGCACCCAGAACTACTGGCCAATATGCAATTTCCATTCCAAGTAACACATCGTTGTCCAGCTTCTGGGCATGGTGCTCCACCGTCAAAATACCCTTAAGCGATGGATCATTCAGAAGGCGTGATGGTGAATACCTGTCAGGCTCGGCGAAAAGCATATCGAAAGCGATGGCTGCAGCACCGTAGTCGCCCAGATTCTTCACAATCTGAGCGACCAGAGTGCGCGGCCAGGGCCACTGTCCCCAATTGGCCAACGCATCTTCATCGATATCCACGACGCGTATGGGAAGATCCGGATTGAATTCTCGCGGAGACAACCTTTGAAGCACATCGAAATAAACCAGGCGAGTCATTCGAACCGGGTAAGGATCCACTGCACGGATGAAACAGCCAAAGAGGATCAGGACCAGCCCAACAAGACGAAAGGCCCATCGCCCATTCTTGGTTTTACGTGTCTTTTCGCTCACACCATCCTCCGGGAAAGAGGAAAAACGCGCCGTCAATCAAAAACGTTTGTTGAGAACCCTTCTTCAGATCCCGTTCTATCGGTCGTTTCGTGATCCGGTTCCTCGCGCTCTGGCTCCTCATGATCGATTTCTTCTCTTTCTGGTTCTTCCCGCTCTGGTTCCTCTCTTTCAGGCTCTTCTTGTTCCGGCTCTGGTCTTTCGGGCTCACTCTGTCCCGAAGTTGACGGGCTTGACGCAGGAGTCGCGTCAACGGTGTCCGTTCTTTCCCGCCGTTGTGGGGGGGCGTCGCGAGGCTCTGGTCTTTCGGGCTCACTCTGTCCCGAAGTTGACGGGCTTGACGCAGGAGTCGCGTCAACGGTGTCCGTTCTTTCCCGCCGTTGTGGGGGGGCGTCGCGAGGCTCTGCCCTGTTTGGCTTGACACGACGTATGGGCGCGGCTTCTCCGGCGCAACCTTCAACTCTGACCTGTAACGGGGGCAACAGACCTTCCTGAGATTGAATGAAGGGAAAGCCGCTTTGCAAAGCCTGTTCGTATTGCGCCTGACTTGCAGGGCGCCCGACGGCTCCGCTTCCGCTTGTTGCGTACATGCTGCACTGACGCCCCGAAGATCTGCAGGTGCCCTGAACCCCACACATTCTGACAGTCCCCTCAAGCACAAGCATTGCGCTTTGCTGTTCGGAAACGACCCACATGTCGAAGGTTGTTCCGCGCACTGCCATTGTCGCCGAAGGTGTCGTGATTGAATAAGCGCGCTTTCGGCTTTTACCGGAAATGAACCGAAAGCTGCCGCCCAGCGCCTGAACTGCAAAACTTTTGGCTTTGCGATTGCCGCGCAACAGGCTCACATCCAGCACCATGCGGGCGTTGGGACCAATTGCGATCTTAGTGTCATCCACAAAGACTATCTGGATCAAACCCGTTTGATCTGTGGTGATCGCATCTCCGGATTCGACATCCATACCAGAAACAACAGGCTGCGTTTTGCCTTCACGAACAAGCTGGGCGCCCTGCTTGGCGCTGATAACTTTTCCAATGTTGGCAACAGCTTGCAACGGCATGGTAACAACAAGGCAAAGAACCAATACAATCTTTAACCACGACAAAACCGAGCCCCTTCCCCCTTTGGGTCCTGATGTGTGCAAATCGCACTGTGCTCGATGATCGCCCCTGCAAAAGCATAATTTTTTGTTAATTTATGTGCAAAAAATATAGACAAATATGCGCCATTTCATGCGCGTTTAGCAAGTTTAATGTTCAAGTCACCATCAAACCATCGTTTCCCGCACCTCTGACACGGCAAGTGGATGGGCCTTTCTGGGTTGCCAAGCACGATAAAGTCTTACTTTTCCGAGGCGCAGAAATGGCCAGGATCGGTGTTGCCGTGCACAGTTGAAATTCTGTTTGCGCCCCGTATCTCTTAGCTTGTGAAAGCACTCATCAACTTGCGCTGACGATCCTTTTACCCCACGACCCTTGGTTAGGCTTTACTTGACGAATGACTGGGTCGACAAACAAATAGGTCAACTGATCGTGCCGCCCCTGAAACGAGCGCAGCAAAACGGAGTAAGTTTATGTTTTCCAGTCGCATTTTAGCAGCGGCAGCGTTTTGCGCCAGCCTGTCGTCTACCGCGCTAGCGCAATCTGATACCAAACAGGATGGCAAACTATTCGTAGAACTGAATGCGGTCCAGGATGTCACCGGATCATGCAGGCTAACCTTTTTGGCCAAGAATGAAACCGGGCTGACGATTGATGGCGCGGTATTTGAAACCGTTGTTTTTGATGCCGAAGGTGGTGTTGTGACCTTGTCCCTGTTCGATTTCCGTGACTTGCCGGCGGACAGGCCTCGAGTACGCCAGTTTGATTTACCAAACCGAACTTGCGCCGAAGTTGGGCAGGTCTTGATAAACGGCACGAACTCTTGCCTGGTCGATGGCGCTGAAAGCCAGGTATGCGGAAAGACCCTGTCGCTGAGCAGTCGAGTAGCCATGGAGCTTTTGGGATGAGTCCTTTAACCGCACTTCGTGAGATTTTCGCACTTGGCGGGCCGGTCGTGGCGATCCTGATCGCGATGTCCGTGCTGACGCTGGCTGTCACTCTTTACAAACTCTGGCAATTTGCGGCCTGTGGTGTCGGGAGACATAAAGTGCTGTCCGAAGCACTTGCCGCATGGGACGCTGGCGACCAACACGCCGCCCGAGCAAAGCTGGCCGGTAGCAAAAGTTATCTGGCCCCTATTGTCGGCGCGGCGATGGATGCAGCGGGCGTAGCCGGAGCCGATGACAGACTGGATGCCGAAACCGGCCTTGTGCTTGCCGGGCTTGAGCGCGGTTTTCGCCTGTTGGACACTGTGGCGCAGCTTGCCCCCTTACTGGGACTATTTGGCACCGTTCTTGGTATGATCAGCGCGTTTCAGAGCCTGCAGGCCGCAGGGTCGTCAGTGGATCCTTCAGTTCTGGCTGGCGGCATCTGGGTCGCCTTGATAACCACTGCGGTGGGGCTGGCCGTTGCAATGCCAACGTCCATGGTCTTGTCTTGGCTCGAAAGCCGCACAGCGCGCGAGCGTGTGTTTGCGGACAAAGCCCTGCGCACGGTTCTGGTGCCCGGGCCTTCGATCAATAGCGCAGCAGGTACCGCACCGGTTTCGGCTGCACCAGAACATGCGTAACACGGCACCATTTGTCCGGCGGCGGATGTCGATGACGCCCCTGATCGACGTGATCTTTCTGCTTTTGCTGTTCTTCATGCTGTCCTCGACTTTCTCGAGGTTCAGCGAGATTGAACTCAGCAGTGCAACCCAGGGCGCAGCAAGCGAAACAACGACAATCGAACGCTTCTTTGTGCAACTCGGCGCCGAGCGGGTCGCGCTGAATGGCCAAGTTACGTCGCTTGACGACTTGGACAGTCAGATTCAGTCCGGTCAGGTTTTAATCAGCCTTGATCCGGATACATCCACACAACGCCTTGTGGACCTTCTTGTTCGCCTGCGCGGGCGCGAAGGTCTCATGGTTAGAGTGTTGGAGTAAAAGAATGATCCGCCACATCCGAACCAGCCGAAACCGCGATTCAACCATCCCGCTGATCAATGTTGTCTTTCTTATTCTAATCTTTTTTCTGATCGCCGGCACAATAGCTCCTCCATTGGATCCGGACCTGGAATTGGTGAACACTGCAGATCTTGAAGGCCGTGAACCACCCGATGCGCTTGTTCTTCATCAGGACGGAACACTGAGCTTTCGCGGCAGGCCAACAAACGCCGAAGCTTTCATGGCCGATCGAGAAACCGGGCCGGTGCGCATCGTGCCAGACAGAAATGCGTCTGCGCCCCGATTGATGGAAATCACCAGCACCCTGCGCCGGTTAGGCGCTCCGTCGGTTTTTCTTGTGACAGAACAGGCCCTCGAATGATCAGGCGGTCTATCTTTGTCGCGATTCTCGCGATCTCGGTATCGCTGTTGATGCATCTCGCGGGCCTGAGCCTGACCGTGCCAAACCTGTCAAACCAAGCCGCAGGTGAAAGCCGTACCGATACTGTCGAACTGAGCAACAGTTTTGAAGAGTTTGCAGATGCCCGGCTTGAACCTGTCGAACCCGAACCGGCAGAGACACCACCCCCTCTTGAAGAACCGCCAATTGAGCCCAGAGAGGCCGAAGCCCCCACAAGCGACGCCCGTGTCGCGTCGCCCGACCCAAAACAGACCTACGCGCCCGATACCGGAGACTCCGCAATCATTCAGCCCAGAGCACCGGAAGAAGCGGTCACCGAACCTGTGGAACAGGGCCCGGATGATACCGGTGAAGCTGCGCAAACCGCAGGGGCTGACACCGTGACTGAAACGCCAGAAGCGCCCCCAGATCAAACAGCATCTCCGGTTGAACCGTCTTCGGTCGAAGATCCGGTATCAGAAGAACAGCTTGCTGCGCTGCCAGCCGAGCTATCTCCTGTCGACCCGGAAAACGGTGAAACCGTCGAACCTGTAACACCCCAAGCAACCCAGGAACCGTTGGATGAGGAGGCAGATCTGCCCATCCCCGAAGCGGAAGCAGACGAAACCGAACAAGCGCTGGTTTCGTCTCTTCGACCACGGCCGCCCAACCGCGACGCGCAACCCGCCCAACCAAGAACACTGGAGCGCTTCAACAATTTCGACAATCTGCGCTTTCCAGAGCAGACGATTGAATCGCCGCTCTCTGCCTTCAAAAGAGAAGGTGTGGACGTCTTTCGACAAAGCAGAAGCAGCAATCGATCTGGTGGGCGCGGCCCAGGAAACTCGGATTCAACGAATTATGCCGGTGAGGTTCTGGTTCATTTAAACCGGGCCCCGATTGTCTATGTCGCAGCGCGCGGATATGCGCGCGTGTTTTTTGAAATCAGTCCCGATGGCACTTTGGCGTGGGTCGATATTGTCGAAAGCTCTGGCTCACCCGATATAGAGCGCGCCGCAAAGCAACAGGTTCGCACCGCCGCGCCGTTCCCGCGCCCACCTGGCGGCGTCAGTCGAAAACTGTCATTCTACTACCAGATTAGATGATTAGGTGGGCCTTTTAGCATCGTCTGTTACGCAGCTAACTAGCCCCTGACACTCTCAGACCTCCTGTCTGCTCCAACAAATCCACAATTGCGCCAACCCCTTTTCGATTGCGAAGTGACGAGAACAGAAAAGGTCTTCCTTTGCGCATCTTTTGCGCGTCTCGTTCCATAACCTCCAACGACGCACCGACATGAGGTGCCAGATCGGTTTTGTTGATTACCAGGATGTCCGACTTGGTGATCGCTGGCCCACCTTTTCTAGGTATTTCCTCGCCAGCAGCCACATCAATTACATAGATTGTAAGGTCAGCAAGTTCGGGGCTGAACGTCGCGGACAGATTGTCACCACCACTTTCAATCAGCACAACGTCCAGATCAGGATGACGCGCCTGCATTTCAGCGACAGCGGCCAGATTGATCGAGGCGTCTTCGCGAATTGCAGTGTGCGGGCAGCCTCCGGTTTCCACGCCAATGATCCGGTCCCTGGGCAGGACTTGCATACGCATAAGCGCTTCGGCATCCTCTTGTGTGTAAATATCATTGGTTATGACGCCCACTGAACAGACATCTCGAAGAGCTTCGGACAGTGCAGCGGTCAACGTGGTTTTTCCAGCTCCTACCGGGCCGCCAATGCCGACGCGAAGTGGGCCGTTCATATTCGTCATGTTCGGAATATCCTCGAATATTGTGTTTCGTGCTTCATGGATGCGATGTCCGTCAGAAACGCTGTTGAGCTCAGTTGATCCAAGCCAGCCTTTTGTGCCCTGCTAGCGATCTTCTCACACAATGGTGTAAGGGTGCGGATCAATCGCTGCGCGTCAGTTTGGCCCAAAGGAACTAGGCGCGTTGCGCAAGCTACAAGATTGCTGGCGAATGCTTGCAGAAACATCTTGGTCGTTAAAGACACGGGGAGATTCTGCCGACAGGCAGCTTGCCCTACACTGACCGGGTACGTAAGTTGGCGTAGATCCAACTCCCAGACATCTCGCGTCACATTTCCAAACGCCTGCCCCAACAAATCGGTCTCCATAAGCCGTTCGGATGACGCGCAGAAGGCCCGTGCGGTCGCATCGATGTTGACCAGTTCACCTTGTGTCCGCGCCCTGTATGCCGCGACAACAAACAACGCGTCATTCCACCCCGAGCCGTGCTCCAGCACATCCGAAATCCATTCTTCGGCGTCCTGTGAGCACGTGACACACCCTTCGTCAATCGCTGCCTCCAAGCCATGAGAATAGGCAAAACCCCCTACAGGGTAAGCAGGGGACAGCCATTGGGCCAAGGTCAGGATATCGGTGTCAGTGGGTGTGGCCATGAGTCCGACCGTGACCATAAGCGCCACCTTCGGGTGTGAACGGTTGGTGCACTTCCTGCACCGTAGCCCCGATTTTCAAAAGCATGTCATTGATGACATGGTCGACCTGTATGAACAGGCGGTCTTTCTCGATTTGGCACGGTGTATGACGATTGCCAATGTGCCAGGCGATGCGCGTCAGGTCCGGGGCTGTCACCTGAAGCAAAGCTTCCGGCGCTGCCCGGATTTCCACCTCGCGCCCGTCATCGAGGATCAGCGCGCCTCCGTGATCTAACGACGTTGTCTGCGCCAGATCGATCAATATCTGCTCGCCACTTTCGCATGTCAGAACCTTGCGACGCAGGAACCGATCATCATAGGTCAGGTACAAGCTGTCCGCCGGGTCGCTGTGCGTGTGACCCGAATACTGACGCGCGGTACACAGAAGGGCAGTCATGCGATCCCCTCCTCAGCACCGGAAACAGTCAGAGCCAGATAGAATCCGCAAATACCTGATGCACAATCCGTTCGCGCGTAAGGCCGCGCTTTTTCAGTTCTTCGTCGCTGAGCGATTGCAAGTAGTTGACTTGCCGCACGCGCGATTGCGCTTCGGCCAAGCTCATTAGAACTGAAAAGATTGATGACCCGATGGATGCGATCAAGCCACGCAGCGAAATCCGTGCGTGCGTCTGAGTTGCTGAGTCTGCCATTTGGACCCTCGTAATCGTTGGTCCTCCCTTGGGTTTGAATATTTGTCATATCGGCCTCATTGAGTAGTGCATGTTTGCTCATGGCTCCGTTGCGCGCGCTGCAACGCAGCACAATTCTTAGTCAAAACAAAAAATAGCGTTGCGCCATTGGCAGCACTTCAGCGGGTTGGCAGGTCAATAATTCGCCGTCTGCCCGCACCTCGTAGGTTTCCGGATCAACCTCGACATGAGGTGTCGCACTGTTCAGCAGAAGGTCCTGTTTGCCGATCTCCCGTGTGTTCCGTACAGCCACGGTTTGCTTGGCTAATCCCAGTGTATCACCGATCCGATCCTCCTGCGCGGCCTGCGAGACAAATGTGATCGCGGAATGTTCAACCGATCTCCCATAGGCGCCAAACATCGGGCGGCTATAAACAGGTTGCGGTGTAGGGATCGAAGCGTTGGGATCACCCATTTGAGCGCAAGCAATGGTACCACCCAGCAAAACTATCTCGGGCTTCACTCCGAAAAAGGCTGGGTTCCACAGGACCAGATCGGCACGCTTGCCTTCTTCGATGCTGCCGATTTCGTGGCTCAGTCCATGCGCAATGGCCGGGTTGATAGTGTACTTTGCAATGTAACGCCGAACACGAAGATTGTCGTTGTCTCCGGTTTCCTCGCTCAGACGTCCGCGTTGTTTCTTCATTTTATCGGCGGTTTGCCACGTACGGATCAGCACCTCGCCCACGCGGCCCATAGCCTGACTGTCAGACGCGATGATCGAGAAGGCACCCATATCGTGCAGGATATCCTCGGCCGCAATGGTCTCGCGCCGGATACGGCTTTCGGCAAAGGCCACGTCTTCGGGAATGGATTTGTCAAGGTGATGGCATACCATCAGCATGTCCAGGTGCTCTTCAACCGTATTGACGGTGAAGGGGCGTGTTGGGTTGGTCGAGGATGGCAGAACATGGTTCTCGCCGCAGATCTTGATGATGTCTGGGGCGTGGCCGCCACCTGCACCTTCGGTATGGAAGGCATGGATCGTTCGGCCTTTCATGGCAGCCACGGTATTTTCTACAAAACCAGATTCGTTCAGCGTGTCGGTATGGATCATCACCTGCACGTCCATCGCATCCGCAACCGAAAGGCAGCAGTCGATGGCGGCAGGGGTTGTTCCCCAGTCCTCGTGCAGTTTCATCGCGCAAGCGCCTGCCTTGACCTGTTCCTCCAGCGCCGCTGGCAGTGAGGCGTTGCCCTTCCCCGCGAAGGCCAGGTTCATGGGAAAGGCATCCGCCGCTTGCAACATCCGGCCGATATGCCAGGGCCCCGGCGTACAGGTGGTCGCCAGAGTGCCATGTGCAGGACCGGTGCCACCACCAAGCATGGTCGTCAGGCCGGAATGCAGCGCATCTTCGATCTGCTGGGGGCAAATGAAATGAATATGACTATCAAACCCGCCTGCCGTCAGGATGCGCCCCTCGCCTGCGATGGCCTCGGTCCCTGGGCCGATAATGATGTCTACACCCGGCTGGGTATCGGGGTTCCCTGCTTTGCCGATTTTAGCGATCCGCCCGTCCTTCAGCCCCACATCTGCCTTGTAGATACCGGAATGATCAACGACCAGAGCGTTGGTGATCACCGTATCAACAGCCCCCTGAGCACGCGTGACCTGAGACTGCCCCATCCCGTCGCGGATTACTTTACCGCCGCCAAACTTGACTTCTTCGCCATAGACGTCTTCGCGGTGACCCGTTTTGCTGAACCGCGCGGCTGTCGCGCGCTCCACAATCAGATCTCTTTCCACCTCGATAATCAGGTCGGTGTCGGCCAACCTAACCTTATCACCCACAGTTGGGCCGAACATAGCGGCATAATCACTCCGGCTGATCTTGCCCGGCATCTTTCAAAGCCCCCATGATGTGCATGTTAAAACCATAAATGTGCCGCCGTCCGTCATAAGGAACCAGCATCACTTCGCGGGTCTGACCCGGTTCAAAGCGAACGGCCGTCCCCGCAGGAATATCCAGCCGCATCCCCAAAGCTGCATGGCGATCAAAATCCAGGGCAGCGTTCGCCTCGGCAAAGTGGTAATGGCTGCCGACCTGTACTGGCCTGTCACCTGTATTGGCGACCATAACAAGGCGGCTGCTGCGCCCGGCGTTCAGCGTCAGTGAGCCGTCGGCCGGAATGACCTCACCCGGAATCATTTGGTCAGCTTGGTCAGCAGCGCGATGAGAGCAAAAGCAATCAAAGCCAGCCCAGCGCCCAACGTGGCATAGTCGGTTGGGTGTGCGTGAATATGCGTGCCAGTGTGGGCTATTGCCGGGCCAGAAAGAACAAGGGCGGGAAAGAGCATGCGGATCATAACGCGTTCCTTTTTTGATTAACGAATGGGATTGTGAACAGTGACAAGCTTGGTTCCATCGGGAAACGTTGCCTCGACTTGTACTTCGTGGATCATCTCTGGCACGCCTTCCATACAGTGTTCCCGGCTGATGACTTCAGCCCCGGCTTGCATCATGTCAGCGACCGATCGACCATCGCGCGCACCTTCGACCACGGCGTCCGTAATCAGGGCGATGGCTTCGGGGTGATTCAGCTTAACGCCTCGGGCCAGCCTCTTGCGGGCAACTTCCGCGGCCATGGCGACCAACAGCTTGTCTTTTTCACGTGGGGTCAGGTTCATGTCAGAGCATCCAGCATCGGGGCAATGTGCCTTTGTTCAGTTGCCGCAAAACCGGCATCAGGGTACGGCGCAGGGCAAAGCTGTTTTCAGCCAGGGCGCGAACAATCAGCAATTCGTTTTGTATAAGTGTCGCCCCTGCCGTATCCGGCAGCATGTCGCGAACCGGGCCCAAATGAGCTTCAACAGCCTTCGAGGCAAATACGATCAACGCCATTGCCCCAGCGCCGTTTGCGATATGCGGCTTGGACAGATGAGCGTTCAAGTCGCCTGAAAACTGTATCGCATCCAGAAAAACCGGACCTTTTTGGCGGTGTATCTCGATCCGATCACTGAGACGGATTTTGCTGAGCCGCTCTCCCATCGCCGCGCGCCCGAAGACCATTGGCTCGATCATCAACAACTCAGCCTCAGGAGCTAAATCGATCTTCAGCCGACGCTCCAACGCGCTATCGTTGAACAGGATCGTCTCTTGCGGCAACCAATTCACACGAGCGCCAGACTGAACTGTCAGGTGGTTGGTAATCTGGCCGATTTCTTCAGGCTGCGCTTTGTAGACACGTTCGCAAGCCTGCGTTGTCAGCGTCAGCGTAGTGCCTTCTGCAGCTTTGCCTGAAAACCGAAATCTATCGCCCCCGGTCACTCCACCGGCCGTGTTCAGAAGAACCGCCTCCAAATGCGGCGTTGTGGTTCTTGGGAACAAGCACTTGAAGGACCCGGAATGGTGAAACCTGTCTAATACACTCTTAGCGCCCAGCAGCTTGGTGCTTAGGTTAACTGAACCAGCGGCGCGTGGTGGGTTCGCACTTTGCGCGGGTTTTATAACAGCAGCTTGAGTAATAAGGCACCTTTGGAAGACCTGTTGGTGCCATCTGTTTCCTTGCTGACGCGCCGAAACGCCAATTTGCACCGTCGCAGAATGCCTAGTTTCGCGTCATCCGATCAAATATTAACCGAATGCACGCCCGGCGGCCTAAAATTTAAGCTGATTCACCCTATAAATGAATGCGTCTCACCCTAAACCCGCAAGTCGCACTGCGTTGCGGAAGTCGAAAGGACCGCCGCAACGCAAAGCACGTTCGTTAAGTTTGGCCGCTGCGCTTAGCCAACGTATTGATCGGCAACAACTTCCCCAAACCTGTCAAAAAACTTGGCCGAGAGTTTTTTGGCAGTTCCTGAGATCAACCTGCTGCCCAGTTGTGCAATTTTACCGCCAATTGCGACCTTGGCGGTATAAGACAGCACTGTTTCTTCCCCATCAGCCACAAGAGAGACATCAGCGCCACCATTTGCGAAACCCGCGGCTCCTCCCTTCCCTTCTCCACTCAACGAGAACGCATCAGGCGCTTCTGAATTGTCCAGCGTAACCTCGCCATTGAATCGCGCCTTAACGGGGCCGATTTTCAGCACAACTTTGGCCTCAAGATGCTCAGGTGAATGCTGGATAAGCTCTTCGCACCCAGGAATGCATTCGCGCAGGACATCCGGGTCATTCAGCGCGCGGTACACTACGTCTCGGGGCGCAGAGATGCGAATTTCGTCATTTAGTTCCATCTGAGGATCCTTTTCTCAACAACATCTTGGGAAAACACGAAGTGCCACCTCGGTCGCTTCTTCCGGGGTCGAATCCGGTTTTGCAGCCCGGAAGGACGCCAACCAGTTAAGCCATTTTTTCTTCATGCGAAGTCTCCTCGGATTTATCTGAGTTCCGCCAAAGGATAATTTCAGCAAGGATCGACAGGGCAATTTCGTGTGGGTCGATCGCATGGATGTCCAAACCGGCAGGCGACTTGAGCCGCTTGGTTTGTGCAGAACTCAAACCTTGCGCTTCCAACCTGTCGCACAACACCTCAGCCTTTCGGTGGCTCGCAACCATTGACACACGGCGCGCCGGTGTCTCGAGCGCGGCTTTCAATGCGGCGCCATCACCTTTTCCCTGCGAAGCGACCACTGCGAAATCGCGTGGCTCAACACCCAAAGCGCTTAAGTTTTTCGGATCGAAACTGGTAAAATCCACTTCACTCTCAGAACCTTCGGGCAAGCAAACACGCAATCCGATAAGCGCTGCGTGCTCTGCGAGGGCATGGGCAATCGGGGACTCTCCAAAGATGATCAAACGCGGCGCATGCTGATACGGCTCAATCAGCAAGTCGACCGTTCCACCCGAAGGGCAACCGCTCTTGAAGGTTTCCACGCCGTCCGGGTCTGTCATTGCCACCACCTTGTCCGAGGGTTTCACGCGGATCATTTTCGGAAAGCCACCTGTAAGTGCTTCCTGAGCTGATGCCCGTACAACGCGCTGCACACAGGCTCCACCCAGATGTCCCAATATCCGACCGTCTCGCGTGACTACTGCCTTGCCGCCCGCCTTGGCCGAGGTCGCGTCGGCGGTGCGAAGGACAGTTGCCACGCAAAAAGCGTCCCCCTGCTGGCGCAGCTGTTCAATCGTGTCGAAGATGTCGAAACCTGCCATGGTTTTATCCTTTCACAGTTTTCGGAATTCAGGTTCTAGTGCCGCCAGTGCTTCAAGCGTGTTGGCAGGAAGATGCGCGTCCAGGTACGGCTCTGCGGCCTTCATGGCAGCGGCAATGGGCTGGTAATCTTTCCATCCTTTAAGCGGATTCAGCCAAACCACCCGTCGTGCCTTGCGTCGGACCCGCGCCAGTATATGCCCCAAAGCCGCAGGCGACGAGCTGCAATAGCCATCCGAAAGGATCAATACCACCGTCCGCCCGTTCAGGGCACGGGCACCGTATCCATTCAAAAATTTTTCGAGGCTACCCGAGATGTCAGTACCGCCGCCAAACCCTTCGGCCATCAGCGACAATCGGCCAGCCGCGCGCAGCGTGTCGTGATCGCGCAGTACATCCGTCACCCGCATCAAATGCGTATGAAATAAATACGCATCCGCTTCGGCTCCGCTGCCAATCAACCCCTTGAGAAAGGCAAGGAAAACTCGCGAATAAACTGTCATCGAACCGCTAACGTCACACAAAGCCACGATCCGCATAGGGCGTGGCGGGCGAGCACGACGGTAAAGATCAATCGGCTCACCACCCCTCGCAAGGCTGGCGCGTTGAATACGGCGCATATCCAAAGCCGGGCCGCGCATCGCAAGTTTGCGTCTGCGCGAGCGACGGTCCCGGATGGCTCGCGCGATGGCGGTTGCCGCCTGTTCCGCTTGCTTCAACGCGTCTTCATCCATCAGCTCACGCAAATCCCGACGCGACAGGTTAGCCGTACGGGTTGCGATCAGCCTCCCGTCTCTCCCCAAGGCCTCCCCGTCGCCAGGATCAGGTTCTTGCGCCTGATCCGTGCCGGTTTCCGCCTCCCGAGCGTCTTGGCTTTGCTGCTGCCAAATCATCGGCTTTGCGGATTGAAGCCGCACATGAGCCGTGTGGGCAGTTCCAGTTCGGTGCTTGCCTGTATTTAACCAGTAGGCATCGAACAAGTCCTCGAAGCGACGCCAATCGTCAGCGTCGCCTGCCAGCAATACACAAAGCGCCCGCTGAGCCTGTCTGACATCCGTTGCGTCAACTGCTGCCAGAGCAGCCAGCGCGTCTCCTGTCTCAGCAGATCCCACACGCATCCCGTTCATGCGCAAATGTGCGATGAAACCGGACATGCGATCCGACAAACCAGATGCGCGGGAGGGAAACCGAGTGACTTGCATCAGGCGACTTTCCCGATCAGGCGATCCATGACTTCGGGCGGCGCGGCATCGTAGTCAGCGGCAGTTTTCAGAAGACACACAAGGGTTGCCTGAACCTCTTCCTTAGACTGCGCCATGTCGTTGACACCCAATCCTGATAGCGCGGCTGCCCAGTCCAGCATCTCGGCGATGCCGGGTGTCTTTTCTAAGTCTTCCTTCCGCAAAGCCTGCACGACCCCGATGATCTGACGCGCAAGCCGCCCTTCGACGTCAGGCATGCGCGCATTCAGGATCGCCATTTCAGTTTCTCGCGATGGGTAGTCGAGGAAACTGTAAAGACAGCGACGCCGCAGCGCGTCGGACAGATCTCGTGTCCCGTTGGCCGTCAGGATTACAATCGGGCGCGAACGCGCCTTCAGGGTGCCGAGTTCGGGGATGGTGATCTGAAAGTCTGACAGAATTTCAAGCAAGTAGGCTTCAAACTCTTCATCGGCCCGGTCGATTTCGTCGATCAGCAGAACCGGCGGATCTTCTTCGCTGATTGCCTCCAGCAATGGACGCTTCAGCAAGTAATCATCGGTGAACAGTTGCGCCTCGCTGGTGCCTCCGCCAGCCTCGCTTGCACGAATGGCCAAAAGCTGACGTTGGTAGTTCCACTCATAAATGGCGTGACTGGCGTCCAGCCCTTCGTAACACTGCAACCGGATCAATCGCGTCTCACGTTGAGCCGCAAGAGCCTTGGCAACCTCGGTCTTGCCGACACCCGCAGGCCCCTCAAGCAGCAACGGACGACCCAGCGTCTGCGCAAGATGCAGGGCCATGGCCAAACGATCATCGGCAACATAGCCCTGTGCGGCCAATCCGTTCTGAACGTCAGTCAAAGTCAAAACCAGGATCCAATCTTCATCTGGCCAAAAATACCTCGGGGGTCCGAGGGGGCAGAGCCCCCTCGCTTTGGTCGGGCCGGCGCCAGCCGGTCCGGACCATTTCACCCATGCATCCCAAGACCATTGGCGATCTTCCAGATCCGCCAGTGGTCGTGCGGCATGTGGCTTTGCACCAACCCAAAGGGCCGGAACGCATCATGCACCGCGTTCGAGAAGCAAGGAACGCCGCCCACGTTCGGGCTTTCACCCACTCCTTTTGCACCAATCGGATGGTGCGGGGACGGTGTCACCGTATAGTCGGTGATATAGTTCGGTGTCTCCCAGGCGGTTGGCAGGAAGAAGTCCATCAGGGTGCCTGTCTTTACATTGCCCATCTCATCATAGGCAATTTCCTGGCCCATCGCGATCGCCAGCGCTTCGGTTACACCACCATGGACCTGCCCGTCGATGATCATCGGGTTGATCCGCGTGCCGCAATCGTCCAGCGCATAGAACTTCCGCACTTCCCATTCGCCGGTATCCACGTCAATTTCCATAACGCAGATATAGGCCCCGAACGGATAGGTCATATTCGGCGGGTCGTAGTAGCTGACGGCTTCCAGCCCCGGCTCCAACCCCGGGATGGCCTGATTATAGGCGGCGAAGGCGATTTCTTTCATGGTCTTGAACCGCTCGGGCGCGCCTTTGACAGCGAACCGGTCCACATCCCATTCGACGTCGTCATCATGCACCTCAAGCAGATAGGCAGCAATCATCTGCGCCTTCGCGCGGATCTTGCGCGCGGCCATAGCCGTCGCCGCCCCAGCCACAGGCGTGGACCGAGAGCCATAGGTCCCAAGACCATAAGGCGCGGTGTCCGTGTCGCCTTCCTCCAGCGTGATATCGTCGGCGGGCAGGCCGATCTCGCTGGCGATGATCTGGGCAAAAGTCGTGGCATGGCCTTGACCCTGACTGATCGTCCCGAGCCGCGCGATGGCTGAACCCGTTGGATGTATGCGGATTTCGCAACTATCAAACATTCCCAGCCCAAGAATATCGCAATTCTTGACCGGCCCGGCCCCGACAATCTCGGTGAAATGTGTCAGGCCAATCCCCAGCAGCTTACGAGTCTTGCCAGCTTTGAAGTCCTCGACCCGCTGCGCCTGTTCGGCCCGCAGACCGTCATAGTCTACGGCCTTCAACGCCTTGTCCCAAGCGGTATGATAATCGCCCGAGTCATACTCCCAGCCCAGCGCCGACTGATACGGGAACTGATCCGCCTTGATAAAGTTGATCCGACGCAGCTCGGCCGCGTCCATGTTCAGCTTGATGGCCAGAACCTCGATCATGCGCTCGATGAAATAAGCAGCCTCGGTCACGCGGAAGGAACAGCGATAGGCCACCCCTCCAGGCGCCTTGTTGGTATAGACGCCGTCCACGGCCAGATAGGCGGTGGGGATGTCATAAGACCCGGTGCAGATATTCATGAACCCAGCCGGGAACTTGGTCGGGTCGGCACAGGCATCAAACCCGCCGTGATCCGCCGTGGTATGGCACCACAACCCGGTGATCTTGCCATCCTTGGTGGCGGCGATCTTGCCCTGCATCCAGTAGTCGCGGGCAAAAGCGGTGGACATCAGGTTTTCCATCCGGTCCTCGATCCACTTCACCGGCTTACCGGTGACAATGGACGCCACGACCGAGCAAACGTAACCCGCATAGGCGCCGACCTTGTTGCCGAATCCGCCGCCGATATCAGGACTGATCACGCGGATATTGTGTTCGGCCAGACCCGAGATCAGCGACACAACCGTCCGGATCGCATGGGGTGCCTGGAACGTACCGTAAAGCGTCAGCTTGCCGGTCACCTTGTCCATCGAGGCCACACAGCCGCAGGTTTCCAGCGGGCAAGGGTGCGTGCGGTGATAATAGACCATCTCCTCGGCCACGACATCAGCCTCGGCCAAAATAGCCTCGGTTGCGTCTTTGTCGCCCTGCTCCCAGGTGAAGATATGGTTGTGATGCTTACGCGGTCCGTGCGCGCCTTCTGTCTGGCCTTCAAGATCTTCGCGCAGGACAACGTCGGATTTCAGCGCCTCGAACGGGTCGGTCAGAACGGGCAGTTCCTCGTATTCGACCTCGACCAGTTCGGCTGCATCTGCGGCGATGTAGCGGTCTTCGGCGACGACATAAGCAACTTCCTGGCCCTGGAACAGCACTTTGCCATCGGCCAGTACCATCTGCTTGTCACCTGCCAGCGTCGGCATCCAGTGTAAACCCAGAGGTGCAAGATCCTCAGCTGTTAGCACGGCGACAACGCCGGGTACCGCCAAGGCTGCCTCTTTGTTCACGCTGACAACGCGGGCATGTGCGTAGGGGGAGCGCACAAAGTCACCGAACAGCATGCCGTCAAGCTTGATATCATCTACATAGTTGCCCTTGCCTTGGGTAAAGCGCACGTCCTCGACGCGTTTGCGGGCGCAGCCCATACCTTTGAGGTTGGCGGCGCGTTCTTCGGGGGTCAGAGTCTGGTCGTTCATTCCGCGGCCTCCTTCTGAGCGTTCAGCATGTCAGCCGAAGCTGAGATCGCCTTGACGATGTTCTGATATCCGGTGCAGCGGCACAGGTTTCCGGCCATGCCAAAACGGATTTCTTCCTCGGTCGGATTAGGGTTTTCCTGCAACAAACGATGCGCGCGGGTTATCATGCCCGGCGTGCAGAAGCCGCATTGCAACCCGTGATGTTCGCGGAACATCTCTTGTAAGACGCCCAAGCTGCCATCATCATTGGTCAGCCCTTCAACGGTGGTAATATCTGCCCCGTTCACCTGGGCCACAAAGGTGGTGCAGGACTTGACGGATTTGCCATCGATATCAACGGTGCAGGCCCCACAATGGCTGGTCTCGCAACCGATATGAGGGCCGGTAATTTTCAGATCTTCCCGCAGGAAATGGATCAACAACGTGCGCGGTTCGGCCAGACCTTCGACCTCTTTGCCGTTCACGGTGAGTTTGACGTGCATTTTCGACATTGCTTTCTCTCCTCACCCTGCGCGGCTTTGCGCACGGTCGATGGCGCGGCGCAGCATTACGGCGGCCACGTGTTTCTTGAATTCAACGGGTCCTCGATTATCGGCGACGGGATCGATCGCATCGAGCATAGCGGCAACGCAGCCCTCGACGTCACCACCTGCGAGAGCGGTGCTCGCGTCTGCGGACCAAATGGGTGTGTCGGCCAGATTGGTCATTGCAACCGAAGCGGTTCCCTGCCCAAACATCACCGCGGCAGCGGCCGTCGCATAGTCGCCAATCTTGCGCTTTTGCTTTTCATAGGCTTGCCCAACGCCGGCAGCGGGAACAGGTATTGAAATCCGGGTCAGGATCTCTTCATCTTCGCGCGCAGTGAAATATGCGGCCTCATAAAAATCACGGGCGGCTACGCTGCGGTTGCCGTCAGGCCCCGACAATTCGAACGTGGCATTCAGGCATTGCATCAAACCCGGCATGTCATTGCCAGGATCCCCATTGGCCACGTTGCCACCAACGGTGCCCATGTACCGCACCTGAGGATCGGCGATCTGCAAAGCAGCTTCGCGGATCAAAGGGATTGCCGAGGCCAGACCGTCATGCGTAATCATCTCGTGCTGCGTCACCATCGCCCCCAAGGACACCGTGTCGGAACCGATCTTGACCCCTTTGAGTTCGTCGATAGCCTGCAAATCGACAAGATGGCCCATCTCGGCCATGCGCAGCTTCATCATCGGGATCAGGCTGTGCCCGCCCGCGATCACGCGCGCCTCATCTCCGTGCTCCTGCAAAATGCCAATGGCCGAGGCGATGTCGCCTGGCCGGTGATACTCAAAACCGGCTGGTATCATGTTTTTCCTCCCTGGGTCCGAGCGATATGCCTTGGGGGACCTGGGGAAAGGAGAGAGCTATGCAGCCAGCCGTTCCAGCAGCGAACAACAGAGCGCGCGGCTTGTTTCACGAAATGCGAATAAGCTGCACGAACTGCGATCAGAGACCGAGCGCCTCGCGAATATCCGTCAGACGGGAACGGCTTACCGGGACTTTGATCAGGGCGTCGACACCGTCGAAATAACATGTGCCGTTGTCCTTGTGACGCTCAAAGCCTGAGACGTGTTTGGGGTTCACCAGATAACTGCGATGAGCGCGTAAAAAACCATCTGGCTTTAGTCGCGTTTCGGCCTCGGTTATCGACCAAGGGCAAAACAGTTTTTCGGCACCCATATAGAGAACAGAATAATGCCCCTCGGCCCTGATGGCTGCGATTTTTGCAGGTTCTGTAAAAAAGGTCTGACCTTCTCGCTCGAACGGAACACCGGCGCGAAATGCGGCCGGTTCCGAGGCGGGTTCGGGCTTGGGTGTTTCCGTGGGCTCAATAAACGAGATGCCTGTCAACAGAAACGCCCCGCATATCAGAAACACCGAAACGGTCACGCCCATCGCCAGAACCTGATTGTCCAACGCAGGCCCTGCACCACCGACGCTGTCGCTTGCGACAAAGTCGGTCAGACCGGTTGCTACGAAATGCATGGTAAATACAGCCAGCCCAAAGCACACTGTCCCAAGCAATATGTTGCGCTGTGTGCGGTTTCCATAAGCGACCCAGATGGCCGCCACGGACAGGATCACCGAAGCCAGTGTCGCCACGAATACATCCAGAACATTATATACAGGACTACACAGCTGCATTCCGGCCATGCCAATATAGTGCATCAACACAATCCCCAGCCCAACGATCATCCCTGATCCAATCATCGTCTGTGGCGTGCGTGGGCGAAAATGCAGCAACAACAGCGCCAGCCCAACCATTAGGATTGCGACCAGCGCGGAAATCAGAGTGATCAAGGCATCATAGTAGAACAGGATCGGCAGTTGCAGGCCCAGCATGGCAACAAAGTGCATCGACCAGATACCACCACCCAGAATAACTGCTGCCAGAGCGACCACAAGTTTGCGCCGCTGCGTGTCCAGGCGAGACGCGCCATGAGTCAGATAGAGGCCGGTAAACCCAGCCATCAGCGCCACGGCCAGAGACGCTGCCACGAGCCACACATTGTGCGAATAGTCCAACATTCGGGTGTCCACGCCCTCCCCAGCGCGTGCTTGACGTTAGCAAACAGGAATTCCCGGTACAATCTAGTCTGGCCAAACTGTGAAAAGCGCTCTCAGACCAATTTTACCAGCGTAAGCCCCTTCAACTAAGTGCTTTTTCACACCTTGCCAGGATTGTGTCACCGCGAAACAGTAGTACGATCAAGCGAATTCACATGCATCGTGCATTCCCATGGCTCACTTAGACCACACGCTCGTACAACAAACCTTCTTCTTTTCGAAGCGACAATGGGGACAGACCGTACTGCATCACTGCAAAACGGATTTTCTCGGAGCGGGTTACAAAAACTTGATTGGCGATTAGCTTTTTATACGCGCAAGCTACGACAGCCTCTCGCTCGCCATTAGTTAAGTTCTTTCGACGTGACCCAACCCACTCTGGATCAGCGAATTACGTGAACCGAACATTTCGCATGATGCACAACCCTGTTTGCGGTTGATCCGAGGAATATGTCCTCGAAACCGGGCTTGTGCGATGCCAAAACAATGCAATCCACATCGTTCTCGTTCGCGAAATCAACGATCGCTCTACCTGCTTGACCCGAGATGAGTCGCGTCTTCGCTCCTGGAATCTCAGAGGCCGTCTGATGTAGGTTTTCCAGGATTTCATGCCGCGTGTTCGCAAGCACCTCACTTGGAATCTGAGACCCTACATAGGCCGGGATTGGTTCCTGGGCGTGTATCACAGTGAAAACAGCGTCCTCATCGGCCAATTGGCGCGCCGCCTCAAAGGACGCGCGCGTGTCGTGCTCTTGGTCCAGAGCAACCGGGATCAGGATGTTCTTATACATTTGGTCTCCTATCTACAGCTCCATCGACGTCAGCCTGAAATTTGCGACAGCAGGAAACCTACACAGGTTCAGACTTCGATGATTTGCCAGCACTCTTCGTTGCGGTCGCAACATCATCAACGGTTTTCTCGACAGCTTCAGCTTCGGTTTCCGCGACATATGCGGCACAACGGGCCACAGTTTCGAACCATTCCTGAGCATCAGCAACCAACCGCTCAACCGAATGGCGTTGCCATTCCGTCATGCTCTGAAGGGCTTTTGTCGGTTCAGACGGGTTGGCGGAAGATACTTTACGTGCAGCTTGCAGGGCCGTCCGGACCGCCTCGTGACGCCGTTCGAACCAATGCTGCGCAAAGGCTTCTGTTTCTTCTAACATTTTTTCTTGCGCGTCCCAAAACTGTTCGATCTGGGCACCGAAAGCTGGATTGCCAGAAACGGGCGGCTGCATTTGCTTGAATACGTCCATCAGTGAAGCCGGGTGCCTAGGGTTAGATTTCTTTGTCGACATCGAAAATTCCTCCTCATTCCCTGATGACCCATTGTCCCACCTGCAGCGAGCTTTCGCCTTAATACAGATCAATATTCCTTGTTTTCATACTTCCTGGCTTACGCCGCGAGAGAACACTCCTAACCTTTCGACATCGGTTCCTAGATGGCAGGATTGGAGTTAAAGTAGATCAAGCAAGAACTTAACGCTTGGTTTCAAATGAACATTGCGGGTTTTCTGATTACTCTTGGCGTCCTTTTCCTTGCCGGATTGGTGGCTGATCAGCTTGGTCGGGCCACGCATCTTCCTCGGGTTACGACCTTACTTTTCCTCGGCATGATCGCCGGGAACGCCGGAATGGGGTTGATCCCGCTTGACGTTGCAATGTGGTTCGATGAGGTATCCATCGTGGCTTTGACCATGGTTGCGTTTCTTCTTGGAGGGTCCTTAACCCGCGAGAACCTTGTTCGACATGGCCGGGCTATTCTGGCAATTTCCATTTCGATCGTGGTTGCCACCCTCATTATTGTGTCGGTTGGACTGACCGCAATTGGCGTACCTTTCGGGTTGGCGTTCGTATTGGCGGCAATTGCTACAGCTACGGCTCCGGCTGCCATGACAGACGTAATTAGACAGTCTGGGGTATCCAACAATTTCACCGAGACCTTAAAGGGCGTTGTCGCAATTGATGATGCTTGGGGTCTGATCGTTTTCAGCATCGCCTTGGTTCTGGCCGGTCATTCGGACGGTTGGGCCACCGTCACGACCACAGCGATCTGGGATTTCGGGGGCGCAATTGTTCTGGGCGGCGTGTTGGGCATTCCGTCCGCTTACCTGACCGGTCGATTAAAGCCAGGTGAACCAATGCAGGCCGAAGCGGTGGGGATCGTCTTTCTGACAGCGGGTCTTTCGCTCTGGCTGGAAGTTTCGTTCCTTGTAACAGGCATGGTCGCCGGAGCCGTGATCGGGAACCTTGCCCGCCACCATGACCGAGCCTTTCACGAAATCGAGCACATTCAATGGCCATTCATGATCCTGTTCTTCCTGCTGGCCGGAGCCTCATTGGATATTGAGGCTTTTGGCTTGATGGGCTGGGCCGGAGCCCTTTTCTTGCTTTTACGAACCATTGCACGACTTGTGGGCGGCTTTTGTGGCGCAAGACTAGGAGGCTTACCACGCCGTCAGGCTTACTGGTGTGGCCCCGCTTTACTGCCGCAGGCAGGGGTTGCAGTGGGGATGGCTTTGGTCGCCGGGGAACAGTTTCCAAATTGGGCGGCATCCATAATGGCCTTTACCTTGGCCAGTACGGTGGCATTTGAAGTGTTTGGGCCGCCACTGACGCTTATGTCGATCAGACGCACCGCGGATACCGAGTAGCTGCACGCTCGTTCGGAGCCTATTCAGCCTGAACCGATTCAAGAAAGACGAGCAAATTCGCCAGCGGCAGGCCCACCATCATAGGTTGGCCATTAGGCAAAGCGACAGCGATCTGTTGGTCCGTCTCAAAAACCGCGCCGAAGATTGGCATTTCGCCCCCATGCGCAAGCAATTGCGAGCGACCGTCAATCTGCTGAGCTATGCGATCTATCGGAAACACGCCGCCGTTTTCGGCCGCCAACTTGGTGAGGTCAGGTGTTTGAATAGCAAGCATTTCGGCCATCGGCCCATCGCCAGTCGCTTCGAAACCGTGGCATTGCCAGCAATACGTCCGGTACAAATCGCTTCCGTCGCTCACACTTACGTCCTGCGCCAGTGCAGAGCCGGTGACGAACAGCGTCAAAAATACCCCGTGAAATAACTGCATTTGCTCCTCCAATTCGCTGCTTCCGATGATGGTCCCATTAAATGGCATACTTAAGAAACTTCTTTGACCTCGCTCATGTTGTATGCGCCAAGACGAACGCTGGTGTTTCAGCTTTATAGCGTTGGAGCACATGCCTGATTTAATCTGCGTCGACCTCCGACTTCGCAGCCTCGGCATGGACCTCGCCACGCTTGCCTCCAAAGGAGGCTCCTTCCAGTGCATTCAAATGCCAGCGAATTCGCCAAAGATGATAAGACACTCGATGCATCCATCTCAGAGAATCCAACCGAGCCCAGACCACCTCGTCCGGCAAACTGTCAGTCGCAGCGTCGGAAATGAGCAAGTCTCTGCGAAGTTTCCTCTGTCGTCGCAGAAAGCGACGAACACGGTTCAGCGTGTTTTCACATTCCTCTTGGTCATCGATTTTTAAGTAACTGTCAGTTGCCGCAATCACCACCAAAGCAAGCCGTTTCAAACGCCGGTCTTTTGGTAACTCGCTGATCCTGTCAACTTGGCTACATCGGTAAAGCAACCGATCCAGATGATCGAGTATGTGGTACATACCTTTGATCCTGGAAATCTCGACATCGGACTCGCGGGAAAGCTCTATCTTGTCTAGATACGCGCGCGCTTCGGCCAAGGCCGTCTCAATGCTGTCCCGCCCGTAGTCGGTTTCGCCTGGCAGCCGCACACCCATACACGACCGAAGGTGCGCCACTTCGGCCAGCACAATTTGATCGACTGAGGCTTTTGCCGCATCCACCGCTATCTCCGGCAACCCTAGCACGAGCGGATCTAAAGATTTTGTTAGCTCAGCTCCTCGATCGGGTATAAGCGCCTCGACAAATCTGGCAAACGGCTTGGCGAACGGCAGGATCAAAACCACCCCCAAGGCGTTGAAGAAACTGTGGAATGCCACAAGCGCGGTCAAAGAGTTTTGGGCCCCCGCCCCGCTTACAAAGACCGAAGTAAATGGCCCCAGCAAAAAAAACGCCATTACTCCTGTCATCACGTTGTAGATCACATGGGCAGAACCGGTTCGGCGGGCCATCGTGCCCCCGCCCAAAGTAGCCAGAACGGCCGTAAACGTCGTACCCACATCCATTCCAATGACCAACGCCGCCGCTTGAGGGAAGCTCACAGCACCAGCGCTCAGTGCCGCCAAGGCCGTGGCGACACCGGCGCTCGAAGACTGCGTCACCATCGTGATCAGGACACCAATCAAGACAAGCTTCAGCCTGCCTAGAAGTGTATCTGGTGGAAAATCAGCAGGCGTAACTACGCCACGAAATGCGTCCAGGCCGGACTTGAGTTGTTCGATTCCTATGAAAACCAAGCTGAACCCGGCTAACGCCAGCCCAAAGTTAGAAACCGCTTTCCTGCCCGAAAGCGCGAACAATGCGCCAACAAAAACAACAGGCAACATCGCTTGCCCAAGGTCCAGCTTGAACCCCAAAAGCGCGACCAGCCAACCTGTCATGGTCGTTCCGATATTGGCTCCAAAGATGATCCCAAGCGCTTGCGGGAACGTGAGCAAACCAGACGCGACAAAGCCCACGGCCGCGACAGTGGTTGCACTGGACGACTGTATTGCAGCTGTCGTGACAGCGCCGGTCACCGCACCCGTAAGAGGCGTGGACGTGAACTTGCTCAGAACATCGCGCAGCCGCGCACCAGCCAATGCCTTCAACCCGTCCGTCATCAACAGCATTCCAACCAGGAAGAGACCGATGCCGCCAAATGCTGGTAATAGGTTCCAGAACATCACAAACAACTTGCCACGCTTAGCCAATGTACGACGGGCACGTTCGCTGTACCCTCAGGGCCGCGAGCAACAGACTGCGGCCCACTTTCAGCCTTGCAGACCCGATGTGACGCGTTGGTTGATATAGATCAAAGCAGCAACAAGATTCACATAGTGAAATAAGAATGTTTTAGCGTAGTCTACGTTCGCCGACCTGTCCCCAAACCAAACAAAGAGGCGAACGGAATTTTGGAGGAGTGGAAGTTCCACCCACGGGGCTCGGCAAAAGTGATGGCGAGCCCCGAATTTTTTATTGGCGCCCAATTCGCCCGAACGTTGAGACAAATCGAATTCGATGGATTCAACTGCGGGGACAAGGTGAGCCGCAAATCGCTAACCGTAAGGAGAATGGCATTATTGGCAACAGACAAACAGACCAGTCGGTGAAAAGCGCCTATGAACTCTGTTGATCCCAAAGAACAGAAACTTAAACGGGCCCTTACGACCCCGTTGCTGACGCTTTATGGCCTTGGCGTAACGGTAGGAGCTGGCATTTACGTTTTAGTCGGTGCAACAGCAGACATTGCCGGACCTTTCGCGGCGTTGTCATTCGTTGTAGCCGCGCTCGTCGTATCACTAACCGCGCTTTCTTATGCAGAGCTCGCAACACGATTTCCTGTGAGTGCTGGTGAAGCAGCCTATGTTGAGGCGGGGTTCCAGAAAAAATGGATGGCGGTTTTCGTTGGACTTGCGGTGGCAGCCTCGGGCGTTATCTCCGCGTCGGCCGTTGCAATTGGCGCAGCATCCTATCTGCACGCATTGACCGGCTTAGCCATCCCTTTACTGACCATCAGCGTAGTATTGATCATGGGCGCTATTGCACTTTGGGGAATAACGGAGTCGGTTCTCGTTGCAGCAATCATTACGATCATCGAAATCGCAGGTCTTCTCTTTGTGATTGGCTGGGGCATGACCATTCAGGATCCGCAAGGATACAGGATCAGTTCAATGCTTCCCCCGCTTGAACTTGACGCGTGGAGAGGCATTTTTGCAGCATCGCTTCTCGCCTTCTTTGCCTTTGTTGGCTTTGAAGACATGGCCAATGTCGCAGAAGAGGTTAAAGACCCGGTACACACCATCCCAAAGGCTATTTTGCTAACGCTGGTTCTGGCGACCGTGTTGTATCTTGGGACCTCAATGACAGTTCTGCTTGTTGTTCCAATTGATATTCTTTCAATGTCCTCGGCACCACTTGCGCTTGTGTTTTCAAATGCGCCTGAGGTGATCAAACAAGGCTTTTCTGCAGTCGCGATTGTGGCGACGGTCAATGGGGTACTAATCCAGATGATCATGTCATCACGGGTGATCTACGGGCTTGCTGACAGGGATCACCTGCCGAAAGTCCTGGCAACAGTACCTCAAGCAACGCAGACACCGGTTGTCGCTACTTTGCTGGTCGTGGCGATCATCGTTTTGCTAACCCAAACGTTGCCGATAGGTATTCTGGCTGAACGGACGTCTCAGATCGTTCTGGGCGTCTTTGTGCTTGTCAACATCGCGCTGATCCTGCTGAAGATGAAGCCAAGCGATACTAAAGAGCACTTCAAAGTTCCACTTTTCGTGCCCATCCTTGGAGTCATCACAAGCACAATGCTCTTCGGAGCAGGGTTTCTCTAGCCATATGACTACCAGTCGACCGTCCATAGGATTGCGCCTTTCAGTCTGGTGGCACAGAACCTTCGTGGATCTGGCTCAGCAGCTGCAATGGTCCTATCTGCCGCCTTTGATGGTCTACTTCGCGGCGGGTGTATCAGGGCTGACCTCGGTCGTCGGAGCCTTTTTTTTGAAAGACTATCTCAACTTGTCCGCCTCATTCGTTGCAGGGCTCGCGTTTTGGGCGGGTATCCCTTGGATTCTTAAAATGCCGCTTGGTCATGTCGTGGACCTGTTTTGGCGCTGGAAATCCCTGCTGATCCTGTTTGGCGCGTCCCTCATCGCGTTATCGTTGCTCATCATGTATCGGCTCGTGGTAGCACCCGCGCAGATGGCATCCACGATGCCGCTGGAAGACTGGTATGTTGTTGCGCTGCTGTTGGCACCCTCGGGCTATGCCATTCAGGATGTCGTTGCTGACGCCATGACGGTCGAGGCGGTTCCAACGGTTGACCAGCACGGCCAACCGTTTACGCCTGAAGAAACCCGTGCACAGCACACAACAATGCAAACTCTGGGCAGAGTCGCGATCATTTCCGGGTTTGCGGCGGTTGCGGCTGTGAACATCTGGATTTTCTCTGGAACAGAAAACCTTCAAAAATCCGATCGCCTCGCGCTTTATGGCCAGGTTTACCTGATAGCGCTGGCAATCCCGGTGTTGTCCGTGAGCGGCGTTGTTCTTCACAGCTTGATACAGCGGCAGCGCATCCGGCGGGGCCACCCGACACACGCGCCAGAGGGCGCCACCGAAGTCAAGTGGTCCATATTACTCGGCGGCCTCGCATTCGTTGTTCTCAGCATTGTACTGGGAACCGCGGACTTCGAATTTGCGCAAGAAACAGTCTTTGCCGTTTCCCTGACGGTGATCCTGTACCTTATGTCGCGTCTGCTGAAAGAGTTGGAACCGGCTCAGGCCAAGGCTCTGATTGGAACGGCCACAATCATTTTTGTGTTTCGCGCTGTGCCTCTCCCTGGGCCTGGTCTGACTTGGTTCGAAATCGATGAACTGGGGTTCGATGAACAGTTCCTTGCAATCTTGGCTTTGTTAACGTCACTGCTGGCGTTGCTCGGATTAATCGTTTTGCGCCCCTTCATGGCGAACCGCTCGATTGCGCATGTAGTGATATTGCTGACAATCGCGGCAGGCATACTCGCCCTGCCTAACCT
This sequence comes from Ruegeria sp. HKCCA4633, assembly GCF_013034605.1. NCBI lineage: Bacteria > Pseudomonadati > Pseudomonadota > Alphaproteobacteria > Rhodobacterales > Roseobacteraceae > Ruegeria > Ruegeria sp. HKCCA4633. The sequence goes on from NZ_WQGJ01000001.1 coordinate 692,004, forward strand.
TGCTCTCTACTACGGCATTCATGAATGGACAGCGGAGCGAACCGGCGGAATTGTAGACGCAAGATTTATTGCCATTCTCGACACCGCTGTTGAGTCTCCACTCGGACAGATCGCTATGGTCCCGATGTTGGCTTGGATCGCGCGCAATGCTCCCGTTCAGTTAAAGGCGACTTTCTTTGCAGTGATGGCATCGTTTACCAACATGGCATTGTCGGCAAGCAGTCTCGGCACCAAATACCTCAACCAAACATTTATCGTCACTCGCGCTGTCACAAATCCAGAAACTGGCGCTGTCACCTCTACCGCAGACTACAGTCAGCTTGGATACTTGCTGATCTCAGTCGCGTTGATCTCAGTGATCGTTCCGCTGGTGACAGTGTTCTTTGTTCAAAGCTCTCGCTTCCAAACGAGCGAGTGATTACTGGCTTTCGACCTCTCTCAGCAAAGCTTTGAGATGTGCCACTGGAACACCAATATTCGAACCCCCAAACTCAGGCAGGATCGCGGCGTTGATGGCAACGACCTCTCCTCGCCGATTGAGCGCAGGCCCTCCGCTTCCGCCGGTTGTGGTTTCAGCATCATAGACGATGGCACCCGAGCTGGTCCGCGCAACGATCCCCCGGCTGGCGAGGGGTTGGATTTTGCTTTGCGCAGACAGCTGAGACGCTATGGACCAGAAATTCAGGGTTCCATCTTTCTCAAGCGTTTCCAAAAAGCCCGGCCCCGCTTGGGCGATCAAAGCCTTTAAACCTGTTGGGTATCCCAGCAAGTACAGTTCTTCTCCGGCCTGCGGAGCGGCATCTGCCAACGGCATCCCCAAGCCGTGTACCTTACCTGGATCAACTGCCAATATCGCCAAGTCTGCCATTTCACTGAACCTTTCCAATTGAGCGTCTATTGGTTCAGCTTGATCCGGCAGATAGGCCAACAACCTCAACATTTCTGCCCTAAGGCCCGCGTCTTTCAGAGTTTGCTCTCTGTCTCCCGAAGTCCAAGGTAAAGCGACATGACGATTGGTGGCCATTAACGGAACCCCTTCCAACAGAAAGCCGGTGCCGGTGAACTGAAATTCAGCGGGTTCGCCCATCGCACCCGGTTCAATCAAAGGCTGGCCTAAAGGGGTTTTCAGCTTTTCTCCGTTCGGCCCCAATACATGCCGCAAAAGCTTCCCGCTTTCCAAGTGCCGCAACCCATAAGCGCCCTGAATAAAAGCGACGGATCGAGTCGAAGCTGCGATCACTCGGGTTGGCGCTCCTGCTCTGTGTTCCAGCGTCCCTAATCGCTGCTCAGCCGACAAAACTTGGCTTTCGAATGCTTCTCGCAACGAGGCCAAATCCTTGGGCGTGAGTGCGTCTTCCCGAGTCTGTGCAAGCATAATTGCAACCGCTTCGATCTTACGGGATTCCTGTTCGATGCTGTCCGCCAAGCGTCTGTCGTTTTGGTAAAGCAGGAACCCAAAGCCTAAGATCACAAGCAGCGCAGCTACGACTGTGATCCTGAACAGAAATGTGGTCTGGGACACAAGCCGACGCCCGCTGTCGCGCAACGCGCCAGACATTTTCTTGGCGAACGGTCGCCGGCTAGTACGAGTATAGGCGTATGCATCACTGAGGATATCTTCAACCGTATGGCGAACAGGATACGAGTGATTGCACAACCTGTACCGAGACATCGGACCTTTTTCGCCGAACTCGATCATGTCGCCATGAACAAGCAGCGTTGAAGAGATTTCTTGCCCGTTCACCCACACATTTCGTCCCGCTGACACGTTTATCGCATATCCGTCATCTGCCCATTGAAGGGTGGCGATATCGTTATCATGCGGGGGCAGGTCGTCTTTGGGGCGAACGCTTAACGCTCTGCCTTCACCAACAGATACGGTCAGAGCATTGTCAGCAAGCCAGTTTACGTTACCACGCGATGGTCCGGTGAGGCTCTCTAAGAAAGCCCGCACTTCCCTTCTGTCAACAGTACTCGAGGGCGCGACACCATTCTCGCCCGGCTTGCGCATTTCGACCACCTCTCTTGACGCGTGTACGCATTCTAACACGCCTCAGCACGAAACTCATCGTACCGCTCGCGCAATAAATTTTTCCAATCTAATTAGACTCTTGCAATCTCTGACCAAGTTCATTCCCGTCCTTGCTTCCGGACCGCAACTCAAAGAGAATTTACCGATGGCCAACCCTCTGCGCCGTCTTTCCTTGGTTCGATTTCGCGCACAACACTGCGGCAGCAAACACCGTCTCAGACCTTGATCTTGCGCAAGCATTCACTCTTGGCATTGACAGCATTGAGCGCACCTACCGGGCTTGATGAATGAAGAACAACCCGCCAACAGACAGCCCCGTCGCCCCACAGGAACGAATAATTTCAGAAGTCTTGATCGGATTCACAGGTCCGCCTACCGTTTGAATTTAATGAGTTCGAGTTGCCCACTTATAGAACCGCGGAGCAAATCCGTATGAAATGGCCGTTCTTGGTACTGGTCTACGTTTTGCTGATCCTAGCCCCATTGGGTATTTCTGGTTTTTTGGGCTGGTCCCCGCGGTCCTTTCATCAAGAGCTTGCTTCCGGACTTGGAATGCTTGCTTTTTCAATAATCCTGGTGGAATTCCTGTTGTCTGGAAGGTTTAGATTCATTTCTTCCAGTTTGGGTATGGATGTGACAATGCGAGTGCATCAACTGATGGCGCGCACCGCATTGGGCTTTGCTTTGATACATCCGCTTCTGTATCAGGGTACACCCACTGGTGGACACCGCCCTTGGGACGTGACGCATCAACTGACGATTACAACCGACCTTTCCACCCTGGCATCGGGTATCGGGGCTTACTTCTTGCTGTTCATACTGGTCGTCTCGGCGATTGCGCGCAAATCCCTTGAATACAAGTACGAGACATGGCGCTTCTTGCACGGACTGGGCGCCTTAGTGCTGGCCTGCTTGCTTTTGCACCATACGGTGTATGCCGGACGCTACGGCGGACATCCGTCACTGACCTATTTCTGGCTGGCACTGAGCAGTGTTGCGGTGGGAACTCTTCAATATGTCTATCTGGTTCGCCCTTTGCGTCAGAGGAAAAACCCGTGGCGCGTCACTTCTGTGTCTCGACTGACACCGAGGCAATGGGAATTGCGCCTCAAGCCCAATGGTCACAAAGGAATAACCTTCGAAGCAGGTCAGTTTGCCTGGCTCAACGTCGGCCACAGTGCTTTCTCGTTAAACGAGAACCCATTTTCAATCAGTTCAGCACCAGCCGACGGCCCCGAAGTTTCATTTGTCATAAAAGAGCTTGGGGATTTCACACGCAATCTCGGACAGATCACTTTGCAGACCCACGCATACCTGGACGCCCCTCACGGAAACTTGTCGATTAAAAACAAGCCTGAGAAAGGCGTCGTTCTGATCGCAGGTGGTGTCGGGATAGCACCGATGCTGAGCATTCTGCGTCAAGTCAGGCTTAACGGAACACAACACGATCTAAAGCTCATCTATGGCAACCGGGCCGAGGAACAGATTGTTTATCGCCAGGAGCTGTCCAAAGAGGACGCGGTGTTTGTTCTTTCCGAACCCCCAAAGGATTGGCAAGGAGAAACAGGTTTGATCGACGGTCCTCTTTTGGACCGCAACTTGTCCTCGGAGCATTTTGAGAACTGGCTGTTTGTGCTCTGCGGCCCAACTGCAATGATGGACAGTGTCGAAGAACACCTGATCGCCCGAGGAGCTTCGTCAGAGCGGATTCTGTCCGAAAGGTTCGACTATGGTTGATCGGTTCAGAAACCAAACTGCGCGGCGACGATTAAGATTGGCTTTCTGGGTCATCAATACTTTAATTTGCTTCGCTGTTTTGGCCTTTTCTCTGCGATAGCAAAGCAGACCATTTAGCGTTGAGTGGCTGAACTAAGCCATCACAAAGCGTCTTTGTTCACGCCGTACTGAGCGCAGAAAAAATGTGCCACAACACCACCTCATTGATCCGGAAAACGCTTTTGATTGAGATCAAGGGCAAACACGCACCATTCATTCATATTCTAGGATCTATTCAGGCCGATTTATGGGAGGATCGGAATGACCGTACTCATAGCCTTCGCTACAGTCGAAGGTCAGACCGCAAAGATCGCGCGGTTCGTCGGTAAAATTGCCAAGGAAGCCGGTTTCAACACAAATCTGGTCAATACCGACAAAATGTCCGACCGCGTGTCACTGGGTGATGTGGTCAAGGTCATTCTTCTGGCTCCTGTCCACGAGCGACGGCACCCCGAGTCATTCGAGGCTTTTATCTCCTCACACAGGGATACCTTAGAGAAACGAAAATCTCTTGTGCTGTCCGTTGGTCTGAAAGCAGCATTTGCTTCGGGTCGTGAAGAAGCGCGCGACTATCTTACCGAAATGCTGTTGCGAACAGGTTTCCAACCTGACGCTACCGCTTTGATTGCGGGTGCGGTGAGGCCCGAAAACTATGGGTACTTTGAGAGAGAAATCCTCCGACACGTTGTTTTGCTGGGGCGGAAAATCGATCCACGAGATGGGGCGCGGGAATTCACTGATTGGGACGAACTCACGTCAATTGTGTTGGATTTCCTGAGTGAAAAAGGTCAGGCAGACCAGCATCAATCGCAGGTTAAGTCTTAAAGAACATCAACTGCCCCGCATTTCACAAAAAAGACTGCAAGCTGTGGCTGCCCAGCTAAATTTCAGTCGTCGGCTTGTATTTTCAGTGCCCGAAAAGCACTGGCATCCCAGTCTGCTCTAACATTGCTTGCGTCGTTCCTCCAAAAATTGATTCACGCATATAGGAATGCCCATAAGCACCCATCACAACCAGGTCGGCCCCAATTTCTCGCGCGCGCGTTTGAATGCAGTGCTCGATTGAATTCCCGCCACGCGGGAACTGCGACACGGTCACGTTGCACCCATGATGGCTGAGCCATCCAGCAATGTCAGTTCCGCGCACTTGACCTTCTAAGTCGTCAGGCGGCGGCAAATCAAAACACCCAATCACAACTTTGCTGGTTGCGCGAAGAAAGGGTAAAGCTAAATGCGCAGCCCTAGAGGCAGGCAAGCCATCATTCCATGCCAGAAAAATGCAGTCGCGCCGGACAAACGGATCCCCATTTATCATCAAGGCGATTGGTGAATGGAACAGTACTCCGCACGCAATCCTATGAAACAAGTCGGGGTCTTTTCTCAATTCGGCGTCTAGAAAAGCGATATCCGAGCTATTGGCTTGCTGTGCCACAAGGTGCTGTAACTCTAATCCAGATCCGATAAAGGCGATTACTTTTGTCGACACACCTTGTCGCTCCAGAAGCGCTTCAACCTCAGCAGCTCGAGACTTTAAGGCTACGTTTTTAGCCTTCAGAAGATCCAACCAGTTTGAAGGAAGGCCGGCCTCAACGAACCTGTTTGAGCCATACTTTAGGTAAGGTAGGTTGGGTAAAGCGGCAACCAAAATACACGTCAAATGACCGTTCTGGTTACGTGCTGCTTCGGCACATTCCAAAATGCGCGCATCGTCCGTATTAACTCCCAGATAATACGTCGAAGTTCTGTGTTGCATCCTTGGCCTCCGTACTAGGCTTCACAACGCTCAGGGGTTGAACGCGCTATTTCAATCAACACAGAGGCAATATTGCTGATCGTTCTTCTTACTTCGGCATCATGAAGAACTCTTCGAGAACGATCTTGCCTTCTGCCACTGAATACACCGCTATCTCACGCAAGGTTATATGCTCACCTGTGGCCTTCTGAACCACTTCAGCCCTGAACCGCACTCCAAAACGGTTGGGTGGGTGGACGTAAGGACCATCCACATCGAGTTCTTGTATTTCGTGCGATGCCAACCAATCTTCTCTTTTTCCCTTGATGCCTTCCCGGCCTTTTGTAACGCGAAATTGTCGAACAGGAGGCACAACTGCCTCTATCGACTGTGCATTTTCGGCATACATTTCATCAACACTTGCAAGGCCCCTGCGCTCACGCATGGCCTGAACGAATGATCTTCCGATTTCAACTAAGTCTTCCATATCCACCTCATTGCTTTGGCACACACTGTAACACGCGTTGACCCCGCCAATCTTGACAAGGATCAATGAGCTTATCGACGGAGCTGTCACGTGGGTGCTGCCAGACGAACGCGAACCACTCTCAATTAGGGCAAAACGGCTGAATTTTTGGTCGCGCGAAGACCGCGCCACTAAGTGATCGCGGGACACGAGTCAGCTTGAAAGTGTCTCGGCTGCAGAACGATCCTTTCCGATTGAAATGGTTGCGGACACCCTGCCCGCCTCAATCCAAGTTCCTCCGGCAAGACCGCCAATCAAATAATTCGAGCTGAAAAGCGAGCAAAAAAGTTTCCCTTTAGTTTCTGAAACAAAGGTCCCTCAGGTAATCGTGTCTGAGATCGGTGCCGACAGCAGCAATATGTGCTATGGTTTCCTTTTTTACTTTCAGCAACGCAAGAGGTCGGACTTGTCTAACAGTCGTGTAGAACTGCGTTATTTTTCAATAGCATTGGTGCCGGTTTTCATTTTCGGCTTGCATGAGCTGATCCACCATCACCTGATTGCAACAGATTTGAACGTGCCGCTCGAAATCCTGAATGATGAAGTTACGTGGCTGGAAGCCGTTGGCCGATTTCGGTTTCTTGCGGCGTCTTGGTTTTTTGCGTCTCTTGCCGTGTTGGCAGTGGCTCTGCTTGTCCGCAACTTGGCAAAACCAATGGCGCAACAAACAAGAATTGCTGCAATTGCCACGGTACTTGCCATATTCACGCTAGCGGTGGTCCCAACTATCGAACAATATATGACTTCGGCCACACCTCGAATTTACCACCAGGTCGGGAAAGCTGTCTTCGAAACGGCGCTGTCACTTGGAACGCTGCCAGGGTGTTTAGAACCTGACGATCAATGGCTTTTGGGCACGTGCGGAGAGATACCTGTTTTTACAATGTTTATGCGGGTGTTGGATATCATCAACGCGCTCGCCGGACTTGCGGTCGGTTCACTGATAGTTGGTATGATCCTGTGCCTGGCGAGCAGTGATCACGAAAGTGTTGAAGAAACAGCTGCAGAACTAGCCAGAAGCCTTAACCAGATGCGGCAGCAGCTATACTTGTCCAGTCTGGTTCTGACCTTTGGAATGTTCTTTGCGTCGAGCTGGATGTATTGGCCTCTGCCTTTGATCTCAGAAACTGAAAAAGCCGCGTACAGTTCGCTCATCACAGCATCGGCGCTGTTTACCGGAACTTATTTTTGTCTGCTTATGCTGAGTTTCTACCTTCCGGTCGCGCTGATTTTGGATAGCAGGATTAAAAACCTTAGCCTCATGGTCAGCAAAGGTGAGATGAACAAACAGAGTTTTGATATCGAAGACTGGAAAACTGCGCACGGGTTGAAAGAAGGTGTGGGTGAGATCTTGCGCACAGGGCTGGCAATCGTTGCACCCATTTTGGCTTCATTCGCAGGTGGAATAGCTCCGCTTGCTGTCTAATCCATGTTGTCGGAGGAATGCCACCCGGTCTCTGACAGTTCATCGAGGCAGCATTAAGCCTCTTCGAACAAATCGAAATACCTGGTCAACACCGGGGCCAGATTATCACTCTTAACAGCTCTGGACTGGTTTTGAATTACTTGAATGGCGATTGCTCAATCATTCGCGAAGGCTGCGAAAGGCACCTGTCTGTCCCAAGACAAGTTTTTCTGGCAAGACACTCGCGGGAATTGCGGTACAATTCCGGATCAGAAAACACAACTGAAGTGAGACAGGTATGAGTGGCGGTGCTGTCAGACGAATTCGAACCAGTCTCAGTTTGCTGCGGAAACCGCGGACCTATCCGGAACAAAGTTGACGCCACTAGCTAAGAGCGGCGGCGCGGGTCAGCTTGAAGGTGTCTCGACTGGCTAGCGATCTTTCCTGGTTGAAGTGGTTGTAGACAGAGGAAAGGACGGAGGCGAATTTCTGTAGACTTCGCATGCGCCTGAAACGCTGCATCGCGCGTTCGCGTCGTCGAAACCAGGTGCGAATTCTCGACGCGGTTTTTGAGCCACCTGCCCGTCTGCTGTTTTTCAAGCGCGCCCATTTCTCTGAGCGCAGCCTTGTAGGAAGCGAAGCGATCTGTGACGATCTCTTCGGCGCAACCGTGCCGCTTCATCAATTTCTTGAGGAATTTCAGTGCTGCGGCTTTGTTTCGACGCTTCGTAACGACGGCCTCAAGCACCTCACCTTCGTGATCAACGGCCCGCCAAAGATAATGCCGCTTGCCATTCACTTTCACAAAGACCTCGTCCACGTGCCACTTCCATTTGGAGAAGGCGCGCAGGTGCTGAACACGCTTTCTTCGGATCTTTGATGCAAACATCGGGCCAAACCTGTTCCACCAATATCGGACAGTTTCGTGGCTTACGTCGATGCCTCGCTCATGCAGCAGATCTTCGACATTCCGAAGCGAGAGCGGAAATCGGAAGTACAGCATCACCGCAAGGCGGATGACCTCGGGACTGGTTTTGAAGTATTTGAAAGAGACAGGTCTGGTCATGGGCAAATGCTACGCAACCGCCCTGCCCCGCTCAAGCAAAGTTCTTCTGACAAAACCATTCTGGCTCCGAAGCCCCCACGAAATTTTATGCATACCGACCAGTTCTAAAAAAGCACCTAATGCGGGCATGAGTTGCGCAAGTTGGAGACTGGAAAATCATTGAACATCGCAGGCGCGATCCAATTCAGGAAACTGTCGTCATCTATTAGATCAGCGAAGGCCGCGGTCATCATCCCTAGCTGAGAGATTAAATTGGCTTCACGCGCAGGATCGGCCTCTCCATGTGCGAATTCGCCTGGGTTATCCATCAGCCTCGTGGCCATCGCCCGAATACGCTCTGCCGAAACGGGATGTGAATTCTCCCGCCGCCCTTTCTCGCTTGCCGGGTCGTGCCACCAGGCAGCCTGATAGTACCAGAAGATGCCCATCGGATTGCCGCCCAGCCGCGCGAAATGATCAAGCGCAAAGGTGTCCGCCTCGGCTTCCTGCCGCTGACTCTCTGCACCCTCAACCCCAGTGCGATGATCAAGCAGGATATGCCCCAATTCATGTGCCAAAAGAAACTGCACACCTGACGAAAAGATCTTTCCGCTGAGATCGTAGGTGTAATTGTCAGCGAACAACTTGTCTCGATCCAGCCCAAACGCGACGAGTGGCGCAGGCAGGTTTTCATCGGCTCGAAGCAGCGCCGCCAGGTAGGTCTGAATGTACTCTTGCGGACATGAGCGGGACTCAAACCAGGCGTGCAACGTCGCGATGTCGTCATAGAAGCGCAAAGATGTCAGCGGCAAATGGATCTCCTGCCTCGCAGGTGCCGCATAGAACGACATCAGGCCCGGACCGCGTTCGGGAAATATCAATTTTACGTCGCTGGCACGGGCTCTGTACTCGGATGGCAGGCGAGGCACGATATCCTGCCACATCACAGACTGGATCGAAGGGACCGTACGTTCTCGAACACGTTGAATTTCTGCCGGGCTGTAGACGACCTCGGCTGTCGAAAAACCCGCGGTGACAATCCAAAGGAAAAAGACCTTCTTTAGCATCCGGTGTGTTTTCCATCAAAGAATTCAATCGCTTCCGGTGTCGGATTGGTGCCCAGGTTGGGATTGCGCGCCCAGTTTTCGAACTGAAGCACGGCACCCCAATTGCTGTCCCAAACTTCTCGCATGAGCTTCAGCTTGATTTCTGTCAGTTCAGATTGCGCAGGTGGACGTACGGTGGTCGAGGCCGCCAGGCAGTTGAGCGTCCAAATCTGGTGGCGGACACGCTGGCGCGCGTAGCTGCTGACCCCAGCCGCGGCGATGTCATGCGTTTGGGTGTTGACAGCGCCCGTGAACTGACCCGGAGCAGTTGCTTCCAAAGCGGCGGTCTGCCCGGAAACGGCTTCACTAGCAGGAGGTGGCGCGCTGTAGGAAATCGGGTGCGACAAGCTTACCCAGGCGTAGAGAATAACCGCCAACAGTGCGAAGACCGGCGTAGACAACGCCACTGAACCCGTGATGCCAAGCGAACCGCCATCCTTCAGCGTCACTCGCTGCACAGTTTTCCAGAAGCCGACGAGCACGACCAATGCCACGACGATAACAATTGCGGTCAGCAGCAGACGTTCGGACATACGGAAAACGATAATGGGGTTCAATCCTTCGAACATACCATAATCCCGTATCTGAATACGAAATCATACCACAGCGCGCGCTCGAAACCAAAACTCGGCCCATCAGTCTTCTGCAGGAAGGTACACGCGGAGACGTGTCAAATCGATTTCTATTGAATGCTGTGGGTTTACTAAACGTGCGTCTGCCAGCCTTCAAAATCCCTTTGAAACGCTTCTGATCAGGGTCGCACCTGATTGTTGGGTCTCCGTAGCCGCCCCTCGCCCCAACATTCACCAGCAAAATCTGAGCTAAATTTTTTTAATCCAAAACAGTTGTTTAGCGCGAACTTTTCCCTCACGTTTATCGCTGTTCCAGAATGTTGTTGATCAGAGGCCCAGATCTTCTGGTCCGTTTACCTCTCTTCGTGCGGCCATGCTTTCAAATTCACCACCTGCAACATCAAATGCTTGGAAGTCGCTGGTTTTCAAACCCGTCAGTTCGCCAATTACATGTATTGGCAACGCGCGCAGCTACTGAACACGCTTTCTTCGGATCTCAGCAGCAAACATCGGACCGAACCTATTCCACCAGTAGCGGACAGTTTCATGGCTGACATCGATCCCGCGTTCGTGAAGTAAGTCTTCGACATTTCGAAGCGAAAGCGGGAAACGGATGTACAGCTTCACAGCAAGGCGGATGATTTCGGGACTGGTTTTGAAGTACTTGAAAGGGTGCTGTCAGACAAATTCGAACCAGTCTCAGCTAGGCCAGTAGAGCTGTCCTTTATTCGGCACAAAGACCGCGCCACTCGGCAAGAGCGACGGTGCGTGTCAGCTTGAAGGTTTCTCGGCTAGTAAGCGATCTTTCCTGGTTGAAGTGGTTGTAGACAGAGGAGTGGACGGAGGCGAACTTCTGCAAACTTCGCATGCGCCTGAAACGTTGCATGGCGCGTTCGCGTCTTCGAAACGGGAGGTGTGAATTCTCAACGCGGTTATTGAGCCACCTGCCCGTCTGCTGTTTTTCGGTAGCCCCAAGCTCTCTGAGAGCGGCCCGATACGATGCGAAGCGGTCCGTCACAATCTCTTCCGCACAGCCATGGCGCTTCATCAATTTCCGGAGGAATTTCAATGCGGCCTGCTTGTTTCGGCGTTTGGTGACGACTGCTTCCAGCACTTCGCCATCATGATCTACAGCCCGCCAGAGGTAGTGCCTCTTGCCATTCACCTTCACAAAAACCTCGTCCACGTGCCACTTCCATTTCGAGAATGCGCGCAGGTGCTGAACACGCTTCCGTCGGATCTCAGCTGCAAACATTGGACCAAACCTGTTCCACCAATATCGGACGGTTTCGTGGCTCACGTCGATGCCTCGCTCGTGCAACAAGTCTTCGACATTCCGAAGCGAGAGCGGGAAACGGATGTACAGCATCACCGCAAGACGGATGATCTCGGGACTCGTTTTAAAGTACTTGAAAGAGGCAGGTTTGGTCATAGACAAAAACTATGCGACCGTCCTTCCTGCCTCAAGACAACTTCTTCTGACAAGACCCCTTGGACAGCTCATCGAGTATTTTGCCGAAAGCGGCCTGGGTAGAGGTGTCTTTTGTGGTGCCGATTGTGACTGTGGGCACCGGCAGCCGATCATCCGAATAACGGCGTTGGCCTTTCTTGAAGAAAGGAACTTCCTCCAGGAAAGACTGCACAGCCTCAACGTCTTCGACCGTAGCGAAGGGCTCCCATTCTTGGCCTTCTGGCACACTCATCTGGGTCTGCCACTCGACCATCTGGGCCTTCGTCATCAATCCACCGTGGTTGTCCTTGTGCCCAGCAATGGGCGTACCCCAACCTTTGATCGTGTAGGCCAGAAAGCAGGTAGGACGATCATGATCGATGGCGGCAAAAGTCTCGGCCATAGTCTCTACGCAGTTGCCGCCTAGGTTTTCCATCAGCACTGCAATTTCATCGTCGCTTCTGCGGTCAATCAGGGCAGACACATCCCCCTGATCCCCGAGGTCATCCATGAGCCGTTGCCGCCAGACGGCTCCACCCATGTAGGTCAGCGCCGAGTATTCTTGGTTCTCACAAGCGTCGATCCAATCCCGCAGTTTCTCGCCGCCCGGCTCTTCAAAGGCAGCCCTTTGCAAAGCACCGTATTTGACACGAACGACATCCCACCCAAAGGCATCGAAGATTTTCTCAACCCGTTCGAACAAGCCTTCCCGAACGATCCCATCGAGAGACTGTCGGTTGTAGTCAATGATCCACCATGTGTTGCGAAGGCCGTTCTTCCAGCCTTCTTGGAGGACTTCGTAAACGTTCCCTTCGTCAAGCTCGGCATCGCCCACTAGGGCGACCATGCGACCAAGTGGAATGTCACTGCCCCAATCCTTGGCCTTGATGAAATCCTGAACCAATGAAGCTAGGGCCGTGATGCCAACTCCGAGACCCACCGATCCGGTGGAGAAATCCACATCGTCGATATCCTTGGTGCGGCTGGGATAACTCTGCACGCCCCCAAAACCCCGGAAGTTCTCCATCTTCTCGCGGGTCTGGTTGCCCATCAGGTAGTGCATCGCATGGTAGATCGGGGACGCATGGGGTTTCACTGCCACCCTGTCCTCGGGTCGTAGCGCCGAGAAATAGAGCGCCGTCATGATTGACACCATCGATGCAGACGACGCTTGGTGCCCACCAACCTTAATCCCATCCGCCTTGGGGCGAATGTGGTTGGCGTTGTGGATCATCCAGTGGCTGAGCCACAAGAGACGCTGCTCAATGACCTTCAGATGGTGTGCGTTCTCGATCACTTGTTTGCCTCGTCATTCTACTCGTTCAGATCGAAGTCCACGTGCACATGGTTCCCATCCGGATCGGACATGTGGAACTGGACGAGGCCAGCGCCTCGAACCTCAACCTTTTTGAACGGATCGCCGTATTCTCTAAGCCTTCTCTCGAATTCTGCAGCATCCGTTGCCGAGAACGCAAAATGTTCCAGCTTTAGGGCGGCTTCCGACCCGGTGCGATCCTGACCAGTTTCTTGAACCAAATGCACCACTGGCGCGTCACCGGCGTAGAGCCACGCTCCTCCGAACGGGAAGTCAGGTCGATGCCCGGCACGCAACCCAAGAACGGATTCGTACCAGGCGACCATCTCGTCCAGCTTGGCCGTCACGACGTTTACGTGATCCAGATGCCGGATAGGCATCTTAGAAACCCTCCAGCACGATCTTGCCCTTAGACTTGCCGCTCTCCAGCAGTGCATGGGCCTTGATCAGATTGGCCGCGTTGATGGTGCCAAAACTCTCGGCAACTGTGGACTTAACCTTACCCGCGTCGATCAATGCGGCGACCTCGTTCAGTATGTCGCCTTGTCGCCCAATGTCGGCGGTCTCGAACATCGGACGCGTAAACATGAACTCCCAATGGACCGAGATGGCCTTGGACTTGAAAGGCATGATGTCGAATGTCTCTGGATCGTCGATCAGGCCGTATCGACCCTGCGGCGTCATGATCCCGGCGACTTCCTCCGAATACAGATGCGAGTGCGTCGTCGAGTAGACGAAATCTATGCTCCCAACGCCAAGGGCCTCAATCTGAGGGCCAAGTGGTTCTGCGTGGCTGATGACGTGATGCGCCCCGAGTTCCTCGACCCAAGCTTTTGTCTCGGGCCGGGAGGCCGTCGCGATGATGGTCACGTCGGAAAGCGTGCGAGCAAGCTGGACGGTGATGGACCCCACGCCACCCGCGCCGCCGATTACCAAGAGTGTCTTCCTTCCGCCGGGTACCGGGCTATCGATCCGGAGCCGGTCAAACAGCATTTCATAGGCAGTGAGCGTTGTCAGGGGCATCGCCGCCGCCGCAGAGGTCGGGATAGAACCCGGCGCTCTGCCGACGATGCGGGAATCGACGAGATGATATTCGGAGTTGGTTCCGGGCCGGTTCACCGAACCTGCGTAGTAAACTTTTTCACCGACCGAAAAATTTTTGACGGCATCACCGATGTCAACAATCTCACCGGCGGCATCCCACCCCAATATATCTGGTGTCCCTCCAGTCGGAGCACGCCGCTGCCGGATTTTGGTATCCACAGGGTTGACTGAAATCGCCTCCACCTTCACCAGCAGATCATGTCCAGTCGCGCCGGGCTTATCGGCATCAAAGTCGATCAATGCATCGGGTCGAACAATCGGGCCCGTCTCGGTATATCCGACAGCTTTCATGGCGTGCTCCTTCTGGTCTGATCAGCCGATGATGCTCATCTCGTTCAACGTGAACTCTTCGACAGCCCCATCGGTCGCTGCCATGTAGGCGGCCAGGTGCGGCGCACCCATATGCGTCTGCCACAATTCACGGCTTTCCCAGTTCTCATAGAACAAGAAATGCGCCGGGTTTTCGTTGTCCTGATGCAGATCGTAGTTGATACAGCCTTCTTCGGCCCGCGTGATGTCGATAAGCTTAAGAAGCTCGGTTTTTACCAGGTCGATCTTGTCAGGGTTGGCTTTGATGTTGGCGACGATGGTCAGCTTGGCCATTGGAATCATCCTTTGTTCGGTGTCGATGACGGCAATTTACGAACCCGCTTTTTCGGGATAAACGGCCATATACCAAAATCATAATCCGGAATTTACGGCCAATGTTTATCGACAACCTGCGACTGTTCCTGACCATTGCTGAGAAAGGCAGCCTCGTTGCAGCGGCGCGCGAATCCGGCCTATCCACAACAACTGTCTCCGAACGCTTGGCGGCTCTCGAAGCCTACTATGGCGTGGTTCTGTTCAACCGTACAACGCGTTCAATTAGCTTAACTGAGGAGGGCCGTACGCTTTTAGATGGAGCCAAGTCAGTTCTGAGCGAGGTTTTTGACCTCGAAACACGCATTCGCCACGGGGCCAACACGCTCTCTGGACCGATCCGCATCTCAGCACCTGTTGATCTTGGGCGTTCCATTATATCGCAGGCTATATCGACGTTCACTCAAGAGAACCCAGCCGTTTCCATCGAACTGTCTTTGTCCGACGGATACGTCGATCTAGTCGGTCAGGGATTTGATCTGGCAGTGCGCTTTGGCAACGTGACCGACTCCACTCTCAGGGTGCGAAGCCTCGGGGCCTTTCAGCGCCTCGTTTGTGCGGCACCGGCGTACCTAGAAAAGCATGGTAAACCGCAATCAGCTGACGATCTTGCAGATCATAATTGCCTCGTGATGCGCTTTGGCGAGACCTTGGACAACGTGTGGGACTTCGGCAAAGGGCCCAAGCGTCACCGGGTCACGGTTCGTGGAAGTCGGGTTGTAAATGACGGATGGCTCATTCGGTCTTGGGCGCTGGCCGGACACGGGATCGTCCTGAAATCAGAGTTGGATGTCGCTGAAGACATTCGCTCCGGAGCCCTGGTATCATTGCTTGAAGACGACTTACCTCCGCCAAATCCACTGCAGGTGATGTTCCCACCAGGGAGAGCACAGCCACGCCGGGTGACTGCATTCGCCGAACACCTTCGTGTCAAGGTGCGTGATCAGCGTAGTGAAAAGTAGAGTTTTCTTCGAGGTATCAAGGCACCCCGCCAACGCGATACTACATTAAGCTGCCGTTCGAATCGAGAGCAACAATGGCAGCAAAGTCCCGCGACTTGCTCATTGATGTATTAGGTCTCGCCGCGCTCAGCGTGAATGGCTGGTTTTCACGCCGCGCAGCGGCGCTGAGAATGATGCGGACGCGGCGATTTTCGTGCTGTGAGCGCGCGCAGCGAGAAATTGCAATGGCGGTCATGGGCTCAAAGCAGTCTTTCGCCGCGTAATGCATGAATGACCGCTGTGCGGACAAAGCTGTCGTTAGCTGCATTGCAGCACGTTTGGTTTGAGTGAACGACTGCTTGAGCGTGCTCAATCTTGGTCTTGGTTAGCGGATCGAGAGTCTCAAGCGGGTCTCAGTTCAGACTTTGAAACTTCCAACCAATGCGACGCTTTAGTTATTTGAAGCCGATAGTAAGCGTCAACTCGTCCTCTTCAGAAGTTTAGGGCGAGCTCAGCCGTTCATTGAGGAACCGCTATGATTAACCAAATCTGAGCTCGAAAAAGGCGGGAAATACTATTTCAAGTAAGCCCTAAACTGAACACAGTTAATTTCAGAGCGCTGCCTTGACGGGCGCAATTCCATTGATGATGGTTATTTTATGAGCGCTTTGAGAACACTTTTGCTTTCAAATCTGTGCACCCTGGTGTCTTCTGGGTTGCTATATGCGGAAATTGGGATCGTAAAGTCCTTTGCGGGTTGTGCAGGGCGATTCTCGGCTGAAATGGAACACGCGTGGCTCTTGAACGATCCAAAAGCTCAGGACTATGAACTGCGGCGCGGCGGATTTATCTCATTGCTGGAAGCGACTACGACAGCGGACAACGCAGAATTTGTCCTAAGCCACAGGGTGAATTCCAAACACGCGCATGCACGTTTGCTGCAAACCGCGACCTTTGCTTCGGATGAGGTGAAAGCAAGTGCGGCGCGCCGTGCCGCCAAGCAGTATTTGGATCAGTGTAATCTGTTGATCCTGGGCGGTGTATAAGAGTCGCTTCGCTGCGTTGCCGCATTTTTAAGCGAGACATGCTGCGCTGCCGCAAAATCAGGCAATACCCTCAATCTGTCCAGTAACTCGGGTCATGAGACTCTGAGTGTTGTGGAGAACTATCCTAGCAATATGGAGTGCCGCAAGACGGCTTGGAACATGTGCGAAGGTGCCCGGCCTAGGAACCTGAAGACGCCCTCGCACACCGCAATTATGCGTAGTGGGTATATGGGACGTTTAAGCGCCCCGAACAACCCTGCTGCGCGTCGCATAAAAGGAAATGCTGATGCACACCAAACTTCTCACCACAACCGCCGCAGTCCTGTTGGCCAGTTCATTGCCTGCACTGGCCGATTGCCCGATCAAGATTGGCGTCCTTCATTCGTTGTCTGGCACCATGGCCATTTCGGAAACGACGCTGAAAGACACAATGGAAATGCTAGTCGAACAGCAAAACGAAGCCGGTGGTCTTTTGGGGTGCGAGCTTGAAGCCGTCGTTGTAGACCCGGCCTCGGACTGGCCACTGTTTGCCGAAAAGGCGCGTGAGTTGCTGACAGTGCATGAAGTTGACGTGATCTTTGGCAACTGGACTTCTGTTTCCCGCAAATCCGTCCTGCCGGTAATCGAAGAATTGAATGGACTGCTGTTCTATCCGGTTCAGTACGAGGGCGAAGAAAGCTCGAAAAACGTATTCTACACAGGTGCCGCGCCGAACCAGCAGGCGATCCCAGCCACGGATTACTTCTTGGATGAGCTGGAAGTTGAAAAATTCGCGCTGCTGGGAACCGACTACGTCTATCCGCGAACCACGAACAACATCCTCGAAAGCTATCTGAAGCAAAAGGGCATCGCGGAAGAGGACATTTTCGTTAACTACACGCCGTTCGGTCATTCGGACTGGTCCAAGATTGTGGCCGACGTGGTCGCGCTTGGCGCAGACGGCAAGAAAGTCGGAGTGATTTCGACCATCAATGGCGATGCGAACGTCGGTTTCTACAAGGAACTTGCTGCCGCCGGTATCTCGGCTGACGACATTCCGGTTGTCGCCTTCTCGGTCGGTGAGGAAGAGTTGGCCGGTCTGGATACCACCAACCTCGTCGGTCACCTGGCGGCCTGGAACTATTTCCAGTCGGCCGAAAGCGATGCGAACGAGGCATGGGTCGAAGCGTGGAAAGCCCGCATGGGTGAAGACCGTGTGACCAACGACCCGATGGAGGCCCACTACATCGGCTTCAATATGTGGGTGAACGCGGCGACTGCTGCCGACACCACCGATGTCGACGCCGTTCGGACCGCCATGTACGGTCAGGAATTCCCGAACCTGACAGGCGGCACCGCTGTGATGTTGCCCAACCACCATCTGGCCAAGCCGGTTCTGATCGGTGAAATCCAGGAAGACGGTCAGTTCGACATCATCAGCCAGACAGAAGAAGTTCCGGGCGACGCCTGGACCGACTATTTGCCTGAATCCGCCATTCTCGTGTCGGATTGGAAACAGCTGGGTTGCGGTATGTACAACACCGAAACTGAGAGCTGCGTACAGATCAAGTCCAACTACTAAGAACCTGAATTCCTCGGGGCGCACGAGTTGTGCCCCGAGGCTCAAAACAAAGGTATTCCTAAATGACGCTTCCGTTCAGGCGGGCAGTGCTTGCCCTGCTGGTCCTTGTGGCCCCTACCCTTTTGCAAGCGCAATCCGCAGACGCCCCGGTTCAGCAGATATTGCGGTCCCACGCGGAGGTGATCCAGAAATCCTCTCGCAAGACGATTGGCCCCGCGATTGACGCGTTGGCGCAAAGTGGACTGCCGGAAGCGCAGACCGTTCTGGAGCGTTGGCAGGCCAAGGACATGTGGTTCAACAAAGAAACCGGTCTTTTTGTCTTTGCCTCAACGGCTGACGGTGGGTTGCAGATTTTTGATGTATCTGACGGTGTCGAGATCGGAGTTGTCGATAAGAAGGAATACAAACAACTCAAACCCAATTCTGGTATTCGCGGGTTGATCGCGTCTGCCCTGGTACAGTTTCAGCTGAACGACCCCAATCCCAGGACACGCGACGCTGCTTTGACAGCGATTGAGCGAGACGACGAGGCGTCGCACCTGTCTGCCCTGCGGGGTTCCATCGAAGCTGAACAAGACGCCGACCTCAAGGCGCGCAAAGACCGGTTGGAACGCTTGCTCACCATTCGCTTTGATGAGGATGAGGCTGCGAGGCTTGCTGCAATCGACAGCTTTGCCGGCGATCTGGGTGTAGATGTCAGGGCAACGCTCAATCCTTTGGTTTCATCCGAAATCAAGGTCGCAGATCAAATCCCGGACGGTGCGGTTGGCATTGAGGTCGGATCAGACGAGTTGACGCAGGACCAGGCCTATAAACTTCTTGTCGCAAATGGGTTGGCCCCGGAACCGGTGGATGCCGCAGCGGTAAAGCAAACCCTGATCGCCAACATAAACGGCGATACCGTTGCGGGTGTACAAGTGGCGAGCCTTGACGAGGACGCCGCCCGAGAGGCCGCGTATCAGGTGTTGGCCCAGCAAGGTCTTGCGACCCCGCTGGTGACACAGGAAGATATTGCCGAAACTGTTCAAAAGCATAAGTTTTTCAAGGTTTACGTCTCAGCCCCCCTGCCCATCGCTCTTGCTGCGCAGGCGGCTTTGGACAACATCGAAACGCAGGTTGCTTTGAACCAGACAGCGGATCTGGTGTTGGACGCGCTGTCTCTGGCCTCGATCTATTTCCTTGCGGCGATCGGTCTTGCGATCACCTTCGGGGTCATGGGCGTGATCAATATGGCGCATGGTGAGTTTATCATGATGGGCGCCTATACCGGCTATGTGGTGCAGTTGTTCATTCCTGACCTGACGCTTTCGATACTTGTGGCCATTCCCTGCGCGTTTCTCGTGACCTTCGGGGCCGGAGTTCTGCTGGAGCGGCTGGTCATTCGGTGGCTGTATCACCGCCCGCTAGAGACGTTGCTGGCAACCTTCGGCGTTTCCATTGCCTTGCAGCAACTGGCCAAGAATATATTCGGCACGCAGGCGCGTCCTCTGACGGCTCCGGCATGGTTGGATGGGTCGATGGTTCTGAACGACATCGTGTCGATCAGCTACATCCGCATCGCGATCTTCGTTCTGGCGCTGCTGTTTCTGTCGCTATTCCTTATCGTCATGAACCGAACTCGGCTGGGGCTTGAGGTGAGGGCCGTAACCCAGAACAACCGCATGGCATCCTCGATGGGGATCAACCCGGACCGGATCAACATGTTGACGTTCGGTCTGGGCTCGGGCATTGCTGGCATCGCCGGCGTGGCCATCGGGCTGTACGCCAAAGTCACGTCCGAGATGGGCTCTGACTACATCGTGCAAAGCTTTATGACGGTGGTCGTCGGCGGCGTTGGCAACATCTGGGGCACGCTGCTGGGCGCGACGATGGTTGGAACGCTGCAAAAGGGGATCGAGTGGTTCAACCCGTCCAATACGCTGGCGGCGCAGACCTACATGATCCTTTTCATCATCCTGTTCATTCAATTCCGACCGCGCGGCATCATCGCGCTCAAAGGTCGGGCGGCGGAAGCGTGATATGGTTGACATGACTTCTACAGTCGAACCGATACGCAAGCCACTGGTGCTGCGCTATCCCTCTGTCGCGATCTTTCTGATCTTCCTGTCCCTGTTTACTGCCATCATCACCGTTTTGGGCGAAGGGTTTGGCATCGGGCTGATTTCCACCAGCTTTATCAAAACTTTGGGCAAAACGCTGTGCCTGTGTCTTGCTGCACTGGCGATGGATCTGGTGTGGGGATACACAGGTATCCTGTCGCTGGGGCACATGGCGTTCTTTGGCATTGGCGGCTATGCCATCGGTATGTGGCTGATGTACGCCCGTACCGAGATTATCGTGGTCGACAGCCTCGCGGCCTCTGCCTTGCCGCCGACGGCCCAGGAAATCTCGGATGGCATTGCCACCCAGATTTTCGGCGTTGTCGGCGCATCCGAGTTCCCCCCGATCTGGGCTTTTGCACATTCCCTGCCGCTGCAACTGGCTGCCGTCGTGTTGGTGCCCGGTCTTCTGGCACTTATCTTTGGGTGGCTGGCGTTTCGCAGCCGGGTGACCGGGGTTTACCTGTCGATCCTGACGCAGGCGATGACACTGGCGCTGTCCCTGTACCTGTTCCAGAACGACAGCGGGTTGCGCGGGAACAACGGTTTGTCGGGGCTGCAGAACCTGCCAGGGCTGGACTCGGTGCCGCAATCAACGGTTTCGATCCTGTTCTTCTGGGCGTCCGCCTTGGCGCTAGGCCTTGGCTACCTTGTCTGCGCATGGGTGGTGTCTGGCAAATTCGGATCGGTTATTCGCGCCATCCGCGACGACCAAAGCCGCGTCCGGTTCCTTGGATACTCGGTCGAGGCCTACAAGCTTTTCATCTTTACCTTCACCGCCGTGATCTGTGGTATCGCGGGAGCTTTGTACTATCCACAGGCGGGCATCATTAACCCGGCCGAAATTGCGCCCATTGCGTCAATCTATCTGGCCGTTTGGGTGGCGATCGGCGGGCGCGGACGGCTGTACGGGGCGGTGATCGGTGCGGCCTTTGTCTCGTTGCTGTCGACATGGTTCACAGGCGGGCAGGCCCCCGACATCTCGCTGGGGTTCTACACGATCCAATGGGTCGATTGGTGGACCATCCTGCTTGGGTTCTCGTTTGTTGCGGTCACGCTTTTCGCGCCCCGCGGCATAGGGGGACTGATCGACAAGCTTACGGAACGCCGCGCACCGGACCGACATGGGGCCGACCTGGGACCGGACCTTGGATCGTTGCGCGAAAAGGAGGCGAATGAATGAGCACACTTCTCGAAGTTTCTGGCGTTTCAGTATCCTTTGACGGCTTCAAGGCGATCAACAACCTCACGTTCCAAATCGGCCCCGCCGAAATGCGCGCTGTCATCGGCCCGAACGGGGCGGGAAAGACGACGTTCATGGACATCATCACGGGCAAAACCAAGCCGGACGATGGTCATGTTCTGTGGGGCGAAAAATCTGTCTCATTACTGTCGATGAGCGAAAGTCAGATCGCGCAGGCCGGAGTGGGGCGAAAGTTCCAGAGACCAACTGTGTTCGAAGACCAAAGTGTCCGCGAAAACCTGATTCTTGCCCTGAAAAACAAACGCGGGCCGTTGGCCGTGCTGCGGTTCCGGGCGCGTCAGCAAGATCATGAGAAAGTCGCATCGCTGGCCGACGAAATCGGTCTGCAGAGCGCCTTGGACCGCAAAGCCGGTGAACTTAGCCACGGGCAAAAGCAATGGCTCGAGATCGGGATGCTGCTGGCCCAGGATCCGCAATTGCTGCTGGTGGATGAGCCTGCGGCAGGGATGACCCCGGCAGAGCGCGAACATACGACCGACATCCTTGTTGAAGCGGCCAAAACCCGAGCAGTGGTCGTCGTAGAACACGATATGGAGTTCGTCAGCCGCCTCAACTGCAAAGTAACCGTTCTGCATGAGGGGTCGGTTCTGGCCGAAGGATCGTTGGACCATGTCACCCAGAACGAAAGAGTAATCGAGGTTTATCTTGGCCGCTGACTTTCTGAACATCTCCGATCTGACCCTTCACTATGGAGGCAGCCAGATCTTGAACGGTGTCGACATCACCGCGCGTCAAGGTCAAGTGACCTGTGTCATGGGCACCAATGGCGTTGGAAAAACAAGCCTGTTGAAAGCTATATCCGGCGCGCATCCCCGCAGCGGTGGCGACTATGTCCTGAACGGCGAAATAATCGGCAATGTCACTTCCTTTGAACTCGCCAGAAAAGGAGTGGCTTACGTTCCGCAAGGGCGCGAGATTTTTCCGTTTTTAACGGTTCGCGAAAACCTCGAAACAGGCTTCGCCTGCCTGCCCCGCAGCGATCACGCGATCCCCGGCTATATTTTCGAGCTTTTTCCGATCTTAGAAGAGTTCCTTTCTCGGCGCGGGGGCGACTTATCTGGAGGTCAGCAGCAACAGCTTGCAATTGCGCGTGCGTTGATCACGAAGCCAAAGATACTGCTTTTGGACGAGCCGACCGAAGGTATTCAACCGAACATTATCAAACAGATCGGGGAAGTCGTCGGCCTGCTACGCGATCAAGGCGAAATGGCCATAATTTTGGTCGAGCAGTTTTTTGAGTTTGCTTATTCGTTAGGCGATGAATTCTTGGTTCTCGAGCGAGGCACCCCTCTTCTATGCGGATCCAAATGCCAAATTGGCAAAGAACAACTATTGTCCGCGGTATCTGTTTAACGGCATTTTAGTGGTTCCCTTCTACTCTGTCATGCTTGACGCACCGCATTCAACACTTCCGGCTTATGCACATACCGTCTCTTAACTCACTTCAGGGAACAAGTAGGATTTCGAGATCATCGGCCGCAATCATCTCATCTACGGCTGCATTAATAAGATCGTCGTTCTCGACCTCGACAGCCTCAGTTTCTTGCGCGCCGATGGGAAAAGCAATCGAAAATGCCGTGAACCAAAGGAATGACCAAATCGTCAACGTTCTCAGCTCCTGTTTCATTTGGCTCTCCCCTACTTCCTTAACGGTCGAAGAAAGCACGTACTGACGCAATAAATCCAGAATTATGCTGATGTTTGAATGTTTCCTTGTGACGTCGAACAAGAATCTCTGGGAATCCCGAAATAAGCGACATTGCTCAAGGCGAGTCACATATCTCTTCTGACTATAAAATCGCTTCTTTCATAGTTTCCCTGTAACGACCCGCTCAATATATCAGCAGCCTCCTGGCGACGCCACTCACTTACATCTCCAGGAGGCGACCAGAAAAGTCTGGCGAATGCGTAAGTAACACAGGTAATTCAGTTTTACCACGCGTGCGGATACTTGATTCCAAAATGCAACAAATCAACTATTTTTACGCGCGCAAAGAAGAATAGGTGCTGTCAGACTAATTCGAACCAGTCTCAGTTTGCTGCGGAAACCGCGAACCTATCCGGAACAAAGCTGACGCCACTCGCTAAGAGCGGCGGCGCGGGTCAGCTTGAAGGTATCTCGACTGGCTAGCGATCTTTCCCGGTTGAAGTGGTTGTAGACGGAAGAATGGACGGAGGCGAATTTCTGTAAACTTCGCATGCGTTTGAAACGTTGCATCGCGCGTTCGCGTCGTCGAAATGGGAGGTGCGAATTCTCGACGCGGTTGTTGAGCCACCTGCCCGTCCTTTGTTTTTCAAGCGCGCCCATTTCTCTGAGCGCAGCCTTGTAGGAAGCGAAGCGATCTGTGACGATCTCTTCGGCGCAACCGTGTCGCTTCATCAATTTCTTTAGGAATTTCAGTGCTGCAGCTTTGTTTCGGCGTTTGGTGACAACGGCTTCCAGCACCTCACCTTCGTGATCAACAGCCCGCCAAAGATAATGCCGCTTGCCATTCACCTTCACGAAAACCTCGTCAACGTGCCACTTCCATTTGGAGAAGGCGCGCAGTTGCTGAACACGCTTCCGTCGGATCTCAGCTGCAAACATTGGACCAAACCTGTTCCACCAATATCGGACAGTTTCGTGGCTAACGTCGATGCCTCGCTCGTGCAACAGATCTTCGACATTCCGAAGCGAGAGCGGGAAACGGATGTACAGCATAACCGCCAAGCGGATGATCTCGGGACTGGTTTTAAAGTATTTGAAAGACATGGGTCTGGTCATGGGCAAAAGCTACGCAACCACCCTGCCCGCCTCAAGCAAAGTTCTTCTGACAAGACCTTTCCAGGGGCGCTCCCTCCTATTTCAAAACACAGATCTCGACGGGTTGGAGGTCGATGACACGCAGCTTACTGATCTGCCCACACGCTCTCCACAATTTGGTTTTCCGCTCTGGGGCGGAGAGAAGACGTGGATCGCCCCGGATGCATCCTGGGTAAACGGCGCTCCGTTTCCCGTGTTGGACAGCGGCGCTTACCAGATCACTTCAAGAAGCAGCACTCATGTCGACATGACCAGCGCAGTATGCCCGACCTCGCGCTTGTCGGTGTCGCGCCGTATCACACTAACCTCCGCGGAGAGCTGGGACATAGAACACATCGTTGCCAACCATGGGACCTCCTTGCGCCTCACCGGCATTTGGTCAGTCATGATGCTTAACACCCCTGCCAAGATCGGTGTCGAATTGGTAGACCCTGCACATCATCCTGTTTTTGGCTCTGCCGAAGGGATGATAGCTACGCACGGCAAAGGCATTGTCGTGGATTGCAACAGACAGCAGGAATTCAAGGTCAGGCTACCGAACCCAAACGGACGTACAGTGGCGCGGTGCGGCGCTGATGGCCCTCTGCTGATGTGTTCAGTACCAGAACTACAACAGGGCGATCAATTTGCACACGACTATCCGTTTGAGGTCTTTAACTCGGGCGATTACGCCTATTGCGAAGCGGAGTGGCACTCCCCGGCACGCAACCTCGCACCGAATGAAACGCTGAATTTTCGGCAGACGTTCCGCGTCTTGGCGGAGGAAGATGCATCCCAAATGCCATTGGGGCTCACAAACAACAAGGAATTCCTGTCATGCATGTCCTGATTACAGGCGCTGGTGGGCATCTCGGCCGCAAACTTTTTGACGCGCTAGAAAGCGACCCCGACTACACCGTTTCTGGCATCGACATTCGCCCCGTTGATCATCCCGACATTCACACCGCAGACCTGTCCGACGACAGCAGTTGGGTCAGTTTGCTTAAGGGAGTGGACGTTGTCGTGCATCTAGCTGGTGACCGAGAGCCCTCCGCCACCTGGGCCTCCGCGATCAAACACAATATGGATGCAACGCTTTCACTCTATCACCATTCGGCAGCCATGGGCGTCAGCCGGGTAGTTCTTGCCAGCTCCAACTGGGTCCACGGCGACAAAAGGTTCACGCACGACGTTCTCAACAGCACGACAACACCAGGTCCAGTAAACGCCTATGGCGTGTCAAAGCTGTTCTGTGAACGGATAGGGGCCTATTTCGCCGAGCATTACGGACTGTCGGTCATCTGCCTGCGCATCGGATGGACGCAATGGACTCATGACAATCAGCCCGGCACGCATATGGCGATGGGCCGATGGGGTCAGGAGATGTGGCTCAGCGATCGGGACTTTTTAGGCGGAATGCGCGCCGCAATAGATGCCAAGGACATTTCCTTCGCAGCCCTGAACCTAATGTCAGATAACCCGGGGATGCGCTGGGACATCACCGAAACGCGGCAAGCGATTGGCTACTCTCCAAAGGACGGATGCCCCGCGAAAACAACAGTGGGCATTGTCTTAAGATCCACGCTGAAACGGCTGTTTACAGTCCGACTCCCCAGCTATTTCACGACACGTTTTCCAGATTGGTAGAGTACAAGGTCCGGGCATTATTGCGTCTCGCACAATCAGCTTCCGAAACCTCGTACCGAATTAAGAAATTGAAAAGATGAGCGTTTTCCTCTTCGCGGTCGACGGAGAATGACATGACGCCCCTGTCCCGCTCAACCCAAGTTCTTTTGACAATACCTCCGGAATTTTCGAACTTTTGTTGCTATGGATCGCACCAAATCTGGCATGCGCGTAAGCAACATCGGTAAATTTTGGCTCAGAGCGGTCGTTCGCTGCGTTCCGTCTGAATGACCGCTCTGCGGACAAGGCAGTCGCTAGATTTATGGTCGGTCAAAGGTTTTATGGGTTTAAGCTGTACCGTCGGAAATTAATCGGCTTTGGGCTACAACGCGCTCAAAGCGGGCCTTCACGTAAGAGACATCAAATGCATAGGTCCGCTGTCCACGATTGGTTTGGGGCTTCATTTCGTTGTCGTAATATGTATCTGAAGAAACCGACGAAACGGGTTTCAATGTTGCTTAGTGGTGCTGACCCCCGGCACCGCCTATTGTTCATAATCAGAAACAGAATTTAACGGCAGGAGGGTCGAGTGCATAGCATCTCTGATCGAAGTATGTTCGCCACCAAATTGGCTGAAGAAGCAGGTGCATTGGCTATAAAATATTTTGGCAATAGAGACACTCTGGTGGTGGATGCAAAGGGTGCTCAGGATTGGGTCAGCGAAGCCGACCGGAATGTCGAGACGTATGTTCGCGAAAAAATAGCCGAGGCCTATCCCGATGACGCAATCTTCGGAGAGGAGCACGCTGCGAAATCAGGGTCCAGTGGGTTTGACTGGGTAATAGACCCAATTGACGGCACCACGAACTTCGTAAACGGCATTCCGGCGTGGACGATCGTCCTGGCGGTTGTTTCAGAGGGACAAACACAAATCGGTGTCATTCACGAGCCGAACGTGGCTGAGACCTATGTCGCCATGCGGGGGGCGGGAGCAACGCTCAACGGGCAGCCAATGCAGGTCGCATCAGGCGTCGATATGGCAAGCGGGACCGTCTCGGTCGGATATTCGAACCGCATCGAAGCGGCAAAGGTGATACCAATCATTTCAGCCATCATCGAACGCGGGGCCATGTATCATCGCAATGCAAGCGGCGCGCTGTCGCTTGCCTATGTCGCAGCAGGCCGGCTGTTGGGGTACGTCGAAGAGCATATGAACGCGTGGGACTGTCTTGCCGGTCAGCTGTTGATCACAGAGGCGGGCGGCGTCGTCGAAGAACAGGACGTGAATGAAATGATCCGCGATGGTGGCCGTGTCATTGCCGGTACGCCAAAGATCTTTGATGATCTCAAAGCAATTTGCGAGAAGGCGTGGCACGTCTGATTTGCGTCAGGCGATAGCCCGCCAGCCGGGGTTGCAGCACAGCGTGTCCAAATCAGCGCTCCAGAAATGCCCCTGCCCAGGCTGGTCGTGCTGGCGATCAATCCGCACCCCGGAGAGATGACACCACAGCAGCGTCCCAACCGCGCCGTGGGTTACGATGGCAAGATCACCACCATCGTGCGCGTCCATGATTGACGTGACTGCCCCGACAATCCGGGCCTGAGCATCTGTCGCGGTTTCCCAGCCGCGAAAGCTCACGTCGGGTGCAGCGAAGAATGCATCGGCGGCGGCTTCGAACTGGTGCGGTGGCAAGAAACCGGTGGCACTGCGGTCATTTTCGCCCAGCGCCGGGTTTACCTTCACTTCAAGGCCGTGCGGTTTGGCCAGGATCGCAGCTGTCTGTTCTGCCTTGCGTTCGGTGCTGGACCAGATGGCGCTGACCGAAGCCATGATCGGCGCATTTGCAAATGCTTCGGCCCGGGTGCGGCCCACCTCACTCAGTTCCCAGTTGGTGATTGCGATCTCTGGGTTCACGACCACTTCCGGGTGCGAAATGATAACGAGTTTCGGCAATGTCAGCCCTTCGGCAGCAAAACCGGTCCCCGGTCTGCAAAGGCCATTTTGACGTCAGCGCCCGGTAGCAACGGATCATCCACGTCGTCCTGCACGGCAAACACCTGTCCGAATGCGCCGGTCAGCGTATATTCCATGCGCACGCCGACATAGGTAGCTTTGGAGACTTTTGCCGGGATGCCGGTTTCGTATCCGATCAGGATGCGGGACGGACGCACCGCCAGCGTTGCCGGACCCACGAGCAAATCGCGAGAGGGCAAGCTGTGGCGGTGACCTTCGATGTCGATTGTCGCCTGATCGCCATCGACTTCGACGATTTTGCACTCGATCAGGTTCGCTTCACCGATGAAGTCAGCCACGAAGCGGTCGATTGGTGCGTCATAGAGTTGCCGTGGTGTGCCGATCTGGGCGATGGCGGCGTTACGCATGACGACGATCTCGTCGGACACGGCAAGCGCTTCCTCCTGATCATGGGTTACATAGACAACCGTCAGTCCGAGGTCCCGCTGAATGGAGCGAATGTCTTCGCGCACCTGTCGGCGCAGTTTGGCATCGAGGTTCGAAAGGGGTTCGTCAAAGAGCAGCACCTGCGGTTCCAGCACCAGCGCGCGGGCGACTGCGACACGTTGTTGCTGGCCTCCTGACAGCTCGCTAGGCAAACGGTTGTCGAAGCCCTTGAGGCCCACCAGTTCCAACCCTTTGATCGCGCGCGATCTGGCCTCGCTCTTAGCAAAGCCGGAGAATGTCAAACCGTACATCACGTTTTCCAGCACGCTCATATGTGGGAACAGGGCGTAAGACTGAAACACCATAGACACATCGCGATCGGTCGCGGGCAGCTTGGTCACGTCGCGATCGCCAATCACGATCCTGCCCGAGTTGGCCATCTCCAGACCGGCAATCATGCGCAGCGTCGTTGTTTTGCCGCAGCCCGATGGTCCCAGCAGCGTCACCAGTTTACCTGCTTCCACATGCAGGTCGATGTTGTCGACGGCCACGACATCTTTGCCAAATACTTTTGACACTCCTTCGAACCGAACCGGCGCGGCTTTACTAGCAATGTTGGTATCCGTCATGTCGTTCTTTCCGCTCCGATCTGGGTGCGCCGTCCGATCTGCACGCGGCCCACGAGGAATTGCAAAAGCCCTACAGATGCCAGCATCACGAAGATCAGCGTGGTGGAATAGGCGATGGCAAGGCCGTAGTCATTGTTCTCGACGCGCCCGATGATGTAGCTGGTCGCCATGTCGTATTCGGCCGATACCAGAAAAATGACTGCCGAGATCGCGGTCATCGCGCGGACAAAACTGTAGACGAGTGCCGCTAGGATGGCGGGCTTGAGCAGGGGCAGGATCACGCGTCGGAACGTCTGCCACGAGTTTGCACCCAGAGTCAGCGAGGATTCATCAAGCGACCTGTCCAGTTGCGACATGGATGCAATGCCCGCACGCACGCCGACGGGCATGTTGCGGAAAATGAAGCTGATCACGAGGATCACACCAGTGCCTGTGATTTCAATCGGGGGAACGTTGAAAGCCAGGATGTAGCTGACCCCGATGACGGTACCGGGAATGGCGAAGGACAGCATCGTTCCGAATTCGAAGGCGTTTTTTCCGGAGAAATTTTGGCGCGTGAGCAAGTAGGCGGTCACCAGTCCTACAGCTGCCGTCAGCGGAGCCGCTATGGCCGCAATGCTGATGGTGGTCCAGAAACTGTCCCATGCGGCACCCGTCCAGCGGATACCTTCCTCTTCAAAGCGAACTGAGAAGGCGGTGAAATAGTGTTTGAAGGTGAGCGTGTTGTTGACACCCCAAAGCTCAACGACGCTGCCGTAAATGATCATGCCGTAAACAACCGCTGTAAACAGCGCCCAGATGGTCGCGATGGCCAGCACGGGTATTGCCAGCCCATTGGGCATCAGCGGATGCACCCCGGCGTCCCCCTTGCCGGAAACGGTGGTGTAGCTTTTCCTACCGAGCCAGGCGCGCTGCGCGTAAAAAGCAGACAGCGTGAAGAAGAGCAGTACCATGGCCAGCACGGCGGCCCGACCCTGATCATATTGCGCGCCGACGATGGCAAAGAATATCTCGGTCGACAGAACGTCAAAATTACCGCCTAGAACAAGCGGGTTGCCGAAGTCGGCCATGCTTTCGATGAAGCCGAGCAGAAATGCATTCGCCAGACCGGGTCTCATCAGGGGCAGCGACACCGTTCGGAAGGTTTGCCACCTATTGGCGCGCAGCGTTTGGGCGGCTTCCTCCATCGACGGCGACACGCCTTCGACAACACCAATCAGCACCAGAAATGCGATGGGAGTGAAGGCCAGCGTCTGGGCGATCAGGACGCCCGGCATTCCATAGAGCCACCGCGACGGTTGCACGCCAAAAAGATTAGCGAAAAAGACTGTGACCGACCCGGACAAACCGAAGAGTAGGATCAAGGCCAGCCCGATTACGAAGGGAGGCGTGATTATTGGCAAAACAGTCAGCGCGCGCATCCCACGCTTGAACCGAAACCCTGACCTGGTGACCACAAGCGCAAAACAAAGTCCCAGAACCGTGGTGATCAGGCCGACGAGAATGGCCAAAAAGAGGGAGTTCCACGCGGCGCCGCATTTCGCACCCCAAAAACACCCCAATCCCCAGAGACGATCATCAAAGAACTTCGAGGCAAAAACAGATACCGAATAGGCGCCGTCTTCGGTCACAAAGGCCGAAAACAGCATGTTGGCAATTGGAAAGAACACGAAGGCGGTGACAATTGTAATGACACCGCCGATGGCGCTGACGACAAACACATCGCCGTTGACTGCACCGCGCGCCGCGATGCCCTGCGTGAGCAGGAACAGGAAGGCCGACGCACAGAGCATCGCGCCATACCCCATGCCGAACTGTCGGATTTTTTGCGCGCCAAACAGGGCCTTGAGCCAGTCGAAGTTGAAGCCGCGAATGCCGATCCCGAAGCCTTGCGCAATCAGCCAGCCAAAGCCCAGTGCACCCGCAAGTATCAGGATCTTAGCGTAGATCGGATCAGATTTAGGTTTCCCAAGCACCAGAATTGGCAATGCCAGCGGTATCAGCAAGGGTGCAAGCCAGAGCTTTTCACCCTGCCCGATCAGAAATAGAGCGGGCGCAAAATCTTCGTCATACGGATAGCCGTTAAAGAGCCATTCAAATGACCAAAGGCCATCCTCAACCATGTACCATGGCAGCAGGACGTAGCCGACCCACCCGACAATGATCCAGAAGATCAATACCGGGTGGGTCCTGGTTTTCGCAGTGTCAGTCACTTACTGCGGCAGAACCGAAACGTCTTCGTCCCACTTTTGCAGCAGACGCTTACGTTCATCAGAGGAGCCGTACTTTTTGAAGTCGTAGTCAATCAGCTTGATCTGGCTCATATCCGGGGCGCTTTCAGATGTTTGCGCACCCTTGTTGGACGGAACCTGGAAGGCATTGACTTCAAGCGCGAGGTTTTGCGCTTCGGCGCTCAGCGCCCAGTCGTAGAACTTTTTGGCTTCTTCTTCGTTGCGAGCGCCTTCAATGATCGACATCGAACCGATCTCGTAACCAGTGCCTTCGCACGGGGCGACAACCTTTACAGGGAAGCCCGATACCGCCTGCTTGACCGCGTCATGCATGAAGACAATGCCTATCGTGTTCTCGCCACGACCCGCGGCCTTGATGGGCGCCGAACCGGATTTGGTGTACTGATTTATGTTGGCGTGAAGGCCTTTCATGAACTCAAAGCCCTCGTCCTCGCCAAAGATCTGCACCATCGACGCCAGCGTCGTGTAAGCAGTTCCGGACGAATTCGGGTTCGCCATCTGAACGTGCCCTTTATACTCAGGCTTGAGCAGGTCCTTCCAGCAGGCGGGTTCAGGCAGGTTGTTGGCCGCCAGGAGGTCAGAGTTGTAGCCATAGCCCAACGCACCCGAATAGATACCGATGGTCTTGTTGCCAGCACTTTCGGCCTGTGAAATTGCCCAGTCATGCAACTGGTCACGCATGGGCGAGACATATTCCATAGTTAAACCTTCTTCGGCGGCTTGAAGGTGCGGGTCACCAGTGCCGCCCCACCAGACATCTCCTTTTGGGTTTGAGCTTTCCGCACGGATTTGCGCAAAAGTCTCGCCAGAGGATTTGCGAGTCATGTTCACGTCAATGCCGGTGGCGTCCTCGAAACTGCGCGCCATCAGCTGGCACCAGTCTTCCTGCGCCGAACAGTAGAATGTCAGCTTGTCGGCTTGCGCAGCACCCATGGAAGCGGCGAATGCGATCAGTGAGCCAGCAAGTGTGTTTGTCAATTTTTTCAAAGTCTTTCCTCCCATAACTATCCAGCTTCCAGCTTTGAGCCGGGAACTGTCATGTCACCTGTGAGGGCGGCCACGCTTAATTGTGGCATCTTCTTATTTCACCGGTCTCGGTACGGCTTTTCCTCTTTGTGACTATGTAAGTCTGACCACTCTAACACTTGTTTCGCAAGGATTTTTGCAGAGCGACAAAATCAGTGCGATCCAAACGAAGCACCATTGCAAGCATTATTCAAAGGAAGATCGCAAGTTCACCCATAGCCTTCGAATGCGCGGAGCTTGATACTTGCGCCAATTGGCGAATATGTTCTGGGCAATCAGATGGTCTAGCCGTCATACAGATTTTGCCGCGAATGTTGAAAGCTAGCTTCCGATTTTGACCCCACTTGTGATGTGTGGGTTCACGCAGTGAGTGCGTTCTCATCGCGCTACTTGACCGAGGAAATTTACCCTCCGAACGTCAACAATGGGCTCGAGCGGACCTTCGCTGCAGTTGGCCCTAACGGCAGCTTTGCGCTCCATCGCAGACGTTCGAGGTCGAAGACTTGGTATCCAACCCAAGGTCGCTGGAAAACGCCCTCGCTGGCGTCAGAACCGCATGCGATCTTCCCTTCTTGGTCGTTCGGGTCGATAGTTGCCTTGGCGGCGGCCGGTGTAAGGATCTGTATCGAGATACGTCCCTTGCCTTCGACGCATGTATTCAGCGAACTGGGTCAGGGCATCTACCTGATCATCTTTGACAGCATCCGGAAACGCCAGCAGTTCCCTACGAAACTCATCAAACCAGGGCTTGTCCGTAGGGATGACTAACTTACCAGATTTTATCCAGTCGGTCTGTGGGATGAAGCGGTCCAGTTTGTCGGTGACCACGTTGACGGGCATGTAAACACCTGCAGCGGTGCGTTTCAATTCATCCAAAAGGTGGATACCCATCGCCGAGGACTCGATCAGGACCCGGTCCGCGCGCCACTGTTTGCGCAATCGAAGAACAGCGTTGCGCACCTCAGTATAGTTCGTTCGAGCCCGAAAGACGTCGAGCAAATACCATCTCTCTTCATACGCATGCCACCCAAAGGTCAGCCCCACCGTAAAGTCAGAACGCGGACTATCCTTCGCGGCTGTATCCCAGCTTTGGACCCGCCGGACGAACACGTCTTCGTCCGGCAAGGTTTCCACTAGATGCAAATCGGACATTGAGAGAAATTCGTTTTCACCGTCCGTGGGGTTCTGTTGATACTGTGCTTGGAAGGCAAAATTGCCTATGTCGGCCTTGATCCGATCAAGAACCTCCTGCGGTTCCCGCTCTGGGTTCAACAAGTCCCCTGGCCGACGCTTCAGCACACGGTTGTTGTAGAGCGGGATCTCTTCCGGGATCTCCGCGATCGACGGCAGGCAAAGATGGTCAAATGTGTCCTTTTCCAAGAGGTAGGCCGAGAAGTCATCCGGGTGCAGACGCTGCTGGATCGAGACAATACGATCGGTGCGCTTGTCGTTCAGCCGCGAGAACAGGGTCTGGTCGAAGAAGTCACGCAACTCCTGCCGGTACGTATCGTGGCGCATTTCAGAGGGTTTACCCAGATCGTCGATGATAATGAGGTTTGCACCGAAGCCGGTGATACCACCGCCAAGAGAGACCGATTTGCGCCCGCCGCCTTTAGTGGTTTTCATATGTTCGAACCGGTTGTGTTTGGGATCGACCTTCATCTTTGGAAACAGGCGCTGATAAAACGGGCTGGTCACCAGCCGACGAAACTGTTCCGCATGTTCTCGCGCCAGATCTTTGCCGTAACTGACAACAACCACTTTCTTTGTCGGATCGCGTCCAAGCTCAAAGGCTGGCAACAATACAGATCCACAGATCGATTTCAGATGGCGAGGGGCTATCGAGATCATCAACCGTTGGCACTCACCGGAGGCCACGCGTTGAAGGGCATAACACATGGCCTCCAGGTAAGGGGCCCGGGCAAGCTTCTCGCCCGGACACAAGATAGCAAAACTGCCCGCAAGGAATGCGTAGAGGTTTTCACGCATCGCAGCCTCTGCCAGCCTTTTGCGATCATCAGAATTCAGGGCATTCATCGTCGATGCCTCCCTGGATGCTTGCAAAAAGCTGATCCGGATCGCTGCCAAACATATCTGCCAGCACTTCCAGGGCGGCCAGGTCTGAACCGGGGTCGGCCGCAGTTGCGCCTTCGCCACCCGCCAATTCTGCGGCGCGTGCCTCCTGAACCGCGGGCAACAGTTTGAGCACCCGGTCAATCGAGCGCATCTCGCCTTTGACTGCCCCATTCACCAACTGGCGCAGAATTGCTTCCAGCATCGTGACCTCGCGGCGTGATCCATTCTCGGTGATTGAGATTTTCCGAAAGAAGACCTCCTCAAGCATCGACCCAACATTCTTCGACGCTTTCGGCCGGCCTTTTGGATTGCCGGATCTGCCTTTCTTGAACTGGGTCGCTTTGGGCGGTTTGCCGTAGCCCACTTCGTAATCTTTCGTATCGTCAGACATGATCCGCCTCCTGCTTCGAGGTGGTGTCGCTGGCCGCAGAACGCGCATCGAACGTCAGGCCTGTCACCGCATGCACGGCGTTCTCACCAGTCATCTCCTGCCAACGTCGGATAGCGACATCGACATAAACCGGGTCGAGCTCAATCAGCCGCGCCCGGCGCCCGGTTTTCTCAGCCGCCAGCAAGGTCGCGCCGGACCCGCAAAAGGCATCCAGCACGACGTCGCCGCGGTGGCTCACATCCATGATGGCATCTGCAACCAGAGCTGTCGGTTTCACCGTGGGATGATCTGAGAGATCCGCCTCGCGCCCTGCCCCAAAGCTGTTCACACCGGCATAATCCCAGACATTGGTCCGGTTGCGCCCGTGTTTGCCCAATTCGACATTGTTGACATGCGCAGCACCTGGTTTCTTGAAGATCGCAACCAGCTCGTGCTTGGAACGATAAAGGCTGCCCATCCCTCCGTTAGTTTTATTCCAGACGCAGAGATTGATGAGATCAAAGCCACCTGCCTTGCCCGCCGCAATCAGTTCTTCGATATGACGCCAGTCCATGCAGATCATTGCAATACGCCCGTCTGGCAGACGGCCAAACAACTGGGTGATCACGCCTGAAAGAAAGCCGCGGAACTCGCTATCCGACATTTCTCCCGACGCCATGGCAAACTCGCGGTGTTCGGCGCTATTGCCGGACCGCACATGCCCATTGACCGGTACGTTGTAAGGCGGATCGGTGAAGACTATCTGCGGGGTCTCGCCTTCCAGCAAGGTGTCGTAGCTCTGGGCTTGAAGGGCGTCCCCGCAGAAGATGCGATGATCTCCAAGAACCCAAAGATCGCCCGGCTCCGTGATTACGGGTGCCGCAGGGTCCGGGGCCTCTACACTTTCCGCTTCCGTCTCCGTGGCCTCGTCCGCACTATCGATGATGATGTCGATCTCCGGTGCCTCGAACCCCGTGATTTCCAGATCAAAATCCAGCTCGCCATCAAGGCTGAGATCCATCAGCTCCGCAAATTCAATCTGAAGGGCCGCTTCGTTCCAGTCGGACAATTCCGCCAGCTTGTTATCCGCAATGCGCAAAGCACGAACTTCTGCATCTGACAAGTGATCCGCGACAACAGTCGGTACGGAATTCAACCCCAGGGCCTTAGCGGCCTCACAGCGGCCATGACCCGCGATGATGGTACCCTCAGCATCCACGAGGATCGGAGTGACAAAGCCAAACTGGGCCACCGATGCCTTAAGCTTGTCGATATTCTTGGCCGCGTGCACGCGGTTGTTGTTGGCGTAGGGCTTGATCTGGCTGATCTTCAATTGGATGACTTTCTCCGCCATCCAGATCGGCGTATTGGACGCCAGAGCGTCACTTTGTGTTTTGTTGGCAGGCATAACCGCCTCCTTTTGCGTGACGCCGCGCGGACGTCGAGATGGAGGGATCGCGTTGGAAAATCGGAGAGAGCACAAATCGCAACTCCCCGGACCAAACGATCCGAGACGTTGCTCCTTTGAATGCTCTCTGCGGAAACCTGTGTTTCCAATGAGTGCTGCCTGCGGGAGCAGTTTCCCGCCCTGATAGTCCGGGCGATTAGGTCGAATGTAGGTGCCATCAATACGAGACGCAACCCCCCAAACTAAAAGTAACCAATTAAGATTGTTGACGAATAATCGGGGGTACGGCATCGACGCCCTTCAAAACACACGCCTCCAGTAATCGTTTCAGAAAGAGCTGGACTGTTGCCGTCAACCACGCATCACTAAACCCACGCCCGAGCCATTCGGGCGCTCCTCGGTACCGGGGTTCGGCATCTCGCTGACCCAAGATCAAAGGAGACAGTTCATGTCCAAACGGAAGCAAACCAAAATTGACAAGGTTCAAGCTTTGTTGCGTCGCCCGAGCGGCGCCAGCCTTGAGGCGCTCTGCAAAGCAACGGGGTGGCAGCCTCATTCGGTCCGAGCGGCTCTCAGCGGCCTGCAGAAAAAAGGCGTCACAATTGAAAGGCGGGCATCCGACAAACCAGATGGTTCTTCCACCTATCACCTGACGGTGGGAACAGGAGAAGAGTCATGACCAAGACTAGCGATGTTGCCGATCTGGCCGTCATGGGACGATCGGATCTGGTCACGCTTTGGCAGCAACTGTTTGATCAACCAGCCCCCGCCATGCTCAGCCAACCCTTCCTGCGCCGCTTTATCGCCTTTGAGATGCAGTCCCGCCGTCATGGCAGGCTACCCCGGCAAGTCAAAGCCACGCTGGAAAAGGGCTCTGGGAAGAAACCCCAGCCTACATGCCCTGCCCTAAAACCCGGTGGGCGCCTGCTGCGTGAGTGGAATGGCGTGACACATGTAGTCGACGCCACAGAGGACGGTTTCACTTGGAACGGTCGGTCCTATCGCTCGCTCTCCGCCATCGCCAGAGAGATTACCGGCGCGCATTGGTCAGGGCCGCGTTTCTTTGGGCTCACCGGCAAGGCGGCCAAATGAGCCCGCGCCGTAAAATCCGATGCGCCATCTACACGCGCAAGTCCTCAGAAGATGGTCTGGATCAGGACTTCAATTCGCTGGACGCGCAATATGAGGCCTGCGCAGCCTATGTCGCCAGCCAGCGACACGAAGGCTGGACCCTACTACCCGGGCGCTACGATGACGGCGGTCTGTCCGGCGGTACACTCGAACGCCCCGCCCTTCAGCGCCTTCTTGAAGAGATCGATGCCGGGCGTATTGACATGGTGGTGGTCTACAAGATTGACCGGCTGACCCGGTCGCTTGCCGACTTCTCTAAGCTGGTCGAACGGCTGGAACAGGCAAACTGTTCTTTTGTGTCTGTCACTCAGTCCTTCAATACCTCATCTTCCATGGGCCGGTTAACGCTGAATGTGCTGTTGTCCTTTGCTCAGTTTGAACGGGAAGTCACCGCCGAACGTATTCGCGACAAGATTGCAGCGTCGAAGAAGAAGGGGCTTTGGATGGGTGGCAATGTGCCCCTGGGCTATGATCGCCACCCCGATCCGAAGGCAAGAACGCTGGTGGTGAATGAAGAGGAGGCCAGAACGGTCCGGCATCTCTTTGGGCTTTATGACGAGCTTGGTTGCCTGCGCAAAGTAGAAGAACGGGCAACGGCAGAAGACCTGTGGTCAAAACGGGTTGTTCGGACAGATGGCAGTGTGAAGGGGGATTGTCCGCTGTCACGGGGTCAAATCTATTACCTGCTGCGCAATCCGGTCTATCTCGGAAAAATCCGCCACAAGGATAAGATCTGGGACGGACAACATCCGGCGATCATCGATCAGGACATCTGGGACCGGGTGCAGGAAAAAATGCGACAGGCCTCCAACCGCTCGCGGGCACGCGGCGACTCCGATGCGCGCCAACACTCCACTGACCCCGGGGCCTGGCTCACCGGTCTGCTGTATGACGAAACTGGTGATCGGTTGACGCCGACCCACACCACGCGCAAAGGCCGACGGTTGCGCTACTATATCTCCAATCGACTGATCTCAGGCGGCAAGGATATCTCTAGCTGGCGACTGCCCGGCCCTGCGCTGGAAAACGCGGTCATTGATGTCATCGTCAGACATTTGCAAGACGCCGCCGTGGCGCACCAAGTACTGGCGCAGCCGGAGGCCGGGTCAGCCGAGGCAGTTCAGACTTCAGTTGCGGATTTAGTAACCCGGCTTCTAGGCCATGGCTGTCAGATCGGCGCTGCTCTTCTGGCCAAAGGCAAACTTGCACGAGGACAGATCGACCTCGAATTTAACCCCAAAACTCTGGCAAGCGCACTTGGCATCGCGGCCGATCATCTGCACCCGGATCTCACCCACGTCACCGCATCTTTCGATCTGCGCCGCCGCGGCGTCGAGGCCAAGGTCATCGCCGGAGACATGGCACCCCAACCTGATCCCCACCTCCGGTCCATGCTGATCCGCGCACATGGCTGGGCCCGTGATCTGAAGGCCGGAGTTCAACTGATGGAGATTGCCCGCCGCGAAAGCGTCCCTGACGCCTTCATCCGCACCCGTGCTCAGCTCGCCTTTCTCTCACCAAAGATTCAAACGGCGATTCTCGACGGGACCCAGCCGCCCGAACTCACACTCAAGCGTCTGGTCAGCAAGACCCACCCACTTGATTGGTCCGAACAGGAACGCCTGTTCGGCTTTTGATAGCTCCAGATCCTGCTTCCCTGATACAGGGTTCGCCCTCCCTGATCCGTCGGCACAATTCCCTGTTCCCACGAGAAAATTCCCTGTTCCACCTTTTAGGGAATTTGCAGCATTAACCTCTGAAAAACATACAGTTCTGATAGAAGAAATGACGGAAGTCAGTCCCGGTTTGCGAAAATTCCCTGTAAATTGCAGGTTATCAGGGAAATCCAGCCCAAAGCGACCCCGCTAAGATGCGACACTGAGACTGGCGCCTGAATTGTCCTCTGAATGTACGGTTTGCTTCGTCTCTGATTGAAAGCGCATGCGCCAACTCGCGGAAATTGCGGCACAATTCCGGATTAGAAAATACAGCTGAAGTGAGACAGGTATGAGTGGCGGGGAGACAGGGATTCGAACCCTGGGGACGCTCTCACGCCCAACGGTTTTCAAGACCTACTCCCCCACCGCCGTTGTAATCTAAGTCATTCTAATAATACAGTTTTTGTGTTGTTTTGAAACGTTTAAAACGTTATAATAATGTTACAAATGTCCAACGACGGTACAACATATCAACCGTTAAAAACGGTCGTAGAAATAAGGGGTAGTCCAGAACAACTATCCCTGATCCCAGACATGTTGAATGAGATCGAACGTATCACCGGGGTAAAGGTGACGATCACCGACAACCCGATCTCAGTACCGTTGGAAGACGATCCGGAACCAGTTGAACGCCATATACCAGACCCCGACATTCGACCGGATCAGGTTGGTTTGATCGGGGATCCGGTTGGTGAAGAATACGAACTCCGGAAGAAAGATCGCGACCAAAAGATCGAACGATCCAAGGTGAAAATCACGGAACTCAAGATTCGTAACCACGAACTTCGAGTGGACCAACTTTTGGATGATCTGGCTCTGGAACGGTATCGTGAAGACGGGATCATTCCGGGACGGTTAGCCCCTATTACAAAATACTTCCGTGAGATGAAGAAGAAGTTCCGGGACTGGTATAAGAAAAAGGTCCAAGAAAACGACCCCCTGAGACGCAGGATCAACCGACGGTTACAGATCAGGTTGACCGGAAAAGGGTACCTCCTTCGAAAGACCACCTTACAGAAAGACGGTTCCATGATCGCAGAGGTCGAGTTTCCGTCCCTGAAAATACCCCCACTGGAATACTTCTTGGAAAGGGCGATGTTACGAAACCCCGGACCCCAATTACCCCTGATCCAAATGAGGATCTGATAGATCAACTTCACCCCGACCAATTCAACTCAAAAAAGGTTAGGGTCTATGCCACCCAGACAGTAACCCTTCCGCTGACAAGAAAAGTGAAGCGTTCCAACTGTTAAATGACGTCAAATCGAAGTTGATTGCGTGAAATTTTGGCAGGAAATCACAAGCGAAAATCCTACGGAAGACTTACGTCACTTTCAGACAAAAAACACCCGCAACAAAACAATAAAAACTCTTCTTTTTTTGGGGTTTAGACTGAGTAACCCAGAGAGAAGAGACTGATATGTTTTGTGTAAGAGGAAAGCACTTGGATTAGGACGCAAACAAATGAAACCGACTAGCTATGATGTACATCGAACCCGAAATTCGTGGACTGCTGATGTTACCGGACACGGCACTCTACCGGTCTTCCACAAACAGTACATCAAACCCGGTACGCCGATGACTTACTTGCACGCCTCTCGGGTCGCTCCGGCTTTGTTTGCTAAACAGGTTGCTGCACTTCAGGCAACCGGCAAATGCATCTTCCAGATCGACGCCCCTGATAGTCATGCCTCCAACGGTTACGTCGGGCAGACTAACGGTCGTAACAATGCCTACGTCTTCAACGTCACCGATGTTGTTGTCGATGGCTTGGATATCTCTTTCACAGTAACGGGTCGGGCTTAACCGACGTCCCAAGAAAGGAAACTCAAAATGAAATTCATCGACCTCGTACACGGTTTGTCGGGCATCAACCTCACCAAAGACCGCAAGCAGTTGCTGCAAGTCATGGTGGCATTCCCTGGCGAAAAAGTCGAAACCTACGCCCACAAATGGAAAGACACAGATTACGGCACAGTCAACAGCACCTTCGGCAAAATGTGCCACGAAATCTGCGACGTCCTCGGGATGGATGAACCACCGCGCAGGTTTGAAGACGACGTCCCATTCTGGTCGTCGGTAATGTTGGGCGCTTGCGACCGCGACGCAGACGGCAAATGGTTGTGGACCCTACGACCGGAAGCCGTCCAAGCGATCAAAGCGGTACTGTAAAAACAGGTTGGGGCGAAAGCCCCGTCCCTAGACAGGAAAAAACAGGATCACATCAATCATTGAACCACACATTCAATTGACTGAAGTTACGGGTATTAAAATGGAACCGCTTTTATTAACTCGCGCCTGGGAAGACGGAACAGGCGTTAGGCGAGATTATCCGGGCAAAAATAGCGTTTTGCGTCATTGCTTGCTGCCTCGAACTGCTTAAGTATCAAGCTAAGACACAAATGGAGATTTGACTTGGTAGACATTGCAGCCACCATATCCGCACTTACTGGCTCATTAGAGGTAATCAAAGCAATTCGGGACACCAACCACGCCTACGATAAGAATGAGCTCAAGGCGCAGATGGCGGACCTTTACGGAAATCTTGCTGACGTAAAGATGGCTCTAAGTGACGCGCACATGGAACTGAAAGAGCGTGACCAGAAAATCAAAGAACTGACCGAGCACGCTGAGTTGCAAGGGTCTTTGATCACCATCAATGGCTACAAATACGATGATAAAGACGGCAGGCCAGTCGGATTACCCTATTGCCCGCAATGTGAAGTAGCAGAGAATAAGCTGTATCGCTTGACACTTCTGAGCGATACACGCTCGCGTTGTACGAATTGCAAAAACGGGTTTCCGGTTGCCGCTGATGGCAATGTCCACCCAGAAAAGACCAATACCTAGAACCCGTCCCAGCTATTTTTAGGTAAACAACCGCCGTTTTCGGTTAAAACACCCCGATTTTAGGGGGTACAGGGTACCTCAACTGGTTTTTGGGGGTGGGTACACCGGACAGGGGGGGGTAAAACCACCTGTACCGGGAGAAAGTTAACCAGCCTCGCACATCCAGTGTACGAGACGTTTAGCTTTCACTGTATTCGAATGCGAGGTGAGCCACGAAGCCATTACATTAAGACTTGGCAGCGGGCTCACCCCTTAGATCCAACCGTGTACCCCCTCGTTAAAAAACAACCACACAAACAAGTCGGCAGGACCGCTATTGGATCTCTTGTCACGGTGGCAAACGATAGCTTTGACCCCTTTGACGTCCACTGCAACATTGCTGAAGCAGCAATGGCGCTTCTGAGATTGTATGCAATTCGCCAAGTGGCGAACGACGCGAGATCAGATGGACTGGAAGTGAAAGTACCGGAGTTGCTGGACGCCTCTGATCGATTGGCGGCTTTACATCCTCACAGATGCGGACCAAGAGGGCATTGCATGAGGCGACCAGCGCAATTTTATCAGCCCACAACCGCTTGCGACTACTAAGCTGTCCTATCGTAGAGTAGTTCGCAGTCGTCTGACCGCTCCGTGGTCCAGGCACAAGGGGCTAGACACCAGAGCTGAAGCATGGCTGGGTTGCTTGGAGATTGCCCAATCCTTCGGAGATCCCCAAAAATGAAAAGTCATGCAAACAAGCCGTTAGTGACCTCCGCTATTGCTATCGCTCTTTTGGCCTCCGGTGCGGTATTTACTGCTTCTACACAACCAGCAAGCGCAGAGGCTGGTTATTTCTGGGATGAAACCGTTGAGTCTGTAGATAGAAGCCCTTGGATATTTGAAGGCATAAATGTTTTTGGCGAATTGGCACGAGTTCCACCGTCAGATTGGGTACGTACTTTGGAAAAAGCGGCATACCCAACTGAGCTTGAGACTTTTGTTTTCACAGCTAGCAATAATGAAGAACAGAATATCAACGATTGGTTGCATCAAACACATACCGATAGCTTTTTGATTTATCACGATGGCAAATTGGTCGCTGAAAAGTACTTCAATGGCATGAGAGCTGATACGCCTCACCGCATTCACTCGATCACCAAGACAGTGTTGGGTATGGCAGCAGGGCTGGCGGTTGAGGCGGGAGAATTAGATCCCAAAAAGCTGATCACCGAATACCTGCCAGAGTTGGAAGGCCCAGCATTCAAAAATACAACGGTTAGACACCTACTTGATATGACCGCTGCTGTTGATTGGAAAGATGCTTCTAGCGGCTACTTAGACGACGCCGGTGATCTGTTCTGTGCGTTTGGTCAGGACCTCTCTGAAAAAGTTGAAATTTGTGATACAGAGTCTGGCGTTAAGGAGTACATGATCTCTCTTAGTGATCGCGAGACCTTGGTAGAAGACGGTGAAGTTTATAGTTACCGTTCAGTGCTATCTGCGCTGCTGGGTATGGTTATCGAGTCGGCGACTGGAGAAAGCTATCTGGATGTACTGGCCGAGTTGTGGCAGGACATCGGTGCTCAGGACCCTGCATATAGCGAACTAGGACCCAAAAGGATTGTGCAAACGAGTGGTGGGTTATTTACCAGCTCTCGTGACCTATTGCGATTTGGCATAATGATGCTGGACAACGGAAAGGTTAACGACACTCAAGTTATTCCTCCAGATTGGATAGCTGACACGATTCAAGCAAATGATGACGTTATCGCAGCTTATGAG
Organism: Ruegeria sp. HKCCA4633; assembly: GCF_013034605.1. Classification (NCBI taxonomy): domain Bacteria; kingdom Pseudomonadati; phylum Pseudomonadota; class Alphaproteobacteria; order Rhodobacterales; family Roseobacteraceae; genus Ruegeria; species Ruegeria sp. HKCCA4633. The sequence goes on from NZ_WQGJ01000001.1 coordinate 735,650, forward strand.
AAAAGCGCATACGCGGAGGTGTTTGAAGGCTTCCACTACCGTAATCAAGTTTGGGTGAAAGACAGAGAAAAAGGTGCGTTTTACGGCATTGGTGTCTATGGGCAGCTGTTGTATGTGAACCAAAAAGCCAATGTGGTTATGGTGAAGCTATCAAGCCAGCCAGACGTTCAAAATACACCTATGTACCTGGACTCTATGGTTGTGATGAAAGGTATTGCAGAGACTTTGAGTAAATGAATTTCAGATTATCTAAATCTAGTAAGCTGAGCCAAATGGCTCGGCTTATACTACGGAAAGACTTAACAGTGTCGTCGGGTTAGTACCGGGTGACCTCGACTGCGACCGCAGCAAACACCACACCAATCAACAGAGCTTTTGTATTCACTGCCGAAAGGCTGGGTAGTTTAACCCGAAGAGACAGGGCTATTATCACACCCCCTGTTAACCCAGTCGAAATTGAATAGATCATGCTACTTTTGTCTGCGTTGAGACCGATCAATATGCCGACCGCAAGCGACGCGACAAAGTATGCGCGTAGCCATCCAGACATGTGTCCGGGGTGGGTCTTATAGAGAAAGATATTCACCCCAAACAAATGCAATGAATAGGCCAACGTTCCAACAGCGTACAGCTCAGGTGATGTTCCCGTCGTTTGCATGACGGTAATGGCAAGCAAGCAGTTATAGGTCCCGAGGGCCACTGTGTCCAAGCCAAGCGACAACTTGTTGTCGGCCCCTACGTCGCGACTGGCCTCCAGCAAGTAGTAAATGAGAAATCCTAGGAGCGAATAACCGAACAGCGAGTTTTCCCATTTCCCGCTTGCAGCTAAACCGGTGGACAATTCACCAATTTTTGGCAGCAGGAAAAGAAAAGCATAGCCAAGTCCGATCCCTGATGAAAAATCAGAAAGCCAGCCTGCTAGGGCGGGGAATCTCCGGTAAAAAGACACGCAGAAGACGTGAACAGTGCCGATGACTGCAATCGATGTTATCGCGAGGTATGTCGACGCGTCGAACACGGCTAAGATCCAATGATCACATTACAATTTGTATGAGACACCCCTTGGGAGCAAAAGCACAACCTAAAAAGTGAAGAAGGTGCGGTTTGAATATAACACTCAACGACAGCTTTCTTCTGCACTTTCGGCATTGATGCACGGTGCAGAAATTTGAACTTAGGGCTCAGAGCGGTCGTCCGTTGAAGATGGCCGGATTGACTACTCTGCGAACAAAACGGACGTGCGGTGAAAGTGGTGAACGAACGACCCGTCTGACTCGCTTCATTCCGCGCGCGCTGCGCTATAGTCCTCGTCTGAGACATGCTCCATCCAATCCGCAGTCTTGCCGTCGACAGACGTCTGCACAGCCAGATGGGTCATCGCGCAGTCTGGCGACGCGCCGTGCCAATGCCGCTCTCCTGGCGCGAACCACACCGTATCGCCGGGGCGCAACAGACGCACTGGCTGCCCTTCAGACCCAGCCAGGCCCAAGCCAGACAAAACATGAAGCGTTTGACCGGCAGGGTGCGTGTGCCAGGCTGTCCGTGAACCGGGCTCAAAAGTCACCGCAAGGATCTTAACCGGGGAGGGATCATTCCCGGTCACAACGGGATCAAAGCGGACCGTACCGGTGAAATACTCATTGCCGGGAAATTGTGAAGGTCGGTCCCCGGCTCGATGGATTTTCATGATGTGCACCTTTGTTGCGCTGCTCTTGGGGACTTAGCAGAGTTCCGAGTTCAAACCCAGAGGCGCGGCGGGTCAACGCGGTCATCTGAGATGATTTTGTTAGATGTCCTGACTGTACGTCATAGCAGACGTTTCCCGATGTCGTTTGCAGACCGTTTCGCCCGCGACTGGTCGAACTGGAAGTCAATTGATCTGTTTTGGTCCGAGTGCCAATAGACCGTGTGCATCTGTTGATTGGGCTTCTCTGACGGCTTTGTTTTTGCTTTCAGCCAATGTCAATTTGGCATTGTCTTCGTAAATATTCAATCGAAGTGATGTCGCTAGAGATTGCAGCTGCTTAATCAACTGCAACTGGGCTTGAACCAAGGGATGAACTTTCACGCTACCGGATTTAGTGACCGTGGTAAAACCTGACCGTGCAAGCAAAGCAGACACGTCATCCAATTGGTGCACAATGCGTGCGTACTGAACACAAAGATTGATGATGTTGCGTTTGCCTCTGTAGCGGTAGGGAATTTGAAGTTGAACCCGAGCATACTCTTCGTACACGGGGCTAGGAAGCGGCCTCCCTGCTTCAAAAACCGTATTGGCGTTTGAACGTTCCTCTTGATCATCGCTAAAACCAAAGACATTACTCATCTAGTTTTACCCTTTCCTCAGTAGTTTGAGCGGAAACTGATACGAGCACAGTTGGCCAGCTGAAGTGGTCGCTGCTCGAGACTATTTTCGGTTGTGATATTTCGGTTTTCACTTTCAAATCCATGGAGGCACGGTCAGCAGGCTGTGTTGGCGTTTTTTGTCCCTCCCCCTGCCGAGGCATTTATCAAGCTGTGTGAGTTAGGTTTCCATTTGTTATGTTACCGTCCCACACCAAAAAGCATCGGCTCAACAAAAAAAGTTGATGGCTGCAAGCGCAACTTTCCACCTATTTCATCAAGCACAGTTGCTTACTTCTGGGGCGTTTTGTTCCAGTCTATCCCAACTAAAACACTAAAGAGATTTTCTGGTGTTCTGGTGTTCTGGTACGGGGTACCCACCCCACCAAAGGAGTAAAAGTAGAGAGAAGAAGTAATGTACCAGAAGTGTGTGTTTATTACTACTAAACCATTATATTTCCACACTATTCTGTTCTGGTAAGCCATCAACAGAAAGCACCGGAAAAACCAGAAACTCTATTACTCCAAAATAACTGGATCAAAGTAAAACTGCCTCCACTTGAGGTTTCGTTCTGGGTTTACTTCCACAATCAAACCGGACGCTATCATGTCGTTTAAAACCCGTGTCACATCACGTTTGTCCGGAAAATGTTTAGTTCCACCGTCTGTAGAGATGTAACCGAATGGAAAGTAGAACCGCATATTGTCGTCGGCATATGTCTTAAATACTGGACGTCTTACTCTTGGACTACTTCCGTCTGTTTTAATCCAAATCCGTAACATGGTGATTACACGTTTGACACGCTCGGCGTCGTTCATCTGTCCAATGGAACCAGTCAGTTCTTTAACACTCTCGACGCTGTAATCCACAACTGTGCTTGCCCATCTTAGATCTTCTACCAACACCGCGAGTTCTTGGTTCTGGGGATCATGTTGGTGACGGCAAACAGCGGCAATAGTGGCAACCCTTATCAAGTTCTCAACATATCTGTTCATACAACTTGCGCCGATCTCGTTTCCGGCGTTCCACCACTCATCACTTTTCTTGTTACAAAGACGGCGACGGTTCAGGTACCACTCTCTCGCATCTGGACCCCAAGGAACTCGATAATAATCACTTTGAACCGTCATGGTGTATTCAAACAAACCGGCGACTGCCTGAATATCCAAACTGTTGTCGTAGTCCGGATTTTCTTCGTCGTTATAAGTTGGTCTTACCTTTGCCATGCCCCAAAGGTATCTGGACATACTTCCATCGTTGAAAGTTCTGGGGTCAATCCCGTTCAGATCGGTAGGTGTCATCTCCCCGACAAAGGCGTAGATAGGACGTTCCTTATCTTTGATATCGTCAATCTTTTGATCTCGTACCTCGTGACCTTCCAGAACTTTGCCCACAGCGGATAACGTATAAAGTCGCGTTTCAAAGTCCATAATTTCACCACCGTGACCACCAACCTTGATCACGTTGCGGATGACTTTACCGAGTTCTTGCTTCCACCGAACCTGAACATCATTGGCGGCAATCTGTTCGTGGAGTTTGACCTTACTACCTGCCGAACGACCGATGTAATCTTCCAATGTGTATCTTGTATCATTTTGGATGGTTTTGGCGGCACTGCGGATTAACGCCTGACCCTCGCTAGGTGCCGCTTCCTTACCCCATCCAGACGGGGCAACCAGCGCGGTATAAAGATTTAGACCACTCTTTGTCGGGGCAACGAACTTGGCGGCAACAATGGCACCGACATGGGTTAACGCCGACAGAACTGCGCCAATAGGAAAATTCGTATGACCGTTCCAAGCACAGGTGCGATAGGCGGCATGAAGGGCGCCATATTTGACAGGTATGTCGATTTCGGTGGGGTGTTGTTCTACGGGTTGGTTTTGCTCTCTTTCCACAATTTGCTGCACCGCCTCCGTGACCTGTTTAATCCGCTCCGCCTGTTCCTGTTGCCGCTGGTGAACGTTGCTCCACGCAAATGAGAGGGTACGGTCCACGTAACTTTGACCCCGCCGCCCCGTTTCTTTTTTGGCAATACGATCTGGTGTCCAATGTGTCCCGCGTTCAAAGATCACCCTGGCTTTTTGGATGTCACTGGTGTGGTACAGGATTAATTCGGCAATCTGCGAGTCTACATGACTTGGATCACAATTTGCGGGGTACCCGTGTTTCCACGCCTGTTGACCCTCGGTGTTTCCACCTGCCGCCATCATCTTTTCTATGATTGCCTCTACCGTCCGTATGTCTTCCACAGTTGGAAGATCCACCAACTTGGTCTGTTCCGGCATCGAGGCAACCATCTGTGTGATGGTACCATCGGTGTCCGGGGCAAGGTCCAAACCATTACTGACCCCGGTCATGATTATGAACCTTTCGGTGTCATAGATTTCTGTTCCAAGATCTGGTTCTTTTCGACCACCTTGGACCAATCTACCTTCGTAAAAGATGTGGTGATCTGTACCAGACTGACTGAACTCCACATAGGTCTTGTCCCAGTATTTATCGACCAGTTCTTTATGTGCGGCAGCAATCTTTGGATCGTTCTTTTTGTTGTCTAGGTCCAAGACTGTAGCATCCAGACCCTCGTGTAAGATTGGACCAAGCACATTGTATTTCCAACCATCTACAACTTGCGACAAACATTCATCAAACGTTGCCCATGTGCTTGGGTCTGTCACACTGACAGGTTCGTTGGTTAACGGATGAAACGGTCGTTTGTGATCTGGGTGTTGTTCTTCGCCGGGTTTTGGATCGGGATAAATCTTGGCAACCGCCCAACACTTCACGTCCTTCAGTTTCTGCGGCAGACTGTTTAGGGTTTCAAACTTTTGATCGTCTGTCAGGGATAGGAATCGTTTAGTATTCATTACGCAACGCCTTTCAGGAACCGACTGACGTAGTGAACGCCATCTCTCATTTCATATTTGTCTTTGTAGTCTTGAATGAACTGAACCATTGCCGGGGAATAAGGAGGCAGGATCATGAAATCCCCAAACTCCGCACTCAGTCGGCGGTACGCTGTTTTCAGGACACCCTTGCGGCGGTAATCCGGATGTATCCAGATCCACGACAATTCTGTGTGGCGCGTATTGGAACCGAGGTGCAGGTTAAAGAATCCAACAAACAGACCGTCTTTCGTTACGAAGGCATACGGACGCCACTCACGTAGATAAAACTCGTTGGACGTTGGACGTGGACTGCTTATTCCACGACCGACTTCGGCGCGAAATACCTGTGACATGGTTTCAATCCGGTTATGTATCCGGATCGGTGTGCCACCCCTTATCGGGACCATCCAACCGTGTTCGGCATATTGTTCCGCAAACCAAGGGTCCGGTTTCGGTTCCAACACACGCTGGAACTTATTCACATTCCGTGGTGGGATCAGTTTTTTATGTGGTAAATCCAACATCTCTTCTCTCCAAAAATCTGGAGACACCGAACCGCCGATCCTTTACCCTGTAATTGTCCTTTATTTGTTTTTTTGGGGGGGGTGTCCGGATTTGGCGATTTGGCACCCCTTATTTTTTTTCCTCTTCAAGATCTTTTTCAATTAGACCTTTGACGTATTTCGACACCGTCTTTTCAACCTGTGCCGCACGAATACGAACTGCCTTCTTGAATTCATTAGAGGCAGTACAAGCAATTAAAGATTCATTGTTTTTGGTAGGCATTGCTCAATCTCCCGCTGTTAACACCACAACGATAAACAACCGTTTTTCGTCATTACAAACAGTTTTTTAAGACTAAATCCCTATAAAATTATTCACCGTTGGAATTAAATAAAACTTTCTTCCAATTGGATTAATTGTTTTCCAGAGATTTCAATTATTCATTCCAATTCGGGACGTCACGTCCATATCCGTTTACAGCGTGATACTGAAACGCTTCTTCCTTAATGTACAGCATTCGCCCTAATGGAATGACGCCGCCGATTTGACCACGTTCATACGCCTTATAGATCGTATTGCGGGTGACACCGAACACCTCGGCTAACTCGTTAAGTGGACGCATGTTCGCCCGTTTGGGTCGGGACATCTAAAACTCTCCTTGAAACACGAAAAGATGAGTTTTAATGTTACAACCACTACGCTAAAACGCAACAGTTAAAAAGATCCATAGGTGTTACAAACATGATAGTGAAGGACAACGACACGCCAAAGATCGTGACCAAGTTCATCGACCAGTTATGGCAAGGTGAAGGGGATGCGACAGGCGATCCGACCGAGTTAGAAAACTACCTGACCAAAGGGTTTAATGATCCCAAACAAGCGCAGTGGCTCGCATGGTTCGATATGGGCGAATTGCAGGTTCACCCGAACTTTTACGACGACGATCTGGAACAGGTTCACGAACTTGCCGAGGCTTACGCGGCTGGTCACAAATCCTACCTGTGCCTGAACTGTGGAAAGAAGATGATCGCCAAAAGACCGGCAAAGACCTGTTCCACGACCTGCCGAGTGGCGTATCACCGGAGGGCGGGATAATGGCGTCTATCCATCACAACAAACGAGGTTGGACTGTTCGGTGGGATGTTGGTCGAACCAAAGACGGCAAACGCGCAACATCCTCCAAAACATTCAAAACAGAACACGAGGCGATTGCCCACAAGGTTCATGTTGAGAGGCTTAGGATTGGCACTGGTAAGGAGAGTCTAGAGGCGCGTTGGTTACGCTGGATCGAGGATCGCTTGGCGGTTGGTAAGATCACCGAAAAGACTGCCGTAGGGTACCGTGAAAAATGCCTGGGTTGGGGAAACCTGATCGGTCCCAAACCTTACAAACAGATCACCACCGCCGACATAGACCGCGCCCTTGCCCAACTGTGTCGGGGTGAAACTCCAAGCGGTCGAATACCAAGTCCAAGGACTATCCATCATTATCAAGTGTGCCTGAAAACGTTCTTCACTCACATGTGGAAAAAGGGTGAGATCGAACGTCCGCCGACTTTGGGCATGGAGATGGTAACGGCGTCCAACAGAACCAAACGCGCCCCTACCCTAGATGAACTACAGGCGATAATCGCGGAAGCGGATCAGTCCAAGGCAATTCATGGTCTAGTGGGTTTTATCCTAAGACTCGCCGCGCACACTGGTTTGCGTCGGGGCGAACTAATCGCGTTACGGTGGCAAGACGTTGATCTGAACGCCGGGCGGATCACGGTTAGACAGGCTGCAACTCAACCGAGTGGTAACGGTTCCGTCACATTCAAAACCCCGAAAACGGAAGCGGGTCTTAGATCCATTTCCATCGAACCTGCCACCGTTGATCTTCTTCGCAAGCACATTGTTGTCGTGCGGCAATGGCAACTAGCGGCGGGGTCGGCATGGGCGAATAACGATCTGGTTCTTTGTGATCCTGTTGGACAGGTTTTGAACATGGAACATGTTAGCCAGATAGCGGGAAAAATCCGGGATCGCGCCGGGGTATCAAAAGACGTTTTGCCGATCCACGGCACCCGTCATTACAACATCACCCAGATGGCAAAACTGACAAAGGATTATGCGGCAATCCAACGCCGCGCAGGTCACGCCAGCTACGCCAGTACGAATCGGTACATCACGACGGACGAAGAACAAGACCGGGGTCTGGCGAAAGCCGCACTCAAGGGTTTGATATGAAATGTCCAACAAATGTCCAACAACATTGGACACAAGTAAGCAACGCGAGTTAACGGAAGTCTTGAAAGCTGTTGAAAATCAATAATTTTGTGGCGGGGAGACAGGGATTCGAACCCTGGGGACGCTCTCACGCCCAACGGTTTTCAAGACCGCCGCATTCGACCACTCTGCCACCTCCCCGTTGAAGGCAGGGTCTAAGGCCAAGTTTGATCAGAGGCAAGTCGAAAACGGGAAATCTTGCCGAAGACTTTTCAGCGGTCTTTCCATGACACTTCAGCCACGTTATGATCGGCGTGAAAGACCGCAACAGGCTGGCATCCAGAACCAGCAGATCGGCAGCGGGGTTCGGAAAACGAAACCCCTTCAGGCAAGGGATAAGCAGATGAAGCGAGCGATCGAGACACGCCCGGGGCCCAAGAGGCTGGCGTTTCTAGCGTTATCTTTAACGATTTTGGCCGGATGTGAAGAGGCCTTGGGAACCGCGGAAACAGCGGAAAAGCCCGACGAGAATGAGGGCAAAATCGAGCTTTTTCCCCAAACGACCAGTGAGTCTCAACGCGATGTCGAAGCGCCAAACGTGTTCGGTGTGACCGAAGCAGGGCTTTGGGACGGGCGGCCCTCGCTGGGTGGGATTTGGGTTGCGCATCCAGACGTGACCCAACCCGAGCGCGTGGTGATCAAAAACACGGCCAACAACAAATCGGTAACTGGAGCCCTGTTCCGTCGCGAACGCAACTTGCCTGGCCCGGCGCTTCAGGTTTCGTCCGCGGCAGCTGAACAGCTTGGATTGTTGGCCGGTGCCCCCACAAAACTTAGTGTTGTGGCTTTGCGTCGTGAAAAGATAGAAGAACCCCCAGCTGACGAGACCCCACAGGCCGAAGATTCCGCAGAAGAAACCGTCACAGCCTCGGCCGATACGGCAACCGATGGCCAAAGCACAGGTGATCCTGAAAAGCCTGCTAAACGCAAGTGGTGGCAGAAGAAAGAAACCGCTGTGGCCGCGGCAGGTACAACGGCTGTTGTCGCGAGTGCCGCCGGCACAGAAGATGACGCCCCGGCAGACGCAGATACCACCAGCGACTCCGCTGAGGCTTCAACATCAGCGAGTGAACAGACAGAAACCCCGGCTGAGAAACCTGCCAAACGGAAATGGTGGCAGAAGAAAGCACCAGCCGCAGCCGCTGCGGGAACCGCTGTGGCAGCGGCAGATGCAGCCACGGATGGCGCAGAAGTAACAGCCGAAGCCGCAGCTTCTGTGTCCTCTCCGGCCTTGTCGGATGCGCCGGTCGAAGCCCCGGCAGAGAAACCCGCCAAGCGGAAATGGTGGCAAAAGAAAGATCCAGCCGCGATAACTGAAACACCACTGGATCCGATTGATGGCGCAGCCGCCGCTATTGATGCGACCGAAGCGACCCCAGCAGCAGCGGCAGCCACCACAACCGCGACTACACAACTGAGCAAACCATTTGTTCAGATTGGAACCTTCAGCGTCGAGGAGAACGCGAACTCCGCTGCTCAAAAAGTGCGCAGGAACGGCATGTCCGCAGTTGTTCGGGAACTGAAAACAGCAAATAACACCGTCTGGCGGGTGCTGGTTGGACCTGCCGCAACCCGGGCCGAACGCAAAGCCATTCAGAAGGACGTAAAAGACCTTGGCTTCAAAGACGCGTTCACCGTATCCGACTGAAACAGGGAGACGCAGCATGTTAGCCTCGATGCGCACATCCGTTCTGGCCATGGGGATTGCCCTCATGGGCCTGCCCGCACACGCTTTTGATACTACAGCCCGCGCGGCTTATGTGATTGATCAGACCACCGGCACTGTTCTTCTGTCAAAAGACGCCGACCAGCCCCTGCCGCCCGCGTCGATGTCTAAGCTGATGACGCTCTATGTGGCGTTTGAAGCCCTGCGGGACGGGCGCTTGACGCTAAACGAAACCCTGCCTGTGTCTGAACACGCGATGAGCTATGGCGGCTCGACCATGTTCCTGAACACTCAGGATCGGGTCACGGTCGAAGACCTGCTGCGCGGCATCATCGTTTTGTCGGGCAACGATGCCTGCGTCGTTATCGCCGAAGCACTTAGCCCCGACGGAACCGAGGCCGGGTTTGCGCGGTACATGACCCAACGCGCGCAGCAGATGGGCATGAACAATTCCAATTTTGCCAACTCAAACGGCTGGCCTGCCGCCGGTCATATGATGTCAGTGCATGATCTGGCCGTTCTTGCGGATCGCTTGATTTCGGACTTCCCCGAATATTACCCTCTTTTCGCCGAGGAAGTTTTTGAATTCGACGGCCGCGCGCCGTCAAATGCCCGCAATCGCAACCCGCTGCTGAAGCTGGATATCGGCGCGGATGGTTTGAAAACCGGCCACACGCAAGAGGCCGGCTATGGCCTTGTCGGTTCTGCCAAACAGGGTGATCGGCGCGTTATCTTCGTGCTAACCGGCCTCGACACCACCGGCCAGCGTGCAGAGGAGGCTGAGGCCGTGGTTAACTGGTCGTTTCGAAATTTTGTCGAGAGGACAGTTGCCAACGCGGAAACGCCGATAGCCGAAGCCCAACTGTGGATGGGTGAGAAAAAGACCGTCGGGCTTGTGGCCGAAGGTGATCTGAACGTGCTCTTCCCGGTTCTGGGCACCCAAAATGTCGAGGCCGAAGTTGTGTATGACGGCCCAATCAACGCGCCAGTCCAAAAAGGACAGCAACTGGCTGAACTGGTGATCAAGCCCGAAGGACTGCCCGAGATCCGGCGCCCACTGGTGGCAGCCGAGGACGTGGCCGTCGGTGGCTTTGTCGTGCGGATGTTGACGGTTGGCGGCATCGTATTGAAAGACGTGATCAACAACCCGCTGGAGTCGATGTGACGAAAACGGGGTTATTTCTGACCTTCGAAGGCATTGACGGATCAGGCAAGTCGACCCAAGCGCGGATGCTGGCGGATCAATTACGCCTGCAGGGCCATGAAGTCGTGTTGACGCGCGAACCCGGCGGCTCTCCGGGGGCCGAGGAAATTCGCCGGCTTGTTTTGGAAGGCGACCCGGATCGGTGGTCGGCCGAGACAGAGTTGCTGTTGTTCACCGCAGCCCGCCGCGACCATCTGGAGCGCACCATCGAACCCGCCCTTGCGGCAGGTAAAGTGGTGATTTGCGACCGTTTCGCAGACAGCACGCGCATGTATCAGGGCTTGTCACGTGGCAACCTGCGCGGTCTGGTGGATCAGTTGCACAACCTGATGATCGGCCGGGAACCGGACATGACTTTGCTGATTGATATGGACCCCGAAACGGGCTTGTCACGCGCAAAAGGCAGGCAAGGCACCGAAGAGCGGTTTGAAGATTTCGGCCCCGATCTGCAAAAGAAAATGCGCGCTGGCTTTCTGGCGCTGGCTGACGAATTCTCGGGCCGGTTTCGCATAGTGGATGGCAACAGAGACATGGACAGCGTTGCGCAGGATGTGACAGATATCGTTCAAGCAGCTTTGCGGTAAACGATGAGTGACGACACCCCTTCCCCGGATCAGGTGCCGGGTGCACCGCATCCGCGCGAAACCGCGCGGCTTTTTGGCCAGGACGCAGCCGAACAGGCGTTTCTGACGGCCTACAATTCCGACAGGCTGCATCACGGTTGGTTGCTGACCGGGCCGCGCGGCGTCGGCAAAGCAACGCTGGCGTGGCGGATCGCGCGATTTTTGCTGGCCACACCCCCGGCAGATGACGGCGGCTTGTTCGGAGCACCTCCTCCGCCCGAAACGCTCGGCATTGATCCCGATCACCCCGTGGCGCACCGAATACAGTCCGGGGCTGAGCCCGGGCTGGCCACTATCACCCGGTCACTCAACGAGCAGGGGCGATTACGCGGCGAGATTGTCGTGGATGATATCCGCAAGCTAGGAAAATTCTTTGGTCTGTCTTCTGCCGATGGAGGCCGCCGCGTGGTCATCGTCGACTCTGCGGATGAAATGAACATCAGTGCTGCCAACGCGCTGTTGAAGATGCTGGAAGAGCCGCCTGCGCACACCACACTTTTGCTCGTATCGCACCAACCTTCGCGCCTGCTGCCAACCATCCGGTCGCGCTGCCGCACGCTGCGCCTTGGCCCACTGAGTCCGCAGGACATGCAAACCGCCCTGTCGCAAACCGGAACAGAAGTTCCCGCCCAGACTGAACACCTGGCCGCACTTGCGGCAGGATCAGTTGGGGATGCTGTGCGGTTAATCAATCTTGGCGGTCTGGACATTTATGCCGAGCTGATCGCCATTCTGGGCACCCTGCCCCGTATGAACCGGCAACGCGCACTGGCGTTGGCCGAAGCCGCAGCACAACGCGGTGCCGCTGATCGTTTCGAGTTGTTGCTAACGCTCATCGATGTCGCCTTGTCACGGCTGGCCCTAACTGGGGCGACCGGCACACCACCCGTACCCGAAGCGGCCCCAAACGAAGGTGAAACGCTGATGCGTCTTTCGGCTTCCCCCGATCAAGCCCGCCGCTGGGCAGAAGTCGCCGCGACAATCACAGCACGCGCACGGCATGGTCAGGCGGTGAACCTTGACCCTGCCGCTCTGGTCCTAGATACGGTGTTCAAGATACAGGAAACCGCCGGGCAGAACAGATGAGCGACACCCCCCAGATTACCGACAGCCACTGCCATCTGGACTTCCCGGATTTCGACGGCCAGTTGGACGAGATCATCACGCGCGCAGCCGAGGCTGGCGTGACCCGTATGGTCACGATTTGTACCAAGCTACGCAACGAACCCAGCGTACGCGCGATTGCCGAGGCCTTTGCGCCCGTCTTCTATGCCGCAGGCACGCACCCGATGAGTGCGGCGGATGAGCCGATAGCGTCGGTCGACGAACTGGTTGCCTTGGCCCAGCATCCGAAATTCGTCGGTATTGGAGAGTCTGGTCTGGACTACCACTATACCGCTGACAGTGCGGAAGTGCAGAAACAATCCTTGCGCATCCATATCGAAGCGGCCCAGCGCACTGGCCTGCCCCTGATCATTCACGCCCGCGCAGCGGACGATGACATGGCCCGAATTCTGGCAGAGGAGTATCGCAACGCACCCTATTCCTGCGTTATGCACTGCTTCTCTTCTTCTGCCGAATTGGCCAAGGCCGCGCTGGATCTGGGCTTTTACCTGTCCATGTCCGGCATCACCGCCTTCCCCAAAAGCCAGGAGTTGCGCGATATTTTCGCAACTGCACCGGTAGACCGCATTCTGGTGGAAACAGACGCGCCCTATCTGGCCCCCCCACCCTATCGCGGCAAACGTAACGAACCCGCCTACACCGCCCACACTGCCCGGAAAGGGGCTGAGGTTTTCGGCATGGACTATGCCGCTTTTGCAGCTCAGACACAGGCCAATTTTGACCGCTTGTTCACCAAGGCCGCGCTGTATAAGGCCGCTGCATGACCGGGACGCGCTTTACTATTCTGGGCTGCGGTTCCTCGGGCGGCGTTCCACGGCTGGGCGGACAATGGGGTGATTGTGACCCCGAGAATCCGAAGAACGTACGCCGTCGCTGCTCGCTGCTTATTGAACGCGAGGGGCCGGATGGGACGACCTCGGTTCTGGTCGATACCACGCCGGATATGCGCAGCCAGTTGCTGGACACCGGCACCGGGCGGTTGGACGGTGTGGTCTATACCCATTCACACGCGGACCATGTGCATGGAATCGACGACCTGCGCATGATCGTGTTCAACATGAAAACGCGCGTGCCGGTCTGGGCAGACGGTGACACACAGAACGCGTTGCTGGGCCGTTTCGGATACGCCTTCATTCAGCCTGAAGGATCCCCTTATCCTCCGATCCTGGACCTCAAATCCATTGATGGCCCGTTCGACATCGACGGCCCCGGAGGACCCATTTCACTGCGCCCGTTCAAAGTGAACCACGGTTCGATCGACTCTCTTGGCTTCCGCATCGGCCAGCTTGCCTATCTTCCGGATGTCGCAGAGATTTACGACGACGCCTGGCCCGAGATGGAAGGGCTGGACTGCCTGATCATCGACGCCCTTCGCCGCTCCCCGCACCCTACCCACGCGCATCTGGACAAGACACTGGGTTGGATCGACAAGCTGCAACCGAAACGCGCGGTGTTAACCAACATGCATATCGACCTCGACTATGCCACGGTTGACGCTGAAACTCCGGACTACATCACCCCCGCTTTTGATGGGATGGTGATCCATCAGGCGCAGTAGACCCCTGCCCCGCGCCATCGCAATACCGCAATACGCGCGCCGCATGGGGGCCATATGCTTCAGAGCCTGATCGATGTCATTCTTCCGGTCTTTCTGGTGATCGGTGCCGGGTACACGGCAACTCGGACAGGCTATTTCAAACAAGAGCATGTCGATGGGTTGATGAAATTCACCCAAGGCTTTGCGATCCCCTGCCTGCTTTTTCTGGCCATCGCACACCTGGACCTTAGCGCCAGTTTCGACCCCCGGCTGCTGGCGAGTTTCTATTCCGCTGCAGCGTTGTGCTTCACCGTGGGCCTCTTTGGAGCACGGATCATTTTTGGCCGAGACTGGGAAGACTGCGTCGCCATTGGCTTTTGTTGCTTGTTCTCCAACTCGGTCCTGCTGGGCCTGCCGATTACCGAGCGCGCCTATGGCCCCGAGAACCTGACAGGCAACTACGCGATTATCGCCTTCCATTCCCCGTTTTGTTACGGCGTTGGGATCACGGTGATGGAGGTCGTGCGCAATCGCGGCAACGGCGGTGTACATATGGCACGCTCGGTTCTGTCCGCGATGTTCAAGAACGCATTGATCCTGGGAATTGCGCTTGGTTTTCTGGTCAACCTGACAGGTTTGGTCATCCCTGCGGTGGTCGACGAGGCCCTTGGGCTTGTCACCCGCGCGGCTTTACCGGGCGCGTTGTTTGCTTTGGGCGGGGTCTTGGTCAAATACAAACCGGAAGGCGATCTGCGTACCATTGGTTTCGTTTGCTGCATCTCGCTGATGGTCCACCCCAGCCTAGTGTGGTTATTCGGAGCATCTACCGGCCTGCCACAGGATCTGTTCCGATCGGGTGTGTTGAATGCTGCAATGGCGCCGGGCTTTAACGCCTATATCTTTGCCAATATGTATGGCCGCGCCAAACGTGTTGCCGCTTCATCCGTCCTGATCGGAACAGCGACGTCCATTCTGACCGTCTGGCTTTGGCTGACCCTTCTGGGTTAACTGTGGTGTTGACTTCAGGTCGTGCCGTAACACTTATCGCAGAAAACAGCGGGAGTACCGAATGTCACACGCCATTATTGTCGCCCATGGCCAGCCTTCCGAACCGGACCCGGCAGAAGCGGCACTGGCTGCTTTTGCAGCCAAGGTCGACGCGTTGACAAGCTCTGTGACCGTGCATTCGGCAACACTTGCTAAACCCGGCGCGCTAGAGGCGCAACTGGACGGCCTACCCGAAAACACAGTGATCTATCCGCTTTTCATGGCAAAGGGTTGGTTTGTGACCAGTGCCTTGCCGAAACGGGTCGGGGACCACGCCGCGCGAATTCTTGACCCTTTGGGCATTGATCCCGATCTGCCCACGCTTACTGCGCAGGCGTTGCATGCAAAACTGCGGGAACGGAATTGGAAAGCTTCGACAACTGACCTGGTGATCGCGGCGCACGGGTCAGGCCGCAGCCGCAACCCTTCGGCGGTGGCCAACGAATTTGCAAGACAGCTTGGCACGCAAGTTGCCTTCCAATCCATCCGCGTTGGTTTTGTCGAAGAACCGCCCTCGATTGCCGAAGCAGCACACGATGCGTCAGATCAGGCGATTTGCCTGCCGTTCTTCGCCTGTACCGGCGGGCATGTCCTAGAGGACGTCCCCGATGAGCTGGCGCGCGCCAAGTTTAACGGAACCGTTATGCCCGTCGTCGGGGAGCTTGCACCCATCCAGCACCAAATTGCAAAGAAGGTGACTGAGGCGTTCGCGTCAGTCTAACGCTCAGGGTCGCGCGTTGGTCAGTGTCGAATACAAACGATGACAGGACCGACCGTCGCGTTTCGCTTGGTACAACGCTAAATCAGCGGCATGCAGAATATCCGCCGCTTTAAGCACTTGGAACTGAGTGGACAAAGCTGTGCCAATACTGGCCGACACACTGCATTTCTGGTTTTGAAAAAGCATCGGTTCGTTCAAACGCTGGATGAGGCGGCCTGCAATTGCCTCCAACGTGTCTTCCCGCGTCAGGCCTTTGAAAACGATAACAAATTCGTCTCCTCCGACACGGGCAACCGTATCGTCATCGCGCGTTTCTTCAAGCATGATGCGGGCCGCTTGCTGTAAGACGAAATCACCTGCCGCATGGCCCAGCCTGTCATTCACGGATTTGAAGAAATCAAGATCCAGATGCATCAGAGCAAAAGCCGAATTTGCAGAGATCATATGTGCCAGCACGTGATCCATGGCCCTACGGTTTTTTAATCCGGTTAGTGTGTCGGTGTAAGCCTGCTCTTCAGCCGCCAGCATGGCGCCTTGAAGCCTCAGGTTTAGCGACCTCGACGCCTCCATTGCGGCAGATTTGGCCTCGACCAGATAAAGTAATTCAATCGCAAGGTCGGTACCTGAGAAATCCGCACTTGTCAGCGCGTAGTCCCGCACCGCATCCAGAATTGAAATTCCGAATGACAGGTTGATGACAGCGCCACCAGAATGCGGCAATGGGGCGACCAACCCCTTGAGTGCAGTTCGGGGCTCATCATGGAATTTCAGGTGCAGTTTCGCCCTGGCCATCGACATCAATGCCGGAATGGTTGTGACTGTTCTGGGACGGATCAGTTCAAAAACGTCCAGAAACCCTTGGCCCACCAGCTGCAAGTCTGGTCTCAGTTTTTGCAGGGTTGGACCGGCTTGTTGAATACACCCGTTTTGGTCCACCAACAGAAACATCGGGCAAAGCGTTTCCAGCAGACTGACAAGCTCGCGAGGATCTGTCATCCGGTCCGAGCCCCCAAATCAAAATGCCGCCCTTCTGCAAAAGCGCTTTCAACCAGCATTATGGAAATGACTTCGCTGTCTTGCTGTTGTCCCTCATGAGACAACATAACCAACGCTCCGTAGTCGTCGGCCATGGCACGCAGAACACCGACCATCACGCTGGAATAACCAGACAAACCCGGGAAGCAAAACAGTTGGTATTCTGTTGTCGAAAGCTCTCTCAATTCTAGGGCCGGTAGGGTCAAATCGGACACTGCCAACCTCACCCGGTCAGCTAGATCGTCAAGGGAATGAAGAAACTCCACATAACTGACGCCACCAAATCTAAGCAGACGGCGCAACCCTTCCATATTCGGGTGGGACACAAGGTAAGTCCCCACATCCTCAAGAATTTCCGCCCTAGGTCGGTTCAGTTCACCGCTGAGCGCGTCCAATACTCTAGCCGTTACGTCATCGTCATAGACAAGCATGGCTTCGAATTCGACAAATCCAAGCTGCGCAGTCTCGGCCACGCGCACCCAATAGGGTTGCCCATAGGTTGCGCAGACAAAAGACTGTATCGCCCGATTGATCAGACCATGCATTGGAAACCCCAATTTGGTGTTCCCTGCACTCTGGGCTGAAAAGTCTTAACAAATAGCCAAAATCCACCCTAAGTTGTAGCGAATTCAATCGGGTATCACTTCGACACTTGCTGCCTGATCAGAAATCTGTCGGCGCGCCGCCCTCAGCTTTGCGACGCTCAACAAAGGCAGCCAATTCCTCGCGAATGGCTTCATCCATCGGCGGTGCCTCAAAGCTCGAGATGATCTCCTTGAACATGTGATGGGCGCGTTCAGCCGTCCAGATGCCGCCAGCGACCTCCCACCCTTCATAGTTTTTCCAATCACTCAGAAAGGGTTGATAGAATGCAGTGGTATAACGGTCCTGCGTGTGCTGAATGCCGAAGAAATGACCGTCATTCCCAACTGCGCGGATCGCATCAAGCGCGATCTCGTCGGGACCGGTAGCCGTCAATTCTGGGTTCATATAGCGTTGAATTTGTTGCAGGATTTCACAATCCATGATGAACTTTTCCGGGCTTGCTATCAGGCCGCCTTCCAGCCATCCAGCCGCATGATAGACCATATTGGTGCCCGATTGAACGGACGCCCAAAGCGAGTTCGAGGTTTCCCAAATAGACTGTCCATCGGGCACGTTTGCGGCACAAACGCCCGAAGACCGCATCGGCAAGCCATAGAAGCGCGCCATCTGTCCGGTCATCTGGGTCGAGCGCATGTACTCTGGTGTTCCAAAAGCCGGCGCGCCGGATTTCATATCCACATTCGACGTAAAAGTTCCGATGACGCAGGGAATCCCCGGGCGCACATATTGGAACAAGGCGATCGCACACAGCGCTTCGGCCAATGACTGGGCCACAGCACCTGCCATTGTCACCGGTGCCATCGCCCCGGCCAGAGTAAAGGGTGTCACCACAATCGCCTGCCCGCGCCGTGCCAGCCGAAGGCAGCCATCGATCATCGGATGATCATGCTTTAGCGGCGAAGTCGAGTTGATGTTGGTGTACACGCGCGGGGTGGCCTCGAACTCTTCGTGGCTCAGGCCGCCAGCGATGCGCACCATTTCCATCACGTCCTCGACACGTTCCTTACCCAAAGAATAGGCATGCATGGCTTTGTCGGTCAGCGTCAGCTTGTCATAAAGCACGTCCAGATGCCGTATGCTGGCGTGGATATCGACTGGTTCAACCGGGTATCCACCCGCGAAATGGATGCAGTTGAAGTACTGCGTCAGTTTCAGAAGATTCCGGCACATCTCGCGGTTTCCGGGCACCTTCTTTCCGATTTCCATGTCCCAATAATTCGGCGGCGACGAGACATTGCCGAACAGCATGTTCTTTCCACCGATCTCGATCTTGCGATCCGGATTACGTGGCGTGATGGAAAATTGACTCGGGGCTTTCGCAATCATCTCCATGACAAAGTCGCGCCCCATGCGCACATTGTCACCTTCGATGGTGCAACCCGCCTTACGCAGGATGCCTATTGCCTCTTCGTTGTAAAATTCGATCCCGATCTCTTCAAGGATACGCATGGCCCCTTCATGGATCGCTTCGATCCCGGCCTGGTCCAACGGTTCTGTCGGACGGTCGATATTGACCGGCGGATTCCAAGGCATCTGGTCAATCACCGCACTTCCTCTGCGTGCGGCAGCCCCTGCGCGTCCTCCGCCGCGACGCTTGCGTGTTGGTGTCTCGCCCATCGTTGCCTCCGTTCCTGCGTTAAACAAGCAAGCCCATGAGACACGATTCTCGCCGCTCCGTCTGCGACAGGAAATGTCGGTTTTTTATCTCGGATGGTCGATTGCCAACTTAACCCAATTGGTTTTTCGCTAGCCATTCGGGTATATGTCCAATGTCCGGCAAGACCACATCTGCCATTGGGGCCAGCACTTCTGCCTCGGCCAGACCTGTCAAAACCCCTATGGTTGTCATCCCCGCGGCACGCCCGGCTTGTAGGTCATGGAGGCTGTCCCCCACCATCGCAACCCGCGAAGGGTCAACGCCGACATGCGCAGCAAAGGCCAATAGCTGTCCGGGCCCCGGCTTAAATCCATGGCCGCTGTCATATCCAGCTATGAAATCGAAATGTTCGCTGATCCCTGCCGATTCCAGATGCTGCATCGCAGGATGTTCACTGTCATTGGTTGCAACCCCCAGCTTCAGCCCTGCCTTATGCAAGCCCTCTAGAAACGGGACCAGCGGAACAGCCGGGGACTGAGGGGCTGCGGCGGCTTCGGCATTCATCACATCCACGATCTCTTGAACGGTCATGGTATCCACATGTGCAGCCAACACATCGGCGATTTCTTCGACAGTCGCGGCGATCACAATACTGTCTTCGGCATATCGCTCTTGCTCAAGATCATAACCGATAAGGCGCCCAAGCCCGGCGGCTCGTTCTTTGTCACCATCTGTCAAGCGCAGCAGTAAACTGCGGCCAAAGCCACCCCATGTGTTGGCAAAATCAAACAGCGTACCATCTTTATCGAAGACGATTGCATCTATCGGCATCAGGTGCTCCAGCGGAAGAGGATTTCAGGTCCAATGAATGTCAGCACCGCCGGATAAAACCGCTCTTGCCTGGGCAGGCAGATCATAGGCGATCGCATTGGCGTCACAAAACGCCATGACCCACGAATCGTCAAGCACCAGAAAGTCCATTACCGACGCCAGAAAATCCGGGTCCCCGGCGCGATCGCGCACATCTTCGATTGATGCACCCGTCGAACCCAGAAACACCGGCAAAAGCTCGTCATTTCCAACCAGCCAGCCCAGAGCCGTCAGGGCGAGTGTTTCCGCGGAATCAGATGATATTGGCATAAACTGTGCTCAGATCCAGTCATGGAAAGGGTTTATTAACCAGACTCATAAACACTTTGTTCACGCATGCAATCAACGGTGAACGACTATGTCTGTGCAGGTAACCATCCTTGTCCTCGACGGGGTATCAACCAATCGCATCATGTTGAAAGTTCAACTGACTGCGGCTTGGTACCACGTGGTACAGGGGGAAAAAATAGATGGATTGCTGTCGCTTGTGCGTCGAACGCAACCTGATCTGGTACTGACAGCGCAGACCTTGCCGGACGGAACGGCTGCGGATGTCAAAAAGGTCATAGCAACAGTTCCCGGGCTGGAGGATGTGCCGGTTGTTGCAATTGCCGCGCAAAACGACAGGGACGCACGGTTGCGTGCCCTGAAAGATGGGCTGGACGATGTATTGACCCATCCCTTCAAGGATGCCTTGCTGCTGGCGCGTATCCGAAGCTTGCTGCGCGCACACGCAATCAGACAGGACCTGCAGGTTGGCACTGGCGCGCAACCCATTGGGTTCGGTGAGCCCGCACCAGCGATTATCCGCCCGCCCAAATCCGCAAAGGTGAGTGTTTTGACACACGCCGTGCAAACTGGCGTGCTGTGGCAAAAGGCGTTGAGCGATCAGCGCCAACACACATTGTCCTGGCACTTGCAGTCGAACCTTCAAGGCTTCCTGTCCGGAGCTGTCCCAGATGCTATCGTGGTCGAACTGGGCCCGCATCCCTCCGATCTGAATATTCTGGCGGATCTCAGATCGCGGGGCGTCACGCGTAATACCGTGTTGATCGGAGTGCTAAAAGACAACGACGCTGTTCAGGCATCCGAAGCCTTGGATCGGGGTGCGGATGCCGTGTGCCTGGGTGGGTTCTGTGCGCAGGAAATCCAGCTTCGATTGGACAACCAGATCGCGCGCAAGGCCCGTCTGGACCACATGCGAATATCGCTAAAAAAGGGGCTTGCCGATTCCTGGGTCGACCCGCTGACGGGGCTGCACAATCGCCGGTTTGCCATGCGCGCGCTGGACCAGATCGCACGTGAATCCGCTCGAACCAAACGCGGCTTTGCGGTCATGCTGGCTGACCTCGATCACTTCAAGACGATTAATGACGACCACGGTCACGCCAGCGGGGATCACGTTCTTACGCAGGCCGCAGAGCGCTTGCGCAGCGCTCTTGGTCCAAGGGGGTTTGTCGCCCGCATAGGTGGAGAGGAGTTCATGATTGGAGTGCCGGATGTGTCACCCAAACAAGCGGTGCGGCTCGCTGAAACTCTCTGCGGCAGTATCTGTAGCGCGCCGTTTCAACTTTCTGAACAGGGACCAGAGGTCAACGTGACAGTCAGTATCGGGCTAAAAATGTCTCTGGACGCGTTCCCTGGTCGGGACAGCCTCACTCCGCATGTAGAGACCCTGATTCAATCCGCTGACAAAGCGTTGTATTCGGCGAAAAAAGCCGGACGCAATCAGGTGAGCATCCGGCAAAGCGCAGCCTGACGCCGGTCAGTCCTTTTTCTTGTGTTTATGCGGGCCACGCTTGACGACATCTTGCAATCGATCTGCATAGGCCTGCCTTTCCTCATCGCTCATGGCGGTGACGCGGATCAGCCATTGCGCTTGCAGTGCCCCTTGCAGGTTGGCCGTGGCCTGCGCCTGCTGCTGCAGCAGAGTTTCGACGGCATTCGGGTCAAAAGGCACGGCGCGCAATGCCTGGCTCATCGCCTCAAAATCTTGCGTGCGGCCCTTAGAACCTTTCTTGTGCAAGTCCCCCAATTCACTCCGCATCGCCTTGCGGTCGTCTTTTGGCAACGCCCGGTACAAGGCCGGGCCAAATCCCGGCGGCGCCTTGGCGTGATCCCCCCCTTTCAGGCGCAACACAGTTCCTACAGCGACGCCAATGATCAACAGGTTCAGAGCCAGAGACACAACCAGGACAATGGGCATCCACCGGCGTTTGGGTTTGGAATCAGCGTTCATTCCGTGGTCTCCAGAAAACTCGTGTCATAGCCAAGGTCGGCCACAAGAAAGGCCGTATCTTGCGTTGTCAGCAGGTTGGCGGGATCGGGCAAAAAGGCAGGCGCGGAAAACCCGATCCAGACACCGGCCGCGCTGGCCGCAACAAGGCCACTCAACCCCTGCCAGCCACCCAGATTGCGCACCAGCCTGTCCCACAACGCAGGCCCCGGTTGTGGCGCGGGTTTCATGCGGCCCAAGCGCACCGCCTCTGCATCCGTTTGGATGCGCACGGCCAGATCGTCTGGCAAAGCCGGCCGTTGTCGCCGCGCTTGTGCAAACAAATGATCCAGTTCCAGATCGTCATCCGCCATTGTCATACCCCAGTTCTTCGCGCCGTCCCGCCAGAATAGCGGCCAGACTGCGTTTGCCCCGCGCCGTCAGGCTTTCAACCGCTTCCACGGAAATGCCCATGATCCCGGCAATTTCGGGGTTGGGCAACTCTTCAATATGGCGCAACACCACTGCTTGCCGCTGCCGTTCGGGCAACTCGGCCAAAGCGATCTGCAACGCGTCCTTGCGCGCCTCATCCTGCATCCGGTCAACTACGCTGGCTTCACCATCTTCAGGCTCAGGAACGTCCGACAGCCTGTCCGGTGTCTTCTTGCGCCGTATGTCCACGCACAGATTCAAAGTCA
This sequence comes from Ruegeria sp. HKCCA4633, assembly GCF_013034605.1. Taxonomy (NCBI): domain Bacteria; kingdom Pseudomonadati; phylum Pseudomonadota; class Alphaproteobacteria; order Rhodobacterales; family Roseobacteraceae; genus Ruegeria; species Ruegeria sp. HKCCA4633. The sequence continues at coordinate 758,597 of NZ_WQGJ01000001.1, forward strand.
CCCGGTACAGCCAGGTCGAGACTTTAGCCTGGCCCGACACCCAATCCGGTGCCATTTGCCACAGCCGCATCATCGCCTCTTGCGTCACATCTTCCGCCTCGGCCCGATTGCCCAACATTCGTAACGCGACCGAGTAACACCGTGGCCCCAGACGGTCAGTAAGAACCCGTGCGGCTTCGGCATTGCCATCGGCGAAGCGCCCCAGCAACTCATCGTCGCTGAGGGTGCCCGCGCTGCACATCGCACCGCGGGCGTCTTGTGGGTAGGAGGTCAGATCCTCCATCCTGCATCAGCTATCGTCTGCGTCCGAGTTTTGATGCTTTTTCTTGTGGTGCCGTCCCATCTTGTCTTTGGCATCGGCAAATTCCTGTTCCGAGATCCCGCCGCTGTTATCAGCGTCCATCCGATCAAACATCTTGTCAGCCCGGCGGGGTTTCGGCAACTCGTCCTGGCTGAGAAACCCGTCTTTGTTCGCATCATTTTTTTCGAACATCTTGGCGACGCGGTCACTTGCCTTTTTCTGTGCAGCAGCTTGCATCTCGTCAAGGCTCAGCTGGCCATCACCGTCGGTATCCGCTTGCGTGAAACGCGCGGTGCGGTGGGCCTCCATCTCTTGCTGTGTCACCTGACCGTCGCCATCGGCGTCGAGTTCCTGAAAGGACACAGGCTCGCGTCCGCCTTTTCCGGCAGCCAGAACCGATGTGCCTGTGACAGCAACTGCGGACAAAACAATAGCCGTGATGAATGTCGCGTTTTTCATTTCGTTTTTCCCGTGTTGAAGCGGCCCCAGTGCCGCTGCTCATACCAATTCAAACGCGGGGCATCGAAAATTCCGTCGCAGAAAAATGCATTTTTTTGAAAGTGAATTCAGAAGCGATTTCTGCGCATTGGGTATCGGGCGTTGCAAAGCGACGCACCCCCCTTTCAAATCTGCCCGTTCAGGCGCATTATCCGGCAAAGATTAATGCGCGAGTTATATTATGACGGATCAGACGATCAACACCGCGACCGAGACAGAGCGTGAAACATGGCCCGCCCTTGTTAAAGGGTTTCGGTGCAAATGCCCCAACTGTGGCGAAGGCAAGCTGTTGCACAGCTATCTCAAGGTCAATGATAGCTGCGCGAAATGCGGGCAGGAGCTGTTTCATCATCGCGCCGATGACGGGCCAGCCTATCTGACGATTCTACTTGTTGGTCACCTGCTGGCGCCTGCCCTGCACGTGTCCTACGTCCATTGGCGGCCAGACCCCTGGACCATGGCCATCGGTTTCTCAATCGGTTGCGTTGCTCTGTCGCTGTACCTGCTGCCCCGTTTGAAAGGCGCCGTTGTCGCGTATCAGTGGGCCCGCCGTATGCACGGTTTCGGAACATCGAATTGAACCTGCCGGGCCAGGTGGCGTAGACATGACAGCAGACAAGACCGCCATCCGTGACGCCGCAACTGTCATCGTTTTGCGGGACAGATGGACCAATCCGTCGATCCTTATGGGGCAACGCGGGTCCAAAGCCGTGTTCATGCCGAACAAGTTTGTGTTCCCTGGCGGTGCCGTTGATCCGGCGGATTCAGCAGTGCCCCTGGCGACCAAGCTGCCCGATCTGTGCCGTGACCGTTTGGCTGAACAGGCCGAGTCCGGATTGCAACACGCGCTGGCCGCCGCTGCCATTCGCGAGCTCTGGGAGGAAACGGGCCTTGTTCTGGGCCAGCCGGGCGCATGGCCGGGGCACGCACCTGACGACTGGCAAAGCTTTTCCGACATGGGATACGTGCCATCTGCAGCTGCATTGCAGTTCGTTTTCCGCGCGGTGACACCACCCGGTCGCCCTCGCCGGTTTGACGCACGGTTCTTTTTGGTCGACGCGGAAGCCTTGCAAGGTGATCTGGACGATTTCAGTCGCGCCTCAGACGAGCTGTCGCACCTGCAATGGGTGCAACTGGACCGCGCGCGAGATTTGGACCTGCCCTTCATAACCGAGGTTGTTCTTGCCGAAGTAGCGGCCCGGGTTACATCCCCCGAGCCTCCAGTGTCCGTTCCGTTTTACAAGAATGACGAAGAAGCCAACCTGTTCCTGCGCCTCAGGGGTTACCCGATGCCGGAACACGACTGACGGTACCGGGTCACCGCATCCGGCTGACAACCACCGTCACTTCGGGCTTCTTACCGATTTCCGCTTTCGCGGTCTGACGAACAATCCGGCGCATCTCGTCTTCCAGTTTGTCGTCGTCGCGCAGGGTTTTGGCCGCAGCCCGCATCAGGAATTGATTCAGGTCCTCCTCCAGAACCTCCACCACAGCCGCGCGCGAAGTTCCGATCTCGGGCAGGCCCATGGTATCGCACCAAGGTTCACCCAGCGGTTCGTCTTCCTCGTCCAAAACCACGGTGACCGTGACATGGCCGTTCAATGCCATGCGGATACGATCCCGCACCACGCCGTCCAACGCACCGATCTTGACCGACCCGTCCAGATATGTGCGCCCGGTTTCGACATAGTCGACAACAGCCGGGGCGTTGCCACTGAGATCCAGCATGGTGCCATTCACCGCCAGCACACCGGTTCTGCCGCCATTCTCGGCAAGTTTGACATGTTCGCGCAGGTGACGGTGTTCACCGTGCATGGGAATAATGACCTGCGGGTCAATCAGCGCATGGACCTTCTCAAGATCAGGCCGGTTGGCGTGGCCTGACACGTGATAAAGACCCGAGCTGTCATCCACCACATCCACGCCCTTTTCGCTGAGCTGGTTCATGATGAAGATCACGCCCCGCTCATTGCCCGGAATGGTTTTAGAAGAAAACAGAAACAGGTCGCCCTCGGCCAGTTCCAGACCTCGGTATTTACCACGGGCCAGCTGGGCGCTGGCGGCACGGCGCTCGCCTTGGCTGCCGGTTACGATCAGCATCAGATTCTGACGCGGAAGATCCAACGCCTCTTCCGCGCTGATCACCTTTGGGAAATCCGACAGGATGCCAGTTTCGGTTGCGGCCTCGATCATCCGGCGCATGGCGCGGCCCAACAGAACAACCGATCGCCCTGCCCGCTGACCCGCTTCGGCCAGTGTTTTGACCCGCGCAACATTTGAGGCAAACGTGGTCGCCACGACCATGCCTTCGGCGTTTTCAACCAGTTTGGTGATTTCCGGCCCAACTTCGGATTCCGAACGGCCGGGATGGGCCGAAAACACGTTTGTACTGTCGCAGATCAGGGCTTTGACACCGGGTTTGGCCACTTCGGTCCAAAGGTCTGGGTCGAAAGCCTCGCCCACGACCGGATTCTCGTCCAGCTTGAAGTCACCGGAATGCACCACTCGTCCTGCAGGCGTGTCGATGACCAAAGCCGCGCTTTCAGGGATCGAGTGCGATACAGGCAGAAACCCAATTGTGAAAGGACCAACCGAGACCTGTTCAGGCCAGGCAGATACGGTCGTCACCGCCTCGGTTGGGTGCGCGTGTTCTTCCATCTTGCGGCGTGCAATGTTGGCCGTGAACGCGCGGGCATAAATCGGGGCACCCAAGGCTTCATAGCAATGCGCCACCGCGCCAACATGGTCCTCATGCGCGTGAGTGATAAAGACGCCGTCCAGCTGATCCGCACGCTCTTTCAACCAAGAAATATCTGCATAAATCAGGTCAACACCGGGTGTTGTGTCCATGTCCGGAAAGGTGACGCCCAGATCGACAAGGATCAGGCGCTCCTGTCCCGGTTTACCATAACCGTACACATAGGCATTCATGCCAATTTCACCCGCGCCACCCAGCGGCAGGTAGATCAATCTTTCACTGCTCATGCGGAGCTATTATCCTTGTTATAGCGATGGATCACGGTCAATCCGTGCATCGTCAGATCATCTTCGATTGCGTCAAACCCTACGTCGGCCTGATCGAACAAAGGGGCTAGCCCTCCTGTTCCGACAACTTTCATCGGCATTCCGTATTCGTTTTTGATCCGGGCGATCAGGCCTTCGATCAGGCCGGAATAGCCCCAATACACGCCCGATTGGATACATCCAACCGTATTCGTCCCGATCACTTTATCCGGTCGGGTAATGTCGATATGCGGAAGCGCAGCCGCCCCTTGATGCAGAGCTTCAAGGCTCAGGTTCACACCGGGCGCAATAATTCCCCCGACATAGGCCCCATCGGCGGCAACCACATCAAAGTTCGTTGCAGTGCCAAAATCCACCACGACCACGTTTCCGCCGTGCCGGTCAAACGCGCCCACTGCATTGGCCAGCCGGTCAGGACCTGGGACAGTTCCTTCGTCGACACGCGGCGGCACAGGCAATAGGCAGTCAGGCTTGCCAACCACCAGCGGGCGGCACCCAAAGAAGCGATCCGCAAAAATGCGCAGATTGAACACCACACGTGGCACGGTCGAGGCAATGACGACATCTGTTATGACTGCCTCAATGCCATAGTGTTTCACCAGCGTCGAATACCATGTGAAATATGCATCCGCCGTACGCGCATGGTGGGTCGAGGTGCGCAGGGTGCACAGAAACTTCTCGCCGTCCCAGATCGAGAAAACGGTGTTGGTGTTGCCGCAATCAATGGCCAGAAGCATTTAACGCCCCTTTCAGAAATACACGTCTGCCGCGGGAATGCTCACGCGGCCTTTGGCGGTGTTTAAGACAAGGTTGCCGCTTGCGTCCACTGTTTCGAATGTTCCTACCGTCTCTGACGTTCCGGTACGTGCGGTGATAACCTCTCCCAACCGGGCCGCGCGGGCCAACCAAGCAGTACGGATCGGTTCGAACCCATAAGTGGTAAATTGGGTTTCGTAAGTGGCAAAGGCGCCTGCAAGCTCGGTCAGAAAATCCTCTGGCGAGACGTGCGTCCCGGTTTCTGACAGCAGTGAAACAGGCCGCATCGCACCAGGTTCGACCGCATCCGCATCCGGTGCATTGGCCAGGTTTACCCCGATACCGATCGCCAGATGCGCCACACCGTGCCCCTGCCCGGTGCTTTCCAGCAAGATACCGGCAAGCTTGCCGCCATTCAGCAGGACATCATTGGGCCACTTCAGCGACAACCCGGCCGTTCTTCCGGTTACGGCGACACAGGCGTCGAACAGGGCCAGCGCGGCCACAAAGCTGCGCAATGCCGCCTGTTCCGGCGCGCCTTGCGGACGCATCAGCAACGTCGCGGCCAGATTGCCCATAGGATTAGCCCAGGCCCGTCCACGCCGTCCGCGGGCTGCTGTCTGATGATGTGCCATGATCCAGACAGGACCACGGGCATTGGGCGCGATCCGCGCCGCCTCGTTCAGGGTGCTATCGACTTCCTGCACCTCGTGCAGACCGTAGCCTTGGGGCCATTTACTCATATCAAAAAGGCTCGGTCACGTGACCGAGCCCCTCCTTTCGAATGTTCAAGACGTTCAGTTGACAAGCGTCGCCGCAGCAGCTGCTGCTGCGCCCTCGACACCGAACTGATAGAAGATGCCGACCAGCATCAACGCCGCAGATCCCATCAAAGCCACCCACAGAACGGGCGTCGATCGGGTCTCGATTGGCTCTTCGTTTTCAGCCCCGAAATACATGTAGAACACGATCCGCAGGTAGTAGAACGCACCAATGACGGACGCGATGGCCGAGACGATCACAAGGCCGGTCAACCCTGCGCTTACACCCGCTTGCCACACCCCAAACTTGGCAAAAAAGCCCAGCATCGGCGGCACACCGGCCAGCGAGAACATCAGGATCAAAACGGCAAGGGCCTTGCCCGGATCGCGCTTGGAATACTGGCGCAATGCGTCAATATCGGTTATCGGTTTTCCGTCACGTTCCATCATCAGGATGAAGGCAAAGGTTCCGATGTTCATGGTCACGTATATGGCCAGATACATCAGCATCGCTTTGATGCCCAACTCAGTACCTGCAGCAAGACCGATCAGCGCATAGCCCATATGGGCAATTGACGAGAATGCCATCAGACGTTTGATGTCGCGCTGGCCAATCGCGGCGACAGCACCCAGCAACATCGACAGCGCCGAAAGCAGAACGATCACCTGCTGCCAATCTTTCACAATGCCTCCGAACGCGTCATGCATCAGCCGGGCAAAAAGGGCCATGGCCGCCACTTTCGGTGCGGTCGCAAAAAAGGCTGTAATTGGCGTTGGAGAGCCTTCGTACACGTCCGGTGTCCACATGTGGAACGGAACGGCCGAGACCTTGAAGGCGAGTCCTGAGATCAGGAAGATCAGACCAAATAGCAGACCAATCGAAACGTCTCCGGCCTGAACGGTCGTGATGATGCCCGAAAAGAGCGTGGTTCCGGTAAAGCCATAAACCAGCGACGCACCATAAAGCAGCAAGCCCGAGCTGAGCGCACCCAGCGCGAAATACTTCAGACCCGCTTCGGTCGACTTGGCGCTGTCACGACGCAGTGCAGCAATTACATAAAGCGATAGCGATTGCAGCTCGAGCCCCATATACAGCGACATCAGATCGCCCGCGCTGACCATCATCATCATGCCAACGGCGGCAAGTGCAACCAGCAGCGGATACTCAAAACGCAGCAGATCGCGGCGCGCCATGTATTCCTGGCTCATGACCAGTACGGCACCTGCCGAAAGCAGAATGGCAACTTTTGCAAAGCGGGCGAACCCATCATCGACGAACATACCGTTGAACGCCACATTGGTGCCTTCACCCTGGGTGGCAATCCAAATCGCCAAAAGGGCCATCAAACCGGCCGTGGTCCAGACCAGCAGAGGTGCCATGCCGTCTTTCGTCGTGTAGACAGCCCCCAGCAGCGCCGCCATCGCATAAAGCGCCAGAATGATTTCCGGCAGGATAATTGTCAGATCAGCCTGGATCATGTCTCCAAAGCTCCCTTAGTGCGAAGCGGCCGTCTGGTTCGCAGCCTCAGCTGCGGCCAGAGCCGTGTCATAGTTCGAAATCAGTGCGGCAGTGGATTGCCCGATCACATCCGTTACCAGCGACGGGTAGACGCCCAATAGGATGGTCATCACAATCAGTGGGGCAAAGATCAGACGTTCGCGTGAGCTCATGTCGGTCATTGCCTTCAGGCTTTCCTTGATCAGATCGCCAAAGACCACGCGACGGTACAGCCACAGCGCATAACCGGCCGAAAAGATCACACCGGTCGCGGCCACAGCCGTCACCCAAGTGTTGACCTGGAAGGCCCCCATCAGGGTCAGGAATTCACCGATGAAACCGGATGTGCCCGGCAAACCGACATTGGCCATGGTGAAGAGCATGAAGACCAGCGCGTAGGCAGGCATCCGAATGACCAGACCGCCATAAGCCTCGATATCCCGAGTATGCATCCGGTCGTAGATCACGCCGACACACAGGAACAACGCGGCCGAGATAAACCCGTGGCTCAGCATCTGGAAGATCGCGCCGTCGATGCCCTGCTGGTTTGCCGCAAAGATGCCCATAGTCACAAAGCCCATATGCGCGACCGACGAGTAAGCGATCAGCTTTTTCATGTCCTCTTGCACCAGCGCCACCAGCGAAGTGTAGACAACCGCAATCGCAGACATCCAAAGCACCAGATCGGTCATCACCGCGGAACCCACAGGGAACATCGGCAGGCTGAATCGCAGGAAGCCATAGCCACCCATTTTCAACAGGATCGCCGCCAGAACGACCGACCCTGCAGTTGGGGCCTGAACGTGCGCGTCCGGCAACCAGGTGTGCACCGGCCACATCGGCATTTTCACCGCAAACGACGCAAAGAAGGCCAAGAACATCAAAGTCTGCATACCGCCGACAACATAGATGCCCAGCACGCTGAAGCTTTCGGACGAGAACTGATGGGTCATCAGTGCCTCAATATCCGTGGTGCCCGCATCCGCGTACATCGCCACCATCGCCACCAGCATCAGCACCGAGCCGAGGAAGGTGTAGAGGAAGAACTTGAAGCTGGCGTAGATGCGGTCCTTACCGCCCCAAATGCCGATGATCAGGAACATCGGGATCAGGCCCGCTTCGAAGAACAGGTAGAACAGCACCAGATCCAGCGCCATGAACACGCCTAGCATCAGGGTTTCCAGCAGCAGGAAAGCCACCATGTATTCCTTGACGCGGTCGGTCACATTCCAGCTGGCCAGAATGGTCAATGGCATGATGAAGGTGGTTAGCAGCACGAACAGCACGCTGATGCCATCAACGCCCATCTTGTACTTGAGACCCATCAGCCACTCACCCTCTTCCACCATTTGGAAGCCGGGGTTCGAGGGATCAAAGCCGGTGTAGATGCCAATCGATACCAGGAAGGTCACGGTCGTCGCCAACAGCGCGATCCACTTGGCATTGCGTTGGGCCGCAGCGTCATCCCCATGCAGGAACAGCGCCAGAATACCTGCTGCAATCGCCGGGATGAACGTAACGATAGAGAGGATATTGTCCATTAGTTGGCCCCTCCGCCGATAGACATCCAGGTCACAAGGGCTGCGATGCCCAGCACCATCCAGAAGGCATAGGTAAAGATGTACCCGGTCTGCGCCTTGCCTGCGAGGCGGGTAAAGAAGGGAACAACGCCCATTGCTACTCCGTTCAGGAAGCCATCAATTGTATTTCCATCGCCGCGTTTCCACAGGAAGCGACCAAGGGCGATGGTGGGTTTGACAAAGATCACGTTGTAGATCTCGTCAAAATACCACTTGTTCTTGAGGAACAGGTACAGAGGGCGCTGGTTGTCGGCCAACCGCGCGGGCAGCGTCGTGTTCACGATGTAGAACCAATAGGCCACGATAAAGCCCAGCACCATCGCGACAAAGGGCGAGACCTTAACCCATTTCGGAGCGGCGTGCGCATCGTCCAACACGTGGTTGTCCGGTGCCATATACAGCGCGCCCTCGCCCGGTTCGCCGACAAAGGCATAGTGGTGATCACCACCATGAGCAGCTTTGTCACCGTGGCCGTCGTCTGCATGGCCCTCATCCGCATGTGATTCAGCGCCATGACCATCATCCGCATGACCGTCATCCGAATGTGCGGCATCGTCATGCTCTTCGGCTTTGCCGTGATCGCCGGCCTCTGCGTGTTCTGACGCTTCAGCAACAGGGATGCCGTAGAACTTACCAACCTTGTCGGCGTGGCCAAAGAAGTTGCCGTACCAGATCATCCCGGCAAAAACCGCGCCCAGTGACAGAACGCCCAGCGGCACCAGCATGACCATCGGGCTTTCATGCGCGTGATCATGCGTATGTTTGTCGCCACGCGGCTCACCGTAGAAGGTCAGGAAGATCAAACGCCAGCTGTAGAACGAGGTGAACGCAGCCGCCACAACCAGCAACCAGAAGCCATAGCCCGAGCCGCCCGCATAAGCGCTCTCGATGATGGCGTCCTTGGACAGGAACCCGGCAAAGCCAAATGTGGTCAGCGGAATACCAACGCCGGTGATGGCCAGCGTGCCGATCATCATCGCCCAGAAGGTATAGGGGATTTTCTTACGCAGACCGCCGTATTCAGTCATCTCCTGCTCGTGATGCATCGCATGGATCACTGACCCGGCGCCAAGGAACAACAAAGCTTTGAAGAAGGCGTGTGTGAACAGGTGGAACATCGCCGCCGAGTACATGCCCACGCCTGCAGCCACGAACATGTATCCAAGCTGAGAACAGGTCGAATACGCAATCACGCGCTTGATGTCGGTTTGCACCAGACCCACGGTGGCCGCAAAGAACGCGGTGGACGCGCCCAGTACCGTGATGAAGCCGGTTGCGCCCGGAGCAAACTCCATCAGCGGCGACATGCGGCAGACCAGGAAGACACCCGCCGTCACCATGGTCGCGGCGTGGATCAGGGCAGACACAGGAGTCGGGCCTTCCATCGCGTCCGGCAACCAGGTGTGCAGGATCAACTGAGCCGATTTACCCATGGCGCCGATGAACAGCAGCACACAGATGACTTCAATCGCAGTCCACTCACCCCACAGGAAGTGCAGCTTTTCTTCGGCCAGCGCAGGGGCGGATGCAAAGATGTCCGAGAAATTGATGCTGTCGGTCAGGAAGAAGATTGCGAAGATCCCAAGCGCAAAGCCGAAGTCACCCACCCGGTTCACGATGAACGCTTTCATCGCCGCCGCATTGGCCGAAGATTTGCGATAGTAGAAGCCGATCAACAGGTACGAAGCGACGCCTACGCCTTCCCAGCCAAAGAACATCTGCACCAGATTGTCCGCTGTCACCAGCATCAGCATGGCGAAGGTGAAGAAGGACAGATAGGCAAAGAAACGCGGTTTATAGCTTTCGCCCTCACGCCACTGCGGATCATGATCCATGTACCCGAAGGAATAGAGATGCACGAGCGCCGAAACGGTCGTCACCACGATCAGCATGATCGCAGTCAGACGGTCCAGTCGAATAGCCCAGCTTGTCGACAGCGAGCCGCTTTCGATCCAGCGCATGATCTCGATCTGCTGGGTCACCCCATCAAATGTGAAGAAAACGATCCACGACAGCAGACAGGCCAGAAACAGCAGACCCGTGGACGTCCACATGGCGGCTTTCTCGCCAATGAACTTCCAGCCAAAGCCGCAGATCAGCGCGCCCACGAGCGGGGCAAAGAGGATGGTGGTTTCCATAGTTCTCTTAGCCCTTCATCATATTGACGTCTTCAACCGCGATGGTGCCACGGTTGCGGAAGAAGCAGACCAGAATGGCCAGACCAATCGCCGCCTCGGCTGCCGCAACGGTCAGCACGAACAGCGTAAACACCTGCCCAACCAGATCGCCGAGGAAACTGGAAAACGCCACGAGGTTGATATTCACCGCCAACAGCATCAGTTCGATGCTCATCAGCAGGATGATGACGTTCTTGCGGTTCAGGAAGAGACCGAAGATGCCGATGACGAACAGCGTCGCCGCGACCGTAAGATAGTGTTCAAGTCCGATCATCGTCTCAAAGTCCCTGCCCCGGTTTCACGTCCTTCAACTCCATCGCCTTGGCCGGGTCGCGCATCATCTGGCCGACGATGTCCTGACGCTTGATGTCCTGACGGTGGCGCAGGGTCAGCACGATAGCACCGATCATCGCCACCAGCAGGATCAGGCCCGCCAGTTGGAACAGAAGGAAGTATTGATCGTAAAGGATGACGCCGAGCGCCTCGGTGTTATGGCGGTCTGCTGGAACCGGCTGGGCCAGATTGGCCGCAGCACCCTGCGCGCTGTCCCATGCGCCAAAGGCCATGACGAACTGCATCAGGATGACCAGACCGATCAGCAAGGCCAGCGGCATATAGCGCGCCATCTCGGCCTTGAGCTCGGCAAAGTCAACGTCCAGCATCATCACCACGAACAGGAAAAGAACCGCAACCGCGCCAACATAGACGATGATCAGCAGCATAGCCACGAACTCGGCCCCCAGCAGCACGAACAGCCCCGCCGCCGACAGGAAGGACAGGATCAGCCACAGCACCGAGTGCACCGGCTGGCGGCTGATCACCGTGAACAGTCCGCCGGTGATGGCGCTGATGGCAAACAGATAGAAGGCAAAGACGGTCATTGATCCTCATCCTCGTTGTCGCCCATGGCCTCTTGCGCCAGATCCAGCGCACGGGTCATGGCCGGGATGCCGGCAAAGACCGACATCTGACCGATCGTTTCCACGATCTCTTGTTTCTTGGCACCCGCTTCCAGCGCGTGGCGCACAGTTTGGCGCACGGCACTATCCGCTTGCGCGCCCTGACAGGTCAGCCCGGCCAGCGTCAGCAGCAGGCGGGTTTTGGCATCCAGCCCGTCTTTATTGACGGTGTTACCGAACATCATCTCCATGACCTCTTTGGGCATGGTCGGCCACAGCGCCTCGAACCCCTTGGGCGAGAAATTCTCCATCGCCGGGTTCATCGCCTTGGCCATGTCCTGAGCCTGCTTCATCATCAGCTCGAACGGATTTTTCGGGCTGTCACTCATCGGTACGGTGCGTCCAGTTCCAAGTTGCGGGCGATCTCGGCTTCCCAGCGTTCGCCGTTATCCAGCAGTTTTTCCTTGTCGTAGAACAGCTCTTCACGGGTCTCGGTGGCGAATTCGAAATTCGGGCCTTCGACGATGGCATCGACCGGGCAGGCCTCTTGGCAGAAACCGCAATAGATGCACTTGGTCATGTCGATGTCATAGCGCGTGGTGCGGCGGCTGCCGTCCTCGCGCGGTTCGGCGTCGATGGTGATGGCCTGCGCCGGACAAACCGCTTCGCACAGTTTGCAAGCGATACAGCGTTCTTCACCGTTGGGATAACGGCGCAGGGCGTGTTCGCCACGGAAGCGCGGGCTGAGAGGGCCCTTTTCGTGTGGATAGTTCACGGTGGCTTTCGGGGCAAAAAAGTACTTCAGCCCCAATTTCATACCGACCCAGAAGTCCTGAAGCAGGAAATACTTGGCAGCGCGGGTGTAATCGATTTGCGTCATATCAGCCTCCCACGCTCCAACGGGCAAACGCGCCCCAGAACCAGTCGAATTTTGCAGCAAAAGCCACGAAGACCACCCAAGCCAGCGAGAACGGCAGGAACACTTTCCAGCCCAAGCGCATCAGCTGGTCATACCGGTATCGAGGCGTGATCGCCTTCACCATCGCGAAGATGAAGAAGAAGAACGCCATCTTGGCGACCATCCACAGCACGCCATCCGGCAGTCCCGGGATCGGCGACAGCCAGCCGCCAAAGAACAGCAGCGTGGTCAGGGCGCACATCAGGAAGATGGCGATATATTCGCCCGCCATGAACAGCAGGAATGGCGTGGCCGAGTATTCGACCTGATAACCGGCCACCAGTTCCGATTCCGCCTCGGGCAGGTCGAACGGCGGGCGGTTAGTTTCTGCCAATGCCGAGATGAAGAACAGGAACACCATCGGGAAGTGCGGCAGCCAATACCAGCTGAAGAACCCAAACGAGCCGTCCTGCGCACGCACGATGTCGCCAAAGTTCATCGACCCGGTCGAGATGATCACACCGATGATAATCAGACCGATGGAGACTTCGTAAGAAATCATCTGCGCGGCAGAGCGCAGCGAGCCAAGGAACGGGTACTTTGAGTTCGACGCCCAACCACCCATAATCACGCCATAAACTTCCAAAGAAGACACAGCGAAAACATAGAGAATGGCAACGTTGATATCCGACAGCACCCAGCCATCGTTGAACGGAATTACAGCCCAGGCGATCATCGCCAGAACAAAGCTGGTCAGCGGCGCAAGGATAAAGACGGTCCGGTCTGCCCCAGCAGGGATGACGACCTCTTTCACCACGTATTTCAGCGCGTCGGCCACCGATTGCAGCAGGCCGTAAGCGCCTACAACGTTCGGACCTCGGCGCATCTGGACAGCGGCCCAGATCTTGCGGTCGCCGTAAACAAGGAACAAAAGCGAGATCATCACGAACGCTACAACGGCAAGCACTTGCGCTAGAATGATGATGGCTATTCCGCCTGGGGTGTTAAAGAATTCAGCCATTGGTCCTCACACCGTGGGTATTCCGTTTTCCGCCCGCGATGCAAAGGCCAGATGCCTGCGCAAAGAGCGACTGGGTCGGCGCGTTGGTGTAAACAGCATCTGCTGCTTCTGCGCTACCCTTAATCTTAAGTTTCACACACAAATCCAGCGCGGCGAACTGCCACCCTGCAGCCGCTTTTGCAAGCGATATGAAACGGTTCTGGTTCATTCCGCCGCGATCTTTTCGGCCTGACGCGCCTGGGCCTGTGCCGAAAGCTCGGCCATAAGTTGAGACGCACGGGCAATCGGGTTGGTCAGGTAGAAATCCTTGACCGCGTTGCGGAACGTGGCCTGACCCAGCGGCGCTGTGTCGAGCGGCTGGACTTCGTTTTCGATGACCTCATCGATCTGCGCCAGATGTGGCACGGCCTCGATCAGCAGGGTCCGCAATTGCGCCAGCGTGTCGAAGGGTAGTGTTGCACCCAGCTCGGCCGAAAGCGCACGCAGAATCGCCCAGTTTTCTTTGGCGCCGCCCGGTGCAAAACCAGCGCGCATGGCCAGTTGCGGGCGACCTTCGGTGTTCACGAACAGACCGTTTTCCTCGGTATAAGCCGCGCCCGGCAGGATCACGTCGGCGCGGTGCGCACCCCGGTCCCCATGGCTGCCTTGATATATGACAAACGCACCTTCACCGATCTCGACCTCATCCGCGCCGAGGTTATAGATTACGTCCGCTGCGCTGATTGGATCCATGCCACCTTCGTTGGTTGCATCTACATCCATCGCGCCCACGCGTGAGGCCGCCGTATGCAGTACGATCAACCCGCTTTCTGTATTGGTTGCAATGATTTGCGCCGCCGCCAGAACGGCCTCGCCATCTGCCTCTTGCAACGCGCCTTGCCCTACGATGACCAACGAAGGCTTACCTTTGATGGCCTCATTGCCCCCCATGTCGACGACCTTCTGCAAGGCCGCACGATCATCGCCCATGTGATGATAGTCATAGGTCAGATCGACCGCCGGACCGACCAGAGCCACCTCGGCCCCGTGCGTCCAGGCTTTGCGGATTCGCGCGTTCAGAACAGGGGCTTCATCACGCGGGTTGGTACCGATCAACAGAATACGTTCCGCCGTATCGATATCTTCGATTGCAGCAGTTCCGGCATAGGCACCCCGATTGCCCGCAGGCAACTTGGCCCCATCGGTGCGGCATTCGACAACACCGCCCTGCCCTTCGATCATCTGCTTCAGGGCAAAGGTTGCTTCGACCGAGGTCAGATCACCTACGATCCCCGCAAGCTTTTCAGCCCCTTTCAGTGCCTCAGCAGCTTTGGTCAGCGCCTCGGGCCATGTAGCCGGGCGCAACTTGCCGTTCTCTCGGATATACGGCCGATCCAATCGCTGGCGGCGCAAGCCATCCCAGACGAAGCGGGTCTTGTCGCTGATCCACTCTTCATTCACGCCATCATGGTTGCGTGGCAAAAAGCGCATCACTTCGCGCCCTTTAGTATCTACGCGGATGTTCGATCCAAGGGCATCCATAACGTCGATGCTTTCTGTCTTGGTCAACTCCCATGGGCGGGCAGTAAAGGCGTAAGGTTTCGACGTCAGCGCCCCGACCGGGCACAGATCGATGATATTGCCCTGCAGGTTCGAATCCAGAGTCTGATTCAAGTACGAGGTGATCTCGGCATCCTCACCCCGCCCGGTCTGACCCATCTGAGCGATCCCAGCGACCTCGGTCGTGAAACGCACGCAGCGGGTGCAGCTGATGCAACGGGTCATCGCCGTGCCAACCAGCGGACCAAGATCCAGATCATCGACCGCGCGCTTCGCCTCTTTGAAGCGTGAACCCGAGACACCATAAGCCATCGCCTGATCCTGCAGGTCGCACTCACCGCCCTGGTCGCAAATCGGGCAATCCAGCGGGTGGTTGATCAGCAGGAACTCCATCACCCCTTCGCGGGCCTTTTTGACCATAGGCGAGTTGGTCTTGACCACAGGCGGCTGCCCTTCTGGCCCGGGACGCAGGTCCCGAACCTGCATCGCGCACGAGGCCGCAGGCTTCGGTGGGCCGCCAACAACCTCGACCAGACACATCCGGCAGTTCCCGGCGATCGACAAACGTTCGTGGTAACAGAAGCGCGGCACTTCTACCCCGGCTTGCTCACAAGCCTGGATCAGGGTCATCGCGCCTTCGACTTCGATTTCCTGCCCGTCGATATTGATCTTGCGGAGGTCAGACATGGTCTAGTTCGCCCTCAAATAAACGCCAATTGCGCTGTTTCTTTGGATTTCCTTCTGCCCCAGGGTGCAGAATGTGGTGGGGTTTTCATACGTCACGCCGTTTGAGGCCAGATACGCCTCGCCCTTGGCGCGCATCCGGTCTTTTTCCGCATCCGATTCCACGTAAGACCGGATTTCCGTATCCGAATACCCCAATTCGTTTGCCTTGGACCGCAGCCCCCACATCACGCTGATCGCCTTCAGTCGCCGCCCGCTGATCGAAGGGCAGAATTCCGAAATCTCGTTTGCGATGGCGATGTAGTAGAGTTCGTTGTCGATCTCTTTGACTTCCCTCAAGGGCGGCTTTGCATCTGCTGCGGCAGGGAAAGCCATCAAAGCGGCCAGAGCGACTGTTTTTGCAAATGACATGGGTTTTCCTTTCGTCTTGGACTGTCCAAGACGAAGGAATGTGCGTCTGCTAGGCAATAACGCCATGCGCGACACGTCACGATATGCAAAAACACCGGTCATCATGGCCGTTGGCAAGTTCCTGCAAATGTGAGTTGGTCGTCGGCAATGGTAAGCTGCTGCGGTTCTGTGTCTGGCCCCACTTTCCAATTGATCCGCGACGACCCGAAATTCTGGACGCAGAACTTTGTGCCCTCGTGCCGTCCAGCTTCGCGCGCACCGTCCAATGACGCCGATACACCTTTGACGACAACAGTAAACTCAGCAGGTGAGTTCTTTTTGTCGACCGCTTTGGCTTTGGTCCGAAACGCCTTGCCATCGAACAGAATACGGTCCTCTGACGGTCTGATCAGACCACAGGCAGACACACTTGCCAAAGCCAGCACAACAACAAGAGTTTTAGGGGCCTTCATACATTCCCTCATTGTTTTTTGTTCCGCCATGTCGCCATCAAAACGCCGCCACCAATGCCATAAGCCCGATCACAAACATGCAGGCCCAGCCCAGCACATACAGCACGGAGCGCAGACCGCTGTTCGGCTTGCCGATCCCTCTGAGATGCACCACCAGCATAAGTAGCCGTGCAACCAATGCGACAGACGCCAGAAGGTTGACCCAGAATGGGCTGACCCCCAGCAAAATTGCCGCCACAACAACGGTTAGAAACGCCGGGAGCGTTTCGGTCCCGTTCAGATAGGCCCGGTTCAGACGATAGGCTTGATCGCCATAATCCTGCTCGGGCGTGGCACCGGGTGCCAAGCCCTTGCCCTGCTTGGCCAACGCGGAAAACGGGGCCAGAAACAAAACGACCAATGTGAAGAACACAACGGATGCTATGGCGTGTGAATATTCAGCAAAGGCTTCCATTCGGTTTACTCCGCTGCCATCGCACCCATGCGGCCCGATTTCTGGGCCTTGATGCGGTCCTCGATCTCTTCCCGGAAGTTGCGGATCAGGCCCTGGATCGGCCAGGCGGCCGCGTCACCCAAGGCACAGATGGTATGGCCTTCGACCTGTTTGGTCACATCAAACAGCATGTCGATCTCTTCCAATTCGGCCTCGCCGCGCACCAGACGATCCATAACGCGCATCATCCAGCCGGTGCCTTCCCGGCATGGCGTACACTGGCCGCAGCTTTCGTGCTTGTAGAATTTCGACAGCCGCCAGATCGCCTTGATGATGTCCGTCGACTTGTCCATCACGATCACCGCAGCCGTACCAAGGCCCGAGCCCAGATCATTGCGCAAGTAGTCAAAATCCATGATCGCGTCGCGCATGTTTTCACCGCGCACGCACGGAACAGACGAGCCACCCGGGATAACCGCCAACAGGTTGTCCCACCCACCGCGAATGCCGCCGCAATGGGTTTCGATCAGGTCCTCGAAGGAAATCGACATCGCCTCTTCCACGACGCAAGGGTTGTTCACATGGCCCGAGATCGCAAACAGCTTTGTGCCCGCGTTGTTCTGACGGCCAAAGCCTGCGAACCAGTCCGCACCCCGGCGCAGGATGGTCGGCACGACGGCGATTGATTCCACGTTGTTCACCGTGGTCGGGCAGCCATAGAGGCCAGCCCCTGCCGGGAACGGAGGTTTCATCCGCGGCATGCCCTTTTTGCCCTCAAGGCTTTCGATCAGCGCGGTTTCCTCACCGCAGATATAGGCGCCCGCACCGTGATGCAGGAACAGATCGAAATCCCAGCCTGAACCCGCCGCGTTTTTACCCAGCAGACCGGCGTCATAAGCCTCATCAATCGCGGCCTGTAGCGCCTCGCGCTCGCGGATGTATTCGCCGCGCAGGTAGATGTAGCAGGTATGCGCGTTCATAGCGAAAGACGCGATCAGACAGCCTTCGATCAGCGTATGCGGGTCATGGCGCATGATTTCGCGGTCTTTGCAGGTGCCGGGCTCGGATTCATCCGCGTTCACCACCAGATAAGCCGGACGACCGTCGCTTTCCTTGGGCATGAACGACCATTTCAGGCCCGTCGGAAAGCCCGCACCGCCGCGACCGCGCAAACCCGAGTCTTTCATCGTCTGGATGATCCAGTCGCGGCCCTTTTCGATCAGGCCAGCAGTGCCGTCCCAATGCCCGCGGGCCTGCGCGCCCTTCAGCGTGCGCTCATGCATCCCGTAGATGTTGGTAAAGATCCGGTCCTGATCCTTCAGCATCGCGTGTTACCTTCAGCTGTCCTGACGCATGCGCCAGAGTTGAAAAATGTTGATGCCCGCATAGATGAAACCCGCCAAAGCAGCGAGATCAAACAGCAGAGCGTGCCGGGTGGTCAAACCCAGCGCGGGGCCGATGAACAGGTTCATGGCAAGCCAGATCAGCATGGTCACGGCGATGACCACCCCGATGTGTCGACCCTTGCGGGCTATGGCCTGTTCCTTATCTTTGTCCATCTTTCCCTGATGCCCCGGGTGGGCATCCGCTTAGTCTTCGTAGGTGCCGTCTTCCTTGGCACGTTTGGCGAATTCGGTTTCCTCACCCGCCCCAAGCTTAGCCGCCTGTTCGATCCAACCGTCGCGTTCGATCCGGCCCTTGAACTTCAGGCGTGCATCAACCCAGGCCACATGTTCGGGTGTCCAGGATGCGATCTGGTCGTAGTGATAGAAACCCAGCTCATTCAGCGTTTCTTCCAGCTTGGGACCAACGCCTTTCAGCAGCTTGAGGTCGTCCGGCAATCCGCCTCGGGCCTCGTTCAGCGTTCTGGGCGCGTCTTCTTTGACAGCTTCCGGCTCGGCCTTGGCTTTTGCTTCTTCCGCTTGCTTCACCGCCGGTTTCGCGGGTTCTGGTGCTTTGGGAGGCTTCGCCGCAGCCGAGGCCCCAGCCTGCTTGCCATCCTTGCCCAACCACGGCGTCAGGATCGGCACTTCGGTTCCGTCGATGCGCTTGACCGTGTCGCCCAGATCCGTCGCCAGCTCAACGCTTGCGTTGTGTTCCGGCTTTCCAGCTTCATATTCCGACAAGCTGCTCAGCCCCTTCAACGGCTCAGCCGCATAGCGCCCATTCTGCGGTCCAGGCGTCGGCACCTTGCCAGCGACCAGATCGTCGATGATCCTGCCAAAACTCTCAGCCGTCAGGTCTTCGTAGTAATCCTTACCAATCTGCGCCATCGGAGCGTTGGTGCAGGAGCCGAGGCATTCGACCTCTTCCCAACTCAACTTGCCATCGGCAGACAGCTCATGCGGCTTGGCTGCGATCTTTTCCTTGCACACCGCAATCAGATCCTCGGCCCCGCATATCATGCAGGAGGTCGTGCCGCAGACCTGAATATGTGCAACAGACCCAACCGGTTGCAGTTGGAACATGAAATAGAACGAAGCGACCTCGAGCACGCGGATATAGGCCATGCCCAGCATGTCGGCAACAGATTCAATCGCCGGACGGCTTAGCCAGCCCTCCTGCTCTTGCGCGCGCCAAAGCAGCGGGATGACCGCGCTGGCCTGACGGCCTTCGGGGTATTTGGTGATCTGAGCTTCGGCCCATTGCTGGTTGGCAGCGGTAAAAGCGAAGCTTTCGGGTTGATCTGAATGGAGGCGACGGAGCATCTCGGCTATCTCATGTTCTCTCTGTAACTTCGCTATGCACTAATTCGGTACCGAAGAGCTTGAATTGGGTGACCAAAAACCCTCAGCATTTTTGCTAGCTAGATTCATTCTCTCAAAGTCGCTTATCGCCAGCAAAAAGTCCGCTTTGGACAACCCCGCCTCCACGCCGACTTCGTCGAACAATCGGGCACTGTCATATCTGCCTGGAAAGTCAACTATTTTCGCAAACGCTGCGCGCAAAGCCTGGTTTCCCTTGACTTGATCTGCGGTCAACTGCGCGGCTGGATTGTATGGTAGCAATTTGAGTCCATAGATATCCTTTAGGAATTGGACCAGAATACCATCTCGGACCAGTTCCAAGACCAGCAAACGCACAGTCTGTTCTTTCAAGTCATCTTTCTCAATATCGAATTCAACATCAAATGCTGATGCTTTAAGCTTTTCGGTGAGTTGACCTATCGAAAGTAAATTATCCGATTGAGTCATAATCTCTTGGAGTTTTGCCTTGCGCCAACTGCTTACCGTCTGCTGACGCCGTTCCGCATCTAATTTCTGGGATTGTTCAACCCTTTGCAGGTAGAACTTATAGAACCCAAAAAGTGCCGCTACGATACCGAGAACAGTTGAGATTAACCTGATTTCTTCGGCATTATTTGTAAGCCAATCCATTAGCGATCAATCTCCCCAAACACTACATCCATGGTGCCGATGATGGCGGCGACGTCAGCTAATTGGTGACCTCCGGCAACGTGGTCCATGGCTTGCAGGTGCAGGAAGCCCGGCGCGCGCAGCTTGGCCCTGTAAGGCTTATTGGTGCCGTCGGCGACCAGATAGACGCCGAATTCGCCCTTGGGGGCCTCGACCGCGGCATAGACCTCGCCTGCGGGGACATGGAAGCCTTCGGTATACAGTTTGAAGTGATGGATCAGGCTCTCCATCGAGGTCTTCATGTCTGACCGTTTCGGCGGGGTGATCTTGCCACGGGCCAGAACGTCACCCGGGCATTCACGGATCTTGGCTATGGCCTGTCGAATGATCAGCAGCGACTGGCGCATCTCTTCCATGCGGCAGAGATAACGGTCATAGCAGTCGCCATTTTTACCGACTGGGATCTGGAATTCGAATTCGTCATAGCATTCGTAGGGCTGCGCACGGCGCAAGTCCCAAGCCAGACCGGACCCACGGACCATCACGCCCGAGAAGCCGTATTTCTGGATGTCATCCTCGGTCACAACGCCAATATCAGCGTTGCGCTGTTTGAAGATGCGGTTTTCGGTCAGCAATCCGTCAATGTCGTCCAGAACGGCGGGGAACTCGTGGCTCCACGCCTCGATATCGTCCAGCAGTTCCGGCGGCAGGTCCTGATGGACACCGCCAGGGCGGAAATAGGCGGCGTGCAGGCGGGCTCCACAGGCGCGCTCATAGAACACCATCAGCTTTTCGCGCTCTTCAAAGCCCCAGAGCGGCGGGGTCAGAGCACCTACATCCATTGCCTGCGTGGTCACATTCAGCAGGTGATTCAGGATGCGCCCGATTTCGGAATACAAAACCCGGATCAGCGAACCCCGACGCGGTACTTCGACACCGGTCAGCTTTTCGATGGCCAAACACCAGGCATGTTCCTGGTTCATCGGCGCCACATAATCCAGACGGTCGAAATACGGCAGGTTCTGCAGATATGTCCGACTTTCCATCAGCTTTTCGGTGCCACGGTGCAGCAGGCCGATATGCGGATCGCATCGCTCGACGATCTCGCCGTCGAGCTCGAGAACCAGACGCAGAACCCCGTGCGCCGCAGGGTGTTGCGGGCCGAAGTTGATGTTGAAGTTGCGGATCTTCTGTTCTCCGCTCAGCGCGTCCGTGCTGCCATCATCGTATCTTGAGCCGTCCATCAACGCCCTCGTTTCTTCTTTTTCGCCTCAGCCCGCACCCGGACCTTTTCGGCTTCGGCCGCTTTGGCAGCGGCCCCTGCAAGCAAGACGCCCAAAGCGCCCAAAACGATCAGTTCACCTATCATGTCAACGCCGCTCCATCTCTTGCAATTTCATGGCCATCATCCAAAGGAGGACAATCACGACCGGAGAGATGAGGCACGCAAACGCCCAGTTCTTGTTGATCCCGAAATGCGGCAGCAGCTTGATCATCGGTACAACCGTTGCAACCACCAAAACAATCCAGATCAGGAACTCGAACATGATTAGGTCTCCTGTTTCTCATCCCCTGGCAGAATGTAGTTGGCACCTTCCCATGGGGACATGAAATCGAATTGTCGGTATTCCTGCACCAGACTGACGGGTTCGTAGACCACGCGTTTTTGCGCCTCGTCATAGCGAACCTCGGTATATCCGGTGGTCGGAAAGTCCTTGCGCAGCGGATAGCCGCGGAAACCATAGTCTGTCAGGATACGCCGCAGATCCGGGTGACCCGAGAACAGGATGCCAAACATGTCGAACACCTCACGCTCGAACCAATTGGCCGAGGGGTGAACATCGACGATCGAGGGCACCATGTCCTCCTCGCGGATCGAAACCCGCAGGCGGATGCGTTGATTCTGGTACATCGACAGGAAGTGATAGACCACATCGAACCGCTTGGCGCGTTCGGGATAATCGACACCGGTGATGTCCACCAGGGTTGAAAACTGGCAAGACCGGTCGCTTTTCAGAAATTCGATAAATTCAACCAGGTTTGACGGCGCCACATCGACATTCAGCTCTCCATGGGTGACATCCCAGGACAAGACGCAATCGGCCCGCTTCAGCTCCAGCTGTGCGCCGAGTTCTTTGAGTGCTTCGCTCATCAACTCTCTCCTCAGCGGACGATGGTGCCGGTACGGCGGATTTTGCGTTGCAGTTGCATCAGACCATACAGCAACGCCTCAGCGGTCGGAGGGCAACCCGGCACGTAAATGTCCACAGGCACAACCCGGTCACAGCCACGTACGACCGAGTAAGAGTAGTGATAATAGCCACCGCCATTGGCGCAGGATCCCATCGAGATCACATAACGCGGCTCGGGCATCTGGTCGTAAACTTTACGAAGCGCCGGGGCCATCTTGTTGGTCAGCGTGCCTGCCACGATCATCACGTCTGACTGGCGTGGGGACGCACGCGGCGCGATACCAAACCGTTCCGCATCATAACGGGGCATCGAGGTATGCATCATTTCAACCGCGCAGCAGGCCAGACCAAAGGTCATCCAATGCAGCGACCCGGTGCGCGCCCAGTTGATGATGTCCTCGGTCGAGGTCAGCAAGAAGCCCTTATCCTGCAGCTCAGCGTTCAGGGCCTGGGTGGCGACTTCTTTGTCGACGCCAGCAATGTTTGCACCCGTCATCACTCCCATTCCAAGGCCCCCTTCTTCCACTCATAGGCAAAGCCGATGGTCAGAACACCAAGGAACACCATCATCGACCAAAATCCGACATCGCTGATGTCCTTGAAGCCGACGGCCCAAGGGAACAGGAAGGCGATTTCAAGATCGAAGATGATGAAAAGAATCGACACCAGATAGAACCGGACATCGAATTTCATCCGCGCATCGTCGAAGGCATTGAAACCACATTCATATGCGCTGACCTTTTCGGGGTCTGGATTGCGGACGGCCAGAACCACAGCAGCCAGAATCAGGACGATCCCAAGGCCAACGGCAACGGCCAGAAACACCAGAATCGGGAGGTACTCCCGCAGCAGGTCTTCCACGAATAGCTCCTTTCCTGCGCATATCCCAAAAGGGTGCGCCGTCAATTGGCGTGTTGACTGGACATTCTCTATCCCTGCGGGGTCAGGTGGTCAACCGAACACAGTGCCCCACGACATCAAACATGCGCTTGACAGCGCGGCATAGAATCGCAGCGGGGTTTCTTGCCAAGGCCAAGCGGTTCTTTGTTAAACCTACTTATTCCATGCAGGTTTTCGTTTTTCGAAGAACGCCGCAATTCCTTCACGCGCCTCTTCCGTTTCCCAGCGTTCAACCAGTTCCCCAATGGTCTGGTCTATCACAGCGTCATCAATGTGCGGGCCCAGAGTTCTGATCAGCTCTTTGGCCGAGGCAACCGCGCCGGGCGCGCATGACAGATAGGGTCGAATTTCATCCTCTATTGCATCCGCAAGCTGGTCTACGGACACCGTCTTTGCCAGCAAGCCCAGCTCAACAGCCTCTGCAGCATCGAACAATCGGGCCGACATAAACACTCTGCGCGCACGCGCTTCGCCCATACGGGCGATGACGTAAGGCCCGATGGTGGCAGGGATCAGGCCCAGCCGGGTTTCAGTCAGACCCATCTTGAGGCTGTCCACCCCTATTGCGATGTCGCAGACAGCAGCCATCCCAACACCGCCGCCAAAGGCGTTACCCTGCAGTGCGCCGATCAAAGGCTTGGGCAGTGTGTTCAATGCTTGCAGCATCTCAGCCAGCTTGCGGGCCTCGGTGAAACGGGTCGCTTTATCCGCCGCCATCTGATCCTGCATCCAACCCAGATCGCCACCTGCGCAAAAGCTCTTTCCGGCTGCGGCCAGAACAACGACCCGGACAGTATCGTCCTGCCCCAATTGCTCTGCGGCTTGGGTCAGCTCGGTGATCATCTGACCCGACAAAGCGTTGTGCTTTTCTGCCCGACTCAGGGTCAGAGTGGCTATCCCTCGTGAATCGGTCGAGATCGCGAGTGTTTCAAACATTTCAGCCCCTTAGTGCCTTTGCCATCCGCGCGGCTTCTTCAATCACATCGAGGTCCAGCCCCGTTTCATATCCTAGTCGTTGCAAATGCTCGGCGACGGCTTCGGTGGCTACATTGCCTTCGGCCCCCGGCGCATAGGGGCAACCGCCCAACCCACCGACGGCTGCGTCGAACACACGCACGCCCAGCGCCAGCGCCGCATCGATATTGTCAATTGCGCGTCCATTGGTGTCGTGGAAATGCCCCGCCAGCCGCGTCACGGGAACCCTTTCGCGCACCGCCAAAAGCATATGTGCGACCTTGTCTGGCGTTCCCTGCCCGATCGTATCACCTAACGAGACCTCGTAGCAGCCCAGCGCAAACAACCGGTCTGCAACCTCGGCCACTTTCTCGGGCGGGGTTGGGCCGTCATACGGGCAATCGGTCACACATGAGACATAACCGCGTACCGGCAGGTCGATATGGCGCGCTGCTTCCAGAATCGGAACGAACCGCTCAATCGATTCCGCGATTGACGCGTTGACATTGGCCTTGGAAAACCCCTCGGACGCCGAGGCAAACACGGCAATCTCGTCTGCCTTGGCCGCCAGCGCATCCTCATACCCACGCATATTGGGCGTTAGCGCCGCGTAGCGGACACCATCCGCGCGGTTGATCCCGGCCAGAACTTGTGCTGTCCCGGCCATCTGCGGCACCCATTTTGGTGACACAAAACTTGCGACTTCAATCCGACGGAACCCGGCACGGCTGAGGCAGTCGATCAGTGCCACTTTGTCGGCAACAGGTATCTCACGCTTTTCGTTCTGCAGCCCATCGCGCGGCCCAACTTCATAAATCCCGACCTGATCACCCATGTCTGTGCCCCTTCTGGCTGCTTTTTGTTTTCAAAACGGATGATCTGACCGTGCCACGTGTAGCGACGCGGGTACAGATCACTCTTCCTCCAACCGCACCAAGGCTGCTCCGGCTTCGACCTGAGCACCATCTTCGACCAGCACCTCGGCCACAACGCCATCACGCGCCGCCAGCAGGGAATGCTCCATCTTCATCGCCTCAAGAATGGCCAAGCGATCACCCTCTTGCACGGCCTGACCCGCTGTCGCAAAGACCGCTTTGACCAGACCTGGCATCGGCGCCTCGATCACATTGGTATCGCCCGTAGCACTGGCATCCCGATCAAGTGGGTCGATCAGATCAAAGCTGCGGCCATAATCCGTAAACACGGTCAGGGTCGACCCACTTACAGAAACGTCTGGCATCGGCGCACCGTTCAGTGTCCAGCGATCCGAGGTCCGCTCGGCCAAGACGCGATCCTCTCCCATTTGCCAAATCTGACGATCCGGTCCGTCGACTTGCACATCCAGATCCAGGGTTTCGCCCTCAGCGGAGAGTTGCACGGCGCGATGCAACGGAGC
Source organism: Ruegeria sp. HKCCA4633 (assembly GCF_013034605.1). Lineage (NCBI taxonomy): Bacteria > Pseudomonadati > Pseudomonadota > Alphaproteobacteria > Rhodobacterales > Roseobacteraceae > Ruegeria > Ruegeria sp. HKCCA4633. Next base: position 784,327 of record NZ_WQGJ01000001.1, read on the forward strand.
CCAAAGAGAGAACCCGGTTTCAGGCGCGACATTCACCAGCTCCAAAGCTGTCATTGCAGCAGCAACAACTGCCTCGACCGAAGGTTCTGGCTCCTGAACCAATGTCTCAAGGTCCTGCCCGATCAAACCCGTATCCACATCGCCCGAGGCAAACCCCGTATGACGGGTCAACGCCCCCAGGAAAGCCAGGTTTGTTACGGTGCTCGCCACTTTGGTTGTTTGTAAAACCCGGTGCAACGTCTCAAGTGCGACAGAGCGGGTCGGCCCGTGCACAACCACTTTGGCAATCATCGGGTCATACCATGGGCTGATCGTATCCCCTGCCCGCACGCCACTGTCGGCGCGGCAATTGGCAGGGAAATCCAGATGCGTCAGCGTACCCGTCGCAGGCAGGAACCCTTTCGGAACATCTTCCGCATAAAGCCGTGCCTCAAACGCATGGCCCTGGATCGACAGGTCTTCCTGCTGCTTCGGCAAGCTTTCACCCGCCGCGACGCGCAATTGCCATTCGACAAGATCAACACCCGTAATCGCTTCGGTCACAGGGTGTTCCACCTGCAAGCGTGTGTTCATCTCCATGAACCAGAACCTGTCTGGGCGCAGCCCGTCCGAGGCGTCCACAATGAACTCAACCGTGCCCGCGCCTTTGTAGCCAATCGCCTCGGCGGCACGAACGCCCGCCTGCCCCATAGCCGCGCGCATCTCAGGCGTCATGCCGGGGGCCGGAGCCTCTTCGATCACCTTCTGATGTCGCCGCTGCAACGAGCAATCGCGTTCGAACAAATGCACCGCATGGGTGCCATCGCCAAAAACCTGCACCTCAATATGGCGCGGCTTGGCGACGAACTTCTCGACCAGCACCGCATCATTGCCGAAAGCGGTCTTGGCCTCACCGCGGGCACTGTCCAGCGCTGCGGCAAAATCCTCGGGCCGTTCGACAAGCCGCATGCCCTTGCCGCCACCGCCTGCCACGGCCTTGATAAGAACCGGATAGCCTATGGTATCCGCTGCGCCCGCCAGATGCTCGGCATCCTGATTGTCACCGTGATAGCCTGGGACCACCGGAACACCGGCCTGCTCCATCAGAACCTTAGCGGCATCTTTCAGGCCCATCTTGCGGATCGCATCCGCTGACGGGCCAATGAAAACCAACCCCGCAGCCTCAACCGCATCCACGAAATCAGGGTTTTCGGACAGAAACCCATAGCCGGGATGGATCGCCTGCGCGCCCGCATCCAACGCGGCCTGAATGATTACATCGCCCTTCAGATAACTCTCGGCAGGGGCCGCACCACCGATATGAACAGCTTGATCCGCCATCTGCACATGCTTGGCCGAGGCGTCCGCGTCCGAATACACCGCAACGCAGGACACGCCCATCTTCTGAGCAGTTTCCATAACGCGGCAGGCGATCTCACCCCGGTTGGCAATCAGGATTTTGTTGAACATAGTTTACTCCTCAGCCGCTAGATCTTCGATGAGGCGGAACCGTTCACAGAGCAATTCCATCTTGGGATCAAACCCGCCATTGCGCTCAAAATACTGGCGGTGGTGCTCACGCCACCCTTCAAGGGTTTCATTTTCGCCTTCGGCCAACGCAAAATCTTCGGTCACGTCGCAATACCGACAGATCGCCACGTCGACCGTTTCGATCACCAATGCCGGGCGATCATCCCATTCCAGTGCGATATCACGCCGCCCCACGACAGGCTTCGCCGGGCTGTCTTCGGGATAGTCACGCAAAGCTCCGCAAGTCGCCGTTTTCCGACCCGTTCGCACCAGAGACAACAGCTCAGCGCTCAATTCAGCATTGTCGCCAAACTTGAAGGTTTGCGAACCTGGATAGCGCGCCACGACATCATTCACACAAACGCTCATCTTACATCCTGAACACGCCGAAACGTGTCTCCTCAATGGGTGCATTCAGCGCCGCGCTCAGCGACAGGGCCAGAACGTCGCGCGACTTGCGCGGATCGATGATGCCGTCATCCCATAGCCTCGCCGAGGCATAGAGCGGGTGGGACTGCTCTTCGAACATCTCCAGCGTTGGGCGTTTGAACTCGGCCTCTTCCTCAGCCGACCAAGTGCCGCCCTGCCGTTCGATGCCGTCGCGTTTCACGGTGGCCAGAACGCCCGCCGCCTGCTCACCGCCCATCACGGAAATGCGCGAGTTTGGCCAGGTCCACAAGAACCTTGGCTGATAGGCCCGACCGGCCATGCCATAGTTCCCGGCCCCGAACGAGCCGCCCACCAGCATCGTAACCTTCGGCACCGAGGTCGTCGCCACCGCCGTCACCATCTTGGCCCCGTGCCGGGCGATACCTTCGTTTTCATATTTCCGTCCCACCATGAAGCCGGTGATGTTCTGCAGGAACACAAGCGGCGTCTTGCGCTGCGAACACAGTTCCACAAAATGCGCACCCTTCTGTGCAGCTTCGGAAAACAAAACGCCGTTGTTGGCAATGATCCCGACCGGACAGCCTTTGACATGAGCAAATCCAGTCACCAGTGTCTCACCGAACCGGGGCTTGAACTCATCAAACCGCGAGCCATCAACCAAACGTGCAATCACCTCGCGGATATCATAGGGCGTGCGCAGATCAGCAGGGACGACGCCAAGAATTTCCTCAGGGTCGTACGCAGGTTCCTCCGACGTTTCAAACTGTAGGCCACGCTTAAGTTCGGCACCGCCCAACGACCCAACCGCGCGCCGGGCCAAGGCAAGCGCGTGGGCGTCATCCTCGGCCAGATAATCCGCCACGCCGGACAAGCGGGTGTGGACGTCTCCCCCACCCAATTCCTCGGCACTGACGACCTCGCCCGTCGCGGCCTTAACCAGAGGTGGCCCGGCCAAAAAAATGGTGCCCTGCTCTTTCACGATGATCGTCACATCAGACATCGCGGGCACATAAGCCCCGCCCGCCGTACACGACCCCATCACCACCGCGATCTGAGCGATCCCCTTCGCGCTCATCCGCGCCTGATTATAGAAAATGCGGCCAAAATGGTCGCGGTCGGGAAAAACCTCATCCTGATTGGGCAGGTTCGCACCGCCGCTATCGACCAGATAGATGCAGGGCAGATGGTTTTCCTCGGCAATCTCCTGAGCGCGCAGATGTTTCTTGACTGACAGCGGGTAATATGTGCCGCCCTTTACGGTAGCGTCGTTGCAGACCACCATAACCTCCCGGCCCTGCACACGACCGATCCCGGCAATCACCCCGGCACAAGGTGCGGCATCGCCATACATCCCATGCGCCGCCGTCGCGCCGATTTCCAGAAACGGAGAGCCCGCGTCCAACAGGTTCGCGACCCTGCGCCGCGGCAGCATTTTGCCCCGTGATTCATGCCGCGCGCGGGATTTCTCGCCCCCGCCCATCCGGGCCGCTTCGGCAGCAGCTGAGATTTGGGCCAGCGCGTCGAGATGAGCGGCGCGGTTTGCTTTGAAGCCCTCGGAGGCGGGCATGGCTTTTGATGTGAGTTTCATTTTTAGATATCCACCTTCAATGCCCGATTACTTATGGGCAAGACCACCACTGCGAAGTAAATTATGTAGAAGGTTACGCTCTTTGCAGAAGACGAGAGGGGCCAATTGAACAGCCCTTCAGGGTTGTTCAAATTGATTCTAATCTCATCCAGTGCCAAGAAAGGCAAAGGCAGCGTCATCAGAAAAAACAATAGTAAGAAATGAAAAACCCCATTCTTGGACTTAACGCGCAGCCAAGCTTCGCAGTTGCCACACCTTACAGCTGGCTCGTACTCCTCACTGCCAACCCTAGTGTTCAAAACACTTAAGGGCTGCGGCACCCCATATTTGGGGTACTTTAACCCTGACAGACGCCGCAAAATCTTATTCATTGTCGGTCTCCCCCGCCGCCCGAGCCTTCAACTCTTTCCGGATCACCTTCCCCGTCACCGTCATCGGCAATTCCTCCAGAAACGCCACTTCGCGCGGATAAGAGTAATGCGCCAAACGGTCTTTGACCCAATCCTGCAACTCACGCTCTGCAGCCTGAGCCCCCGGTTTCAGCACCACATACGCCTTGACGATCTCGGTCCGCAGCGGGTCGGGCTTGCCGACCACACCTACTGTCGCCACCGCGGGATGGGTCAGCAGGCAATCCTCGATCTCGGCAGGGCCGATGCGGTATCCGGCTGAGGTAATCACGTCGTCGTCGCGACCAACAAAGCGCAGGAACTCACCCTCCCAAACGCCTCGATCTCCGGTGATCAACCAATCGCCCCGGAATTTCTCAGCCGTCGCCTCGGGCCGTTTCCAATATTCCAGCAGCATCGAGGCGGACCCGCGCCGGATCGCCACGTCGCCTTCCTCGGTCGTCGGATTGCCGTCTTCGTCGATCACCGCCACGTCATGCCCCGGCACGGGTTTGCCGATACAACCGGGCTGCACTGGGAAATCCTCGGCGCAAGAGGACACCACCATATTGCATTCGGTCTGGCCGTAGAACTCGTTGATCGTCAGACCAAACGCTTTTTGCCCCCAGGCCAGCATCTCGACCCCCAAGGGCTCGCCCCCGGACGCGACCGAGCGCAGGCCGGGAATACTCTGATCTGCCGCTTTCAGCATTCGCAAGGCCGTGGGTGGGAAGAACACGTTACGCACTCCGCCGCGCGCGACAATATCGGCGCAGGCTTCGGGCGTGAATTTCTCAAGCCGCGCCGCGACCACGGGAATACCAAGCGCCAGGCCCGGCATTAGCACATCGAACAAACCGCCGATCCATGCCCAATCCGCCGGTGTCCACAGGCAATCGCCCTCACGCAAATGGTTATGACTGATCGAGACACCCGGCAAATGCCCGGTCAGCACACGATGCCCATGCAGCGCGCCCTTTGGGCTTCCTGTGGTACCTGAGGTATAGATCAGCACCGCTGGGTCCTCGGGACCGGTGTCGGCGAATGGAACGGGTGCGCCAGCCTCACCAATTTCTGATGCAATCAGAGCTTCGGCCAAATCGCCCAGCAGTGCAGCCCCTTCGGCATCGGTCAGCACAATTTTGGCGCCCGCATCTCCGACCCGCGACCTCAGGGCATCCTGCTTGAACAATTTAAACAGCGGGACAGAGATCGCTCCGATCTTCCAGATGGCCAGATGGGCTGCGGCGCACCAGGCGGACTGGCTCAGCAGCACGCCGACGCGGTCTCCGGGCTGCACACGGCGCAGCAGGGCGCGGGACAGATCATCCGACATATTAGCCAGCTGTCCGCAGGTGACTTGGCGTGCATCCGTACCGGTCAAATCAATCAACGCCACCTGATCATGAGCATGGCGCAGGCATTGCCACGCCATGTTCAATTGCGCAGGCACGTCCCAGCCACCCCCTGGGCGCAAACCCGGTATGCGCTCAGCGTTTAGCACCGTGAAACTCCCTTGTTTCTCTTGCACTTAACCAGATTTCATCCGGTCCCGCAGTCACCGGAATTTGATGCAGATCAGGGCGACCCGGACGCCAGTCTGCGACTCCAGTCCCATCAACAGAACCAAAGGCAAGAATATGACCAAGAAACTCGCCGCATTGACCCTGTCCACCGCCCTTGTGGCGATGGCCGCCCCTGCATTCGCCCAATCGCAAGGAGATTGGACCGTCGGCATCGGTGTGGGTTATTTGGACCCGAAATCCGACAACGGCACGATCGCTGGCGCACCTGCGACGATTGACGCAGATACACGCCCGATCTTCACCGCCGAATATTTCATCCGTGACAACCTGGGCATCGAACTGCTGGCCGCAACTCCGTTCAAACACACCATCGCCCTTGGCGGTGTTGATGCGGCCACAGTCAAGCACCTGCCGCCCACACTGTCGTTGAACTACCACTTCCCGACCAACAGCGCTTGGAAACCCTATGTGGGTGCCGGTCTGAACTATACCATCTTCTTCGATGAACAGACCGCTTTGGGCAATCTCAAGGTCGATGACTCCTTCGGTGTCTCGCTGCAGGCCGGTTTGGACTACATGGTCAGCGATAACGGCGCAGTCCGTTTGAACGTACGCTGGTTCGACATCGACTCGGACGTATCGCTGAACGGTACCAATATCGGCACCGCAGAAATCGATCCGTTCCTGGTCGGCATTTCCTACGTCCATAAATTCTAATCCCATCTCAAAAGCGCCCCGCAGTGACCTCGTCTGCGGGGCGTCTTTTCTCAGAGCATTTCGCTCATCATTTCACGGCCGATCAGCATCCGGCGAATCTCGCTAGTGCCAGCGCCGATCTCCATCAGCTTGGCATCCCGGAAAATCCGGCTGACCGGCGAATCCGACAAGAACCCGGCCCCGCCCAGCGCCTGAACCGCCTGATGCGCCTGCACCATCGCCTGTTCCGAGGCATACAGACAGCACGCCGCCGCGTCCTGACGCGTCACGTCGCCCCGATCACAGGCCTTGGCGACCTCATAAACATAAGCCCGAGCCGAGTTCATCGCCGTGTACATGTCGGCGATCTTGCCCTGCATCAACTGGAAGCTTCCGATGGGTTTGCCGAACTGTTTGCGCTCGGCCAGATAGGGCATCACTTCGTCCAGACAGGCGGCCATGATGCCGGTGCCGATCCCGGCTAGAACCACACGTTCATAGTCCAGCCCCGACATGAGCACGGCCACGCCTTTACCCTCTTCGCCCAACACGTTCTCGAACGGCACTTCAACGTCTTCAAAGATTAGTTCAGCCGTGTTCGACCCGCGCATCCCTAGCTTGTCGAAATGAGGTGAGGTCGAGAACCCTTTCATTTCCTTCTCGATCAGAAAGGCCGTGATCCCCTTTGACCCGGCATCCGGATCTGTCTTCGCATAGACCACCAGTGTATCCGCGTCCGGTCCGTTGGTGATCCAGTATTTATTGCCATTCAAACGGTAATGATCGTTCCGCTTCTCCGCCCGCAACTTCATCGACACAACGTCCGATCCAGCTGACGGTTCCGACATGGCCAGCGCGCCGACATGCTCACCCGAGATCAGGCGCGGCAGGTATTTCTGCTTCTGCTCCTCACTGCCGTTCAGCTTGATCTGGTTCACGCAGAGGTTCGAATGCGCCCCGTATGACAGGGAAACCGATGCCGAGGCACGCGCGACTTCTTCGACCGCGATCGTATGCGCCAGATAGGACATACCTGCACCGCCATATTCTTCGGGCACGGTGACGCCCAAAAGGCCAAGTTCGCCCATCTCTTTCCACAACTCATTCGGAAAAGCGTTGTTCAGGTCAATCTCAGCCGCCATGGGCTTGACCCGTTCCTGCGCCCAGCGATGCACCATTTCGCGCAGGGCATTCACATCCTCACCCAGATCGAACTTCATCGTGGCCATGAACATCTGCGTCCTCCCTCCGCGTTAATGAACAAGTGTTCAATAAATCAGTATCAGCGAATTCGTGCCCGGTCAATCTTTGTGAGCACCCCAAAGCAAAACGCCGCCCAACAAGGGCGGCGTTGCAAAAGATTGAGCGTGCGCCGCAGGCGCACTCCGCATGGTTACGACAGATAGACCGCGCCCACCTCGGTCCGGATTATCCGCGCAATCATCTGGCAATCTTCCAGTGAAAACGTCAGGGGTACACGCATGTCCATGACGCCAGCCAGAACACGATCGCTTTCTGGCATACGCTCACTGTCGAAATAACGCCAACTGTCATAGCGTGATGTGAACCCGGTTGGCTCGGCCCCTCCGAACCATTTCAACTCGACCCCTCGCGCCGCACAACGGCTGATCACGTCGGCAACCCCCTCGGACGACCAGTCCAGCAGCAGAAACTGGATCGAAGATCCGACATAGGTTTCCTCCTCGGGCCGCTCAACTATGGTCAGGCCCGGCGTTCCGCGCAAACCGGTTTCGATCTCGCGATAGCGCTCATTCCAACGCTCCACCTGACGGTCCAGATCGCGCAATTGCGGGCGAAGAATTGCAGCACGCAAATTGTCCATCCGGCCAGAGACATTCGGCGTCGTGTATTTGATCCGCTCGAACACCTCGGGCCCCGGTGCGGCCAGATGGCGCTCATACAGCATGTAGGATCCCGACAGCATTGTGGCTTTGGCCGCCAACTCCTCGTCATCGGTGACAAGCAAACCGCCCTCGCCCGAATTCACGTGCTTGTAAGTCTGGCACGAATAACAGCCGATCACGCCCTGCCGCCCTGACAACTGGCCCCGCCAGGCTGCACCCATAGTATGCGCGCAGTCTTCGATCACGATCACCCCGGCGGCATCGCACATCTGCATCAGTCGGTCCATGTCGCACAGGTGGCCCCGCATATGGCTGAGCATGAGCACGCGCGCCTGATCCAGTTTGCGCTCAAGATCATCCAAATCGATGGTAAGATTTTCGGTCACGCCCACAAAGATGGCCCGCCCCCCAACCGAAGCAATCGACCCCGGCACCGGGGCCAACGTGAAGGCGTTGGTCAGGACAGGATCACCGGGCTGAACTCCAACCGCGCGAAGGGCGGTGGCCAGAGCATATCCGCCAGATGACACAGCCAGACAGTATTTCGCCCCCATCTGCGCCGCAAATTCCTGCTCCAGCAGAGCCGTTTCCCCCAATTCGCCCGCCGCCACGTTATAGCGATGCAGACGCCCGTGGCGCAGAACGGCCAGAGCCGCCTCTATCGCGTCCTCGGGAAGGGGTTCCTGCTGCGTGAAATTGCCAGTAAATGTTTCGGTCATGGTCTTTTTCTGGGGCTCCGAGTGAGTCCGGTCAAGGTTTCAGGCTGCCGCACCTATCAGATCGGGCACGAGGTCCGGCAAATCGTCGAAGTGGTGCAACAGGGCTTCGGGTTCCAATGCCGCCATGTCATCCCCTGACGGTCCGAATGTCACCAAAACAGATGGAACCCCTGCGGCTTTGGCGGTGTTGCGGTCTGTATCCGAGTCTCCGATCAGCACGCACCAATCAGGGTCGCCCCCGGCGCGACGCGCAGCTTCGCGGAGTGGCGCCGGATCAGGTTTGCGCACCGGCAGCGTGTCGGCACCGACCAATGAGGCAAAGCGGTCTCGTACACCCATGCGGTTCAGCAACAATTCGGCCAGATATTCAGGTTTGTTGGTGCAAATGCCAACACCGTACCCCGCCTTGCTCAGCATCTCGACCGCTTGCAACGCGCCGGGATAAAAACTGGTGTGGGTGTCGATGTCCTGCGCATAGGCTTCAAGCAGAACCGGGTAATAGGCGTGGACCGTATTCTCATCAAAGGCACCCACGCGTTTTAAACCGTGGGTCAACATCATGCGGCCACCGCGCAGCGCTATACCAGCATCCTGTCCATGGACCAGCACATCGCCGTGCCCCATTTCGCGAAAACAATGGTTCGCTGCGGCCAGCAAATCGCCTGACGTGTCCGCCAATGTGCCGTCCAAATCGAATATGACGGTGCGCATATCGCCTCCTTATTCGGCAGGTTTTCGCCGTGTCCTGTTTCAATCGGCAATCTTGTTTGATGGCCGAACGGCTTGCGCCTTTGCCCTCAGCGGATAAAACGGTCGGCAACAAAACACAAAGAGAAAACGATTTCATGAGCATTGCCCTTGTCATCCTTGCCGCCGGAAAAGGCACCAGGATGAATTCGGATATTCCCAAAGTCCTGCACCCCATCGCCCAAGTGCCGATGCTTGTCCACGCGATGCGCGCCGGGTCCGTTCTGTCGCCCGACCGCACCGTGATCGTCACCGGCCACGGGTCGGAAGCTGTGGCTAAGGCGGCACAGGGCGAAGACGAAGAGGCGCAGATCGCAGTTCAGGAAGAACAGCAGGGCACTGCCCACGCAGTCGCGCAGGCCCGACAAGCGCTAGAGGGGTTCGATGGCGATGTTGTCGTCCTTTATGGCGACACCCCGTTTCTGCAACCCGACACGCTGGAACGGATGATCGAGGCACGGTCGACAAACGATCTGGTCATTCTGGGGTTCGAAGCCGCCGACCCAGCACGTTATGGCCGGTTGGTGATGAAGGGCGACAGCCTGGAACGCATCGTCGAATTCAAGGACGCCACTGATGAAGAGCGTGCTGTAACCTTCTGTAATTCCGGACTTCTTGCCTGTAGCGCAAAACTATTGTTTTCGCTGATCGATGCTGTCGGAAACGACAACGCTTCCGATGAATACTACCTGACTGACGTGGTGGAAATTGCCCGCAACCGTGGTTTGGACGTGACCGCCGTCGCCTGTGACGAGTCCCAGACACTGGGGGTGAACTCGCGCACGGATCTTGCCGCCGCGGATGCCGTGTACCAGGCCCGCGCACGTGCTGAGCTTTTAGACATGGGTGTCACCTTGATGGCCCCTGAGACGGTTTATCTGGCCGCTGACACTGTGATCGGGCGCGATACAGTGATCGAACCCAATGTGGTGTTTGGTCCCGGCGTCACGGTTGAAAGCGGCGCGACGATCCGGGCGTTTTCGCATCTGGAAGGGTGCCATGTCAGTCGCGGCGCGATCATTGGGCCCTATGCCCGTTTGCGCCCCGGCGCCGAGTTGGCCGAAAACACGCGGGTTGGAAACTTCGTCGAAATCAAGAACGCTGAAATCGCCGAAGGTGCCAAGGTCAACCACCTCAGCTATATCGGCGATGCGACTGTGGGTGCTGCAACAAATATCGGCGCAGGAACAATCACCTGCAACTATGACGGCGTGATGAAGCACAAGACCACCATTGGTGAGAACGTGTTTATCGGGTCGAACACCATGCTTGTCGCCCCCGTAACCGTAGGCGACGGCGGAATGACAGCAACGGGCACTGTCGTGACCAAGAATGTGGAACCTGACGCGTTGGCTGTGGCTCGCGCCAAGCAGGAAAACAAGCCCGGATATGCGCGTAAATTGTTTGATATGTTAAAGGCGAAGAAGGCTCGCCGCGATAAAGAGGCCTGAGATATGTGTGGAATAGTAGGTGTTTTGGGGCAGCACGAGGCGGCCCCTATTCTGGTAGAGGCCCTGAAACGGCTGGAATATCGCGGCTATGACAGTGCCGGAATTGCTACTGTGAATGATGGCGCGCTGGGCCGCAGGCGCGCGGTCGGCAAGCTGGTCAACCTCAGCGACCTGTTGGTGCACGAGCCGCTGCCCGGAAAGTCCGGTATCGGTCATACCCGTTGGGCCACACACGGCGCGCCCTCGGTCAACAACGCGCATCCGCACAAAGCAGGTCCTGTGGCCGTGGTTCATAACGGCATCGTCGAAAACTACCGCGACCTAAGGGCCGAACTGGCCCAGCATGGCGTCGATTTTCAGACCGAAACGGATACCGAAACCGTTGCCTTGATGACCGAGCATCACCTCAACTCGGGCATGTCGCCGGTTGAAGCCGCATTCAAAACGATCGATCAACTCGAAGGCGCTTTTGCGTTGGCGTTTTTGTTCGACGGAGAGGACGACCTGATCGTTGCTGCCCGCAAGGGGTCGCCGCTGGCCATCGGCCACGGGGATGGTGAGATGTATGTCGGGTCTGACGCCATTGCCTTAGCGCCATTGACCAATCAGATCACGTATCTTGAAGAAGGAGACCGCGCGGTTCTGACCCGCACCTCTTTGGAAATCCGCAATGAGGCCGGTGAGCTAGCCAACCGTGAAAAGCGCAAGATCAAGCTGGATCACGCACGCGCTGACAAGGGCGAGCACAAGCACTTCATGGCCAAGGAAATTGCCGAACAGCCCATCGTCGTGGCCGAGGCTATCCGATCTTACTTGCCCACCGGCGGTGACCGCGTTGTGCTGCCGGACACCGAGCTGGATTTCACCAAGCTGGACCGTCTGACCATGGTGGCCTGCGGCACGGCGTTTTACGCCTGTCTGACCGCGAAATACTGGTTCGAACAACTGGCCAAGATGCCGGTCGAGGTCGATATCGCCAGCGAGTTCCGTTACCGCGAGCCTCCGATCACCGGGCGCACCCTGGCGCTGTTCGTCAGCCAGTCAGGAGAAACCGCCGATACGCTGGCCGCATTGCGCTATTGCGAAGGTAAAGCTGACAAGATTGTTTCGGTTGTAAACGTGCCGGAAAGCTCGATTGCCCGCGAAAGCGATATTGCCCTGCCGATTCATGCAGGTGTTGAAATCGGCGTTGCCTCGACAAAGGCCTTTACCTGTCAGCTCAGTGTACTGCTGATGCTGGCACTCAAGGCTGCTGCTGACCGGGGCACGTTGACCGATGAAGAAATCGCCGATCATGCCGCGGCACTGCGTGGATTACCGACTATTTTGAACGCGGCGCTGGATCAGAACCGGGCGATCCGTAAAGCCGCCCAAAGGTTGTCTGAAGCCCGCGATGTGCTGTTTCTGGGCCGTGGCCTGATGTATCCGCTTGCAATGGAAGGCGCGCTGAAGCTCAAGGAAATCAGCTATATCCACGCCGAAGGTTATGCATCGGGTGAGCTGAAACATGGGCCCATTGCCCTGATCGACAAACATATGCCCGTGGTGGTCATGGCCCCGCGTGACACTGTCTTCGACAAGACCGTGTCGAACATGCAGGAAGTGATGGCCCGAAAAGGCAAAGTGATCCTGGTGTCAGATGATGACGGTATAACGGAAGCTGGTGACGGTGTTTGGAGCACCATCCGAATGCCCCACGTTCACAGCAGCCTTGCGCCTATTCTGTATTCCGTTCCCGCGCAACTGCTTGCCTATCACACGGCCGTTGCCAAAGGCACAGACGTGGATCAACCTCGCAATCTGGCCAAGTCGGTCACAGTGGAATGACCTGGCCTGCCCCTGTCACCCTTGCCGGAGATCACGTTCGGCTGGAGCCGCTGAATATTGCACATGCCGAAGCGCTGAAGGCTTCGGCGGCAGATTTGGGACAACTTTGGTATACCTCTATTCCTACTGTCAAAGGGATGGAGGCTGAAATTACCCGCCGCATCGGGTTGCACGACATGCAGCCCTTTACCGTGATGACCCCCGACCGCACTCCGGTGGGCATGACCACCTTCATGAACACGGATGAGGTCAACCGGCGTGTCGAAATCGGGTCGACCTGGATCGGGCGCGCTGTCCAGCGCACCCCGCTGAACACCGAAGCGAAGTTCTTGATGCTGCGCCACGCCTTCGAGGATCTTTCTTGCAATGCGGTCGAGTTCCGAACCCATCGGATGAACTTTCAGTCGCGACGGGCCATAGTGCGGCTCGGCGCGCAGCTGGATGGCATCCTTCGGGCCCATATGGTGATGTCCAACGGCACGCTGCGCGACACGGCAGTATATTCGATCGTTGCCGCGGAATGGCCTACAGTGCACGCGCATCTGCTCCATAAGCTGGAACAATGACAATGGACGAAGCGCTGGCCGCGCTGCAGGCCCATGCCGACCCCGAACGCGCCCAGCAGATGGCGGCCTATCACAAGACCGACCGCCCATATCTGGGCGTTGGAAACCCAGTGCTCAACGACTTGACCAAAGCGTGGCGGCAAGAGCTGGACGTATTCAAACGCGTCGACCTCGCTGGCGCACTGTGGCAAACCAATATTCACGAAGGCCGGATTGCAGCGGCCAAACTGCTGACCCAAGCCCGTATCCGCCCCGACCAAGAAGTTTGGGCCTTGCTGCAAAGTTGGTTGCCGGATTTCGACGCCTGGGCCATTGCCGATCATGCCAGCGTGGCGATGCAAAAGCGCCTGACGGCCAGCCCCGAACGGTTGGAAGAGGTTGAAGGCTGGACCCAATCCAACCACATGTGGACCCGCCGCGCGGCGATGGTTGCGACCCTGCCTTGGACCAAGCAGAACCACCCCAAGCCCGAAGACATACTGCGCCGCGACCGTATTCTAAGCTGGGCTGCCGGATATGTCCCGGATCGCGACTGGTTCATTCAGAAGTCCATAGCTTGGTGGCTGCGTGAGCTGTCCAAACATGACCCAGATCGCGTGATTGCATTTCTGGAAGAATACGGCAACGCGATGAAGCCATTTGCCCGCCGTGAAGCTGGCAAATACCTGAAGGATCAGTTGGCGTAGACCTCGACCTCGACCAGTTCATCCAGCGGCACCAACAAAGCCCGCATGGCGTCCAGCGACAACCGGCTGCCACCGCTGGCTGGGCCCGGGATCGGAACCAGAGTGATGTAAGCCTGCGCCCCGGTTCTTGGCACCACAACGCGCGCCGTTACCTCGCTTTTGACCAAAGGTGTCTGCATCCATCGCCCGGGCGTGGTTGGATCACCCAGCCCGGCGATACTGGTTTTTGCCCTGGCCCAGGTGGGGCGCGCAGATACAGGCTCGGGCTCCAACACTTCTTCTGAAACCGATGTCGTGGACTCCGTTTCGGTAACGGTCTGCGCAGGCGCATCGTCTCTTCCGAAAACGCGGTCAGTCGTGGACCGGACCGCGTCGCAGCCAGCGACCAGCACGCACAGTAACAAAAGCATTTTCTTCATGCCCAAATCCTACAGCCCTGCGCGCATCTGTACCAGCGCAAAGCACAGTTCACCCTTGTCGGGACCCGGTTCCGGCTTTACCTATTACGCCATGACAGCTCCGCTTATCGACCCGTTTGCCCGCGCCATCACATATCTCCGCGTTTCAGTCACGGACCGCTGCGATTTTCGCTGCGTGTATTGCATGTCCGAGAACATGACCTTTCTGCCCAAGAAAGACCTGCTAACGCTGGAAGAGCTGGATCGGATGTGTTCGACCTTTGTGAAGATGGGTGTGGAGAAACTGCGCATCACGGGCGGAGAGCCCTTGGTCCGCCGCAATATCATGACCTTTTTCAACGCAATGACCCGTCACTTGGACAGCGGCGCGCTGAAAGAACTCACACTGACCACAAACGGTTCGCAATTGCATCGCTTCTCAGAGGACCTCTATGCCGCAGGTGTGCGGCGGGTGAATGTCTCTCTGGATACGTTGGACGATGACAAATTCGCCAAAGTCACGCGCTGGGGGCGCTTGAAACAAGTCCTGAACGGTATCGACGCCGCGCAAAAAGCAGGCTTGCGGATCAAGATCAACGCGGTCGCGTTGAAAGGTTTCAACGAACCCGAACTGCCAAAAATCACCGAGTGGTGCGCCGAACGCGACATGGACCTGACCTGGATCGAGGTCATGCCCATGGGCGACATCGGCAACGAAGACCGTCTGGATCAATATTGGTCGCTCAAGGACGTGCGTAAGGAATACGAAAACCACTATACCGTCACCGATCTGGCCGAACGCACCGGTGGCCCCGCCCGCTATGTGCGCCTTGAGGAAACAGGCCAAAAGATCGGGTTCATCACACCGCTGTCTCATAACTTTTGCGAAAGCTGCAACCGCGTGCGCCTGACCTGCACCGGTGAGCTTTATATGTGCCTGGGACAGGAAGATATGGCTGATCTGCGCGCCCCGCTGCGCGATCACCCGGACAGCGAAGAATCTCTGGAAGACGCGATCCGCGCCGCGATCAACCTAAAGCCCAAAGGTCACGATTTCGACTATTCCCGTCAGGCTGTTGATGGCCAGATGACCCGCCACATGAGCCACACAGGCGGCTGACATGCCCGGCGCAAACGACCGCCCGACGCTGCTGTACCGGTTGTACTGCGGCTTCACTGCTATGGCCCAACCCTTGGCTTGGCTTACCGTGCTCAAGAAGCTGCGCGCCGCAGATGTACCCGAAAACCGTCAGAGGGAAAGACTTGGCTACGCCAGCCTTCCCCGACCCAGCGGTCGCCTGATCTGGTTTCACGCCGCCAGCGTTGGCGAAAGCCTTTCAGTTCTCAGCTTGATCAATCGGCTGGCAGAAAGTCTGCCGGATGCCGCGTTCCTCATCACCTCTGGCACACCCACATCAGCTGCCCTGATTGCCAAACGCCTGCCTCCACGAACACGTCATCAATATCCGCCGCTGGATACTGCAGGTCCGGTGAAACGCTTCCTCGATCATTGGAGTCCAGATGCGGGCGTATTTGTCGAAAGCGAAATCTGGCCCCGTCTGATCGTGGAGAGTCATCAGCGGAATATACCACTCGCGCTCTTGAACGCACGATTGTCTGAAAAATCCGTCAAAGGCTGGAAAAAACGCCCGGACACCGCACGCTTCATCTTGTCCAGATTCAGCCTGTTCCTGACCCAGAATGACAAAACGGCAACCAATCTGGTCAACATTGGCGCAGCGCCGGACCGCGTACTACCGGGCACCAACCTCAAAGCAATGTCTGATCCGTTGCCCGTGGATCAAGCCACTTTGCAAGACATCCAAGCACAGATCGCGAACCGCCCCGTCTGGATCGCAAGCTCGACCCACGAAGGCGAAGAAGAAATCGTTCTTGCCGCACACAAGACCTTGCTCGAGCGGTGGCCCGACCTGCTCTTACTCTTGATACCCCGCCACCCCGAACGCCGAGGCGATATCGCCACGCTGATCAATGACGCTGGGATGACGGCATCTTTCCGCTCCAATAACGAAACGATCGGGGAAAACACCCAGATCTATGTGGCAGATACATTGGGAGAGACCGGAACTTGGTACGCGCTTTGTCCCATTGTTTTTCTTGGCGGTTCGCTAAAAGAAATCGGAGGTCACAATCCCTTTGAACCAGCTCAGGCCGGGGCCGCCGTGATTACTGGTCCGGGGTATTTCAACTTTGGCGAAACATTTTCCCCGCTGATCGCAACCGGTGGCGCTGTCGAAGTTCAAAACTCCACTGACCTTTCCAAGATCGTGGCGCACTGGTTGTCAGATCAAAACGCTCTGCAAGTCGCACAGGAAGCTGCACAATCTTGTGTAAACACGCAGTCAGATGCTTTGGAATCGGTCATCAATACCTTGTGTTCAGAACTTAATCTGTACACACAGGATCCTTCTTCATCTGGCTAGAAATACCTCGGGGGTGTGGGGGCAGAGCCCCCACCGCCTCCATCAAGCCGCCGGCATTCTTTGTTCAACAATCTCAGCCCACCAGCTGCATCCAGCCGGAATGGCTTCGTCGTTGAAATTGTATTCCGGGTGATGAACCATGGCCGTGTCGCCATTACCCACCAGGATATATGCGCCAGGACGTTCTTCCAGCATGAACGCAAAATCCTCGCCCCCCATGACCAAAGGCGCATCGTCGCAATCCCCGGAAACCGAACGGGCGACATCTGCGGCAAACTCCGTCTGTTCGTCGCTGTTCACCATTACCGGATAACCGCGGATATAGGTCACGTCTGCGGTGCCTCCGAAGGTCGCGGCAACTCCGCTGCAAATCTCGTTGATCCGCATTTCTGCCAGATCGCGCATATCCTTGCTCATCGTCCGCACGGTTCCTTTGATCTGCACCGTCTGCGGAATCACGTTGAAGGCTTTTGACGAGGTTTCAAACGACGTCACAGACACAACCACCTGATCAATCGGGTCCGCATTGCGCGAGGAAATAGTTTGCAGCGCCAAAACCGCCTGCGCGGCCAGGACGGTCGTATCGACCGTCTCATGTGGCTTGGCCGCGTGACCACCACGTCCTTCAAAGGTGATGTCGAACTGGTCGGTCGCAGCAAAGAACGAGCCCGGACGGATCGCGAACTTGCCGACAGGCTGCCCCGGCCAGTTATGCATTCCATAGACTTCCTGAATGTTCCAGCGATCCATCATGCCGTCTTCGCACATCTCACGACCACCGCCGCCGCCTTCTTCGGCGGGCTGGAAAATCACAACAACGGTGCCATCGAAATTACGGGTTTCAGACAGGTATTTCGCCGCGCCCAGCAACATCGCTGTATGTCCATCGTGGCCACAGGCATGCATGGCCCCCGGCGTCTTTGAGGCATAATCCAGCCCGGTCGCCTCGTGGATCGGCAGCGCATCCATATCCGCGCGCAAGCCAATCACTTTGCCTTTGCTGTCCGACTTCCCCTTGATTACGCCCACAACACCTGTGCGCCCAATTCCTGTGACGACGTCATCACAACCGAACTCTTTCAACTTTTCGGCCACAACTGCGCTGGTGCGGTGGGTTTCAAACAGGATTTCCGGGTTCTCGTGCAGATCCCGTCGCCATGCTGTGATCTCATCCTGCAATTCGGCAAAGCGGTTTTTAACTGGCATATCTTCTCTCTCCTAATTCAAGCAGCCGGCATCCGGCGCTCGACCATTTCTGCAAACCACGAGCATCCGATTGGGATAATCTCGTCGTTGAAGTTGTATTCGGGGTGGTGCAACCCGGCGCTGTCACCGTTGCCCAGCACAATGAAGGCTCCGGGTCGTTCTTCAAGCATGAACGAGAAATCCTCACCGCCCATCACCATCGGCGCTTCGATACAGCTGCCTCCCACCGAAACGGCGGCTTCCTCGGCATATCCGGTCTGTGTTTCAGCATTGATCGTCACGGGTACACCGCGCGTATACTCGACATTCACAGATCCGCCGAATGTCGCGGCGATCCCCTTCGCGACCTCTTTCAGGCGCTGTTCGATCAGGTCCCGCATCTCATTGGAATGTGTCCGGACCGTGCCGCGTATCTGTGCCGATTGCGGAATCACGTTGAACGCTTTTGACGACGTCTCGACCGAAGTAACAGACAGCACGGCTTGCAGGATCGGGTCCGCGTTGCGCGACACAATCGTTTGCAACGCCACGATCAATTGCGACAACATCACAGTGGTATCAACTGTCTCATGCGGTTTTGCCGCGTGACCACCGCGCCCTTCGAGGTGGATGTCAAACTCGTCCGCCGCAGCCAGCAACGGGCCAGAACGAATGGCAAACTGCCCGGTTGGAACACCAGGCACGTTGTGCATCGCATAGACTTCTTGAATGCCGAACCGGTCCATCAGACCGTCCTTACACATGGCTTCAGCCCCATTACCGCCTTCCTCGGCAGGCTGGAAGATTACGACCGCCGTTCCATCAAAATTGCGCGTCTCAGACAGGTATTTCGCTGCCCCCAAGACCATAGCAGTATGCCCATCGTGGCCGCAGGCATGCATCGCGCCCGGGGTATTCGAGGCATATTCCAGCCCGGTTTGTTCCTGCATCGGCAGGGCATCCATGTCCGCACGCAGCCCGATCACGCGGCCCTGCGTGTCGCTTTTGCCGCGAATAACGCCGACCACTCCGGTACGGCCGATGCCGGTTACAACCTCGTCGCAGCCGAATTCCTTCAGCTTTTCGGCGACCAACGCGCTGGTGCGGTGGGTGTCATACAGAATTTCCGGATGTTGGTGAATGTCACGCCGCCAACCTGTGATTTCATCGTGCATCTCTGCAAGGCGGTTTTTGATCGGCATGTCATTCTCCCAGATTTAAGCGACGGGCAATCGTCGTTCCACAAGCTCGGCAAACCAACTGCAGCCGGCGGGAATTGCGTCGTCATCAAAATTATACTCGGGGTGATGGCACATGGCCGTGTCCCCGTTCCCGATAAAGATGTAGGCTCCTGGCCGTTCTTCAAGCATATAGGCGAAATCTTCGGACGGCATGATCGGATCCGTTCCGTCATTGATTTTGCCCGCGACAGCCGCCGCCGCTTCGGCCGCGTATGTTGTTTCGGCCTCAGAGTTCACTGTCACAGGGTATCCCGGCTTCCAATCGACCTCGGCCTTGGCTCCAAAGGCCGACGCCGTATCCACGGCAATCCGGCGCACCCGCTCTTCCGCGATTGCGCGGTATTCAGGATCCAGCGTCCGGACGGTTCCCTGTAGACGCACGGTATGCGCAATCACGTTTGACGCTACACTGTCCGTTTCAAAGGTTCCAACTGTCAACACAACGCGTTTGATCGGGTCAACCGTGCGCGAGACCACGGATTGCAAGGCAACAACGATATGTGAAGCCACAAGCGTCGTATCCACAGCGTCATGAGGTGCGGCAGCGTGCCCGCCTTTGCCGGTTACGGTAATTTTGAACTCATCGGATGAGGCCAGCAGCGCACCGGGCCGAATGGCAAACTCACCCACAGGAAGACCGGGCATGTTGTGCATTCCGTAAACTTCCTGAATACCCCAGCGGTCCATCAGCCCGTCCTGACACATGGCCAATCCACCTGCACCGCCTTCTTCGGCTGGCTGAAAGATCAGAACCACGGTGCCGTCGAAATTGCGCGTCTCGGCCAGATATTGCGCCGCCCCCAGCAGCATTGACGTATGCCCGTCGTGCCCGCAAGCATGCATCTTGCCCGAAACAGTTGAGGCATACTCCAGCCCCGTTGCCTCTTCAATCGGGAGCGCATCCATGTCAGCCCGCAATCCGATGACGCGCCCATGTGTGTCCGAACGCCCCTTGATCACCCCTACAACACCGGTTTTGCCGATGCCGGGTGTAATTTCGTCAACGCCAAACTCTTTCAGGCGGTCCGCAACAAATGCTGCAGTTTCGTGGACGTCATACATCAGCTCGGGATGGGCGTGCAGGTGTCGGCGCCACTTGGTAATCTCGCCATGCATTTCCGCAAGTCTGTTTTTAACGGGCATCTTAAGATCTCCCTCTCGGCTGCCGTCGCCGCTTTACGTCTGATCAAGTGCTCAGCTTTTCAACCAAGCGCTGCATGAATTTGTGACCGGCTTCGAACTGCGCAACCGAGATGAACTCGTTCGGCTGATGCGCCTGCGCAATATCGCCGGGGCCACAAATAACTGCCGAATAACCAGCTTCCTGAAACTGGCCCGCCTCGGTTCCGTAGCTGACAACATGGCTGGCATTGTCGCCGGTCAAGGCACGCACCAGAGTTTCTGCCTCACCGTCCTGTTCAGGCACAAGCCCTGGAATCGAGAAGTTTTCAGACAGCTCAATACGGGCGTCCGGGTGCACTGCTTGCATCCTGGCCTCAATCGCGCGGACCTGTTGAAAATACGCATCCTGCCATTGCGCCTTGGATTCATCCGGCACGGTTCGGAAATCCATCATAAACCGGCAATCCTTGGCCGTAATGTTGTGGGCTGTGCCACCTTCGATCATCCCGACATGACATGTTGTCCACGGCGGATCAAACACCGCGGCAACCGGGGTGGGTTCTGCAGCCGTGTTCTTAGCATTCTGTTGGTTCGCCCAATCGATCAGAGGCGCGGCCTCCATGATCGCGTTGACGCCTGTGTGCATGATCGAGCTATGAACTTCGAATCCCGTGATGTGGGTGTCAAAGCCGAAACCACCTTTGTGCCCCGTCACGGCCTGCATCATGGATGGTTCACCCACGATCACGGCGGATCCTTTGGGCAGAACTTCCTGCATCGCTTCGATCATGGGCGGCGCACCAGTGCAGCCGACCTCTTCATCAAAGCTGAGGGCAAGCTGCAATGGCCTCTTGACCCCAGCGTGATGTGCCTCGACAAGGGCCCAAATGGCCAGCGCATCGAAGCCCTTCATGTCGCAGGTGCCCCGGCCGAAATACTTACCGTCTTTCTCGATCACGGTGAAAGGGTCCGTATCCCACGGTTGCCCATCCACTGGCACAACATCGGTGTGACCGGATAAAACCACCGCGCCTTCTTCGTTCGGACCAACATGCGCGAAGATCGCGGCCTTGTGCGGTTGATCCGGGTCGGGCCAACGATGCGGTTCGATTCCGTGGCTTTGAAGATATTCCTCAACCCAATCCACCAGCGGCAGATTGGTTTCACGGCTTACGGTCGGGAAAGAGATCAGCTTGGTCATGATCTCAAGCGGCGTCAGGCGTTTTGCCATTGGTATTAATATCCGCTATCCGTCGTTAGGATGAAGTGACCCGGCTCAACCTCTTGATAATGCGAAGGTTCAGGCTTGTGGCCAACCGGATGAATAGGAGACGGAATCGGTTTGAAGTTCAGATCTTTTTCGGACTTCCGCTTGTTCGGATCCGCAATTGGAACCGCCTTCATCAGCGCCTGCGTATAGGCGTGTTGCGGGTTCTCGAAGACCCGAGCGCGCGGGCCAAGCTCGACAATGCGGCCCAGATACATGACCCCAACATAGTGGCTGACCCGTTCAACCACAGCCATATCGTGACTGATGAACAAATAGGACAGGCCCAGCTCGGATTGCAGTTCCATCATTAGGTTCAGTACCTGTGCCTGCACCGACACGTCGAGGGCCGAAACGGCTTCATCCGCAATAATCAGCTTTGGGTTGAGGGCAAGAGCCCGTGCAATGGCGATCCGCTGACGCTGACCGCCTGACATTTCATGCGGGAAACGACGCATGAAACTGCGAGGCAGTTGAACCTTATCGAACAGCTGTGCGACGCGGTCTTGCAGTTCTGATCCAGATGCAACCCCATAGTTGCGCATTGGTTCAGCCACCTGATCCAGCAACTGCATTTGCGGGTTCAGCGACGCGAAGGGATCCTGAAAGATCATCTGCATGTCCAACCGCGCCTTGCGCAGCCCGGACTGATCCAGTTTCATGATGTCCACGCCATCCAGATTGACCTCACCCGCCATCGGCTCAACCAGTCGCAGGATCGAGCGCCCAGCCGAGGACTTGCCACAACCGGATTCGCCCACAAGGCTGAGTGTTTGACCTTTGTTCAGCGTGAATGAGACGTCTTCAACTGCGTGGACGTTCGAAATCGTGCGCCGCAACAACCCACCCTTGACCGGAAAACGCGTCGTCAGATTCTTGACGGTCAGCAGTACATCTTCCGTGCCGGGGATGGGGGCAATGTTTTGTCCTTCCACACCCAACAGTTTCATAGGTTCAGGCGCGGATTTCCCGCGCATCTCACCCAGCTTTGGGACCGCGGCCAGAAGGGCCTTGGTATAGTCATGCTGCGGGTTTTCGAAAATCTCTTTAACAGTGCCCTCTTCGACCTTGTTGCCGCGGAACATGACCACCACTCGGTCGGCCATCTGGGCAACGACTGCCATGTCATGGGTGATGAACATCACTGCTGTGCCGGTTTCCCGCTTGAGACGGTCCATCAAAGCCAAAATCTCGGCCTGAATGGTCACGTCCAAGGCCGTCGTTGGTTCATCCGCGATCAACAGACGCGGTTCGCACGCCATGGCCATCGCAATGACAACACGCTGACGCATACCTCCCGACAGCTCGTGCGGATACTGCTGCAAACGGCGCTCGGGTTCAGGGATCCGTACCTGGCGCAACAGTTCCAAGGCCCGTTCTTCGGCCTGGGATTTCGACATGTCCTTGTGGATTCGCAACCCTTCAGTCAACTGGCGACCGACAGTGAAAACGGGGTTCAGGGCGGTCATCGGCTCCTGAAAGATCATCCCGATCTCGTTTCCGCGAATCTGTTTCATCAGATCCTGGTCGGCTTTGGACAGGTCCATCTCTTCGCCATCACGCCGATCAAACAGCAGCTGGCCGCCTGCAATCTCGCCCCCGCCGAATTCAACCAACCGCATCAGAGACAGCGATGATACCGACTTTCCAGAGCCCGATTCGCCAACGATACAAACGGTTTCGCCCGGATTGACCTCGAACGAGACGTCCTCGACGCCGACGACAGGGCCATCCTTGGTCTGAAATTCCACCCGCAGTTTTTTGATCTGTGCAATAGGCTGATCCAGCACGCGCACGCTCCCCTGACGTTGTCATTTTTGTTCTGAGTGCCGAACGCTACGGCGGGCTACCGGGAAAAGTCAAACGCAATACACATTTTCGCGACGGCACCACTTGCATTTTTCTTAAGTTCTGTTTCGATACCCCACGTAACTGCTTTGGGGAGAGCGCGCGCTGCAAAACGTTAGCGCTATTATCGTTACCGATCAAAACCTTGTCCCAAGGCAGCAACGCCAAGTCCGCAGGCATTGCGGAAAAAATCGAGACACAAACGTGTCCAATTCGGGAGTAAATTATGAAAATCAAAACCCTTTTGCTTGGTGCGATTGCGAGCACGGCAATGGCTCCGATGGCCTTTGCCGAGCGCGGATCGGACGGCAATGTCAGCATCATTTATTGGCAAGCGCCGTCGATCCTGAACCCGTTTCTATCCGGTGGTACGAAAGATGTGGAATCAGCCTCATTGGTGATTGAGCCGCTCGCGCGTTACGACCAAGACGGCAACATGGTGCCTTATCTGGCATCGGAAATCCCGACCGTGGAAAATGGTGGCGTCAGCGAAGACCTGACATCGATCACATGGAAGATCGCGCCCGGAATCACTTGGTCGGACGGTTCTCCATTCACCTCGGCTGACGTGAAATTCACTGCTGACTACTGCATGCATCCCGAAGGCGGCTGCGCGCAGGTCACCAAGTTCGAGGGCGTCACCTCGGTCGAGGCGGTGGATGACCTGACCGTCAAAGTCACATTCGACAAGCCGACCCCCTTCCCCTATGGCCCGTTCGTGGGTGGTGAAAGCCCGATCATTCAGGCGGCTCAGTTCGCGGACTGCCTTGGCGCGAAAGCCCCCGAATGCACCGACCAGAACTTTAACCCGATCGGAACCGGCCCGTTTGTTGTAACCGAGTTCAAACCGAACGACGTCATCACTTTCGCAGCCAACGACAATTATCGTGACCCGGCAAAACCTGCCTTTGCGAGCGTGACCTTCAAGGGCGGTGGCGATGCAACGGCCGCGGGTCGTGCTGTCATGGAAACGGGTGAATTCGACTACGCTTGGAACCTTCAGCTGGCGCCCGAAGTGATCGCGCAGATGCAGGAAGGCGGCAAAGGTACCCCGGTTGCAGGCTTTGGCCCGCTGGTCGAGCGTATCATGCTGAACCAGACCAACCCATCGCCCGACCTGCCAGAAGGCGAGCGTTCAACGGCTGCTCATCCGCACCCGTTCCTGCAAGATCCGGCGGTCTACAAAGCCATGTCCATGGCCATCGACCGTCCGCTTCTGGTTGAGATCGGATATGGTCAGGCCGGTAAGGTGACATGTAACTGGGTTCCCGCCCCTGCGGCCTTCAACTCGACTTCGATGACCTGTGACACGCAGGATATCGCAGGTGCAAATGCGCTGCTGGACGAGGCCGGAATCGTTGACACCAACGGCGACGGCATTCGCGAGAAAGACGGCGTTGCGCTGAAAGTGGTTTACCAAACCTCGACCAACGCTGTCCGTCAGGACTTCCAGGCGCTGATTAAAGAATGGTGGAGCCAAATCGGCATCGAAACCGAGCTGCGCAACATCAACGCGTCGGTCTTCTTTGGTGGTGACCCGGGTTCGCCTGACACCTTCCAGAAATTCTATGCTGACGTTGAGATGTACGCCAACACCTTCAACGGCACTGACCCTCAGTCTTACCTGGGCAACGGCCTGTGCGACAAAGCACCGAAGCCGGAAAGCCAGTGGCAGGGTGAAAACATCTCCCGCTTCTGCAACGAAGAGTTTGACGCGCTGCACGCCAAACTGGCCGAGACCGCTGGTCTGGAAGCTCGCGCCGAGATCGCGAAGCAGCTGAACGACATCATGGTTCAGAATGGTGGTATGATCCCGCTGGTCCACCGTGGTCGTCTGTCGGCGCACGCGAACACCTTGGGTGGCGTTGTCCTGAACGTTTGGGACAGCGAGCTGTGGAACATTGCGGACTGGTACCGCAAAACCGGCTCCTAAGCACTGATCTTGCAAAGCCGCGCCCCGATCGTTATCGGGGCGCGGTCATTTGCACACCACCCCAACAAGAAGACGCATATAAAGGCGCCTCTTAATGCTCAATTTCACAATCAGACGACTGGTGCTGGCCGTACCCACGCTGCTGTTCATCAGCCTCGTCATTTTCCTGCTGCTCGAGCTTGCCCCCGGCGATCCGATGGCGCAGGTTCCGCTCACCGTTCCGCCTGAAGTCAAAGAAAAAATGCGCGAAGCGCTTGGCCTAGGCCAGCCGATGCATATCCGGTTCTGGAAATGGATCGTGCAATTCTTCTGGATCGAACCACAGGTTCTGATCGACCACATGTTTGGCACCACCTTTTCCGAAGGTGACCTGCGTGTGATTTCGTGGCAGACCCGCTCGCCGGTCATGGACATCGTCGTTCAGCGTATCCCCCAGACCCTGTGGGTTGTCGGCACCGCCTATGTGGTCGCCATCCTGATCGCTCTGCCCATCGGCATCTATTCGGCCTACCGCCAGTATTCGTGGTTCGATCAGATGGGCACATTCGTGTCGATGGTTGGTTTCTCGGTCCCGCCCTTCTTCTCGGGCGTTCTGGTGATCGTGATCTTCTCGGTCCAGCTGGGTTGGTTCCCGTCGATCTATGACACAACTCATGTGGTCAACAGCTGGGACAGCTTTGTCGTACAGCTGAAGCAGATGATCATGCCGGTCATGGTTCTGGCCTTGCAGATTACCGCACAGCTCAGCCGGTTCATGCGCGCCTCGATGCTGGACAACCTCAATCAGGATTACGTCCGCACCGCCCGCGCCAAGGGGCTTAGCGAATACACCGTGGTTATGGTCCACGTCCTGCGCAACTCGATGATCCCCGTGGTTACCGTGATTGCGCTGGGTATTCCGGCCATATTCGGCGGCGCCATCATCACCGAGCAGGTGTTCAAAGTGAACGGCATCGGCCAATTGCTGATCGGTGCCATTCAGGCCAACGACCTGCCGATGGTGCAAACCCTGACCTTCATCTTCGCCGTGCTGATCGTGCTGTTCAACCTGATCGCCGATGTTCTTTACGGCATTCTGGATCCGAGGATTCGCTATGACTGATACCGACAAATCAGACACGCTGATCCCGGATGAAGGACTGGCAGCCGCATCGACCGCCGTGCCGGGCGCAGGCGCTATGGAGGAACTGGCAACCCCTCCGCGCAGCCAATGGCGCGATGTGTGGGATCAGTTCAAGACCCACAAGGGCGCGATGGTTGGTGCGATCCTGTTCCTCTTCATCGTTGCAGGCGTCTATCTGGGACCGTACCTGTGGAGCATTGATCCAACGCAGATAGACATCCGTTCGCGCAATCAGGGACCAAGCTGGGCACATCCGTTTGGAACCGACCAGTTGGGCCGGGATATTCTGGCGCGGATGATGTCAGGCGGGCAGACCTCGGTCTCGGTGGGCATCACCGCGATGTTGCTGGCCCTTTTCCTGGGCTCCTTCATTGGTGTTCTCGCCGGGTTCTTCAGGCGGCTCGACGGCCCGCTGATGCGCCTGACCGATCTCTTCCTGGCCCTGCCCCTGCTGCCCTTGCTGCTGGTCATGATGCTGCTGTTCCGAGAGCCTTTATCGGCTGCCTTCGGACTGGAGCGCGGCATCTTCATCCTGATCGTCTGCGCCATCGGCATCACCTCGTGGATGCCCACGGCGAGGATCGTGCGGGGGGATGTACTGGCCATCAAGGAACGAGAATTCGTTCTGGCGGCGCGCTCTATCGGCACCAGCAACAGCCAAATCATCACGCGGCATATCCTGCCGAACGTGCTGTCACCGATCATGGTGTCTGCGACGCTTGGGATTGCCACGGCGATCATTACCGAAAGCGCGCTGTCCTTCCTTGGATTGGGCTTCCCGCCCGACTTTCCAACCTGGGGCCGCCTACTGTTCGACGGGGTAGACTATCTGCAGCAATACCCTGAGCGTGTGTTCTGGCCCGGACTGGCAATCTCGTTGACCGTGCTCAGCGTGAATTACCTGGGCGATGGCCTACGCGACGCGCTGGATCCGCGAATTCGCGGACGTTAAGCAAACTCAGTCGGCGCGCCTGAGCGCGCCGGCCAAAACTATGATCAGGGCCGCCAGCGGCAGCAACACTGAAAACGCCAAACGCAAGCCAAACAGTTCGGCCAAAAACCCGATCAATGGCGGTCCGATCAACAGCCCCCCATATCCCAAAGTGGCAACACTGGCGATGGCCTGCCCCGGCGGCACTTCCGGGTCACTTGCAGCCCGGCTGAACGCCAGCGGCATAATCACGGCATAGCCTACACCCATCAGTGCAAAACCGGCCAATACGGGCAGAGGTGTCACTGCTGATACCACGGCAAACACGCCAACTGCAGCGCACAACCCGCCAAATCGCGCCGTGGCAACCGGGCCGAAGCGAGTAATGACAACTGCGCCCGCTAGGCGAAAGGCCACCATTGTCACTGAGAAAACGGCGTAACCCAAGGCCGCAACGCTTTCGGTCGCATCTGTGATGTCGCGCAAATAGATCGCGCTCCAATCCGCGACAGCGCCTTCCCCCAGGGCCCCGCACAATGCGGTAAACCCAACCAAAACCAATATACCGGACGGCAGAGCAAACACGGATCCCTGCCCGCGCTCTGAACGTTTTGAAGTCCAATGCACCCAGGAAGAGGCGAGCGCAAAGGCCACGACGAGTCCTCCCGCCAGCAGGAAGTGCGCAAGAACACTCAGCCCCATCTGAACAGCAACATATCCGCTCAGCGCGCCAAGGCCCGCGCCCAGACTCCACATCGCATGGAAAGAGGACATTACAGGTTTGTCAAAGGTCTGTTCAACCTCAGCCGCCCAAGCGTTCATTGCCACGTCCATAGAGCCGTGGAAGGCACCAAAGATGAACAGGAAGACCGCCAACCCCCAAAATCCACCGGCCATGGCTAGCAGGATTAGCGACAGAGTATAAAGCACCGCAATGACACGGGTAACGGCAACAGCCCCGAACCGATCCGTGAGCCGCCCGGTGATGGGGAAAGAACAAACAGCACCAGCCGCCATGAACAGCAGCCCATAACCCAGTTCCTCATGCGACAGACCCAACCTGTCGCGCACAGCAGGGATGCGCGAGGCCCATATTCCGAACAGTGCCCCATTCAGGATAAACATGGCGGCAACCGCTCGCCATGCTGCAATTATGGTAATCACCGAAAACCCTCGCGTCGCTCGCCAAACGTCCCCTGTTCTACAGGTCCGGCCGAATTTGGCAATTGACGCTCAACCAAGCCGCTTGCGGATCCGTCGAATTGCGAACCAGACTCCGGCCACCACCGGGACCGTTACCGCCGCCGTCAGCATACCCTTGCTGATCCCCGACGCCGTTAGCGGATACAAAAGATAGCTTACCAAAGAAACCGCGTAGTAGCTGATTGCAACAACGGACAGGCCTTCGACAGTGTGTTGCAGCCGTAACGCCAGATCCGCCCGACGGTCCATGCTTTCCAACAACGCTTGGTTCTGCGCACTGCGTTCCACATCCACCCTGGTCCGCAACAACTCGCCAGCTCGGATGGCCCTGTCGGACAATGCCTGAAGGCGGCGTTCGGTGGACTTAACTGTCCGGATCGCAGGATCATAGCGCCGCATCATAAAATCGGCAAAGTTCTGACCGCCCTGGAACCGCTCTTCTCGCAACACTTCGATCCGCTGATTGACAATAGCTTCGTAAGCACCCGTGGCTCCGAACCTGAACGAACACCGGGCGGACAGTGTTTCGAGTTCAATCGACGTCGACAAAAGATCCTGCAGCAGCGCGTCAGGCTGAGCCGAGTTATCGGTCATCTGTCCCAGCAATTGTGTCAACTGTCCATCCAACTCTCCGATACGCGGCATCAACTGCTTGACACGCGCGAAGCCCAACATGGACATCGCCTTGTAGGTCTCAATTTCGCAGAGGCGTTGGACAATTCGTCCCGTACGGCGCCGACCGGTACCTTCAGCCACAAACAAAGCAAAACGCATGTGACCTGCCGGATCGATGCGAAAATCGCTGGCGCAAACAGCGGCATCGTCCAACACCCTGGCCACGGCCAGGCTTTCAGGCTCGAACCAATCCAGCAATTTGGACTTAATCACATCGTCACTTTCGCGCTCTACGACACGAACCATCGCAGATGTGACCCTTTGGCCCGGACTGGCCATCAGCCAATCGGGTGGAAAGACTTCGAAATCGGCCGGATTGAACGCACGGTCGCTCACGTTCTGAGCGATTGCCGTGTAGGTGACAAACTCTGTGTGTTGCTCCCATTTCAGCCAATGTCGACCGATCTGTCCGGCGTAATGCGTGGCATCAGGCTGAGGGTGCTGCGCGCCATGGCGATCCAGAAGATTGATCAAATGGGCCAAATCCTCGCGCCGATCACGGGCGACGGCAGCCTCCGGTTTTTTGATCGCCAGAAAGGCCACCGTACACGGCATCGAAGCGACAGGAAACGGTCGCGCATGCAATTCATTCGCCAACGCATATCGAAGGGGATGGTCGTCTATCGGTGTCATTCAGGGCTCCGCCTCGTCACGCGCACTATACGATACATATGACTTTCTTCAATTCTCTTTTTGTTTCATATACTTACAGGGATACAAAGGTATACAAGCCGGCTATCTCATTGATTTGGTTGCCACAGCTCGATCGAGTTGCCCTCGGGATCGTGGATGCGTGCGAATTTCCCAACCTCGCTGTCCCAATCCGGATGCGTTTCAACGGCGATTCCAGCCGCCTCCAGTTGCCGAGTCATGGCCGCCAGATCATCGACACGGAAGTTGATCATCCATTGCTGATCTTCCCGCCCGAAATACTCGGTGTCCTGCGCAAACGGAGCAAAGACAGTATAGCCTTCGCGTTGTTTCCAAGGCACGGGATTGTAATGATCGACGCCCAGGTGTTCCGCGTACCACGCACTCAAAGCTTCTGGATCGCGTGCCCGAAAGAACACGCCCCCTATGCCATTCACCTTCTGCATCACAAACCTCCTGACCAAGCCATTTTATCACAATCCGCTGCTTCATCTGGCTAAAAATACCTTGGAGGTCAGGAGGCAAAGCCTCCTGCAATACAAAAAAGAAAAGGGCGCCCAAAGGCGCCCTTTGCAATTGGATTAAGCCTTTTGATCAGTCGATCATGGGCAGCAGCTTGTCGAGCGACTGTTTTGCGTCACCGTAGAACATGCGGGTGTTTTCTTTGAAGAACAGCGGGTTTTCGATGCCCGAATACCCGGTGCCCTGACCACGTTTCGACACAAACACCTGCTTGGCCTTCCAGCATTCCAGAACCGGCATGCCAGCAATGGGGCTGTTTGGATCTTCTTGTGCGGCCGGGTTCACGATGTCGTTCGAACCGATGACGATGGCCACATCCGTTTCAGGGAAATCGTCGTTGATCTCGTCCATCTCAAGCACGATGTCATATGGCACCTTAGCCTCGGCCAGTAGAACGTTCATGTGACCCGGCAGACGACCCGCAACAGGGTGGATCGCAAAGCGCACATTCTTGCCCTTGGCACGCAGCTTGCGAACAAGCTCGCTGACTGACTGCTGCGCCTGCGCCACGGCCATACCGTAACCCGGGATGATGATAACGCTGTCCGCATCGTTCAAAGCCGCAGCCACACCATCAGCCTCGATAGCCACCTGCTCGCCTTCGACCTCCATCTGCGGGCCCGAGCTGCCGCCAAAGCCGCCCAAGATCACGCTGACGAAATGCCGGTTCATCGCCTTACACATGATGTAAGACAGGATCGCACCGGACGAGCCCACCAGCGCACCGACGACGATCAGAAGGTCGTTGCCCAGGCTGAAGCCGATCGCGGCAGCCGCCCAGCCCGAATAGCTGTTCAGCATTGACACAACCACCGGCATGTCGGCCCCGCCGATGCCCATGATCAGGTGATAGCCGATGAACAGCGCCGCCAGGGTCATCAAAAACAGCGGGAGGAAGCCACCGGTGCTGGTATACCAGAACAGGCAGATCAGCGAGAGACCCGCAGCCGCTGCGTTCAATGCATGACCGCCGGGCAGTTTGGTCGCCGCCGACGTTACCTTACCTGCCAGTTTGCCATAGGCCACAACCGAGCCGGTAAAGGTGATCGCACCGATGAAGATACCCAGGAACAGTTCCACGTGCAGGATTGCAAGTTCCGCCGGGGTTTTCTTGGCAATCAGCTTGGCGAATGCCCCCAGATCGGACAGGTCCGCATCTTTGGCGCTGTCAACGATGGCCATGACCTGCGCCACGTTGCCGATTTCAAAATGCGCATTGAAGCCCACAAAGACCGCTGCCAGACCAACCAGCGAGTGCATTGCTGCCACCAGTTGGGGCATTTCGGTCATCTGGACGCGTTGCGCCACGTATTGACCGATCAGACCGCCGCCAATGATCAGAAGGATCGACAGCAGCCACAGGCCGGAACCAGGGCCAACCAGAGTGGCAAAGACCGCCAGCGCCATACCGACGATGCCGTACCAGACCGCGCGCTTAGCGCTTTCTTGGTTCGACAGACCACCCAGCGACAGGATGAACAGAACAGCCGCAACAACGTAAGCGGCAGTAGTGAAGCCAATCATCTACCCGGCCTCCTTAAGATTTCTGGAACATGGCGAGCATGCGCCGGGTTACGAGGAAGCCGCCGAAGATGTTGATCCCGGCCATGAAGACAGACAGCGCCGCCAGCAGGATGACCAGGAACGACCCCGACCCGATCTGCATCAAGGCTCCGACGATGATAATCGACGAGATTGCGTTTGTGATCGCCATCAGCGGAGTGTGCAAGCTGTGTGCTACGCCCCAGATTACCTGGAAACCTACAAATACGGCCAACACGAACACGATAAAGTGCTGCATGAAGCTGGCCGGGGCCACCAGCCCCACCAGCAGCATCAGTGCGCCGCCAACACCCAGCAGGGTGAACTGCTGTTTGGTCTGTGCCTTGAAGGCCGCGATCTCTTGCGCTTTTTTCTCTTCCGGGGTCAGTTCTTTGACTTCCGGCTTCTTCTGCGCCGCAATCGCCTGCACCTTGGGCGGCGGCGGCGGGAACGTGATCTCACCCTCATGGGTCACGGTCGCGCCGCGGATCACGTCATCTTCCATGTCGTGATTGATCTGACCGTCCTTCTCAGGCGTCAGGTCGGTCATCATGTGGCGGATGTTGGTGGCGTACAGAGACGAAGACTGCGCCGCCATCCGGCTGGGGAAGTCGGTATAGCCGATGATGGTCACGCCATTGTCGGTCACGACCTTCTCGTCCGGCACGGTGCCTTCGACGTTGCCGCCACGCTCGGCTGCTAGGTCAACGATGACCGAACCCGGCTTCATCGCTTTGACCATATCCTCCAGCCACAGCTTCGGCGCCGGGCGGTTCGGGATCAAGGCGGTGGTGATGACGATGTCCATTTCCGGCGCAAGCTCACGGAACTTGGCAAGCTGCGCGTTGCGGAATTCCTCTGATTGAACTGAGGCATAACCACCGGTCGCCGCACCGTCCTGCTGTTCTTCCTCGAAGTCCAGATAGACGAATTCAGCCCCCATGGATTCGACCTGTTCGGCCACTTCCGGGCGCACGTCGAACGCATAAGTGATCGCGCCAAGTGAGGTCGAGGTCCCGATGGCCGCCAGACCCGCCACGCCCGCGCCCACGATCAAAACCTTGGCAGGCGGCACTTTACCGGCAGCCGTTACCTGACCGGTGAAGAAACGTCCAAAGTTGTTGCCTGCCTCGATCACCGCGCGGTAGCCCGCGATATTGGCCATCGAAGACAGCGCATCCATCTTCTGCGCGCGCGAGATACGCGGAACCATCTCCATCGCGATGACGTTGGCACCTTTGGATTTGGCCAGCTCCATCCCCTCTTCGTTCCCGGCTGGGTTGAAGAATGAAATCAGCGTCTTGCCTTTGGTCAGACGCTTCATCTCGGTCTCGGTTGGGATGCGAACCTTTGCGACGATGTCCGAGTTCTTCCACAAAGACGCGGCGGTTTTGACGACCTCGACACCGACCGCCTCATAAGCCGCATCCGAGAACCCGGCAGCGGCACCCGCGCCTTTCTCGATGGCGCAGTCATAGCCCAGTTTCTGCAACTGCACAGCGGAGTCCGGCGTCATCGCGACCCGGTTCTCGCCATCCAATATTTCCTTCGGTGTGCCTATTTTCACTGGCAATCCCCCTATTTCTAAGGCCGAGCAGGTCCTCGGGTATGATTCGTTAAGAAAAGATGTATCTTGCGCAACTTTATTTCGCAAGCGCAGCATCCGTTACGTAGTGTCATGGAGGTGCCCACTCCTAAACCCAGCGACGCGTTTTGCGTTCATATCGGGCGAAATCCGCGCGGAAGGTGCGGCGCAACCGGTCCTCTTCTGGCACAATGAACCGACGCTCCAGTACCCAGACAAAGATGGGCACCAGCACCAGCGAGAAGATTGCATCAAACCGAAGGATCAGACCGGTTAGGATCAGAACGTCACCCAGGTAGATCGGATTGCGGCTGCGCCTGTAAATGCCCGACTGTACCATGGCACTGGGCGTTTCATGTGGAATCACAGTGGTCTGATGCCGGCGAAACTCAAAAACCGCAAGAACCGCAAGAAGAACGCCGCCGCCGATCAAGACACCGCTGATTAGGTCGGTCAGCCCACCGTCCAACGACAGGCCAAGCCCCATGTATCGGCCCTGTAGCCAAGCCAGCAGGACAAAGCCCGCAAGCCACACAGGGGGAACATCGATCCAGCGCATAGTCTGTCCTTCGTGGGTGACGCCACGTAAGGATACGTGTCGTTTCTGGGCGCTGTCCTACCGTTTTCAGGTCAGAATAGCAAAACCCACGATGTCGCATCAGTGGACAGGCTGCTGCGGATCAGATACGCCGGTGGGTAAACAGCGACAGATAAACACAAAAAACGAGCTTTCATGACCGATTTCGCAGCAACCAAAGCCATGTTCGACCTGCCCGAGGGTGTGATCTATCTGGATGGCAACTCTCTGGGCCCCCTGCCTAAATCAGCGACCTCGCGTGTGCAGGATATGCTGACAGATGAATGGGGTCAGATGTTGATCACCGGGTGGAACAAGGCGGGCTGGATGGGGCTGCCCACTGGGCTGGGCGATCGCATCGGCCGCTTGATCGGTGCCGAACAAGGCAGCGTCGTCACAGGCGACACCCTGTCGATCAAGGTGTATCAGGCTGTGGCTGCCGCGCTTGAACTCAATCCGTCCCGAAAGGTTGTGCTGTCAGATAACGGCAACTTCCCGTCAGACCTGTACATGGCGGATGGCCTGCTACGCTCGCTGGGCGAAGACTATGAGCTGCGCATTGTAGACCCAGAGGATGTGGCAGAAGCAATCACAGAAGAGGTCGCGGTTTTGATGCTGACCGAAGTCGATTACCGCTCGGGCCGGATGCATGACATGAAAGCGCTGACCGAACTTGCACATGCAAACGGCGTGATAACGGTCTGGGATCTTGCGCATTCCGCCGGTGCAATTCCCGTTGATCTGGAAGGTTGCAATGCCGACTTTGCTGTAGGCTGCACATATAAATACCTCAACGGCGGCCCTGGCGCACCGGCCTTTATCTATGTCGCACCTCGACTGGCTGAAACGGTGCGTCCGGCCCTGTCTGGTTGGCTGGGGCACGAAGCCCCCTTTGCGTTTGATCTGGATTATCGCCCCGGCAGCGGGATCGAACGGATGCGCGTGGGCACGCCACCCGTGATCCAAATGACGGCTTTAGCCGCGGCCATGGACATCTGGGACATGGCCGAAATGGCAGATGTCCGAGCAAAGTCCATTGAATTGACTGAGCTCTTCATAACCCGCGTCGAAGCCGCCTGCCCCGAACTGCAACTGGCCAGCCCAAGAACGCCAGAGGTGCGTGGCAGCCAGGTCTCATTCCGCTTCACAGAAGGCTACGCTGCGATGCAGGCCCTGATCGCACGGGGTGTAATTGGCGATTTCCGTGCGCCAGATATCATGCGCTTTGGTTTTACGCCGCTTTACATCGACGAGGCCGACGTAATCCGAGCAACCGAGATTATGGCCGATGTGATGCAGAACAAGTTGTGGGACGCGCCGGAATACAAGATCCGCCAGCGCGTTACCTGACCTCAAGCCCAGCACCGAAAAGGGCGGCAACCTGCGCCACCTGCTGTTCATAGACTTCGGCCCCGGCGCCGATCAGCTTTAGCCCCTTGAGCGTGGTGGTGATCGTCCGACCGGTCTCTGCCGCGTCCGTCTGAAGGCGAACCCGTCCCTCCTGCTCCTGTTGCGTCAGCCAAACCGCATAAAGCCCTGCCAGTTTAGCCTCACCCGCAGCGATGATTTCAGAAGACAGGGATTTGGTGTTGTCCAGCATCTCGAGCCCGTGTGGAGAGGCCAGGATTTTAGCCATCCCGTCCGTCTGCGCCTGCACCGCACGCGTCAAAACCTCGGGCACCGACCCTTGCGTCGCCAGTGCTTCGGCGACCGCAACGCTTTTTTCGGCGTAGTACAATTCGGTCAGCTTGCTGACGATCGCCTCTTTGTTCTTGTAGTGCAGATAGACCGCTGGCCGCGACATCCCCGCCCCACGCGCAATATCGTCCATCGAAGTCTTTCGATACCCGTAGGTGGAAAAGGCTTGAAACGCCGAGTTCAGGATCGCCTTTTGCCGTGAATCGTCATTCATGTCTTTCATAACCGAAGCACTGACATTTTTTGTTTAAATTGTCAATTGACAGCATGACACTTTTCGCTAAATATGTCAGAAACCAGCCACAGCAAGAAGAGGTGCGCCATGGCGACGGCCCTTAAGATCAATGGAAAGCAACATCAGGTAGACCTGCCTGATGACGTCCCCCTGCTCTGGGTTCTGCGGGATGAGGTCGGATTGACCGGCACTAAATTCGGCTGCGGCGTTGCCGCCTGCGGAGCATGCACCGTTCATATCGACGGCGAGGCCGTGCGGTCCTGTCAGGTCGCGTTGTCGGATGTTTGGGGTGACGTGACCACAATTGAAGGCATCGGAGCACCAGACACCCTAGCCGCCATCCAGCAAGCTTGGGTCGATCATCAGGTTGCGCAATGCGGATATTGCCAGTCTGGACAGATCATGCAGGCCACTGCCTTGCTGGCAGAAAACCCGGCACCTACCGATGCAGACATCGATGAAGCAATGCAGGGCAACCTTTGCCGCTGTGGCACCTACCCCCGCATCCGGGCCGCAATCCACGACGCAGCGTCCAAGCTGAAGGAGGCATAAGCTATGGGTAAAGTTGTCAAAATCCTCCGTCGCACGTTCCTGATCGGTTCGGCTGCAATTGTTGGCGGTGTGGCCTTTGGCGCATATTACGTCACCCGCCCAGCCGCCAACCCGCTAAAACCCGGTGAAGGTCAGGCCGCGCTGAACCCGTTCGTATTGATCGATCAAAATGGCGTCACCCTGTTCGCCCCCCGCGCGGAAATGGGTCAGGGCGTGAAAACCACTTGGACCGCGCTGATTGCCGAGGAACTGGACGTCGACCTGGATCAGATCACCGTTCTGCATGGCCCGGCGGCAGCGGCCTATTACAACTCGGCCCTGGTGGGCGAAGGACTGCCCAACAAGGGTTATGACATCTCGAATTTCCAGCACAATTTGGGTGAAGCACTGGGCGTTTTGGGCAAGACGCTGAGCCTGCAGGTCACTGGTGGTTCGACCTCGATGAAAGACGGGTTCGAGCGGATGCGGCAAGCTGGTGCTTCGGCGCGCGAAACGCTGAAACGCGCAGCCGCAGATCGGTTAGGCGTTGATCCTTTAGAGCTGCAAACAGCCTCGGGCCACGTTATTGCGCCCAACGGCGACAAGATTGCCTATTCCGAGCTTGCCGAGGATGCAGCTGGATTGGAACCGGTCGAAGTGCCTTTGCGCGATCCGTCCGAGTGGCGCTATCTGGGCCGGACCCAACCGCGTCTGGACATGGTTGGCAAGGTGACCGGCACGGCCGAGTTCGGCGTTGATGTCCGCCTGCCGGGCATGAAATTCGCGGCCGTACGCATGAACCCCAAATTGGGCGGCGCGATGAATGGCTTTGATGACGGTGCCGCCCAATCCATGCCAGGGGTCGAGAAGATTGTCGATCTGGGTACAGGTGTGGCCGTGATCGCCAACAACACCTGGTTGGCAAACCAAGCGGTTGAGGCCATCGACGTTGACTGGGGCGACGCGCCCTATCCACCGGAAACCGACGGTATCTTTGCCAAGATAGCCGAGGCGTTTGACGACGCGCCGAATTCGACCATGCGCGACGACGGCGATGTCAGCGTGACGCCCGAGGGCGCGACGGAAATCACCGCTGAATACCAAGTGCCCTATCTGGCCCACGCCACGATGGAGCCGATGAATGCCACCGCACTGTATACCGGAAACGCTTTGGAGCTGTGGTGTGGCAATCAGGCCCCGACCCTGATTCAGTTCCGTGTCGCGAACACCGCCAATCTGGACACGGACGCGGTGCAGATTCACACCACCTATCTGGGGGGCGGATTTGGCCGCCGGGGCGAGTTGGATTTTGGCGAGATCGCCACCAAGGTTGCCATGGCCATGCCCGGCACGCCGGTTCAGACGACCTGGAGCCGCGAAGAAGACATGCGCCATGATTATTACCGCCCCGGCGCAATCGCTCGGATGCGTGGTGCAGTGCACGACGGCAAAGCCGTTATGATAGACGGCAAGGTTTCTTCGCAATCCCCGACCCAGCAGGCAGTCGAGCGCTACACCGGCTTCCCCGGTGGCGGCCCCGACAAGGTGCTGGTCGAAGGATTCTTCAACCAGCCCTATGCAGTGCCAAACTATCGCATGAGTGGTCATATCGCGGATCTGGCCGTCCCGGTGGGTTTTTGGCGCTCGGTCGGTAACAGCCACAATGGCTTTTTCCATGAGACATTCATGGATGAAATGGCCCATGCCGCAGGGCGCGACCCGCTGGAGTTTCGACTTGAGTTGATGAAGTCCGAACACGCCCCCTCTGCCGGGTGTCTTGAAGCGGTGAAAGAGATGTCGGGCTGGACCGGCAAAACGCCTGATGGCGTAGGCCGCGGCGTCGCCTTTACCTACAGCTTTGGCACACCCGTAGCACAAGTGATCGAGGTCGTCGACGAGGACGGCACCATCCGCATCAACAAGGCTTGGATCGCCTGCGACATGGGGCTTGCGCTGGATCCTGACAACGTCAAGGCGCAGATGTTCGGCGGCATGATCTATGGCCTGTCCGCCGCGTGCTATGGCGAAATCACCTTTGCAGATGGCGAAGCGGAACAGTTCAATTTCCCTGACTATGACGCCATTCGCATGCACACGGCCCCGCAGGTCGAGGTGCGCGTTCTCGAAACCAACCGCCACATGGGTGGCGCAGGAGAGCCCGGCACGCCCCCCTCGATGCCCGCGCTCGGAAATGCCCTGTTTGATCTGACCGGAGAACGCGCCCGCAGCCTGCCGCTGATCAATCAGTTCAACCTGCTGGTTTGATCAGAAAACGTCGGCTCGCCGCCCCCTCGGCGCGCCGGCGTAAAACTACGCGGTTTTCTGGAACACCTGCGCACCCTTGGACCAGGCTTGCACTGCTGCACCAAAAGCCTCGAACAGAGGGCGCGACACCGGGTCGTTTATGGCATCCCATTCGGGGTGCCACTGAACGGACAGCGTAAAGCCAGGCGCGTCCTTGATATAGATCGCCTCGGGCGTGCCGTCGGGCGCGTGACCGTCAATGACGACGCGCTCGCCAATGGTCTTGATGCCCTGCCCGTGTAGCGTGTTGGTCATGACCTCGACCGCACCAAACAGGTCATGGAACACGCCGCCCTCATCCAGTGTCACAACATGCCGCAGCGCAAATTTCTCTTCCAGCGTACCGTCGGGCGGCATTCGATGGTTCATGCGCCCCGGCAAATCCCGGATCTCGGGATAAAGCGTTCCACCCATCGCCACATTGACCTCTTGAAACCCGCGGCAGATGCCCAGAAACGGTTGTCCACGTTCCACACAGGCGCGAACCAGCGGCAGAGTGATGGCGTCGCGTGCCCGGTCGAACTCTCCATGCGCTTCGGTTTCAGGTTCGCCGTATTCTTCCGGATGCACATTAGGGCGACCGCCGGTCAGCAGAAAGCCGTCGCAGACCTCCAGCAACTCATCGACCGTCACATAGCGCGGATCCGCCGGGATCAGCAGCGGCAGACATCCTGACACATTGGCAACCGCGTCCGAGTTCATCGTCCCGCCGGCATGGGTCGGGTATTGGTCATTCATGAGGTACGAGTTGCCGATGATACCGACGACAGGACGAGACATTCCGCTTTCCTTGTTTTTTCAGCGCTTAACAGGGAAGCTAGCGGCAGCCTCTCAGACGTGCAAGAATACACGCCCTGCATGACAGCGCAGGGACGTGTTCAGGGGTGCACAATACAATCCCTCAAAAGATACTTTAGACAGAATTATTTCCCAATAATTTCCCTCAATCGGGAAATTATTCAAAAGTTTTGGCATTGGCAGGACAAACCAAGCGGAGACTTAAATCTCACCGACCAAACCGGCTGCCTCAATTCCGGCCATTGCGGCAATCGCATCATTGTCCGAAGTGTCACCTGTTACTCCGACAGCGCCGATCACAGCGCCTTTCCGGTCGCGCAGCAGAACACCACCTGGAACCGGCACGACCTGCCCGCCATAGACGCCATTCACTGCGGCCATGAAATAGGCCTGCGCCTCGGCGCGCTGCATCTGCGCAGTCCCGGCCATGCCCAACATGACCGAGCCATAGGCCTTGCCATGCGCAATCGCGAAACGACCCGGGGCGGCACCGTCTTCACGTTCGAAGGCGATGACATGACCACCCGCATCGAGAACCACGGCAGACAGAGGTTTCAACTCCATCTCGCGCCCCTTCTCAAGAGCCTTACGAATGATGGTGCGCGCTTTGCGCAAAGAAATAGCCATCTCTGATC
The DNA here is from genome assembly GCF_013034605.1 of Ruegeria sp. HKCCA4633. NCBI lineage: Bacteria > Pseudomonadati > Pseudomonadota > Alphaproteobacteria > Rhodobacterales > Roseobacteraceae > Ruegeria > Ruegeria sp. HKCCA4633. The sequence continues at coordinate 824,734 of NZ_WQGJ01000001.1, forward strand.
CCTTTCATTTGGATAAAATCTTCTTTGGAAAACAAGGCGTAGATACTACCCCTTGCCCCGACCCAAACCGTTTACGCCTGGCTTGCCTTCAACTCCAGACGACGGGCGTGCAGAACCGGCTCAGTATAGCCCGAAGGCTGCACCCGCCCCTTGAACACCAGATCGCAGGCTGCCTGAAAGGCGATGCCGTCAAAGCTTGGTGCCATAGGCGTATAGCTGGGGTCGCTGTCGTTCTGACGATCCACAACAGCGGCCATTTTCTGCATCGCGGCCATTACCTGTGCTTCGTCCACGATGCCATGGTGCAGCCAATTGGCCAGCGCCTGAGACGAAATCCGGCAGGTTGCGCGGTCTTCCATGAGGCCGATGTCGTTGATGTCCGGCACCTTGGAGCAGCCCACGCCCTGATCGACCCAGCGCACCACATAGCCGAGAATGCCCTGAGCGTTGTTTTCGACCTCACGAGTGATTTCATCGTCGCCTAAATTCCGACCATCCAGCAGTGGAATGGTCAGCAGGTCATCCAGCGTACCGCGCGCACCTCCGGCAGCCAGTTCATCCTGGCGCGCAAGCACATCAACCTTGTGATAATGCGTCGCGTGCAGCGTCGCGGCGGTTGGCGACGGCACCCAGGCGCAGGTTGCGCCAGACATCGGGTGCCCGATCTTGGCGTCCAGCATGTCGCCCATGCGATCCGGCATTGCCCACATGCCCTTGCCAATCTGTGCCTTGCCTTTCAAGCCGCAGGCCAGACCGATGTCGACATTGCGGTCCTCGTAAGACGCAATCCAAGGCGTGTTCTTGATATCGCCTTTGGGCAGCATCGGACCGGCTTCCATCGAGGTATGAATCTCATCCCCGGTCCGGTCCAAAAACCCGGTGTTGATAAAAGCCACACGTGATTTAGCCGCCCGAATGCACTCCATCAGGTTGACTGATGTGCGCCGTTCCTCATCCATAATACCCAGTTTTACGGTATTGCGGGGCAAGCCAAGAATGTCTTCGACCATGTCGAAAATCTCGACCGAGAACGCAACTTCCTTGGGCCCGTGCATCTTGGGCTTTACGACGTAGACCGAACCTTCGACCGAGTTACCGCCTTCGCGCTTCAGATCGTGCATGGCGATCAAAGTGGTGCACAGTGCATCCATCAGCCCTTCACCGATCTCGCGCCCCTCTGCGTCCAGCACAGCCGGGTTGGTCATCAGGTGGCCTACATTGCGCACCAGCATCAGCGACCGTCCTTTCAGCGTAGCCTGACCGCCTGACGGTGTAGTGAAGCTCAGGTCGTCAGCCAGCTTGCGGGTGAACGTGGTGCCGCCTTTTGTCACCTCTTCGGTCAGGTCGCCTTTCATCAGACCCAGCCAATTGCCATAGGCCACCACCTTGTCGGCGGCATCGACACAGGCGACCGAGTCCTCGCAATCCATGATCGTCGACAACGCTGATTCAAGCCGGACGTCTGCGATTCCGGCGGGGTCGGTTGCACCAATGGTGCTTGAAGGGTCAACCATGATCTGAATGTGCAGACCATTGTTTATCAGCAGTACGAATTCCGGCGTGTCCGCCGCACCACCGAATCCGGCAAATTGCGTGGGGTTGGCCAGGGCCGGCACAATCCCTTTGTCCTTTACAGTCAGGCTGGACACATCCGCCCAAGACCCAGATGCCAACGGCACAACATCGTCCAGAAAGGCTTTGGCCCACGCGATCACACGCGCGCCACGCGCGGCGTCATAGCTACCTCCTGTCGGCAAATCACCCATAGCGTCGGTTCCATAAAGCGCGTCGTACAGACTGCCCCAACGGGCATTGGCAGCATTCAAGGCAAAACGGGCATTTGTGATCGGCACCACAAGCTGCGGTCCTGGGGTCAGGGCGATCTCGGGGTCGACATTTTCCGTTTCGATCTGGAAGCGATCCTTTTCTGGAACCAGATAACCGATCTCTTTCAGGAAAGCCTGATATTCGGCCGGGTCGATTTCCTGCCCCCTGCGGGCCATATGCCAGCCATCGACACGGCTTTGAATCTCGGACCGTTTCGCCAGAAGGTCGCGGTTCTTCGGCCCAAGCTCATTCACCATCCGTGCCAGACCTGCCCAGAACTGCTGAGGAGACACATCCGTACCTGGAAGCGCCTGCGTCTCTATAAACTCTGCCAATATCGGATCGATCTGCAGCCCGCTCAGAGTCTGTCTGCCAGTCATGTTACCGCTCTCCCACAATTGTGTGCCACTGTATGCTTTGATGCATTTAGGCGGAAAGTTTCCGATAGGCAACTTTTGACGCGCGGTTTGCAATGTTTGGTTTTCCCGGAGGCTGCTTCAAAATCACCAAGCGAATGAAGCGGGCCAGTTGCAGCCCCTGACCGAAGCCCCTAACGTCGCGCCAAACCCGTACGGATACGAGGCCCCAGATGCGCGACGCTGCACCCACAACAATTTACCTGAAAGACTACACGCCGTTTGGCTATCTGGTGAACAGCGTGCACCTGACTTTTGACCTTGCAGACCACGCCACCCGCGTCACATCCCGCATCGCTTTCCGCCCAAACCCCGATGCCACGGAGCGGACCTTCTTTCTGCACGGGGAAGACCTCGCGCTGATCAGCGCCTCGATCAACGGCGCTGAAGTCACGCCGGATGTGACAGACAAGGGCCTGACAGTCGACGTACCGGATGAACCCTTCATCTGGGAGGCCGAAGTCGAGATCGATCCCGGCAATAACACCGCGCTGGAAGGGCTTTACATGTCGAACGGCATGTACTGCACGCAATGCGAGGCAGAGGGGTTTCGCAAAATCACCTATTACCCCGACCGCCCGGACGTGATGTCCACCTTTACCGTGCGTATCAACGGCGACCTTCCGGTATTGTTGTCCAACGGCAACCCGTCGGGCAAGGGTGAAGGCTGGGCCGAATGGACCGACCCATGGCCCAAACCGGCCTATCTGTTTGCACTGGTCGCAGGAGACCTGATCGCCCACCCCGGCCAATTCACCACCAAGTCGGGCCGCGACGTGGAATTGAACCTGTGGGTTCGTCCCGGCGATGAAGGCAAATGCGCGTTTGGCATGGAAGCCTTGAAAAAATCGATGAAATGGGACGAAGACGTCTATGGCCGCGAATACGATCTAGACGTATTCAACATTGTCGCCGTGGACGATTTCAACATGGGCGCGATGGAAAACAAGGGTCTGAACATCTTTAACTCGTCGGCTGTTCTGGCCAGCCCCGAAACCTCGACCGATGCGAACTTCGAACGCATCGAAGCAATCATCGCGCATGAATATTTCCACAACTGGACCGGAAACCGCATCACCTGCCGCGACTGGTTTCAGCTGTGTCTGAAAGAAGGGCTGACAGTATTCCGCGATGCGCAGTTCACATCCGACATGCGCTCGGCGCCGGTGAAACGCATTCACGACGCCATAGACCTGCGCGCGCGCCAGTTCCCCGAAGACAACGGCCCCCTATCACACCCGGTTCGCCCCGAGAGCTTTCAGGAGATCAACAACTTCTACACCGCGACCGTCTATGAGAAAGGTGCCGAAGTAATCGGAATGCTGAAACGCTTGGTCGGGGATGACGCCTATGCCAAAGCGCTGGATCTGTATTTTGAGCGCCATGACGGCCAAGCCTGCACCATCGAGGACTGGATCAAGGTCTTTGAAGACACCACCGGCCGCGATCTGACTCAATTCCAGCGCTGGTACAGCCAATCGGGCACGCCACGCGTCACCGTTTCAGAAAACTGGGCGGACGGCATTTATACCCTGACGTTGAATCAGCGCACCGAGCCGACGCCGGGACAGAATGAAAAGCAGCCTCAGGTAATCCCGGTTGCCGTGGGCCTGTTAGGGGCCAACGGGGATGAGGTCCGCCAAACCGAAGTGTTGGAACTGACTGAAGCTGAGCAAAGCTTTCAATTCACCGGGCTCGCCGCAAAACCCACACCGTCGATCCTGCGTGATTTCTCAGCGCCGGTTATTCTTGAGCATGATGTCAGCAACGCCGAGCGCGCTTTTCTGCTGGCTCACGATACAGATCCGTTTAACCGCTGGCAGGCTGGGCGGTCTTTGGCGCAAGATACTTTGCTGCGAATGATCCTGGATGATGCCGCACCAGATGCCGATTACCTTGATGGGTTGCTGGCTGTGCTGCGCGACGTGGATTTGGATCCAGCGTACCGGGCCTTGATGCTGGGGCTACCGACGCAATCGGAACTGGCGGCAAGCCTTTTTGAACGCGGCCATACCCCCGATCCGATGATGATCTGGACGGCAATTGAGACGCTGCGGCAGGCAACAGCCCAGCATGTACAGGATCTGTTGCCCCGGCTACACAGCGAAGCCTTGGTGGATGGCCCCTATGCGCCGGACGCTGCGCAATCCGGCAAGCGCGCCCTTGGCAGCGCCGCGCTGGCGCTGACCACCCGACTGGATGGCGGAGCAATGGCGGCTGAGGCGTATGGCAATGCAGATAACATGACCCTGCAACTGACCGCCTTGTCCTGCCTGCTGCGCGCACGCAAAGGTGAGGCCGAATTGGCCGCGTTCTACAGACAGTGGCAGCATGACCGTCTTGTCATGGACAAGTGGTTTGGTTTGCAGGTGGCAATGGCCGGGCCCGAGGCAACACCCGGTGTGGCACAATCTCTGACGCAGCACGCTGACTTCAACTGGAAGAACCCCAATCGCTTCCGCGCAGTAGTGGGCGCACTGGCCATGAACCACGCCGGGTTCCATCAGCCTGACGGGGCAGGCTATGCCCTGCTGGCCGATTGGCTGATCCGACTGGATCCGGTGAACCCACAAACCACTGCACGGATGTGTTCTGCATTTCAAACGTGGAAACGGTATGACGCAGATCGACAGGAACTAATGCGCGCGCAGCTTTCTCGCGTTGCCGAAACCCCAAACCTGTCGCGTGACACCAGCGAAATGGTGTCGCGCATCCTTGGCGCATGACTGACTACTCTTTTGCCCGACAGAACCGGAGCACACGCACCTTGGTCATCCTGGCCAGCGTTTATGCAGGTTTGATGACTCTGGTCCTGTTGTTTGACGCAGCGTGGTGGATCGTGTGGCTGCTGGCACTGGCCACCCTGCCCGCAGTTTGGGATGTGGTTCAGAACACGCGCGCAGGCGTTCAGATCGACCAGACCGCCATTCGCTGGTTCACTGGCAAGCGCCAGGGTGAAATCATGCTGAACGACATTGATTTCTTTCGTTTTGACACCCGCTGGGACTTTTCCGTGCGCGTCTCGATCGTCTTGGAATCGGGCAAGCGAATCCGTTTACCGGACGAGTCGCTCCCGCCGCACCGAGAACTGGAACCCGTTCTGACACAGGCTGGTTTTCGCGTAGAGCGCCATCATTTCACTGTTTTCTGAAACACTGGCCCCTTGATCGCCGGATTGGACACTAAAGTCGAAAACTGTTAAGCATTTGACTTGATCTGAGCCCAATATCTCGCCAGATTTATAAGCAGTTCAGTGTTTTTACAGTTTTCGAGTTTTGCCATGTTTCGGTCGTTTAGGGCGTTGTTTGCCCAGAAATCAGCCTCATCTGCCCCAACCGCACCAGATTTGTGCGCAACGCAGTCTGCTTTGGCTGCTGCATTGCCGGATCAAGGGCAACTCAACATTCCTGTTGCGCGAACAGGTGATGAAAACCTGATCGGACATTCCACAATCGAGCACGGCCGTCACCTTGCCAGACAAGATCGTTGGGAAGATCTTTCCAAGGAGATGCGCGCGGCGGATCAGGATCGTGCTGCGGTGTCGGACGGAATGCCGATTGCCGACCTTCTGGCATTTGGGGCCAGATCGGATGTGGTGCTGGCTGCGGAACATGCGCTGACGGATGGAAAGGCCATTTCGGACTATGACCTGTTGGGAGGTATATCTGAGCTTGAAGGCGAAATGGCAGACTTTCCCAATGATCCGATGATCGCTACTGTCGTGGCCCTTGCCCATATCGATCTGGCCTGGGCGTGGCGCGGAACCGCCTCGGACGCGGCACTGCCGCCGTTGCACCGATCGCGCTGTGCGGCGCATTTCGACCGGGCCGCGTCGATCTTGCCCAAATGCCGGGCTGATGCCCCGGACAGCCCGCTGATTGCTGCGGCAAGCTGCGCGCTTTTGGCCGGTCAGCGCAGATCCAATGCGCGTGTGTCAGACGAATACGAGCGTCTGATCACGCTGGATCCGCGCAACCAACGGCACATGCGTGCCATGGGCAGCCATCTGTTGCCCCGTTGGTTCGGAAGCTACGATGAATTGGAATTGCAAGCGATGCGCACTGCGGCTCGGACCCAGGGCGTATGGGGTGCTGGCGGCTACACTTGGGTCCAATTCGACGCCATTGCATTGGATGAAGAAGCCTGTGCGCGTGTCGATACCGAGTATTTCCTGGACGGTTTGCGCGACATCGTGCGGCTGCGGCCCGACCAGCAAATGATCAATATGCTGTCGGCCTATTGTGCAATCACCATCCAGAACGGACGTGGAGTGAACGAACAAGCCGACCAGTTCCGCGCACAGATGCGCGAGACCGCCAACTGGTTGATCCGCGACCACTTGACCGAGTTGCATCCCATGATCTGGGCCCACGCGACCGCAGGGTTCAACAACTCTGTCCGCATCAACTCGCCCGAGCGGTTTGCCGCGCGGGGTCAGCGGGATGCATTGCGGGCAATCTCGGATCTGTTCCGGGACGAATTGCGTAGCGGTATGGATGTGACCTTCACACCAACGGGCCTACAGTTTTCCCAGAACTGAACGCGTCAGGATTCCCCCTTGCCCCTAGGCCCTGCCGGGCCTAATACGCAGGCTTAGACTTCTGCGGAAATGAGGCGCGCCATGCTCGATCTGACATACGAAATGCCCAAACCCAAGACCATTGCCGGGGCCAAGCACGACTGGGAACTGGTGATCGGGATGGAGGTGCACGCTCAGGTCTCGTCCAATGCCAAGCTGTTTTCTGGTGCGTCGACCCAATTCGGGGCCGAACCGAACTCGAACGTGGCCTTCGTCGACGCGGCGATGCCGGGAATGCTGCCTGTGATCAACGAATATTGCGTTGAACAGGCTGTGCGCACCGGGCTGGGCCTGAAGGCGGACATCAACTTGAAATCGGCGTTCGACCGCAAGAACTATTTCTACCCCGACCTACCACAGGGCTATCAGATTTCGCAGCTGTACCACCCCATCGTGGGCGAAGGCGAAGTGCTGGTTGAGATGGGTGACGGCACCGCGCGCATGGTTCGCATCGAACGCATCCACATGGAGCAGGACGCGGGCAAATCAATCCACGACATGGACCCGCATATGTCCTTTGTTGACCTGAACCGGACCGGCGTTTGCCTGATGGAGATTGTCAGCCGCCCCGATATTCGCGGGCCGGAAGAGGCCGCCGCCTATATCGCCAAACTGCGCCAGATCATGCGTTACTTGGGCACCTGCGATGGCAACATGCAGAACGGCAACCTGCGCGCCGACGTGAACGTATCGATCTGTTTGCCGGGTGCCTATGAGAAGTATCAGGAAACGCAGGATTTCTCGCATCTTGGCACGCGGTGTGAGATCAAGAACATGAACTCGATGCGCTTTATCCAGCAAGCGATCGAGGTCGAAGCCCGCCGCCAGATCGCCATCGTCGAAGGGGGCGGTGAGGTCGAACAGGAAACCCGCCTGTATGACCCGGACAAGGGCGAGACCCGCTCGATGCGGTCCAAGGAAGAGGCGCACGATTATCGTTACTTCCCCGACCCTGATCTGCTGCCGCTGGAAATCGAACAAGCGTGGGTCGACGACATCGCCGCGAAGCTGCCCGAACTGCCCGACGAGAAGAAGGCACGTTTTATCAGCGAATTCGGCCTGACCGACTATGACGCATCGGTTCTGACCGCCGAAGTGGAATCGGCTGCGTATTTCGAAGAGGTCGCCAAGGGCCGTAACGGGAAACTGGCTGCGAACTGGGTCATCAACGAACTGTTCGGCCGGTTGAAAAAAGAAGACCACGACATCACCGACTCGCCGGTTTCTCCGGCGCAGTTGGGTGGGATCATCGATCTGATTTCGTCGGATGCCATTTCGGGCAAGATCGCCAAGGACCTTTTCGAGATCGTCTATACCGAAGGCGGTGATCCGGCGCAGATCGTCGAAGACCGCGGCATGAAGCAGGTGACCGATACCGGCGCCATCGAAGCTGCTCTGGATGAAATCATTGCCGCCAACCCGGCGCAGGTTGAAAAGGCCAAAGTGAACCCGAAGCTGGCGGGCTGGTTTGTCGGTCAGGTCATGAAGGCGACCGGAGGCAAGGCGAACCCGAAGGCCGTGAACGAACTGGTCAGCAAAAAGCTTGGGTCGTAACCCGTTTTATGTGTACAGGTCTGCCAGCGGCAACGCGTGGATTTGTACACATCGTATTCTCACGAAATCTTAAGACTGGGGGGGGCAAGCCATCGGCTTGACTTCCCCCTGTTCGCGCTCTTTCTTCGCCTCCAGAGAGGTTAGGTATCATGCAGAACAGATTTGATCAGGAACTCGAAGACCGGCTGGTGCGATACGCGGCCATTGACAGTCAGAGTGACGAGACTTCCCCTACAACCCCAAGCACGCAAATCCAGTTCGACATGCTGAACCTGTTGCGCGACGAGCTGGCCCAGATCGGCGCGCAGGATATCGAGATCACAGGCGATAGCGTGGTGGTTGCAACCATTCCCGGAAACGCTCAGGGGCCGACAGTGGGCTTTTTGGCGCATGTGGATACGGCCCCACAGTTCAACGCCACAGGCGTCAAGCCGCGTGTCATCAAGGGATACAATGGCGGTGACATCTCATTCCCCGACGATCCTGATCTGGTTCTGTCGCCGGAAGAAAACCCCTATCTGGCCGAGAAAATTGGGCATGACCTGATCACCGCTTCAGGCACGACCCTGCTGGGTGCGGATGACAAGGCGGGCGTGTCGATCCTGATGACCATGGCGCGGCACCTGATCGAAAACCCGGATATTCCGCACGGACCGATCCGCATCGCCTTTACCCCGGATGAAGAGATCGGGCGCGGTGTAACCGAACAGCTGCCCAAGGATCTGGGCGCGGATTTCGCCTATACTCTGGACGGTCAGGAAGTGGGTGAGATCGAATATGAAAGCTTCTCAGCCGACCGTGCGGTGATCAAGATCGAAGGCGTTTCGATCCATCCCGGTTTAGCGAAAGGCAAAATGGTGAACGCTGCACATCTGGCTGCAAAGATCGTTCAAACGCTGCCTCAGGCCACCATGACCCCGGAAACCACCGATGGGCGCGAAGGGTTCATCCATGTCACCGACATGAATGGCGGCTCTTCCGAGATGGAGATCAAACTGATCCTGCGTGATTTCGAGCTGGACGCACTGGAAGCCCAGCGCAACATCGTGCGTCAGGTGTGTGCCGCCGTACAGGCCACCGAACCACGCGCGACCATCACCTGCGAGATCAGCCATCAGTATCGCAATATGCGCTATTGGCTGGAAAACGACATGACGCCAGTCGATCTGGCCCGGGATGCCTGTCGCGAGTTGGGGATCGAACCTCTGTCCGTCCCGATCCGTGGCGGCACCGACGGGTCGCGCCTGACCGAGTTCGGCACCCCCTGCCCCAATCTGTTCACTGGGATGCAGTGTATTCACGGGCCGATGGAATGGATTTCGGTGCAGGACATGGCGCTGGCGACCGAACTGTGCCTGTCGGTTGTGACCAAGGCAGCACAGACTGGTGGCAATCATCAGGGCTGAAATCCGCCGGTTGGGCAACGGCTCTTTCCCTCGGGGATCAGCGTGTTAGTTTATCGCGAACAGGTGTTTAGGAACAGTTGATGCAGCGCTACGAATACAAGGTGATCCCCGCCCCACAAAAAGGTGTCAAAGCCAAGGGCGTCAAAACGGCTGAGGGTCGCTTTGCGGTCTCGGTTGAACAGGTCCTGAACCAAATGGGTCAGGACGGCTGGGAATACCAACGCGCCGAATTGCTGCCCAGCGAGGAACGCGCGGGCCTGACCGGATCGACCACAAACTGGCGCAACGTGCTGGTGTTCCGGCGCGTGGTGGAAGAAGACGTTGACGCACCTGAAATCGGCACAGCACTAGATATGGACAGCACCCCGTTGGCCCAGCCAGTACAGGGCCCTGACGAGGTTCAAGCGCCGAAACCGATTGCGGCGGAAGCGGATGAACCGCCCTTGTCTTTGAAACGGTCTGATGAAACACCCGAGGCCGGTGAAATCTCAAAAACCTAATCTTTGTAGCAGGGATTGGTGTCTTTATCAGGCCCCTTGACTGCCTGCTATATTGAGAAACCTCTAAGTCTTTTAAATTTACCACCCCTTCAATAAGGATTTTTTTTCGCAACCAGCGTCTAGATTTATCCCTTGATGGATCCAGCCCGCTTCGATCGCGAATGATCAGAACAGACGCTTTTCAACGCGTATTCTCGCCCGAAAAAGAACGGAAGTACTAAAAAATGGCAGCGACTTGAACACAAGCGGTACACGCCATTTGAAAAAGGGATACGCCCCCCGAAAATATATGGCATGTTAACTGAATAACCGGGAGGGACATCAAAATGGCTATTCGGCAAACGCAAGGGCGGGCACGCCTTTATGACAGCATTCTCGATACCGTGGGCGACACGCCTTGCATCCGGGTCAATCGGATCGTGCCAGAACATGTAACCGTCTATGTGAAGTTCGAAGCGTTCAATCCCGCCGGTTCGGTCAAGGACAGGCTAGCGCTGAATATCATCGAAGCAGCGGAACGCGACGGGCGATTGAAACCGGGTCAGACAGTTGTCGAGGCAACCTCGGGCAATACCGGCATCGGCCTTGCCATGGTTTGCGCGGCCAAGGGCTATCCGCTGGTTGTAACGATGGCAGAAAGTTTCTCGGTCGAGCGGCGCAAGCTGATGCGCTTTCTGGGGGCCAAGGTGGTTCTGACCCCCAAGGCGCAGAAAGGGTTTGGTATGTACACCAAGGCCAAGGAACTGGCCGAGGAAAACGGGTGGTTTCTGGCCAGCCAGTTCGAAACCTCTGCCAATGCCGATATCCATGAGAACACGACCGCGCGGGAAGTTCTTGCAGATTTCGAAGGGCAGCGACTGGATTACTGGGTGACCGGATACGGAACCGGCGGTACGGTTTCCGGTGTATCTCGCGTCCTGCGGAAGGAACGGCCGGAGACAAAGATCATCCTGACCGAACCAGCCAACGCCGCAATTGTGTCATCGGGGTACACCAACACCCGCAACGAGGATCATCAGCCGACCGAGAGCCACCCGAATTTCGAACCGCACCCGATTCAGGGATGGACGCCGGACTTCATTCCCTGGGTCCTGCAGGAAGCCATAGACAACGAATATTACGACGAACTGACCCCTGTGCCCGGACCCGAAGGGATCGCGTGGTCACGCCGACTTGCCTCGGAAGAAGGTATTTTTACCGGAATCTCGGGCGGGTCGACCTTTGCCGTCGCAATGAAGATGGCCGAATCCGCGCCAGAGGGATCCGTTTTTCTGGTCATGCTGCCGGACACTGGCGAGCGTTATTTGTCGACCCCTTTGTTCGAAGGCATCGAAGACGACATGACAGAAGAAGAATATGCGATTTCGGCGTCAACGCCCTCAGCGCAGATGAGCGCAGACTGACGTTCTGCGCGTTCAGGTATCGATATCCAGTGCCAGCGCGTGAATGCGGGGCACGATATCGCCCAAGGCTTTGTGAACCGCACGATGACGGGCGACACGATTTTGCCCTTCGAAGGCGGCGGCGCGAATGCGGACGTTGAAGTGGCTTTCACCACCATCCTGATAGCCCGCGTGGCCGCGGTGGCTTTCGCTGTCATCGATCACCTCAAGCTCGCGCGGGTCAAAGGCAGCTTGCAGGCAGGTTCGGATCTCGTCAGTCACGCTCATTTTTTCGCTCAGCGGTAAAAATTTTACCGCCCCCCTCTTCTACTTTCGGCTGCTTAGATTAAACTGCTGCCTCCGAGTCGAAAAGATGCGTTCGTGAGGATTGAGAGCATGGCGAAGTCAGACCCCTTCGGATTTGATATGTCCGTTTCCAGCGCCAAGAAAAAGAACCCGCGCGGGCGCCGGGGCATGTCAGGCGCGTCCGAGACGTCAGTCCGGATCTGTGATCATGAGGGCTGCAACGAGCCGGGCAAGTTCCGCGCACCCAAGGCACCGGATGTGCTGGATGATTTCTTCTGGTTCTGCCAGCAGCATGTGCGCGAATATAACCAAAAGTGGAACTTCTTCGACGGTACCACCGAGGCCGAACTGAACGCGCAGCGATCAAAGGACAAAGTGTGGGAACGTGAGACCAAGCCGATGGGCGACCCCGAGGCCCGTGCCTGGGCCCGTCTGGGCATTGAGGACCCGCATCAGGTGCTGGGTGCCAACAGCACGCAGAACAAAGGCCGCACTTCGGGTGGTGGTGGCCGGCGCCTGCCCCCCACCGAACGCCGAGCAATCGAGATTCTGGAAGCCAATGACAGCTGGTCCAAGGCAGAGGTGCGCAAGGCCTACAAGAAGTTGATCAAGGTTTTGCACCCGGACATGAATGGCGGTGATCGCTCGCAAGAAGAACAGCTGCAAGAGGTCGTCTGGGCCTGGGACCAGATCAAGGACAGCCGGAACTTCAAATAAATCTGCGACCCGACAGCTGTGGCTTTGTGTGTACACTGCCCGGCCCGATTGCGATCAAGCTCACTGGAAACCTTGTTCAATTCCCGCAATAGTGGTGGAGTTTGAACACGGGTATTAACGGAGCAGCCGCTGTGCGTATGCCATACCTCCTTTTGCTTTTTTCGCTGGGCGTTTATTTCGCGGCCCCGTTTCTTCCGCCTGAATTCGCGTTCGCCCGAGAACTGAGCCTGCTATTCATTGTCATCAGCCTGATTTGGGGGCTGCGCGCGTGGCTCAGGTGGCGCAAAGCAAACACATGGATCATCGTGGACGGGTCCAACGTGATCCATTGGAAAGAGGGTAAGCCGGATCTGGGCACATTGCGGCTGGTGCTGTCGGCGCTGAAGACGGCCGGGTTCAAACCGGGTGTCGTATTCGATGCAAATGTCGGCTATAAGCTCGACGGCGAATACATGAACGACCGGGCGCTGAGCCGCGCTTTGGGTCTGCGTACCAAGCAGGTCATGATCGCACCCAAAGGAACGCCGGCGGATCCTTTGATTTTACAAGCGTCGCGGGACAGCAAGGCACGCATTATCACAAATGACCGGTTTCGGGATTGGGTGGACGAGTTTCCGGATGTTTTGAAAGCGGATCGCCTCGTGAAAGGCGGCTTTCGTAACGATGAGCTTTGGTTTTCGCTATGAGTAGGTGACCGTCGTTTCAAAGCTAAAGTTTGCGCGCGGTGCTGTGACGTACTTTATGTGGCGCCCTCATTTCAAATTGATGGTAGTCGATCTAGAGAAGCAAACTTTGCACTAACTTGCTTGACCGCGGTGTAGATCAGTAAATGGCAGGGCTTTCTCCGCAAGCTTAACTTATTATTACAAGTGCTTCCCAACGCTTCAAGCAACTCAGGCGAGTTTGTGAGGGCACTGTCGAGCGATCACTTAATTCCGAAAATAGCGTTAGCAACTCTTTTACGTCTTCGCGGTGGAAGGATTTCAGCGCTATATCACCCAGAAATAAACTTTCAGTTGGCAAACCGTTGGACATCAGTATTGCGTGGCGACAGCAAGCAATGTGGTAGTACGTGACCGGCTCATTGAAATGAACCTGACGAATGGTTTTGTCGTTCACCAGATGGATTGCTGCGGCAAAGACTCTAGGCTCTCCGTACAGAAGTTCTGCGCGCCATCCTTCCAGAACAATTCTGTGTTGCGGAGATACGTACAAATCGCGGTGAAGAATGCCTTCTCCCAACGCTCCCTTTTGGATACAAACGGGGTGCAATTGAGGGTTGCGCCTCAAATCCTCCGCGCTCAGGGTCTTTTCTCCAATCCACTCAATGGGCAGCAGATCACCACTGGAAAGGCGCACTTTATCCCCAACTGACAGTTCCTCGACAGCGCAATACCCTTTTTCGGTCGCTATCATAGTGCCCTTCACGAAACACGGCACAGTTCCAGCCGGAAGCGCGACGGTCGCTATAAGAGAGTCGTTATTCCCATTACCAGGACCCGTAGACGCGAATATTTCGACGGTCAGCTGCGTGTTGGGAGGAATGACGACACCGGGGGTGAGGTCAACAGTTAAAACCCCGCTCGACGAAATCGAAACAGAATAATCTGAAGGGTTCAATCCCCCTGTCCCCGTAACAACAACATTCCATGAAGCTCCGGCCTTGGTCGCGGTGTATTGTTGCATAACCGAAGACGACCCAGTGGGGATTGCGATCGAAGAGGGGCCTAGAATTGTTAGCGCCATTGGAGCTTTTTTCCGTTAGCCAACACCGAGAGCCGATTATGCATCAACATATCGTCGATTTAACCCATTATATTTTATTATTGCAATGTTGATATGTTTCGTGGCTTTACGGCTGCGCGCCTCAAAGGCAAAACGTCCCTTTTTTTGGTTTGAGCCGTAAGTCACGAGCCTCGGCGCGCTATGCCGATAAGGCCAGTTTCAAAGAAACATCCCCTCAGCGTTTCCGCGCTGCCTCTTTCCCTTGCCCTTGCCCGCAATATGTTGCACCACACACGGGTTCAGACCCAGCAAGACGGGCCACAGGATAAGGACAAGACGAATGGCTGACGGATCGATCGACGTAAACGCGAAACCCACCGAAGATATCTCGGTCCGCGACGTATTCGGCATTGATACGGAAATGAAGGTCAAAGGCTTTGCCGAGGCCACAGACCGCGTCCCGGCCATCGACCCTACCTATAAGTTTGATCCTGAAACGACCTTGGCGATCTTGGCGGGCTTTTCCCACAACCGTCGTGTAATGATCCAGGGCTATCACGGCACTGGCAAATCGACCCATATCGAACAGGTTGCAGCGCGTTTGAACTGGCCTGCTGTGCGTGTGAACCTGGATAGCCATATCAGCCGGATCGACCTAATCGGCAAAGACGCAATCAAGCTGCGTGACGGCAAGCAGGTGACTGAATTCCACGAAGGTATCCTGCCCTGGGCGCTGCGCAATCCGGTCGCCATCGTGTTCGACGAATATGATGCGGGTCGCGCGGACGTGATGTTCGTAATCCAGCGTGTTCTGGAGCATGACGGCAAGCTGACCTTGCTGGACCAGAACGAGATCATCACGCCGAACCCGAACTTCCGCCTGTTTGCCACCGCCAACACCGTTGGTCTGGGCGATACTACGGGCCTCTATCACGGCACACAGCAGATCAACCAAGCCCAGATGGACCGTTGGTCACTGGTCTCGACACTGAACTACCTCAGCCACGATGCCGAAACGATGATCGTGCTGTCGAAAGCGCCGCACTATAACACGGCTGAAGGTCGCAAAACCGTTAGTCAGATGGTCACTGTGGCCGACCTGACCCGGACTGCGTTTATGAATGGCGATCTGTCGACTGTCATGAGCCCCCGTACGGTAATCAACTGGGCACAGAACGCCGAGATTTTCCGCGATGTCGGCTATGCTTTCCGCCTGTCCTTCCTGAACAAGTGTGACGAGCTGGAGCGTCAGACCGTAGCCGAGTTCTATCAGCGCTGCTTCGACGAAGAGCTGCCGGAAAGCGCGGCAAGCGTAAGCTTGGGGTAATCCGCTGGAGTTCGCCCGTTAACGGGCGCAATGCCTCCGGCGGAGGTATTTTTAGCCAGATGAAGGCGGATCCGGTTTCTCTGTCGGTAGAAATCGGATCTGCAATGTGAAAGGCTTGGGGACATGGCACAGAAGAACGACAACCCTGCTGATCCGTTCAAGAAGGCTTTGGCCGAGGCAACCAAGGTCATGGCCGATGACCCCGAGCTGTCCGTAACCTATACGGTTGATCCTTCGGGCATGTCCGGCGAGGCGATGCGTTTGCCTCAGGTTTCGCGCCGGATGACGCGCGAAGAGGTGCTTCTGGCACGCGGCACAGCCGACGCTCTGGCCTTGCAGCGCAAATATCACGACGATGCCACTCATGCGCGCTATGCGCCTCCGGGGGATATGGCGCGTGACCTCTATGAGGCGATGGAGACCGCCCGCTGCGAAGCGATGGGCGCACGGGATATGCCCGGCACCGCCAGCAATATTGACGTCAAGATCGGACATGAGGCGATCCGGCGCGGCTATGACCAATGCAAGCAGCCTGCCGATGCACCTCTGGCTGTGGCAGCAGGCTATCTGATCCGGCACTTGGCCACCGGGCGCGATCTGCCGCCTGCGGCCGAGAACATCATGAACCTTTGGCGCGGTTTCATCGAGGAACAGGCCGGAGGCACGTTGGAGAATCTGGACGAGATTCTTTCGGACCAAGCCGAGTTTGCCAAATTTGCCCGTCAGGTGATCAAGGATCTGGGCTATGGCGATCAGCTTGGGGATGACCCCGATGAGCTGGATGAAGAACAGGAAGATCAGGCCGAGGAAGACGCCGAGGAACAGCCCGATCCCGACAGTACCGGTCAGGATGACCAGGACGAGCAGGACGCCGATGCGACCCCTGAGCAAAGCCAGGAAGAGCAGCAGGATCAATCTCAGGCTCAGGTCTCGATGGACGAGATGGCCGAGGATGAGTTGGGCGATGAGGCGGAGATGCCTGAAGGGGAAGCGCCGCTGGAGCCGCCTGCACCGCCTCCTGCATCTGAAGCTGACCCGGATTACCGCGTATATCTGGACACTCATGATGAAGAGATCGCAGCCGAGGATCTGGCAGAACCAGCGGAATTGGAACGGTTGCGGGCCTATCTGGATCAGCAGCTCGAACCTTTGAAAGGGGCGGTTTCACGTCTGGCTAACAAACTGCAGCGCCGCCTTCAGGCACAACAGAACCGATCTTGGGAGTTCGACCGCGAAGAAGGCATTCTGGATGCCGGTCGCCTGGCGCGTGTTGTGGCGAACCCGACCACGCCGCTGAGTTTCAAGGTCGAGAAAGATACCGAATTCCGTGACACCGTGGTGACGCTGCTGTTGGACAACTCGGGATCAATGCGCGGGCGTCCTATTTCCATAGCGGCAATCTGCGCGGATGTACTGGCGCGGACGCTGGAGCGCTGCAACGTAAAAGTCGAGATTCTGGGCTTTACCACGCGGGCGTGGAAAGGTGGTCAGGCGCGTGAAGCGTGGTTGAACGATGGTCGACCGCAGCAACCCGGACGCCTGAATGACCTTCGACACATCATCTACAAGGGCGCGGATGCGCCCTGGCGGCGCGCACGACCAAATCTGGGCCTGATGATGAAAGAGGGGCTTCTGAAGGAAAACATCGATGGTGAGGCCTTGGAATGGGCGCATCGTAGGATGCTGGCGCGGCGCGAGGCGCGCAAGATCCTTATGGTCATTTCGGATGGTGCTCCGGTCGATGATTCCACGCTGAGCGTGAATCCGGCCAACTATCTTGAAAAGCATCTGCGCGACGTGATCGCCATGGTCGAAAAGCGCAAGATGGTCGAGCTGTTGGCAATCGGGATCGGTCATGACGTGACCCGCTATTATGACCGCGCCGTGACAATCACCGATGTGGAGCAGTTGGCAGGTGCGATGACCGAACAACTGGCGGCCCTGTTCGACATTGATCCGCGTGCACGGGCGCGTGTGATGGGGATGCGAAAGGCCAGCTGAGGCTGGCTTTGCCTCCGGCGGGCGTGTTTTTCCAAAAGATGAAGCGCCAATGGGCCATCAGGTACCGGGACGCTGATCTGGACATTTTTCCAATTGCCCCTCAGGGTCTGCCGGAAACGCAGCGAATGAGGCCCTTCATGTTCCAATCCTTTCAAGTGACTGCTCGCCCGGAACAGGGCCCTCCGCGACTTGCAGCTCTGCGGGATGAGATCGCACAGACAGGTTTGGACGGGTTTCTTATCCCGCGCGCGGACGCACATCAGGGGGAGTACGTAGCGCCACATGATGAACGTTTGGCTTGGTTGACAGGCTTTACGGGCTCGGCCGGTTTTTGCGTCGCCCTGCGCGATGTCGCGGGAGTGTTTATTGACGGTCGGTATCGTACACAGGTCAAGGCGCAAGTGGCCGAGGATTTCACGCCGGTGCCCTGGCCCGAGATCAGTCTGAGCACTTGGTTGAAAGAGCAACTGCCAGATGGCGGCAAAGTTGGGTTTGACCCCTGGCTGCACGCGGTAGGGCAGATTTCTAGCACGATGCGCGAATTAGACGGCACAGGTATCGAACTGGTACGGTGTGACAACCTTGTGGACCGGATCTGGGCAGATCAGCCCACCCCGCCGATGAACCCTGTCAAGTTGCATCCGATTGAGTTCGCCGGGGAATCGGCCGACAGCAAGATTTCTCGTCTGGCCGCGGGGTTGCATCGGGACGGGAGCCTAGCGTCAGTGACCACTCTGCCAGACTCGATCATGTGGCTGCTGAACATTCGCGGGTCGGACATTGCCTATAACCCCGTGGCCCATGGGTTTGCTGTGCTGCACGCAGTTGGCAGGGTTGATCTGTTCATGGCAGAGGAAAAGCTGGCGGAGGTTCGCGATCACCTGGGATCAAACGTCGCTATCCATGACCCGCGCACCTTCCTGGATGCTGTAGCGGCATTGAAAGGACCGGTGCAGGTGGATGACGCCACGCTGCCTCAGATCGTGGCGGATACGTTGGGCGACGCGATGACAGAGGGTGGCGATCCTTGCGCCCTGCCCAAGGCTTGCAAAAACCCTGCCGAAATCGCTGGCAGCGCCGAGGCGCATTTGCGCGATGCGGTGGCTGTGATTGAGACCTTGTGCTGGTTGGACGGACAGTCCCCTGGCAGCGTGACCGAAGCGCAAGTGGTCACGCGTCTGGAAGAGAACCGGCGTAAGGACAATGCGCTTCAGGATATCTCGTTCGACACCATCGCAGGGACCGGGCCGAACGGTGCGATCATGCATTACCGTGTGACCGAAGAAACTGATAGCCGTTTGGAAAACGGTCATATTCTGGTGTTGGACAGCGGCGGACAATATCTTGACGGCACCACCGATATCACGCGAACCATTGCCATCGGTAACGTCGGCGCAGACGAGAAAATCTGTTTCACACGTGTGCTGAAAGGCATGATCGCCATGTCGATGCTGCGCTGGCCCGCTGGGCTTGCGGGCCGGGACATAGAATGCGTGGCCCGCACACCGCTATGGGCTGCGGGTCAAGACTTCAATCATGGGGTCGGCCATGGGGTCGGTGCGTATCTGAGTGTGCACGAGGGACCCCAACGCCTTTCAAAAGTAAGCCATGTACCGCTCAAGCCCGGTATGATCCTATCGAACGAGCCCGGATATTATCGCGAAGGTGCCTTTGGCATCCGCATTGAAAACCTTGTCGTGGTAGAAGAGGCACCAGCCCTGCCCGGCAGCGACGCAGAGCGCGCAATGCTGAACTGGCGCACCCTGACCTTTGTGCCGATTGACCGCAGGTTGATCCTGGTGGATATGTTGACGCCTGATGAACGCGACTGGCTGAATGCCTATCACCGCGACGTGGCGGAAAAGATCCGCCCAAGGCTGGGACATGACGCGCAACTGTGGTTGGATGCCGCAACAGCACCGGTCTGACACAGGACTGTTACATAGAACGGGCAGAGGAGAGGCCCAAATACGACGAGGGAAGGAATAGGAATGACTAAGATCACGATCCAAAAAGCGCCGGGCAAATGGAGCGTCCGTTCGGGCGGTGCGATTCTGGGCGAGACGAATAACGCTCTGGAACTGCACGAAGGCGACAAGGATCCGGTGATTTACTTCCCGCGTGGCGATATCGCGATGGCGTTCTTGGATAAGACCGACAAGGTGACCCATTGCCCCCTCAAGGGCGACGCGACGCATTTCTCAATCGTCAACAAGTCATCTGTGACTGAAAACGCGGTCTGGAGCTATGAGGACCCGATCCCGGACGTGGCCGAAATCAAGGGCCATTTGGCGTTTTATCCGGTCGATTCCGTGAAGGTTGAACAGATTTAGAAGAGCCCGCTGAGCGTTGCGAGGTGCCAGCGGTCGAATGCTGGCTTTAGGGATGACTTCGGCGGGAGACTAGCTGACTTTGAACAGATTCTGGCATCCGGAAAGCAGACTATATCACGCAAAATCAACCGACGATACTTTCAGAATCCTTTGTTAACGCCGAGAAATCTGAACCTGTGCGACAAATCAAACGATCAAGGGCTTTCGCTTCGCGCGACCGGATCGGATTCTTGTTCAGCAGCGCTGCGGCGCGTGATCTCTTGTCGAATTAAGCCTATATGCAGTCGCGCGTCATACGCACCTTGACGGTAAGCAAGCGGCAAGTTGAGATTGGCAATGTTTGCATCCAGTTCCTCGATACTTTTCGCCACCGCGTCTAAATCGCTTTGCGTCCGGGCTTGTGCCAATTCTTCTTCCAGCGCTGCAATCCGCTGATAAAACCGCCAGACACGACGTTTCTGAAACCACACATATCCAGATGGAACGATCCGCAAAAGCGGTGCAAGGAAAAGCAAGGGCAATAGTAATAGAAGAACACGGCCAAACTGAGCAGCAATCCAATAAGGTAAAACGGCATGCAAAAAATTTGGGCCGGTATTTATCAATTCTTCAGCAACTTTGTTTAACGGAGCGGGCGGAGACTCGGTTTTTGGGTATTCGCTTGCACCTTGCAGAATGCCGGGCTGACCATGGATGATCTTTGCAGCAGCAACCAAACGATCTGCAACTGCCGGATGCAGATCAGGGCCGCCAATCATTGACGCTCTCAATGCCAAAATCTTTACGTCTTCTGGGGGTCTTGGCGGGTCAAGAGTGATCGACCCGGCAGGCACGGTCACCGAACTTGCCCCTTCTAGCTTCAGTGCAAGCGCATCGACTAAAGTCATAGGGACGAATTCTATATTGGGGTCAAAAATCGCGTCCATGAGATAAGGCGCATCAAGAGGCGCGACAAACAATGCGGCATCGGCTTTGCCGGTGTAGAGCGCATCGATGGCATCCAAGCCACCTGCATCCACTAGCGTGATGCCGGTATCTTTATGCCCCGCCGCTTCTATCAGGGCGATCGCAGCCGCACGGGTTCCGGACCCCTCTGTTCCTGCTGCAAGTCGGATGCCGTCCCATTCCCCTGCATTGCCGCCAATTGGGCCGGGTTTTCCTTGAAACACCACCATTGGTTCAAGAAAAATGGCACCCAATGATTGCAAGCCGCTTTCCTGAGGAAGATCCAGACCACCTTGAACAAACGCGACGTCGACTTCACCGGAAACAAGTTTTTCGATGTTTTCTACAGAACCTGCGGTCTCAACCAAATCGATTTGAATGTCGTCGCGTGCAAGTTCTGCTTTATATAGTTGCCCAATCTGCCAATAGCCCCCTCCGTTAACTCCGGCCGCAAGCCTAATGCTACTGGGTGGTTTCAATCCAAGAATCAAAAACGCAATCAACCCAACAAACAGAATGGGAAGAAGAACAAAGATGAGTACGCGCATGAATTCTCACACTCAGATGATCCGAACTGCTCCTTAAACCTCGCTTGTCCGCATTCTCCGCGTCAACGAAAATCAATCTAACTGAGCAGCGAATGACACGTTGGCCCCAAAGCCTGACGGCTATTTGCCTAAATACAAAACAGCACCTGTTGTTGCACTAAAGCCAATTTGCCCGGTGGCTTAATATGAAAAAACTCATCAATCAAAGAAGATGGTACCAGCTTGAACTTAGCCAGGAGGCTTGCAACTGGATCCACCTCACACATCTGTGGAATGCATGTGAGCTGCAGAACGGGCACACTGGCCACCGGATATCGCCGGAGGCTTTCATGTCGATTTCACGTCGCAGTTTTGCAGGGATGATCGGGGCTGGTGCGTTCGCCCCCATTGCAGTGTGGGCGCAAGAGGATCCTGTGCTTGAGGCATTGCGCAGCACGCTAGATGGGCGCCGCACCGCGTTTGAGGCGCAGATGGCTTACCTCAGGGATCGCGGCCAACTGGACGTTGTTCCTGGGTTGTTGACCGCGATGCGCTATGCAGATCGCCGACGGGACGAGATTATCGAGGTGATGGAGGCCCTGACCGGGCAGAGATTTGGGAATGACTGGTTC
Organism: Ruegeria sp. HKCCA4633; assembly: GCF_013034605.1. Taxonomy (NCBI): domain Bacteria; kingdom Pseudomonadati; phylum Pseudomonadota; class Alphaproteobacteria; order Rhodobacterales; family Roseobacteraceae; genus Ruegeria; species Ruegeria sp. HKCCA4633. Next base: position 846,911 of record NZ_WQGJ01000001.1, read on the forward strand.
GAGTGGATGCTGTGGCAAGAACGGAACCCGCAGATTGTCCCCCACCCTTCGCTGATCCCATTCAAACGCGAGGTGCTGCTGCGGATCGATCCGAATTTCGATGTGTTCCTACAGCCAGAATACCTGCAACGCGACCGGATGAAGATCCGGTTGGAAGAAATCGCATGGGGCGGGGTGCATAAGGATGGCATACCATCTTTGGACAACCCTACCCTGATCTCGGCATCGAATGCCGGGTATCTGAAAGGCGACGATCTTGTGTTTGGCGTGGCCATCAACGGGGATGAACGCGCATATCCGTTGCGGATCATGGGCTGGCACGAGATGTTTAACGAAGTGATCGGTGGCGTACCCGTAGCGCTGGCATATTGCACGCTCTGCGGGTCCGGCATTCTTTTTGAAACGCAAGTGGCGGGACGGCGAAAGCCGTTCATTTTCGGTTCGTCAGGGTTCCTCTATCGGTCGAACAAGCTGATGTTTGACCGCGAGACACATTCGCTGTGGAACCAATATACCGGCAAACCTGTTGTGGGTTCCTTGGTAAATAGCGGGATCACATTGAAACAGCGCCCGGTTGTGATCACTACGTGGGACAGCTGGAAGACCTCGCACCCTAAAACGCGCGTCCTTTCGCTGAACACCGGGCATCGGCGCAACTATGGGTCGGGCGTTGTCTATCGAGACTACTTCGCCTCAAGCGAGTTGATGTTCCCGGCTGTGGTGGACCAGTCCAGACATCGGCAAAAGGACTACATTTTTGCCGTCCGTCAGTTCGGGGCAGCGCGGGCCTGGCCGCTGAGTGCGTTCAAGAGCAAACCGGTGATCAACGACGCCATCGCCCAAACGCCGCTGGTTCTGATCGGAGATCCAAAGGAACGCAGCGTGCGCGCCTATGAGCGAAAAAGCCATTCATTCAAAGCTACACAAAGCGGTTTGCAGGATAGCGCAGGACAAAGCTGGACCGTGACTGAATACGCGTTGATCGGACCAGATGGCAAGCGCCTGTCTCGTGTTGCAGGCCATATCTCGTACTGGTTTGCATGGGACAACTACCTGGGCGATGCTGCCAGTATTTATGGCGGGTAACGCCTAGGAGTGCTCCTCGGCGGCCGTGGCGGCAAGCGCTCTGTTGTAAGCCTTGAGCGCGTCAACGTGATACAGCGCCCCGACGGGTGTTTCAGTGCCATCGTCTTCCAGAACAATGACTGGAATGCAGGGGATGTCGTCGCGGTCGAAATAAGGCATTGCAGCTTCCAGCGTTGCGCTTGCCTGAACGCACAAGCCTTGTTCAATCAGCCCTTGGGCCTCTTCCTTGGTGATCGAGCGCGGGTCGCCTATGGGGCGCATCACGACCCCGGCGCGTAACATTGCCAAAAGATACGCCTGCGGTCCGGCGGCAAGGTGGACATCACGGCGCTCTAACTGTGTAAGGAAGAAAGACCGGTCCACCAGACGCGAGGCCAATGCCGTGGACATGGACACAGTTACCATAACTGCAAGACCAATCTGCCAGTCCCCGGTCAGTTCAAAGACGATCAAGGTGGTCGAGATCGGCGCGCCCAATACCGCCGCGGCCACGGCCCCCATTCCCGCAAAGGCATAAAGCGTGTGTGTACCAGACACATCCGGCAGCAACCCGGTGGCAATCAGACCAAAAGCCAGCCCGGTCAGCGCCCCAATCATCAACGAAGGTGAGAACACGCCCCCACCCATACGACCACCCATCGTGATCGCGACGGCCACCGTTTTCAGGACGGCGAACAGTATCGCGGTGGTCAGAACCAAATCACCAGTCAGCGCGCGGATCGTGGTTTCGTACCCCACGCCGATGATGTGCGGAAACCAAATCGCCAAAAGACCCAGCATCGCACCAGATACTGCTGGGCGCAGCCAACCGGGAATGGAAAGACGGTTCTGAATATGGCTGCCGATATCCTCGGCAAAAAAGATCGACCGCATCAGCAACAATGCGACAAAGCCGCAGATAAGGCCCAGGATCAGGAAAGCCGGAAGCTCGACATAAAATTGCAGCGACCCCGGCGTATCCAGAGTGAACTCTGTAACATCGCCATATTCCAACCGGTTGATCACAGTCCCCGCGACCGAGGCGATGACGATCGGAGCAAACGCGTGCACGGCGAAATGGCGCAACACAACCTCAAGCGCGAACAAAGCACCGGCGATGGGGGCGTTAAAGCTGGCTGAAACAGCGGCGGCAACGGCACAGCCCAACAGGTCGCGACCCGTGATCCCATCGGCGTGGATGCGATTGCTGACCCACGTGGAAATCACCCCGGCCATATGCACCACCGGACCTTCGCGACCCGTTGATCCGCCCGAGCTGAGCGTGATCAGCGACGCGAAGAACGAGGCGATGCCCGCCTTGACCTCGACCCGTCCGTCGGTGACCGCAGAGCCTTCGATCACATCGGCCACCGACCTTACACGCCCGTCATTGGTGAACCGGTTCAGGATGACACCCACAACCAGACCACCGATGATGGGAATAATCAGAACCATGAACCACGGAAGTTTCTCGGCATGACTGTGCAGCAGCAGAATGTCATCGGTGTCATAGAGGTAAGCCTGCAAAGCCCGGATGGCTTTACGGAAGCCAAGCGCCATGAACCCTGCCGCGATACCGATGGCCAGTGCGATGAACCAAAACTGGATCTGGCTTGGCCCCCGGCGCAGCATCACCCGCCACGCATCCTTGATCGCGGCCAGAGCCTGATTGAACTGGTTGCGCAGAACGGTGCGGGTCGATTGGGTCATTGGCCCTCGGGGATCATCTCTTAACCCTTAGTAAGCCACGGAGCGTCCATATAAAAGTGAGATAGCGACAGTGTGAGCACCGTTTCGCGCCATAGGCGTGTTAAGCCTGCAGCAAAGCCCGGGCAGCGGCGCGGGCTTCCTCGGTGATTGTATCGCCTGCCACCATGCGCGCGATCTCATCCACTCGGTCCGGTTCGGCCAAGGGAATAACAGTGGATAGTGTTTGTCCCTCTGTCACCTGTTTCTGCACGCGCCAATGATGCGCGGCACGGGCGGCGACCTGGGGGGAATGGGTGACAACCAGCACCTGCCCGCCCTGCGCCAAGGACGCCAGCCTGCGCCCGACCGCATCGGCTGTGGCGCCGCCAACACCCCTGTCAATCTCGTCAAAGATCATCGTGCGCGCGCTGTCATCGCCAGTTAGACAAACCTTGAGCGCCAGCAAAAAGCGGCTGAGTTCACCGCCCGATGCAATCTTGTTCAAAGGACCGGCCGGAGCGCCGGGATTGGTGGCCACAGTGAACGCCACTGCGTCAGTTCCTTCGGGGCCCGGCTCTGCCAAAGTGAGCTCGGTTTGGAACACGGCGCGTTCCATCTTGAGCGGGGCCAGCTCAGTCATGACGGCAGCATCAAGCCGCCCGGCAGCCGCCTTGCGGGCTGCGCTCAGCTCGGCAGCGGCGGTGTCATAAGCGTCCTGCGCCGCGTTCACGGCTACACGTTTGTCCGCCAGATCGGCGTCACCCGCCTCCAGCCGATTCAACCGGTCGCGCAAAGTGTCGGCAAATGTTCCAAGATCATCCGGCGATACATCATGCTTTCGCGCCTGTGCGCGGATGGCGAACAGGCGTTCTTCAGCCCGCTCCAGTTCCGCCGGGTTGAAATCCAGCGCCTGAAGGCAGGCATTCACACCATCCTGAGCCTCGCCCAGTTCGATCATTGCCCGCCCCAGTGCCGCAATCGGATTCTCCAATTGACCACCCGCGTTGTCGGAAACGCCCTCCAGCCAGCGGATAGCGTCGGACATCGCCCCTTCGGCCCCATCGCTGGACAGCAATTCAAAGGCGCGGGCGACATCATCACGGATACGCTCGGCCCCTTGCATCATCCGTCGACGGGCATCCAGTTCGGCGTCCTCGCCCGGTTGCGGATCAAGCTGGTCCAATTCGGCCACGGCATGGCGGAGGAATTCTTCTTCGCTGCGGACAGCGGCCAGTGCGGCCTCGGTTTCGGCTAGTGCCTTGCGTGTGCGTGACATCTCGGTCCAGGCCGCACGCACTTTGGCCAGTTGAACCGAAACCCCTGCGAAGTCGTCCAGCATCGCCCGATGGCCGCGCGGATTCAGCAACCCACGATCGTCATGCTGGCCGTGCAATTCGATCAGGGTTTCGGACAATGCGCGCAGTACTTCGCCTGAACATCGCCGATCATTGACCCAAGCTGTCTTGCGCCCTTCAGCAGTGTTTACCCGGCGCAAGATCAGGTCTTCGCCGCCCGGCAAACCAGCTTCGGCCAGAATCGCATGAGCGGGATGGTCGGCGGATAGTTCAAACTCGGCGACGACCTCGCCCTGTGCCGCACCCTGCCGCACCAATTCGGCCCGTCCGCGCCAGCCCAACACGAAACCCAACGAGTCCAGAAGGATCGACTTGCCCGCCCCGGTTTCCCCCGTCAATGCATTCAGGCCCGGCTGGAATGTCAGTTCCAACCGTTCAATGATCAGCATGTCGCGGATATCTAGGGCGCGCAGCATCGGGTCTTTAACATCCCACGCCAGAAGCCATGGCGATTACAACCACTCACCCTTGATGGTTTGACGATAGATCGTGCTGAGCCAGTTGTTACCACGGCTCTTGAGATCGAGACCGCGAGACGTCAGCAGCTTATATGCGTCGTCATACCATTCCGAAGACTGGTAGTTGTATCCAAGAATGGCACCAGCCGTCTGAGCTTCGTCCAACAGACCAAGGGACAGGTAGGCTTCGACTAGACGATAGAGTGCTTCGGCAGTGTGAGAGGTGGTCTGGAAGTCTTCAACGACCACACGGAATCGGTTGATTGCCGCGATGTAATGATCCTGACGCAGGTAATAGCGTCCGATCTCCATTTCTTTGCCTGCCAGATGGTCGAAGGCAAGGTCAAACTTCAGAACGGCCGATGTGGCGTATTCGCTGTCAGGATAAACCTCGATCACAGTGCGCAAGGATTGCAGCGCCTGGAACGTCAAACCCTGATCGCGGCCAACCTCATCGATTTGGTCATAATAGCTGAGCGCCAGCAGGTATTGCGCGTAGGCTGCATCTTCATCCGTGGGGTAGAAGTCGATATATCGCTGCGCAGCGGCCCGGCTTTCTTCATAGTTCTTATCCGTATGGAAGGAAAACGCCTGCATGATCAGCGCGCGTTTGGCCCAATCGGAATAAGGATACAGGCGTTCGACTTCCGAGAAATACCACGCGGCATCGTCCGAGCGATTCTGCGACAGTTCATATTCACCACGGGTGTAGATCTGTTCCGGCGTGAACCCTTCAAGGTTCTGGCTCCGGTCAGCGCCCCTGTTGCCGAAAAGGCCGCCCCCGTTACCACACGCCGCCAAAACTGCTGTCAGAAGAATCGCGCCTGCGAATCTGACTGCCGCTTTGCTGCCAACCATACCGCCCATCCTTGTCGTCTTACTTAATGGGGATCGCCCCGAATTGAGCCATGGTCTAGCACAGAAAATTCCGGTGCAAAACGCCTTATGCAACATCTGGCGCAAATGTCGTCAGAGTTGATCAGCCTAGGCGACTTCGGGAATTTCGTTTACGATCAACCCCTGCCCTGGCAAACGCGCGGCTTGTTGCGGTGTACACAGCACCGGACGCACCGCACCCGGCGTTTCGAACAGGTTGCGCAGCAAGGTGTTGGTCAAAGAATGGCCTGACTTGTTACCAGTGAAGTGGCCCAGAATCGGACCACCTGCCAGATAGAGATCGCCCAGAGCATCCAGCATCTTGTGACGCACAGCTTCGTCGGCGCGGCGGAAACCACCCGGGGTCAGAACTTCGTCGCCCTGAACTACAACGGCATTGTCCAGCGTACCGCCCAAGGCCAGCCCGTTGGCACGCATGGCTTCGACATCCGTGCGGCGGCAGAATGTACGGCAATCGCTGAGCTCGCGTGCAAAAGAACCGTTGCGCATATCCAGCGTTTTTGTCTGGCTTCCGATAGCGGTGTCTTCAAAATCGATATGGAAGTCGATGATCAGGCCGTCCGCAGGCACGATGCTGGCATCCGCGCCTTCGCGCGACGCGGTCACGGGCTTTAGAACCTCATAGGCCAGAACCGGGCTGGCCTGACGGCGCACGCCTTTTGCCATTATGCCGCGCACGAAGTCGATCGAAGACCCGTCCATGATCGGCACTTCGGGACCGTCAATCTCGATCAACGCGTTATGAACACCACATCCGGCCAATGCGGCCATGATATGTTCGATAGTCGAGACTGATACGCCTGAGTCATTCACAAGGCGAGTGCAAAGCGGGGAACGCTCGACTGCATGGTAGATTGCAGGGATCATTGCATCGCCCAGATGAATATCCGTCCGCTTGAACCAAATTCCATGCCCCGCCGCAGCAGGTTTGAGAACCATGGTTGCAGGTTGGCCGCCATGCAGTCCAACGCCTTTGAACGTGACCGGAGATTTGAGCGTATGTTGCAAAATGGGCCTCAGTGAGCAGTGTCCAGCCTGCGAGGGCTGTGTTGGACACTCAGTTAAGGAAGCCTGCGTCAAGGCTCAACTCACTCTTTGCAACCGAATGAAACATGTATGTAACAGATCGGCAAAACCCTGCTTACATATTCGTAAACCACTATTTTTAAACGATAAAGGGCCGCTAAGAAGCGGCCCTGTGAGTGGATTTTGTTACCGCGATCAGTTGGCTTGACGGCGCAGGAAGGCAGGAATTTCAATGCGATCCTGTTCCGGGTCGGCCTCATCCTGGGCCGGTGCGGTGGCTTCGGACTGACGCATAACGGGCTGCTGACGCGCTGCTTGCGCCGGTGTATCCGAGGCATGGCCAGTCATTCGGTCGATCAGGCGATTGAAGCCAAAACGCGAGCGTTCTTCAGTTTCAGGCTGCGAAACAGCCTCGGGCTGACGCGGTGCAGCCGGACGCTGCGGTGCGGATGGAACCTTTTGTACAGCCGCCTGTAGACGCTGCAGCGCCTCGGGCGACGGAGTACCAGCGGCATGGCCACGCGGGGCGACAAAGCTTTCGGGTGCGGGTTCGACATGTTCGGGCTGCGGCTCGAACTCAGCGACGCGCGGCTGGTAGGCTGGCGGCGGCAAGTCGTCCTCCTCGCGTTCGTCACGCGGTTGGAACTGAGGTTGCGCAGGCTCTTCTGCGGCCTCGAACAGCGAAGGTTCGCGGGTTTCTTCCATCTGAGGTGCGGCGTCCGCTACTTCGGCTGCAACAGGCGCTTCTTCCTGAACGTGCTCTTCCGCCGAAACGGTGCGGGTCAGCGGCTCGGACATAGAGCGGCGCGCAACCGGGACATCTGCGGACTTTTCGCTGGCGTCGATGCCGGTGGCAACAACCGATACGCGCATTCCACCTTCCATCGCAGTGTCCAAAGTCGACCCGACGATGATGTTCGCTTCGGGGTCCACCTCTTCGCGAATGCGGTTGGCCGCTTCGTCCAGTTCGAAGAGGGTCAGGTCGTGGCTGCCGGTAATGTTGATCAGCACGCCCTTTGCACCTTTGAGGCTGATTTCGTCCAGCAGCGGGTTTGCAATGGCTTTTTCTGCCGCTTGAACCGCACGATCTTCGCCGGTTGCCTCGCCGGTTCCCATCATCGCCTTGCCCATTTCGTCCATCACGGCGCGAACGTCGGCAAAATCGAGGTTGATTAGGCCGGGACGAACCATCAGGTCCGTCACGCCCTTAACACCTTGATACAGTACGTCGTCTGCCATCGAGAAAGCCTCGGTAAAGGTGGTTTTCTCATTGGCCAGGCGAAACAGGTTCTGGTTGGGGATAATGATCAGCGTGTCGACAACCTGCTGCAGCGCTTCAACACCGTCTTCGGCCTGACGCATCCGCTTCGCCCCTTCGAACTGGAAGGGTTTGGTGACAACACCCACCGTCAGCACGCCCAGCTCTCGGGCGGCTTGTGCGATGATCGGTGCGGCGCCGGTGCCAGTGCCCCCGCCCATGCCGGCGGTGATAAAGCACATATGCGCGCCCGCCAGATGATCGACGATTTGTTCGATGCTTTCTTCGGCGGCTGCGGCCCCTACAGTCGGTCGAGCCCCTGCCCCCAGACCTTCGGTGACCTTTACGCCCAATTGTACGCGTGCCGACGATTGGCTTTGCTGCAGCGCTTGCGCGTCGGTGTTGGCTACCACAAAGTCGACACCGTCCAGCTGTTTCTCAATCATGTTATTTACGGCGTTCCCGCCTGCGCCGCCAACGCCAAATACTGTAATCCGAGGCTTCAGTTCGTCGTGCCCGGGCATCGAAAGATTCAATGTCATGCTCTGTCCGCCTGTATTTATGTCCCGCCAAAGCGGTGTTTTTCTTACCTATCCTTTGTCGATTCTAGCCGGATGATGCGAAAAGGTCACGTCAAAAATCGCGTTTTGCCACAAAATATGGAGGAAATAAGGCATCAACCGGCGGCATTTCGCAGGCTGTGCCAGATATAGCGAAAACGTTGGCGACCATCACAAGACACCCAGCAGGCCGCGAAGGTTTATTCCCCCTTCACGCTCTGACTAGCCGTCAATTACACTGCGGAAAACTGCTCAGGTCCTGCCGCGAGACCTCTGACGGGCCCTGTGGATATCTTGAGGGATAAATCAGCGCACCGCAACCGGATTTTTCAACTGGTCGGGGCATTTGGACAGTTCAGGCTGCTTTCCGTGATGCTGCCCACCTCTTGGATTTCTCCGTCAGCGAACGAGGCGAGCCTGACCATCAGGCGACCTTCGTGCAAAAAGGGCCACCAACACACAGGAATCCCATCCGGGTCGTTGTCATAGAGAAAACAGATTTGACCGTGTGGCGTTGTAATCTGTCCATAGACACAGCCCTGCCCTTCTTCACGCCAGACCGAGACGCGGCGGTTCAGAAATTGCTCGGTCCCGACAAGATCACCGCTGCGAATCTCGTAGAATGTAAGCGTTTTGCCGACTGCAGCGTCCAGAAACGCGTCCGGTGTGATGATGTTTTGGGCCATGACCCCACCGGGCAGCAGGGCAGCGCACAGCGCGGCCCTTCGCAAGTGCTTACCAGTTGTCACGGAACCACCGCACTGCGCGTTTGAACGGGCGCGCGGCATAGGTGTCGACAGGGATCTCGAAATCCCACCACTCATCCTGAGGATGGGCCGCAAACAGGCTGAGACCCACAGCAGAAGAGAAAGCAGGGCCTGTCGCTGATTGCGGCAAGCCATGCACACGCAAAGGCCGTCCCAGGCGCACGCGCTGCCCAAGAATGCGGGTGGCAAGCCCGTCCAGCCCCATGATCTGGCTACCGCCCCCGGTCAGAACAATCTGTTGGCTTGGCATATGATCGAACCCGGCGGCGTCTAGACGAACGCGGACCTCTTCCAGAATCTCTTCGACGCGCGGGCGCATGATACCGATCAGTTCGGCCCGGCTGACAGTGCGACGGTCATGTTCCCAGTCGCCCGTATCGCCACCGATATCAATCATATCACGGTCATCGGCCCCGGTTGCATGCACGCCCCCATTAAAGGTCTTGATCCGTTCAGCCACGGCTGCTGGAACGCCCAGACCCATCGAGATATCGCTGGTTACATGATCTCCACCCATACGGACGCAATCCGCGTAGATCATGTGCTTCTTCATGAAGATCGACACGCTGGTTGTACCACCGCCCATGTCGATACAAGCCGCGCCCAGTTCCTGCTCATCCTCAACCAATGCCGAGATGCCCGAGACATAGGCTGAGTTGGCAATACCCGCCAGCTCCAAATCACAGCGCTTGATACAACGCACAATGTTCTGGATCGCCATCGCGTCGACGGTCAGCATATGCATATCGACCGCAAGGCTCTGGCCCAGTTGCCCACGCGGATCAATCAGGCCCGAACGGTTGTCCAGCGCAAAGTTCACCGGTTGCGCGTGCAGCACCTCGCGCCCTTCGCCGTAATCGGGCACGTCACAGGCATTCAAAACGCGGCCGACCTCGGCTTCGGTCACAAGCTGACCGTCAAGGTCTACCTGCGCGTCCAACCCGTAAGACCGTGGGTTGGCCCCCGAGAAACACGCAATGACGTGATCGACACGAATATCCGCCATCTTCTGCGCTGCCTGCAGTGCGGTACGGATGGCGCGTTCAGTTTCCTGCATGGCGGTGACTTCACCGAATTGCACACCGCGAGAGCGCGTGGTCGCCGCGCCAATGACGCGGAACCCGGTTTGACCGGCCATCGAGCCGATAGTGTTGTCTTCACTCAGCCGACCCGTGCCATCAAAACGCAAAACAAGGCAAGCAATCTTGGAGCTGCCTACATCCAGAATTGCGATGACACCGCGTTGCAATGCCTGCCGCCGCATCTGACGCATGGCGCGTTGGGACTGATAAAGATCGGTCATCATGGTCGTTACTGCCCGTTACTCACGTTCACTTTTGTATTCCACCAGTCTTCACTGGCGGCTTTGCTCATTCGTATGGTCGGACGCTGGCCAAGGCGCATATCGACCACAGCCACGTCGCGCTCCAGAAGGTCTTGCACTTCGTTGACAGCCAGCACGCGTTCCAGCGCACGCACCGGCCGGTCGGTCGGCAGCATGATGCGCTGGCCGCGGTCCAGAACCAGATCCCAGCGCCGCTCGCCCACGCGCACAAGCCCGCGCACGCGATTGCCCAGACTGCGCGAGGTTTGGAAAAGCTCAAGCGCTTCCGCCACATGGACATCAGCGCCCTTGCCCGCGATCAGCGGAAGACCGATATGGTCCTTGCGCGATGGCGTTTCCTTGACATGAGCGCCGGTCTCATCAAGCAGCTCCAGCCCATCACGGGTGCGCCAAACGATCACGGGTTGTCGTTCGACCACATCCACCTGCAAAATGCCGCCCGGTCGGATACGCACGGTTGCGGATTTCACCGGGTCCAATCCGGTAATCGTGTCGCGCATGTGTTCGACATCCAGATCCCAGGAACTGATCGGGAAATCCAAAGGTGCGACCTCGCGAATATCCTCGGACAAACTGGTGCCCGCTCCATCAATGGCCATCAGGTTGACCATGAACTCGGGGCGTTCCTGAATAGAAGTTCGAATGTCAGCGACAAAGGCAGTGACAGCCTCGCGCCGATCTTCCGAGGCGAAGTAAAGCCCAACAGCTGCTGCCGCGGCGCAGATTGGCAGACCTACCTTGACGCCCATGCGAATGCCCGGCGTAAGCATCCAGCGCTGAAGTCGGTAGCTCAGGCGCGACGGTGCAGGATCGCTGCGGCGCGCGGTGCGGGAAAACACCCGCGCCCCACGCAGCCGCAAAAGCGGCTCTGCTTCATGTGTTTCGGTGTCAGCCGATGCGAAATCAGCATCAGGCCCCGCAAGGGGTTTACTGCGATGGATTTCCAGCGAACGGCTGGCGGTCAACGGTCGCATGAGGCGTCCTCCACCATCCAGGCACAAAGCTGGCCGAATGTCATGCCTAGATGGGCGGCCTGTTCGGGGGCCAGCGAGGTTGGCGTCATGCCAGGCTGGGTGTTGGTTTCCAACAGAAACAGCCCGTCCGGTCCCTTGCTATCATCCCAGCGAAAATCCGTACGGCTGACGCCCTTGCAACCCAAAACATCATGCGCGCGCAGAGCGTGATCCATGCAGCGGTCAAAGATGTCCTGCGGGATGTCAGCAGGTAGCACGTGCCACGATCCGCCCGGCTTGTACTTGGCGTCATAGTCGTACCAGCCATCGTCGGTCATGATCTCGGTCACAGTCAGGGCGCGGTCGCCCATCACCGTTACCGTCAACTCGCGCCCTGGCACATATTTCTCGATCATCACATGGTCGGGCATCGCCTCGTCCAGCTGCGGCGGACCATTTGCGTCTTCATGGACGATATAGATACCAACACTGGAGCCTTCGTTGTTGGGCTTGGCAACGTAAGGCGGCTCCATCACGTGAACCTCAATCACCTCGACCTTGGGTGCGATCACGCTGGGCACAACAGGCAGGCCTTCGGACTGGTAAATCTCTTTGCTGCGTTGTTTGTCCATCGCAAGGGCCGAGGCCAGAACGCCGGAATGCGTGTACGGAATCCGCATCCATTCCAGCAGGCCCTGCACACAGCCATCTTCACCCCAGCGGCCATGCAGGGCGTTGAAAACCACATCCGGCTTAATATCCAAAAGGCGCGCATAAAGGTCGGGACCTGCGTCCAGTTCGACCACTTCAAAGCCTTCTCCCACAAGGGCGGCTGCGCATTCGCGCCCAGAGCTGAGAGACACCTCGCGTTCCGCCGAGGGTCCACCCATCAATACCGCCACTTTGGGGTTTGTCCTGCTCGACATTCCCAACGTGCGCCTCAATGTCCCCGGACCTTATGTGGTGGTCCGTACTGCGTTTATGCCTTTGATCCGTCGCCTGAATTAGCCTGTTATTGGTCTGACGGTTGGGGCTTTATTCTTTCAGCGGATCACCGACCCGCATGATTTCCCACTCTAGCGTGATGCCGCTTGTTTCGTAAACCTTTTTTCGCACCTCTTCGCCCAACCCTTCAAGGTCAGCAGCGGTGGCCGCACCGGTATTGATCAGGAAATTCGAGTGCTTGGGGCTCATCTGTGCACCCCCCAGCGTCGCGCCACGCATTCCGGCGTCATCGATCACTTTCCACGCCTTGAGGTCATGCACATCATCCGCCTGCCCTGTCGAAGAAAACCCTGCCGGGTTGCGGAAAGTCGACCCGGCGCTGCGATCTTTGGTCGGCTGAGTTTCATCGCGCTTCTTAAGCTGCGCTTCCATGCGGGCGTGAAGCTCTGCGGGGTCGCCAGAAGGCCCTTGGAACGTCGCCGAAACCAGAACTGCGCCTTCGGGCAAATCGGACTGACGATAGCGAAAGTTCAAGTCTTCGGGTGTCAGGTGCTGCACCTGGCCTTGCCGCGTGACGATTGTGGCTTTGCGCAAAACATCCGCCGTATAACTGCCATAGCACCCTGCGTTCATCCGCACAGCCCCGCCGATTGAACCAGGAATGGTTCGCAAAAACGTCAGGTCAACCCCAGCATCCGCCGCCTTTCGTGCTACATGAGCATCCAGCGCTGCAGCCCCGGCGATCACAGTGGTGCCGGCGACTTCGATACCGTTGAACCCCCGCCCCAAACGGATCACCACCGCGCGCAAGCCACCATCCCGCACGATCAAGTTCGAACCGACTCCCATTGGGAAGACTGGCACATCTGACGGAAGATCGCGCAAAAACGCTTGCAGGTCTTCGAGGTCGGCGGGTTGAAACAGGTGGTCCGCCGGACCGCCGACACGCAGCCAGGTCAGGTCGTTCAGCGGGCGTGCCGGGGTCAGACGGCCCCGAACTTCGGGCAGACCACTCATGCGTTCGACTTTGCCGCCAGCCCACGCCCGCCGACACCCCCTACGATAACAGCAAGAAGGAAGGGCAGAACCGAGCCGGTCAGCCAGATGAACGGGCCGAATGCCTGTTCTTCTTCACCTGTTCCGACGCCTGCCAACATCACGATCAGGACCAACGCAACAGCTGAAGTCAGACCGATGAGCCAGAGCAACCCTTTAATCCCAATCCAGAGCCCGGCAACGAATCCGGCAACCGCGCCCAGGACCAGCGAGATAAGCGGTAAGTAGGCAAAAGTGGCGATGTCGACCATGGGGCCTCCTGAAAATGGCCGTTACTTGTTGGCCGCCTTCATGCCCTGCATTTTCGCCTTTGTCCAACGGGTGAGGTAAATCACCGGCCAGCGCAGCATCGACATGCCTGCAACAAGAACAAGCAACCCGATCCAGGGGCCGTTTTCATATGTGACAAAACCCAAAATGGGGATGCCCACTGCGATTAGATAATAGGCGCGGGTCCAATGGTTGTCCTTGCTGGGCAGCATTGCCAGAATATTGGCGGTAAGCCCCCAGAGGGCCGCGAGGGCAAGAGAAAGACTCATTCCATCACCTCACCACGCACCCATTTGCGCCAGTAATACCGGATCGGATTACGAAACATTGAAGCGAACCCACCCAACGCCAAAACCGACCAAACCCAACCATGAACATAGCCCAACCATATGATCAAACCCGGCGCACAGATCAGCAAAAGGATCCCCGGCGGAAATTGCAGGCGCATCGGCAGCATCGCCACAACGGTGGCGCAGATCACCCATAAGGCAGCCATGATCACGGAATAATCCATTTCCCCCTCCGAGGGCAGGCGATAGAAACAACTACGTCAACACACCTTATGGTTGCGCATTAACACGCTGAGATGTCAAACAGCTTGTTTCCTCTGCAACCGCTCTGGAAGCCCGTTAGCCCAGGCACTGATTGTCCCTGCCCCAAGGCAGACGACCATGTCGCCGGGGCGGGCCTGCTCGCGCACCAGACGTTCCAAATCGTTTTCGTCAAAAAGCGCGCGGGCATGGCGGTGGCCGTGGCGGATCAGCCCCTGCACCAGATCATCGCGGCTGGCCCCTTCAATCGGATCTTCACCGGCGGCAAAAACCTCGGCGATGGCCACGACATCCGCATCGTTGAAGCAGGTGCAGAAGTCGTCGAACAGGTTGGACAGACGTGAGTAGCGGTGAGGTTGGTGTACAGCGATGACGCGGCCTTCAGTCGCTTGGCGCGCAGCCTTGAGGACAGCAGCGATTTCGACCGGGTGATGGCCGTAATCGTCGATTATGGTGACACCGTCGACTTCTCCGACCTTGGTGAAGCGGCGGTTGACGCCGCCAAAATTGGCAAGCGCGTCGCGAATCTCAGTCGCTTTCATACCCAGATGGCGGGCAACAGCCACAGCGGACAATGCGTTCGAGACGTTATGGTCGCCAGGCATCGGCAGGGTGCAACCTTCGATCACTTTGTCTTCGTATTGCAGGTGAATGTCGAAATGCGCAACGCCGCTTTTGTAGGTCAGATTCTCGGCCCGCACGTCTGCCTGAGCATTGAAGCCATAGGTGCGCACACGGCGATCCGTGATGCGCCCGACCAAAGCCTGCACCTCGGCATGATCCGTGCAGCAAACGGCCAGACCATAGAAAGGCAGGTTCGAGACGAATTCGTGAAAGCCATCACGCAATTTGTCGAAATCCCCCCAATGCTCCATATGCTCGGGGTCGATATTGGTAACGATGGCGATGGTCGCGGGCAGACGATTGAACGAGCCATCGGATTCATCCGCCTCAACCACCATCCATTCGCCCTGCCCCATGCGCGCATTCGAACCATAGGCGTGGATGATGCCGCCATTGATCACGGTCGGGTCGAAATCACCCGCCACCATTAGCTCAGCCATCATCGTGGTCGTGGTGGTCTTGCCATGTGTGCCCGCAATCGCGATGTTCGAGCGCAGGCGCATCAACTCGGCCAGCATGTCAGCACGTCGGACAACGGGCAGCCCTTTTGCGCGTGCCTCATCCAATTCCGGATTGCCGGGTTTAATTGCAGTCGAAACAACCACAACCGCAGCGTTTTCAAGGTTTTCAGCCCGCTGCCCGACGAAGATTTCAGCCCCCAAACCCGCCAGCCGATCAGTGATCTTCGATGCCTTCAGGTCCGAGCCCTGCACCCGATACCCGAGATTTAAAAGCACCTCGGCGATCCCGGACATCCCGATCCCTCCGATCCCTACAAAGTGGATCGGTCCTACGTCTTGCGGCAGTTTGGTTGCAGGATTCATGCGGTCTCCTTCTGCGCCAGTTGTTCGACAAGGTGCACCAGACGCTCGGTCGCGTCGGGGGCACCGGTCGAAAGGGCGGCATGGGCCATTTTCTGTGCGGCTTCGGGGTTGGTCAGAACCGTGGTGATTTGCTGCGTCAAGGCGCGAACGTCAAGCGCATTTTCGGGGATCATGATCGCACCGCCCGCCTGCACCAATCCACGCGCATTGGCGGTTTGGTGGTCTCCGGCAGCGGCGGCAAACGGGACCAGGATCGAGGGTCGCCCAATAACCGAGATATCGGCCACGCTGGATGCACCCGAACGCGAAATGACCAATTGGGCGTCCGACATGCGACGGGGCACGTCTGCAAAAAAGGTCTGAACTTCGGCGCGGATGCCATAATCATTGTAGAACGCTGTCACACGCGCGCTGTCCTCATCCCGGGCCTGATGTGAAACGCGGATGTGGTTACGGATGTTTTCAGGCAAGGCGGCAAGGGCCTCGGGCACCACATCGCTCAGGATACGCGCGCCTTGTGAGCCGCCCATGACCAAAATCGACATAGGATAATCGCCGGGTGGAATGTATCCCGCGGCGGCGCGGTCCAGAACGGCGGCGCGTACCGGATTGCCGGTGTGGACGCCCTGTGCGCCCTGGGGAAGATCGGTTGGCCAGACACCGCATGCAACCTGTGCAACGCGAGTGGCGAACAGCTTGTTCACACGGCCCAACACACCGTTCTGTTCATGGATCATGCGCGGGATTTTCAGCAGCGTTGCCGCGCCCAGCGCCGGGATCGACGGATAGCCACCAAACCCGACAACCACGTCGGGCTTATCACGCATCATCTGGAACGCCATGCTGGTCACGCCGCCCACGATCTTGGGGCCGACCAGCGCCTTGGCTGCTAAACCGCCGCGCGCAAAGGTGGCCGAGGACACCTCGGTAATCTCGGTCGCATCCGGGAAGGCGCCGGTATAGCGCGCACCGCGTGCATCGGTGGACAGGCGCACGCGCCAGCCCTTGTGCAGCAATGCCTCGGCCAGGGCCTGAGCGGGGAACATGTGGCCCCCGGTTCCGCCAGCCGCAATCAACAGGTAAGGGTTCCCCATTATCCTCTTCCGCGCAGAATATCGCCAAGCTCGCCCTGTGGACGGGTTCGGGTAAAGGCCAGCAACATGCCGATGGCAATACCGCCCGCGATAAGGGACGACCCGCCATAGCTGACGAAAGGCAACGTCATGCCCTTGGCGGGCAACAGGCGCACGGCGACGCCCATGTTGATCATCGCCTGAACGCCAAACATGCAGGCCAATCCGGTTCCTGCCAGACGTATGAACATGTCCCGCTCGCGCATCAGCCGCAGCAACGAGCGCACGACAATCAACGCATAGAGCGCGATGATGATCAGCACCAGGATCAGGCCGTATTCCTCAGCCGCGACAGCAATGATGAAATCGGTATGGGCATCGGGAAGCGACCATTTCACCTGCCCTTCCCCGACACCAACGCCGAACAACCCGCCTTCGCGAATGGCGTTGGTGGCATAGCCCAGCTGGGTGGTCGGATCGACCTCTTGGTTCAGAAAGCCATCGATGCGGCGGGCAAAGTGTTCGGAATTTGAATAGGCAAACATACCTGCCAACACCACCGCGCCAGCCATTCCGACCAGTAAAAGCATCGGGGCACCGGCCACGAAATACATCACGCCCCAGCCGAACAGGATCAGGCAGGCCTGACCGAAATCGGGCTGCATCACCAACATCCCTACGATCGACATGCACAGCGCAAAGGACCAGATACGCCCCGGAGGGCCATTGATCTCTTGCGAGGCCGCCAGCAACCATGCGGCCACGACAATGAAACCGGGCTTCAAGAATTCGGACGGTTGCAGAGAGGCAAAGCCCAACGAATACCAGCGGACAGCACCTTTGCCAAAATCGGTTCCGAAGACCGGCAGAAAAACCAGCGCCACAAATGACACCAAAAACCCAAGAACGGCCAGACGCCGCACCAAGGTCGGTGACATCATCGATGTCAGCAGCATCGCAATCAGCGCCAATCCGCCGAAGATGGCCTGACGTTCGACATAATGGAAAGGATCGAACCCGTTGCGTCCGGCCAGCGGCGGCGATGAGGCCAAGCCCAGCAGCAACCCAATGGTAAAAAGGATCAGAACGCAGGACATCGTCCAGCGATCAATTGTACGCCACCACTTCGGTAGAATCGGTTCTCCGCGCTGGTCCTGGACCGCGCCATACACCATCTCAGTCATGAGATACCGCCACTCTCTGCCTCGTTCACGTCCCGTTTTCGGGATCTGTTTGAGAGTCTACAGGGATTTTGGCGTTTGGGCTAGTAGGATGAAGAGCAGCTTTGAAAATCTGTGCAGCAAATAATGGTTCCGTGGTCCTGGGCTGCGCCCAATCGTGAAATAGAGAACCAGAAGGAACACGATTTGATGAGCTGTTGGCACGCACAGGCAAGAGTGGAAAGACGATGGAGCTTAAGAATAATTTAGCGATTGATTGTTCTGCCACTTGCTATCCTATCCAAACAACGCCATCCCCCGCCCATGACCTTCGATACGATCATCCTTGGGGCCGGTGCGGCCGGTATGATGTGCGCAGCCCATTGCGGCGGGCGCGTATTGGTGATCGATCACGCCAAGGCAGCGGGCGAAAAGATCCGCATTTCGGGCGGCGGGCGCTGCAACTTCACCAACATGTATGCAGGACCGGGTAACTTTCTGTCGCAGAACCCGCATTTCTGCAAATCCGCACTGGCGCGCTATACCCAGTGGGATTTCATCGATTTGGTCGGTCGGCACGGCATCGCGTGGCACGAGAAAACACTGGGGCAGCTGTTTTGTGATGGGTCATCGAAACAGATCATACAGATGCTGCTGGACGAGATGCGCGATGCAGGAGCAGAGCTGTGGGTGCAAACGTCTCTGCGCGATCTGCGCAAGACCGAAAGCGGGTTTGCACTGGAGGTCGAACACGACGGGCAGCGTCAGCACCTGACCTGCGCCAAACTGGTGCTGGCCACCGGCGGCAAGTCGATCCCGAAAATGGGTGCGACCGGATTGGCCTATGACATCGCCGGGCAATTCGGCTTGCGCGTGACCGACACGCGCGCCGCGCTGGTACCGTTCACCTTCTCGGATGGTCGATTCAAGGACTTGTCCGGTGTTTCCCTGCCCGCTCGGCTGTCGAACGACCGCACCAGCTTTGACGAGGCGCTGCTGTTCACGCATCGCGGGATTAGCGGGCCGTCGGTGTTGCAGTTATCATCCTACTGGTCCGAGGGAGAGGCGATCCGGGTAAACCTTATCCCCGATTTGCCGCTGTTCGATCTGTTGCGGACACAGCGTCAGAGCGGTGGGCGAAAGGCTTTAACAACCGAACTGGCGCGCCATCTGCCGGCCCGGTTGGTAGACTATCTGAGCAAGGTCATTCCGATGTCCGGGAACCTTGCGGATCAGTCAGATGCGAAACTTTCTGAGCTGACCACAGCCTTATCCGAGTGGTTGCTGGTGCCATCGGGAACCGAAGGGTATCGCACAGCCGAAGTCACGCTGGGCGGGATCGACACCGACGATTTGTCTTCTAAAACCATGGAGGCCAAGGATGTCCCTGGCCTCTACGCGATTGGCGAAGCGGTGGATGTCACCGGCTGGTTGGGTGGCTACAATTTCCAGTGGGCATGGTCGTCAGGCCATGCCGCTGGTGTTGCCATTGCCGCCAAGGATTAACCGACGACGTTATACCCGCGCCCGCGCATACAGTTTCGCACGATCACTTCCTGATTCTGAGTGTTGTTGATCGCGCTTGCACCAGCACCGATCAGCGCACCGGCTGCTGCTGCCCGACCCAGATCACTGGCGCTGTTGTCAATGATTGCAGTGGTTGCCGCAGCACCGGCCGCGCCGATGGCAGCGGCGCCTGCAGTGTTGCTGTCGAGCGTCGGCTGAGATCGCGCCAGCGCCTGACAATTGGCCAGATCGGACTGATAATTAGGCCCTACCGCCCCGTCGATGATCGGGACATAGTTCGCCCCGCTATTGGCGCAGGCTCCGGCCAGCGCAACGACAGGAAGGGCGAAGAAAATTTTGCGTGCAGACATATCCTCTACCTCTTTGTGAACTGAAGGTGACGCAACCTTACTTCCCACAAAGTGTCAATCTGATTGGGAAAAGTCCAGATCAACCGGCAGAGCGTCGCCTTACGTCAGCCGCTTACGCACTTGTTCGGTAAAGTCATCGCCGCGTCGCTCGAAATTGTCATATTGATCGAAACTGGCAGCCGCCGGTGCCAACAACACCGTGTCACCCTCTTCCGCGTCTTCGATAGCTTGCGCTACGGCGGCCTCCATCGTGGTACAAACCAGGGCGTCCGCTTCCAGTTGCATCGCAAAACCAGCCGCTTCGCGACCGATCACGTAAGCTTTGCGCACCTGATCCGCTGCCGTGTTCAGAGCTGCGATACCGCCCTCTTTCTCAAGTCCACCGCAAATCCAGCGGATATTCTTGAACGCGCTCAACGCCTTCAAGGCACTGTCGATATTGGTCGCCTTCGAATCGTTGACGTAAGTAACCCCACCCGCTTCGGCAATGATCTGGCTGCGGTGCGGCAGGCCCGGATAGGACTGCAG
Source organism: Ruegeria sp. HKCCA4633 (assembly GCF_013034605.1). NCBI lineage: Bacteria > Pseudomonadati > Pseudomonadota > Alphaproteobacteria > Rhodobacterales > Roseobacteraceae > Ruegeria > Ruegeria sp. HKCCA4633. The sequence goes on from NZ_WQGJ01000001.1 coordinate 867,192, forward strand.
CGCATCCTCGATCACGCGCGGGGCAAGTCCCAGCGACCGGCAGGCGGCGTAGGCCGCGCAGGCGTTTTGATGGTTATGCGCACCGGGCAGACCTTTGATCGCGCGCAGGTCGATGGAACCTGCCTGACGCCCCTTGCGGTATTCCGACAAGAAACCTTTGCGAGCAAACACCTGCCACCCCGGACCTGTCAGTTTGCGCGCAACCGAGATACGGATCACCCGGTCATCCGTTGGCCCTTCGGCCAGTTGCCCGGCCAGAAACGCACCTTCGATCTCATCAATGCCAATGATTGCGCGGTCTGGCCCGCCTTCGGCAAACAGGCGTCGTTTGGCCGCGAAATAGCCGCCCATGCCGCCGTGGCGGTCCAGATGATCGGGCGAAAGGTTGGTGAACACAGCAACGTCGGGAGTCAACGCACGGGCCAACTCGGTCTGATAGCTGCTGAGTTCCAGCACCACGACCGAACCGTCACCACCCGGATCGATATCCAGAACCCCGCGCCCGATATTGCCTGCCAATTGCGCCTCGCGCCCGGCTTCGGTCAGAATGTGGTGGATCAACGCCGCTGTGGTGGATTTCCCGTTCGATCCCGTCACCGCAATCACGCGCGGCGGCGTGTCGTAGTTGTTCCATTCCGACCCCGCGAAGGAACGGAAGAACAGGCCGATATCGTTGTCCACCGGCACACCAGCGTCCAGAGCTGCGGCCACCACAGGGTTCGGTTCAGGATAAAGATGCGGAATCCCCGGTGAGACGATCAGCGACGCAATGCCGTCAAACGCGCCGTGTTTATGCAGATCGGCGCAAGTGAACCCTTCGCCTTCGGCAGTTTCACGAGCTGCCGGGTTGTCGTCCCAGCACACAGGCTCAGCCTTGCCAGCACGCAAGGCGCGTGCTGTCGCCAAGCCCGACCGGCCCAGCCCCAGAACTGCAACTTTCTGCCCTGAAAAGCCTTTGACCGGGATCATGTCTTATTTCCTTCGTCTAGCTGTGCCTCAAGCCAATCCGCCCGTTCTTCGACAGGCCGCTTTGGAACAAGGGTGGTCTTGAAACCAAGTTTGGGCAAGCGGTCGCACAAACCCTCATATTCCGCAAGAGCGTCAAACAGATCGTGCTTACGCTGACTGTCTTTCACATAGATTTCAGGCCATGGCGGGAACAGAAAAATCTGACGGTCATAGTCAAGCCGGACAATCCGATCTTTCAAGGCTTTGTCCAGATCAGTGTCAGTACGCTCAAACCAGATCAAGGCGTCCAGTGCCGATCGGTCGAATAGAACCAAACCGTCCGGGGCTTGGGTCATGTCGTTGAAAGCCGTCTCGATGACTTTCCGGCAAAACGCTTCGGTATTTGACCAGGGCAAGGCGGTTCCACCGACCTGCTGTTCCGCGATTACGACTCGGCGGCCGGATTCTATGACAGTCGCATAGCCGCGCCGCGCCATCTCTTGCAGGAGGGTGGATTTACCGCCTCCTGAACAGCCTGACAGCACAATGCGACGTTTGCTCACCGTACCTTCAGCGTTGCCAGTCCGATCATCGCCAGGATCAGCGAGATGATCCAGAAACGGATGACGATGGTCGGTTCAGCCCAGCCTTTTTTCTCATAGTGGTGATGGATTGGGGCCATGAGGAAAACCCGCTTGCCGGTGCGTTTGAAGTAGAGGACCTGAATGATGACGCTCAACGCCTCGACCACGAACAGACCGCCAACCACGGCCAGAACAAGCTCGTGCTTGGTGGCGACGGCAATCGCACCCAGTGCACCACCTAGAGCCAATGAACCGGTGTCACCCATGAAGACCGCCGCGGGTGGTGCGTTGTACCACAAAAAGCCCAAACCGCCGCCGAACAAAGCAGCCGTAAAGATCAATATCTCACCGGTTCCGGGCACGTAGTGCACGTCCAGATACTCGGTAAAGTCCACACGTCCGACCGCATAGGCAATGATTCCAAGGGTCGTGGCGGCAATCATTGCGGGCATGATGGCCAGCCCATCCAGGCCGTCTGTCAGGTTTACTGCATTGGCAGCACCAACGATCACAACGACCGCGAACGGAATATAGAACAGGCCAAGATTGACCAGAGTGTCCTTGAAAACTGGCACCGCCAGTTGGTTCTGCAACGCCTCGGGATGGTGCAAAGATGCCCAGAGCGAGGCCAGAACCGCAATGATAATGCCCAGCGCCAGACGCATCTTGCCCGAAACACCCTTGGTGTTCTGCTTCGACACCTTGGCGTAGTCATCCGCGAACCCGATGGCCGCATAGGCCAAAGTCACAAACAACACCATCCAGACATAGGGATTGTCCCACCGTGCCCAGATCAGGGTCGACGTCACAAGGGCACCTACAATCAGCAACCCACCCATGGTGGGCGTGCCTGCCTTGGAAAAATGTCCCTCGGGGCCGTCATCGCGGATCGGTTGACCTTTGCCCTGTCGCTTGCGCAGAACATTGATCAGGGGTTTTCCGAACAGAAACCCAAAGATCAGCGCCGTCATAAAGGCACCGCCCGCGCGGAAGGTGATATAGCGGAAGAGGTTCCAGAAATCCCCTCCGTCCGACAGGGCGGTCAACCAATACAGCATGACAATACCTTTCTCACACGCGACGTCTGGGCGCGATCACCCATCAAGCGCGCTCCCTTGCCCCATTTTGCGCAGACCGTCAACAATCGTAGCCAGCGCCATGCTGAGAGAGCCCTTTGCCAACACCGTGTCGCCATCGCAGATCAATGAGGGCAAGTGTTCGGCCATCTCAGCACTGGTTTCGAACCAGAGCCCGCGCTTGTCATCGGGTAGCGCCTTGTGCAGGGCTTGCATCAAGGGGCCGATGCAATGCACCTGATTTATTTTCTCCATGGCTGCAACATTCGCCATTTCGGCGTGCATCGCCACTTCCTGCGAGCCCAGTTCCTTCATGTCGCCCAAAAACGCGATGCGGCGGGTACCTTGCGAGGCGGCCAACACGTCCAGCGCGGCCTCCATCGAGGTCGGATTGGCGTTGTAGCTGTCGTCCAATAGTTCGATTTGGCCACCACCAGACAACGGCAAGTTTTCGCGTACGCCGCGCCCCTTGACCGGCGACCACGCTCGCAGTCCCGCGACCGCCTGATCCAGATCGACACCCAGCTCCACGCAGGCCGCCAGAGCCCCAAGCGCGTTCATGGCAAAATGGGTGCCGGCAGAGTTGATCTCAAAGCGGATGAGTTGATCACCAACAGTGGCCTGAGCGTTCACGGCGTTGGACGCTTGCTGCACATCGGTCAAACGATAATCCGAAGCCTTGCGGCCAAAATCGACGATCCCCGCCCCGCAGTCCCGTGCACTTTGACGCAGAATTTCAGCGTGCTCGATGTCTGCATTGACAATCGCGGCCCCGCCGGGCTCCAACCCTTCGAAGATCGCCGCTTTTTCATGGGCGATGCCTGCGACCGAAGCAAAAGCTTCCAGATGCACCGCCGCGACAGTCGTGACCAACGCCACGTGCGGACGGGCCTGTTTGGCCAGAGGGGCAATCTCGCCCGGGTGGTTCATGCCGATCTCAATCACGGCATACTCAGTATCGCGCGGCATCCGCGCCAAAGTCAGCGGTACACCCCAATGGTTGTTGTAGCTGGCCACGCTGGCATGGGTCTTGCCTTGGGCTTCAAGAATTTTCGCCAGCATTTCTTTGGTCGAGGTCTTGCCGACGCTGCCCGTGACACCCACTATGCGCGCATCCGTTCGCGCACGGGCCGCCTGCCCCAAGGCTTCGAGACCTGCCTGCACGTCGTCAACGACCAGCAACGGTGCCCCTTCGGGGACACCTTCGGGAATGTGAGAAACCAGCGCAGCCCCGGCGCCTTTTTCCAACGCCTGCGCGACAAAATCATGACCGTCCCGCGCGGCTTTAAGCGCCACGAACAGATCGCCGGGCTGAAGGGTGCGAGTGTCGATCGATACACCATTTGCGATCCAGTCACGCGTGACCTGACCGCCTGTCGCTTCAACGGCCTCGGATGCTGTCCAGAGTGTCATGCAACCCTCCCGTCAAGCGCGGCCACAGAAATACTGGCCTGTTCAACGTCATCAAAAGGCAGAACCTGATCCCCGACGATCTGGCCGGTTTCGTGTCCCTTGCCAGCAATCAGCAGCGCATCGCCCGGTTGCAGCGCGTCGATGCCACGCAGGATGGCTTCGGCACGGTCGCCGACTTCGGTCACACTGGCCTGACCTGCGGCCTCAAGCGCACCTGCCATGACGGCCGCACGGATAGTGGCCGGGTCTTCGCTGCGTGGGTTGTCGTCGGTGATAAACACCAAATCAGCATGGTTCGCCGCCGCCTTGCCCATCAGAGGGCGTTTCGTGGCGTCGCGATCACCGCCTGCTCCAACGATGGCGATCAGACGCCCCATCACGTGCGGGCGCAGCGCTTTGAGGGCAGTAGCCACCGCATCGGGCGTATGCGCGTAGTCCACAAAAACCGTTGCGCCGTTGTCGCGTGTTGCGGCCAGTTGCATCCGTCCCCGTACCGTCGTCAGATGCGGCAGAGTTTCAAAAACCCGCTCAGGGCTGTCGCCGGCGGCGATGACCAATCCGCAGGCCAGCAAGATATTTTCAGCCTGAAACCCGCCGATCAGATTCAGACGCGTCTGGAAAGTTCGGCCTCGCCAGGAAAAGCGCAGGTCCTGTCCTGTGGCGTCAAACCGCTGATTGATTAGGCATAAATCGGCATCGCCAAGACCAACGGTCAGCACCGATTGGCCTCGCGACTTTGCGATCCGCTGGACCTGCGCGCCCTTAGGGTCACTCAGATTGATCACCGCTGTACCGTCTTGCGGCAACACGCGGTCGAACAGCCCAGCCTTGGCGGCAAAATACGCCTCGAAGGTTTCGTGATAGTCCAGATGGTCCTGAGTGAAGTTTGAAAACCCTGCGGCTGTCAGGTGCACGCCATCCAGGCGGCGTTGCTCCAGGCCGTGGGACGATGCTTCCATCGCGGCATGGGTCACACTATTTTCAGCTGCCTCTGCCAGACAGCGATGCAGGGTGATTGGTTCAGGGGTGGTGTGGGCCAGCGGTGCGGTCCATGCACCCTCGACCCCGGTCGTACCGAGGTTGACAGCGGCGTGGCCCAGCTCAGTCCAGATCTGGCGCACAAAGGTGGCAACAGATGTTTTGCCGTTGGTACCGGTGACGGCGACGATGGTCTGCGGTTGTGCTCCAAACCACAACGCGGCTGCACCGGCCAGCGCCTGACGCGGGTCTTCGACCACAATAAGTGCCGCGCCTGATTCAGAAAGCTCGGCTTCGGCGATCTGGGCCCCTTCGGCATCTGTCAGGATCGCGGATGCTCCCATTCGAAGGGCGTATTGGGTGAACTCCCCTCCATGCACCCGCGTGCCGGGAAGGGCCGCGAACAGGAAGCCGTCTTTCACTTCACGGCTGTCAACAGCCAAACCTGTGATGTCGGGGTTTGCGCCCCCGCGCGCGGTCAGGGCCAGTTGGTTGAGTTTCTTTGTCCTTGTGCCCATGACCCACCTCTTGCCGGACAGCCTAGTTTGAGGTCAGCGTTATAGCAGCGCCCGCCTCAGGCTCAAGCCGAGGACGCAGGCCCAGCAAGGGTGCGACGCGACCAATAAGTTCGGCGGCAACAGGCACGGCGGTCCAGCCCGCAGTGCGGCGCTTTTCGCCATATGCCAGGATCGAAGGTTCGTCCAATGTGACGATCAGAACGTATTTCGGATCATAGGCCGGAAAGATCGTCGCGAAGGTCGCTATGACCTTGTCATCGTAATACCCGCCACGCGGCTTTGGCTTGTCCGCTGTGCCGGTTTTGCCAGCCACGTCATAGCCTTTGACCTCAGCAAAGCTGGCGGTGCCGTCTGTCACCACTTTACGCAACATTTTCTGGGCCTGGCTTGCGGTGTTTTCCGACATGACCCGAGGGCCGTATTGCGGGCCGTTTTTCCGCAGAATGGTCGGGCTGACATAATGCCCGCCATTGGCAATGGCCGCATAACCGGCCGCCAGATGCATCGGGCTGGTCGACAGACCATGACCGTAGGAAATGGTTACAGTGCTCAGTTCACCCCATTTTTTGGGCTTGAGCGGTACGCCACCTTTGGCCTCGACAATTTCAAACGGTGTTGGATCGAACATGCCCAACGTGTTCAGGAAATCCTGCTGTCGCTGCGCACCGATCTGCAACGCCAAACGGCCCGTACCCCGGTTCGAGCTGTGTACGATCACGTCCGCAACGCTGATCTTGCCGTAATTCTTGCCGTTGAACTCTCCGATCGGAAAACGACCGATCTTCATAGGGCCCGACGTGTCGATGATGGTATTGGAATTCACAAGCCCCAGTTGCACGGCCTGCGCTGCAGTGAAAATCTTGAAGACCGAGCCCAGTTCATAGACACCTTGTACATAGCGGTTGAACAGTGGGCTGTCTGATGGATCAAACCCCGAGGTCGGCGGGCGCGGGCGGTCATTTGGATCAAACGAGGGCAGCGACGCGGCTGAGACAACCTCACCCGTGTGTGCGTTCATCAGAACGGCCGAGGCCCCCTTGGCGTTCATGATCTTCATACCGCCATAGAGCACCTGTTCCACAGCCGCCTGAATGGTCAGGTCCAGCGACAATTGCAGCGGCTTGTTGCCGTTGGCCGGGTCACGCAGATAGTCGTCGAACTGTTTCTCGACACCTGCAACACCAATTACTTCGGCGGCACTGACGCCCTCACGACCAAAGCCGGACCCGCCCAGAATATGCGCGGCAAGCTTGCCGTTGGGATAAAGGCGCATTTCGCGTGGGCCAAACAGAATGCCCGGATCGCCGATGTCGTGTACGGCTTGCTTCTGTTCGGGTGAGATGCGTTTTTTAATCCACAGAAACTTACGCTTGCCCGTGAAGTCCTTGACCAGACGCTCTTTGTCCAGATCCGGGAAGATTGCCACCAACTGATCTGCGGCGGCAATCGGGTCGATCATCAGGGGCGGCTGCGCGTATACCGAATAGGTGTCCAGATTTGTTGCCAGGATGCGCCCTTCGCGGTCAACGATATTGGCGCGCTGCATGGCAATGGTCGCACCCGGCGCACTTGCTACTGGCTCCTGCGCCTCGGACGTGGCCAGCATACCCATGCGGGCACCAACAACCGAGAAAGCGCAGAAGAAGAAGAAGCCCAGCACCAACAGGCGCCCTTCGGCGCGGGCGCGGGCGCGGTCTTTCATATCCTCGTGGCGTTTGCGGATGTTTTCCCGTTCAATCGCCTTTGGATTTTCACCTCGGGCGCGAGCATCAAGAATTCGGGCCAGGGGGCGCAGAGGCGTGCGTGTCATGGAATCTGCACCTCGCCCAACGCCTTAATGTCAGTGATGGCCTGCAACTCAATCGGATCAACGATGGGCAGATCGGGGTCTTCGGCATAGGCAATCTGATCGGCACGCCCAAACTGCTCCGCCCGCAGCGGCAACAGTCCCAGACGCTCAAAGTTCAAATCTGCCAATTCGCGCAGTCGGTCAGGACGGTTCAGATAGGCCCATTCCGCGTTCAAAACGGCCAGCCGAACCTGTGCCATGCCAATCTCGCGCTGGAGTTTCTGCGTTTCTTTAACCACCTGCTGGGTGCGGTAGTTTTCCTGATAGGCCCACAGCGCCAATCCAAAAACGGACAGAGCGGTCAACACATACAAAATACTCTTCATTTTGCCCTTCCCCCCAGTTGCGGCATCCCTATGGCGCGGGCCTCAATTTCCCCTGCCGGTGCCTCAGTTCGGATTGCCACGCGCAGTTTGGCCGAGCGCGCACGCGGGTTTTCCTGCAATTCCAGCTCATCCGGGCCTACGGCCTTACGGGTCTTCAGCGTGAATTGCGGCTGATCCTGCTCGATTTCAGGCGCGTAACGGTTCGCACGCCCTGTCTTACCCGCGCGGGATTGAAAGAACCGCTTGACCATCCGATCCTCGATGGAATGGAAGGTCACAACGGCCAGTTGCCCGCCAGGCTTTAATGCCCTTTCCGCGGCCATCAATCCCTGAAACAGCTCTTCATATTCGGCATTGACCGCGATCCGCAGCCCTTGAAAGCTGCGTGTCGCCGGGTGCGATTGCCCGGGCTTGGGGCGCGGCAGGCAGGACTCGATGATCTCGGCCAAACGCAGGGTCGTAGTGATTGGTTCTTCGCTTCGCGCCTTCACGATGGCCTTGGCGATCCGACGGCTCGCGCGTTCCTCACCGAAATGGAACAGAATATCCGCCAATTGCGCCTCGGTCGCCTCATTCACCAGATCGGCGGCGCTTTCGCCTTCCTGACTCATGCGCATGTCCAAGGGGCCGTCTTTCATGAAAGAAAACCCACGCTCGGCCTGATCCAGCTGCATCGAAGACACACCAAGATCCAGCACCACACCATCCAGATCCTGCGCGTATTCGTCCATCCGCGAGAACACACCGGGCTGCATCACCAACCGGTCGCCATACTCTCCTGCCCAATCAGCGGCCATTTCAAAGGCCAGCGGATCACGGTCGACGCCAATCACCTTGTCTGCCCCTGCATCCAGCAACCCGCGCGTATATCCGCCTGCCCCAAAGGTGCCATCCAGCCAAACACCCGATACCGGAGACACTGCGGCCAGCAGTGGGCGCAGCAGAACAGGGATATGGGGTTTATCGGAGGGAGGGACAGCGCCGGACATGCCGTCACGCGTCCCCGATGCCATCGAGGTAGACCATCGGGTCAAAATCGTCGGGCAGATCGTCCATCCACTCTTCAGCCTTGGCCAGTTCTTCAACATTGTAGGTTTCGGGCTTCCAGATCTGGAAGGTGTCACCCGCGGCGATAAAGAAGGCCTCATTCTCAAGGTCAATCTTGTTGCGCAGCTTGGCAGGCAAGACCAGACGTCCGGTTTCATCCACGTTTGTCGGGAAGGACTGACCGTGGAACATGCGTTGCAGCATCTTACGCTCCATCGACCCACGTGGCAGAGCGTCGATTTTGGCGTCAACCTCGTCAATCGCCTGCATCGTATAACATTCAAGGTATTTGCGGCGGTGGTCGCCGTAGACGATCACAAGCTCTGGATTGTCACCGGGCTGCCAGTTGGGATCGGACGCTTCAAGCACACGGCGAAACGAGGCCGGGATCGAGACCCTGCCCTTCGTATCCACCTTATGGTGGCTTTCACCTCTAAACCTGCGCGCCAAGACGACTGTCCCTTTCGCTTGCGCCCCACCTCAAAATTCACGTTCCCCCCGATGAAAAACGGCGAGTTGATCTGCTGCCACTGATCAACCCGCCGCATTGACCCGCTTTGCGGGATGTCCAGCTGCACGCGCCACCTGGGGGGATGTCTGCTCGCCCGCGCGCCGGATCTCTTGGTTGATGAAAGCGAGATGCCTGTATGAAACCTGATTAGTATTTTTGGTTCGGGGTCGTTTGGTGCCCCTGCTGCCTCGTCCTCATCGGATGTACAAGGGATGCCATGGGAATTCATGGAAATCAACAGGAATTTTTCCAACCGTGTTGCATGAAACACGGCTTCGACATGACCAAATGTGGAAGATTCGCCACCAAGGCACTACAAATAGAAAATTTTAATTTTGAACATCAATATATAGACAAATGCTCGATGGAAAAAATTTCCCACGTTTTCCCGTTTTTTCTGAAGTTTTCGCTTAGGCTGGATTTTTTGGCTCGCTGCGGACAGTCGTCACATCGAATCGTAACTCAAAAAAACTAGAGATTTAGGCCGCGATTCCCCGCTCAAACCAGAACCGCCCATAAATTCCCGTAAGCTGACCCAGCTCAAGCAAGGAAGCGGGGCTTGGGTTCCGCTCCACCCCAGAAACCCGGAATCATCAAGACGTCGCCACCTCGCTAAATGTCATTCCAGGGATCCACCGAAACGTCAGGCACTGGCTGTCCACGATATAAGTCGCACAAATTCGCGCCGAATGCGCTCAATTCAAAGGCAGGCCACAGCAGCGCCTTTTTCAGGCCTTCAAAGGCACCCCATGGTAAAACCTATATTTTAAAGGTGTATATCTCTGTGTCGGGAAAAACCAAACCAATCTATGCATTTGCTGCATAGCAGCATTGATGAAGTGACCCATTGTGCAATTGCAGCATTTGCCTATCTTCAGGCTCAAGCAAACGCCGAATGACATCGGTAACGCAAGACAGACGGATGATGAAAATGGCAATCGCAAGCACACATACAGCCCCCAAGAGCGCACCGGCGTTCGGATTGAGCACACTGGTCGAAACCGCCAAGACCCGCTTTGCACGCTATCGCATGTACCGTCAGACTGTGAATGAACTGTCCAGCCTGTCGAACCGCGAACTGGCCGACCTGGGCCTGCACCGTTCGATTATCCGCCGGGTCGCAATGCAGGCGGCAGAAGACAACACCGCGCGTTAAGCGCACCAGAGATACCGAGATCAGGCCCTTCCTCCTCCCATTAGGGTCTGTAATCAGCGGCAACGTCTTTCCTCCTCCCTGACGTTGCCGCACCCTATACCGGCCTCAAGATGCCGGAACGTGATACATCGAGGCTCTCCTCCTCCCTGCCTTGATGTTGAAAGCGCGCGGCGACGTCGTCCTCCTCCCTGACGTCGCCGCGTCTTCCCCATACCGGGCTCAAACCCGGGTTCGTATACATCAGGGCTCTCTTCCTCCCTGCTCTGATGTTGACAAGACGGCGGTTCCCTCCTCCTCCCTGGGAACCGCCGTTTTTTGTTTTTCTGACACTGGTGTAAGATGGCCCTCTGATTTCTGATCCGGAGGACGCCATGGCCGCCTATTTCATCGCGCAGATCGACATCCACGACCCGGATGGGTATCAGGATTATCTGGCGGGGTTCATGCCGATCTTTGATCGCCACGGCGGCCGTTTGCTCACCGTTTCTTCCAAACCGGTCGAACGTATCGAAGGCGATTGGCCGGAAGGTGGAATTGTGCTGATGGAGTTTCCGGACCTTGCCGCAGCGAAAGCCTGGAAAGATGACCCCGACTACATCGCACTGGCAACGATCCGACAGGCCACGGCATCGACCAATCTGGTTCTTGTTGAAGGATTATGATGCCTTAGAACGGAACGTCATCTTTGTTGGTCAGGAATCGTGACACCACTTTCTTGGTGCCCGCCTTATCGAAATCGACCTCGACCTTATCGCCCTCGATACCGATGATCGCGCCATAGCCGAATTTCTGGTGGAAAACGCGCTCACCCAGCGTAAAGCTGGCCAGGGCGGTGGCGTCGATCACCGTGTTCCGACTTTCGCGGGGTTGTGACGTGCCATATTGCCCCTGCCGCGCTTGCATCCGTTTCCAGCCCGGTGAGTTATAGACATTGGCTTCGGCTGCGCGGGATTCGATTCCCGCTGTCTGGTGCCCGCCGCCATAGAGGCCGGGAGGAGTCAGAACCTCTACATGCTCTTCCGGCAATTCGTCGATGAAACGCGAAGGCATGGAGTTCTGCCATTGCCCAAAAACCCGCCGGTTGGCGGCAAAGGAAATCGTACAAACCTCTTCCGCGCGGGTGATGCCGACATAGGCCAGGCGACGCTCTTCCTCGAGCCCCTTGAGCCCGGATTCGTCCATCGACCGCTGTGAGGGGAACAACCCGTCCTCCCATCCTGGCAGGAAAACAACCGGGAATTCGAGCCCCTTGGCGGCGTGCAGGGTCATGATCGAAACCTTGGCCCCATCCGAATCCTGTTCGTTGTCCATGACAAGGCTGACATGTTCCAAAAACCCCTGAAGGTTTTCGAAATTGTCCAGTTGGTTGACCAGTTCCTTAAGGTTTTCCAAACGCCCCGGCGCTTCAGGGGTCTTGTCGTTCTGCCAATGAGCAGTGTAGCCGGATTCGTCGAGGATGATCTGGGCCAGTTCGATATGCGTATGCTCGGGCGCACCGAACCGCAGGGGTGATCCGTCATCAATCACCGAGTCGTCGTCTACCTCGATCCGCGGGCCGCGCGTCATCGCGTTCCACCGCGCCAGCCCATCAATCAACTCGCGCAGGGCTTTGCCACCCTTCCCCTTGATCAGCCCATTGTCGACGGCGATCCGTGCCCCATCAACCAGAGAAACACCGTTTTCACGTGCAGTCATCTGAATGGTCTGCTGCGCCTTGTCGCCAAGGCCGCGTTTTGGAGTGTTCACTATACGCTCAAAGGCCAGATCGTCTTCGGGGCTGATCACCAACCGGAAATAGGCCATGGCATCGCGAATCTCCATCCGTTCATAGAATCGCGGGCCGCCGATCACTTTGTAAGGCAGACCAATGGTCAGGAAGCGGTCTTCGAACGCGCGCATCTGGTGCGAGGCGCGGACGAGGATGGAGATTTCATCCAGGTTCACCGGGCGGATACCGCGCGTACCGCCTTGCATTGCGTCGATTTCCTCGCCAATCCAGCGGGCCTCTTCCTCGCCATCCCAATGGCCGATCAGGTTGACCTTGTGACCTTCCTCAGCATCGGTCCAGAGCTCTTTGCCCAGCCGGTTTTCGTTGCCTCGAATGACGTTCGATGCAGCTGCTAGAATATGCGGGGTCGAGCGGTAGTTCTGCTCCAGCCGCACCACATAAGCGCCCGGGAAATCCTTTTCGAACCGCAAGATGTTGCCCACTTCGGCCCCGCGCCAGCCGTAAATCGACTGATCGTCGTCCCCCACACAACATATATTTTTGTGCCCACCGGCCAGCAATCGCAGCCAAAGGTATTGGGCGACGTTGGTATCCTGATACTCGTCCACCAGAATGTAGCGGAACCAGCGTTGGTATTGCTCCAAAACGTCCGGATGGGTTTGGAAGATCGTGACCATATGCAGCAGAAGGTCGCCGAAATCTACCGCATTCAACTGTCGCAGGCGCGTCTGGTACTGAGCGTAAAGCTCGATACCCTTATTGTTGTAGGCCCCAGCATCGGCAGAAGGCACCTTGTCCGGTGTCAGCGCGCGGTTCTTCCAATCGTCAATAATCCCCAGCAAGTGCCGCGGCGGCCAACGCTTCTCATCAATGTTATTCACTTTCAGCAACTGCTTTATAAGCCGCAGTTGGTCGTCCGCATCCAAAATAGTGAAGTTTGATTTAAGATCGACCAACTCTGCGTGACGTCGAAGCAATTTAGCGCTAATTGAATGAAAAGTACCAAGCCAACGCACAGGTTCTTGGACCGAATAAGGAGTATTCTCCAAACGAACTTGCATCTCTTTCGCGGCCTTGTTGGTGAAGGTCACTGCTAAAATCTCGTTCGCCCTGACCCCGTGTTGCTCTATCAGATGCGCAACACGTGCCATCAACGTCCTTGTTTTTCCTGTACCCGCACCGGCCAATATCAAAAGGGGGCCGTCGACTTTTTCGACCGCATCTCCCTGTGCAGGGTTAAGACCCTTCTTGTACTCGCCTTTCGGCTCTGAAAACCGAGCCATAGCCCGCGCCGACAGCGATGCGCCCTCGAAGGCGTCCATTTCGTCAAAACTGCTCATGGATCCAAACTACGCTGGATCAGCCCGAAGGGAAAGAGTTTGTTCACGGCTTGTTCACAGGCTTTTAACACTTCTTTTTGCATTAATTCGAAACAAAGAAACGACCATCGCCGCTCAAAAGTTAACCCACTGTCAAACTCAGGGCCGGATGCTGATCCCATTGCTGTGGGAGCGGGAAAGATGGAACAGACGAATCCGACGACAGGATCATCGCGTTTGAAAATGGTGGGTGCGGGCCTGATGCTGGTCGTTCTGACGGTAGCAGCCGGTTGGGGCATCTACGCGGTCCCGGCACCGGTGGTGGATCGCATGCTGGAAGCAGACCTGCGCAAAAGCGCCGTGCGGCTGAGCCGTCAGGTCGAAAGCAATTTAAGCAGTCTGGAGGCGACATTCCGCGATCATTCGCTCAGCCCGCATGACCAGGATTTTCTGAATCTGTTGCCAGAAACCTCGGACATCTACCGGTTCAAACTGTTCGATGCATCAGGCAACGTATTTTGGTCGACCCGCAGCAGTGACGTTGGCTCGGTGAACACAAAACCTTACTTTAAGTCTGTCGTTGCCGCCGGCGGCCTTTATTACAAACACGAAGAGAAACCTATCACGGAAATTGACTCCTTTGACCCCGATCCCCGCGGGAATAAGGGGCTGAACAGCCGTCATGTCGCCGAGGTCTATACACCGATTATCAAAGATGCGACGTTTCTGGGGGCAATCGAATTCTATTCGGACATCACGGACCTAAGGAATCTGTTCATCACTCGGGTGCGCTTGTCTCTGGCTATCCTCAGCGGAGTGGCGTTGCTGGCCCTGACAACTGTGATCCTGATTGTCCACCGCACCAACCTGCGTCAAGTGCGCGACCTTCGCAAACGAGCCGTGAAAGAGCGGGAATTGATGGACGAACAGCTGCGCTTGGCCCGCGAAGTACGCTTGCTGGGTGAGTTGAATGAATGGCTGCAATCCAGTCGATCGCTGGATGAGCTGTTCGATATGGTGTCACGCTTCATGACCCACATCCTGCCCGAGGCAGAGGGCAGCGTTTATGTCTATTCCAACTCTCGCGATGTTCTGGACGGTTGCGCCAGCTGGAATGGCGGCACGCACGAGTCGCATATTCACCCCGAAGGCTGCTGGGGATTGCGGCGTGGACGCACCTATGAATTCGGCGCATCCGAGATCGACTTTGTCTGTGAACACGCCGAACCGCATGATGGGCGACCCTATTTCTGTTTTCCCATCCTCGCGCATGGCGAAACCGTCGGCCTGCTGCATCTTAGGGCGCTTGCCGGGCGTGACGCATGTTTTCACAAAAGTCGTAAACTCGCGCAGCTGTGCGCCGAGCAGATCAGCATGGCCATTGCCAACGTCAGAATGCGCGATCAATTGCATGACCAATCGGTACGCGACCCTCTGACTGGCCTATTCAATCGTCGTCACTTGACGGAAACGCTACGCAAGTCGATCAGCCGCAGCCAAAAGACCGGAGCGGCGCTGAGTCTGATCGCCGTGGACGTGGATCATTTCAAAAAGTTCAACGACACGCATGGGCACGACGCAGGTGACATGGTCTTGCGTGCGGTTGGGGCCGCGCTGGAACAGGGCTGCGACCGCGACGAGGTGGCCTGCCGCATCGGCGGTGAAGAATTTATGTTGATCCTACCCGACAACACCCCCGAAGACGCTGTGACCCGCGCAGAGCAGCTGAGACAGGCAGTCGAAGCCGTCACCGTCCGCTATGGCGAAAAGGCCTTGCCCCGCATCACCATCTCGGTCGGGGTGGCGCATTACCCGAAGCACGGAACCATGCCACAGGATCTGATGCGCGCGGCCGACGATGCGCTTTATGTGGCCAAGGACAAAGGGCGCAACCAGGTTGAGGTAGCCAGCGAAACCCAGAATCAGGTCAAGCGACCCCTCGCCAAAGGCAAGCAGACCCACCCGGACGCGGCCTAATACCCTTGCCGAATCACGCAGCGGGTCGGATCAATGTGCATGGACCTGCACAGCACCTTTCCCGGCATACCGGATTTGAAACGTCACGCGCGCCGCCGCCTGCCGCATTTCGTATGGGAATATGTCGAAAGCGGTACAGGGGCAGAAACGACTCTGATACGAAATCGAAAGGCGCTGGATGACGTCCGCCTTTCGCCCTCGATCCTGCACGGCGAACTGGAATTTGATACATCGAGGACCTTACTGGGCCGTGATTACCCTTTGCCCTTTGGGATCGCGCCGATCGGGATGTCGGGGTTGGTCTGGCCCGACGCGGAGCGCCTGTTGGCTCAGGCAGCCGCGCGGGAAGGGATTCCGTATTCCCTGTCCACCGTGGCCAGCCAAAGCCCTGAGGACCTGGCACCACACCTGGGACCAAACGCCTGGTTTCAGCTTTACCCGCCGCGCGACCCAGACATTCGCAAGGATATGTTGGGTCGGGCGCATCAGGCCGGGTTTCGAACCCTTGTGCTGACTGTGGATGTCCCAGTAGCCTCACGCAGGGAACGACAAACCCGCTCGGGCCTGAGGCAGCCACCAAAGCTGACGCCGCGTTTGCTGGCACAGATTGCGACAAAGCCCGCCTGGGCCATGGGTATGCTGCGCAATGGCGTGCCGCATATGCGCACTCTGGACAAGTATATCGAAGATCCGGGCGATCTGCCGCCGACGGCCCATATTGGGTACCTGTTGAGGACATCACCGGGGTTGGACTATGTATCGTGGCTGCGCGATCATTGGGACGGAGGCTTTGTGGTCAAAGGCATCTTGCGTCCCGAAGATTCTGACAGACTGGAACGGGTGGGTGTGGACGCCCTGTGGGTCTCGAATCACGGAGGTCGCCAATTTGACGCAGCCCCGGCCAGCATTGAAGCTCTTCCAGCTATTCGCGACGCCACCAATTTACCGCTAATATTTGACAGCGGTATCGAAAGTGGCCTGGATGTACTGCGCGCGCTTTCCCTAGGCGCCGATTTTGTCATGCTTGGGCGCGCTTTTTTGTACGGGTTGGCGGCACTTGGCCCTTGCGGCCCCGCGCATGTCATCGATGTTCTGAGACAGGATCTGCACGCAAATATGGGTCAGATGGGTCTGGCGGCACTGTCTCAAATTGAGAGATGATGTTAATAATTTGATGCTGCGGCGCGGCATGCGTATAAGGCTACAGCGGCCAAAGGGCGTTTGCGAGCGGTAACATGCCGGTTCTACCCAGAAGAACGGATATACCTGCGCGTATTGTTCGCCCAATAACACGCCCAAACACATAAAGACCGGGACTTAATATGACAGACTTCACCAAGATCCTGATCGCCAACCGCGGCGAGATTGCCATTCGCGTTATGCGCGCAGCGAACGAGATGGGCAAACGCACTGTTGCTGTCTTTGCCGAAGAGGACAAGCTTGGCCTGCATCGTTTCAAGGCCGATGAGGCCTATCGCATTGGCGAAGGCATGGGCCCGGTTGCTGCATATCTGAGCATTGACGAGATTATCCGCGTGGCCAAGGAGTGTGGCGCGGACGCGATCCATCCGGGCTATGGCCTGCTGTCCGAGAACCCGGATTTCGTGGATGCCTGTGTGCAGAACGGGATCACCTTTATTGGCCCCAAAGCCGAAACCATGCGCGCTCTGGGCGATAAAGCCAGTGCGCGGCGTGTGGCGATTGAGGCTGGCGTTCCGGTCATCCCCGCAACCGAAGTGTTAGGTGATGACATGGACGCGATCCGGGCCGAGGCCGCCGAGATCGGTTATCCGCTGATGCTCAAGGCCAGCTGGGGCGGTGGTGGTCGGGGTATGCGCCCGATTGAGTCCGAGGACGAATTGGAAGAAAAGGTGCTGGAAGGCCGTCGCGAGGCCGAAGCCGCCTTTGGCAATGGTGAGGGCTATCTGGAAAAGATGATCACCCGCGCCCGCCACGTCGAGGTTCAGATACTGGGCGACAAGCATGGTGAGATTTATCACCTTTATGAGCGTGACTGCTCGGTCCAGCGCCGCAACCAGAAGGTGGTCGAACGCGCCCCTGCCCCATACCTGTCCGAAGAGCAGCGCGCTGAGATCTGTGAACTGGGGCGCAAAATCTGCGCCCATGTGAACTATGAGTGCGCGGGCACTGTCGAGTTCCTGATGGATATGGAAACCGGCAAGTTCTACTTCATCGAAGTGAACCCGCGCGTGCAGGTGGAACACACTGTCACCGAGGAAGTCACCGGTATCGACATCGTTCAAGCACAGATTCTGATCGCTGAAGGCAAGACCCTGGCCGAAGCCACCGGCGCTGCCAGCCAGGCGGATGTGCATCTGAACGGCCATGCGCTGCAGACCCGGATTACGACCGAAGACCCACAGAACAACTTCATCCCCGACTATGGCCGCATCACCGCCTATCGCTCGGCCACCGGCATGGGCATTCGTCTGGATGGCGGCACCGCCTATGCGGGCGGGGTGATCACGCGGTATTACGACTCGCTGCTGACCAAGGTGACGGCCAAGGCCCCGACGCCTGAGGCCGCAATTGCCCGCATGGACCGCGCCCTGCGTGAATTCCGCATTCGCGGTGTCAGCACCAATATCGACTTTGTCATCAACCTGCTGAAACACCCAACTTTCCTGTCGAATGAATACACCACCAAGTTCATCGACACGACACCCGATCTGTTCGCGTTCAAGCGCCGCCGCGACCGGGGCACCAAGGTTCTGACCTATATCGCGGACATTACGGTGAACGGGCACCCCGAGACCAAGGATCGCCCCGAACCGCGCGCCGACTTGAAAGAGGCCAAACCCCCCGCGCAAAAGGCCGAACCACAAATGGGCACCCGCAACCTGCTGGAGCAAAAGGGCCCGCAGGCTGTGGCCGACTGGATGAAGGCGCAGCGTCAACTGCTGATCACCGACACCACCATGCGCGACGGGCATCAGTCACTGCTGGCGACCCGGATGCGGTCGATCGACATGATCAAGGTTGCTCCGACTTATGCGGCCAACCTGCCGCAGTTGTTCAGTGTAGAATGTTGGGGCGGCGCAACGTTCGACGTCGCCTATCGGTTCCTGCAGGAATGCCCGTGGCAGCGTTTGCGCGACCTGCGCGAAGCGATGCCGAACCTGATGACCCAGATGCTTCTGCGTGGAGCAAACGGGGTCGGCTACACCAACTACCCCGACAACGTGGTGCAGGAATTCGTACGCCAGGCGTCCAAGAACATTGATGTCTTCCGCGTGTTCGACTCGCTGAACTGGGTTGAGAACATGCGTGTGGCGATGGACGCTGTCGTCGAGAACGGCAAGATCTGCGAAGGCACGGTTTGCTACACGGGCGACATCCTTGACCCGGATCGGGCCAAGTACGACCTGAAGTATTATGTCGGCATGGCGAAAGAGCTGCGCGACGCAGGTGCGCATATCCTTGGCCTGAAAGACATGGCGGGTCTGTTGAAACCAGCCTCGGCCAAGATCCTGATCCGCGCGCTGAAAGAAGAGGTCGGCCTGCCGATCCATTTCCACACCCATGACACCGCCGGTATCGCCAGCGCGACCATTCTGGCCGCGTCCGATGCGGGTGTGGACGCCGTGGACTGCGCGATGGACAGCTTCTCGGGCAACACGTCACAGGCAACGCTGGGCACCGTGGTCGAGGCCCTGCGCCACACCGACCGCGACACCGGGCTGGACATCAAGGCAATCCGCGAGATCAGCGACTACTTCGAAGCGGTTCGCGGTCAGTATGCGGCCTTCGAATCCAGCCTGCAGGCCCCGGCGTCCGAGGTCTATCTGCACGAGATGCCCGGGGGTCAGTTCACCAACCTCAAGGCGCAGGCGCGTAGCCTGGGTCTGGAAGAGCGCTGGCACGAGGTCGCCCAGATGTATGCCGACGTAAACCAGATGTTCGGTGACATCGTGAAAGTGACGCCGTCGTCGAAGGTTGTTGGCGACATGGCGCTGATGATGGTCAGCCAAAACATGACCCGCGAACAGGTCGAGGACCCGGCAACTGACGTCGCCTTCCCCGACTCGGTCGTGGACATGATGCGTGGCAATCTGGGTCAGCCTCCGGGTGGGTTCCCCGACACCATCATCAAGAAGGTGCTGAAGGACGAGGCCCCCAACACAGAACGCCCCGGCAAGGACGTGCCTGCGGTTGATCTGGAAGCCACCCGCGCCGAACTGTCCAAGCAGCTGGAAGGCAAAGACGTCGATGACGAGGACCTGAACGGCTACCTGATGTATCCCAAGGTGTTCCTGGACTACATGGGACGTCATCGGATCTATGGCCCTGTCCGAACTCTGCCTACACGCACCTTCTTCTACGGCATGGAGCCGAGCGAAGAGATCACGGCCGAGATTGACCCGGGCAAGACGCTGGAGATCCGCTGTCAGGCGATTGGCGAGACCGATGAAAACGGCGAAGTCCGCGTGTTCTTTGAACTGAACGGCCAACCCCGTGTCATCCGGGTACCGAACCGGATGGTCACATCAAGCACTCAGGCCCGGCCCAAGGCTGAAACCGGCAACCCCGATCACGTCGGCGCACCAATGCCGGGGGTCGTGGCAACGGTTGCCGTAACTGCGGGACAAGAGGTCAAGGAAGGCGACATGCTGTTGACCATCGAGGCGATGAAAATGGAAACCGGCATCCACGCCGAACGCGACGCAACCGTCAAAGCTGTTCACGTGCAACCAGGCGGCCAGATCGACGCAAAAGACCTGCTCGTCGAACTGGAATAAGCCGTCGAACCAGCTAAAGTTCAAAGGGCCGTGCGGGAAACCGTGCGGCCCTTTTCAATGCTGGAACGGAGACAGACCATGCTTGCAATCACACCGATCTACGCGGCCCTGATCGCAATCCTGTACGTAGCGCTCAGCGTCAAAGTGATTCTACAGCGCCGTAGCGACAAAATTTCGGTCGGCGATGGCGGCAGCAAACTTATGATCAAGGCGATACGCACGCATTCCAATTGCGCCGAATACGCACCCATCGGCCTTTTGCTGATCGCAATGGTAGAGTTGCAAGGCGCAGGTAGCCTGACGTTACACGTGTTGGGCCTGATGCTGTTGGCCGGGCGTCTGTTGCACGCATACGGTTTTGGCAGAACGCCGCAGATCGTCATTCTGCGACAGCTTGGAATGGGGCTGACGTTCACAGCAATATTGGTAACCGCGATCGCGAATCTGGTCCTGGCCCTCTGACTGTAGGCGGGGTTTATCCCGCCAACACCAGCGTTTCGACCAGTGGCGCGCGCATCAGGACTGGGTCGACCTCGACCACCTTGTCCTCAACCCGTGCGCATAGCATCGTGGTCAATATGATCAGCGCGGCCAACAGCGCCATTTTCATATCAGCTATACGTGCCATTTTCATTCTTCAGCCCCTCTTATTTTTTCACGCTCTAGATTTTCAACGAGCTGGGCTCGGATTTCCGTCGAAAGATTTTTCCTCTTTTTTGCGTTTTTCCGCTTGCAGCCTCGCGTGGGAATTTATACATCCCTCCTCACTCAACGGCGCGGGCGTAGCTCAGGGGTAGAGCATAACCTTGCCAAGGTTAGGGTCGGGCGTTCGAATCGCCTCGCCCGCTCCATTGAGAGGTCTTTGGACCACATATGTATCTGATGCGGGCGTAGCTCAGGGGTAGAGCATAACCTTGCCAAGGTTAGGGTCGGGCGTTCGAATCGCCTCGCCCGCTCCAGATACCAACCGATCCGAACATGCTGGTTCTTTGCAGCGCGTTGCGCCATTCTGGTCGCATTACGCAATGCAGGATTACCCGATGTCTGATTATATCATTCGCCCACTCACTGCTGCCGAAGTCCAGCACGCTGTGGATTGGGCCGGTCGCGAAGGATGGAACCCCGGCGTACACGACGCCGAGTGCTTTCGCCCAACGGACCCGGACGGGTTTCTGGGCGGATTTCTGGATGGAGAGATGATTTCCTCGGTCTCGGCGGTGAATTACAACGCCGATTTCGCGTTTCTGGGCTTTTACATCGTTAAACCCGAGTTCCGGCACCATGGTCATGGGCTTGAGATAGCGCAACATGCGCTTGCTCATTGCGGCAGTCGTAACATGGGTCTGGATGGCGTTGTCGAGCAGCAGGAAAATTATCGCAAATCCGGCTTTACCTTCGCGTATAACAACTACCGATTTGCCGGAACAAAAACGCGGATGCTGGCGAAGCTGGGTACATCTTCGAATGATTGCGTAGCGGATCTGAGCAGTGCGTCAGATGAATTGAAAGCCTATGACCGCGACATGTTTCCCGCTGCACGCGATCTGTTCCTTGAAAGCTGGCTCAGCGCTTACAATCACGTATCAAAGGTCTATTCCGACAATGGCAGAATCCAAGGCTACGCAACGCTGCGCCCTTGCATCACCGGATACAAGGTTGGTCCGCTGTTTGCAGACAATACCGACATTGCAAGGGCTCTGTTAGCAGCTCTGCTGACGGCGATTCCCGAAGACCACAACGAGCATGAGGTTTTTGTGGACATGCCACAGCCCAACACATCAGCCTTCGCTTTGGCCGACGCGCTTGGACTGGACAAAGTGTTTGAAACCGCCCGGATGTATTCCAGCCATCAGCCGGATATCGATCTGGACCGAATCTTTGGCGTGACGACGTTCGAACTGGGCTAGAACGCCTTGAATGTCATGGTGGTCAGCGAGCGTTCGATGTTAGGGATCACTAGCAAGTGTTCGTTGATGAAGTGGCCCACATCCTCGGTCTCGGGGATATATAGCTTCAGAAGCAGGTCATATTCGCCGCTGGTGGAATACAGTTCGGAATGAATTTCGCGCAGGGCGATTTCTTCGGCCACCTTATAAGTGGTGCCGGGTTTGCAGCGGATCTGGATAAAAACGCAGGTGGACATAGTGTGACCCTATCGGTTCGTGTTGCTTGCAAGCTGACACGGGGCACAGCCGGGTGCAATCCCCTGCAACAGTTTGGCCTGAATGCCACCTATGGTCTGGATAAGGCAGCCCAACCCCGTCTATAAGCGCGCCTGTAGCAAAAGGAATTCGCCCATGCGCAGCGCTTCGATCAGCCGCAAGACCGCCGAGACCGAGATCACGGTTCAGGTCAATCTGGATGGCACCGGCACCTATGACAACCAGACCGGTGTTGGCTTCTTTGACCACATGCTGGATCAGCTGGCGCGCCACTCGCTGATCGACATGACGATCAGTGCCAAGGGTGATTATCACATCGACGACCATCACACGGTCGAAGATACCGGCATCGCGCTGGGTCAGGCACTGACGCAGGCTCTGGGCGATAAGAAAGGCATCCGCCGTTATGGCGAATGTCATCTGCCTATGGACGACGCACAAGTGCGCTGCGCGCTGGACTTGTCGGGCCGTCCGTTCCTGATCTGGAATGTAGACTTGCCCACGCAGAAGATCGGCACGTTCGACACAGAGCTTGTGCGAGAGTTTTTTCAGGCGCTCAGCACACATGGCGGCATCACCCTGCACATCGACCAGTTGCACGGCTTCAACAGCCATCACATTGCCGAGGCGGCTTTCAAAGCTGTCGCGCGCGCTTTGCGTGATGCAGTCGAAACCGATCCACGCAAGGCGGATGCGATTCCATCGACCAAGGGTGCTTTGTAGGCGGTGGTAAGGGGCGCCGCCCCTCTTGGCCTTTGGCCAATTCACCCCGCCGTATTTGGAACAAGAAGAAGAACAGGTCCGTATCATGTTGACTGCGATCATTGATTATGAGTCGGGCAATCTGCACTCGGCCGAGAAGGCTTTTCAGCGCATGGCGCGTGAATTGGATGCCGGTGAGGTTGTTGTGACCTCGGACGCAGACGTCGTGGCGCGTGCGGATCGTTTGGTGTTGCCGGGTGATGGGGCCTTTCCGGCCTGTGCCGCCGAGCTGCGGGGACACAGAGGTATCTATGATGCGATGGTCGAGGCAGTCGAGCAAAAGGGACGACCGTTTCTGGGCATCTGCGTTGGGATGCAACTGATGGCCACCAAGGGCCATGAATACAGCGAAACCGATGGTTTGGGCTGGGTTGCAGGTGATGTTGTCCGAATTGAGCCTTCGGATGCAGCCCTAAAAGTCCCCCATATGGGCTGGAATGATCTGGTCCTGGAAAGCGATCATCCAGTGTTCGATGGGGTGAAATCCGGTGATCACACGTATTTCGTCCACTCCTACCATTTTCGTGTGAGCGACCCAGCACAGCGGCTGGCTTACGTTGATTATGGGCAAGAGGTCACGGCCGTGATTGGCCGCGACACGATGGTTGGGATGCAGTTCCACCCCGAGAAAAGTCAGGACGTTGGGCTGCGTATGCTGGGCAACTTCCTGACCTGGAACCCCTGAGGGTTACTGGACGCGCGTCCAGGTTTGGCCGCGACAGATCAAACCACCCGCCACACAACCCTTGACGGTCAGCTTGTTCTGCCCGTCCAGCGACATTTTCGAATTGTAGGTCTTGTCGCGGTCCGGGGCCCAGATCTTGCCGCTGTCATAGCTGCCGCTACCTTCGGGCACCATGTCCCAGATGATCTGTTTACCCAGATTTTCGTATTCCAGCTGCTGGTTCCCATCCGCATCAAAGGCGCTGTCGATTGTGCCGCAAATCGCGCTCCCGCATTCGGAAATCGTGACATGCAGGTAACCACCCGTGTCACCCGGCGCAGTCTTCCATAGCCCGTCAACAGGATCTGCTGCCAAAGCACTGGTCGCAAGAAGCGACAAACCCGCTGCAAACGTAAATTTCTTCATGATTTTCTCCCTGTTTTGAGGGCAGTCTGACCCGCCAAGGACCGACGGGCAAGAATGACCCAGCGTCGCGTTGCATCCCCTGCCCTGCCTGTGCGATATCCCGCGCGTGTAACAAAGATATAGGGCCGCCCGACATGATCCTCTACCCCGCCATCGACCTCAAAGACGGCAATGCCGTACGCCTGCTGCGCGGTGAAATGGACAAGGCCACCGTGTTCAATGAAGACCCTGCCGCACAGGCCCGCGCCTTTGTCGAGGCGGGATGCGAGTGGCTTCATCTGGTCGATCTGAACGGCGCGTTTGCGGGTGAACCGGTTAACGCCGCCCCGGTCGAGGCGATACTGAAAGCCTGCGACGTGCCCGCTCAGTTGGGTGGCGGTATCCGCGACATGGCCACGATCGAAACATGGATCGGCAAGGGTTTGGCGCGGGTCATTTTGGGCACAGTTGCGGTCGAAAACCCTGATCTGGTGCGCGAAGCGGCGAAAGCTTTTCCCGGCAAAGTCGCTGTGGGCATTGATGCGCGCAACGGTATGGTGGCGACTAAAGGCTGGGCCGAAGAGACTGACGTGCAGGTCACCGATCTGGCCCGCAGTTTCGAAGACGCAGGCGTGGCCGCAATCATCTATACTGACATCAACCGTGATGGCGCGATGCAGGGCCCGAACATCGAGGCGACAGCAGCCCTCGCTCAGGCGGTTTCTATCCCCGTGATTGCGTCGGGTGGCGTCAGCTCTTTGGAAGACCTGATCGCCCTGCGCGACTGTGGTGTCGAACTGGACGGCGCGATCTCGGGTCGGGCGCTGTATGATGGCGCGATTGACCTGGCCGAGGCCATTCGCGCCCTTAACTGAGCTACTGCGCGGCAGCGGCAGTCAGTTTCGCCAAAGCGCCGCGCATCTTTTCGATGACGGGTGACTTTTCGACCTCATCCAGCTCATCCATCGTTTCCTTGGGGTCTTCATAGGCCAGCCAGACCTGACCGCTGGCGTCCTCATAGGCTTGCACCTTGAGCGGCAGGAACAACCCAGCACGCGGGTCGATCTGCATGGCTGGCGTGCCCAGCGCAGGGTTACCGAAAATCAGCACCTGATTGGCAGGAATGGGCGTACCGACCTTTTCCGCTCCGGCCGCATGGTCGATTCGCGCAAACACGGTGGCCCCGGCATTGCCAACTGCTGCTTCCAACGCATCCAGCGCCTCAGCCACGGATTTACTTGTTTGAACTTTGATGATGTCGTCAGCCATGGCGGATAGTGCGCCCCCGAATGTTAGAATTGAAGCCAGAAGAAGATGTTTCATCTCGATAATCCTTTTCATGAATTTCACCCCTAATTTCCATGGCTTCACGATGGATCACAATCACAAGTCTGGCATCAGCGGTGCTTTGCCGGTAAAGGTCCGGCAACGAAGGACACCCAGATGCTGAAAACCCGGATCATTCCCTGTCTTGATGTCGCCGATGGCCGCGTGGTCAAAGGCGTGAATTTCGTTGGCCTGCGCGACGCGGGCGACCCGGTGGAATCGGCCAAGGCCTATGACGCCGCCGGCGCTGACGAGATATGTTTTCTGGACATCCATGCGACCCACGAAAACCGCGGAACGATGTTTGATGTGGTGCAGCGCACGGCTGAGCAGTGCTTTGTCCCACTGACAGTGGGTGGCGGTGTACGCACCAAGGAAGATGTGCGCGCCCTGCTGCTGGCTGGGGCGGACAAGGTCAGTTTCAACTCGGCCGCCGTCGCCAACCCGAACGTGATCGCGGAAGCGGCTGACCAGTTTGGCAGTCAATGCATCGTTTGCGCCATAGACGCCAAGACCGTCAGCCCCGGAAAGTGGGAAATTTTCACCCATGGTGGGCGAAAGCCTACCGGTATTGATGCGGTCGATTTTGCCAAAACAGTTGTTGCCAAAGGGGCCGGAGAAATCCTTCTGACCTCGATGGATCGTGACGGCACAAAAGCCGGGTTCAACTTGCCCCTGACCCGCGCCATTTCCGACGCGGTGAATGTACCGGTGATCGCCAGCGGAGGTGTCGGCAATCTGGACCATCTGGTGGAAGGTGTCACCAAAGGCGGCGCAAGCGCCGTGCTGGCGGCCTCGATCTTTCATTTCGGCGAATACACCATCCGCGAAGCCAAGGAACACATGGCCGCTGCGCGCATTCCGATGAGGCTAACATGAGCATCCTGCACGATCTGGCCTTCACGATTGAGGCCCGCAAAGACGCAGACCCGGACTCCAGTTGGACAGCCAAGCTGCTGGCCAAAGGTCCCGAGAAATGTGCAGAGAAGTTTGGCGAAGAAGCTGTTGAGGCGATCATCGAGGCCGTCAAGGATGACAAAACCAGGCTGACCTCTGAGGCGGCTGATGTTCTGTATCACCTTCTGGTCATGCTGGCCTCGCGGAACGTGGCACTGGATGATGTCCTGACCGAACTGGCACGTCGTCAGGGCGTCAGCGGTATCGCGGAAAAGGCTTCCCGCCCTAAGAGGTAACACCTGGGTTCCGCGTCGCTGTTTGGACCGCTATACTTGGACGTCAGATTGGCAGCCGAGGGCGCGACATGATCCGAGTTTTGATGCTTGTGGCAACGCTTGCCATCGTCGCGGGCTGCTCTGCGCCACCGCCCTCGACCGGGGACCAGGTTCAACGCCTGGCAACTGAAATTCAAAGTTTGGGTCCTGACATAGATCCCGAAGAAGCCCAACGAGCGGCGCAGGTTGCCTACGCCTACACCGCACAGCTGGTCGATGAATACCAGATCACTGACCCGCCATTGATCCACAACGCAAAGGTCAACAAAGGCGTGCGCCCACGCGGGCTCTGCTGGCACTGGGCCGAGGACATTGAGCGTCGTCTGAAGCAGGAAAATTTCCAAACGCTTGAGATGCATCGCGCCATAGCCAATGCCGATAATCCGCTGAGAATCGACCACTCCACAGCGATCATCAGCCGCAAGGGGGAATCGTTGTATGACGGTGTCGTACTGGACCCGTGGCGCTATGGCGGGGTGTTATTCTGGTCTCCGCTGGTCGAGGACACCCGTTACGAATGGGTGCCGCGCGACGTGGTGCTAGAGAAGCGGCGACAGGAACAGGTGGCCCGGCTGAAACCCTATCAGCCAGCAACGCCCTAAAGTTTGGACGAGATGATTCCGGTCGAAAATCCGCCCATGCGCAGCTCGCCAAACAGGCGCTGATACTCGATCTTGGGACAGCGGTTCATCACTACGTCAACGCCCCGTGCTTCGGCCTTTGCCTCCGCTTCGGCATGTTCAACCCCGATCTGCATCCAAATCGTGCTGAGAGAGGGAAAAACGTCCAGAGCTTCGTCAACGATAGGCGGCACAGCTTCGGACCGCCGAAAAATATCCACCATATCCACAGGCTCGGTTATGTCCGAAAGACTACCTCGCACTGTCTGACCGAATAGGTCTTTGCCTGCATGGCCTGGATTGACCGGGATCACATCAAATCCCTTCAAGGTTAGATAGCGCGCCACGTAGAAACTGGGTCGCACAGGGTTCAACGACACTCCTACAACGGCAACCGTCTTGGTGCGTTGCAGAATGGTCTTGAGGTGCTGATCGGGATAATTTGACATGCCCTATCCTTAACAGGGTTATCAAAAGAAAAAAGCGCCCAAGACAGCTTGGGCGCCAGTTGTTGGAACGAGGGACAGTGAAATGACCCGCGGCAGTTCCGTTCCGCGGTCACTGTGACATTTAGGCATGAGTTGGTGAAAAAAAAGAGGGGGCGCGCATTTTTGTGATGACTTTTCACAATTAGCTGATTCTTGCCTAGTTGTGGTACAAGATCACCGGCCAGTTTTCTTCTGCCATTTCAATGAATTCCGCCCTATCCTGCTGCCACATCATCTCAATCTGCTTTGAGTGCGTCAGATACAGGCGGCCATCGACCACCTGCCACGCATTGGGATCGGTGCTTTTCAGAACCCCTTTGGCCATCGCGTAAGAACAATACCCGCCAAACTGCGGAGCAAAGGCCCGGGGGTTGCTTTCAAAGCGCTCTCGGTTTTCCGCAGATGAAAAATGCCATTTTGCCCCTTTCCACATCACAGCGTTTTCCGGGGCACCCATAACGGGCGTCGCGCCTTCGAAGTAGGTCACGGGATCATACCCGGCCATCGCCACACCTTCGGTGGCGAAATAGACGGGATTGTCCTGCGCGGAAACGGCAGAAGAAAGGAATACAGCGCTTAGCGCGCCAAGGATGGAACGTTGGATCAGCATCGCCACGTCAGAATCTGGAGCCTTGAGGTATCAACATGCAAGTTTTCGGCGGTAACGGAAGCCCCGTTGACAAGGATGTGATCGAGTTTCAACGCAAGGGCGCCTAGTCGAAAATATCCTCAATCACGTCCCAGGCTTCGTCAAACACACGTGAGAACACGCTCTTTTTCTTCTTTTTACGTTTTGCCCTTGAATGCACCATATGAGACACGGCAGGTCGCGCCTGTTTTTCTTTCACGGCCTTACGCTTTGGAATCATCTTGAGATCATGTAGCGGAGCACCGCAGCTTGAACAGCTAAGCTCATGCCGCTCTTTTCCCTTCAGGACCAGGGCCGCACGAGTGCCGCAATAACAGCAGGTGGCGATTTTGGATGGACCGGAAATGGCGCTCTCCTTTGCTCAGGAACGAGATGCATATAAGGCGATTGCCGCCGCGTTTGAGACATTCAGTGACCCAAACCCGCCTGCTGCGTCAATTTTCACCAACTGATCGACGGTTTCTTTGGTCTTCTGCCGCAAGCCCGGGCCTTCGGCACCAAGCACAAGCGCCACGGGGCGATCATGCCCCTCGACCAACGCACCTTCGATCGTCATATCGGCTTCGCCGTCCAGTCCAAGAACCAGAAACCCCATGCCCTGAAGCTCGATGATCGCGTCTGCAAGGTTGCGCACCCGCAAATATGGTTGGCGTTCCAGCGCACCGCTGGCGGTTTTGGCCAGCGCCCCTGTTTCAGGTGCAGAGTGATGCCGCGTACCTATCACAGCGCTGGCCCCCAAAACTTCGGCTGAGCGCAGAATCGCCCCGACGTTATGCGGATCGGTCACGCGATCCAGCAGGATGACGCGCGGGTTTTCCCGACCGATACAGTTTTCGGCCAGACCGCCCCAATCCAAAGGCTTGACCTCAAGCGCAGCACCCTGGTGAACCGAACCAGCATCAATAGGCGCGGTGAACTTGCGTGGATCAACCATCTCGGCTTCAATCCCAGCAAACTCAATGGCTTCCGCCAGCTTGTCACGGGCGTTACGTGTCACGATCAGGCGCAATTTCTGACGATTTGGGTTCATCAAAGCATCCCGCACCGCATGCAAGCCGAACAGCCAGACGGTTTCGGCCGCAGCGGCTTTACGCGCCTGTTCCTTTTCGACGACCCATTTGGGTTTCTTCATTTTATGGGCCTCCGGGCCGAGAATTCGGTTTCCTGCGCCAAAGCGAAATTTTCCTGTTGACGCTCCTTTGGTGCGCTAGTAATCACGCCTCCACGTCAGGTGCAACGCCTGACAGTGGGCGACAGGCCGCAAGGTGTGGCAGGGGACTGTAACTCCCTCGCGGAGACGCACGCCTGGTTCGATTCCAGGGTCGCCCACCATCTTTCCAACTGAGCGTGAAGATGTGCAGAGTGTGTTTTTGGCACGCTGTGATCGGGTTGGTTGGCGTTGTGCGCGGTTGAAAAAAACCAAGGTTTAAGAACCAACCGTTTGATCTGATTACACTGTTGCGAAGCACTTCCCGGTGCCCTTGATCATTTTCGTTTCCAGAGGGGTATTGAAGCCGCGACAGCATCACCGCCTGTAAGACGCAGTCCAAGTCTGTCTGGTTTTTTCCGGGCTGAAGCCCCTGCAATATCGAAAAAAGGCGCTGAATGCGCTTCGGCGCCTTTTTTACCCTGTTTTTAGGGGTTTACTACCTTACTCTGCCGCCGTGCGCAGTTCTGAAACCTTGTTGAACCACGCCTCGATTGCATCTAGGTCCGCCGGGAGGGCTTCCGCAGCGCCGTCCGCGAACGCCTGAAACTTTTCTTCGTTCAACCCGTTCACGCCGACCAGCACCGGGATGTCCATCGCCAATGCTTCGCCGATCACAGGGCGGAATCCTCGGCCATCCGATTCGTGCTTGCCGAATTTGTTGATGATCAGCAACTGGGGTGCTTTTTCAAGCGAAGCAGTCACATACCCAACCGCCTGTTCCAGCGCTGCGGGGTCCAGGCGGCAACCGCGCGACTGTGTTCCTAGAGATTGCGAAATGCGGATGGTCTCACCCTTTGGCAGCACGCGCACATCCATATCGCATTTGCTGCTGTCCGCGCATTCGGTGTTGGTCTGAACAACGCCCGCCAGTTTCGCGCCCGAAGCCAGCAGGTGTTCTGCAACAGCGCTTAACAGGCGATCAGTGGCGCCGCGATCGGTAGTGGTGACATAGGCCAGATTCATCTTGGACCTCTTGTTTTTCATTTCGACATTTCAAATAGCACGCTCAGGCGTATCCGACCACTCCCCCAGCTACGGAAACGGAGACAGACCGATCACAGGAGCGTGCAGGTGAAGAAGAACCGCATAGGCGGCAAGTGCGGTCATCCATACCCAGGGACGTGGCCAAGAGCGCGGCGCACGGAGTGAAAAGCGCGCAGTATTTCGAGACAACCGGACCCATTCAATCCCCATTTCGCTAAGTTTGCGACGGTCGATCAAAGACATGCCCATGGCTGCGAAACCGGCAAACAGGCCAAACAGGATGACATGTGACAGGCTGCCATTGGCCAGCAAATGTGCCAATGCCCACAACATCAACGCGGCAAGGACCGGGTGGCGGGTGGTGCGCAGGATACCGGGCTGCTCTGGGTCAAAGGTCCGGTTGCCTAACCCGCCAAACGAGAACGGATTTTGAATGGCAAGCCCCGCAAGGGCCAGCCAACAGACGACCGGCATGATCAGAACTGGCACCCAACGTAATACTGGAAACGGTGGAATGACCTCCACATAAGGTGCGTTTGCGGCTGCAATGATCAGCCAGACCAACACAGCCAGCGACAGGATCGAATACCCTGCAAAATACCCGCGATGCCCCAGCGTTCCGATTAGCCACCCGCGCACCGCCGGCCGCACGGGAATTGCGTGGCTGAGAAGGAACGTGACAAGCGCTGCGAGAAATAGAACCCAACCGGTCATGGTGATCTCCGAACGTATTGGGATCGGTCTAGATCAGGATGGCGGCGACTTCCTTGTCCGAAATCAAGTTTTGCGCAGGGGCAGACATGCCGCCCCTGCCCTGTGTTACAAGCCAAGTGCCGCGCGGCGTTCTTCGGCAAAGCCCTGCACGATGCGGTCTGCGATCAGTGCCAGAATCGCCATCGCGGCCCCGGCCGAAATTCCCAGCCCGACATCCGCCTGACCCAGCGCCAGATAGATCGACTGACCCAAGCCGGTGGTCCCGATCAACGCCGCGATGACCAGCATCGCAAAGGCATAAAGGATGGTTTGGTTCAGCCCCAGCAGTATGGTCGGTGCAGCATAAGGTGCACGTACATCCCGCATGATCTGCCACTCGGTCGCACCGCTGGAGACAGCGGCCTCCATCATTTCTTCTGGCGTGTTGACCAGCCCATGCCGCGTATAGCGGATCATGGGGACGATGGCGTAGGCACAGATTGCGAGAAAGGCCGAGAACTCACCGATCTGGAACACCATCAGCACGGGGATCAGGAACACAAACAATGGAATCGTCTGCAGCATATCGCAGATCGGGCGGACCACTTTCCACACAGGCTCCCATACCGCGCTGGCAAGGCCGATCAGACCGCCGACAACTGCGCAGGAAAACACTGCTGCACCACTGAGGTAGAGCGACAGAAGCGCCCTTTCCCAAAGACCTGAAACAAGAATGGTGCACAGCAGACCCACGCATAGCGCGGCAAGACGCCAACCGCCCGCAACCCAGCCCAGAGCAGCCGCTCCGGTCAAGACAAAAGGCCATGGCAGGTTCGCGATGCCGGTTTCCAGCATTCCGATCAGGATCAAAACAATCAAGCCACCCGTCAGCCGCCCACGCCATGCCATCAGCAGCGTAATCACAGCACCAACGGTGAACAGGCCGTAGCTCATGCCCGCTGTCCACTGAAAGCCCCAGGTGAAAGGCAGAACTGCCTGATCCAGCCCGATCCGCAAAGGCAGCAGCACATAGAACAGCGAATTGTTCTTCAGCGCATCCAGCCAGGGGCCATTGTTTTGCGTAAACGCCGTCAGGCCGCTGTCTACGGCTTCGGCCATGGGGTCCAGAAGGGTCAGTTCGGACGGGTTCGGCAGCCACGCCCAGAAGGCGGCCGTGAAGATAATAGCAAAGCCCAGCATGGCCCAGACAACGCGGCTGTCATAGCGCTTGCGCTCGGTTGCCAGCGTGCCGCTCATCCGGTCGATCACCACGGCAAAGACCACGATGACCAGACCAGCCATCAGCGATTCACCGAACTGCGCCTTGCGCATGGTCAGCAGAACCTCCCAGCCGATATCGTTGAAACCTCCGATAACGGCGGCAATGATGACCATCGACAAGGCGGCCATCAGACATTGGTTCACACCGACCATGATCTGCGTTGTGGCAGCAGGGATTTCGACCTGAAACAATTGCTGGAACCGAGTGCCACCAGACATGATGGCGGCTTCTTTGATCTCGGGCTCGACCCGCTCCAACCCCAGCATCACATTGCGCGCCATAGGCGGCGCAGCGTAGATGGCCGAGGCGATCAGGCCAACAACAGGCCCAAAGCCGAACAGCAGCAAAAGCGGTGTCAGATACGCAAAGGTCGGCACCGTCTGCATCACATCCAGAACGGCTTGAACAAAGGTTTTAACCTTCGGCACTTCATTGGCAAGGATGCCGATACCACCCCCCAAAATAAGTGCCACCGGGACCGACACGGCAACAAGGGCCAGCGTATTCATGCTCTCAGCCCAATAGCCGGACGCCAGTACAAAACTGAGCCCCAGAAAACCCAACGCGGCCATGGGCATTCCGCCCAGATACCAGCCCAGCGCGGTCACAATCCCGATCAGAATGGGCCATGGCGTATTGCCTAACACGAAATTCGCCCAGTTCATTGGATAGGTCATCATGTCCGAGAACAGCCGCATCGCCGGTTTGATCAGGTTGAGAAACCAGTCAAGAAATGCCCCAACCCATTGGGTTGCAGGCAGTTCCCATGCGGCAGGCCATTTGGCCAGCCACGGGGCGATGCCCTCAAACGCAAGGCAAACCGCACCGACGATGACCGTGATCAAAGCAGCCTTCGCACCCGCCGTCAGGTACGCGCTGTGTTGCGTCGGAAGATCAGTGACAGCGGTCATGCTTCGTCCACCTGCAATGCGGAGGCCAGATCCGAGGGATGAACCGTGCCGACGACATTGCCGCTGGCATCCCGCACCGGCACGGGCTCGTACAGTTCCATGCAATGCGCAAGGGCGGCATCCAGCGTCATCGAAGTGGTCAGGCCGGGATCGTCCGGACCACATTCCGCCTCGCTCCGCATGACCGAAGCGACCTTGGCGTGCTGACCCTTGGCCACGTCCTTGGAAAACTCGCGCACATAATCATCAACCGGTCGCAGCACGATATCAGTTGGGGTACCGATCTGAACGATCTTGCCGTCGCGCATGATCGCGATGCGGTCAGCGAGTTTCAGCGCCTCTTGAATATCGTGGGTGATGAAGACGATAGACTTCTTCAATGTCGCCTGAATGCGCAGAAATTCGTCCTGCAACTGGCGACGGATCAACGGGTCGAGGGCCGAAAATGGCTCGTCCAGAAACCAGATATCGGGGTTCACGGCCAAGGACCGCGCGATGCCTACTCGCTGACGCTGACCACCTGAAAGCTGGCGAGGAAAGCTGTCTTCGCGCCCTTCCAGACCGACGAGTGAGATAACTTCTTGCGCCCTTGCCAGACGTTCCTTTTTGCTCACGCCTTGCACGCGCAGCGGATAAGCGACGTTTTCGGCAACGGTCATGTGCGGGAACAGGCCAAAGTGCTGGAACACCATACCCAGCTTTTTGCGGCGCAACTCGGTCAAGGCCTTCTTTGAGGCTCCGATGACATTTGCGCCGTCGACCCGAATCTCGCCTCCCGTGCCGGGCAACAGTTGCGAGATACAACGGATCAACGTGGATTTACCCGAGCCTGACAGGCCCATGATGACGAACAGTTCGCCTTCTTTGACCTCGAAATTGGCATCCTGCACCGCCGGGATGAATCCGTTTTCCCGCAGATCGGAGGCGGCCTTATCAGCGTCATTCCCTGACCGAGACAGCGCGTCGGTCAGGGCCTTTTCAGCGCCGGGGCCAAAGACCTGCCAGAGGTTCTGGCAGGCAATGGCTGGCATAGTCGCGTCAGTCACTTACGTGCTCACTGCGTCGCTGAGTCAACAACCGGACGCCACTTGCCTTCGTTTTCGGCCATCCACGCAGCAACAACTTCTTCGACCTGACCGCCATCAACGTCGATCGCACCCATCATCGGTTGCTGGTCTTCGACCGCCAGTTGATAGTTTGACAGGATTTCATAAGCGGCGGGCCACTTGTCTTCCATACCGCTCCAGCTGGCCTTGAAGATGCGAGACGGCGAGAAATCGCAGTCATTCACTGCATTGGGGTTCGGGCCCCATGCCGGATCATTAAAGCACGCCTCTTCTCCCGCAGGCAGGTCGACGAACTGAACGTCGTAGGCCGACATCGCCCAATGCGGCTGCCAGAAGGTGATCAGCAGCGGTGATTTACGCTCGGTCGAGGCGCGCAGTTCGGCGATCAGGGCACCCTCGGACCCCGCCGGAACTGCTTTGAACGGCAGTTCCAGGCCGGTCATGCGGTCTGCGCCGGGTGTGCCCCAATCGGCCGGATAGTCGACAAGACGGCCACCGGGCAGAGTTTCAGCGGTTGCGAAAACCTGCGCACAATCCTTCAGTGCCTCCCACGCGGGCAGGCCCGGGCACAGATCCGCCACGTGTGCCGGGTACGCAATGCCCTCTTTGGCATCCAAGCCCAAATCACCGATTTCAACCACGGTGCCTTCGTCGATCTTCTTGGCGTATTCGTCTGACACGTTGGACGACCAGATTTCCAGTGTCGCGTCGATGTCGCCATCGGCCAGCGCCTGGAACTGGTTCATCATACCCGCTGTCACATATTCGACGTTGTACCCAGCTGCCTTGAGCATCTCACCCGCCACATGTGTGGTCACGTGCTGACCGGTCCATTCATTGATCGCCAGTTTGATCGGTTCATCCACAGCGCCCATGTCCGCCGCCTGCGCCGCACCTGCAACACTCAGAGCCATTAGGCTTACACTCAGTTTCTTCATGGACTTTCTCCCAGTCTTAATTGTTTTCCTGAACCCGGTTATGACCTTCCTGCCGGGTCTCTTGTTTGACGACACCATCATGTCGCAACATGCACAAACTTTGTCGGAAAAGGAAAGTGTGGCGATTGTGAAAAGCAAAGTCTTTCGCCCTACTCTTTCTTTTTCGCTCCACTTAAGCGCACTTGCGGCGCTCAACCCGACCTGTCCCATGCCCCTGTTTTTCACACGGGACATTGACTGACGAGTCAATCAAAACCAAATTTCGACCGTTTGTCGAGAAATACTTTGCAAAAGCCCGTTTTTTCATCGTCAAGGTCAAAGCCCGTTATCCACCGATTCAACGCGCAAGAACTGATTCCCCATTGCAAAACCGGAACAAACGATAAACATTTTCAGCATAACCTTGAGATTGAACAAATGCGCACCTTTGACGAAATCTTCGACATCTCAGCATCACGGCACGGCGGGCCGGATGCATTGCAAGCCATGCTGCACAAACCCAAAAGCCCTGAGGAACTGGCAGCAATACCCGAAGATCGTTGGCTTGCCATGTTAACCAAATGTGTTTTTCAGGCCGGGTTCAACTGGAAGGTCATCGAGAACAAATGGGATGGTTTCGAGGTGGCATTTGACGGGTTCGACGTGGGTCGATGCGCGTTTATGGATGACGAAAAATTCGATGCGTTGCTGCAAGACAAACGAATCGTTCGCAACGGCACCAAGATCGCAGCCGTTCGTGACAATGCCGCGTTTCTGATGGAACTGCGCGAAGAAGGCGGTGCGGGCAAAGTACTGGGGGGCTGGCCCTCGGCAGATTACATCAACTTGCTGGCACTGCTGGCCAAGCGCGGGTCGCGACTGGGCGGTGCGTCTGCGCAATACGCGATGCGTTTCATAGGACGTGACAGTTTTATTCTGTCCCAGGACGTTACCGCCCGGCTGATCGCCGAAGGCGTGATCGACAAACCTGCCACGTCCAAGAAAGCGATGTTGGCCGTCCAGAAAGCTTTTAATACATGGATGGACCAATCCGGGCGGTCCTTGACCGAAATCAGCCGGGTGCTGGCCATGAGCCTGTGAAAACG
The DNA here is from genome assembly GCF_013034605.1 of Ruegeria sp. HKCCA4633. Taxonomy (NCBI): domain Bacteria; kingdom Pseudomonadati; phylum Pseudomonadota; class Alphaproteobacteria; order Rhodobacterales; family Roseobacteraceae; genus Ruegeria; species Ruegeria sp. HKCCA4633. Next base: position 903,861 of record NZ_WQGJ01000001.1, read on the forward strand.
GTTTGCGGAACCGGCGCGGCAGACTAGGATTCTACGTATGGTTCTGCGCGTATTTCTAGTTTCTTTCTTGTTTCTATCGTCCTGCGGTCGTCCGCTGACAGAGCCAGAGCGCGTGTTTGCAGAAAGCATCCAAGGAGAAACACTGAACCTGGATAGTGTGCGTCTGGTCGAAGGGGCTCCGGTCGCCCCGGTGACGTATTTCCGAGAGGAACGCCCACGTCAGGCTTGCCGCGAGCTTATTCTGCCGCCGGTCGAAGCTGGGCTTGTGACAGGCAAACCAGCTGCCGTCGCCCTTTTCAACAAGGTCTACTTTGCGCGCGACTGGTATCTGGAAGATTATATGACCGACTTCCCCGATCAGATGAACCTGATTGCCGCGATGCTGCTGGCCCATGAACTGACCCATGTCTGGCAATGGCAAAATCGCGCAACCACCGGCTATCACCCTTTACGGGCCGCGGCGGAGCATGGCGGGCGGCGGGATCCGTATCTGTTCGATCTGGACACCTCGCCTGACTTTTTGTCCTACGGCTTCGAACAGCAGGGCGCGATCGTCGAAGAATACGTTTGCTGCCGTGCGCTGGACCCTCAGGCCGAACGCACAGCAAGGCTCCACACTATGTTGGGCGCACATTTCGACCTGTCTCCGTTGCCGGAAAAAGGGCGTGAACGAGCGGTTCTTTTGCCGTGGAGCGAAGCCGAAGTAGACGGGATTTGCAGTCAGTCCTGAAGCGTTTCCAGATAGGCCACCAGATCCACAATAGGCTGGCTTGTCAGGATCGGCTGTCCCTGCGGCGTTTTCATCGATGTGTCCTGCCCATCAAAATACGGGCCATACACCGGCATCGGGCTGCCGTGGCTGACCAAAGGGTCCCGTCCATCGATCCGGCCAACTACGCGGGCGGTTGGGAAAAGACCATCCTGGCCGGATAAATCGGTCAAATCAGTCGGCTGCACGACCAACACACTGGCCATAGGCCCCTGCCCGGTCGCATCAATCCCATGACAGGTTGCACAATAGTGCATGTAAAGTTCTTGTCCGATCTTGGCGTCCTGCGCCAAAGCGGCCTGAGACGATACGACTGAAACCGACAATACCAGCGCACCAAGGGTTGCCTTGAACATCCTATCCTCCTGTCAAGATTGACAATTGAAGGGTTGCCCGGCGGATGTCTTGGCGCAATGATCCAGATCAACGCAGGCGGAGGGCACGGGCCATGACACAATACGCAGCGATTATGCTGGCAGCCGGGATCGGCGTCCCTATTCTTGCGGCGTTGAACGCGGCCCTAGGCAAGCTGATTGGCTCCCCAACCACCGCCGCCGTGATCCTGTTTGCGATCGCCTTTATCGCGTCGGCCTTAGTGATGCTTCTATTTCCGGGTCTCGAAGCGCTTTCCAAGGTGGCTGCGACCCCGAAACACTTGTTGCTGGCCGGTGTTCTGATCTCGTTCTATGTTCTGTCGATCACCCACGTGGCCCCGCACTTCGGTGTCGGTAACGCGGTTTTCTTTGTATTGCTGGGGCAATTGATCAGCACAGCGGCGATTGACCATTTCGGCCTATTTGGCGCTCAGATCACGCCACTGACATGGATACGAGCCGGCGGAATCGCCGTAATGGCCATAGGCGTTGCAATCACGCAACTGGCCTGAGCACCCCGCCCTCAAGCTTGACCATTCGGTCCATACGAGCCGCCAGATCCAGGTTGTGGGTCGCAATCAAGGCCGAAAGCCCTTCGTCGCGCACCAGTGCCATCAGCGCGTCAAAAACCTGATCCGAGGTTTCCGGGTCCAGATTGCCGGTCGGCTCATCCGCCAACAAAACACGCGGTGCGTTGGCCAGCGCCCGGCAAAAGGCCACACGCTGTTGTTCCCCGCCCGACAACGCCGCAGGGCGGTGGCTGGCACGTGGGGCGACGCCAACCCGATCCAGAAGGTCCATAGCCCGTGCCTGCGCAGCTTTTTCAGAAACGCCATTCGCCAGTTGTGGCAGGGTGACGTTTTCCAAAGCTGTGAATTCGGGCAGAAGGTGGTGAAACTGATACACGAACCCGACGTCCCGCCGACGTAGTGCAGTTCTGGTACGATCACCCTTGCCGGTCACGCTCTGACCGGCAATCTCGACCGAGCCTTCATCGGGCCTATCCAACAGGCCCGCGATGTGAAGAAGCGTTGATTTGCCCGCACCTGACGGAGCAACCATCGCAACGGCCTCCCCCGCGCGTAAGTCCAGATCGACCCCACGTAGTACCTGCACCTCGCCCGGTGTGCCCTTTAGGTAGGTTTTGGTCAGCCCGCTCAGACGCAATGTGACATCACTCATAACGCAACGCCTCGACCGGGTTCAGCCGTGCCGCACGACGGGCTGGGAAAAAGGTGACGATGAAAGACAGGCCAAGCGACAGGCCGATGGCCTTGAGCACGTCACTCAGGTGCAACTCGGCCGGTAAAGCGTAAATGCCGCGGATCGACGGGTCCCAGACACCACCGCCCATCACGTAATTCACAAAAGAAAAGATCGGATCGATGTAGATTGCGAATAGGCATCCCAGAATAACACCCATCGCCGTTCCTATCAGGCCGGTGAATGCACCGCAGATGAAAAAGACCCGCAGAACGGACCCTTCGCTCAGACCGATGGTCCGCAGGATGCCGATGTCTCGACCCTTGTTTTTAACCAGCATGATCAGGCCCGAAACGATATTCATCGCGGCAATCAGAACCAGAATCGAAAGGATGATGAACATCACGTTGTCTTCAACTTCCAGCGCGCGAAGAAAGCCGCCGGACGCATCCTGCCATGTCCATATCTGACTGCGTTCGCCCGAGGCCTCAATGATCGAAATCAGAATTGGACCCAGACTTTCCGGCTGCTGCACCATCACTTCGATCTCATCCGCAACACCTTCACGGTTGAAGAAACTCTGAGCTTGCGAAAACGGCATATACACGCGGGTGCGGTCGATGTCGTAGCGACCAGCTGAAAACACATAGACAACGCGATACGCGTTTACACGCGGTGAAGTGCCAAAGGCGGTCTTGACCCCATTTGGCGAGGTCAGCTTGACGACATCCCCCACGGTGACTCCGATACTGCGCGCAACACCGGATCCAATGGCGATGACATCTTCACCTGTTTGAAACTCTGTCAGATCGCCTGCGGCCTGCTCTGCCTGGGCGATACCCGGCAAATCGAACAGATCGTCGGGTCGGATGCCAAACACCTCAACCCCACTGCTGCGGTCGCGATTGGTGATCAACACCTGCCCTTTTACCAAAGGCGCAGCCCGTTCAACTCCGGCGACCTGCGCGATCCGGGCTGCGCGATCTTCGTAATCGGCTATCGTTCGGTCGACCTGACCCTGATCATCAATTTCCCCGGACGAATAGACTGTCACATGTGCGTTGGCACCCAGAATTGTGCCCACAAATTCCGCACGGAAGCCCGACCGAACCGCCAACGTCGCAATCAGTGCGAACACTGCAAGCGTGATACCGATCAGAGAAATCCACGTCATCACACTTACACCACCTTCAGCCCTGCGGGCCCGAAGGTAACGCCAGGCGATCTTCCATTCAAAAGGGGCAAAGGGCGGGGGTGTCTTGGCCATGCCTGCTCCGGGGTGTTTCTTGTTTGCGGCGACAGTTTCGGCATTTCTCCCGATGGTCAAGCCGGTAGTCGCAAAGACCCCATACCTCGGCCCGAATGAGCCGCATTGATTCGGGTCACCACAGATAAGTCGCCGCAAAATGGATGACTTCGAAACGTAGCGTTATACCATGAGTTGTGAAGACCTTCACAGACACGACCGGATTGTTTCAGTTATGAAGTTAATCATCGCGCTTCGTGAGTCTGTGAATCGAAAAGGCAACAATGATGGTGAAATTTTATTACTCATTTTGATTATTTTTGGAAACTTTGTCACCCTAACTACGGGGGAACGCATTTAACGAGCGGGGGTCGCTCAATGAATTTTCAAATTTCTACCAATGGCGCGGGCTCAATTCCGACTCGCAGGGCATCAACAGAACTGGATTGTGAAACAGCAGCACTGCTGCGCGCGGCCATTCGGCCGATCTTTGTCAGCGCGGCAAGCTGGAGCAATTTGGCAGACATCCTAAAAGAAAAAGGATATCGACTGGTGTTTCGCCAGGGCCGTTTGTGCATCACGGATCGAACAACCGACGCACGCGTTTGTGGGCTACGGTTTCTGGGCCTCGAGTTTCGTGAACTGGTCAGCCGTCTGGGTCGTCCCATTGTGGTCGCTCGAGGCGACGACGCCGATGGCGACGTTCTGGCAGAGCGTCCGACACCAGACCAAAATTAAGGCCCGGGCCGGTCGCTTTGCTTTGGCCTCAGTTAGCGGCCAGATCTGATGTACTCGCCGTGACTGTCAGCGCAGCATCCGATGATCGCGATCAGGCGATCTGCTGATAGATTTCTGCAACTTTGGTGACAGCCGCTTCGGGGCTTAGCTCTTCGCTTTCACCAGTGCGGCGGCAAGTCAGTTCAACCACACCATTCTTCAGACCACGTGGACCCACGGTGATGCGCCAAGGCAGACCGATAAGGTCCATGGTTGCAAACTTGCCCCCAGCCCGTTCTTTTCGATCATCATACAACGGCTCCAGACCCAAAGCGGTCAGCGCCGAATATATCTTGTCACAGGCCGCATCTGCTCGTTCATCACCCTGTTTCAGATTCACGATACCGCAGTGGAACGGCGTTACTCCCTCGGGCCAAATGATGCCCTTATCGTCATGGCTTGCTTCGATGATCGCACCTACCAAGCGGCTGACGCCGATACCGTGGCTGCCCATGTGTACCGGAACCGGTTTGCCATCAGGGCCCTGTACGGTCGCGCCTAGAGGTTCGGAGTATTTGGTGCCGAAATAGAAAATCTGCCCGACCTCAATACCACGTGCAACGCGACGGCGCTCCTCGGGGATCTGGTTGAACAGCGCCGCGTCATGCGTTTCGTCGGTACGCGCGTATTTCGAAGTGAACTCTTCCAGTATGGCCTGGCACTGTTCACGGCTGTCATAGTCGATCTCGCGGTCTCCGAATGTCAGGTCGGTGACGGCACTGTCATAGAAGACCTCGGATTCACCGGTATCAGCCAGCACAAGGAATTCGTGTGTGTCATCGCCACCAATGGGGCCTGAATCGGCGCGCATCGGGATCGCCTGCAGACCCATGCGTTCGTAAGTGCGCAGATAGCTGACCAGATGGCGGTTATATGCGTGCAGCGCATCTTCCTTGGTCAGGTCAAAATTGTAGCCGTCTTTCATATAGAACTCGCGGCCCCGCATCACGCCAAAACGCGGGCGGATTTCATCGCGGAACTTCCACTGGATTTGATACAGCGTCAGCGGCAGATCTTTGTAGCTGCTTACGTGACCGCGGAAAATATCTGTCACCAGTTCTTCCGCCGTGGGCGTAAACAACATGTCCCGGTCATGCCGGTCCTTCATCCGCAGCATTTCCTGACCGTAATCGTCATAGCGACCGGATTCGCGCCACAGATCGGCCGATTGCAAAACCGGCATCTGTATCGCGATATGGCCCGCGCGCGCCTGTTCTTCGTGCACGATGTTTTCCAGCTTGCGCAGCACTTTGAAACCCATCGGCAACCACGAATAAATCCCGGCCGCAGCCTGCTTGATCATCCCGGCACGTAGCATCAGCCGGTGGCTGACAATCTGAGCCTCAGACGGGTTTTCCTTGAGAACGGGCAGAAAGTAACGGCTCAGGCGCATAGGTGGACCTTCAAAGGTAAGAAATCGACTGCACAGGTGATTATTCCAAAGCCCCGCCGGGGGCAATCGGACATTGGCGTTTTTGCGACTTCGCGTCAGTCGGTTTTTTGATTGACCCGCCAATTGAGAATTTCAATTGTAACGGAACTGCTAATTCCACGAGGCGCCGATGCAAACAATTCAGGAACCCGCCCGCCAAATCCCTGTCATCCATCAGACCGACGTGTTGGTTGTTGGCTCTGGTCCCGCAGGGCTGGCCGCAGCACTGGCGGCGGCGCGGGCCGGGGCCGAAGTATCTCTGGTCGACCGCTTTGGTTGCATGGGCGGCAACATCACTGCTGTGGGTGTCGAGGGTTTCGCATGGTATCGCCATGAGCAAACCATTGAGGCTGGCGGAATCGGGATGGAATTCGAAACCCGCGCCAAGGACATGGGCGCGGCGGTGCCTGAAAGCCAGTCGCTCAGTTATGAACTGGACAGCGAAGGGTTCAAACTGGTGGCCGACAAGCTGGTCGAAGAGGCAGGCGTGCACCCAATGCTTCATCGCCAGTTCGTCGCCCCCATCATGGATGGCGACCGGATCACCGGCATCATCACCGAATCCAAGGCGGGGCGCGAGGCGATCCTGGCCAAAGTGGTAATCGACGCCACCGGCGACGCAGATGTGGCGCACCGCGCAGGCGCACCGACCCACAAGACCCCACGCGAAGACATGATGGCCGCCTCGGTCATGTTCCATCTGGCCGGTGTCGACAAGCGCGCCTTCATGGAGGGCGTGAAAGCCGACCCGCAAACCTATAAGGACTGGGGCGGCGGCGGTGAGTGGAATATTGAGACCAGCGGCAAAGAGGACGACATGTTCTCGCCCTTTGTTCACAAACCGTTCCAGCAGGCGATTGATCAAGGTCTGATCCCCCCGCATCTCAACACCATCGCGGGCACCTGGGGCGCAATGCATGACACGGGTGAGCTGACGTATATGAACCTCATCCATCTGGCCGAGATCGACGGGACCGACCCTGACAGCCTGACACGCGGTGAGATCGAAGGCCGCCGACAGTCGATGTTAGCCATCGATGCCCTACGAAGGTTCATGCCCGGATGCGAAAACGCGCGGCTTCGGAACTTCGGAATGACTATTGGCATCCGCGACACCCGCAAGATCGATGCCCTGTACAACATGACAGAAAACGACGCCCGCCATCAGGGTCGGTTTGAAGATACCATTGGCATTTATCCCGAATTCATAGACGGCTATGGCATTTTGATCCTGCCCACCACGGGGCGGTACATGCAGGTTCCCTATCGCTCGATGTTGCCCAAAGGGGTCAAGGGCCTGCTGGTCGCGGGCCGGTCGCATGGCGCGGACCGAGTGGCTCATGCCGCCACGCGCAACATGGCCTGTTGCGCCGTCATGGGTCAGGGTGCAGGCATTGCGGCCGCACTTTCACTCAAAAGCAATCAGGACCTGGACCAGTTGAATTTGGCACCTGTCCATACGGAACTGGAACGCCAAGGGGTCAGGATTCACTGATGGACAGCATCCAACAATCGACATCTCGCCTCTGACCGAACCGAAAACCGATGCATACGAAGCAACGGTGCAACACATCCTTGAGGCTTGTACCGGGATCGGGTTCCTGTCCATCACCGGGACAGGCGTGACTCGGGAAACCGTTGATCAAGTCAGACGAACGACCCGAGACATCTTTGCCATCGATGAGTCGCGCAAATGGGATCAGGCCATCACCCGCGAAAACTATCGCGGCTATATTCCCATGGGGTTCTTCACTCCCAACGATGGCTCGGGCAAGGCCGACAAATATGAAGGGTACAAGCTGCACCACGAGGTTGCAGAAGACGCGCCGATACGTGCGGATTGTGCTCTGTACGGACCAAACCTCTGGCCGGATGAGGTGCCAAGCGCCAAGGCGACCATTCTGGACTATTGGGCCCAACTGGATCGCGTTACCGATCTGTTGCTCGGCGCATTAGAAAACGGTCTGGGTTTGAAGCCCGACGCTCTGCGCAGTGCGTTTCAGAACCCTATGACCAACATGACCCTTCTGCACTACCCGCCGCAGGCAGACGATGAAACGGGCTATGGCATCCATCCGCACAAAGACACGGACGCACTGACCATCATCGCCCCTGATCCGGTGGGTGGACTTGAGGTTCAAACGCGTGACGGTGGATGGATCACACCGGATTGCCCACCCGGCGGCTTTGTGGTCAACATTGGCGATATGCTAGAGCTATGGTCAGGCGGGCGATTGAAATCCACACCACATCGGGTGGTAAACCGGTCAGGCAAAGAGCGATACTCTTTCCCTTACTTCGCCGTCCCCCGCCACGATGTTATTGTCCAGCCGTTGCTGCCCACGCTACCTGGTTTCGACCGACCTGCTGTCCATTGCGGACATTGGTCTGCAGAAATCTGGCGTACCAATTGGCCTGATGAAGCCGCAGACGAGGACACGCCGGAACTGGGGACGCTACAGGACTAACCGCCGCAATTTCAGGCCACATGAAGCGCTTGCATCACGGGGCTTGATACGCCAAGAACACCGTCAATGACCTGCCAAAAGGGGATCGCGATGGCATTGCCGGTTAAGGATCAACTAAGATACTGGGGCTTCGCCGCTGCGGTTTTTGCGTTGATCCTCTGGGCCTTGGGAGACGTCCTGCTGCCGTTTGTGATCGGCGGGGCCATTGCCTACTTCCTTGATCCTGTCGCGGATAGGCTTGAGCGGCTTGGCCTTTCGCGCATGGCGGCCACAGCTATCATCACGGTTGTGGGCGTATTGGGGTTCGTGTTGGCAATCCTGATGGTCGTACCCGCCTTGATCACACAGCTATTGGACCTGGTTGATGTCTTGCCGGCCCTGTTCAAAGAGTTGCGCGGCTTTATCGAAAGACAGTTTCCGTCCCTTTTGGATCGGGAATCAAGCACGCACCAGATGTTGGTATCTTTTGGCGATACTTTGAAGTCCAAGACAGGGGATGTTCTGCAGACGGTGCTGACCTCTCTGGGGTCCGCAATCAACATTGTGGTTCTGCTGGTCATCGTACCGGTTGTCGCGGTCTATATGCTGTTGGACTGGGACCGCATGATCGCTCGCATCGGAGAGCTTTTGCCACGCGACCACGCCCCAACCATCAAGCGGCTGGCGGTCGAGATTGACGCCGTTTTGGCCTCTTTCGTGCGCGGGATGGGTACCGTTTGCCTTATCCTTGGCACATATTACGCGGTCGCTCTGATGCTCGCGGGTCTGCAATTCGGCCTGATCGTAGGCTTTATTGCGGGGTTGGTCACGTTCATTCCTTATCTGGGCGCCTTGATTGGTGGAACGCTGGCCATTGGGCTCGCGCTGTTTCAGTTCTGGGGCGATTGGGCACATATCGGTTTGATAGCGGGCATATTTGCCATTGGCCAGGTCACCGAAGGGAATTTCCTGACACCCAAATTGGTCGGCAACTCTGTAGGGTTACACCCGGTCTGGCTGCTGCTGGCGCTTTCGGTCTTTGGCGCATTGTTTGGCTTTGTCGGTATGCTGATCGCAGTCCCCGTCGCAGCAGCGCTTGGCGTGCTGGCGCGGTTTGCAACTTCGCTGTATCTGGACAGCAGACTTTACACCGGTCTTGAAAGTCAGGATCAGGAAACCGAGTAAATGGCCCGACAACTCAGCTTTGACCTGCCCGCCAAAACTGCGCTTGGGCGTGAGGATTTCTTTGTCTCGCCTTCCAATGCTCTGGCGGTTGCGATGATTTCGGCCACGTCTTGGCCCGGAAACAAGCTGGTACTGAGCGGACCGGCGAGCGCGGGCAAAACTCATCTGGCGCATGTCTGGGCCGCTGAAACCGGCGGTCGGATCGTTCAGGCAGCAGACCTGCGCTATGACGACGTACCTGATCTGGCGCGAGGACCGATCGCCGTCGAAGATGTACCCATGGTCGCCGGGGATTTGGAACAGCAGAAAACACTGTTTCACCTGCACAATCTGGTGCTGGCCGAAGGGCATGCCTTGTTAATGACCGGCAGGCTTGCACCGAAATTTTGGGAACTGCCCCTGGCGGATCTTCAAAGCCGCGTTGAAGGGGCCCATCACGTCGCATTGGACCCGCCTGACGACGCGCTTCTGGGCGCGGTGCTGGCCAAACTGTTTGTGGATCGTCAGTTGAATCCTGGCCCCGAAGTCATCGCTTATCTCGTGAAACATATGGATCGACGGTTTGAAACCGCTGCAAACGTTGTTGCGCAACTCGACCATCTGGCATTAGCGGAAAAGCGTGACATCACACGCGCATTGGCCGTTCGGATTTTGAACACAAGCCCGGACGAGGTCGACACGGGTGATTGACCCGCAAGCTCCAATTTCGCATCCTCTGACTGCACCATCTGGAAGACACATGGATCAGACCGTCGAAACCGACATCCCGGACTGGGGACCTTTCGGAAAACCTTTGTTCGACGACCCTGGCACACGTGCCCTGTCGCGGGTCGGAGTGGTCGATGTGGGGTCGAACTCGGTTCGGATGGTGATCTTCGACGGCGCAGCCCGGTCGCCGGCTTATTTTTACAACGAAAAGGTGATGTGCGAACTGGGCGCGGGCCTGTCCGAGACGGGCCGGTTAAACCCACGCGGGCGTGACCGTGCACTGGCGGCGCTGCGGCGATTCCAGCATCTGGCGATGGATCTGGATCTGCCCGGGCTGCATGTGGTGGCCACGGCTGCGGTGCGTGAGGCCGAAGACGGCCCGGATTTCTGCGCACAGGTCGAGGCAGAAACCGGGTTGCATGTGGCCGTAATCGACGGCGCGGAAGAGGCACGTCTGTCTGCACAAGGCGTGTTGCTAGGCTGGCCCGGTGCGTACGGCCTGATCTGCGACATTGGCGGCTCGTCCATGGAATTAGCCGAAATCGGCGATGGTCAGGTTGGTCGTCGCGTGACCTCTGCCCTAGGCCCTCTGAAGCTGCGCGACATCAAAGGCGGGCGACGAGCCCGAAAGGCGCATATCAAGTCAACAATGGAAGAGTTGCGCGATCAGATGGGTCCGCAGCGAGATCGCCTGTTTCTGGTCGGAGGCAGTTGGCGAGCTTTTGCGCGACTGGACATGCTGCGGCGGGGCTATCCGCTGAACGTGCTGCACGAATACCGAATGACCACCAAACAAGTGCGCGATACCATCAAGTTCATAGAAAAAAGCGACTACGAAAAACTGCGTGGCGAGGCTGGGGTCTCAAGCTCTCGTATGTCGCTGATTCCTTATGCAATGGATGTTCTGGCCCGGCTGATCCGAACCTTCAAACCCAAGGATATCGCGATTTCGAGCTATGGCATCCGCGAAGGGTTGCTGTATGAACAGATGCCGCAGGAACTGCGGGACCGCGACCCCCTGATCGAAGCCAGCCGCTTTTCCGAAGCAAAGGATGCGCGTCTGCCTGGTTTTGGCCGCAACTTGTATGACTTTGTCATGCCGCTGTTCAAATCTGCCCCGCCCAGCCGCGTACGCCTGATTCAGGCCGCGTGCCTGCTGCACGATGTCAGTTGGCGCGCTCATCCCGATTATCGGGCCGAGGTTTGCTTTGACAATGTCACTCGCGCCAATCTTGGGGGTTTGAAACATTCCGAGCGTGTCTTTATCGGGTTGGCCCTGCAACATCGTTACAAGAACAAACGCGAAGGCAACCGGTTTACGCCCCTGTATGAGTTGCTAGACGAGAAAGACCAGAAGCAGGCCGAAATTCTGGGAAAAGCCATGCGATTTGGCGCAATGCTCTGGATGCACAACGAAGCCAATATGGGGCGCCTGAAATTCTATCCGAAAAAGCGCGAGTTAGAACTGTATTTACCCGAGGCTGCGGCACCTTTGTTCAGCGAAGTGGCCGAGGCACGCCTGAACTCGCTGGCAAGCGCCCTGAAATCTGAAACGCAGGTGATCATCAAGGGCTGAGGCAAACTCAGATATCAGTTGTGCCCTCGGGGTTCTCTTCGTCCTTGTTTTCATGTTCAGGCAGGTCTTCAACCGGCTTTTTGCGGATGATGATGTCGCCATTGGGCAGGATCTCGGGTGCCTCATAGGCGCTCCAATCCTTGACCTGAGCTGCCAGTTCCGCCAGCGCCGGGCCCATCTCTTGCAAGAACGACTGCATGGCTGGGCCGAACTCATCCGCCAATCCAAGCAAGTCATCCAGCGCCGGTTCCATTTCCTTGCGCAGCCCTTCGAAAAATAACTCGGCTCCCTGCTCCATCAGGGATTTTCCAGTGTCTTCTTGGGCCGAAGCTGGCATTGCAAATGATGCCAACACGATGCTGATCAGAACAATCCGTTTCATAGCCTTGATATAAACCTTTGGGCAGAGGCTGCAAAGATCACAGGTCAATATCCAGAGTGACCGGAAAATGATCCGAAGCTATCAATAGCGCTTGCCGCATTTCGGGTTCAGACCAACAAACAGTATCCCGAAATGGGTGCCAAATACGCCAGACGGGATCAAAGGCACGCAAATCTTGGGAAATCATGATGTAATCCAGAAGCGCCTCCAGAAATCGGCCCTCTTCGGGGCGCGCAAAGCGCGCAGTGGACGGGATCGAACCTGGCCGAAATTCATGTGCCCTGACCGCGTGCGGATCATACAGCCCGGACTGCAGCAAAATCTCAACAGATGAATGCCCAAAGAGGTGTTCAAATTCATCCAGCCCCGGCCCGTCATTCAGATCCCCCAGCAAAATGACAGACTCGTCCTGTTCTAAATGCGTCTCAACCCTTCGGGCCAACCAAACTGCCTGCGCTAGCTGCTTGCGACGATTGGCAATCGAGATTCGGATCGCTTCGTCCCTGGACTCTGCCCCATGCGGCGCCTTTGATTTCAGATGTGCTCCAATAAGCCTGACTTCATTGCCTGCCTTAGTCGTCAGCGCCAGTTCCATTGGCGGTTTGGAAAACTCAACAATGTCTTCGGTCGCGTCAACATCCAGATCAATTCTGAATTCACCGTCGAACCGAGGAGCCGACCCGTCTTCAATGCCCCCTTTTGGATCGTGACGTGCGCTCAGAACAGTTCTGTCAAACAGCAGTGCCAATTCCTGATGTGTGTCATTGGCAAAGCCCATCACCGCATCGGCGGTGCGCAGTTCGAATGCCTCGGCAAAGCCTTGCAAAGCACGCACTGTATTTTGTCGTTTGCCGGTGTTCGGTGCCTCGACAATCAGCACTGCATCGGCATCCATCGCGGTTAGAACCTTGGCAATTGCCTCAACTTGCTGCGCTTTGGTGACATCGTGCCTGCCGGACCAGCTGTCATCGACAATAAGGGCGTCATTCTTGTCGAAAAGATTGGCGAACCATTCGATATTATAGGTCGCCAACCGCATCCCCTCAGGCCGCCGCGCCGTTGATCTCGTCCCAGGCGCGATTAATGTCGATCATCTTCTTTTCAGCCAACCGGATCGCTTCTTCGGGGACCCCGCGTGCCATCATGGCGTCCGGGTGTGTCTCGCGCACCAGCTGACGCCAGACCTTGCGGATCTCGGCCACGGGCATATCCCGGGATACTCCCAGAACCACATATGGGTCGTTGGGTGCGTCCGGCACAAACCGCGCACGCAAGGCCAAAAACTGCGCATCTGTTTGGCCAAAGATGCGGCTGACCTCTTCTAAAAACTCATTCTCATTGGGATGATAGAACCCGTCGGCCATCGCAATGTGAAACAGCCCTTCCATCAGGTCGCACAGTGTGGTGCTGTCTTCGGAAAACATCCGGGCGATCTTGCGGGCATAATCCTGATACCCGGCCACATCCGTGCGCGCCATGTTGAAAACCCGCGCCGCGCCCTCCTCATCCTCGCGTGCAATCTGGAACACGTCGCGGAAGGCTGTGACCTCGTCCCGCGTCACCTGCCCGTCTGCCTTAGCCATTTTTGCGCCCAGCGCAATGACGGCAATCGTAAACGCCACCGAGCGTTCAGGCGGAGAGCGAAGCTTTTCAAAAACAGCGGTCAGGCTTTCGCCCTGTGCAAGTGCGCTAAGAGCGTCTGATATGCGAGTCCAAATCGACATGGGCGTACCCTAGCGCCACAATTCGGGACTGTCAGGTGCGATAGATCAATCCGGGGAAAGAATTTTCTGCATCAGCACAAGATCCAGCCACTGCCCCCATTTGTAACCGATTTGAGGCATAACCCCGACCTGTTCGAACCCCAACGCTGCGTGGAATGCAACAGCAGACGGGTTTGCGGATGAGATACCAGCAACCAAGACGTGGACCCCCTTGGCTCGCGCAGCTTTCTCCAGTGCGACCATCAGGGCGCGGCCCACGCCTTGGCCGCGCGCTTCAGGCGCCAATTGGATGGAGTGTTCGCAACTATGCGCATAACCCGGGCCCGAGCGGAAAGGTCCAAAGGTCGCAAACCCGACCACGCGGCCTTCAATTTCTGCAACCAGAAACCCGGGACCTCGGGCGTGGATATCTTCGGCGATACTCTCAGCGCTGCGAGTATCGGTGGTGAACGTGACCAGCGTCTCGCGAATGATCTGATTGGCGATCTCGGCAATCGCAAGCGCATCTGCTGGCTGTGCGGGGCGAACCTTCATTCCAACACGCGCAGACCGTGCGGGGTATCAACCTCGGCCCGCAAGGCAGCTGGCCCAGTGTCGAACACCACCCAGTCCAACGCGCCAAGATGTTTGGCCAGTGTCAGCGCATCCGGGTGGAACACGACCAGCCTGCGCAGGCGGCAACCGCTGTCTTGCAACATCTGCGCCGGGTGCAGATCGCCCTGCCACTGGATCAACGCGGGAAAAAGGTTGTCAAACGGAAGTCGGCCGGTCGGCGGCACGGCCATACGCCAACGCAGGGCACCACGAGTCAGATCAATCGGTGTCCCGATACCATCGGGAAACACCGACAGCGAGGCTTCGATGTCTGGCACGCGACAAATCCAGTTGCTCAAGCGGGGTTTGCCCGTAAACCGGTCTAGATCGAACCAGCGGGTTCGTTCTGGTTGGGGGGCGTCAGGATCGATGGAAATCGCCTCAAGATACAGACCATCCTTGAGCCCCAGCAGTCGATTATAGGTACCAAACTTCTCGTGCTTGCCGCCCGCCTGCAACGCAACGCCCAAAGCCTGTTCGACATGTGCGGATGCTTCTTCCAGCGTTTCGCCTGCAACGGCCAGATGATCGAGCAACATGCGCCCCTCCTAAAAACAATTCGACCAGACCCAATCAGGTCTGGTCGAATGTTTCCGCCATCGGCGCGAGATCACAAGATTTTTCGACGAAAAATCTTGGCCACTGTTTAGCCCCGCGCTTCGTTGATCAGACGCAGGATGTCCTGCGCGGCTTCGGGAACATTGGTGCCCGGCCCAAAGATCGCTTTTACGCCGTGATCGTAGAGGAACTGGTAATCCTGCTGCGGAATCACGCCACCGCAGATGACGATAATATCCTCTGCCCCGGCTTTCTTGAGCTCTTCGACCAACTGCGGGGCCAGCGTCTTGTGCCCGGCGGCTTGCGAGGAAATCCCGACCACATGCACGTCATTGTCCACCGCGTCCTGCGCGGCCTCGGCAGGTGTCTGGAACAAAGGCCCAACGTCGACGTCAAACCCAATGTCCGCAAATGCGGTCGCAATGACCTTGGCACCCCGGTCGTGACCATCCTGCCCCATCTTGACCACCAGCAAACGGGGGCGTCGCCCTTCAGCTTCGGCAAACTCTTCAATGGACTTCTGGATCGCGGCAAAGCCCTCGTCACCTTCGTAAGCCGCCCCATACACACCGGCCAGGGTTTTCACTTCAGCGCGGTGGCGACCGAACTCTTTTTCCATTGCCATGCTGATCTCTCCTACGGATGCGCGGGCGCGGGCGGCCTCAACCGCGGCGGCCAGCAAGTTTCCACCCTCTTGAGCGGTCTTGGTCAGCGCGTCCAGCGCAGCCTGACACGCGGCCTCATCGCGGGTTGCGCGGATACGTTCCAGTCGCGCGACCTGTGCTTCGCGCACCGCAACGTTGTCGACATCCAGAATGTCGATCGGATCTTCCTGTTCCTTGCGGTATTTGTTGACGCCAACGATCACCTCTTCGCCCCGGTCGATCATGGCCTGACGACGAGCGGCGCTTTCTTCAATGCGCAGCTTGGGCATGCCCGAGGCAACGGCTTTGGTCATGCCGCCCATTTCCTCGACTTCTTCCATCAGGGCCCAGGCTTTTTCGACCAGTTCATTGGTCAGGCTTTCGACATAGTAGGAGCCCGCCAAGGGATCGACCACATCAGTCACACCGGTCTCTTCCTGCAACACCAGCTGGGTATTCCGAGCAATGCGCGCTGAGAAGTCAGTTGGCAGTGCAATCGCCTCGTCCAACGCATTGGTGTGCAGCGACTGGGTGCCACCCAAAACCGCGCTCATCGCTTCATAGGCTGTGCGGATCACGTTGTTATAGGGATCTTGCTCCTGCAACGACACGCCCGAGGTCTGGCAATGGGTACGCAGCATCTTTGACCGCTCGGATTTTGCACCGAATTCGGTCATCACGCGATGCCATAGGGTCCGCGCCGCGCGCAGTTTGGCGATCTCCATGAAGAAGTTCATGCCGATGGCAAAGAAGAAGGACAGACGGCCTGCAAACTTGTCCACGTCCATCCCGGCCTCGGTCGCGGCGCGCACGTATTCGCGTCCGTCCGCCAACGTATAGGCCAATTCCTGCACCAGGTTCGCCCCGGCCTCTTGCATGTGATAGCCCGAGATCGAAATTGAATTGAATTTCGGCATCTCGTTCGAGGTGTATTCGATGATGTCCGAAATGATCCGCATCGACGGCTCGGGCGGATAGATATAGGTGTTGCGCACCATGAACTCTTTCAGAATGTCGTTCTGAATAGTGCCGGACAGCACCGATTTGTCATGGCCCTGCTCTTCCCCCGCAACGATGAAACTGGCCAGGATCGGAACCACCGCACCGTTCATGGTCATCGAGACCGAGACCTTATCCAGCGGAATACCATCGAACAGGATCTTCATGTCTTCCACGCTGTCGATGGCCACACCGGCCTTGCCCACATCGCCTACAACACGCGGGTGATCACTGTCATAACCACGGTGCGTGGCCAGATCGAAAGCGACTGAGACACCCTGCTGACCTGCTGCCAGGTTGCGGCGGTAGAAGGCGTTTGACTCCTCGGCTGTCGAAAAGCCCGCATACTGGCGGATCGTCCACGGACGACCGGCATACATCGTCGCCTTCACCCCGCGCGTAAACGGGCCAAAGCCCGGCAGCGAGCCCATATGCGGCAGATCTGCTGTATCTTCTTGCGTATAAAGTGGTTTGACGGCGATGCCTTCCAGCGTTTCCTTGGTCAGATCGTCCAACGGACGTCCGCGCAGCTCTTTCTCGGCCAGCGCTTTCCAGTCCTTCGTGTCGGTCATTTCGATTTCCTCTCGTCAATTCGGGTGGCGGCCGTCGCAAAACGTCCGCATTTAGGTCATGCGCTTGACAATTGCGTCGGGGCGCAAGCGCAAAATTTTGAGTGTTCTGCGTAAATCGTCAGTCGCAATCGCGGAGACAGGGGCTATATTCGAAAGAACAGGAGGCCACATGACTCGCACGCTTGCCTTTGTTTTCTCGGCACTAATCCCGCTGGCCGCTTGGGCGGCGGACGGCACGGCACCATCAGATGACAGCTTTGTTCGCCCGGCAGGCGACAGCGAACTCAGCGATTTTCTATGGGTCAACCGCCCTATCGTTGTCTTTGCAGACACGCCAGCCGACCCGCGATTCCAACAACAGATCGACATGCTATTGGATGGCGAACAGGCCATGCGTGACCGGGACGTCGTGGTCTTGACTGATACCGACCCGTCAGCGAAATCCCCGATCAGGGCGCAACTGCGCCCGCGCGGGTTCCAGATGGTGTTTGTCGACAAAGACGGCGTGGTGAAACTACGCAAACCCTCCCCTTGGAGCGTTCGCGAGATCGGCCGATCAATCGACAAGACACCCCTGCGTGAGCGCGAAATCCGCGAACGGCGCGAGGGTGGCTGAACACTTTCGACACCTCCACGGCCTCCGGCGTGGCACGCCGGAGCCTTTGGAAGATGTGTCGAAAGCGTCTTCATGATCATTCGAACTCGATGATCACTTCGTCTACGGCAAGGCTGTCGCCGGGACCAGCATTGATCTTGGCAACAGTGCCCTTCTTCTCGGCGCGCAGGATGTTCTCCATCTTCATCGCCTCAATCGTGCACAACGCCTGACCTTCCTGTACCTCTTGCCCGACTTCCACGTCGATCTTCACGACCAGGCCTGGCATCGGGCACAGCAGCATTTTCGAGGTATCCGGCGGCAGTTTTTCTGGCATCAGTTTGGCCAGCTCTGCCTGACGCGGACGGCGCACCAGAACCTTCAAATCGGCCCCCCGGTTGCGAATGCGGAACCCGCCCGAAACCTTGCCCACCTTCAGAACCAACGGGCTGCCATCGACATCTAATACGGCCAGTTGATCACCCGGCGTCCAATCCGAGGCCACACGCAGGGTCGAGCCATCTTCGAACTTGACGGTTGCACCTTCTTTGTCAGCGTTCACCTGAACCGGCAATTCGTGACCTTCCAGCGATACAACCCAGCGTTTGCCAACTTTGCGTTCATGATTGTCCATCCGACCCGACACGCGGGTGCGGCGGATTTCGGCCACACGGTGCATGGCCGCACAGGACGCCGCGATCCGGCGCAGGTCATCTTCGGGCAAGGATACGCCCTCAAACCCATCGGGATATTCTTCGGCAATGAAAGCCGTGGTCATGTCACCACTGATGAACTTCGGGTGGTCCATCACAGCAGACAGGAACGGCAAGTTGTGACCAATGCCTTCAACCTCGAAACTGTCCAGGGCAACGCGCATCGCCTCAATCGCGGCTTCGCGGGTCGGTGCCCAGGTGCAGAGTTTTGCAATCATCGGGTCGTAATACATGCTGATCTCGCCGCCCTCGTAGACGCCGGTATCGTTGCGCACTGCCGCTTCACCTTCGTGCGCGTCGCCCTGCCATTTGCCGTTGACCAGCATCGGACCAGCCGCAACCTCTTGCGGTGGGCGATAACGGGTCAGACGGCCAATCGAGGGCAGGAAGTTGCGATAGGGATCTTCCGCATACAGGCGGTTTTCAATCGCCCAGCCAGTCAGCGTCACGTCGTCTTGCGTGATCGACAATGGCTCACCAGCGGCCACGCGGATCATTTGTTCCACCAGATCAACGCCTGTGATCAGCTCAGTGACCGGGTGTTCCACCTGCAGGCGGGTGTTCATTTCGAGGAAGTAGAAGTTCTTTTCCCCATCGACGATGAATTCCACCGTACCTGCGCTGGAATAACCCACGGCCTTGGCCAAGGCCACAGCTTGTTCGCCCATCGCCTTACGGGTTGCTTCATCAAGAAATGGCGACGGTGCCTCTTCCACTACTTTCTGATTCCGGCGCTGGATCGAGCATTCGCGCTCGCCCAAATAGATCCCGTTTCCGTGGCTGTCACACAAAACCTGAATTTCGATGTGGCGCGGCTGGGTGACGAATTTCTCGATAAAAATCCGGTCATCCCCGAACGAGTTCGCGGCCTCGTTCTTGGACGACTGGAAGCCCTCGCGCGCTTCTTCGTCGTTCCACGCGATCCGCATGCCTTTACCACCGCCCCCGGCGCTGGCCTTGATCATGACCGGATAACCTATCTCATTCGAGATTTTGACCGCCTCATCCGCATCTTCGATCAAGCCCATGTAGCCTGGAACCGTCGAAACATTTGCGTCCTGAGCAATTTTCTTCGAGGTGATCTTGTCGCCCATCGCTTCGATCGCGCCTTTCGGGGGGCCGACAAAGGCCACGCCTTCGGCTTCCAGCGCTTCGGCGAATTTGGCATTTTCCGACAGGAAGCCATAACCAGGGTGAACGGCCTGTGCACCGCTTTGGCGGATAGCGTCCACGACCTTGTCGATCACGATGTAAGACTGATTGGCTGGCGGCGGCCCAATGTGCACGGCTTCATCTGCCATCGACACATGAAGCGCGTTCTTGTCCGCGTCCGAATAAATGGCAACTGTGCCGATACCCATTTTGCGGGCGGTTTTGATGACCCGGCAGGCGATCTCGCCCCGGTTGGCGATCAGGATCTTATTGAACATGGAACGTCCTTTGGCTTGGTGTTCTGGAAACGCAAAACGCCGCCGCAGGTAACGATCCCCGCGACGGCGTGATGCGCGATGACGGACGGGACGAAAGGCGCCCCCAAAATGATGCGTTAGTTACAGGTGTTCTGCGTTTTGCAGTAAAGCACGTTGCCCGCTGCGCCGACGGCCGCGCCGAAAAGCGGGTCGGCATTGAGGACGGCTGCGCCGACAGCGCCGGCCCCACCACCCAGGATAGCCTGTTCGCCTGTGGTGTCGCCGCACGCAGCCAAGCCCGCGCAGATCGTCGCAACAAAGATGAGCCGTGAGATTCGCATGATATCTGCCCTTTTTGGTTTCTTGGTTTGTTGGGCGTCAGATGCGCGAAACGCAGACTGTTATTCAATATCAAAGAGTGTACAGGCAGAATTTGTGCAGGTTTTTGCCTTTGTTCGCCGCGTTCTCGCAAAAAGAAAAACGCGGACAGGTCTTTGTGGGGAACACAAGCCTGCCCGCGTGAGGAAGGGGTACGGAATAGTAGGTGCACGTGCGGCGCAGGCAAAGTAGAGCCGCACGGCTCGTTCACCTTGCACGCCACAATCTCACCAGAAAACACAGCATTGTTTCTGCGCGTTGTCTCGGCTGGAATCTGCCCATGCAGCGAGACCTCGCGCAAGTTTGCGCCGAAACCTCTTTTACGACCCACGGATAGCGAAGCCATCTTGCCCGTCACATTTCTGTTACAAACCGGCTCCTCGCACAGAAGCTTTACACACGCGGCATCACGGCATGACACTTGTTTGATAAGCAAAATCGTATTTGGATTCATATGGTTGACAGATCGGTTCACCCAGTCGTGATTTTTCTTAGCTTCAGCCACACAATTCCATGAGAAAATTATAGTTTTTCGTCTCACCCTTGTGATTCCCGTCGCTACTGAACGCGTGAAACGTTGGGTTTGCACACTCGCACACAAGGAAATACCCACATGACGACTACAAGACTGAAGGCACTCCTGCTTGCTGCCTCTGCACTCAGTGTGACCAGCACCCTTGCTTATGCTCAGGAAGCCCAGACCCAAGCCGAGCTCGACGCACTGCGCGCGAGGGTCGAGGCGCTGGAATCCGCGAATAACAGCACCGCCGACGGAGATTTTCGGATCGGTAACACCACTTTGGACGTTTACGGTTACGTCAAGGCCGATTTCTTCTATGACTTCGAATTCGATCAGGGCGACACTGCCTTCGTGAATGTTATCGGTGAACCTTCTGCCGCGACTGATGGCACCTTTGGCGCCACGGTGCGCCAATCGCGGATCGGATTGCGCACCTCCACGCCAAGCGGAATCGGAGACATCGGCGGGCAGTTGGAACTTGACTTGTTTGGCTCGGGTGGTACCGCTGAGCTGCGTGTGCGTCACGCAAACATCACGATCGGGGACCAGTACCTGATCGGTCAGTACTGGACCAACTTCCAACCGCTTGATTCCTATCCTACCTCGGTCGAATTCAACGGCCCGGTCGGCGTCGCCTTCGCCCGTGTTCCGCAGCTGCGTTACACTGGACAGCTTGGAAGCAATGCTCAGTTTGCCGTTTCGGTCGAAGAAAATGTCAGCGGTTCGAACTCTGACGATCCGGTCCTCACGGCCTCGGCGGAATACAACGACGGCACCTACATCGCACGCGGTGCGGTGCTTTACGGCAAAGCCAATTCCGGCAGTGTTGAAGTTGACCAAACAGGCTTTACTGCCTCTGCCTCGGTACGCCCGTGGCAAGGCGGGCTGTTCCAGGTCAACTATGTAACGGGTGAGGCCCTTGGCCCATACCTCGTCGGCATTGGAGATGCGATTGTCGGAGGTCAGGCGAATGATGTTGACGGCTACACTATCGAGTTCAGACAAGACCTGAGTCCGAAGTGGAATGTCGGCATTGCATATGGTCGCGAAGATTATGACCTTCCCACCTCGACCGGCACATTGTCCTTCACCGAGCTGGAAACGATCCACGTCAACGCGTTCTACAAGGCGACCGACAATCTGACCCTCAGCGCCGAGTACATCTATGGTGAGCGGAACGACGCGTCCACCGGCCGTACCTTTGATGGCAATCGCGTTCAGCTTGCCGCTCAGCTGAACTTCTGACACCGCACATAGATCCTGCCCGGCTTTGGGCAGGATCGCCGCAACACCGGGTTCGGCTCTCTGATATGCGGTAGCCAATGTCAAAATCAGCCCAACTCGTCGATGACATCAGGAAAGGATGCGCGAGCCGCATCCACATCAATGACCAAAAGTGCATCATAACTGGCCGGATCAAACGGATCCTCTGCAGGAACCACCTCGCGCCCGAACAACCAGCTCAGGCGACCTGCATCCAGGTTGCCCCGTTCGAACGGCTGATCACCGAAATGAACCCAAAGCGCTTCCATGAACGCGGTATCTGCGCGCTTGTCAGCAGGCCTGCGATCGCGAAACCGTTCCCGACGGGTCAGAGGCGTCACACCTTTTGGATTGGCGCGACGAATGGTGAACTGAAAATCCGTACCGGTCAGGCGACCGGGGAAGCCACGATGCTTCAACATGTCAGCACCCCCGGCTTAACACGTACAGACAAGGACAAATCATGCCCGAAAAGGGATGGAATCATGTTGCGCACCTCCAAAGCCGCACCGTTGGTCTGAGATGCTCTGACGTCATGACGGGAAAAGTTCATGATCAAAGCCCCTCCCAGATACACCGGGACTGCTCCAGCCGGTAGGCTTCAAAAAATTGCGTCGCGTCCGGGGCGACATCGCCAAATTCCAGCGGTCTGTCCGACAACGAAATGACAACCCGCGCAGGCTGCAGCTCATGTTTGGCCACATAGGGAACCGCCAGAATTTGGCACAAGTGCTCCATATCCTTGGACGCCACATCATAAGTGATCCGCCCTACCGTCCCGCCGATCCTTGGCGCAATGAAACGAAAGCGCACCCACAACTCGCCCGGATTGTTATCAAGCAGAACGTCATCCAAATGCACAGGTTGGCCCGAGGGTACCGGCAACGGCGCATCTGATTGAGCAAGACCCGGAGAACAGAGCGCACTGAACATCAGACAAATGGCGCGACCCCGGACTCGCCAAGGGCAAGCTCCTCCTTCCGGGATCGCGCGCGCAGTGCTTTTGAACTGCGCTGATCTATGTCTAACGGGTCGGATCATTCAACTATTTGCCGATTCTTGTCAATTCCGCCTCAATTTTGGGCAATATTCGCCCAAACTTCAGCCGGACGGCGTGAAGGAACACCAGGGCAGGCTGCGCTGCCCCGGATTGATCACAGCGGGATATTGTCGTGCTTTTTCCAAGGGTTCTTCAGCTGCTTACCTCGCAGACTGGCAAATGCCCGGGACACGCGGCGGCGGGTCGATTGAGGCATGATCACCTCATCGACAAAGCCGCGCTCGGCCGCAACAAAGGGATTCG
Source organism: Ruegeria sp. HKCCA4633 (assembly GCF_013034605.1). NCBI lineage: Bacteria > Pseudomonadati > Pseudomonadota > Alphaproteobacteria > Rhodobacterales > Roseobacteraceae > Ruegeria > Ruegeria sp. HKCCA4633. The sequence continues at coordinate 927,232 of NZ_WQGJ01000001.1, forward strand.
CAAACCGATCTTCGTAATCCGCGACGTGCTGTGCTGTCTTTTCCGCATTTCCGAGGTCAGCACGGTGGATGATTTCAGTTGCGCCTTTTGCACCCATCACAGCGATCTCGGCTGTAGGCCAGGCATAGTTGAAATCACCGCGCAGGTGCTTGGACGCCATAACCACATAAGCACCGCCATAGGCTTTTCGCGTGATCACGGTCACTTTGGGCACTGTGGCCTCGCCATAGGCATAAAGCAGCTTCGCGCCATGTTTGATCACACCACTATATTCCTGCTGCGTGCCCGGCAGGAAGCCCGGAACATCCACGAATGTCAGGATCGGAATTTCAAAACAATCGCAGAAACGCACAAAGCGCGCCGCCTTGCGCGAGCTGTCAATGTCTAGACATCCCGCCAATACCATCGGCTGGTTGGCAACGACCCCAACGGTCTGACCCTCTAGACGGATAAAGCCGGTGATGATGTTTTTGGCAAAGTCTTCCTGGATTTCGTAAAAGTCGCCCTCATCCGCAATCTTGGTAATGAGCTCCTTCATGTCGTAGGGCGTGTTGGGATTGTCAGGAACAAGCGTGTCCAGCGACGGCTCAAGCCGGCCAGGCTCGTCAAAGAAGGGGCGGACCGGGGGCTTCTCGCGATTGTTTAGAGGTAGGAAATCCACCAGTCGACGGACTTCTGCCAAAGCCTCGACATCGTTCTCAAACGCCGCATCCGCAACCGAAGACTTCTTGGTATGTGTCGAAGCACCACCCAGTTCCTCGGCGGTTACGACCTCGTTGGTGACGGTTTTGACAACGTCGGGACCGGTCACAAACATGTAAGACGAATCTTTGACCATGAAGATGAAGTCGGTCATCGCCGGGCTGTAAACCGCGCCACCGGCACATGGGCCCATGATTACGCTGATCTGCGGAACGACGCCGGACGCCGTGATATTGCGCTGGAACACTTCGGCATACCCTGCCAGCGAGGCAACGCCCTCCTGGATTCGCGCCCCACCCGAGTCGTTGATCCCGATGATAGGTGCTCCATTCTGCACCGCCATATCCATGATCTTGCAAATCTTCTGTGCGTGGGTTTCCGAAAGCGATCCACCAAAGACGGTGAAATCCTGACTGAACACATAGACCATACGGCCATTGATCGTGCCCCAGCCGGTGACAACCCCGTCACCTGCAGGCTTTTGGTTTTCCATCCCAAATTCGGTGCAGCGATGGCTGACGAACATATCGAATTCTTCAAAACTGCCTTCATCCAGCAACAACTCGATCCGCTCACGCGCCGTCAACTTGCCACGTGAATGTTGGGCATCGATCCGTCTCTGCCCACCGCCCAGTCGTGCGTTGCCGCGGCGGTCTTCCAACTCAGAAAGGATGTCTTTCATGACGAGTATCCCCTATTAAATTTGGCGCGACACTACCCGCTCGACTTGCTCAACCAAAGACCTTTTCCGCAAATTTGCAAAACACTAGCAATACCAATCTGGATAACTGCAAATTAGCTAAGTATCGCATTGATTTTTGGCAACGACTGGCATTCCGAAATTCCGTGGCTATACATGTGAACCATGCAGTTCAGCTCTGGCGCCGTGCCGCGCACACCACCTACATTGGCAACGCTTGTCTTGCTTTCGGGCTTGTCCGCCCTGAGCATGAACCTTTTCCTGCCAAGCCTGCCCAACATGGCGCTGTATTTCGAAACCGATTACAAGGTTATGCAGCTATCGATTGCTTTGTACCTGCTGATTAACGCCATTCTGCAAATTGTGATCGGACCGCTCGCTGACAAGGCAGGTCGCAGACCCGTTCTGCTTTGGGGTCTTGCGCTGTTCCTACTGGCGACCCTGGGATGCATTTACGCGCCCAACGCCGAGATCTTTCTGGTTTTCAGGATGTGCCAGGCGGTTGTGGTGGTGGGTATGGTACTCAGCCGCGCCGCAGTACGCGACATGTACGATCAGGATCAGGCTGCGTCGATGATCGGGTATGTGACCATGGGTATGGCTGTGGTCCCCATGATCGGCCCTGCCATAGGCGGCATTCTGGAAGAGACGCTCGGCTGGAAGGCCAATTTCTGGCTGCCATTTGCCATCGGCACTTTAACCTTGTTCCTTACATTCACGGATTTCGGCGAAACTGCAGCGAAAAGCGGGAAATCGCTTGTACAGCAATTCAAAGAATACCCCGAGTTGCTAACCTCACCTCGCTTCTGGGGGTATTCACTGGCCTGCGCCTTCTCGTCAGGGGCCTTCTTTGCCTATCTGGGCGGCGCTCCGTTCATCGGAACGGAATTATTTGGGTTGAGCGCTGCTCAGGTCGGTATCTATTTTGGCGCGCCGGCCGTCGGATATTTTGCGGGGAACTTCATCAGCGGGCGATACTCCGTACGGATTGGTGTCAATCGCATGGTGCTTTGGGGCAGCCTGTTGAACGCCTTCGGCGTCGCGCTGTCAGCCCTGCTTTTTCTGGCAGGTAGCGGTACGGCACTCAGTTTTTTTGGACTTATGACCTTTGTAGGTGTGGGCAACGGCATGGTTATTCCCAATGCAACATCGGGCGCCCTATCTGTTCGCCCACATCTGGCGGCGACCGCGTCGGGTCTGAGTGGTGCTATCATGTTGGGCGGTGGTGCGGGACTCAGCGCACTGGCAGGCGCATTGCTGACCCACGAAACCGGCGCAATGCCACTGTTGTGGCTGATGTTGACAACCGCCCTGCTGGCCATTTGCGCCATAGCGGCCGTCATCCGACGCGAACGGCAATTGGGGCTCTGACAGCTTGCATGGATAGGTTTGCAAAGTTAGACTTCGAGTTTAGAAAACTTGCAAAGGCCCTCAATGGCGACTCAAAAACTCTATGCGGGTGCAAAGCTGCGCGAGATGCGCACACGACTGACCCTGACCCAGCGGGAATTCGCAGCCAAGCTGGGTGTCTCCCTGCCTTACCTGAACCAGATGGAGAACAACAACAGACCGATTTCAACAACGGTTGTTTTGGCTCTGGCGCAAGAATTCGGCATGGACGTGACCGAACTCAGCACAGGCGATAGCGAACGCCTTGTCTCCGACATGCGCGAGGCATTGGCCGACCCGGTGTTTGCCGACATTCAACCTCCGCTGGCCGATTTGCGCCTGACCGCCTCGAACGCCCCCGCTTTGGCCCGCGCATTCATCGAATTACACAAAACCTACCGCCAAACTCACGAGCGCCTGGCCTCACTGGACGAAGCACTGGGTCGGGAAGATGCCCGCATTCAGGCCAGCCCGTGGGAAGAGGTGCGGGATTTCTTTCATTATTGCGACAACTATATCGACGCCGTGGACAGGGCAGCAGAATTGTTTTCCAACCGGGCAGACGGGCCTGGTGGGATTCGGCAGGCCGCCCTGAACAGCCTTTCAGAACGCGGTATTCAGGTCGTTTTTTCAGACATGGACCCCCTGCGCAGATACGATTCTGAAAGCAAGATTCTCCGCCTGTCCTCGCGCGCTGCTCCGCAAACCCAAGTGTTTCAATTGCTGTTACAAGTTGCTTTGATCAGCCAGGACAAGCTGCTGGAAGCAACGTTGGATTTTGCAAAGTTTCAAAGCGAAGAGGCCCGGTCAATTGCAAAGATTGGACTGGCCAATTATTTCGCCGGCGCGTCTTTGATGCCTTATTCGACCTTCCTGACCGCCGCGCAAGAGGAGCGCCACGATCTGGAACTGCTGAGCAATCGATTTGGCGCTTCTATCGAGCAGATTGCCCATAGGCTATCGACGCTCCAACGCCCCGGAGCAAAAGGTATCCCATTCTTTTTCGTTCGCGTGGATCAGGCTGGCACGATCACCAAGCGGCACTCGGCCACCCGTCTTCAATTCGCGCGATTTGGCGGCGCATGCCCCTTGTGGAACGTGCATCGGGCCTTTGAAACACCAGGGCATTTTCTTCGGCAATTGGCGGAAACGCCAGATGGAGTTCGCTATATTTCGCTTGCGCGAGATGTATCGAAATCCGGCGGGTCATTCGGCGCGCCTGTCCGGCGCTATGCGATTGCCTTGGGGTGCGAGGTTCGGCATGCTCCGGCGCTTGTCTACGCCGACAACCTCGATATCAACAATGCCAGTTCTTACGAACCGATTGGCATATCTTGCCGCATCTGCGAACGGCAAACCTGCCACCAGCGCTCGGTCCCGCCCCTGGAACGTCGCCTCAGCATCGACACCGATTTACGCGGCACTCTGCCCTACGAAGTCACCTGATCTTCATCTGGCCAGAAATACCTCGGGGGAATCGCGGCCAAGGCCGCGACGGGGGCAGAGCCCCCGCCTTTTGGCTTAGGCTTTGGACAAGATCGCCCAGATTTCGTCTTTCAACGCTGCCCGCTTCTTGCGCAAATCCACTTCGGCCAATTCCTCCATCGGTTCAACATTGGTTTCTGCCCGATGCACCACGCGATTGATTTCGTGATACTCATCAGCAAGCCGGGCAAAATGCGCGTCCGACTGTTTGAGCTGGCTCATCAGTTCTACTTTGTCCGGGAACTCTTCTGCCAGTTCATGCGGGGTGTGGGACATACCTGTTCGCTCCATAATTAGTTGTTGCAAATGAGTCGTAGATGCGTCCGGCGGCGCTCGCTTTGACGCGGATCAATTTGACGCAAATTTCATCGCTGAGACGCGCGCCATCCCGCAGCGCGAGCCTCAGCGGCAGAACAAAACCAGTGTTCGCCCCTGGACATATCAATCTCAGTTTTGGCATAAAAATTTTGGCCCGGTACGTGAAAAATTCGGTCCCCTTTCGCAGAGATATTCCCTTTGATCCGACAACTCACTGTCGATCGTGACTTTCCCGCCGCCCTGTGCACCCAAGGCACTTGAATATACTGCTGATGAAGCCCCAATTTTCGGCTTTTTGCGTCCCTCTCAACGCTGGCGTAGGCACTGGAATATTTGAGGCAGGCAAAGGCTAGGCCCTGCCGCACCAGTTGATCTGCTGCATCCTGCCCACCCGACGTGCATTTTGCGACAACCCGGCCATAGCGATCCCGGTCCAATGGCACACAAGTCGCTGTTTTACCCTGATACCTCTGCCGAACGACCTGCGTAACCCACGCACCACATGGCCAGCGAGAACCTTCGGTGTCATGACAGGATTGATCTATCTCGGGGGCATCAATGCCATGCAACCGAACCCGGACTCCGCCCACACCCCATGTATCGGCGTCGATCACGTGAATCTGCCCCATAAATCGTTCTGCGGCCAACGCGACAGATGGCAGAAAGAGAACAAAAGCTAAACAAATTCTTAACATGTCCCCGATATGCGCCTGAAATCACGCGTATTCAAGCGGGGGCATGTCAAAAGGTTAACGCTGTGCCGTTGCCCAGTTCGGGTGGATCCAAGGCCGGTCATTGGCTTTGGGCAACGGGTCTTTGCCCAACAGGGAATCCGACACTTTCTCTCCCACCATGATCGACGGCGCGTTAAGATTGCCGTTGGTAATTTGCGGGAAGATAGAACTGTCGGCAACGCGCAGCCCCTCTACCCCAATCACACGACCTTCGGGATCGACCACTGCGTTTTTGTCATCCGCTCGCCCCATTCGGCAGGTACCGCAAGGATGATAGGCGCTTTCCGCATGCTCCGCGATAAAGCCGTTCAGTTCTTCGTCTGATTGCACAGAAGCGCCCGGTTGGATTTCCTTGCCGGCATAGGGTTCGAACGCGTCCTGACCAAAGATTTCGCGCGTTAAACGGATACAGGTCCGGAAATCTTCCCAATCCTTTTCGTGGCTCATGTAATTGAACTTTATGACTGGCGCATCCGCAGCTTCAGCGGATCGCAGCGTCACAGATCCACGCGACGGAGACCGCATCGGACCGACATGCGCCTGGAACCCGTGGCCTTCCGCTGCTGCCTGCCCGTCATAACGCACTGCCATGGGCAGGAAATGATACTGAATGTCAGGGTACTCAACACCAGGTTTCGATCGGATAAAGGCTGCACTTTCGAACTGGTTCGACGCCCCCAAACCCGTCTTGGTAAACAGCCATTGCGCACCGATCAGACCTTTACTGAATAGGTTCCAGTGTTTGTACAATGTAATCGGCTGCAAAGAGGCTTGTTGGATATAAAGTTCCAGATGGTCCTGCAGGTTTGCGCCAACCCCCGGACGATCCGCCACAATATCGATTCCATGGTCAGCCAGATGCGCTGCCGGGCCGATTCCGGACAACATCAACAGCTTGGGCGAGTTGATCGACGACGCCGCCAGAACGACCTCACGCCGAGCCTTAATGACCTCTTTCTTGCCGCCACGGATCAATTCCACCCCTGTGGCGCGACCGTTTTCCATCACGACTTTAGAAGCAAGACCCCGAACGATATCGCAATTGTCGCGTTTTAGTGCAGGTCTCAGATAGGCATTTGCTGCGGACCAACGCCGTCCTTTCCAGACGGTCTGCTCCATCGGGCCAAAACCTTCCTGCTTTTCGCCGTTATAGTCGCCCGTAACCTGGTATCCGGCTTGCCGGCCGGCATCCACAAACGCCTTAAACAGAGGGTTTTCACGTGGACCGCGCGAAACATGCAGCGGGCCATCTGTACCGCGCCACGACGGATCCCCGCCATGGCCGCCATCATGCCAGCTTTCCATTCTCTTGTAATAGGGCAGTACGTCAGCATAGGACCACCCGTCTGCACCCATCTCGGCCCAGGTGTCGAAATCGCGCGCATGGCCGCGCACATAAACCATTCCGTTGATCGAGGACGAACCGCCTATCACCTTGCCGCGCGGACAGGCCAGACGGCGATTGTTCAGTTGCGGCTCAGGCTCGGATTGATAGCCCCAGTCATAGCGCGACATGTTCATCGGATAGCTCAGCGCCGCTGGCATCTGGATGAACGGCCCCGCATCGGTGCCGCCATGTTCGATCACCAGAACCGAGGCCCCTGCCTCGCTCAGACGATATGCCATTGCGCATCCGGCAGAGCCGGCGCCAACGATGACAAAATCTGCTTCCATTTCCATAACTCCTGCCCCGCCGAGAAGGCTGGATGCCTCCGGCGGGAGTATTTTCGAAAAGATGACGAGGTTATTCGCCGCGCGGGAAGCGGGCGTTTTCCTCGACGACGTTCAGATCCATGTGATTGCGCATGTAGCGTTCCGATGCTTTTTGCAGCGGCTGGTAATCCCACGGGTAATATCCACCCTGGCGCAGCGCCTCATAGACGACCCAGCGCCTTGCCTGGCTGGCTCGGACTTCGGCGTCAAAACGATCCAGATCCCAGCGGGCTTCGGATTTTGCGCGCAAGGTTTGAAGCGTACCTGCATGTTCGGGGCTGTCTGCCAGATTGGTCATTTCGTGAGGGTCGGCCTCAAGATCAAACAACTGATCAGGGTCCAACGCGCAGCGGTTGTATTTCCACTTGCCATAGCGCAACGAGACCAGCGGCGCATAAGATGCCTCTGCCGCGTATTCCATCGCTACCGGCGCGGTGCGCTCGCCCCCCTGCGCAAGAGGCACAAGGTTTTCACCATCCGTCCACGGTGCAATTTCATCCATATCGACCCCTGCCAATGCCCCAAGGGTTGGCGTTACGTCGATAGTAGACACCGGAGTGTCGATCCGGCCTGAAGGCAGATCGGGGGATGAAATCATCAAGGGAACACGCGCTGAACCTTCATAGAAGTTCATTTTGAACCACAAGCCGCGTTCGCCCAGCATATCGCCGTGATCCGAGACGAAGAGAATGATCGCCTCTTGCCGGGTGGTTTCCAGCACTTCGAGGATCTCACCGATCTTGTCATCCAGATAGGAGATATTGGCAAAATAGGCGCGGCGGGATTTGCGGATGTCTTCTTCGGTGATGTCAAAACTGCGCCAGTCATTGGCGTCGAAGATACGCTTGGCGTGTGGGTCCTGATTGTCGTAGCCGATATCAGCGACCTCGGGCAGCAGATGCTCACAATCCTCGTACAGATCCCAGTACTTGCGGCGGGCGACGTATGGATCGTGGGGATGCGTGAAGCTGACGGTCACGCACCACGGACGATTATCCTTACCGCGCGCCAGATCATAGAGCTTGGCCTTGGCGTTATAGGCAACCTCGTCGTCATACTCCATCTGGTTTGATATCTCGGCCACACCCGCACCGGTGACAGAACCCATATTGTGGTACCACCAGTCGATCCGCTCGCCCGGTTTTCGATAATCCGGGGTCCAGCCAAAATCGGCCGGATAGATGTCGGTGGTCAGACGATCTTCGAACCCGTGCATCTGATCAGGACCGACAAAATGCATCTTGCCAGACAAGCAGGTATAGTACCCGGCCCGGCGCAAATGGTGTGCGTAAGTGGGGATGTCGCTGCGGAACTCAGCTGCGTTGTCATAGACGCCTGTGCGCGAAGGCAATTGACCGGACATAAAGCTGGCCCGCCCCGGCGCGCAGAGCGGCGACGCCGTGTATGCGTTTGCAAACCGGGTCGAACGTTCGGCCAACTTCTTCAAGTTCGGGGCATGAAGCCAGTCTGCGGGACCGTCGGGAAAGAGGGTTCCGTTCAGCTGATCCACCATCAGGATCAGAACGTTCGGTTTTGTCATTTTTCAGCCTCGAGCAGAGTGTTGAGCACGCGTTTCGCGTGTGACACGGCCAGTTGCGGTTCTTCCGGCGCGCTGAGCGCCGCGCGGATGTACAACCCGTCAATAAGAGCAATCATGTTTTCAGCAGCTTCAACCGGGTCCTGCATCCTGGCGCGCAAAGCGTGGATCAGGTTTGAACGGATGCGTGCCTGATAGATCTGCCACAAGCGCAGTGCATCATCATTGGTTTGCGCCAGAACATAGAAGGTCATCCACGCAGCGATCACGTCAGGTGTGAAACACGAGGGGGCGAAACACGCCTCAATGATCGCCTGCGCCCGGCCTTCCGGAGCAGATGCCTTCAGTTTGGCCCGCGCCTCATCACCGAAATCCGAAAGGATCTGACGCATCGCCGCCAGAAAAATCTGATCCTTGCCGCCGAAATAATGATGCGCCAGCGCGCTGGACATACCTGCCCGTTTCGCAATTTGGCTAACTGTAACATCAAGGGATTTCTGCACACCCAGCTCGGCAATTGTCGCGCGGACAATAGCATCGCGGCGGATTGGCTCCATTCCAACTTTTGGCATCATGACCCCCTGAACAGGCGTTATGACTCCAAACTAGGAGTTTTTTATTGACTCGTCAATCAATGAAGGTCTCGATGGTGCCGGTATCACAGCTTCGGAGCAATACTCGGGGGCGTCAAGTCTCGACGATTCAGGACTGCTTCGCGCCATGAGATGAAGCTGACGGCGCACAGGATCAATGTGCCTCCGGCGACGACCCAGATATCAACGCTTTCATGGAACACGACTGCGCCCAGCAATGTGGCCCAGATGAGTTGAAGAAACGTGATCGGCTGCGTGACGGCCACAGGTGCAGCCTGCAAGGCCAGCGTCATGAAATAATGACCGGCGGTGGCAAAACAGGCCACCAGAAACAGAACCCCGAGATCGCGCAAGCTGGGTTGCGTCCAGACGGCCACAGCAAATGGGATCAGCGCAAGCGTCACCCAAATCGACAAATGCGCCACGACGACAGAAGGTGGCACATCCCGCACCAACAGTTTTGCCAGCAAATAAGAACCGCCCAGTGTCAGCGCCGTCCCCAGCATAGCCAGATGGCCCGCTGACACCTCTCGAAACCCTGGCCGTAGGATGATCAGCACACCAACCAAAGCAACCAGAATTGCCGCGATCCGCCGAAAGGCCAGCTTTTCCCCCAAAAACAGGGCCGCGCCCAAAGTCACGTAAACGGGCGTCATGTAATTCATGGCCGTGACTTCTGCCAAGGGGATCTGTGTCATGGCAAAGAACCACAGCATAACAGCAACCGCATGAACCACCCCGCGCACCCCGAACAGGGTCAACAGCCGGGGTGTCAGTTTGGTCGCCATGATCGACCGCAGTGCCGGAAGAAGGAACGCCAAGCCCAGGGCGTATCGCAGGAACGCAGCCTGAATCGGGTTGATGGTCGTGCCCAGCGACTTCACCAAAGCTGTCATTACAACAAAAGACAGCCCGGCGGCAAACATCCAGAACATGCCTGCAAGAGGACGGGACGAAACAGTGTGTGAGGTCATGGCCTAGGTTGAACACCGAAACCGAGCCAGGAACAACCCTTCACATGACAACAAGTTTCAGTGCGATACCCAGCATGACGACGCCAATTCCGGCATCCAGTACTTGCCACGCCCGGGGTCTCGTAAAAACAGGCGACAAAATACCCGCGCCGTATCCAAGCGAGAAGAAGAACACAAAGCTGGAGGTCATCGCGCCCAGCGCAAACCCCAGACGGTCGTCATACTGCGCCGAGATTGAACCGATCAAGACCACTGTGTCCAAATAGACATGCGGATTCAGCCAGGTGAACGCGAGTACCGTAAGCAACGCGGCCTTCAGGCTGGTGCGCTGGCCATTGCCGATCTCCATCACCGCGCCGCCCCGCCATGCCGAATGCAAGCTGCGCAGCCCATACCAAGTTAGGAACGCGGCTCCGCCATAACGCATCACGGTTTCGAACCACGGCACCGCCTGCGCGAGCGTACCAAATCCCGCGACACCTGCCCCGATCAGCAACGCATCAGATATCGCGCAGGTCAGGCACAGAACAAATACATGCTCGCGCCGCAACCCCTGCCGCAGAATAAAGGCGTTTTGCGCACCGATCGCGAGGATCAGGCTGAAACCCAGTGCAAAACCGGCGATCGTGGATGTGGGCATGGAACCTCCTGCGCTTTGGCAGCGTTGACTAAGCCCCATCGGGGAATCTATCAAATTAAAGATTCTATTCCGAATTAAGCAAAGCTAATGTTGCTAGACCCCAATCAACTTTCCGCATTGTCAACCATTCTGCGGCTTGGCAGCTTTGAGGCTGCAGCCGTGGAATTGGCTGTCACGCCTTCGGCAATTTCCCAGCGGATCAAGGCGCTGGAGGATCGTGTAGGTGCGGCGCTGATCCGCCGGGGTACACCTTGCACTGGAACACCCGCAGGGCTGCGCATTGCCCGCTATGCCGAGGATGTTGGACTGCTTGAGTCGCAATTGGCCCGCGAACTGGCATTGGAACAGGATCCGGTGTCGGCGCGGGTTCGCATTGCTGTGCCTGCTGATGTACTGGCCACTTGGTTTATCGATGCAATGGCGCAAGTACCCGATATGCTGTTTGATCTTGTCATCGACGATCAGGATCATTCGGCCGAGTGGCTGAAACGCGGCGAGGTCAGCGCCGCCGTCACAGTAGGCGGGCGTCCTGTTACAGGGTGTGATGTGACGCCGCTGGGTGTCCTGCGATACCTGCCCACAGCCAGCCCTGCCTTCATCGAAACGTGGTTCAAGGACGGTGTGAACAAGGGCACGCTCGGCAAAGCGCCATGCCTGGTTTTCAACCAAAAGGACAGTCTGCAGAAGGCATGGCTTTCGAAATATGCCGCGCCTAACCTGTCGCCCCCGTTTCATTTCCTGCCGTCCTCGAACGGGTTCGTGGATGCCGCGATTGCCGGTCTGGGATGGGGCATGAACCCAGCAGTCCTTTCCAAAGACGCCTTGGAATACGGGCGGTTGCAACCCCTCCTCGCTAATGCTCCGCTGGATGTTGCCCTCAACTGGCAGGTCGGTCGCGTACTTGCACCCGCCCTCAAACCGCTTACACATGCCGTTCGACGTGCCGCCAAGCAGGTCCTGTTACCGCCCAGCGCGAACTGATCGCACACCACAGTTTCGGAGGAACCGATGTTCTCACGCGATGCCCTCAGCTATAATCCCATTCCCCTGCCGGACCGATCCGAGATCAGCGACGCGGACATGCAAGGTGCCGCACAACAGTTCTACGACAAGATGCGCCAGCGCCATACGGTGCGGGATTTCAGCCCCCGCCCCGTGGACCGCTCTGTAATCGAAACGTGTTTGCGCACAGCGGGCACTGCGCCTTCTGGCGCCAATCACCAACCGTGGCACTTTGCTGCGATCTCCGCCCCTGACCTGAAGCAACGCATCCGCGAAGAGGCCGAAGAGGAAGAACGCCGGTTCTATGCGGGCGGCGCGGGCGACGAGTGGATCAAAGCGCTTGAGCCCATCGGCACCAACGCAGTCAAAGAGCATCTGACTTTTGCACCCTGGCTGCTCGTGGTGTTCGCCCAGCGCTGGGGACAATTCGAAGATGGGACGCGATACAAGAACTACTACGTGCCGGAAAGCGTGAACATTGCCACCGGCTTTTTGCTGGCTGCACTGCACCATGCCGGTCTCAGCACTTTGACCCATACCCCGAACCCGATGCGGTTTTTGAACGACGCGCTGGACCGGCCCGCGTCAGAGAAACCGACGATGATCATTGCAGTGGGACATCCTTCGGAAACCGCCACGGTGCCAGCCGTGGCAAAGTTGAAGAAACCCCTGAACGAGATCTCTTCGTTTTTTTGAGAACAAGCGCTTTACTCCTGCGGCTGGGATACGTCTTCCCGGACAGGCTCCATCATTCGATAGCATGTGACGCAGGACACCAGGCTGGCGGCGACAATGAAGGCGACCGCCAATGCGACCTCATGCATATGGGCCACTGCGGCCAGGGCTGCCGAAAGCAGCACAGCTGACAAACGAGTAATTGATTTGACCGCAGCCGTCCCCTGCACGCGCAGATCTTTGGGAGCGATATCCAGAAAATACAGCTTGCGCGCACTGCTGATCCCCGTCACCGCCACGGTGACAACAAACAAAGCGATGGCATGCAGATGCACATCGTGATCGATGCCCAAGTAGTGGAACGCCAAAAGGACGCTTCCGGTGGCAGCCACCATCAAGGTTCCAACCATCATAACAGCGCGATGGGACTTCATATTCACGAATTGCCATAATGGCCCCGAAACAAGATAACCCGAAGCAGAAGACACGATCATCGCAGTCAGACCTTGTGCCGAACTGTGATGCGCCTCTGCCGCGATCAACGCGAAGAACGGAACAGAGAGCGTGACCGCCACCAACGGCATACGCATGATCATGAAGCGCCGAAACCAAGGGAATTCGAACATGCTCAGAATACCCTGAACATTGGCCCTAAATGACAGTTTTGGTTTGGTTTCAGCTTTCTTTGCCGGTTCAGCAGTGCCTGCGTTCTCGGTCATTGCCAACATCAGAAGCCCCGAAAACATAAAGAATGCAACAGACACGCCGATCATGGTGGAATGTCTTGAAAACGGTGGGTTTTCCTTGGTGATCTGATGCACTAGCAGAGCAAGGCCAATGGCACACAGGCCGCCACCCCCAAGCTGCAAATATTGCATCACCATGCGCGAGCGTGAATGGAGATGATCGCCTAGCAGGTCGGTGAACATGAGGTTCTGGACCTCGTCCACCAAGCCGATCACAAAGAAAACCGAAACGAAGATCACAGCAATCAGCGGAACGATCCCGGTCGCGGCGGCGGCCATGGCCGTCACCAGGCAAGCGCCGATAACAGCTTCGGTCAGGGCAATGGCCCGCTTCTTCTGGGATTTTGCCGCTACGGATTGCGCCAGAAAGAAGTCAGATATCATGCTGCCGACCATCCGGACCGAAACCAAAGCACCCGCCACGAACATTGGCAGCTCAAAAGACACCGCCAGAAACGGCAATACCACCGATGGGCTGCCAAGGGTCCACGCAACCTGAGACATAATACTCTGCCCAGTCAGAACAGGCACATTGCGTTTGGCAGCATCGGGTGTCTCGGGCGTCATGGGTCTTGCGGTCGCATCTTTCCATAGATCAATACCCGCCCAACCTAAGCGCATCCACGGATTCCGCCAACAACCATTGGAAATCGCCCGGAAACGAAAAAACCCGGCCAGGTTGGCCGGGTTTCCAAACCGCATCTTGCGCTTTTTCAGAGCTGCGCCATCACTTCGTCAGTGGCTTCGAAATTGGTCGTAACGCGTTGCACGTCGTCATCGTCTTCCAGCGCATCCACCAGCTTCATCAGCTTTTGCATATCTTCCAGCCCCAGCTCGGTCGTGGTGGTGGGCTTCCATACCAGCTTGGTCGATTCCGATTCACCCAACGCTTCTTCCAGCGCGCTCGATACATCGTTCAGGTCGGTATCGGCGCACCAGATGATGTGACCATCCTCCGAGCTTTCGACATCCTCGGCCCCGGCCTCGATCGCGGCTTCGAAAATCGTATCCGCATCGCCGGCATCCGCCTGATAGACAACCTCGCCCTTACGGTCGAACATAAACCCGACCGAGCCCGTCTCACCCAGATTGCCGCCATTCTTGGAAAAGGTCGAACGCACGGTCGAGGCGGTGCGGTTACGGTTGTCGGTCATGGTCTCGACGATCACCGCGACACCGTTCGGGCCGTAACCCTCGTAGCGGATTTCTTCATAATCGTCGCCCTCACCGGCGACCGATTTCTTGATTGCGCGGTCGATCACGTCCTTCGGGACCGAGTTCGACTTGGCTTCTTTTACGGCCAGACGCAGGCGCGGATTCTTGTCGGGATCAGGGTCGCCCATCTTGGCGGCAACGGTGATCTCTTTCGACAGTTTGGAAAACAGTTTGGACCGCGCGGCGTCCTGACGTCCCTTGCGGTGCTGGATGTTGGCCCATTTGGAGTGGCCTGCCATAATGCGTCCTCGTCATCGTGATTACGTGTTCGGCGCTCATATAGACGTTTGCGGGGGGCAGGATCAAGAGAGCGGCTTGCGACAGTACCACTGGCTTGTATGGTGACGGCATGACGACTGATCAGATCATTCTTTTTTCGCTTTTCATCACAGTCTTTGGAATGTTGCTTTGGGGTCGGTTTCGGTACGATCTTGTGGCCTTCGCCGCGCTGATGATCGGCGTCATGCTGGGTGTTGTGCCAGTGGATGACGCTTTTGCAGGGTTCGGCCACCCGGCCACCATCATCGTGGCACTTGTGCTGGTCGTCTCGGCCGGGCTGGTCCGTTCGGGGGCGGTTTTCATGATTACCCGCACTTTGGTCGATGCCTCACGGGGGCTGGGCGCGCATATTGCGCTGATGGGCGGGATCGGCGCGGTCCTGTCAGCCTTCATGAACAACGTGGCGGCGCTGGCGCTGTTGATGCCTGTAGACATCCAGACCGCACGCAAAGCCGGGCGGTCTGTGGGTCTGTCACTGATGCCGCTGAGCTTTGCAACCATTCTGGGGGGGATGGCGACCCTGATCGGCACCCCTCCGAACATCATCATCGCGTCGATCCGGGCCGAGACGCTGGGCGAGCCGTTTCACATGTTTGATTTTGCGCCCGTGGGCGGGATAGCCGCAATTGCGGGTCTTGCCTTTGTCGCTCTGGTCGGCTGGCGTCTGATCCCTAACCGCGGGCCGCAAACTGAAACCTCAGAAGCACTGGCCGAGTATATCGCCGAACTAACCATCCCGCCGGGTTCGATCCATATCGGAAAACGCGTGAGTGAGCTCTATGAGGCAGCTGAAAAATCTGATGTCGCCATCATTGGTCTGATCCGCGATGGCAAGAGGCGTTATGGCCGATCCGCCCATGCCACGCTGAAGGAAGGCGACGCACTGGTTTTGGAGGCCCGACCCGAGGCGTTGGACGAATTTCGCGCCGCGCTGAATCTCGACTTTTCGGACACGCGACGGCAGGAGTTACTGACGGCTGAGGGCGACGGGCTTGAAGTCATCGAGGTGGTTGTGCCGGAAAGCGCCCGCATCACCGGGCGCACCGCACAGGGTCTTGGACTGGCCTGGCGGCAGAGTACAGTGCTGATGGGCATCTCACGTCAGGGGCGACAAATCACCCAACAGGTTCGCAAAACCGAGGTGGAACCCGGCGATATCCTGCTGCTGCTTTGCCCGCGCGACCGCGCTGCGGATGTGACGGAGTGGCTGGGTTGCCTGCCCCTTGCCGGACGCGGCCTGAATGTTACCGCAAACGATAAAGCGTGGCTGGCCATCGGCCTGTTTGCTGCCGCCGTTTTGGCCGCAAGTATTGGGTTGATCTACCTGCCGATAGCTTTGGGTCTGGTTGTCATCGCTTATGTGCTGACCAAGATCATGCCAATTGCCGACATCTATAATCACATCGAATGGCCGGTGGTTGTCCTTCTGGGGTCGATGATCCCACTTGGCAGTGCTTTGGAGACCTCTGGCGGGACTGAACTCATTGCAAATGCGCTGATCCAACTGACCGATGGTCTGCCCGCTTGGGCGATCCTGACTGTGTTGATGATCGTGACCATGACATTGTCGGATGTGCTGAACAACACTGCCACCGCCATTGTCGCCGCCCCTGTTGGTATCCAAATGGCCCGCACGCTCGAGGTTTCACCCGACCCATTCCTGATGACGGTTGCGGTAGCTGCCTCGGCCGCGTTCCTCACGCCAATTGGACACAAGAACAATACGCTGGTTCTGGGCCCCGGAGGCTATCGGTTCGGCGATTACTGGCGCATGGGTCTGCCGCTTGAGGTGCTGATCATCGCGGTTTCCATACCTGCCATCCTTGTCTTCTGGCCGCTTTGACGGGTAAAGGCAGCATATGAAACGCTTTTTGATCCTGCAACTGCGCCCGGAAACGGATGCATCCGACGCCGAATATGCTTCGATTCTGGACAAGACTGGCCTTGCGCCCGAGCAAACCCACCGTATCCGGCTGGATTGTGAGGACCTGCCTGAAAGTTTGGATGTAACAGACTATGCAGGTGTCATCGTTGGCGGTGGTCCCGGCTGTGTCAGCGATGATCCCGCGACGAAATCTGAACTGGATGCAAAGATCGAAGGTGCGGTCATGGGGCTCATGCCGCAGATCACGGCGCAGGATCACCCCTTCATGGGCTGCTGCTATGGTTTGGGCGTTCTGGCCGCACATCTGGGCGGTGAAGTCAGCAAAGCCCGCTATGGCGAACCGGTCGGACCGTCAGCCTGCCGCCTGACGGACGATGGTGCCAATGATCCACTGACAGCCGGGCTGAACCTGGAGTTCGACGCCTTCGTTGGCCACAAAGAAGCTGTTCAGGCTTTGCCCGAAGGCTGCGTACATCTTGTTGCCTCAGACCCCTGCCCGTTTCAGATGATCCGCTTTGGTCAGAACGTCTATGCCACACAGTTTCACCCCGAAGCGGATGCAAGAGACTTTGAGCAGCGCATCAACATCTACAAACATCACGGCTATTTCCCGCCCGAAGACGCCCAGCGCCTGATCGACATCTGCAACGCCGCAGACGTCACCCAACCCGGCGAAATCCTGCGCCGCTTCGTCGAACGCTACAAGTGACCTAACGGCGCGGTTGCCTGCGCCTTTCATGCTCGCATAGGCTGATCCGAAACGACTTTGGGAGGAGTTGTTCTTGGATTTGCTCATCAATGTCGGCCTGCCGATCTCGCTTGCCACCATAATGCTGTCCCTAGGCATCGGGCTAGAGATCGCGGATTTCCGGCGTGTGCTGAACCGGAAATATCCTTTTGCAATTGGTGCGGTATGTCAGGTCGTACTTCTGCCCATTGCTGCGTTCTTCACCGTCACACTGTTTGGACTGCCCCCTGAAATCGCAGTTGGCTTCATGCTGCTCAGCTTTTGCCCGGGCGGTGTGACCAGCAACATACTGACCAAGCTAGCCAAGGGCGACGTGGCGCTTTCCGTCAGCCTGACTGCGGTGATCAGCATCTTTTCAATCCTGACAGTGCCGTTTCTGGCGGCGTGGTCCATTACCTATTTCATGGGGGAAAACGCGCCAGATGTGTCGATCAGCGGCCTGGCGATTGCCATGTTTCTGATCACCACCCTTCCCGTTGCCATTGGGGTCGGAGTTCGCAGGTTTGCAACCGGGTTTGCAAACCGCATCGAGGGCGGACTTTCGACGCTCGCAACCGTTTTGTTTGTCATGATTGTCGTGGCCGCCCTGGCTGGAAACTGGCAGATTTTCATTGATAACCTGGGCATCATGGGCACCGGTCTGATCTCGCTTAACGTGGCCCTTTTGCTTATTGGGCTGGGGATCGCACGTGCTGCAAATCTGTCATGGGCCGAGTGTAAAAGCATATCAATTGACACTGGCATCCAGAACTCGACACTGGGCATTACACTGGCGGCCCTAATCACAGGCACAGAGAGCGGATTTAGCCCTCTGGCCCTGCCGTCCGCAGTCTACGGGATCACGATGTATGCCGTCGTGCTGCCGTTCCTCGTTTGGTTTCGACGACGCTGAAAGGACAGTTCATGACCAAGAACACAGCAGATGCGATTGTCGTCGGCGCAGGCCTAGCCGGACTGGCCGCCGCAGCTGAACTGGGCGACCGGGGCAAAAAGGTCATCATTGTCGATCAGGAGCCCGAGAGCTTTCTGGGTGGTCAGGCGTTCTGGAGCCTCGGTGGTTTGTTCATGGTCGACACTCCGGAACAACGGCGGATGGGCATACACGACAGCCAAGAGCTTGCCCTTCGTGACTGGATGGGCAGCGCACAGTTCGACCGCGCGGAAGACGCTTGGCCCCGCAAATGGGCCGAGAGTTATGTCGAGTTTGCGGCTGGTGAAATGCGCCCCTGGTTGCATCAGATGGGTTTGCGCTGGTTTCCGGTCGTAGGTTGGGCAGAACGCGGTGGATCCTATGCGAACGGGCATGGCAACTCTGTTCCGCGTTTTCACATCACTTGGGGCACTGGCCCCGGCGTTCTGGAGCATTTCATCCGTCGGGTCCGCGAACATGCCAGCGCCGGTCTGATCCAGCTGAAGTTCCGCCATCAGGTCAGCCATATCATCATGCAGAACGGCACGGCCAAAGGCGTATCAGGCGAGGTTTTGGCCAACGACACCGCCCAACGTGGCGGAAAGACCAACCGGGACGAAGTGGGAGAGTTCGAGGCCTATGCGCCGTCGGTCATCGTTACCTCGGGTGGTATTGGCGGCAACTTTGAAATGGTTCGGCAGAACTGGCCCAAGGATCGTCTGGGCGAACCTCCAAAAGACATGGTGGCTGGCGTGCCCTTTCATGTCGATGGCCGCATGATCGCGATCAGCGAAAAAGCCGGCGGACATGTGATCAACGGCGACCGCATGTGGCATTACACCGAAGGCGTCCGCAACTGGGATCCGATCTGGCCTGCCCATGGCATACGCATTCTGCCCGGCCCCAGCTCTATGTGGTTCGACGCCAAAGGAAACCGTCTGGAACCGCCCTGCCTGCCGGGGTTCGATACGCTGGGGACGCTGAAGGAAATCCTGAAAACAGGATACGAATACAGCTGGTTTGTTCTGACCCAAAAGGTCATCAAGAAGGAATTCGCCCTATCCGGGTCTGAACAGAACCCGGACTTTACCTCCGGCAGTTGGAAAGAGGTCATCCGTCAGCGCATCCTGTCAGGCTCCAAAGCAACCGCACCGGTGGAAGCGTTCAAAGAACATGGCGAGGATTTCGTCGTCGCCAACACGTTGACCGAACTGGTCAACCGGATGAACCATCTGGGCGGTGGGTTGATTGACGAGGCGCACTTGCGCGGGCAGATCGAAGCGCGCGACTCGCAGGTCGACAATCCATTCTCAAAAGACGCCCAGATGATGGCGATTCTGGCCGCCCGAAACTATCGCGGCGACAAGCTGATCCGCACAGCAAAACCGCATAAGTTCCTCGATCCGACCAACGGCCCGCTGATCGCGGTCAAGCTGCACGTTCTGACGCGTAAAACGTTGGGCGGGTTGCAAACCAACCTGGACAGCCAGATGATCGGAGGCGATGGAAATGTGGTGCCTGGCCTGTTCGCCGCTGGCGAAGTCGCCGGGTTCGGCGGTGGAGGCTACCACGGCTACAACGCGCTCGAGGGTACGTTCTTGGGCGGTTGCATATTTTCGGGGCGCAACGCAGGGCGGTCTAGGGCTGTCGCCTGATGGCCCCTCTGCTTTATTTGCGGACCAGCTTGATCACCGGCTCTCCGTCGCCGTTCAGAAGAGCCAGCGCGTCGCCTTCCATCGCAAAGGACGTGACGCTTTGCATCGTCTTGAGGAAGGCGCGCTCAACTTCATCCAACTCGGGCGGACAAGCCATGAGGGTTGCGGCCATGTTGTCGGGAAATGTGAGCCGGTTGCCTGAAATCTCGGCCT
This sequence comes from Ruegeria sp. HKCCA4633, assembly GCF_013034605.1. Classification (NCBI taxonomy): domain Bacteria; kingdom Pseudomonadati; phylum Pseudomonadota; class Alphaproteobacteria; order Rhodobacterales; family Roseobacteraceae; genus Ruegeria; species Ruegeria sp. HKCCA4633. The sequence goes on from NZ_WQGJ01000001.1 coordinate 947,345, forward strand.
GACCGCTGAACCGGTTACAGCCGCCGCTGCCACCAAAGGACCCGCCTTGCCCAAAACTCAGCTCTGGGCGTTTTTCCGTCTCAAGAGGCGCGCCATTCAGGGTTGCGGCAACCCATTCGGTGTTCTCAATCGTCACACTTCCCTGACTTTGGGCTTGGACCAGCAACAAGTCAGCCGAGTTCCCCGCTTCGTTTGTCAGGACCGGATAAACCGTGTCTGTAGTGAACAACAGCTTTTGCCCCTGCGTGACCGTCGCTCGCACCGCGTAGCTGTGCCCTTCTTTGATCAACGCATCATCATAGGTCAGTTCAAACTGCGCAGGCACACCTGTCAAAGCGTATCGTTGCGCCGAGAGTGTCACGGCTGGTGCATCGGCCAGCGAAATATCCTGAAGCTCAACAAACAGGGTTGCATTGGGCGGAAGGGCGATACGCTCTCGATACGTCGCGGTACCTTCAACCGTGCCCGCCATCGCGACACTACTGATCATGGCGGCAAACACTGCACCTGCCAATATGGCTTTTCCGGTCGTCAGCATGGCAAATCCCCTTTTACAAATCACATTTCAAAAAGATCGTGTGTCTTTGCACGTTTACAAGGGCTTCCTGAAACAGGTGGCAATTCTAAGCCGATCCTAAAGGGGCCAGATCAACGGGATCAGCAGCGACGCCAGCAACCCAACTGTCAAGTTCAGCGGGATGCCCACCTTCATGAAATCGGTAAACCGATAACCTCCGGGGCCATAGACCATCATATTCGTCTGATAGCCGATCGGCGTTGCAAATGAGGCCGAAGCCGCCACCATGACCGCGACCACAAGCGGACGCGGGTCCATTCCCACGGCCTGCGCCAAACCAATGGCGATTGGCGTAACAACAACAGCAACAGCGTTGTTCGAGACCAGTTCAGTCAGGACGGAGGTCAGCAGATAGACCGCCCAGATGATCAGGAAGGGCGGCAAAGCGCTAAGCCCAGGCGCAACAGCCTCGACAATCAACGACACGGCGCCAGAACTGTCCAATGCTGCGCCAATGGCGAGCATCGCAAATATCAAAGCCAATAGCCGACCTTCGACAAAGGAAAATGCCTCATCCGCATCGATACAGCGGGTCACCAAGACTACTGCCACCGCCACAATCGAAAGCAGCAGGATCGGTGCGATGCCCAGCGCAGCAAGCGCAACAATCCCAATCAGTGCGCCTATTGCAATGGGCGCATGGCTGCGTCGGAAAGCGCGCGCCGACGGTTGGGTGACGTCCACCATATCCATTTCAGCCGCAAGCCGTTGTATGTCGGCGGGCGCACCTTCCAGCAGCAACGTGTCACCCACACGGACCACAAGATCGTCAAGTTGGCGACCGATATTCTGGTTGCGACGGTGAACCGCCAAGACATAGACACCATATCGCCGCCGCAGACGCAGCATTCCCAAGGTCCGCCCTACCATGCGGCATCCGGGTGTGATCAGCACTTCGACCGTCTTGGTTTCAACGGCAGAAACCTGATCCACACGCTTGAGTTCCTTGTTGCTTTGCAAACTCAACAACTCGGTCATCTCGGTCCGTAAAACCACACGGTCGCCAACCCTCAGCTCAACGCCTTTCAGATTGCGCCGCAGTGATTCATCCCCGCGAACCACGTCGATCAGACGGACTCCGGGTCGTTTGAACAATTGAACACCGGTCACTTCGCGCCCGATCAGGTTGCTGTCGGGTGGAATGACGGCTTCGGTAAAGAACTTCATCTTCGACCGGTCGCTGAGCAATGACGCCATACTGTCACGCTCGGGCAAAAGCTTGGGCGCGATGAAGCGCAAATAAATCATCCCGTAGATCACAAGGACGATCCCCAGCGGCGTGACCTCGAAGATTGTAAAGGGTGTCATCCCCTGAGCGCGCGCAACACCATCAACCAGCAGGTTGGTCGATGTGCCAATCAATGTCAGCGTGCCGCCCAGAATGGCCGCATAACTCAAAGGAATCAGCAACTTGGACGCGGGCACATTCAAGGTTCGCGCAATTTGTACAAAGACCGGGATCATGACCACAACCACCGGGGTATTCGACACCACAGCCGAGGCCAGAACGACAAACGCCATGAGCAGCCCAATCGCGATGCGCGGGTTGACCTGAGCCTGTTTCTGCGCGGTTGAGGTGAACGAATCCAATGCCCCCGTTCGCACCAGGGCCCCCATGATGATGAACATTGCTGCGATCGTCCAAGGCGCGGGATTGGACAAAACCGCCAACGCGCTTTGATAGGGCAGAATGCCCGTAACAAGCATCAGCGAGACGCCTCCGATGGCCACAACCTCGGTCGGATAAACCTCGCGCAGGAACATGACGAACATGCCCGCAACGATAAGCAACGCCAGAATTGCGCTGCCCGTGTCTGTCAGTGAAAGGAAATTCATTCGTGGTATTCTGTCCGAACCCGGGCCCAAGCGCCTGATGACATGCAGTTTCACGCATTGCGCACGGCAGAGCAAGCCTGACGTTTGTTATTCAGGCCCAGCTTGTTCCAAACGCCCCCCGACGCGCACCATATGCACAGATTTTGCCCGCCCGTCGCGATCATCGGTTTCCACGAAAACGCCGCTTAGCGTTGCTTCACCATTTGCAGGGGTGAACCTCGCCTTGGGCATACCGGTGATGAAGCGGCGCATCGGTTCCTGCTTGTCTATCCCGATGACCGAGTCGTAGTCTCCGCACATGCCTGCATCTGTCAGATAGCCTGTACCACCCGGCAATATCTGAGAATCTGCGGTCGGCACATGAGTGTGCGTTCCTACAACGAGGCTGGCACGTTTATCGCAATAATGGCCCATCGCCATTTTCTCGGACGTCGCCTCGCAATGCATGTCCACGATGATGGCTTGCGCCTGCCCCCCGCGAGGATGCGACTTCAGGATCGGTTCGATGGCCGAGAACGGATCGTCAAAGGGCCGTTTCATGAAAACCTGCCCAAGCACCTGCGCGACCAGAACCTTGCGCCCACCCGGTGCATTGAACAGCCGATGCCCCCGCCCCGGTGCGCCTTTGGCAAAGTTCACCGGGCGCACGATGCGCTGCTCTTTCTCGATATATTGCAACATGTCCTTCTGATCGAAGGCATGATCACCCAGCGTCAGGCAATCCGCACCCGCATCCAGAAGCAGCTTGGCGTGATCGCCGCTCAGGCCCATACCGTTCGACGCGTTTTCGCCGTTGACCACAACAAAATCCAGCCGCCATTCATCGCGCAGGCGCGGCAAGTGCTGCTGAACGGCGGCGCGGCCCGCGCGCCCCATGACGTCACCAAGAAACAAAATCCTCATGATCCGGGTCGTAGGGGCTGTGCAGGGCAATAACAAGGCGGAAGCATGAAATTTGCCGCAGAGTTGAGGGTTGAATTCACATTCACCTGTGGCAATATTTTTGAAGAGCGTTTGAAAATAGAAGGAATTCTTCGTGAAATCTTTAGTTTTACTGACGGCCAGCGTCTTGTTTGCTTCGGCTGCCGTTGCCGAAGGCACCAAAACCTCCATGCCCAACCCCGCAGCAACATTTTGCATCGAAAACGACGGGACTTATCAACTTCGGAAAAACGAAGACGGCAGCGTTTTTGGTGTCTGCATTCTGACAGACGGCACCGAAATTGATGCCTGGGATTACTTGCGCAGCCATTTCGAGCAATAACAGCTAGAAGGTCAGCACCCGGCTTTCCGTGATGACCATATCCAACGGTTGGTCTGTTGGCTCCAACGGCAGGCCCTCTGTTTCCTGCGCATCAAAGGCAAAACCGATGGCCAGCGTCGGGCGCTTGGCGCGCAAACCTTCCAGCGTGCGGTCATAGAACCCGCCGCCATAGCCCAGCCGACCACCATTTGCATCAAACGCGACCAGCGGCACGATCAGAATCTCGGGGTCGAAATAGTCATCCACCTCGGGCACTTTGGCTCCGAACGGGCCATCTTTTAGTACACCTTCGGGCGTCCAGCGAGAGAATTTCAAAGGTTGACCAGCGGCCTGAATGACCGGCACGCCAACCGGCCCGTAAGCCGATGCCTCGGCCATCGCGGGCAGAGGGTCGATCTCGGTCCGGATCGGCATATAGCCTGACATGGGTACGCCCCGGTGCCCCGCCAGAACCTCGGATAGCCGTCCGGCCGCACCGGGCAAACGCGTATCAAATGCAGCCTTGCGGCGGGCAAAGGCCGCTTTGCGGGCTGCGGCCTTGATTTCGGTCAGATCGGTCACAAGAGCACCACGCTGGCAAGGCCAAGAAAGATGAAGAACCCCATGACATCCGTTGTGGTTGTCACAAAGGTTCCGGACGCCAGCGCCGGGTCAACACCCAAACGGTCCAGCACGACAGGTACTACCGTACCCGCGAACCCGGCGATGATCATGTTCACGACCAAGGCAGAGCCGATCACGACACCCAATAGCGGAGAGTCAAACCACAACATCCCCACGGTACCCAACACGATGGCAAAGCATAGCCCGTTGAGCATGCCGACCAACAATTCGCGCCGGATAACACGCATTACGTTTGCATTGGTCAGGTCTCGCGTCGCCAGAGCACGTACGGCCACCGTCAGCGATTGTGTGCCCGCGTTACCACCCATTGACGCGACAATGGGCATCAGGATGGCCAGCGCGACCAGTTGATCAATCGCGGCCTCAAACTGTGAAATCACCAGCGAAGCACAGATCGCCGTACATAGGTTAACCGCCAACCAAGGCAGCCGCCGTCGGCTTGTCGCCGCCACACTGTCGGAAATGGAGCTTTCGTCGCTCACGCCAGCGAGGCGCAGGATGTCTTCTTCGTGTTCCTCATCCAAAACAACCATTGCGTCGTCGATGGTGATAACACCAACCAGACGACCATCAGAATCCACCACCGGTGACGAGATCAGATGGTACTGGTTGAAGGCATACGCCACGTCTTCTTCGTCCTGATCGACGGGGATGATGTGAAATTCTTCTTCCGCCAGATCGGTTAGCGGTACTTCGCGCCGCGTCGCCATCAGCTTACCCAAAGTCACCTGCGCCACTGGCTTCAGGCGCGGATCGACCAGCACCACGTGATAAAACTGCTCGGGCAGATCATCATTGGCGCGCATGAAATCAATCGTTTGCCCGACGGTCCAATGCTCGGGCGCCATGACGACCTCGCGCTGCATGAGACGGCCGGCCGAATTTTCAGGGTAGGACAGCGCCTGTTCGGCGGCGATCCGTTCGGAATCCTCCAGCGCATCCAGGATGGTTTCCTGCTGAGGCTCCTCAAGGTCCTCAAGCAGGTCGACGACATCGTCGCTTTCCATCTCGCGCACGGCTTCAGCCAGAACATCCGGGTTCAGGACCGATATCACCTCTTCGCGGACCGATTCATCCAGTTCGGACAGGATGTCGCCGTCAAATTCCTTGTCATACAGGCGGATCAGGCGGGACCGGTCAAACGGGTTGATCTGCTCAAGAAGGTCCGCGATGTCCGCCGCGTGCAGCGGCTCCATCAGCTCAATCAGCTTGTCGCGGTCGTCGATATCCACCGCATAGAGGATTCCCGCCACAACCTTGGGGTCCAGCGCATAGGCGTCCTCGTCCCGGGGCAGATCGTGTCCGGCTTCGTCACTGCCTGTCGTCATGCGCTGCCCCCTTGTCTCGGCGATTGGCCCCTAAATAGAAGAAGCAGCTACAGGAAAACAATGACAATGCGCCAATTTACCCACTTCTTTCGACCGCCTATGCTGATGTGCGGTTCAAATGAGGTGGAGAACAGGGCAAATGGCGCAAAAGACGCTTTTGAAGGGGCGCGTTCTGAGTTTCACAGGTTCACCTTTTGAAGGAGAGCCGACCGACGCCACACGACTGCACGAAGCGGTTGTGATCGAAGACGGGCGCATCGCCGATGTTGGCACCGCCGATACGTTGACGCAGGCTCACCCCGATGCAGCCACCAAGGACCATGGCAACCATCTGATCATGGCAGGGTTTGTTGACCCGCATGTGCATTACCCCCAGACGGCTATGATCGCCAGTTGGGGGAAGCGGCTGATTGACTGGCTGAACACCTACACCTTCCCGGAAGAGATGAAGTTTGGCGATCCGGACTATGCAACCGAGATCGCCAATCGTTACCTGGACCTGACCACCGCACATGGCACCACTACGATGTGCAGCTTTTGCACAATCCACCCCGAAAGTGTGGATGCGTTCTTTACCGCAGCGCAGCAGCGTGGGCAGCGGGTGGTGGCGGGCAAGACATGCATGGACCGCAATGCGCCCGAAGGTCTGCGAGACACAGCGCAGACTGCTTACGATCAATCAGCAGCCCTGCTGGAAAAGTGGCATCGTATCGACCGGCTGTCCTATGCCATCACCCCGCGCTTTTCGCCGACCTCAACCCCGGAACAGCTGGAAGCGATGGGCGCGCTGTGGGCCGAACATCCACATTGCCTGATGCAAACCCATCTGAGCGAGCAAACGGATGAAATCGAATGGGTTCAATCCCTGTTCCCCGACGCGCGGGATTATCTTGATACCTACGAAAAGTTCGGTCTGTTGGGCCAGAACGGTCTTTATGGACACGTCATCCATCTGGAGGACCGGGAGCGGGATCGGCTGCGCGAAGTTGATGCCTCACTGATCCACTGCCCCACTTCGAACACCTTCATCGGTTCGGGTCTGTTTGACATGAATGGGCTAATCCATGATGGCCACCGCGTCGGTCTGGCCACGGATACAGGCGGCGGGTCCAGTTTCTCGATGCTGCGCACAATGGCGGCAGCCTATGAAATCGGCCAACTGCGTGGCCGCCCGCTGCATCCGGCGCAATTGCTGTGGCTGGGCACCGTCGGGTCCGCGCGGAGCCTGCGCATGGATGACTGCATCGGCAATGTCGCACCGGGGATGGAGGCGGATCTGGTTGTGCTCGACCTCGCCTCGACCCCAGCCATTGCCCAGCGCGAGGCCCATGCAAACGATGTGTGGGAGGCAGTCTTCCCGACCATCATGATGGGTGATGATCGGGCCGTGGCCGAGGTTTGGATCGGCGGGCAACAGGCTGCTTAAGCCTGCAACGCCCGCGCAAGCGCATTCTGACGCTCGATCACACGGGGCAGATCAATCGTAGTGATATGCCCATCCCGCACAATCTGACGGCCTTCAACAAACAGATGTTTCACGGTCATTGGCCCCGCCAACAGCAACGCTGCAGGATCCCAACTGCCTGCGCTTTCGATGCAACGTGTGTCCCACACTGCGATATCCGCACGTTTACCGGGCATAAGCCGGCCGCAATCGGTGCGGCCCAGCACATCAGCCCCGCCACGTGTCGCGATCTCCAACGCTTCTCGCGCCGACATGGCGTCTGCGCCGCTGGCCACTCGCTGCAGCAGCATCGCCTGCCGCGCTTCCAACATCAGGTTGCCATTGTCATTGCTGGCCGAGCCGTCCGCGCCAAGACCAACCTTGACGCCTGCGTCACGCATCGCCCGAACTGGCGCGATGCCAGATCCAAGGCGGCAATTCGAACAGGGGCAGTGGGCCACACCTGTTTTGGTGCGCGAGAACAGATCAATTTCGGCCCCATCCAGTTTGACACAATGGGCGTGCCAGACATCGGGGCCGGTCCAGCCTAAATCTTCGGCATACTGACCGGGGCGGCACCCGAACTGCGCCTGCGAATAAGCAATGTCCTCATCATTTTCAGCCAAATGCGTATGAAGCATCACACCTTTGTCTCGCGCCAGCAAAGCTGCATCGCGCATCAGCTCACGGCTGACAGAGAACGGCGAACACGGGGCAAGGCCAACGCGGCACATCGACCCTTCTAACGGGTCATGAAACGCGTCAACAACCCGGATCATATCGTCCAGAATGGCGGCTTCCTTTTCAACAAGGCTGTCCGGCGGCAGTCCACCATCGCTCTCGCCGATGCTCATCGCGCCACGCGTTGGGTGGAACCGCATCCCCAGCTCGGACGCAGCAGAAATCGTGTCTTCGAGCCGCGCGCCGTTGGGGTAGAGATAAAGGTGATCGGAGCTGAGCGTACAGCCCGAAAGCGCCAGTTCAGCCAAGCCAATCTGGGCAGAGGTGAACATCTCATCCGGTCCGAACCTTGCCCAGATCGGGTAAAGCGTTTGCAGCCACCCAAACAGCAACGCATCCTGACCGCCCGGAACGGCACGGGTCAGGGTTTGGTAAAGGTGGTGATGGGTGTTCACCAGACCGGGTGTCACCAGACAGCCCGAGGCATCGTGAACTTCGCCCTGCGCCTGCAAGCCCTTCCCGATCTGGGCAATCTGCCCCTCGCGGATCAGAATGTCAGCCCCAGACAATTCCCGCCGGGTGTCGTCCATCGTCAGGATAAGGTCAGCGTTCTTGAGTAGGATTTCGGTCATATCGCTCTCCTGCATCTGCCCGTTTCATGCAAGGAGTGCGTTGGCCGGCGGAAAACGGGCTCAAGAACCGGCTATTTACGGTTTAACCGCCATTCGTGTGCGCGGCAACAGTGTTCAGAATCGGCGCAGTATCTCAAGGGCTGCGGCGTGAAGCTCTGCGTTCGCGGCAGCCAAGGCACGACCACCATCATGCGCTGGGCCACCTTGCCAATCTGTCACGATCCCCCCTGCCGCTTGAATTACAGCGATAGGTGCTTGAATGTCGTAAGAGTTCAGGCCAGCCTCAATCACCAGATCCGCCTGTCCTGCGGCCAGAAGCGCATAGGCGTAACAATCCATTCCATACCGCGTTAGTTGCACCTGCTCGGATACGGCCTGAAACCCGGCCTGGTCTTTTGAGGTGCCGACCTCGGGAAATGTGGTGAACAAAGTAGCCTGATCCAGTGTTCTGGTATCGCGCGTTTGCATTTTACTGGTGCCCAAAGGCCCGGTCAAATGAGCGCCGGATGGCGATCCTATGAAACGCTCTCCGATATAGGGTTGATCGATGACCCCCATAAATGGCCCATCGTGATCGCTCAGCGCAATCAGAACACCCCAGGTTGGCGTTCCGCTGATAAAGCCGCGGGTCCCATCGATAGGGTCCAATACCCAAGTGCGGCCACTGGAGCCTTTATGCGCACCAAACTCTTCGCCCAGAATACCGTCTTCTGGGCGCTGCCGGGACAGAACCTCTCGCATCGCTTGCTCGGCGGCGCGGTCAGCCACCGTTACAGGGTCAAACCCGTCGGTAAGCTTGTTTGACGTTTCAAGATTTGTTTGACGAAAAAACGGAAGAATGGCCGAACGTGCTGCTTCGGCCATTTCTTCGGCAATTTCGATGTCGCTTTGGATCGTTGGTTGCATCGCTCACAGGTGCGAGCAATGTCCAACAAAGTCAAGTCACTCAGGCGACGTCGCTGAGAACTCGCGCCAACTCGAACAGACGGCGACGCTGATTTTCCGGAATCGCATAGTATGAACGCACCAGATCCAATGCTTCCTTGTCGCCCATCAGGTCGGCAGGAACGGATTTTTTGTCCGATTCGCTTTTCTGGGTTTCTTCCAAACCTTCAAAGAAAAAGCTGACCGGCACTTCCAATGCCTCGGCAATATCCCACAGGCGAGAAGCGCTGATTCGGTTGGCTCCGGTTTCATATTTTTGAATTTGCTGAAACTTGATACCAACTTGCTGCGCCAACTGCTGTTGGGTCATGCCAATCAGCCAGCGGCGATGCCGAACGCGCTTGCCCACATGGACATCGACGTGATGAGTCATTGGTATTCTCCTATACTACACAAACATCTGCGTTGGAGGTCGCGACGTCCGCTATCGCAAAATTAGAGGGTTCCCCTTAATGCACCCCTAATACGGACTGTGCCGCCCCCCTAAACAGCACTAGGCGTTTATAATGCCGGTTTTTGAATTTTTTTCAAGACGGTTGAGTCATACCCCTTTTTGAAGGGTTGTGGTTGTATTGCGTTGCGCCCTACGTGCCCGGTTGCCTTGGTTGCAAGAAACCTGCTGGTTTCGCGTTGCCTCTGATGTACCAAACCAATTGACTTTCGCCACCTCACGCGTGCCTATGACCCAAAATTGCGAGGGGACAAATGCGGGCCTATAGCGTTCAATCTACCGGAGTACCGGCTGAGCTGTGCGATCTTGAAGTACCAACACCAACGAAGGGTCAAGTGCGGGTTGCGATCAAGGCGTGCGGTCTGAACTTCGCCGACCTGCTGATGCAAAAAGGCACTTATCAGGACACGCCCCCAGCCCCTTTTACCCTGGGCATGGAAATCGCGGGCGTTGTGGATGAAATCGGGCCCGACGTGTCGGGTTTGAAACCGGGCGATCGAATTGCGGTCTACTCCGGACAGGACGGGTTGGCTGAATACGGCGTGTTTGATGCCGAACGCGCGATCCCATTGCCTGATTGCATTAGCTTTGAAGAGGCCGCCGCAATCCAGATCGCCTATGGCACCAGTCACATGGCGCTGGATCATCGAGCGAGATTGCAACCGGGCGAGACACTTTTAGTGACTGGCGCTGCGGGCGGCGTTGGCTTGACTGCAGTCGAGATCGGCAAGCTCATGGGCGCGACAGTTATCGCGCAGGCGCGGGGCGAAGACAAACTTGCCGTGGCCCAGGCCGCAGGGGCCGATCATCTGATCGACGCCTCAGAAGACCTGAGAGAGCGGGTCAAAGCACTGGGCGGCGCGGATGTCGTCTATGATGCCATCGGCGGCGACGTGTTCAAAGCTGCGTTTCGTGCCACCAACCCCGAAGGCCGCTTGCTTCCAATTGGCTTCGCGGGGGGCGAGGTGCCGCAAATCCCTGCAAACCACTTGTTGGTCAAGAACCTGACCGTCATCGGTTTTTACATCGGCGGATACTTAAAATTCCGCCCCGAGGCCGTACGCAACAGCTTCGAAACCCTTTTCCGGTGGCACGCAGAAGGGCGCATAAAGCCGCATATCAGCCATACACTGCAACTTGAGGACGTCGCGCAGGGGATGCAACTGCTCAAAGAGCGGAAGTCGACGGGCAAGATTGTAATCACGCCCTGATCGCGTTTACCCCGCGACCGCACGCAATGGGGTGCTTCCAAGCATCCGAAAATTCTGGCGCACTAGCTGCGCCAGCGCCTCAACAACTGCGCCCCTGCCTGGCTCGCCGCCATAAAGGTTGATCATGTGGGCTGGCAGATCAGGCAGCGCGCCACCGGAATCGATTTGCTCGAGATGCGAAGCTTCGGTTCCGTCTAACATGGCGTTAACTGCAAGGTCAGCACTGACCGTGGCTTCGATCGTCCGGTCATTTTCGGTTTCAACTGACAGCTCCCAAGGAATTCCCGCCGCATCCAATGCCGAAATCACCTGTGGCCGGAACAGGCACCTACGCCCAAGTGCCAGCGGCAGCGGTTGTTTGCGCCACGCAGACCCACCCGGCGCACCAATCCAGCGTAAAGGAAGCTCTGCTATTGTCTCTGCCGCCTCAGCCGCAGATGGTTCAGTTGTCAGGATCAAATCGCATTCACCACGCTTGTACATATCTTTCAGCTGCAGCGAATACGATGACACCAATTGCACGCGCACGCGTGGAAAATCTACGTTGAACCGCTGCAAGACCCTTGGGATCGCAGGATAGACAATGTCATGGGGCACACCGAGAACAACCTCGCCTTCAAAAGCTTGATCCGTCAGACGACCGATCACCTCATCATTCAGGGCAATCATTCGGCGGGCGTAAGCCAGCAGCTGCTCGCCGGATGCAGTCAACGCAATGGTACGGCCGCTTCGATCCAACAACTCCAGACCTAAAAGCTCTTCCAAACGCTTCAATTGCATGGATACGGCAGATTGGGTCAGGTGCAGAAATCCGGCAGCACGTGTCACACCGCCCTGATCTGCAACGGCCACGAAGGATCGCAGGGTCGTAATGTCCAGATTTCGCATCTTCACGATTCCTTATGGATGACATCAAAAATATTCGTTTTGAAAATATGACACATGCATCCATATCTATCAAGGAAATTGATGTTGAAAACAAAAAGCATCGCGAAACCAGGAAAGGACAAAGACCATGACCCAAGTTGCACTTCACACGACTTGCAAGCCAGCCAACCGGTCCCTGATGGTGGGAATCTTTCAGGCAATCGAACTGACCCGGCAACGCCGCGCTCTGGCGCACCTGGACGATGCCGCGCTTGAGGATATCGGAGTGACCCGCGCTGAAGCCTCTGCTGAGGCGCGCCGGTTCTTCTGGGACGCACCTGATTTTTGGAAAAGATAACTTCAAAACTCATATTTTGAAGGCGATGGGTGGTGTTTCATCTCCCGTCGCCAAATTTGTTGCGTGTTTTAGTCGGTTTTCATCCGGAATCTCTTGAAACATAGCCTCTAGTTGCCGATATTTACTGGGAAACCGCCCCGCACTCTCGGGGCGACTAAGATATTCGACAAGGGAGACCCTTTGATGGCACAATTCGACACGATCCGGACGGTATCCGGCGCGCGCGCCGCCGAGATTGACGAGGGCCTGCGCGCCCACATGAACAAAGTCTACGGCACAATGTCCGTAGGCATGCTGATTACAGCACTGGCGGCCTGGGCGATTGCAGGTCTGGCAGTAACCAGCGATCCGTCCAATGCCGTAGCACAGATCGGCGCTGATCGATATCTGACCAGCCTCGGTGGTGCGCTGTTCCTGTCGCCACTAAAGTGGGTTGTAATGTTCGCCCCTCTGGCCTTCATCTTCTTTGGCTGGGGCGCTTTGATGCGTCGTGGCTCGGCCGCAACCGTACAGCTGGGCTTCTTCGCCTTCGCAGCGGTCATGGGCGTATCCATGAGCTCGATCTTCATGGTCTTCACGCCCTACTCGATTGCGCAGACCTTCCTGGTGACTGCAATCGCCTTTGCCGGCCTCAGCCTTTACGGTTACACCACGAAGCGTAACCTCAGCGGTATGGGCACCTTCCTGATGATGGGTGTGATCGGTCTGCTGGTTGCAATGATCATCAACTTGTTCCTGCAGTCTGGCGTCATGATGCTGGCTATTTCCGCCATCGGCATCCTGATTTTTGCTGGTCTGACCGCGTTCTACACGCAGGACATCAAGAACACCTACGTCGCACATGCTGCGCATGGCGACCAGGAGTGGCTGGACAAGGCGGCCTTTGACGGCGCGCTGAGCTTGTACATCTCGTTCCTGAACATGTTCCAGTTCCTGCTCATGTTCATGGGCCAACAGGAATAACAGCTGCGAAAAGACAATGATTACAGGGCCGGTTTTCACCGGCCCTTTTCTTTGCTTCAACAAACAACTTCGGGTCGCAAGAAAACGAAAAACCCCGCCGGACCGGCGGGGTTTTATTAGTCGAGTCGAAACGTGATCAGCTACAGTTCAGCGGAACGGCGAAACCTGAACTCCGCTCGGAAGTTCCTTTGCGGAATACATTGCCAGAGGGAAGGCATCCGGTGAATCGTTCAGTCTCTTCCGCAAAGCCGACCCCTATCGAGTTATCGACTTTTACGCTGTTCGTAGATGTACGCAAAACGCCGAACAAAGTGCCGTTGACATTGACTGTACTGAGGAACAGGTCTGTGTCGCTGCCCTCTAGCTGAACAGCTGTATTTGGCGTCTGCCCACCGTTGTCGATTGCCACTGACGCGACTTTGGATGGGTCGGTCTCATCGACCCGCAGCGTTACAGTTGGAAGTTTCGCCAGCTCTGCAGGCACGTTGGTCGCATCTGGAAGAAAGGCAACGGCGCCCGGTACATCGGAGATCGTGCGTGGCTCCCCATCGATTCCGGTAAATCCGACACCTTCGCGGTTAAACGGATCTTCACAAGCCGCTAGGGTCAGGACGGCGATTGTGGACAACAAGATTTTTTTCATGGCGCTCAACATTTTGTGGCGGTTTGCTGAAGCGTACTTGCAGGTCGCCTAAAAAAGCAAGCCGCAGCCGATGCGATTGCATCACGCGCTGATGCGCCTCTGCAACGGACCCAGATCGATCTGGTCCAATCTACTCAGCAGAAGACGGCGATGCAGAATAGAAAAAGGGCTCTGCCTGACAGAGCCCTTTTAAAAAATGTCCACGTGGAACGGCAGATTACTTGATCTTGCCTTCCTTGTACTCGACATGCTTGCGAACGACCGGATCGTATTTACGAATGGTCATTTTCTCGGTCATGGTACGCGCGTTTTTCTTGGTCACGTAGAAGTGGCCCGTGCCCGCGGTCGAGTTCAGGCGGATCTTGATTGTCGTCGGCTTCGCCATGGTTGTCTCCTGCGTCCGAAAAGGCAGGGGCCTTTCGGTTGAATTCCTATGAGCGTGCGCTTTTACGCGCTGCACCGTCTATGTCAAGGCCAATCGGCCGATGCAGTCACAGGAATCCCACTCGGCGTTAGTCCGGCAGAGTTGGTGCGCCCATAAAGGTGTGAATCTGGTCCCGTTCCGCGTCTGAAAGACCCAGCGCAGTGGACAATTGCCGCAGGTATGACGCTTCACGCGCGTTATCCAGACGAATAGCCGCCAAAGACGTGGCGTAAATCTGCGCTCTCAGCGGCGCGCCAGAATCAGCCGCCAATCCCATGACATCAATCGGTGCGTTCAACTGCTCTTGTACAAACGCCCGTTCCTCGTCGCTGATGTCGTCGCCCAATTCACCCAGAATGATTTCTTTTTCGTGATCATCCAGCTCGCCATCTGCCTTGGCCGCCTGAATCATGGCGCGCAGCATCAGTTTGGCTTGTGCTTCCATCGCTGCGCCTGCAGGTGTGCCGCTGAACACCGTTTCCATCATATCACCGGCCTGCTGGTTGGCGGTTTTGGCAGCCCCTTGCATGGCGTTCAACAAGCCGCCCAAACCGGCGGCTCCGGCGGCACTGCCACCAAGTCCCATCTTGCCCATCATGTCCTGAAGTCCCGCTGCCCCCCCGGGCAAGCCAAACTGCTCGGCCATTTTGCCCAGCTGGTCCATGCCAAATCCTCCACCAGAGCCCTGCATCATGTCTTGCAAGCCCGCCATGCCGCCCATCTTCTGATACTTGTCCATACCCTTGGCCGCAGCAAACCCAATGGCCACAGACGCCAGCGTTTTCATAAAGCTCATAACCAACCTCCCGGATCAAAAAACTGCACCTCAAATCTAACATTTGAATGTAGTGACGAATACAGTGTTCAACCCCAACGCGACTAAGGCCTGCGATAAAGCCTAAAATGCACGACTAAACCGCCATCAAGTTTGTCCATATCACGGATTCGTGATACGGTCTCGCATCCAAGAAGCCGAATTCAGGCTCATAGCCGAGGCAGCATCAACAGGACCGGCCTGTGTTGAGCAGAGTTCTTTAATGCGACTTTTCTTGGGGGGCTATCATGACAGAATGGGTTATCCAGGCCGAGGAACTGGCCAATTGCAATTGCAACTTCGGCTGTCCTTGCCAGTTCAGCGTTCTGCCGTCTCATGGCAATTGCGAAGCGGTTGTGGTCTTTGACATCCATAGCGGCCACTATGGTGACACCGATCTGGGCGGCCTTCGGGCGGCAGGTGTTTATCATTGGCCAGGCCCGATTCATGAAGGCAACGGTCAGATGCAACTGATCATTGATGAAAGCGCCTCAGCCGGTCAGCGGGCCGCGTTGCAGGCGATCATGACCGGAGAAGACACCGACGAAATGGCCACGTTCTGGTACGTCTTCAGCGCGATGGCTCCGACCAAGCATGAAACCTTATTCGTACCGATCGAACTGGACTGGAGCCGGGAAGATCGCACTGGATATGCAAAAGTCACCGGTGTTTTCGACGTCGAGGTCAACCCGATACCCCACATCGTCTCTGGGGCGCCCCATCGGGCATCGATCCAATTGCCAAACGGATTTGAGTACCGCCACGCCGAGGCTGCCTCGGGCACGGCAAAAACCACCGGCAGCGAGATCAGCCTGACTTTAGATGCCACCCATGCCCACCTGGCACATCTGAACATCTCGGGTCACGGCGTATTGGGCGCATAGCTTTGGATGTCTCATGACCAAGCAGAAATCGTCAGGCCAAGCCGGGGCAGTTGAGCGGCTGTTGCGGCAGGACACTGTGATCGTTTTGAGCAGTGTTTTTCTGATCATTCTGTGTGCCGCATGGTACACGGTCGCCGGGGTTGGGATGAACATGTCCGCAATCGAGATGACGCGGATGGCTGGCCCGATAGGTGAGCCCATGACCATGGGCTCTGCCACGCCTTGGAGCACCGGTTATGCCCTGCTGATCTTTCTCATGTGGTGGGTCATGATGATCGCGATGATGACCCCAAGCGCTGCCCCTGCAGTGCTTTTGTTCACCGCGCTCAAACGCGTTGGTCCAGACAAAGAGCGCACCGCGACTTACGGCCTAAGCTTTCTGTCGGGCTATCTCGTGGCGTGGGGGGCTTTCAGTCTTGCCGCTACCGCTTTGCAATGGGGTTTAGAACTCATCGGCCTGTCTGACGGACCGATGATGACAATCCGATCCTGCATTTTTGCGGGGACCGTTCTGCTGGCCTCAGGCATCTACCAGTTTTCAGAATTGAAGACCGCGTGTCTGCGTCATTGCCAAAGCCCTGCCCGATTTTTGGCTGACCACAACCATCCCGGTCTTTTGGGGGCGTTCAGAACAGGCGGCCTGCACGGAACCTATTGCTTGGGATGCTGCTGGGCGCTGATGCTGCTTCTGTTCGTCGGCGGTATCATGAACCTCTACTGGATCGCCGGGATCGCCGCTTATGTGGCGCTTGAAAAATTGCTGCCCACTGCCCGCTGGCTGGTTCCGGTCTCGGGTGTGGCGCTGATTGGCGCAGGTGTTTGGTTGATCACTTCCACGTTTCTTAGCGGCAGCTGACACCAATCGGCCCCTGGGGCCAGCCGATGCAATGGCCCCAATTGATTGTCACAACACGGAGGTTTCAATGCCAATTTTCATTACTTATGCATCTTACTCGCAAGCTGGCGTCAAAGGCATGTTGCAGAAGCCCGAGAACCGCACCGGCCCAGTAAAAACCTTGCTCGAGAAAGTCGGCGGCAGGCTGTTGTCTTTTTACATGACAACGGGCGGCAACGACGTTGTTGTGATCAGCGAAGCCCCCGACGGAACCGACGCTGTGGCCGTAGGCATGGCTGTTGCGGCGTCGGGTGCGGTGACAAATGTCGAAACGGTCCGCGCCTGGACAGCTGACGAGTTTGTTTCAATTACTGAAAAAGCGGCCAGGCTGACCGGAGCGTACACACCGCCCGGAGGGTAAAGGAATACGCGCGGAGGGCCTGTAAGCCGGATCTTGTTCCAGGGTTGCCCCCTTCGATGACCATTCCTCTAGGCCGTGCATTGCTGCGCGGCTCAAGCTGCCAACCCGGTCCCTCTCGGCCAAGACGCGCTTAGCGGTGGTATCGGCATACGCCGACCATCCCGCGCGGGGACCCTATTTGGCATTGCTCCCGGTGGGGCTTGCCGTGCCGCCCCTGTTGCCAGTGGCGCGGTGGGCTCTTACCCCACCGTTTCACCCTTACCACACACGTGTGGCGGTCTGATTTCTGTGGCGCTTTCCGTCGGGTTGCCCCGCCCGGGCGTTACCCGGCACCGTTGTCTTGTGGAGTCCGGACTTTCCTCTCGGGCCTTGCGACCCCAGCGGCCATCCGGCCCTCCGCGCCGGGGATGGGTAGGCTTTGCGCCCTGCGACGTCAAGAGTGGAAAGCGGGCAAAGGGGCCAGCCCCTTCTTGGCCTATGGCCAATTCAACCCCGAGGTATTTTTAGCCAGATGAAGAGCGGATCAGGTTACTGTGTCCGGCGGGGCGAGCACCTTCATATCCGCGGTTTCAAGCGAGCCACTTGCCCAGGGGCGAAATCGCAGCCGAACTGCCGCCAATAGTTCAACATCATCCACCGGGGCAGTGAAACCTGCCCGTCGCGCGGCGGCGCGGAATTCCCCCGGACTTGGTGAGGCTGACGCGATGTCTGGACCGCGTGGCTTTGCCAAAGCTTGCCGCTCTAGCCGTTGCCAATCAAAATGTGGACCGGGGTCTGATTTGCGGCCCGGAGCCATGTCGGAATGGCCGATCACACCCGATGCAGTGATCGACCAATTTTTCATAATCCGAGGCAGCAGGGCTTCGAGCGTCGTCATTTGTGGTTCGGAAAAGGGATGTGATCCTGTGTTGTCCAATTCGATCCCGATCGATCGCGAATTTATGTCGTCCTTGCCATCCCACTCCCCTGCCCCGGCGTGCCACGCGCGGTGCTCTTCGCGCACCATCTGCCAAAGCGTTCCATCATTGCCGATCAGGTAATGGGCTGAAACCTCGGCCTTCGGGTCACAGAGACGCTCCAGAGCTGCCTGCGCGCTGCCCATGGCTGTGTAATGAATCACGATCAAAGACGGCGTTAGACCGTCTCGGCGTTCGCCGAAGTTAGGCGACGGGTGCCAAATGGGTGAGAGTTCAGTTGTTGACGGCACTGCGGAACGGGCTTGGGTCCCAACCGCAGGCGTAGCCGTCCCCGTCGGGATCCAGCCCTTTGCGATCACGCTGTGGCCCGCCATTTGACAGGAACTCGATCTGTGCCTGATCGGGGGATGGGAATTGCGCGCAGTTCCTTTGAGCTTTTGCCTGCAGGTTAAAGCCTGCGCGGCTGTAGAGCTGCGTACCGACCGGGTTCGAGGTGCTAAGGGCGTATTGTACGATGTTGGGCTGACCGCTTGCGCTGCGCTCTGGCACGGCGGTCGGGGCCACAACTTCGTAGGTCTGGCGGTTTTGCTCGATCCGCGCGGCGTCGGATTCGATGCTGCGCCGTTCGGACACCGCCGCAAAGTCCTGCTCGTCGGAAATTGCGCTGTTGTTTGACGCTGGTGCCGCAGGCACAACGCCAGAGCCCTGCCCTGACGTGCTGGCCAAGGCTGCAGCGGCCTGATTGGCAATATCAGCGTTTTCACCGGTTGCGAAGCCTGCCGAACCGGGCGCGCCCAGCGGCTGCTGGGACACATCGACAGGAGCCAGCAGCGGGTTGCCTGCTGCGCCTTGCCCAGCCAACTGCGCCTCGCGCTGTGCCTGGTATTCGGGCGTATTGAACCCAGTGCTGGTCAGCGGCGCGACATCCGTACAGGCCGCAGCCAGTGTCAGGGCGGGGACCAAAAGCAAAACGCGCATCACTTGGCTCCGTATCTCGTGCTTTAGATGCCCGAGGCTTACCACCATTTCCCGGGCTTGGCCACAAAACCAACCGCGTTTTCCAGCGCATAGGCGGTGTTGAGCAGATCACCCTCTTCCCACGGGCGTCCGATCAGCTGCAGACCCAACGGAAGACCTTGTTTGTCGAGCCCTGCAGGCACTGAAATACCGGGCAAACCGGCCAGGTTCACGGTCACTGTAAAGACGTCGTTCAAATACATTTGAACGGGATCCGCCTCGGTCATTTCTCCCAGGCCAAAGGCCGCCGAGGGGGTTGCCGGGGTCAGGATGGCATCAACGCCTGCGGCGAATACATCCTCGAAGTCCTTTTTGATCAGGGTGCGTACGCGACGCGCACGGTTGTAGTAAGCATCGTAGAAACCTGCCGACAACACATAGGTACCGACCATCACACGACGCTGCACCTCGTGACCGAAACCTTCGGCGCGGGTTTTTTCGTACATCTCGGTGATGCCGTCGCCCTGTGCCAGCTGCGCGCGGTGACCATAGCGAACACCGTCATAGCGGGCCAGGTTCGAGGACGCCTCGGCCGGGGCAATCACATAATACGCAGGCAGTGCGTATTTGGTGTGCGGCAGCGAGATATCGACGATCTCGGCCCCAGCAGCTTTCAGCATCTCAGCCCCTTCGGCCCAGAGCTTTTCAATCTCGGTCGGCATGCCGTCCATGCGGTATTCCTTGGGGATACCGATCTTCTTTCCTTTGATATCGCCAGTCAGCATCGCCTCGAAATTCGGCACGGCCAACTCGGCGCTGGTGGAATCCTTGTGATCATGTCCGCACATCGCCTCAAGCATGATGGCCGCATCGCGCACATCTTTGGTCATCGGACCTGCCTGATCCAGCGAGGATGCAAACGCAACGATGCCCCAGCGCGAACAACGGCCATAGGTGGGTTTGATACCCGTGATGCCCACAAACGCGGCAGGCTGGCGGATCGAACCGCCCGTGTCGGTGCCGGTCGCGGCCAGACACAGATCTGCCGCAACGGCAGAGGCTGACCCGCCCGACGAACCACCGGGTGTCAGTTGTGCATCATCATTGCCACGGCGCCACGGGCTGACCGCATTGCCATAGACAGAGGTTTCGTTGGACGAGCCCATGGCGAATTCGTCCATGTTCAGCTTACCCAGCATCACCGCACCAGCATCAGCCAATTGCTGCGACACGGTAGATTCGTATTCAGGCTTGAAGCCTTCAAGAATACCCGACGCGGCTTGTGACGGCACGCCCTTGGTGCAGAACAGATCCTTGATACCAATCGGCAGGCCGCAGATGGACGGCGCATCGCCACCCTTGATCCGCTGGTCCGCTGCTTTGGCACGCTCCAGCGCGATTTCGGGCGTCTTATGGACAAAAGCGTTCAGCGCGTCGGCCTCATCAATGGCCTTCAGACAGGATTCGGTCAGCTCGACCGAGGTTACGTCACCTTTGCGCAGCGCGTCGCGGGCCTCGGCCAGGCCCAGTTTGTTCAGATCGCTCATGTCTTACTCCACCACTTTGGGGACTGCGAAGAACCCTTCGCGCGCGTCGGGGGCATTGGCCAGAACCTTGTCTTGCTGGTTGCCATCAGTCACTTCGTCCTGACGGCGCTTAAGGCGCATCGGCGTGACCGAAACCATCGGCTCGACCCCTTCGACATCCACTTCGTTCAGTTGCTCGATGAAACCCAGGATGGTGTTGAATTCGGATGCCAGCGCCGGCAGCGCGTCATCCTCGACCTTGATCCGGGCCAGTTTGGCCACTTTGGCGGCGGTGCTTTGGTCAATCGACATCGGCTTCCCTCATCTACGTTATGGGGCGTTTACCCGTCTGTTGCGGCAGTCGCAAGACCGCTGCGCCACGGGCAGGTCAGAGTTTCAAATTCCCGGTCTTTCACCTGCCATTCAAAACTGAATGAGGGATATACAAATAAGTAAACTGTTTAGTTCATTTTCGACCTTGAAAACTAAACTATTCTGTTCATTTTGAATTATGCGACACAACGCAAACCGGAGAAACAAAATGAAATCCCTGATCACAGCCGCAGTCTTGTCCGCCACGTTTTTGGCCGCACCGGCCATGGCTTTGGGTATCGACACAAGCAACCTGACACGCACGTTGACCTTCCCGTCCCCCGTCGCGGAACCCGTCACACAGGATCAGGTTAAACCTGCCAAATAAAGCGCAGGTCTCGGCCGGGTCAGATTTCCCCTCTCTGACCCGGCCCTTTGCATTTTCGAGGATGCATCTCCCATGGCGAGCCGTTAGCATGAGCGACACGACCAAAACGGCCGCGGGACTCTCGTGGCGCAGCTAAGCCAATGGAGCTAGAAATGAGCGCGCAAAAACAAGCGGTTCTGGACGCAATCGATGCAGCCAATGCACATGACCCCAACCTCGACGACGGCCGGCCCGAAGCGCAGCTTTACGGCGAACGCATGACCGCCGAGCTGGACCGTTTGTTTCCGAACGCCTCTGACGCCTTACGGATTGCGGCGCGTGGCCAACATGTAGAGAGGTGGAAACTCGCCCGCAGCGAATACCCAGAAGGCCGCGCAGGTTATCTGGCCTGGCGCAAGGCGCAGGCTGTGCACCACGCCGAGGTGGTCATGGGTTTGATGACGCGTGAAGGTTATGACGCTGAACAGGTCGAGGCCGCAGGACGCATGTTGCGCAAGCAAGGCATCAAGCGCGATGAAGAGGTGCAGGCGCTGGAAGATGTAATCTGCTTTGTGTTCCTGAAATGGTATTTCCAACCCTTTGCCGCAAAACGCTCGGCTGAGAAAATCCAGAGCATCGTTGAAAAGACTGCCCGTAAGATGTCATCCGACGGCCGTGCGCGGGTTTTGGCTGAGTTCGACCTGCCCGACCATCTGGCCGCCGCCTTTCAGGATTGAGTCAGGACCGACCTAAATACGGGGGCTGATACTCCTTGATTAGAGGATAGTTAAAAGGGATCGCCCCGCCCGGCTCTCAGGCTTTAAGACCTGCTGAAAAGCGGCCCCGTATCAGGGCCGCGCGATATACTTCGATCATCCAGCCCAGCATGATGGCGTTCAGGATGTGCCACATGAAATGCGTACCCAGTGGCCAGTGCCCGCAAACCGGCAAATCAAGTGCGCGGAACGTGATCGACAGGATCAAGATCAACGCTCCGATTGCCAACCCTTTGGCCAGGATTGGATCACGGCCCCGCAACAGGATCGCATAGATCAGAATCAACAACGGGACCGGCGCATAGGCCGCCGATCCGCCGAGCCCTGGAAAAAGCTGAAACAGTGGAACGGTCGCGGCAGCATAGGGAAAAAAGAGCATTGTTCCCCCAAGCGCGAACGGCGAAGACATCCGCCAGATGTCCCTGTTCACTGCAAAGATATAGACCAGAATGAACAGAAGGATCGGCACTATATCTGCCAACGCTGCCCAGGCCTGCGCATGCGTGTGAAACAGATAGCTGCCGATTCCGATCATCGCCAAAAGCGCGACCAGAATCATGGCCAGCGGCATGTCCTGATTGCGCACCCGCCGCCCCATAAGCCAAGCAGAAATCAGAAAGGCGGCGTTTGTAATCGCATTGATTGGCTCGGCCCAATACTCCGGTGACAAACGTTCACAATAGCCATCAATTTCTCGAATCCAGTCCATGGAATTTTACATAGCCGATGCTAGGCTACTGCCAAGACACCATTTGGGAGGAAATTGGGAATGAATATTGTTTGGCTGGGACATGGCAGTTTTCGCATTGAAACGCAGGGGCAGGTTCTATTGATCGATCCCTGGCTGACCGGCAATCCGGTCTTGCCCGAAGATCAGCACGATGCCGCGCTGGACGGTGCGACTCATATCCTTCTGACTCATACACATTTTGATCATGTGGCTGATGTACTGCCCCTGGCCAAACATCTGAAAATCCCCGTTGTCGGGCAATATGACCTGATGGGGTATTGGAGCGAAGCCGAAGGAATAGAAACGATAGGCTTCAACAAGGGCGGCACAGTCAACCTGAACGGGGTCATGGTGACAATGGTCCCGGCCTCTCATAGTTCTACCTTTTCAACGCCCGACGGTTTGCGCACCGGCGGTAGTGAGGTCGGCTTTATGATCGCTGCTGAGGAAAAAATGCTCTATGCCTCCGGCGACACAGACATCATGGCTGACATGGATTGGATGGGGGATTACTACAAACCCGATATCGGGATCCTTTCAGCTGGCGGGCATTTTACCATGGACATGAAGGCCACCGCCTATGCCGCCAAGCGATACTTCAATTTCAAGACGGTTATTCCGTGCCACTACAAGACCTTCCCGATCCTCGAACAGTCTGCACAGGTGCTGGTCGACGAGCTTCCGGGTGTCGATGTGATCGAGCCACAGGTGATGCAGCCCATCAAACTGTAGGCTGGGCTTCAGTCCGGCACGTCCTTGCGGCGGGATGCAAAGAAGTCTTTCAAAAGCGCCGCTGCGTCTTCACTGGCGATCCCGTCATAGACTTCGGGCACATGATGCGCCTGCGGGTGCGAAAACACGCGCGCGCCGTGGGCCACTCCGCCCGACTTGGGGTCAGCCGCGCCGTAGTAGATTCGCCGGATGCGCGCGGCCGCCAAGGCCGCGGCGCACATCGCACAGGGTTCCAGCGTCACGTATAGATCATGTTCTGGCAGCCGCTCAGACCCCGCCTTTGCACAGGCCTCGCGCAGAGCCAAGATTTCTGCATGGGCCGTTGGATCATTCAACTCGCGCGTCCGGTTCCCAGCCGCAGCCACGACCTTTCCGTCTGGACCAACCAGAACTGCCCCCACGGGCACCTCGCCGCGATCTGCTGCTGCGCGCGCCTCGGCCAGGGCTTGCTCCATATGCGATTTGAACACCATGCCCCTGACTGCATCAGAAACCTGCCTTTCGCAAGCGCGCCGGATGGGTTATGGGCCTGACATGAACAAGACCCCTTCTCCCGGCGACCGGATCGCCAAAGTCCTGGCCCGTGCTGGCATCGCATCGCGGCGTGAGGCTGAGCGCATGATCGAAGCAGGTCGTGTGGCCGTGAATGGCAAGACCATCAACAGCCCTGCCCTGAACGTCACGGCAAAAGACAAGATCGTTGTTGATGGCAAGCCCGTCTCGGAACCGGAACCCTCGCGCCTGTGGCTGTATCACAAGCCTGCGGGATTGGTGACAACCACGCGCGACGAAAAAGGCCGCGAAACGATTTTCGACAAGCTACCCGAAGACATGCCACGGGTGATGAGCGTCGGGCGACTGGACCTGAACTCCGAAGGCTTGCTGTTGCTGACCAATGATGGCGGGATCAAGCGCAAGCTTGAACTGCCCTCGACCGGTTGGCTGCGCAAATATCGCGTGCGGGTGAATGGCCGACCGAAAGATGAAGATTTCGAGCCACTGCGCAAAGGGCTGGTGATCGAAGGAGAGCGGTTTCAGCCGATGACCGTTACACTTGACCGCCAGCAAGGGGCTAATGCCTGGCTGACCATTGGCCTTCGGGAAGGCAAGAACCGCGAAATCCGCCGTGCGATGGAAGATATCGGGTTCACAGTAAACCGCCTTTTGCGCGTGTCTTACGGTCCGTTCCAGTTGGGCGATCTGAAACAGGGTGAAGTGGAAGAGGTGCGTCGCCGAGTGATGCGTGAACAACTTGGGCTGGACGCAGACGCGAAACCAGATGCTGCACCCAAGCGCCCGGCGCGACCGCAAAGAAAACGGGCACCGATCGGCAAGAAACCTCGCAAGTGATGCAGGTTCGTCAACCTTCCCCCTAGCGCTAAGCCCGCGCATCCCCTAAATTTTCAGGGAATGGTGCTGTTTGGGGGGCGTGATGTCCGGAAGCGGAGTGCAAAAACTCGCCTACGCTGTTTTGTTGCTGCTATTGCTTGGTGTCTGCACCGGCCTGCTCGGGGGGCTGTAGTCCATGGCAAAGCGGTTTGGCGGCAAGTACAGCCCGCAGGGCGATACCTCAGACGATACACCTGTGCCACGTGGACAGTTTGACGGTGCACGGGTCGAGCCCGCTGGTGCCCGTGCCAATCTTCTGTTTCTTCCGGCCATTCCTTTGGTGTTTTTGTCGCTGAACGATGGCGCGATCGGCATGACCATCGGTCTGATCGCAGCTGGTATCCTGACAGCTGCCGCGTTCCTGCTGCGCGAAGGTTTGCGGGCCGAAGCCGCGTATAACGCCCGAAAGACCGCCCGACGGCCTGCTTTTCCGCGCAAGATATTTGCCAGCATTCTAACGGGCCTGGGTGCAGGGCTAGCCACATACAGGACCGAGTTTCTGGATGCAGAAACTGCGGCACAAGCCAGCTTGTTGGCCCCGGTGCTTTTTGGAGTGGCGGCTACCGTTTTGCACTCGGTCTCATTCGGCATTGATCCGATGAAGGATAAGGGCATGGAAGGGATCGACACCTTTCAGCAGGATCGCGTGGCCCGCGTCGTCGACGATGCCGAGAAACATCTGTCTGAGATGACGGACGCCATCAAACGCGCGGGTGACCGCAGGGTCGAAGCCCGCGTCGAACGGTTTCAGGACACTGCGCGGGACTTGTTCCGCACAGTCGAAGAAGACCCCCGCGATCTGGCCGGTGCCAGAAAGTACCTGACCGTGTATTTGCAGGGCGCACGGGACGCGACCGTCAAGTTTGCGGACGTCTACGCCCGAACCCGCGATGCGCAGGCGCTTGCGGATTACTCTGCTTTGCTGGACGATCTGGAACAGAATTTCGCCGCGCGTACGCGCAAAATGCTATTGGATGACCGCAGTGATCTGACGGTTGAAATTGACGTGTTGCGCGAAAGACTGCAGCGCGAAGGCGTCCGGTTGGACTGACCGGCCATTATCTGAGCGAGGAACATACCCATGTCCGATGAGATCAAGAACAAGGCAGTTCAGGCTGAAACTCTGGTGCAGGAAGTCACCGCCGTTGCCTTGCCTGAACCGCAGGCCGAGGTCGTGTCGCTGGAAGACGCCGACGAACCCGTCAGTGCAGAAATCCGCAAGCGGATGGATGAAATCGACATTGGCAATACCAACTCGATCGTGTCTTTTGGGTCATCTGCACAGGCCGAGTTGCAGGAAATCAGTCAGGCGATGCTGGCGGATGTGCGCAACAAGGATGTGGGCCCCGCCGGAGACAGCCTGCGCAATATCGTCACCACGATCCGTGGCTTCTCGGTCAGTGAACTGGACGTGCGCCGCGAACGCAGCTGGTGGGAAAAACTGCTGGGCAAGGCCGCGCCTTTTGCCAAATTCACCGCTCAGTACGAAGAAGTTCAGGGCCAGATCGACCGTATCACCGACGATCTTCTGGGCCATGAGCATACCCTGCTGAAAGACATCAAATCGCTTGATCTGCTGTATGAAAAGACGTTGGACTTCTACGACGAACTGGCGCTTTACATCGCTGCAGGCGAGGAAAAGCTGACCGAACTGGACAGCCACGACATTCCGGAAAAAGAGGCCGAGGTAGAGGCCGCGCCCGAAGATCAACAGGTCATGAAAGCGCAAGAGCTGCGCGACATGCGCGCCGCACGGGACGATCTGGAACGCCGTGTTCATGATCTGAAACTGACCCGCCAGGTTACGATGCAGTCGCTGCCATCGATCCGTTTGGTACAGGAAAACGACAAGTCGCTGGTGACCAAGATCAACTCGACCCTGGTCAACACAGTTCCTCTGTGGGAAACCCAGCTGGCGCAAGCTGTCACCATCCAGCGCAGCGCCGAAGCTGCCGCCGCCGTGCGTGACGCCAACGATCTGACAAACGAACTGCTGACCTCGAACGCGGCGAATCTTCGCGAATCCAACAAGATGATCCGCGAGGAAATGGAGCGCGGCGTGTTCGACATTGAAGCCGTCAAGCAGGCCAATGCTGACCTGATCGGGACCATCAACGAAAGTCTTGCAATTGCAGATGAAGGCAAGGCCAAACGCGCTGCGGCCGAAGTTGAACTGCAAAAGATGGAAGCCGAACTACGCGACACTTTGGCCTCTGCCAAAGCGCGCCAGGACGGTGTTGGTGACAATGCCGGCACTGCAGTTCCCGGCTAAAGGCAGGATCGGTGTGCGGCACTTCAATTCTCTGAAACTTGCGTTGGGTGTGACTTCGGTTTTGGCGTTGGCCAATTGCGATGAAACCCTTACATCTACTGTTGCGCCGCAGCCTCGCCCGGAACCCGCACCGACGGCGGCGAATGCGTATGTATCACCCTCGGCAGCCAGTCAGGATCTGGCGCGGTTTTACCAGCGCGTTGAACGTGACCTTCTGGTTCGGGGGCTGTTGCGTACAGACGGCGGCGGACCGGACACGCCTTATGATGCGGACGATTTGGCCCGGAATTTCGAAGCAATCGCGTTCTACAGCGAATATCCGACGCAGAGTGTTTCGATTGGTTCACGCCAGACGGACGGGCAGCTGAGCCGTTGGTCGGGGCCCGTTCGTATCCAGACCGAGTTTGGCCCCTCGGTTTTGCCCGAAACACGAACACAGGATGCGGAACAGGTTCGGGTGTTTGCGGGTCGTCTGGCCGGATTGACCCAGCACCCGATATCGGTTGTATCGCGAAACGCCAATTTCCATGTCTTTTTCGCAGGCAAGGACGACAGCGCCTATGTCGCGTCCCGCCTGAAGCAATTGATCCCGAATATCAGCCAGGCTTCGCTGGATCTGGTCGCCAACCCACGCGCCAATTTCGACTGTCTGGTCTTTGCGTCTGCGACCAAGGCGTCGCCCTACAAATATGTGCGCGCGGTTGCATTGATCCGCGCTGAACTGACGGACCTGGTGCGCCGTAGCTGCATTCACGAGGAAATCGCCCAGGGGCTTGGCCTGTCCAATGACAGCCCGGCGGCGCGGCCTTCGATTTTTAACGATGATGATGAGTTTGCATTGCTGACCAGCCATGACGAGAAACTGCTGACGATGCTGTATGACCAGCGATTGCAGCCCGGTGTGGGCGTGGATGAAGCACGCCCTGTCGTACGTATTATTGCGCGTGAATTGATGGGGCAGCCGCTCTGACCCCAAGGACAGGAGAACCCAAATGGGAATTTTTGATTTTCTGACCGGAGAATTCATTGATGTCATTCATTGGGTGGATGACACCCGTGACACGATGGTCTGGCGGTTTGAGCGTGAAGGGCACGAAATCAAGTACGGTGCCAAACTGACCGTGCGCGAAGGTCAGGCAGCAGTATTTGTGCATGAAGGGCAATTGGCCGACGTATTCACGCCGGGTCTCTATATGCTTGAGACCAACAACATGCCGATCATGACCACCCTTCAGCATTGGGATCACGGTTTTCAGTCGCCGTTCAAGTCCGAGATCTATTTCGTCAACACAACTCGGTTCAACGACCTGAAATGGGGCACCAAGAACCCCATCATGCTGCGCGATCCCGAGTTCGGGCCAACCCGTATCCGCGCCTATGGCACCTACACGGTGCGTGTTAAGGACCCCGCGAAGTTCCTCGTGGAAATCGTCGGAACAGATGGCGAATTCACCATGGACGAAATCAGTTTCCAGGTGCGCAATATCATCGTACAGGAGTTCAGCCGCGTCATCTCGGGCTCAGGCATTCCTGTTCTGGACATGGCCGCAAACACCGCCGATCTGGGCAAGCTGATCGCTGCCGAAGTTTCACCAGTCTTGGACAGCTATGGGCTGGAAATGCCGGAGTTTTACATCGAGAACATCTCGCTGCCCCCGGCGGTTGAGGCAGCTCTGGATAAGCGGACTTCGATGGGTTTGGCGGGCGATCTGGGCAAGTTCACTCAATATTCGGCAGCAGAGGCGATGACGGCCGCGGCCAGTAATCCGGGTCAAGGCGGTGGCATGGGCGCCGGTCTTGGCATGGGTATGGGGATGGCAATGGCGCATCAGATGTCGAACATGGCAGCGGGCCAGCCGAGCGGCCCTTGGGGATCGCCCGCCCCCGCTGCCCCGCAAGCGGCAGCACACGCGGCACCGCCTCCTCCGCCACCTGTCGAGCATGTGTGGCATATCGCTGTGGATGGTCAGACAAGCGGGCCGTTTTCCAAAGCCAAGATGGGGCGCATGGCCAGCGAAGGCGAACTGACACGTGACACATATGTCTGGACTGCGGGACAGGACGGCTGGAAAAAGGCAGGCGACGTGCAGGAACTGGCGCAGTTGTTCACGATCTTGCCTCCGCCGCCGCCCGGGACGTGAACAAACACGGTCTTCTTTCATATTCATCGTGACCACCGGGTAAATCATGACACACGTCACTGCTCCTGATATTGCAGAACATCGTTTCCCCTGTGACCAATGCGGCGCGGACTACCGGTTCAATCCGGGTGATGGTACCTTAACCTGCGATCATTGTGGACATTCCGAGCCGATCAGTGCCGGACCGTGGGGCGGTGCAAGTCTGCGAGAGCTGGACTTTGACGCCGCCATCGCTGACCGCCTGCCGGACAGCGAGATCGAGGAAACCCGCGTTCTGTCGTGCCCAAACTGTGCCGCGCAGGTAGAGTTTGACCCAAACACCCATGCCGCCGAATGCCCGTTCTGTGCCACGCCGGTCGTGACAGATACCGGGATCAACCGGCATATCAAACCAAAGGGCGTATTGCCTTTTGCGTTCGACGAACGATCAGCCCACAAGGCGATGGGCGATTGGTTGGGGCGACTATGGTTCGCACCAAACGGGTTGAAGGAATATGCCCGCAAAGGGCGCAAGATGCAGGGCATTTACGTGCCTTACTGGACTTTCGATGCCGACACCAAGTCTTCGTATCGCGGCGAACGCGGTACTGTCTATTATGAAACCCGCACCGTGATGCGAGACGGCAAGCGGGTTCAGCAACAAGTGCCAAAGGTACGCTGGACCCCCAAGTCCGGCCGCGTCGCGCGGTTTTTTGACGACGTGCTGGTGTTGGCATCGAAGTCGCTTCCCAAAAGCTACACCGACGCGTTGGAACCCTGGGATCTGCCCGCGCTGGAGCCCTATCAGCCCGAATACCTCGCAGGCTTCCGGGCTGAAGCCTACAGCGTTGAACTGCGGGAAGGGTACGTCGAAGCGCGCGCGCATATGGCACGCGTGATCGAGCGGGATGTTCGTTTTGACATCGGCGGCGACCGGCAGCGCATTCATGCGGTCGATACAGACGTGCGCGATGTCACGTTCAAGCATATCCTGCTGCCGGTTTGGATGGCCGCTTACAAATACCGCGGCCAGACGTATCGGTTTGTGGTCAATGGCAGAACCGGGCGGGTTCAGGGCGAACGCCCGTGGTCAGCCATCAAGATAACCATCGCTGTTGTGCTGGGATTGCTGCTGGCTGCGGGTGTCGGCTATTTGGCGGCCACCGGGCAATAGGCAGACCTGCAGACAGGCTTGTGCATCCGACGAAGCGCGGCCATGTTCAGTTCGGAAAACAAAGGGATGAGCCTGTTGTGTCGTTTGCTGAACTGAATACCCTTCTGAGAGACCGCCATTCCTGCCGGGCGTTTCTGCCTGATCCTGTCCCCCGCGCGCAGATCGAGCAGATCGTCGCCAGCGCATCTCGCGTTCCCAGCTGGTGCAATGCGCAACCCTGGCAGTTGGCAATCACCAGCGCAGACGAAACGGATACTTTCCGTGAAGCGATGCAAAACGAGGCTGTCAGCGGAACGCCCGCTCCCGATCTTCCGTTTCCAACATCTTATTCTGGCGTGTACCAAGACCGCCGCCGCGCCTGTGGCTGGGCGCTTTACGAAGCTGTTGGAGTGGAACGCGGGGATCGCGCCGGGTCGGCGCAGCAGATGATGCAGAACTTTTCCCTGTTCGGCGCGCCACACTGCGCCATCCTATCAAGTCCGGCAGAACTTGGACCCTATGGCGCGATGGATTGCGGTGGTTTTGTCACGGCCTTCACGCTGGCCGCGCAGGCACTGGGTGTGGCGACAATCCCCCAAGCGGCCCTGGCCACTTACGGCCCCTTTCTGCATCGGTATTTTCAAATCCCTGAGGATCGCCTGATCCTCTGCGCAATTTCGTTTGGCTTTGCCGATCCGGATCATCCGGCAAATAACTTTCGAACAGATCGCGCCGAGCCAAGTGACTTTGTGGAGTGGCGCGGTTAAACGGTCGCTCAGGCAGTTTTGTCATCTAAAGGGAGTAACCTGAGTGCGCGCAGTATTGCAGAGGGTGTCATACGCCAAAGTGTCGGTTGATGACGCAGCCATAGGTTCGTCAGGGCCGGGCCTCATGATTCTTGTTTGCGCAATGCAGGGCGATGATGAGATGCAGGCCAGAAAGCTTGCAGAAAAAGCCGCGAAACTGCGTATCTTCAAGGATGACTCGGGTAAAATGAACCGCTCGTTGCTGGATGTTGGCGGATCAGCGTTGGTGATCAGCCAGTTCACGCTGGCCGCCGATACAACAAGCGGCAACCGGCCAGGGTTTTCAAACGCAGCACCACCGGATCAGGGCGAGCACCTGTACAAGGAATTTGCAGCTCACCTTGGCGCACAGGGCGTTGCGGTGGAAACCGGACAGTTTGGGGCTGACATGGCGGTTGAACTTGTGAATGACGGCCCTGTCACGATCTGGATCGAGAACTGATGGACATATCAAAACAAGCGGTAGATTTTTGGCAGGCCGGGGTTGATGCGGTTGACGGAAATACCGCCACCAAAGCCGCACTGCCTGGTGTTCCCAAACCGGACCGGATACTGGCCGTCGGCAAACCCGCGGCTGCGATGGCGCGTGCAGCGCTGGCGCAATTTGGCTCGGTCCCCACGCTTGTCGTGACCAAGGACGATCACGGCCGCGACCTGCCAGACGCGGTCGAGGTAATCGAAGCTTCGCACCCGGTGCCAGACGACCGCAGCCTTGCCGGTGGGCGGGCGCTGCGCTTGGCGATGGAGCAGATGCACCCCGGGTCACATGTCCTGTTGCTGGTTTCGGGCGGGGCATCCTCATTGGCCGAGGATCTGTTGCCAGGAACATCTTTGGGTGATCTTGAGGCGTTGAATCGCAAGCTGCTGTCGGAAGGTTTGGACATCCGCGCCATGAACGCCGAGCGGCGCAAGCTGTCTCGTATCAAAGGCGGCGGATTGCTGTCTCATTTCAAAGGCGCGCGTGCCACTGTGCTGGCGATTTCCGATGTGCCAGGGGATGATCTGAATATCATTGGCTCGGGCATCGGCGCGTTGCCGGACAACTACACCTTTACCGCCACCACGCAGATCGTGGCTTCCAATGCCCATGCGCGGAATGCGGCGGCCACGGCTGCGGATGTGGCGGGCCTTGCGGTTTTTGCAAATGAAGAGGCCCTGCATGACGACTATTTGCAAGTCGCCGCGAAACTGGGGCCAATGCTGCGCGGCATGGACAAAGGCGTTATGATCTTTGGCGGTGAACCAACTGTAGTCCTGCCGGAAAAACCCGGTCGTGGGGGTCGTAATCAGGCACTGGCGCTTGCTTTGGCCAAAGAAATCTCGGGGCAGTCTGGCCTGGCAATTGTTGTTGGCGGCACGGATGGAACCGACGGCCCGACAAAGGAAGCCGGAGGAATCGTTTGCGGCACCACCTGGGCCGATGGGGCCGAAACCTATCTTCAAAATGCTGACAGTGGATCGTTTCTGGACAAAGTTGACGCGTTGCTGACGACCGGACCAACCGGGACCAACGTCATGGATCTGGTCGTCGCAATACGAGGGTAATTAGACGCCTTGCCCACATTGTGATCCACAAGCGTCTGGAAATATCAAAAATTGCCAGTTTTCTTTTAGACAGATCACGGACACTGCGTTCGTGACATCCCTTCGTGTCGTCCATGTGCAGACGATCGTTTTTGATATCGGCACGAAATATCCTTGCCCGACTAGCAGAAATAAGCCAACGTTGACTCAAGCGTCAATAAAAAGTCCGAAAAGGGCTAATACCACTCAATAGGGAGAAGATTAAATGAACGAACAAATCACACATATGGCCGGTCAGGTCACAGCAGGGAAAATGACCCGCCGCGAATTCATGGGGAAAGCAGCTGCATTGGGTGTTTCGGCTGCCATGGCCAGCACTATGTTTGCCGACGCCGCTCGTGCGGCGGGTCCAGTGAAGGGTGGAACCTTCAAAATGGGCGTTCAAGGGGGCGAAAGCACAAATACGCAGGATCCGGCGTTGTGGTCGTCCGATGTTCCGATTGCTGGTGGCCAGCAGTGGGGCGAGACGCTGGTCGAAGTAAATGGCAAGGGCGAACTTGAAGGGTTGGTTGCCGAAAGCTGGGAAGGGTCTGCGGATGCAAAGACTTGGCGCTTCAAAGTCCGACAGGGTATCGAATTCTCCAATGGTAAAACAGTCACCCCAGAAGACATCATGCGCACGATGGAGCGCCACACAAATGAAGATTCTCAGTCTGGTGCACTAGGTATCGTGCAGGGCATTGAATCGATGCGGGTCGACGGGGACACCTTTGAAGTCACAATGGAAATCGGCAATGCCGATCTACCCTACTTGCTTGCCGACTATCACTTGAAAATCCAGCCAGACGGTGGCTTTGATGATCCGAACTCGGCCGTCGGCACCGGACCTTATGTTCTGGAGAGCGACGAGCCAGGCGTGCGTATGCAGTTTGTCCGCAATCCGAATTACTGGGGCGGCGACGCTTTTGCCCATTACGACAGTGTCGAAGTAATCACGCTGAACGATGCAACAGCCCGGACCGCCGCACTTCAGTCAGGTCAGGTAGACATCATCAACCGGGTTGAGCCCAAGATTGCCCAACTGCTGGACCGGGCGCCAAATCTGTCGGTTC
The DNA here is from genome assembly GCF_013034605.1 of Ruegeria sp. HKCCA4633. Classification (NCBI taxonomy): domain Bacteria; kingdom Pseudomonadati; phylum Pseudomonadota; class Alphaproteobacteria; order Rhodobacterales; family Roseobacteraceae; genus Ruegeria; species Ruegeria sp. HKCCA4633. The sequence goes on from NZ_WQGJ01000001.1 coordinate 981,240, forward strand.
AGAATGTCTCGGGGCGGGGCCACTACGTGTTCATCATGCATGTGGATACTGCACCATTTGATGCAAACGAACTGAGGTTGGCATTGAAATATGCCATCAACCGCGAGGAAATGGTTGATAAAATCCTGCGCGGGTATGGCGGTATCGGCAACGACATGCCAATCAACGCTGCCTATCCGCTGTTTGACGATAGTATTCCGCAGCGTGAGTACGACCCAGCAAAAGCTGCTGAGCATTACAAGAAATCCGGGCATGACGGCTCACCGATCATCCTTCGCACGGCCGATGGAGCCTTCCCCGGTGCCGTGGACGCAGCCGCATTGTTCCAGCAAACGGCACAGGCTGCGGGGATTCCTTTGGAGGTCAAACGCGAACCAAATGACGGGTACTGGTCCGAAGTCTGGAATGTGCAACCATTCTGCGCGTCGTACTGGAGCGGGCGCCCGGTTCAGGATCAGATGTACGCGACCGCGTATCTGTCAACTGCTGACTGGAACGACACACGCTTCAAGCGCCCCGAGTTTGACGAAATGCTGCTGGCGGCACGCAGCGAACTGGATGACGCGAAGCGCAAGGAAATCTACTCGAAAATGGGCATGATGGTGCGTGACGAAGGCGGCCTGATCCTGCCAATGTTCAACGACTTCATTGACGCAGTCAGCAACGAAGTCCAAGGATATGTTCCTGACCCGAACGGCGCCATGATGTATTGGTACGCGTCGAAATTCACCTGGAAAGCCTAAGGTTCCAGGTCAATGCATCCCATCATAATACTGGTTGCTCAGCGCCTTGCGCTGAGTACCCTTCTCCTTATCGCGGCGTCAGCACTGATTTTTGCAGGGACAATGATTTTGCCCGGCGATGTGGCACAATCGATCCTGGGGCAATCCGCTACGCCGGAGTCGCTGGCCAACCTTCGTGAAGAGCTCGGGCTGAATGATCCGCCGCTCACCCGCTATTTCGACTGGCTGTTTGGGGCCCTGCAAGGCGATCTGGGGACCGCTTTGACCAACGGCCGTGACATTGCTGAAAGCATCGGACAGCGGATGTCGAACACCCTTTTTCTGGCCTTCTGGGCTGCGATCATTTCGGTGCCTCTGGCCATCATGTTGGGCCTGATTGCCGTACGCTATAAGGACCGGTGGCCTGACAAGCTGATTTCGGCAGTGACACTGGCCTCAATCTCGATCCCGGAATTCCTGATCGGCTACCTGCTTATGTATTTCATCGCGGTAAAACTGGGCTGGTTCCCATCGGTCGCAATGATTGGTGACCATATGAGCCTTTTGCAAAAGCTTCAGGCTATCGCCCTGCCCGTAATGGTTCTGACGCTCGTGGTTTTGGCGCATATGATGCGTATGACCCGTGCGGCGATTTTGAACGTCATGCAATCGGCTTATATCGAAACCGCCGAGCTTAAAGGCCTGACCGGGTTTCAGGTGATTGCACGCCATGCCTTCCCGAACGCCATCGCCCCGATCGTAAACGTCGTGATGCTGAATCTGGCCTATCTTGTGGTCGGTGTCGTGGTGATCGAGGTGGTCTTTGTCTACCCTGGAATGGGCCAATACCTGGTCGATCATGTTGCGAAACGTGATGTTCCGGTGGTGCAGGCCTGTGGTCTGATCTTCGCGGCCGTCTACATCGGCCTCAATATGGTCGCGGACATCGTCTCGATCCTGGCCAACCCGCGTCTGAGGCACCCGAAATGAAGAACATCCCTATTTCCGCACTGATCGGGTTGTTCCTGACGGCCCTCTACTTTCTCATGGCGCTGTTCGCGCCGCTCATCGCCCCCTACGGCATGGCCCAAGTGGTCGGCGATGTATGGGAACCCTCAAAGATCGAGATCATGCTTGGGATCGCTCCCGCAGGTTTCACCGAGTCAAACTTCTGGCTGGGCACCGACAATATCGGTCGCGATCTGCTTAGCCGCATGATCTATGGCGGTCGCACGACAATCTTCATCGCAACGGCTGCGACCATCCTGTCCTTCGTGACCGGCTCGGTCCTGGGCTTCTTTGCGGCTGTGATGGGGGGCTGGGTCGACCAGGTGCTGTCGCGCTTTGTCGATCTGATCATGTCGATACCGACCTTGATCTTTGCCCTTGTGGTACTGTCGGTGATGCCTGTGACAGTTCCGATTTTGATCGTCGTTATGGGCTTGTTGGACTCGACGCGGGTCTATCGTCTGGCCCGTGCTGTCGCTGTCGACATTACAGTCATGGATTATGTCGAAGCCGCCCGTCTTCGGGGCGAGAAAAACGGTTGGATCATCTTCCGGGAAATCCTGCCCAACGCGCTTTCACCGCTGGTTGCCGAGATGGGCTTGCGTTTCATCTTTGCCGTACTTTTCGTCTCAACCCTGTCCTTCCTGGGTCTTGGTGTACAACCGCCCGAGGCTGACTGGGGTGGCATCGTGAAGGAGAACAAGGAAGGCATCGTGTATGGCATTCCCGCCGCCTTGTTGCCCGCCGTTGCCATCGCGACGCTGGCGATTTCGGTCAACCTTGTGGCCGACTGGGTCTTGAACCGAACCACATCACTGAAAGGAGGCCGGGGATGAGTGATCCACTTCTCAAGGTCCGCGACCTCAAAATCGGCGCAACCGTCTACCCACCGGGTGAAAAACCCCATGACATTGAGATTGTCCATGGGGTCAGCTTCGACCTGGCACCTGGTAAGGTGCTCGGTCTGATCGGTGAATCCGGGGCCGGTAAATCCACGATCGGTCTAGCGTCCATGGCCTATGGCCGGGGTGGCGTGAAGATCACAGGCGGAGAGGTTTGGGTCAACGGGCGCGATATTCTAAAAACTTCACATCGGGATATTCGCAAGCTGCGCGGGGGCGAGGTGACTTACGTGTCTCAGTCCGCTGCTGCGTCCTTTAACCCTGCCAAAAAAATCATGGATCAGGTGGTCGAGGCTGCGGTTGAACAGAAAAAGTTCAGCCGCAAAGAAGCCGAAAGTCGCGCGCGTGAGCTGTTCGCCAAGCTGGGTCTGCCCGATCCGGACAATATCGGCGATCGTTACCCGCACCAGGTCTCTGGGGGTCAGTTGCAGCGCTGCATGACGGCGCTGGCGCTGTGTCCCGAACCTGATCTGGTGGTGTTCGACGAACCAACCACCGCGCTGGACGTGACCACCCAGATCGACGTGTTGATGGCGATTAAAGAGGCCATTGCCGACACTGGTGTTGCCGCGCTGTATATCACCCACGACCTTGCGGTTGTGGCGCAAGTGAGCGACGACATCATGGTCCTGAAAATGGGCAATACCGTTGAATACGGGAACACGGATCAGATCATCAACAATCCGCAGGAAGAGTATACGCAAGCTTTGGTCTCGGTACGCTCGATCGAGCATGAAGAGAAACAGCCAACGGCGGACCCCGTGCTCAGCGTTGATGGGATCACTGCGCGTTATAAGGGCCTGAATTTCGACGTGTTGCACAACGTCAATGTCGAGCTTCATCCGGGGCAGACATTGGCTGTTGTCGGCGAGTCTGGCTCGGGCAAGTCCACGCTGGCGCGCGTGATCACTGGCCTGCTGCCACCGCGCGAAGGAGAGATTACCTTTGCCGGGCGCAAGCTCTCGTCGGACCTCAAAGGCCGAACCCGCGAAGACCTGCGCGAATTGCAGATGATCTATCAGATGGCCGACGTAGCGATGAACCCGCGTCAGACGGTTGGTACAATCATTGGCCGCCCGCTGGAGTTCTACTTCAACATGCGCGGAGCGGAAAAGCGCAAGCGGATCATCGAATTGCTGGATGAAATCGAACTGGGCGAAAAGTTCATCGACCGATATCCGGCCGAGCTGTCTGGTGGTCAGAAACAGCGTGTTTGCATCGCGCGATCCCTGGCTGCGAAACCCAAGATGATCATCTGTGATGAGGTGACATCGGCGCTCGACCCACTTGTGGCGGATGGTATTCTCAAGCTGCTTCTAGACCTGCAGAAGATCGAGAATGTGGCCTATCTGTTCATCACCCACGATCTGGCAACTGTCCGTGCAATCAGCGACAGTATTGCGGTGATGTATCAGGGACGAGTTGTGCGGTACGGTCCAAAATCGCAGGTGCTCAGCCCGCCATTCGACGACTATACCGACCTTTTGCTCAGTTCCGTGCCCGAAATGCATCTGGGCTGGCTGGAAGAGGTTGTCGCCCATCGCAAGATGGAGAGCGCGGGGAACTGATCCACGCTTGTGACAGTTCCATGAAATCTGAAAATCCCGGCGCTTTGTCCAATGACAGGTGTCGGGATTTTGCTATTGGGGCGTGAACAGTCGTGTTTTGAGCCGCGAATCTCCTAGGCTCGGCTGAAGAAATTACTGAAAGGCTCGGGCATGGACCGCAAACTTCTGCTCATCATTCTGGACGGCGTCCCCTACCGTAATTTTCGCCGCCTGTTTGGCAATCTGGAAGGCTGGGTCGACAGCGGCGACGCGCGGGTTTGGAAGCTGCGCGCAGTGCTGCCCTCTACTTCGGCCAGCTGCTATGCATCGATCCATACAGGTGTGACACCGCAGGAACATGGCTGCACCGGCAACGGCAATGTTTTTCGGCTGAGCCACAAGGATGTGTTCAGCCAGGTCCGCGAAGGCGGCGGTGTAACCGGAGCGGTCACCCACAGCTATTGGTCGCAGTTTTTCAACCGCCACCCCTTCGACTATGTCCGTGACATCGAATATGACGAACCCGAAAGCCAGACCATCAACCACGGTCGTTTCCACACCATGACCGGCTATGGCAAAGACAATCAGATGACACCGTCCGATGTCGATCTGTACGGAACCCTCACGAATCTCTGCCTGCGCTTCGGGCTGGATTATGGCATCCTGCACGCCTGCACGTTGGACAGCATGGGTCACCGGTTCTTCCACGATTGCGAGGAAATGGACCACGCATGCTTTGTCGCGGACGAGATGCTGGCGCCCTTCATTCCCCGTTGGCGGCAACTGGGCTACGAAGTTATCGTGACCGCTGATCACGGTCAGGATGAACGCGGTCATCACGGTGGGCGAGGACCGCTGCAGCAGGAAACGGCGCTGTATTACTTCGGCAACGCGGACGGCCCCGACGCAGATACTATAATCGACCAATTGCAGTTGGCCCCCACGATCCTGCATCGCATGGGCGCGCCCGTCGCAGAAACGATGAAGGGCGAAGTTTTCTTGCGATAACGTTCATCCGCTTTTTAGGCGGTAAAGGACTTAGTAGTAAGACCAGATCCCCTGCCCCAGCGCTTCGATAGCGACCGAGATACGCTCAAAGCTTTCTGCTGCGCGTTTCACCGAGGTACGAGCGCGCAAATAGCCATGAACCAGGCCGGGCTCATTGATCCAATGGGCCTTACCTCCTGTCGCCGCTATCTTCTCGCAGTAGTTCGGCCCATCATCCCGTATCGGATCGCAATCTGCAGTCACCACTACTGTGGGCGGCAGGTTCGAAAAATCACTGTCCTGCAAAGGTAAATAGGTTGGGTCACCTTCGGGCTGATCCCCGGCGTATCGGACGGATTCATAGAACTTTATATCGTCCAAAGTCAGCAACGGGGCGTGGGCGTGTTCCAGGTAGGAGCCATTGGTTCGGTCCCCACCAAGCAGGGGAAAAATCAGCACTTGGCCCAAAATGCCGTCCAATCGGCCCCGCGCGTGATGGGACACCGCAGCGGCAAGGTTTCCTCCGGCACTGTCACCCGCCAAGATCAACGGGTCACCATATTCACGCGCTGCCCAGATCACTGCTGTCCAACAATCATCGAACTGCGCGGGGTGCACATGTTCAGGGCACAGCCTGTAGTCAACTGCGACCACACGATACCCTGTTTGCGCGCAAAGTTCAGCGCAGACGTCATCGTGGCTGTCCAGCCCACCCAACACAAATCCACCGCCATGGAAATAAACGACGGATCGGGTGGGCTGACCAGCGGTGTAGATGCGGACAGGAACTCCATCGGCTGTCAGATCCTGTGTTTCCACCCCGACAGGTCGCGGTTGGCGGAAATCCTGACACATGGTGTCATAGACGCGGCGCTGATCTTCGATTGAAAGATCAACCGCATCATCAGGATAGCTTTCAGCCGTGCGACGTATGAACGCCCAGGTTTCCTCGTCAATCAGGCGTTCATAATCCATTGTCCCTCCGGCTTACTCAGACCACTCCCACGGCTGGGTATATGCGCCCAGCACTTTCGAGACATCGTCTTCCGAAGATCCATTCGCGTCAAGCTGCGCGACAAGGCCACGCTTTTTATCATCGATCACCGAAACAACACGCGCCGATACCTCAGCTGTCTCAAGCGCACCATTATAGATACGTGTGATAGCCTGTTTACGCAGATCGGGCTTAAAGACCTTACCAACCGCAGTTTTGGGCAATTCGTCCAGAATGGTCATATGCTTGGGCTGCGCCGCACGTTCATGCACATGAACCTTGCAGTAATCCATCAGCTCTTTTTCCGTGACCGAGGCGCCTTCGACCAGTTCGACAAACGCACATGGCACTTCACCGGAATGCGCGTCGGGCTGGCCAATAGCGCCGGCAAACGCGACTGCGTCATGGCCCAATAGCGCTTCTTCGATTTCGGCTGGGTCAATGTTATGGCCACCGCGAATGATCAGATCCTTGGCGCGGCCTGTGATCCAAAGGTATCCGTCTTCGTCAAACCGTCCCAAATCACCCGTACGCAGGTATTTGTCATAATAATAGAGATCTACGTTCTTATCGGCCTCGGTATAGGTGTTGCCCGCATAGACACCCGGGTTCGAGATACAGATTTCTCCGATTTGATCGGTATCGCATTCGACCGGTCCCTCCGGCCCGCTTTGCAGGATTTTCACATCCGTATAGGGGAACGGAATACCGATCGATCCGATCTTTTTTTCACCATCCACAGGGTTACACGACACCAGGCACGTGGCCTCGGTCAGGCCATAGCCTTCGACGATCTTCACACCCGTGGCTTCTTCAAAGCGACGGAACAACTCAACCGGCAGCGGGGCCGAGCCAGAGAAAGCTGTCTTCACGCTTGAGATATCGGCATCAACCGGGCGCTGCATTTTGGCCGAGATGGCAGTGGGTACAGTGATAATGAAAGACACCTTCCAGCGTTCGATCAGCTTCCAGAAGTTGTCGAAAACGCCGTCTCCGCGATACCCGGCTGGTGTGGGGAAGATCACATGCGCGCCCGAGGACACGGCCGCCATCATAATCACGTGGACAGCAAAGACGTGGAACATGGGCAACGGGCACATGATGACGTCGTTTTCGTCAAACAGCAGCGTATGTCCCAGCCAGCCGTTATAGACGAGACCAGAATACTTGTGTTGCGCCACTTTTGGCATGCCGGTCGTGCCGCCCGTATGGAAATAGCACGCGACACGGTCTTCCTTGCTGTCTTCAAATGTCAGCGTCGTCGGCTGTTTGACCAACTCTTTATTAAAGTTCTTGTAATTCGCATGGGCGAGTTTTTCCCTGTCACCCATCTTGGGGCGCAGGAAAGGTACCAACCAGGACTTGGGCGGTGTCAGATAGCGGTTCAGGTCGATTTCCAGAATGGTGCTGACCTTGGGCGCGTGGCGGACCGCTTCCTCCACTTTCTGGGCCACATCCGTTTTTGGGAAAGACTTCAGCGTCACCACAACCTTGGCGCCGGTCTCGCGCAGGATGGCCGCAATCTGTTCCGGCTCAAGCAGCGGATTGATTGGGTTCACGATCCCGGCTACCGCGCCGCCCATCATGGTGATCAGCGTCTCGTTACAGTTGGGCAGCACATAGGCCACCACATCTTTTTCGCCCACACCCAGTGAACGGAAGAGGTTCGCAGCCTGATTAACCTTGTCCTGCAATTGTGACCAGGTCAGGGTCTCGGCTTTGTCGGTTGGTCCCGACAACAGTTGAAAACTGATGGCATTGTGGTTGGGAAACTTCTCTGCCGTGCGCGACAAGAGCTGATGGAAGGTGACGGGCAGATCCCGATCCTCCCACGGCATTTCCTGTTCCATGCGCGTTTTGTCTTCCAATCCCACAAAGGCCATGTGGTTCCTCCCGTTATTTTCTCCCGCATTTTGCGCAGGCTTGTTGTTCGCCTCCAAGATGGGATCAAAAACGAGCCCGCGCAAGCGAGGGCTTAGCTGTGACAGTGAGTAAAATGTAGAATGACGCTACGGCGGAAAGGGAAATGCCCGTGCGTCACCCTTATTCCGCGGCGACACCGTCGGTGAATTGCAACCGGGCCAGACGCGCATAGAGCCCGTCCTGAGAAACCAGATCGTCATGGCTGCCTTGCGCCACGATACGGCCTTCTTCCAGCACAACAATGCGGTCGGCTTTCTTCACAGTTGCCAAGCGGTGTGCAACGATCAGGGTTGTGCGTCCGGCCCGCATCTGGTCCACCGCGCCCTGTACCGCGCGTTCGCTTTCCGCATCCAGAGCCGAAGTTGCCTCGTCCAGCAACAGAACCGGCGCGTCGCGCAGAATGGCCCGCGCAATGGCGATACGCTGCTTCTGACCGCCTGACAGCATCACGCCGCGTTCGCCAACAAAGCTGTCATACCCTTCCGGCAAGGCAGCGATAAAGTCATGCGCGGCAGCGGCACGGGCCGCGGCTTCAACTTCGGCATCGGTTGCATCTAGACGCCCGAAGCGGATGTTTTCACGGGCCGAGGCAGCAAAGATCACAGGGTCCTGAGGAACCAGAGCCATATGCGTACGGAAATCTGCCCGATCCAGTTCTCTCAGGTCGTGGCCATCCAACGTGACCCGGCCCGAATTGGGGTCATAGAACCGCTGGATCAACTGAATGACTGTCGTCTTGCCCGCGCCGGAAGGTCCGACAAAGGCAACCGTTTCACCCGGATTGACCTGAAGCGAAAGATGATCCAGCGCAACGGTGTCGGGACGCGACGGATAACAGAAGCTGACATCTTCGAAGCGGATTTCACCTTGAACATCCTTGGGCAGGATCATGGGCTTGGCAGGATCGGTCACGGTGTCTTGCGCATTGAGAAGTTCGACCAGACGCTCTGTTGCCCCGGCAGCGCGTTGAAGTTCGCTCCAGATTTCGGACAGGGCCGCGACCGAGCCGGCCATAATGACCGAATAGATCACGAACTGCACCAGCACGCCTTCGGTCATCACGCCGTTGCGCACATCATTTGCACCCATCCACAAGACGCCGACGATGCCCGAAAAGACCAGAAAGATCACAATTACCGTCAGTACCGCACGGGTTTGAATGCGGCGCAGCGAGACCACATACGAGGTTTCGGTCATCTCTCCGAATTGCTTGCGGCTTTCCTGTTCGTGGGTAAAGGCCTGCACCGTCTGAACAGCGCCCAGAGCTTCACCTGCGTTTCCGGACGAGGCTGCAATCCAATCCTGATTCTCGCGGCTGATCACACGCAGACGGCGACCCAAAACCAATATCGGAACAATGACAATCGGGATCAATAACAGAACCAAACCCGTCAATTTGGCCGAGGTCAGCAGCATCAGCACCAGCCCGCCGAAAAACATCAACATGTTACGCAACGCGATCGACACCGAGGACCCAAGAACCGACTGAATCAGGGTCGTGTCCGTTGTGATCCGGCTGAGCACCTCACCCGTCATGATGCGTTCATAGAATTCCGGGCTCATCGCGATCACGCGATCGAACACGGCCTTGCGAATATCGGCGACAACGCGTTCGCCCAAGCGCGTGACCAGCGCGTATCGGATGCCGGTGCCCACGGCCAAAACAGCGGCAATGCCCAACGCGGCCAGAAAATACCAATCCAGCAGCTCGCCGTCCTGGATGCGAAAGTTGTCGATCACGCGCCGAACCGCCAGTGGCAGAGTCAGCGTCATGCTTGCGGTCAGAATCAACGCCAATGTCGCGCCAATCATCAAAAACTTATAGGGCTTCATGAATGGCCAGAGCGAGGCCAGCACCCCAATTTTCTTTGAGCGGGCCCGCTCTTCACTGGCACCGGGTGCAGCGGCTGGCGCTGGTTTACTGGCGGTTTGTCTTGCCATGTCGGGCCCTTATGGATTGAACTCTAGGAAGTGACCGCTTTCTTGGCCTCAGCCGCCCTTTTGGTCAAGCATGACAACAAGGATCAGCACCCCGAAAGGGCCATTTGACGCAGAAAAGGTTGGGATCTTGGAGCGGGTAGACGGAATCGAACCGACATAGCCTGCTTGGAAGGCAGGGGCTTTACCATTAAGCTATACCCGCAAATGGTTTGCGTTGGTTAAGTCATGCACCCGGGCGCGTCAAGCAGGAAGTCGCAAATTTTGCGCCTCAGTTTTAGAACCACAGCGCCCCGTCGTATTCGCCCCTTCAATCCTGGTTGCGGAATATTCGTGTCGAAGAAAAAAACTGCTCCAGTTCTTCGATCCGCTCTTTGCTTTCCTCCCACCGTGCTTCCTGTACTTCGGCAATCAGAGTCTCGGAAATCAGTTGCAGTGCTATCGTCGAATCCCAGCTCGAGGGAGCCTCGACCAAGGCGTGGAATGTGTAGTTGGCGGTCTTACCGATTGGTGAACCCCACTGGTCCGTAAACAAAACAACCGTTACGCCCCGGCTTGAAGCAACTTGCGCAAGTTTCTCCAAATGCGCTTCGTATCGCCGAATGTCGAAGATCACCAGGACCGAGGACGCATCCATGTCCAAAAGGTATTGCGGCCAGACATTCGCTGAATTGCCCAGCATAGTTACGTTGGGCCGGATGATCTGCATGTGATTGAACAGATAATCCGCGTTGGATCGGGTGATGCGGCCACCCACCACATAAAGATGCCGGTCCGTTTCAGCCAATAGCTGGGCGACGGTGTCGAACATCTCTTTGTCCAGACGCTCCAGCGTGTGGCGCATGTTTGTCCAGACGGCCTGCGCAAAGCGCGTTGTCGGGTGTTCGGCATCGTCATCGACAACCCAGGCATCTCGTTTCGAGATCGGTTTCTTGATCTGCGCTGCCACTTCTTCGCGCAGGGCATCCTGCAGGTCCGGAAACCCATCGAACCCAAGCTTGCGGGCCATGCGAATAACAGTTGGCGTCGAGACCTGAGCCGCAGCCGCCAGCTTGGTGATCGATTGCAGCCCTGCCATCGGATAGTCCTGCAATAGGACAGACGCCAACTGACGTTCTGATCGGGTCAAATCGTCCAATTCGTCCTGAATCCGCTGTTTGACCAGCTTTACAACGGCGGCCATCGACACCCTCGATTTTTAAATTTGTTACAGAATATTCCTGCCTGTAGTTTTGTCTACAGTAATTTTCTTGACAGGTACGAAGTTGCTGTAACAAATGCTACCTATGCGACAAGAAACCGAGTCATCCCTGCTGCAATCTGCCGAAGCCCCGGCAGCCCGTGTGCTGAATGCACGGGGCCGCGCGCCTGCAGTGTTGGTGTGCGAACATGCCAGTCGCTTCATACCTGCGGCTTTGCAGAATTTGGGTCTGGATGACGATGCGGCCCGGTCGCATGTCGCATGGGATATCGGTGCGATGGAGCTATCGATTGAGCTGATGGGGGCGCTGGATGCACCGTTGGTGTATTCGCGCGTCAGTCGCCTTGTCTATGACTGCAATCGCCCACCGGAACGCGAAGATTCCATGCCGTGCCTCAGCGAAGTGTTCTCAGTCCCCGGCAATATAAACCTGACCGCGGCCCAGCGCGCCCAACGGCTTCACGAGGTGTACGAACCGTTCCGACAGCTGTTGTCTTCAACACTGGACGCAAGACATGAACGACCGGTTGTCATCACGATCCACAGCTTCACGCCAGTCTACAAGGGACAAAAAAGGACGGTGGAGCTGGGCATTTTACATGATGAAGATGATCGGGCAGCCCAGATCATGCTGCAACAGGCGCAAGGATCAGGGCTGAGCGTTGCGCTTAACCAACCTTATTCGGCCACCGATGGCGTCACGCACACCTTGCGGGAACATGCGATCAAACGCGGTCTTCCAAATGTCATGATCGAAGTGCGGAACGACCTGATCGACACTCCAAAAGGTGTGAACCTCATGGCAGGTTTGCTAACGCCAGTCCTGCAATCGGTCATCACGGCGTTTTCGCGCACGGAGGCCAAATTATGAAAACAGAGGTATCGAGATGAAGTTTATGCGGGGATATGTGGCGGTAATCGACCGCACGAACCGCTGGGTCGGGCGCGTGATCATGTATGGCATTTTCGTCATGATGGGCATTCTGCTCTGGTCTTCGATCTCGAAAACTTTCTTTCTGCCATCACTCTGGACACTGGAAATGGCCCAGTTCGCAATGGTGGCCTACTACATGCTTGGTGGTCCGTATTCGATTCAGATGGGGTCGAATGTACGAATGGACTTGCTGTATGGTGAATGGTCTCATCGCCGCAAGGCCTGGACCGATGCGTTTACTGTCCTGTTTCTGATCGTCTACCTTATCGTTCTGCTGTGGGGTGGTTGGGACAGTCTGATGTACTCGTTCCAATATGGCGGCGAGCGCAGCGCGACGATTTGGAGGCCTTACTTGTGGCCGGTCAAGATGATCATGGTTATCGGCATCTTCCTGATGTTGCTGCAAGCCGTATCTGAATTGTTCAAGGACATCTTGCGCCTGCGTGGCGACGACATCCCGCGTGAGGTAATCTGATGTCCTACGAAATGATCGCCTTGCTGATGTTTGCATCAATGATGCTGATGATGCTGACCGGGCAGAGAGTGTTCGGTGCAATCGGCTTTGTCGCCGTGGTCTCGGCTCTCTTCCTGTGGGGGGATCGGGGTGGCTATGACCTTGGGTTTGCAGCCGCAATCAAGGTCATGAAATGGTATCCGTTGCTGACACTGCCCATGTTCATCTTCATGGGATACATTTTGTCCGAAAGTCGGATCGCCGATGATTTGTACAAGATGTTCCATGTCTGGATGGGTGGCTTGTCAGGCGGGCTGGCCGTTGGCACCATCGGGCTAATGGTGCTGATTTCGGCGATGAACGGACTGTCCGTAGCCGGAATGGCGATCGGTGCGACCATTGCCTTACCGGAACTTCTGCGTCGGAACTATGACAAACGTATGGTGACGGGTGTCATACAGGCCGGATCATCCTTGGGAATTCTTGTACCACCGTCAGTGGTTTTGGTTCTGTACGCGATGATCGCGCGGCAACCTGTTGGCCAGTTGTGGCTCGCTGGCGTGCTTCCGGGCCTGATGATGGCAGCGATGTTCATCATCTATATTGTCATCCGTTGCCGCATAACACCTTCGCTCGGTCCGGTTCTACCCGCCGAAGAGCGCGACATTCCGTTTCCGGAGAAGCTGCGCCTGTTGCAGTCTGGTCTGTTACCTTTGGGTATTTTCGCCGTAATGATGGTTCCGTTTGTGAACGGCTGGACCTCGCTGGTGGAATCTTCCGCCATTGGAGCCATCACGGCTATGGCAGCGGCGGCGTTGAAAGGTCGGCTGACGCGTAGGGTCTTTGAAAACTCCATTCGGCATACATTGGGCATTTCCTGTATGTTCATGTGGATCATTCTGGCGGCTCTGGCGTTTGGCGCTGTTTTCGACGGGCTGGGTGCGGTCAAAGCTATTGAAAGTCTTTTCACCGAGAAACTGGGCCTGTCCCCTTGGATGATACTAATCCTGATGCAACTCAGCTTTATCCTGATGGGAACATTCCTGGATGATACTGCCATGCTCGTCATTGTCGCCCCACTATACGTTCCGCTGGTGGGGGCACTGGGCTTCGATCTGATCTGGTATGGCGTTCTTTATACCATCACGACGCAGATCGCGTACATGACGCCGCCGTTCGGCTACAACCTCTTTCTGATGCGTGCGATGGCCCCTCCGGAGATTTCACTGCGCGATATCTACAGCTCCATCATTCCTTTTGTTCTGGTGATGGTCTGCGCCTTGGCCACCATCATAATCTTCCCGGAAATTGCGCTTTGGCTACCGAATTATGTTTACGGAAAATAAGTCACAAGACCCCGGAAAGGGGCGAAATTCTGCAAGATCAAACAGAGGAGAAAGACAATGACAACAAGACGCAGATTTCTAAGTTCCGCCGGTTTGGCAGGTGCTGCCACGTTGGCGAGCCCGGCAATTGTCAAAGCGCAATCAGCCATCAAGTGGCGCTTCCAGACCTATGCCGGCGGCGCGTTGGGAGAGCATGTAACCAAACCCGCAATCGACTACATAAACGCAAACGCCAATGGTGAGCTTGAGATCGAGCTGTTCTACGCCGACCAGATCGTCCCAACAGGCGAACTGTTTCAGGCTCTGCAGCGCGGCACGATTGACGGGGTACACTCGGATGACGATTCGATGGCGTCACCGACCCCCCTGCGTCAGTTCGGTGGTTATTTCCCGTTTGCAACCAAACACATTCTGGATGTGCCTGTGCTGTTCAATCAGTACGGTCTGGCCGATATCTGGCGTTCGGAATACGAAAAAGTCGGCGTGGCATGGTTGTCGGCTGCGGGTCAGGACCCGTGCAACTTTAACACCAAAAAGGAAATCAAAACGCTTTCCGATCTGGATGGTCTCAAACTCTACACCTTCCCGACCGCGGGTCGTTTCCTGGCCAAGTTCGGTGTGGTGCCGGTAAACATTCCTTACGAAGACGCCGAGGTCGCGGTACAAACCGGGGAACTGGACGGCATGGCATGGTCCGGTATTACCGAGGACTACACTGTGGGTTGGGCGGATGTGACAGATTACTTCCTGACCAACAACATTTCAGGCGCGTGGATCGGATCGTGGTTCGCCAACCAGGAACGCTGGGCAGAACTGCCGGACCATCTGAAATCTGTGGTTATGGCGGGTATCGAAGCGGGCCACACGTATCGCAACCAGTGGTACTGGGGTGGTGAAGCGGCCTTGCGCGCGAATGGCGACAAGCTGCAGCTGCGCCAGGTTCCGGCCGCCGAATGGAAAGAAGTCGAAAACGCAGCCATCGAATTCTGGGACGAGGTCGCACAGGAAGGTGAAGTTCACCAGAAGATAGTCGGCATATTCCGGGAGTATAACTCGGTTATCAACCAGGCCGGTGCCCCTTACACTTTCGATTAACATCAAAATCGGGGGGCATTGCCGTCCAGTGCCCCCTTTGAGAAGCATGAGGTTTGCTCCATGACCGCTAATTTGACCTTTGAAACCCTGACATCACGAGTGGCCAACGGCGAGATTGATACTGTTCTTGTTTGCCTGGTGGACATGCAGGGCCGCTTGATGGGCAAGCGCTTTCACGCAGGCCATTTCGTCGCCGGCGCATGGGAAGAAACACATTGCTGCAACTACCTACTGGCCACCGATCTGGAGATGGCGACACCCGACGGGTATGCCTCGACCAGTTGGGAACGGGGGTATGGTGATTATGTCATGAAACCCGATCTGAGCACGCTGCGCCCGGTTCCGTGGCTTGAGGGTACGGTCATGGTGATGTGCGATGTGCTGGATCATCACACCCACGAAGAAGTGCCGCACGCACCGCGTTCGATCCTGAAAAAGCAGGTCGCGCGACTGAAGGCCATGGGTTTTGATGCCATGTGCGCAACCGAGTTGGAGTTTTTCCTGTTCGAGAAGAGCTTTGATGAAATTCGTAAGGAAGGCTTCCGCAATCTGGAACCGATCTCGGGCTACAATGAAGACTATCACATTCTTCAAACGACCAAGGAAGAACACGTTATGCGCCCGATCCGCAATCACCTGTGGGACGCGGGAATACCGGTCGAAAACTCGAAGGGCGAGGCTGAGACCGGGCAGGAAGAACTGAATATAAAATACGCGCCTGCGATGGACACGGCCGAGTATCATTCGATCGCCAAGAATGGCGTGAAAGAGATCGCCTGGCAGCACGGGCATGCGGCAACGTTCCTGCCGAAATGGCATCATGACAAGGTGGGCAGCTCCAGCCATGTGCATCAGTCACTTTGGGCTGATGGAAAGCCGGCTTTCTTTGATGCGAATGATGAGCTGGGCATGTCGGATCTGATGAAAAGCTATATGGCGGGTCTGCTGAAATACGCCGCCGATTATACCTATTTCATGGCCCCCTACATCAACAGCTACAAACGATTCATGAAGGGAACCTTTGCGCCGACGCGGATCATCTGGTCGGTCGACAATCGCACCGCCGGATTCCGGTTGTGCGGCGACGGCACCAAGGCCGTTCGGATAGAGTGCCGAATTCCGGGTTCAGACATGAACCCTTATCTGGCATTGGCCGGGATGCTGGCCGCTGGCATCGCAGGGATTGAAGAGGGATTGGATCTGCAACCGCCTACCACAGGAGACGTTTATCAGGGTGATACGGGTATGATCCCGGGCAACTTGCGCGCGGCGCGGGATGCTCTGCACAGCTCGGCCATGTTGCGGGAGGCGATGGGAGACGAGGTCGTCGATCACTACTCGCGTGCAGCGGAAGTTGAGATCGAGGAGTTCGAGCGCGTGGTCACAGACTGGGAAGTCGCCCGCGGGTTTGAGCGAGCGTAGGGTTCTGGCTGGGGGCTCTGCCCCCAGACCCCCGAGGTATTTTTGGCCAGATGAAGCAGGGATCCTGCTTATTTACTACATGGAGTGAACATGGGGCAGATGTTGAAATGTGTCTCACCGATTGATGGATCGGTTTTTGCGGAACGAGAGGTGTTGTCTCGGGACGAGGCGTTTGGGGTAGCGAGTCAGGCGCGGGGCGCGCAAGCGGCCTGGGCAGCGCGGCCCTTGCAGGAACGGATTGATCTAGTCATGGCTGGCGTAACGGCCGTGGGTGCGATGAATGACGAAATCGTGCCAGAACTGGCCCGTATGATGGGCCGTCCCGTACGTTATGGCGGTGAGTTTGGTGGCTTCAATGAACGCGCGAGCCACATGGCGGAGATTGCCGAGGCATCTCTGGCAGACATCGCGGTGGGGGAAGACGAGACATTCAAGCGTTACATCAAACGCATTCCGCATGGGGTGGTGTTTGTGGTGGCACCCTGGAACTATCCGTATATGACGGCGATCAACACAGTCGCCCCGGCATTGATTGCGGGAAACACTGTGGTCCTGAAACATGCCACCCAGACCCTATTGGTTGGCGAGCGGATGGCGCAAACCTTTCATGCAGCAGGCGTCCCTGAAGAGGTATTCCAGAACGTATTCCTGAGCCATGACGTCACCCATGACCTTATTGCGGGCAATGCGTTTGACTTTGTGAACTTCACCGGCTCGGTCGGCGGTGGACAGGCGATGGAACGCGCAGCGGCTGGAACATTTACCGGCGTCGGGACCGAGCTGGGCGGCAAGGACCCGGGCTATGTCATGGAGGATGCCGATGTGGATGCCGCTGTCGATACGTTGATTGATGGCGCGATGTTCAATTCGGGCCAGTGCTGCTGTGGGATCGAGCGCATTTACGTGCACGAAAGCCTTTATGACGATTTTGTCGCCAAGGCGGTGGAGATCGTGAAGGGATACAAGCTGGGTAACCCGCTGGACGCTGAGACCACCATCGGACCTATGGCCAACGCGCGTTTCGCCGATGAAGTGCGGGCACAAATTGCCGAGGCCATTGAGGCAGGCGCGGTTGCGCATATCGAAGCCTTCCCTGAGGATGATGGCGGCGCTTATCTGACCCCTCAAATATTGACCAATGTGACCCACGACATGCGCGTGATGCGGGATGAGAGCTTTGGACCGGTTGTGGGCATCATGAAGGTCTCGTCTGATGACGAAGCAATCGCGCTGATGAATGACAGTGAATTTGGCCTGACCGCCAGCCTCTGGACCCGTGATGTAGATCGCGCAACGCGAGTTGGCGACCAGATCGAAACCGGCACGGTGTTCATGAACCGTGCGGATTATCTGGACCCCGGTCTTTGCTGGACCGGCTGCAAGAACACCGGGCGCGGCGGCGGTCTGTCGGTTATTGGCTATCACAATCTCACCCGTCCCAAATCCTACCACCTGAAAAAGGTCACGGTCTAAGGACGATGGTCTGCTCGGGTTTGACCCCCTCCCCCGAGCAGACCTCGAATACTAAAGGAAACCTGACATGTCACTTGTTGGAAACTGGTCCTATCCGACCGCAATCAAATTCGGCGCAGGGCGTATCAAGGAACTGCCCGAAGCCTGTGCTGCGGCAGGAATGAAAAAACCCCTTCTGGTTACAGACAAGGGCTTGGCAGATCTGCCGATTACTTCGGCAACGCTGGATATCATGGACGCTGCCGGTTTGGGCCGCGGACTGTTCAGTGATGTGGACCCCAACCCGAACGAGAAGAACCTTGAAGCGGGCGTCGCCGCATATACTGCGGGAGGGCATGACGGGGTGATCGCCTTTGGCGGAGGTTCGGGGCTGGATCTGGGAAAGATGGTTGCTTTCATGGCCGGCCAGACGCGCCCTGTTTGGGATTTTGAGGATATCGGTGACTGGTGGACGCGCGCCGATGCGGATGTGATTGCGCCGATCATCGCGGTGCCAACTACGGCCGGTACGGGGTCGGAAGTGGGACGTGCCAGCGTCATCACCAATTCAGAAACCCATGCCAAGAAGATCATCTTCCACCCAAAGGTGCTGCCAACCGTGGTGATCTGCGACCCCGAACTTACCGTGGGAATGCCCAAATTCATCACTGCAGGTACCGGTTTGGATGCATTTGCGCACTGCGTTGAAGCCTTCTCCAGCCCGCATTATCACCCGATGAGTCAGGGCATTGCTTTGGAAGGGATGCGGCTGGTGAAGGATTACCTGCCGCGCGCCTATGCCGACGGCACCGATATTGAAGCCCGCGCCCAATTGATGAGCGCAGCAGCCATGGGCGCGACGGCCTTCCAAAAAGGGTTGGGCGCGATCCACGCAATGAGCCACCCGATTGGTGCGGTGTTCAATACCCACCACGGAACCACCAACGCGGTTTGTATGCCCGCTGTGTTGGAGTTCAACGCCCCCGCCATCGCGGACAGGTTCCAACAGGCAGCGGCTTATCTGGGCATTGATGGTGGCTTTGACGGCTTCCGCGCTTTTGTGCAGGAATTCAACGACAGCCTCGGCATCCCGCGCACCCTTTCTGATCTGGGCGTCACCGAAGCTTCGATCCCCGAGCTGGTTGAAGGCGCGATCATTGATCCCTCTTGCGGGGGCAACCCGATCGAGTTGACGAAAGAAAACCTGACGCAATTGTTCAAAGCAGCACTTTGAAACAGAAAGGCCCGGCAATACCTGCCGGGCCTTTTACATTTGGTTCCCCAGGGCCGGATCAGTGCCCGGTCAGCACCAGAGTATTCACCGGCATCAGGATCAATCGCAGGCGCAGACCTGCGGCATGGACCACACCGATCGTGTCGACCACATGCAGGAAGGCGGCCTCCCAAAACCCAAGGTGTTCGTGCTCCAACCGCTCATGGTTGTCCGTGTAGACATTGGCCAGGCAGTTGCTGCCCGGTGGAATGTCATCGGCCATTCCTTTGTATAGCGGCTCCATAAAAACAAGGATCGATCCGGGATTTTTGTTGGTCTGCACATCGCGCAGCTCGTCCGAAGGACGGAGTTGGCCGGAAGGAATGACATCCTGAACTTCGACCACAACCGTCGGGATCACGGTGAACGGCTTTGTCATACAACCCAACTCACCGATCATGCCCGGTTTGATGACTTGGGCAGACAGTTGGCTGAACGCAGCTTGGAACCGGTCATGTCCCGTATGGGACGGCACCAGAATACCAGCGGGTCGCAGCAACGGGCTCACATAGTCACCGACTTGCAAGCTAAACTGTTCAACCCGTCCGGTAACACCGGCGAGGATAACTGTTTTGTCCAGCTCGGTTTGCGCGGCGTCCAGTTGTGCAATCGCGCTGGCCAGTTGGGCTGGGATCAGTTCTTCGATCTGCTGCTCAACGGCTGCACGTTTGGCTTCAGCGGCAACAACCTGCGCCTCTCGCTCGGCGACCAGGTTTTCCAGGCGCTCAATCTCGGCTAGTCTTACAGCACTTGAGCCTTCGTCCCGCAAAGTCGTGTTACGCTCCAAATCCTCAAGCGCCTGCGCAAGAGTTGCTTTGGACCCGGCAATTCCAGCTTCGGCCTCGGCCAAATCGGTTTCCGCCACCTTAAGCGAGGCCTGGACCTGCGCGATCTGTGCATTTGCCGCCTGGACCTGTGCGGTTTGGCTGAAATCTTCGATCCGGAAAATCGGCTGACCCGCTGTGACCAACTGGTTGTTCTGGACGAAAACCTCTGAAACACGCCCGCCCAGCTGCGGCAGGATCGTCACTGTACGGAAATAGGACGCAGCCGTTTTGCTGGCCGGGTGGAAGTAAAACAGCGTGGTAATCACAGTCAGCGCCAGAATGGCACATGTCGTCAGGCCCCAACGCAGTTCGTACCACATGGTAAACAAAGTGATTTCGTGGCCTATACGTTTACCCTGTACAAACCGACGGAACAAATAATCGGGCAGCACCGTAATCAGGGCGCAAAGCATGGTCTCGATCATTTACTTTGCTCCTGCGCTTCGCTTGCTTCTGTAACGGGTGCAGCCGGAGCAACAGCCTCGGGCACGGGGTCCGGTACAGGCGATCGGCCAAGGGACCGAATGGCATCAGCAATGTTCTTGAGTGGTGTGGCAAAGTCCGGGAATTGGAAACCCGCGACCAGAATGGCGGCAACCCAGAAAAGACCGTTATGCGTAAACAGCGCAAGCAGCGCCAAAATACCAACCAATTGAAATTGCGGGTGGTTGTTTTCATGGGCCATTTTTTCCGGCACAGAATGGAGCGTCAGGTACCCGACACCGATCAACACCACCAAGACGACAAAAAAGACGACCATAGCTGAAAACAAGTAGTCGCTTCCGTCAGCTGCGACAACGTAACGGGGAATATGCCCAGTGGCCATTGGATGAAGGTCTGCTGCAGTCACCTTGCCCTCCTTAAAATTTTGATACGTCTTTGACCGGGTTGAAGCGTAAATTCAAGGCTGCTTATAGTCTGGAAACCAAAACGCAAGGCGAATGAAGGGCTTAGGGGGTAATTTGCAAACAATGAGCACCAAACGCATTTTTTCCAGAATGCGTGAACGTCATGATTGATTTCTTGATCATAGGAGGTGGTATCGCCGGTCTCAGCGCTGGTGCGCGCCTGTCGCAGCACGGAACCGTGATGGTGCTCGAGGCCGAGGATGCACTGGGCTACCACGCATCGGGCCGGTCTGCGGCGATGTTTGAAGAAAGCTATGGGCCGCCTTCGGTGGTGGCTCTTAACAAGGCAGGCGCTGCCTTCCTGCACACGCAGAACGGTGGGTATCTGACGCCGCGCGGCCTGATGCTGATCGGCGCACAGGATCAGTCTGACCTGTTTGCCGCCGATCGCCGTGACCTGAACATGACGCACATATCGGTGGATGACGCCATCGCACGCGTTCCGATCCTGAACCCCGACCAGGTGGGCTTTGCGGCCATCAGCGAAGCCGCTTTTGATATCGATACAGATCGTTTGCTGCAGGATTTTGCCCGAACCATTCGGAACAACGGCGGGACGATTTCGACCAGGCACAAAGTCACAGCGATCCGCAAGGACGTGCATTGGATCGTCACCGCGGGTCAGAATTTTGAAGCCCGGAATGTGGTCAACGCCGCCGGGGCGTGGGTTGACCAGATTGCCGATCTTGCGGGCCTTCCCCCAATCGACATTACCCCACGCCGTCGTTCGATGGCACGATTGCCCGCCCCCGGTGGGCATGATGTTTCTGGCTGGCCCATGATGCTGGGTGTCGGGGAAACATGGTACGCCAAACCCGACGCCGGGAAACTGCTTGTGTCCCCGTCCGAAGCCGACCCGGTTCCCCCGCAGGACGCCTATGCCGACGATATGGTACTGGCAGAAGGTCTGGCCCGGTATGAGGCATTGATGACCGAAGCCGTCACGCGGGTCGAAACAAATTGGGCCGGGTTGCGCAGTTTTGCACCGGACGGAACTTTGGTGCTTGGAAGAGACCCACTGGAACCCTCCTTCATCTGGAGCGCAGGTCAGGGTGGCTATGGTTTCCAAACCGCACCTGCGGCGTCTCAATTGCTTTGCGATCTGGTTACAGGAGCTCCTCCTGCCCTTGATGCAAAGAATGTTGCGATGTTGTCCCCAGACAGGTTGAAACGATGATCAAACGCAACCTCCCCTCCTCTGCCAGCGTCGCCAATGTAGCCCAAGATGGCAAACTGGTCGCGCCCGCAGCCACGCGAAACTCCGACGCTTTGTGTGCATTGCTCCGTGATTGGGCTCCGCAACGGGGACAGGCGTTAGAGATCGCCAGCGGGACGGGTCAGCATATCGCGGCTTTTGCAACCCTGCTGCCGGGTCTGACGTGGCAACCTACGGAAATCGATCCTGAACGACGCGCTAGTATCGACGCCTACACGCGCGATTTGCCAAACGTTGAGACCGCCGAAGAACTGGACGCGACCGCCTCGGGGTGGCATGCCCGCTTTCCCGAACGAAACATGATCGTTTTGGTTAACCTGATACACTTAATCAGCTGGCAAGAAACGCGAACGCTCATCACTGAGGCCGCCACGGCGCTCGGGTCCTCTGGTCGATTTGTTTTATACGGACCATTCAAGCGATCAGGCCTGCTTACAAGCGAAGGCGACAAGAGATTTCACGAAGCTCTGATCCAGCAAGACCCGGACATTGGCTACAAAGACGACACAGATATTGTTGCGCTTTTTGAGGATGTCGGCCTGAAGGTTTTGGACACGGTCAACATGCCCGCCAACAACCTTGCATTCATCACATCGCGACCAGCAACCTGATCGAGATCAAAGTCAGATCCCCGCCTCCCGCTTCATATTCCATTTGCGAAATATGAAAAGGCATCAGCAATGGACTGGCAAGAAAAACTCTCGGAAACTCGCAAGAGCCTTCGCAATCTCAACGGGTCAATTCCCGAAACAACGCGCGCCTTCGGATCGCTCGGGAAGGCCGTCAAGGAAGGCGGAACGCTCGACTACAAATCAAAGGAATTTATCGCTTTGGGAATGTCGGTCACACTTAGA
Organism: Ruegeria sp. HKCCA4633; assembly: GCF_013034605.1. Lineage (NCBI taxonomy): Bacteria > Pseudomonadati > Pseudomonadota > Alphaproteobacteria > Rhodobacterales > Roseobacteraceae > Ruegeria > Ruegeria sp. HKCCA4633. Next base: position 1,004,243 of record NZ_WQGJ01000001.1, read on the forward strand.
TGCGAGCCTTGCATCACCCTACACACAGAAGCCCTGATCAAAGCAGGCGCAACAAGAGACGAAGTGTCGGACGTACTGGCTATGGCCATTCAAATGGGTGGCGGGCCAGCCATGATGTACGCCGCAAAGGCGCTGGAGTGTTTCGACGCGCTTTCTGCGTAAAAAAAGGCCCCGGGGTGCCGGGGCCTTTCTTCGATCAACCGTCCTTACGGATGGTTTCGTTTTTCGGGTCGTAGGGGCTGTCGCAGGTGACAACTGCATCCCAAAGTTTGTCCTGCATTTTGACCTTCAGCTTGGTACCCTCGACGGCCAGATCGGGCTTCACATAGCCCATGCCGATGGATTTCTCGAACGCCACCGAGTAACCGCCCGATGTCAGACGGCCCACACGCTCACCTTCCGGGGTGTACAGCGCTTCGCGACCCCACGGGTCAGCATCTTCTGGGCCGTCGATCAGCAGGGTGCAGCACTTAACGCGTACACCGGTCTCTTCCAGCTTGGCCTTGCCGTAGAAGTCCTTGGACAGATCGACAAAGCGCGGCAGGTCAGCTTCCAGCGGGGTCGCATCACGGCCCAGTTCGGTGCCGAAGGCACGGTAGGATTTCTCCTGACGCAGCCAGTTCTGGGCACGTGCGCCGACCAGCTTCATACCGTGTTTCTCACCCGCTTTTTCCAGCAGGTCGAACAGGTAGTTCTGCATTTCGATCGGGTGATGCAGTTCCCAGCCCAGTTCACCTGTATAGGCCACGCGGATCGCGTTGACCGGGCACATGCCCAGTTCGATCTGACGGGCCGACAGCCACGGGAAGCGCTTGTTGGACAGCGCGGTTTCTGGATCGGCGTCCTTGATGACCTCTTTCAGAACGTCGCGGGACTTGGGTCCGGCGATGGCAAAAACGCCCCACTGAGTGGTCACGTCCTGGATTTCGATATACCCGAACTCCTCCATCTTGTCCTCGGCCGCCTTGCGCAGATAGTCGGCGTCGTATTCGGTCCAAGCACCGGCAGAGACGATATAGTAGTTGTTCTCACCATTGCGGACGATGGTGTATTCGGTGCGGGTGGTGCCGTGCGACGTCAGCGCGTAGGTCAGGTTGATGCGACCGACCTTGGGCAGCTTATTGCAAGTGAACCAATCCAGGAACTGGGTCGCGCCGGGGCCTTTGACGACATGTTTGGTGAAAGCCGAAGCGTCGATCAGGCCAACGCCTTCGCGGATCGCCTTGGCTTCTTCGACGGCGTACTGCCACCAGCCACCACGACGGAACGACCGGCTTTCCTTGTCGAAGTTGTCAGACGCATCGACGGGGCCGAAATAGTTCGGACGTTCCCAGCCATTGACCCAGCCGAACTGTGCGCCGCGTGCTTTCTGACGGTCATAGGCCGGAACGGTGCGCAGCGGACGGCAAGCTTCACGCTCTTCGTCGGGGTGGTGCAGGATGTAGACGTGTTCGTAGCACTCTTCGTTCTTGCGCGCCGCAAACTCGGTTGTCATCCAGTTGGACGAATACCGTTTGGGGTCCAGCGAGGCCATGTCGATCTCGGCTTCTCCATCGACCATCATCTGCGCCAGATAATAACCGGTGCCACCAGCAGCGGTGATACCGAAGCTGAAACCCTCGGCCAGCCACATGTTGCGCAGACCCGGAGCCGGGCCAACCAGCGGGTTGCCGTCGGGGGTATAGCAGATCGGGCCGTTGAAATCATCTTTCAGGCCGGAGTCAGCGCAGGAAGGCACCCGTTCTGCCATCGCCATATACTGATCTGCGATACGATCAATGTCCAATGGAAACAGATCGGCACGGAAGCTGTCCGGCACGCCGTATTCGAAGCGCGCTGGTGCCCCGTGCTCGTAGATACCCAGAATCCAGCCCCCGCGCTCTTCGCGCGCGTAGGATTCGTTGTCGGCGTCGCGCACAACGGGGTGCTCGGGGTTGCCGGCTTCACGCCATTTGACCAGCTCGGGGTCTTTGTCCATGACGATGAAGGTATGCTCGACCGGGATTGCAGGCATCTTGATGCCCAGCATCTTGGCGGTGCGCTGCGCATGGTTGCCCGATGCAGTCACAACGTGTTCGGCCGTGATGACGACCTGCTCGTCGGATGGGACAAGGTTGCCGCCCTGTTCGACCATCTTGGTGCAGGTGACTTCCCAATGGGTACCGTTCCAGTGGAAGGCATCAGCCTGCATTTTGCGGACGATATCAACGCCTCGTTGGCGGGCACCTTTGGCCATGGCCTGCGTGACGTCTGCGGGGTTAATATAGCCGTCCTCGGTGTGATAGATCGCACCTTTCAAATCGCCGGTTTCGATCAGCGGCCAGCGCTCTTTGATCTGATCCGGGGTCAACCATTCGTATTTTACGTCGCATGTCTCAGCAGTGGATGCATAGAGCATGTATTCGTCCATACGATCCTGCGTCTGTGCCATGCGCAGGTTGCCGACCACCGCAAAGCCCGCGTTCAGGCCGGTTTCTTCTTCGAGCGTCTTGTAGAAGTCGACCGAATACTTGTGGATGTGGGTCGTCGCGTAAGACATATTAAACAGCGGCAACAGGCCAGCTGCGTGCCATGTCGAGCCCGAGGTCAGCTCGTCCCGTTCGATCAACATCACATCGTCCCAGCCTGCTTTGGCCAGGTGATAGGCAATCGAGGTTCCAATGGCGCCACCGCCAACGACCAGTGCTTTGACTTGGGTTTTCATAACCGGGCGTCTCCCCTTGAATTCAGCTGACACCATATGGCGCAGTTAAGGGGCGACGCGCGACATTCATCCGACCAGTGATGGGAAAAAAACGACCCTAAACCCGAATGCAGGTCCAAGATCGGTCATTCCGCCGCAATGTTCACCCGCTTGAACTGCAGCGTTTACTGGTTCCGACTGTAATGCAGACCAGTTTGCCTCGGTCCTCGTTGGGTTTCTGCGCTGCGGGTTCCTGTGGTTTGGAAACACGGGCTTCTGCCTCATCTACGCTGTCTGCGAGACCAACACGCGATGACACCGAATCCAGATAGCCTTTCATGTTCAGACCGTTTTCCGATGCTTTGGCCTGCTGATGATAGTCCAGCCCCGCGACGGCCAATCCGCAGATTGCCACAAAGCCTGCCAAGTATTTTGCACTCATATCGACCACCTGTTTGCGTTCGGCTTTTAAAAACCAAAACAACTGGACGTTTTGACGGCACAAAACGGACCAGATCAGGAAAATTATTATGGACGACCAGACAGTATCTTGCCGGGGTTCATTATGTTGTCAGGATCCAACGCGGCCTTGATCGCTGCCATATACCGCGTTGCACCCCCTAGTTCTTTTATCAGATAAGGCTGCTTGCCCTGCCCAATGCCGTGTTCACCAGTGCAGGTGCCTTCCATTGAAATGGCCAGATCATTCAACCAGCCAACAAAGGCGTCGGCCTTAGCGACCTCTTCTGTATTTTCCATATCGATCAGCAACAGCGTGTGGAAATTCCCGTCCCCCACATGGCCCACAACCGGAGCAAGCAAGCCAAGTTCGGCTGCCTTTCTTTGGGTCTGGGTCACACATTCGGCCAGACGTGAGATCGGCACACAAACATCCGTAGAGATTCCCTGCGCACCGGGACGCAGTTGTAGACACGCCCAATACATATCATGCCGCGCCTGCCACAGCTTGTTCCTCTCTTCGGTGGTCGATGTGGCGGCAAAGTCTGTACCCCCGAATTCTTCTGCGATCTGGCCAAACGTTTCAGCCTGTTCAACCGCGCCGCTTTCCGAGCCATGAAACTCCAGCAACAAGAGCGGCGTAGCGGGAAGGCTGAGCCCCGAATAGGCATTGGCAGCCTGAACCGAAAGCTCATCCAAAAGTTCGATCCGAGCGACCGGAATGCCATACTGAATGGTCATCATCACAGCACGGCAGGCCGCGTCCACCGTTGGAAACGAGCATCGGGCCGAACTGATGGCTTCGGGGATGCCTTGCAGCCGCAAGGTCAGTTCAGTGATGATCCCAAGCGTGCCTTCAGCTCCGATCAAAAGGCGGGCCAGGTCATACCCCGCTGACGACTTCTTGGCCCGGTGCCCGGTACGGATGATTTGACCGTCCGGCATGACCGCCTCAAGGCTCAGAACATTGTCCTTCATTGTTCCATACCGCACCGCATTGGTGCCCGAGGCGCGGGTAGCGGCCATCCCACCCAGCGAGGCATTGGCCCCGGGGTCTATCGGAAAGAACAGACCCTGATCCCGTAGATGCGTGTTCAGCGCCTCGCGCGTCACGCCTGGTTGTACGACGCAGTCCAGATCTTCGGCATGAACAGCAAGCACGCTGTCCATTTGCATCAGATCGACCGAAATGCCCCCTGCGGGCGCATTCACGTGCCCTTCCAGCGACGTGCCCGTGCCAAAAGGGATCACAGGCACCCGATGCACGGCACAGGCTTTAACGATGTCTGAAACCTCTTGCGTGTTCTGCGGGAAAACCACGGCATCCGGACTTTGGTTTTCGATCCATGTCGTGGTGTGACCATGCTGTTCGCGGATTGCGGTGCTTGTTTGCAGCCTGTCACCGAAACGTTGTTTGAGAATGCTGATCGCCGTTTCGATGCCTGTTTCATTTCTTGGCAAGACTTTTGCTTGTACCATCGTCATCCTCTCTGCCCCAACGCATGGCTTGCCTTTCAGGACATGACTGAAAGGCTCGCAAACGGTGGCAATCCTCATACATACCCGGGGCTTATTCGCCTAGCGCAATACCTTCGCGGCGCGGGTCCGCTCCGCCGCTTAGCCCTTCACCGATTTCAATGGCATGCAAACCCGATGTCAGGTCACGCGGATTGACCTCAAAACCTTGCAGCACCAGCGCATCCGTGAACCCTTCGGCTGCGGTGCCCGCCTCGACATCGTAGGTTCCGAAACGATTGACCAGATGCGGCAGGGACAGCGCTTGCTGTACGTCCATATCCCAATCGGCCCAGGCGATAATCGATTTCGCGACATAACCGATGATGCGGCTGCCACCTGGCGATCCAATCGCCAGAACCGGTGCACCGTCCTGCATCACAATGGTCGGGCTCATGGACGAACGCGGGCGTTTTCCGGGTTCCAGCCGGTTGGCAATCGGCACACCGTCGCTATGGGTTTTGAACGAGAAATCCGTCAGCTCGTTGTTCAGAAGAAACCCGTTCGTCATCAGACGCGAACCAAAGCCGTTTTCGATGGTCGTTGTCATCGACAGAACGTTGCCATAGCTGTCCACAATCGAGATATGCGAGGTCGAGGGAAGCTCGAGCGAGACATCATCCGCCCAGTTCAGCGCATGGTCGAATTCGGGTTGGCCCGGCGCGGTTTCCGCCAACGCAGCTTCGGTGTTCAACAAAGCCGCACGCTGCGCAAGATAATCCGGATCAACCAACCCCTTTGTCGGCATGGGAACAAAATCACTGTCGGCCATGTAACGACCTCGGTCCGCAAAGGCGAGGCGCGAGGCGTCTCCGATCAGCCGCCAAGCTTCCGCGCTTTCTGGGCCCATTGCTGCCAGATCATAGCTGTTTAGCATCCCCAAAATCTGTCCCACGGTCAGCGCACCAGAGGATGGCGGCCCCATGCCACAGACTTCATACGCGCGGTATGCAGCACAAACCGGTTCGCGTTCGATCACCTGATACAGCGCCAGATCAATGCCGGACAGAACACCCGGATTGCCCGGAGCGTTCCGCACCGTGCGGACAATATCTGCAGCAATCTCACCGCCATAAAACCCTGCGGCCCCGTCGCTGGCCAATACACGCAAGGTATCTGCGTAGGCCGGATTGGTCAGCCGTTGCCCTTGCTGCAAAAGCTCTCCGCCCGGCAGAAAGTAAGCGGCCGTTTCGGGAAAACGCGACAGGCGTTCGGCGTCGTTTTCAACAAGGCTGGCCAAGCGTGGCGAGACCAGGAAACCTTCATCTGCCAACCGGATGCCATCGGCGAACAAGCCGGGCCAGGACGAGCGGCCCCAGCGGCGATGCGCCTCTTCAAGCAGGGCTGGCGTGCCCGGCGTTCCTACGGACAATCCTCCGACGACCGCATCAAAGAATTTCAGCGGTTCGCCCTGTTCATCCTGAAACAGCCTTGGTTTGGCTGCCTGCGGTGCGGTCTCGCGCCCGTCCAGCGTTGTCATCCGACCAGTAGCTGCGTCGTACCAAACCAAGAACGCGCCGCCGCCCAGGCCAGAGGATTGCGGTTCAACCAGACCCAACACAACCTGCACGGCCACCATTGCATCAGCAGCGGACCCGCCTGCGCGCAGTACTTTGGCCCCGGCTTCAACGGCCAGTGGATTGGCGGCGGCCACCATCCAGTTCTCAGATGTAACCGGGACGCCGTCCAACTTGGCTTCAAGCGCAGCGATGACCTCTTCGGTCAGAGCCTGCACCTGCCCTTGTGTGGCGGTTTCGGGCGCAACGGCATCAGCTGCTTCCTGAGCAAAGCCTGGCGCTGAAAAAACAAATGCCGAAAGCAATAAAGCGGAAAAACATCTCATTTGGTCAAATCCTCCAATACTTTATTTATTTTCAGCCTTGTAAGCAATGCAACCGAACTGCAAGAGTTGGCAGCACAAGCGCAGGGTTGCGGCAGAGATTCGCGACAGTAGCTATGCTTCAGCCTCATCCCGATCCTTCTCAAACCGATCCATTCCAATGAATTCGGGCAACCAGCATTCGCGCCGCGACACCCAACATTCATAGGTCGGCGTCAATTGGTTAGGCTCATCGAGGCATCCCAAATGCACCTCAACCTCGGAACCGCTGCGCGCAAACACCGGAGAGCCGCAAGTTGGGCAAAAGAACCGATCTGCATAGCCCTGTGAGGGGCCGGAAATCTTGACCGCACCGCTAGGGAATATTGCTGCGGCATAAAACAAAGCCCCATGATGCTTACGACAGTCCACGCAATGGCAAATCCCAACCCGAAGGGGACGGCCCGAAGCAGAAATGCGCAAACGTCCGCAGCGACATCCCCCTTCAAACAGGTTCATTCAGGCTCCTTTCCGGCGGCTCACAGCATTGAGGGCACAACCTGATCTGGCGGACGGTGGCCATCTTCGAAGGTCTTGATGTTGATGATAACTTTCTCACCCATTTCGATCCGCCCTTCCAGCGTGGCCGATCCCATGTGCGGCAAGAGCACAACATTGGGCAGCTGACGCAGCCGCGGGTTCACATCAGTACCCTGTTCGTAGACGTCCAGCCCTGCCCCTGCGATTTCGCCCGCACGGATCATCCGCGTCAGGGCGTTTTCGTCGACAACTTCACCACGTGACGTGTTTACGATCACGGCTGACGGCTTCATCAGCTTCAGTCGGCGTGCATTCATCAGGTGGAAGGTCGATGGGGTCGATGGGCAGTTGACCGAGATCACATCCATTCGCGCCACCATCTGGTCAAGGCTTTCCCAATAGGTCGCCTCTAACTCCTGCTCGATTTCGGGCCGCAGCCGGCGGCGGTTATGATAATGCACTTGCATTCCAAACGCACTTGCTCGCCGCGCAACGGCCTGTCCAATTCGACCCATACCCAGAATTCCCAAACGCCGCCCCCCGATGCGCCCGCCAAGAAAGGCGGTTGGAGCCCAGCCGGTCCAATCACCCTGCTGCATCACGCTCAACCCTTCGGGAATGCGGCGCGTGACGGCCAGGATCAGGGCCATTGTCATGTCGGCGGTGTCATCAGTCAGCACACCCGGCGTGTTCGAAACCAGAATGCCGCGCTGCCGGGCTGTGGACACATCAATATTATCGACGCCCGCCCCATAATTGGCGATCAGCTTAAGGTTTTCACCTGCCTGCCCCAGCAGGCCGCCGTCGATCGTGTCGGTCACCGTAGGCACAAGCACATCGGCTTCCTGTACCGCGGCCACAAGCTCATCTCTTGTCATGGGCGTGTCGTCATCGCGCAGGCGCACATCGAACAACTCGCTCAACCTGGTTTCAACTGCTTCGGGCAACCGTCGCGTAACGACAACACTCAGACGTTCTCTTGGCACCTCGGCCCTCCCACTGCTTTGCAAACAGACGCGCGCCATGTCATCGTGGCGCAGGATAAGGCGGGGCACAAGAACCCCAGTGGCATTGAGTCGACCTTTTTTCAAAACCGGATCAACAGGCATAAGAGCAGGCAGTCAGTGAGTGGTATTCGACCGGTAAAACGCCAATGTCTGGCGGCGATATCCGTATTTCTGGTCATGTTCAGCTCTTGGGCTGCGCATGCCGAGGACAAGCGCGGATCGGTTACCAACCTTCCCCTGCCCCGCTATGTTTCAATGAAAGCCGCTGAAGGGAACGTTCGGCGCGGGCCGTCGCTGAGCCATCGAATCGATTGGGTATTCAAGCGGCGCGGGATGCCGCTGCAAGTCACGGCTGAATACGGCAACTGGCGCAAAGTTCAGGACCGCGACGGCGCCGGTGGGTGGGTTCACTATGCTTTGTTGTCTGGTGTACGCACGGTGCTGATCGAATCCGACATGCTGCCTGTATATGTGCGCCCCGATCCGGATTCGCCTGTGAACGCACATTTCGAGACTGGCGTCGTGGCCCGCCTTGGCACGTGCTCGCTGGATTGGTGCCGGATCACGGCCGGTGGCTATCGGGGCTGGACGCTGAAATCGAATCTCTGGGGCGTCGATCCAACCGAAATCCGCGAATAAAGCACCTGCCGCTTGTTGCACAGGTCACGAAGCACAAGCGGTTTGAATTCCCCACTCGTTTGCGATGTAACTAGGGCAAACGGAGGACCCTATGCGCGCAGTGACCTATTCCGCTTTCGGAGACGCAGCCGAAGTTCTGAAGCTGAAAGACCTTCCTCCGATACCTCCCGGACCGGGTGAGGTCACCGTTGAGTTGGCGTTTTCGGGCGTCAACCCTTCGGACATCAAGGCCCGGTCTGGGACCCGGCCAGGCGTGACGGAACCTCCTTTTCCGCTGATCATCCCGCACAGTGACGGATCCGGTGTGATCACTGCCGTCGGGGATGGCGTACCCACATCCCGGATCGGTCAGCGCGTGTGGGTCTGGAATGGACAATGGAAGCGCGCATTCGGAACAGCTGCAAGTTACATCACCTTACCCAGCGACCAGGCTGTTGATCTGCCGGACGCGGTGTCGCTTGAGACCGGAGCGATTCTGGGCATCCCCGGACTGACCGCCTGCCACGCCGTGTTTTCGGGTGGGCTATCCAAAAACCAAACAATCCTGATTCATGGCGGGGCTGGCACGGTTGGGTATCTTGCCGTTCAACTGGCAAAATGGGCAGGCGCGCGCGTTATCACAACGGCAAGCCCACGCAACTTTGACAGAGTACACGCAGCAGGCGCGGATGTCGTACTCGATTATGCCAGCCCAGATCTTACGGAACTGATTCTGGACGCAAACGGCGGACAAGCGATCCATCGTATCGTAGATGTCGAATTAGGATCAAACATCGAAACAAACGCCACTGTGGTCGCCGAGAACGGCCGGATAAATGCGTATGGGTCTGCCCAAAACATGGCACCGGTTTTTCCGTTTGGAGCGATGATGTTCAAAGCTGCAACGCTTGAGACGATCCTGATCTATCTGCTGCCTGCTAACTTGCGCGCTGCCGCTGTTGAAACCCTTCATCGTGCGTTGGTCGAAGGAGCGCTGACCTGCCCGGTCCAGAACGTCTTTGCACTGGAGGACTGCGCTGCTGCTCATGACGTGGTTCAGGGTGGAAATCGCGTAGGGGCCGTCTTGATCAGCACCAAATGAGTGCTCGAAATTATTTTCTGGCGCTCACATTTTTTTGCCAAATAGCTCTTGAACACCGCCAACAACAATCGTAGATAGCCGCTCACCGTTGGGGTGTAGCCAAGTGGTAAGGCAGCGGTTTTTGGTACCGTGTATCGTAGGTTCGAATCCTACCACCCCAGCCATAATTTTCCCTAAATGCGAATTACCCATAAGCGTGCAAATTTCACTCGGTTCGTGCAAATCGATGTCAATAAGTTTGTCTACTCACACCGTTTGGAAGATTCACCATCATCTGTGCATTTCTATTGAAAGCGGAGAATACTAGTTTTCCTTAGGAAATTGCTGCTGGCTTTTAGTATGGAGCCTCGGGTGATTGATGCAAAGGCCGCTTCTAGGGTTCGCTCCAGATTTGTTGATTCCGTTCCCAGATCTTCTCGCCAATCAGGCAGTCATAGTCTGAGGGTGAGATGTATTGCGCCTTCATAACCTCTCCTATTGCTGGCGCTGATCCAATTTCCAGAACCAATTTTCGTCGTACGGCCTCCGCAAAGCCTTTCCAGTCAAGCACCGGGATTACGAATGAACCAAGTCCGCCCGTCACACAGTTCCGGTAGTAGGCGTCAAGATCGTCGAGGTGCCACTGACTCCCCATACCTTCACGGGTCATCAGCGGTAACCCATTTATGGTGATCGACTTCGACAATACTGCCTCACGGGCTTGCAAAACCGGGCGACCCTGATTGTTAGGCCCGTCGCCAGAAACGTCGATAACTTTACGCAGACCTTCGAATTCGTTCCGTTCGATCATCGATGCCCCGAAGATCAGGGCCTCAGAGATTGAAGTGCGGCGCAAGGCAGGATCGAAACGCGTGGTCAGAACACCCGCAAACTCATCCAGATCAGCGCGTGTTTCTAACAGCATCCAGTCAACAATAACGTCTTGTGTTCCCGCCCACTCGACGTATGTCAAAGCCACCCGTTGCAAAGGGCCCGACTGAACAGCAGCGAAAACTTCATCCGACATCAAGGCTGCGGCGTAACCCTGCCGCTGAATCTCGAGTTCTCGCTCAGTCATCGACCTTGAAACATCTACAAGAAGGGCCAGTTCCAGGTCGACTTCAATTTTCTCAGACGCGACAGGAGTTGCCGAGAGAGAGGCAATCGCGACAATTGTCAGGAGCAAGTTACGTAGCATCAGTTAACGGATGGCGCGATGCGCTGTTAAGTCAAGCTTCAAGTGGTTGATCAAGCTTTTGGCGACAAATAACTCTAAAACATGACGGCTTGGTTCAATCGTTGAGGATACGAATGTCACTTAAGCGAAGTCACTATTTTCAGCCCGAAGCGGACATGCTCGACCTTAACGCAGAGCGGGACCGGTCATACGCTACGAGATTGAAAACGGTTGGTGGCTACGAGTAGAGCGGGCACTCATGATGAGATCGAGGTCAATGAGTTGAAATGGTTAAATGGTTTGACTTCATGATTCCTCATCACCTAACGTCAAAGTTGAGCAGAATACTTGAAATTCAGGCAATTTATGCGCAGAGACTACCGGCTATACGAACTCAGCGACGATGATTTTGAAGACCTTTGCGTCAAAATATCAGTTGATTGGTTGGGCGAAGGCGTAACACCTTTCGCACCCGGCCCGGACGGTGGGAGAGACGGCAAGTTCACAGGTACGGCAAACAAATTCCCAAGCGAAAGCCTACCATTGGAGGGAAAGTTCGTACTGCAAGCGAAGCACTCAGCTTCGCCAATCGCCTCCTACTCGGACACGTCATTTCAGAGAGCACTGAAAAAAGAGGAATACCCTCGCATCAAAAAGCTCGTGAACAATGAAATGTGTGAACACTATGTTTTATTTGCCAACCGGAAGCTAACGGGTGGGGCCGAAAGGAAAATCCATAAGGAGCTAATGGCTCTTGGATTGAAGTCAGCACATGTCATTGGTGTAGAGCGCCTGAACCTCGAGCTTGAAAGCAAGCCGAGCTTGGCGAAACTTTTACCAAACTCCAGAGATGTACAGCCTTTCACATTTCAACCAGATGACATAGTTGAAGTAATTTCTGCCCTCCACTCTTACTCGGATGCATACATTGATGAGGCGTTTGACAGCGCGCAATCATTTGACACCATTTCGATCAAGTCCAAGAAGAACCCAATAAATGGATTGACGAAAGATTTTTACGAACAGGTCATAGAGGCAGAGTCCATGCTCCATTTCGGCAAGATCGAGCGCTTTCTCAAGAACCCACGCAACGCTGAATTCAGAGAGCTCTACCATGACGCTGCTGATGAGCTAAAACAAAAGCTGATAGCAGAACGAGATCAGTTTGCGGATTTTGACCGGGTTTTTACGTTTTTGTACGACAAAGTGCAGAGCCAACGTGAAGCTTTGAAAGGTAAGCGCAGGTTGGTCAGCATCCTCTTGCACTACATGTACTGTAACTGCGATATCGGCGTCAAAAGCGAAGATGAACTGGCGGCCTAACCATGTTGACAGCAGAGAAACACTTAGACCTTGACACCTCGCTGGTACGTGTCGCGGCTGTGATCCTAAAGGAGTTGAAACGTAAAGGTGCCGTCGCCTTTGAGGCTCTACGTAAGTTGATCATTCGTCGCGTGGGTGAAGATGGTGAGTTGATGTTCCTACCAGCTCTACGTTTTCTCTTTTTGTTAGGGCGTGTGGACTACCACTCTAAGAACGATGTGGTCGAGCTTGTTGGGGTCTCCAATGCAAATTAGCCGACTGTATAGTAACCGCGACGATGCTTTTACACCAATTGATTTCAATTTTGGAAACGACGCAACATTCTTAAATGTGGTCCTAGGAGAGATCCGTCATCCATCAGATCATGCAAGAGATTCCCACAATCTTGGGAAAACGACACTTCTGCACCTGATCGACTTCTTGCTGTTGAAAGGTATGTGGCAAGGGCACTTTTTTGTGAAAAACAAGAACCTTTTTGAAGGCTTCGAGTTTTTTATTGAGATTGCTCTAAATGCAGGTGGGTTCGCAACTGTGCGTCGCGGAGTGAACGACCCAAACTTGATTTCACTGGTTCGACACGACGTACCGGATTCAACATTTGTGGATGCGCCTGAAGATCGGTGGGACCACTTTGAACTGGGCAGAAGCGACGCCGAAGTTATTTTGGATAGCTGGCTCGATCTTCGTGTCTTGAAGCCCTTTAGCTACAGGAAAGCAATTACATATTTTCTACGTGCCCAAAGCGATTGGGATGATGAGCTAAAGCTTCAAAAATTCGCTTCGTCCAAAGATCAGTATTGGAAGCCATTCATTGCTAGACTGTTTGCCTTTGATGATGGGCTGGTTCAGCAAAAGTATAATCTTGACGAAGAACATACTGAGAAGAAGTCCAGACTAGAACATCTTCAGAGCGAAGTTCAGTTCATGGAGGACGAACTCCCTCAGTTGAATGCGCAGATATCTTCTTTAGTACAAGATATTAACTCAAGCGAAGCGGCATTAGATGCGTTTAGCTTCGACGAGGAAGAACAAAAACTGGTCCGTGACCTCGTTAACGAGATTGAGGCGGAAATAGCCGAGATTTCTTCAAGCGTTTACAACTTGAGATTTGATATCAAACAGATCGACGAAGCGCTTGCCCACAAAGACAAGTTTGACTTGAACGATGTTAGGTCAATTTTCGAGGAGGTGGAAATCCACTTCCCAGAGCAGCTCTCTCATGACTACGAACAACTCGTTGCGTTTAACCGGAAGATCACCAGAGAGCGAAATGCCGCACTTCGCAAACAACGAAAAAATCTCGAAGAAAAGAGACGTGAGCTTGCCGAGAGGAAGCGTCAACTAGATTCCGAGCGTTCGCATCGCCTGAAGTTCATGCAAGCAACGGATACCTTTGAAAAGTTCAAAGAATTGCAAAAAGGGTTGGCCGAACACAAAGCTCGCCTTGTTTATCTCGAAGAGCAAAAAGGGAAACTTGAGCTCGTGGCAGCCGCTGCAAGAGAATTGCGTGAAGTTGAAAGAAACCGCGGGAGAGTAACGGATGAGTTGAAGGCAATGGTCGAAAGGCCAAATCCCCTCTTTGAACGCTTCAGAGATAACTTCAACGCCTACTGCAAGCGAGTGCTTAATCACGATGGTATTGTCTACTTCCGCGTAAACAAGCAGAATAACTTCGATTATGAAATTGGATTGTCGCTTCCAGGAAGTTCGACCACAACATCCAGTTTATCGGACGGCACGAGTTACCAAAAGCTGATATGCGTTCTCTTTGACCTAGCGCTCTTGAAGGTGTACGAAGACGCGCCATTTTTCCGTTTTGTGTTTCATGATGGTGTTTTCGAAGGCCTCGACAATCGCAAAAAGAACAATTTACTGGAAGTGATCAAAGAACAGATCGGCTCGGGAAAGCTACAGTACATTTTTACGTTGATCGACACTGATTTGCCTCGCAATCTAGACGACCAACCTATTCGTTTTTCAGAAGAAGAAGTAATTCTCAGACTGCACGACGATGGTAGCGATGGCCGTTTGTTCAAAATAGCGGAATTCTAGATTATAAAACGTAACCGTTTCGACCGCATTCACATCTAATAATGCCGTGTCCCCAACTTAATCCGGAATGACCCCTTTGTCGCAACGTTTCAGAGATAGGTTGAATGCTTGGTATGGGCCTTCTAAGTGGCACAGCTTGTTAACTCAGATACCGGCTGATCGGAAAGTGGACGCCACACAGTTCGTCCACCGAACTTTGCAAAGTCCGGAACATGCGCACTACGCTCGAACAAGCAAAACTCACTTAGCACCGGCTTCTCACCCATTTCGTGTAAAATTTGGCTCCAGCCAACCATCTTGATGCAACAGAGCTTCGACATCCTCGCGCAGAAAGAGCGGTCCATAGTCCTCGCCGTTTGGCGCAAACCTATTCAATTTCTTTAGCAAAAACCTCCTATAATGACCAAAGTCGTCTCTAATTGTCTTCGAAGTCACGAAGCGTTTGTGAAACTCCTCAATGTCTCCGATTGAGGCATAGATCCAGTCACCACCGTATTTTGGATGCGGCCTACGAGTTGCTGGTGTATGACCGGCAGAAGAAAGCCTTTCAAACCATCCCTGAGTACGTATTCCAACCGAACGACCAAACGCAGCCGCAGTCATCATTGGACCGCCTGTGCGCTCTACCTCTTCGGTCTTCATCGCGTCGATTTCTTCTTTCAGAACGCAAAAAGCGGTGTAGCCTTCAAGATCCACCCGCCGTCCTAGTTGGAGTTTCTGCACTCGCACCTGCTTGATGATAGCGGCTAAACTCAGATTAGTGCGGTTTTTAGCGTCTTGAATCCGCTCCCAGCTCTCGTCAATTGCTTCGATTGACATCGCGAGCTCGTGGAGTTCATCAACCAATGCGACACCATCTGAAATGCGCCAAGGTGACTTTACTTTTGCGTTGGGAATCCGTCGCACTAGGATTTCACTTTGAGCCAGCGATGCAAACTCTCCTTTTGTTGCACCCATTGCTTGTTGCATGGCGATTGGGCCCACCAGCGCCGGTATTTCAGCCAACAATTCAGCATATTTTTCGGCTTCAAAAGTCTTGCGTGCCGCAGGCCTGTCGTCGTCAGAACCAAGTGCGCCAGCGTGAACCAGAAACTGCTCAATTAGCGATTGCCCGATGCCTGTTTCTTGAGAAGCCGTAATGATTGAATGCAGTTTCCGTTCTGGTTGTACTATCCCCAATACGGTTTCTCCGGCAGCGACCGGCCAGTGGCGGATGATGCAGTCCCGCAGAATTTTTCGGAATGGGGCGAAGTCAACTTTTTCCAAGTGCGCTTGACCAAAATCAACAAACATACGGCCAAAGGCCTTCTGTGGCCCGGCGTTGGCAGCCTCTGCAAGCTTGGCAAGCTGATCTAATGCGCCATTGATCTTGGCCTCTCCTTGGCTTGCTGCCTGAAACCCAAGAGCGCGGGCCCTCCGCAGCAGCGCAAACTGGTCCAAGTCAGATGAGTCTTCCAACCGTAAGAGCTCTGTCCCAAGAAGCGTGCAGAATGTTGTTGCGGCATGAAGAGTATTGCCGGACAGCCACGTGTCATCGACTCCGGTTCGCAGTCGGATATCGAGCCAATGATCGTAGGGCGATATCTCGACTCGAGGCCGCTCCAACCGGCGTTCTTGGATATCATCCAAAATCGTCGAGAAACGAGTCGAAAGGTCATATCTTTCAGTTAGCGAATTGCGTTCCCAAAGCTCAACCAACGGGTGTGAGTGCTTAATACAAAGATCAACTTCCCGAAACTGCCAATCCCCACGCATGGTCATGTGAGCAAGAGGTTTAATTTGTTCAATCTCAGCGTCTTCGCGTAAACAGTGCGGGCAGCCTCGGATTACCGGATTTCTAAGTGAACGAGACCCGAGGACTTCATCCCGAAAAACCATCCTAACGTCACCGGCAACTTTTCCAGTCCATGAAACGAGTTCTTCGACCTCAGCTCCCGTCAACCCGCTGCAAGTGGTCAAGTAGTCCAAAGCAACTTCATCCAGCTGAACTATCTTCTTGAGTGAAAAACCCATGTCCAAGGCGAAGTTAGATGCGCTCACACCATTTACTGCTGCCATACGTGACAGAAACGATGGGATCGTTTCTCTGAATTTTGGTTCGACGCGAAGGGGAAGAGGCTTAGACACCATGTGCAATCGTTTTCTGCGGCTTGGATCAGTATCGCCTGTATGATCAAGCTCCTCTACTAAGTCCACCGCTGTTCTGATATTCGCGAAGGAGATCCTTTCGTGATTTTTTTGCCAATCCTTTGGCCACTTGTTCTCTGTAATCCATTCATCCGTCCACTCTGCCACTTCGTTGGGCCTTGGAACGACCTTCACTACGTGCGCTTGAACAACAGCTAACAATGCCGGTCAGAACTCTTCCTGCGTTTTCAAACGTGCTCGAATCTCGGCAAACAAGTCATCTGTGGAAACGGATTCCAACGGACGACGAAGCACTTCTTCTTCAGAAAGCTCATCGCTCATCTCCTTCGCTGCTTGGTAGCAATTCCACAACCGCTCTACCTCATCACTTGGATCATCTGAGATCCGCTCGTTCGCTTTCAGCTGATCACGCATCTCATCAGACAGCTGATTGGCCGGGAGAATGTCCACTTTTTGCAGGTAGCTGGCGTCCGCCTCCGCGAGTAGGCGTTCGATTAGGGCTCCTGTTGCCGAAGAATCCGAGTAGATCCAACCAGATGCACAGCTCTCAATAAGATCCAGTGTTTGATTGGCTACATCTACGGCAGCTGGAGCCGTCGACAGGTCAATAGGGGATGCGTCCAAGACCTGCGTGGACCACGACAGTGCAGGGTATATGCGAGACGACCAAATTCGGGCTTCGTCATCCACCACCCTCAAAACCGCGATCTCAACTGGGTAGAATTGTCCTCTGAGGGCGACGATCCTCATATCGCAGAACACCAGGCTGATAATGGGTTCTGGCGGGCCAAGATCCTTGTTGACGCTGCCAGAGCCACTGGTGATCTCCACTTTATTCTCTTCATCACTCATCGAAGGGGTTCCAATCGCCTTGCTCCTGGCAGTGTGCGCACAGGGCAGTTGCCTTGTTCTTCTTCCGTACAATATCCCCCACATGGCCGCATCTTGCACATGTGCGCTTGCTGTCCAGTACGAGACGCTTGAGCGGGAAATCCAGGCATTGATCGTACCGACGGAAGTTTATCTGGATTGAACCGTCTGAACCCGTCGTCACATCCGAGACCTGCACTTGAATCGGTGTCTCACAGTTCTCTCGAACCAGATGCTCCGCCTCCGCAAGAAACCTTCCCAGCAGGACGAGCCGACCCGGCCCAATGCTTGGCCATAATGATGCCGCATCAGAGCTTACCAGGTCTGGAAAGCGATCTGCTATGTTGAGCTCAAGATCCGTTGGCCACATCGCCTCAGCGCCTTCAAATCGATCTTCGAGGTAGCGGTTATAGCACCAGCAACAAAGGGTGACTAAATGTCCCCTGATGTTTTGGATTTCGGCAGAATTTCCGCATCTCTCACACCTCTTCTCGATCTCTTCGACACGCGTATCCAGCTCATCGAGGATATTTCGATTGCATTTTCGTGTGTAGACGCGCAATCCGCCAAGTTTTTGCTTGATCTGTACGATCACCGGCAACTCACCCCCAAAGACATCGGGATGTTGTGAAACACTGCGCTTTACTACACGATGCTCTCCAAGTGCCTTTAGAACGCTAGCTTGGATGTCATTCCAATCAACAACCTGGTTCATCACTCATCCTTCAGCTGCGCCAGCACGTCAGCTTTCTCATGAACAACACACATGATTTCTTCGTCCGTCAGATCTTCGATCCGTTCGAAATCGGCGGTTGAGATTGGGGCCACAACACTATTTTCACTGTCGTGAACCGCAAATGTCATATTCAGGAATCGAAGATCTTCGGTCTCGGTGAAATTTGGCTCAAGTGTCCTGGTCATCATCGTCACCCAATCGACGTTTGTGCGCTGCAATGTGCTCGGCTAGGTCTCCAGCAAGATTGCCTGCTGCAATGTCCTTTTCCAAAAGCTCAAGGAAAGCTTCTATGGCTGGATCTTTATGCTCGTCCTCGCCCTGGTCCTCGCCATTCACTTCACTATCGATGCGCTCATCCAATTCGCGAATGCTCGTCCGAATCTGCGACAGCAATTCGTTGTCACTTGCTTCATGTACCTTGCGCGCTCTGATCTCATCTGCGGAAATCGGATCAGATAAGTTTGCCAGGCCAAGTGCGATCCTTGCCTCTTGCAGTGCCAAAAGCGCCCTGGTCAGTGGATCAATCTCGACGTCAGCAGTGAGCGCGTCGAACTCATCTCCGCCAATCGGATCAGACAGCGATGCTTGTCCGGCGAGAAACTTGGCCTTCTTCAGCTTCAGGAATGCGCGCGTCACGTCATCAGCCTTAGTGCGGGGCTCTCGCGCACCGGTCATCTCTAGCCACATGGCGGCGATCTTCTCAACCAGTGACCACACGGTTTGCTTACGATCATGCTGCGAGATCTCAAAGCGGACTGCTTTCTCTTCGATACCGTGCTGCTCGGATTCTCGTTCGCTCACGCGCACTTCGTAGTCGCAGAGCCCACTAATATCATCGCTGACGTTCCCGGCATGGGCTCGGGCGATCTCTTTTTCGTTTGCGTAGACAATAATTTTGAGCATCCCTCACCACCCTTTCGTCACACATACAGGACAGCGTCCGCGGTCATCAGATCGGTCGATCTGACCGAAATATCCACAGACCGAGCACGTCAATTGATCTCGAATGGGCTTCTTTCGAACGCCAAACAGCCGGTTCCGTTCTGGATGGCGCTTGCTCGCGACATCGTGCGCGCACCAACAACACAGGGTCGTGTACCAACCGTCCAACAGCTGGGTCTCGGCAGCGTTTGAGCATCGCTCACAGGTACGATTTGCTCGTGCAATCGTGGCGGTGATCATCGACTGGATGTGTCGATCATCACACCTGTGGTAGATGCGGAGCTCGCCGAGTTTTTCTTTTATCTGGACAACAAAGGGGTAGGTGGCATCTTTAAGATCGCAGTATTCCTTAACCTCTGTGAAGAGCTTTGTGGCCAAGCCGGACCAGCCTTCGGGTGTGCGGCCGAGGCTCTCCTCGACCGATTGCTTGATGTCGTTGAAATCAATTGCGTTAGTAGCGGCTTCCGCCATGTCGGACTCCTCCAGTTGATGGTAGGAGGCGTCGGAATCGAACCGACTCGTGCACTCTAATCTGGAGCAATTACAAGGATATAAGCCTCGCCCGCATACCAATGCTGCCTCCCACGGATTTCGCGTGGGCTATCGACCTCAGGCCGATATTCGATGGCAGTGGATGCGTGAGTAAGTCATGACTCGAAACTGAACCAGTTCGGGCCACCGTGTCAAGACGGAGCGCGGCACCTCTATTCTCATCGCTTAGTAGTGGGTTTCTCCTTCGATAGGTTGTGTTGCCTCGATCCACTCGAGCGCTGCGAACACACAATCCGGAGTAACGGAAAGGCTCGGAGCAAACTTTGGAAACTGGAGACTAGCTTACTTGCTGGGTCGACGAACTATTTAGAAAACCTTAAGACTAGTACTCGACCGAAGACTTTTTTCAGTCTCAGAAAACCGGAGGGAACCGCAAAATGAGTAGTTTTTTTCTCTCAGACGGTCGTCCACTTTACCTAACTAAAGAAGACTATTTAGATCTGGTGGTTGAGCGTAAAGGCTGCTTTATCTGCGGGCGATCTAATGAAGATTTCGATTTTAACAATGAGCACGTGATCCCTGATTGGATCTTGCGTGATCTAAAAATACATCATAGAAGTATTTCTAAATCAGATGAACGGCTAAAGTATTATTCTACTCATAAAATTCCTTGTTGTGAGAGATGCAATTCGCTACTAGGTGAGAAAGTAGAGAAACCCATTTCTGAGCTACTCCGGAAAACACCCGAAGACTTCAGTCGCCTTATTAATGAAAAAAGTAATTTCGAGTTGCTATACTGCTGGCTCGCAAACATCGCATACAAAAGCGTTCACAGTGACCTGTACACGAAAGTCGATAACCCGAAATTCGAAATAAATAATTTAGGGGAATTACACAACTGGTCTAACATGCACCACCTTAATGTCCTCTGTAGGATTTTTTTCACCGAAACGGATATTGATACAAACGCATTCGGTACAGTACGCATCTTTTTTTTCCCAGACGAGAACGATGAATTCTCGCCAGAGGGATTTGACTTCGTCACCTTTTTTGAAGCATCCGCGGTTTTTCTTAGGTTCCGTCGCATCGGATTAATTGCAGTTTTCAACGACGGTGGAGCATGTGGCGGAATCTTCGATGATAATTTTATTGTTCCCCCTGGCGGTTTAAAAGAACCGATAAGAAGCATAGATTGTCGGGAAGTGCTTGCCGAGATGGCGACTATCAATCTGTTCTTAAAGGAACGTCCGAGCTACCGCAGCGAGACGGACCCGATTTCAATAAAGTCCATTACCAAAGTTTCTTTTCCAGAGTCTCGGCCAGAAGTTGAATACGATCCTTCAAATCCTGAAGATCGATTCGTTAGAAATCAATTGTTCCAAAGCGCATTCTCCCACATAAAACCTCACCTGCCACTTGAAAAACAAAGGCTTTTGGAAGATGGGCGGTTGAGTTTCCTCAAAGAAATTGGCTACGTTCGCTCCAGCTAGTATTGACGATGATCCAGCATTAACGCTTTTCGCAAAGCCTCAAGAGCTGGATTGTCATTACCTTTTTTGTCGACCGACCAGTATAGGCTGTGTTGGAACCATCCAGAAGAAACCGGCAGTTTCACTGGCAGGTCCCGAACACCCCACCCATAAAGCGGCTTCAAAGGCCCGGACACAGGATCGCCAAGTGCAATTCCGTTCCGCTGTAAATAGATATTGGTCCATCGTACTGGAGCGAATACCGAATTCGAATTGAGTATTTTTATTGTTCTTACTTTAGAACTGTCCAAATTAAAGTGATGTTTGTGCCAAATCTTTTTGTCTTTTCTATCGGGTGTTGGCGGGCAGGTGGAGGTGATTCCTTGTTCCTTTTCCAAAATAAATTGGTCAGCACTTTTCGCCAATATGGCGTCAGAGTGGGCGAGTGGGCTACCCATGGTAACAAAATCTGTTATGGACCAATTTAGACCAACGGCCGCCAATTCTCGAAAAAGCTCCCTCTGTTTATTCCGAAAATTTTGGAAGTTTCCGCTCTCAATAGCTTCGTGGAATTTTTGCAGTACTTCTTGGTTGTAGCGTGATTTCTTCTCAAAAAATGAATGTCTTTCATACCAAAAATGATTTAGAATATCCAAACCAATAATACTACCGAGACTGTGGCCACAAAGAACTATCCGGTTATATCCTCTATCACTTTGGTGAAGGTTCCTTAAAAAATCTACACCTAGTTTTCGGACCTCGTTCCGAGAAACTATATTCCTAGGAGATGCGTCCAAATATCTCGCGGCATCAGCAAGATGGTTGAGCATCCAATAGCTAATCCAATAGAATATAAACCCGGATACAAATACAAGTATTATAGGCGTGGATTCGAGGAAGTTATTCGGTGTACCCCAAAATGAATAAGTCAAAACGGTCGCTGCCATCGCAAGAACAACTCTTACCAAAAATTGCAGCCTGCGAAATCGCAATGGAAGAGCTTTGCTTCTCCTAAACACTAAATGCGCAAACCAACTAAAAAAGGTTCTGTGACTTTCCTGTTCAAAAAGGTGTGCCCAATAGAGCTCATAAACATCCGTCACTGGGCGATTTCGATGGCCCGGTATGGTAAACCTGCGATGTTCAAAACCCTCTGATATCTTGTCTGGTTTCAGCCATACCGGTTGAAGAGGACTGTCGGTGGTGTCAATCTTTTTTATTGCTTCGACAAACGATTTCACTGTGTCCATCGGTCGCTGCTCGCCGATACCATGAACAATGACTACAGCCTGGCGCTCAACGTTGATTGGGGTGCTCATGAAAACCTCGTCATTAGTCGCGTTGAAGTTCGTATCGAAGCGTTTTGAGGTCGATGATTGAACTTAATTTCCTGGCATTGAACACGTAAGAGTTCCATCCTTGCGGAGCGATTGCAGGTAAGCGAATGTTAGATTGTCGAAGCTCAGAACGTAAGAGAATTTGTTGTTATGAAAGTAACTTGTTTCCGGTCCTAGATCGGCACTATTTGGGATAATGATTAGTTGGTCGAACTCTTGAGATCTTGGCCTCGGTATTAGGTTCGGAATCCGTGTTTCTTGCATAAGTTGCCCAGATTACCTTACTACGTTTCCTGTAGAGCATCTATCGAATTCAGATTGGAGATCACTTTTCCGACATTTGTGGACCTCAAGTGCAAAAGATGTCAATCAGGGCGTGTTAGACGCCTTTGTACCAGTTTGCTCAGTAGTCATCTGGAGTTCTCCAAACTCGATAGCAAATTCTTTGTTGCTAAGCCCGTCTGGAGTGGCGGCTTACTAAGATCGACTGGGAACAAGAGCCAACCAAATAGTGATGCCATTTCCGGGACGGTTTCTAGTATCAAACGAGCTTGGTCGTATGGAATGGATTTCGGTTACAAACTTTTGATGAAAATCGGGCTCCAGCGTTCTGACGATGTGAAACTGCTTCCAAAGAACCAGTTTTTGAGAAAGATTTCTTCGCCGGGCTTTTTTTCGTCGGCGCCGAGTTCCAGCAATGCGGATTACAATCTGCGTTCAAGCATCGACCATACAGAAAGGTGTATGCTAACAGCTTCCCGCAATTGGAAAGCGTGACAGCACTTGTGCTGAAGTTGTTGGGGCTGTTTTCTTTCGCAAGCTGCCCTTAGGACCGAAGCACTTTTGACTTCGCCTTTCCTTTGCAACGGGGAAAGCTAACGCACCCCAAGAAACTGCCATATCTGCCTTTTCGTTCAACCAACCATCCGTTTTCGCAGGCCGGACAACTTGGGTACTCCGCACCGCAGGTACATTTCATTAGTTTGGAACCTTCGACTCTAGTCGGAAGCCCGGTGCCGCAACTTGAGCAAGCAGAGATCGTAAAGCCGCACAGCTCAGCGTGTTCGCACCTGTACCAGAAACGACCGTCTTTGGTTGGGAACGCCAGAAGATGTCCACCGCATTCGCCGCAAATGTGGTTTTCCTGCTGAAACTCGCGCTCACCAAATATGCCGTACTCAGGATCTTCAAGCAGCTCGGTAACAAAAGCGGATTGCATCGATGCGGAGCTCATCAATGTCACGGTTTGTCTTGCTCTGGTCAAGGCGACATACATGACGCGTCGCTCTTCCGCGTTTTCGAATGGCTCAGCATCAGGTGAGACCATGTTTAGAAGTGGGTCATCAACAATCTCAGAGGGAAACCCAGTACGCCCTCTGAACAGATTGAGGACAATGACATGGTCAGCCTCCAGTCCCTTCGACGAGTGAATTGTTTTGAATGTGATATCCAGCCGGGGAAAATCGCGTTGCAAGCCGGCTAATCCTGTCGGAGCAAGGTGTCTATAACGGCCCAACAGCAGTACCGTTGTCTTTTTCTCGCTGTCTAAGTTTTGCGGTATTGAGCCTAAGACTTGGGTCAGCTTGAGATCCGCATCATGGCGGAAAGTCGATACGACCCTAAGGGCCGGTGCATCAGCAACTCCAGCCGGGATTACGGTTTTTGTTAACTGAGCTGGGTTTTTCAGGACAAACCTTTTTGCAGCGTGCGCAATTTGATCGACAGACCTGAATGTCCTCCCGAGGTCAACTGTTCGGTGCACACCTGTTTCTCCATCAAAGACACCACCAAACTCTTCCCCGAAGCGCCGCATGAGATTGATGTCAGATCCTGCAAATCTGTAGATAGACTGCCAATCGTCACCAACTGCGAAAATCCGTGCGTCTGTATGCTGAGCTTTGAGAGCTTTGACCAATCTTCCTCTGCTGCGTGAGATATCCTGAAACTCGTCTACAAGAATATGTCTGAATGGGCTCACATATTTTCCGCTCTCCGCGTATTCGGAAGCACGCAGTATCATGTCTTCGAAGTCGATCCGCCCATCTAGTCGTCTTTGATACTCCTGATAAACCGGTTCAAAGATCGTTAGAAATGCCTTCGAGCGTCTTCCGAGTTTCAGCCTTTCAGCTTTTTCAGAGCACTTGCGAACATGGTATCCACCACCCTTATAGTGGCGCAGAAAGGTCCCAACCAACTGAACGAAACTGTCGGCCTGCTTTAGCTCCACAACCCTGTCAAAAAGTATCTCTGGCGACCTCGGCGCCAGCTCTTCATATTCGGCGACTTTCTCAGCCAAAGCTTCCAGCAGACGACCATCTTGGCGCTCATAAGAGTGTGTTTCGATTAGTGTGGTTTCGTGCTCTTCGTGGACACCCCGTTTCCACTCCATACTTTCCAGGTATTCTTCTTGGTCGACAAACGGAGCAGTTGTGAACTGATAAGTGCCATCAGCAGCCTGCTTTCGGCGGACACCAAAGTGTTCGATGTATACTCCACTCTTGGTGAGCTTGAAGTCAGGGCAATAATCCCGAAACCCGCCTTCGGACACCTTGTGCTCGTAGTTGGGCTCATATTCGTACTCGATACCATTCTCAAAGAGCCAATTGGCGATCATCAACTCTTCAAAGCTCTTAACCTGTTCGCCTTGTAGAGTTCGAAGATCAGCTTTCTCGATATACGTGTAATAATCGTGCTTCTTCTTAAAGTCCCATTCACTCTTATCTTCGAGACGGGTGTAAGAAAACCAGCCTACAATGGCCTTTGAGACCTCTGTCGCCGTTTGAACAAGTGCGCGCAGGATATCTCTGATTAGAGCCAGGTACGCTTTGTCGTCCGTCGCGTGGGCCGCAAGAGCCGGCTTGCTGCCTTCTACAACGCCGATGATGTCGTAGGCCAAGGAATGAAAAGTCCTGGCCTCCAATTGCTCTCCGCATTTTTCTTCGATGCGTTCCGACATTTCTTTCGCCGCGTCTCTCGCGAAGGCGAGCAAAAGGATTTCTTCAGGTTTTCGAGTTCCAGATTTCAGCAAGTAACCAGCCTTGGCCGTGATGACACTCGTCTTTCCCGACCCTGCCCCCGCAAGCACCAGCGTAGCATCCTCATCAGCGACTATAGATTTACGTTGTTCTGGTGTAAGAGGGTTGCTCTCGAAGGTATCAAAGAACTCTGACCACTCAACAAGTTGCTTTTCCTCAAAATTAGAAATAGCCGCAACTCTTCTCTGTCTGGCGTCACGGATGAAAGCCTGAATGGTCTCAACTTCTGTCCTCGAGACTTCATCGATTGAGCCGTCAGGCAATCTCGACAACAACCTTAGATCAAGGTTTTTCGCTAACTGGAGCTTTGGTGATAAAAGGCATGCAGATGGATAAATTGTGGGTTCCGAGAGTTTAGCAATAGTTCGCAACAAATCAGAAATAGTCTGCGCCTCGGCTTCGAAACGCTCCATGTTGTAATTCAACCATTGTGCCCGTACGGCATCGGCAAATGCCACGGCGTGGTGGTGCTTGGCCCCTTTGAGAAAATACTCGCTGCCATCACTGGCTCGAACTGTAAGCTGACATCCCAGTAGCCCCTTCTCAACGGAAGGAGCGTCAGCGAGATCTGAGAGATGGAGTTGTCGAAGGCGCTTCGCACCAACTGTCAATTCTTCATCGTGGAATGACAGTTGACTTGCATGTGCCCCAAGCGGGTTCAGAATTAAGCCAACCAATGGCTTGGATTTAAGGCGGTCCAAAATATCAGTTTTTCTTCAACTAACGCTTAGAAACACGCTAGCCTTAAAATGTGGAATTGTTCAGCCAAATATTGGCAGATACGAAGACAGATTTACAGTAAAGATGGATTTAGTTCTAAACCTGAGCCAAGGTGAGCTAGAGAACCTTTACCCGAGGCGATCAAGCAGGGCAAGTTTTTGACAACTTTAACGTGAGTCGTTTCCTCGCCCTAGAAAGGCAATTTGCCAGGTCGATCTAGGCCAAGGTTCATCATTAGATTTCATTTTATTAAATATGTATTGAAGTGTCTTCCTCAAGAAAACGTACTGAATAGTCCAATTCTCGCACGGAAGGTCATCACGGACTTTTGTAAAAAACGGAACTCGAACTCCGCCTGTCACGCGACCAGATGACGTTGGTTTGACACCCCGCGGAAAGCATGTCTTACCAACCCATTTTGAGAGCTCCTGCAAGAAAGCAGGCCGCTTACATTTGGCACCCGAGAAAGCGCCTCTACTTCGATGCATAGTCAAGCCCTCCTCGCGCCAGACAATCCAATGGTTTGCCCAGTTCAAGCAAACCGAGCTTCTTCAATTGAGCTTATCAAATTAGGCAAAATTTTTCAACAAACTGCTGTTAAGAATAGATTTTTGAAAACACCGAAAACAAAAAAGGCCTGGCGTTTTGTTGAGTTAGGCTTCGCCTAATTCAACAACGGTCAGGTCGCAAGAATAGATGGGCTTACCTGCCAAGGATAAATCCAAGAATTTAATCCTTCCTCGCTCAAAAAGCCTCAGTCAGAGCTGGCGCAATCGGATGGTGCTTTGGCATCAAATCTGACCGTTAACGCCACCAATTCAGGTCGGTGATTCGCGAAGACATGGATGTTGCTAGGACGCATTTACAGGGAGACGCATTGGGCTCCCGCTTCCACAAGAGATGGTGGCGGCGAGCGAGTTTCAACATTTTCAAATATTCAAAATGACTATTGGCGTTAAACCCAACTTGGAAGGCTGTGCCGTATCCGCAACAGGCGCGTCATGTCGGCTAAAGGTTGAATACTTTTCTTCAATTACGGGGTTGATTTCAGCATCGGCTTCGGTTTTGTATGCCTCCCCATGGCAAACACGTTCCAACATAACAAACGCGTTCAAATACCGGTCTCGTAACTTCCGGTACATCGGGATGCTTGTGCAAGAGTTCAACGTTTAGAGCCACGCTGTCAGACAAGCAATCCGATGGAAACGTTTGATTTATGGTGGGCGAATAGATGTCTTTCCGAAACTACTCACAACTGCTCCGGAGCAGCAGCGCCATTATCTTCGACTTGGCCTGCGCTCTGACAGCATACTTAAGCTCCCGGTTCCTCACTCGAATAGGCGCCTGATCCCAGCGGGAAAGCCGTTTGGTTTCAGGCATTTATTTAATTTCCGAGTCCAAAGAGCGATTGTCTCTTTGGTTCCCTCGGACGCTATGAGGATACTGAAGATCCCATGACTCACGACGTAACCGACCACGATACGTGGAACTACTCGCCACCTAAAACATCTAAAGCTCCAAACATTAAACTCGGGGATATTCACGGTGTCTTGCCCTTTGACGGCGTAAGGAACCCGGGCGCGCGTAGTGCAACCTCACACAAATTTTGGTTCCTCTACCAGACGCCAGCAAACGATTTGAAACCAAAAGTTGCAATCTGTGAGAGCGCAGCCGAAGCGGCCGTCGCCCTCGACGCGTTGATCACACCAAACGTGCACGACGTGAGCTTTCAGCCGCTCACAGTCCATTATCAGCTCGATGGAAAGCGGAGGCAGTACACACACGATCTCCTGATTACTTTTAACAATGGCTATCGTCGTCTCTTGTTCGTCCGAAATGATGCAAGTCTGAAAAAACCAAAAACACAACGTGAAATCCGGGCTATTGAAGAGATGACACCTCGAAATGCAGCCAACGATCTCAAAGTCGTCAACGCGTTGGATTTCCCAAGGCAAAAACGAGAAAACCTCTTCAGAATGCATGCATTCCTCCAGGATCCCGACCCTGAGGCAGATGATCTTGTGCTCGCCACAGCGCGCAGCTTGAGCGAACTCTGGCAAATGAAAGACCTTTTCCCTCATGTGGACTTGCCCCAAAAGCGGATCTTTCGTGCCTGCTATCGCCTTGTAGCCCGCCGTCAGATGCTTGCCGATCTTAACAACGTCTTCTTGGAAACATCCCGGGTGGAAGTGGCGCAATGACTCTCCACGCTCGGTACAATTACGCTCCCGGTACTCGTGTGTCGCTCGGGACCGGAACCTCGGAACTTCTTGGGAAGACACAAGAAGGATACGAGTTGATGGACAGTGAGACCGGGGAAGTTGGTATTATCCCGTTTTCAACCTTCACAGAGCTTTTGAAAAAATCGGAAATCGACATCTCTGATGGCGGTTTCGCAACAAACGTTGTCTCGCTTCGGCAGGGTGGCCGCCAAGTCGCGGAGCAGTTTTCGGCAAGGTCAAAAAAGAACGGTGAGTTTCACTACGCAATTAGCGTTGCCTCGGCCGAGCTGCGTCGGGAGATCAGAAAAAATACGGGAAACTTTAACTACCAGCTTAAAATTCGAGATTTGGACGAGCCGGAGAACCGTGAGTATATCGCCAAAGTAGCCAGCAAGCACTTCCAGAATACTGTTCGGACCACAAAGTCTCGAGGTGGCCAAAACACTGATTGGGTTCTTTACGACGGTCGCACACTGCGGAAATATCTAAAGATTTTTGACTCAGCAGGATCTGAGGACGATCTCATCGCGCTCCTCGCTACACGCGAACACCAGAAAGGGAATCGCAGTCCGAGAATTGACGAACCCGTCAAACAACTCATGACCCAAGCATGGGACACTTTTGGGCTCGACTCAAAGGGCCTCAGTGTAGCCAACGTATGGGACTATCTCGCCACGCTTATTCATGACGAAAACAAGCTACGCAGAAGCAATAAGCTCAAAGAACTCGCTCTCCCTTCTCAAAAAACCCTCAAAGCACATCGAGACTATCTCCTTTTGCCGACTGAAGTGATGGTTGCGATGAAAGGTGAAAACTACACCCGCAACAAACGCGGCCGCGGAAGTACGGACATCCGCGCACTTCTGGTTGGCGAAATGGCGTACATTGATGAGTGCAAGCTTTCGCTGATCACCACAGCAAAAGAACGAGGTTTCTGGGAGCGCTTGTCTGACGAAGACAGGATGGCGCTGGAGAAAATTGACGAGTTCGTTCAACAACGCTTGCACCTGTTGCTCATGATCGACGTTGCTTCGAGTATG
Source organism: Ruegeria sp. HKCCA4633 (assembly GCF_013034605.1). NCBI lineage: Bacteria > Pseudomonadati > Pseudomonadota > Alphaproteobacteria > Rhodobacterales > Roseobacteraceae > Ruegeria > Ruegeria sp. HKCCA4633. The sequence goes on from NZ_WQGJ01000001.1 coordinate 1,033,528, forward strand.
CCGCTGGCTTGGGTGTTGAGCGACAAACCAAAAGCGGAGGCCACACTTGCTCTTCTGAGAATGGCAACACGTGACAAGACACGCGAAAAGATCAAGTACGGTTGCCAAGGAGACCCTGCTCCGGCCATGGGCATTGGGAGCATCATGTCGGACAATGGTTCCGGTCTGCGAAATAAGGTCGTGATTGGCACGGCCTTGGGATTGGGATCTAGATACGTCGTAGGTAGAACCTATGCCTCGACGGACAGGACCAATGTGGAGCGAAGCTTCGGCACGCTTGAGTCCCAAGTCATTAAACTGATCCACGGCTATACCGGCAGAAGGCCAGGCGAGCTGCCCTCATACGATGCAAACGCAAATGGGGTGTTGGTCACCGAAGAGTTGCACGGCATCTTGACCCGCTATTTTATCGATGAGTACCCTTCGCGGCGCCACATGGGGATTGGCATGGGTGGTCGCAGGCCTGCTGAAGTCCTCAAGGAACTCAACGAGACTCGCGGTTTGTTTCGTCCAGTCGATGAAGACAGGCGTCGTATTCATCTGGGATTGAAGGAGTCCCTCACGCCCACCGATGAGGGGGTAAGGGCATTTTCCGGCATCTGGTACAACTCGGATGAGTTTCAGCGCGCTGTTGACCGCCATCCCAAAACAAAGGTCTCGGTGTTCATTGACCCGGATAACCTTACGCATGCCACTGCCGTTATCCCCAATGAAGAGCAAGTGTTTCGGCTTCGTCTCCAAATTACAGCGTTCGCAGATCTGACGCTGCCTGAAGTGTTAGAGTTGCTTCAAGCCCACCGCAGGGAGAATCCGGACGTTTCTGAGATTTATGAGGATCGCATTATTGCGACCAGAAAGAAGTTCTATGCCGAACTTAATAGGATCGGTGTCGAGCACGGTCTTTCCAGGAGTTACTCGACATTCGAAGAGTCAAAAGCGATGGCCGAACGGGTGTTTAGTGGTGCTCGCGTAGTTCCCTCACCAAGAAAGGCTCCAACACTCCAATCCGACGAAATCAGTGCAGGAACCGACAATCCGAAGGAGTTTTCCTTGGGTAGCGGCCTGAAGGCGAAAGTGACCGGTGATGCCCCCGGATTGGATGCCTCAGCGCCAGGTCGGATCACTCATAAAGCGGCCGACACGCCTCAAGACGCTGCGGCCACCGAGAAAACAAAACTGACATCAAAGAACGACAAGAACCGTCCTATGGGTCGGCCCAAGAAGAAAGGAAAATTCACGTGAGCTTTATCAACCCAGACAGGTTCAAAATTGTAGATCAATTGAAAAGAAATCACCTTGTTTTCCCTCGCGCGGAAAAGCTGAAGACCGCGTTCAGCAAGTGCCTAGAACACCAATTCATCAGCCAAACGAATGATTGTGTGGAGGCGCGTGGCCTGGTGGTCACCGGCAGCTCGAGAGTCGGGAAATCCCGAGAGCTAAAGAAGCTGATTGGCGACTTCAATGCGAGCAAGACACAGATGCCCGACGGTAGACCGGCTAAAATCGTCAGTTGTGTTCTTTCCGGTCGTGTGAGCTTCAAAGACCTTGGCGTCAAAACGCTCTCAGCGCTGGGATATGAGGTCCAAAGGGCTCGCACACAAGAATACATCTGGGAGCGAGTTTTGGATCAAGCTCAGGGCCAGGGCGTAGTTGGCATCCACTACGATGAATGCCAGCACGTGTTTGCTGCGGGTGCGAAATCGAACGCGGTATTTCTGGACAGCTTCAAATCCATGATGAAAGAGCCCCGCTGGCCCTTGATGTTGATCCTTTCCGGGGTGCCCACATTGTTCGAATACGTACGCTCCTACGAACAGCTCGACGCGCTTGTGGACCCCGTTCACTTCGATGAAATCAGACTTAAGCGTGATAAAGATGAACTTCTCGAGCTTTTGTTCGCCTACGCGGACGAGGCGGAAATTGACATCTTCCAACTGGTAACGATGGAATTTCTAAGTCGACTGGACTTTGCTTGTGCTCATCGATGGGGCCTTGTAATCGAACTGTTGATTGACACCCTCACCAAAGCAAAACTAGAGGGTAAAAGCGAACTCAAGCTGGAAGACTTCGCTGAACAGTTTGCACTGCGTACAGGCACGACAAAGCAGTATTCTCCGTTCACGGAACCAGATTATGTCGAGGCATTCGATGCCCAGAGAATGCTCAAATTGAGCGAATAGTCTGTGTCTGATGAAAACTAGTCTGCAAATTCGAAGGCATGCTGCACTTGCATTCGGCAGGTCGCAGCCCGAAGCGGTCATTGGTCGCTGAGCCTCGTAAATCCCAAGAAGCGGACAACTCACGAGACTGTTGTTTTGAATCAACTTGCAAAGCCAGTTCTAAGCGGTTCGCCAGAGCAGGTGAAAAAACGGGCATCCGATCCCCAGCCAATGCTGTAATTTTTGATAAGCGCGGGTGTTTCCAAACGCTCGCACTTTTTTGCCAAACTGAGTTCAGGTTTCGGAGTGTCCCTGAGTGGCCTTTAGATATCTTGGCCGCTAAGGGCCGCACTAGAGCTGCTTGACGCAAGCGCGTTCTCTCGTCGACGACAGGGACCGTAAACGACGTCTATGGACATTGTCGCGAGAACATTGCAGCGTAATTATAAGTGTTTGAGTGATTTTGGGTGATACATGCGCGGTAGTGATTTCGCTTCATTAGTCCATCGAATTTTGACGACGGAAACTCTTTACAAGTCTAAGGACGTGGCTGAGGGCATGGGGCTAAAGTACGATGCATTGTATTCGCGTCTACGAAACAGGACAGTTTTTTCTGCGGATGAGATCAAGTCTCTAATCCGAGTTATGCCAGACCCTAGAATTGTGGGGTATTTGTTGGAAAAGTCCTGTTTTGTTGCCGCTGATCGACTTGAGGACTCAGAAATTGATGACGAGGAAAACCTCTATCGTGCCACCAACAGAATTGTTTTGGAGGCGGCCGAAGTCATGCGTGCTATGCACCAAGCACTGGAAGACAAACATGTGGACCACAAGGAAGCCGTTCAAATCCAGGCTGATATAAGAGAGGCCGAGCGCGCCCTCGTTGCGCTCCGGGTGCATATAGCGGATGCCACCAAAAGGTCAGCCAAATCAAAATTGTCCATCTAAAATTGATGGAACAGCGAACTAGATTGCCCCATACACCTAGCTCCACCACAAAAGGAGCTTGCAATGGAAGAAGACTCGAACCGGACGAGTCAATTTAGCATCAAACTCGGTCATACAGTTAATGAGGCCACAAAAACTGGATTCTTAAAAAATGAAGCGTCTTTCGCAAAAAGCAGAGTAATTAGAACTGACCCCGAAGGGCATCTGATCAGTTTTGCACCCACAGGTTCAGGAAAAACCTGGACACTGGCCATCCCAACTCTGCTTGAATATCAAGGGTCGGTGGTCGCTTTTGATCCCAAGGGAGAACTTGCACAGTCCACGGCGGGAGCACGTCAGGCCATGGGGCAACACATTATCGTTCTTGACCCTTTCGGCATATCTGGCTTCGAAAGCTCCAGTCTAAACCCATTCGATTTGCGATTGAGGGGCAATAGTGACATTCTTGAAGCCGCTCAAAGTTTGGCTGGCTCAATCGCCAACGAAACAAGTAAAGTTGACCCATTTTGGGATTCCAGCGCACGGAACCTTTTGGCGCAACTAATCCTATTCGTTTACCACGAATGTCCCAAAGCACTGTGTAATTTGCACGAGATCGCTTACTTACTGAACCAGAGCTTAAAGGATTTCACTCTAACGCTCAAAGATATGGCCCGATCCCGAAATCCTATTGTGTCATCTGGCTCGCACGCTTTTCCAATGGAAGCAGAGCGCACGATTGCGAGTATCCTGTCTTCAGCAAGGCGATTTACAGAAGTTTTTCGCGGAAAAAGAATCGACGCAGTGACTCGATACACAAGCTTTCCACTGCAAGTATTTGACGGTGAGAAGCCTTTCACGCTCTATATGATCCTTCCTCCAATTTACCTCAGCAGTCACAGCAGTTTGATTCGAGTTTGGATGGAGTCCATCATCTCGAAAATTCTGGAACGCAGCACAAAAAACCATAGTCATACGCTTTTTATGATTGATGAGGCCGCACAACTTGGGCCGATGCAGTTTATGCTGACCGTGGTAACCCTATTGCGAAGTTATGGAGTGCAGTGCTGGACGTTCTGGCAAGACCCCCAGCAACTCCAAGCCTGTTATCCACAGAATTGGAGGACGCTTTTTAACAACAGCCGTTATCATACGGTATTCGGGCGACAGTCATTTTTAGCCGAAGAAGGGTTTGCGTCACTTTATGGTCGTATGGACAAAGTGATGCTTCAAGACGGCTTCTTTGCAGAGCTTGGCGAAGAACCACGTTATTTTTTGCGCCCCAAAGTACAAGATGTGGTAGAACGCGTGATGCTTCAACCGGAGTTCCACCGTTCAAACGGAGAGCTAGGAACGCCTAGACGAATGAACCAGCACAAAATTTATCAATCTGACCGCAATGATCAGATTGGATCAGGATCTTCGGATAGTAAGCATGACATTCCTTTCTGAAGGCAATGTGAACCGATAGATGAAACCGCAAAGATCTGCCTGCTTGGAAAAAGAGAATAGCATGCCCCGTCGTTTCGCGATCAGTAGTGCCCAATCATAGAGGATACAGTTTGATCAGCTGCACCGAAAGCTGCCAGAGCATTTGAATAGCCGTCCTTAGCAGCACCCAAAAGATCAGCCCGAATTTTTGAAGCTTGTGATAGTTTGGTTCCTTCGCTTGGCGCAATCGTTAGGCAGTTGTCCTTCAAGCTATCAATCAGTTCCAACTCCGAACTGTATGCTTCGGTTTTGCGGCAATACGCTTCGAAAGCAGCAGAACTTCTGGGAAGAATGATCTGCTTTGCTAGAAAGCGCTCTATCGCTCCCATTTTTGAGCGAGTTTTGAGTTTCGGCCGTGATCGAAGCACAACCACGTGAGTACAACCATCGTCGAGAGCTGTTCTAACCGGTATGGATTCAGAAAGAATTGCATCCCAATATCCAACTTCACCTATCACAACAGGGCTAGGGGCAAACAGCGGATTAGAAGCAGACGCTTTTAGGTACTCCAATACTTCTTGGCCCGTTCCAAAATTGTTAACAACCCTTTTGGAACCGGTGCTAACGTCAGTCATAACTATGTTTAGCGGTATGGGAGATTGAATGATTTTCTCGCAATCTAGCGGTATTTTTTTCTGGAAAACATCGTACACCAGAAAATCCAGATCCATTATTGGCCTTAAGAGGGCAAGGCGCCATGGGTTCACAAACTGCCTATTATTGATCTCCTCGTAATAAATGGTAGCACCAGCTCTGGCCGAACCGGCAACAAAAAACGCGCCGGCCATAGCGCCGGCAGAGGCTCCATAAACAGCGTCGAAGCAATTCGTTAGGTTGAGGTTTTCTAGTGCGGCGCTCATCGCTCCAGATACAACGCCGCGCATCCCGCCTCCTTCCACTACCAAACCTAGCTTGTACTCATCTGATCTTTGCCCAGGTATCGAGGCTGTAGACAGTCTTTCATTGACTAGTTCACTTACTTTCATTTTTGGTAGTGACCTTCACTTCAGTGCTTTTGAGGCTTCAATGTACCTTTGAATTAGAGCTTCCATCTTAGGCGCGAGCCTGCCGCAGTTCTCCCTTTGCATCTTGAAGTAGTTGATACCAATGACACAAAATGCGAGAAGGTACTCGTAGATGTTATAGCTAACAGCATCACCGGTATGCTTGTCGATTATAGAGTTGGTTGCATCACTTGATGTTATAAGCACAATCCCAACCAAAATTATTCCGAGCGCATACCAGAACACCAGTGAAGCCCATCCAGAAAACACAATATAGGATGTTTCCGCATCTGAGGATCGCGATATTGCAAGCTTGCCAAAGTCAGGGGCCATTTTTATCTTTTCCAACATGCGGAAGGTAAAAAAATTGTTCAGTGCAACGAGCATTAAACCCAGTGCTGCACAAAACGGCCACGCCTTCGGGTCTAAAATAAAACAGTAGGCTATTGGAAACGCAAAGCAGCATGAGTTTAGTCTCATCGTAAAGTTTGCTGCGCCACTTCCAAATCCAGCAGATTTTTGTGGGGCGGTGCTCTGGAAAATCGCGACATAGTATGTTGTCGCCAAGCAGGCGAACGACAAGCAAATCGCCAGCCCTGGAAGAATGTCCCAAAAACCCGCTCCACTTTTTGTCAATCCAATGGAGTTTTCGAACCACCAGTCCCGCAGTGCCAAACCGGACCAGAATGTGTCTTTTTCTGAAAAGCTATATACGAGGATTGTTGAAATAGCCGCCAATATTCCACCGAAACATAAACCGCAAATCCACAACCACCTGCGCAGCTTCTTATTAGTGTCTTCATCCAGCACAAATCCGTCTTCAATATTTTCTTTTCCACGAAGCAGAAGAGTCCAGAAACCTGAAACTGCCAACCTAACTAGCGTTATTTTTTTTTCCGCAGCACGAGTAAATTGCGCACGTTGCGAGCAGGCCATTTGGATAGCCTTTGAAAACTGCTCCGCTCGGCATGCAGGATCAACCTCTTGAGGCGCAATTTTCCTTAACCGAAGGTCGGGGTCGTTGACCAAGACATCTTCTAACGTGAAGGCAAGAAGAGGTTGGACAATTGCAAGCTCGTGCAAAAGGTCTTCAGCTGCCCGTGTCAAATCACGAAACCAAACATCAAGTATAATCACTGCCGTTGAATAAAGATCGTCGGAATACGCGTCTCTGCTCATATCGTTTTTGGCTGGAGCGATATACCGTACAGAGTCTCTGTAAGACTGGGCAGATAGAACCGGCTTTGTAAGCGAGTAGTTGTAGCCATAGTCGATTAGACGAAGGTTTTGGTCATGCCCGGCTATTGCCTCAACGATTATGTTCCTGGGGTTGAGGTCTCCATGAGGAAATCCCTTTTCATGGATTTCTCTAATCATTTGTCCAAGCGATTTGATTATCGACAACTTACTTTTTATGTCGCCGTTGTCTTTGGCCTTTTCTAGGTACTGCTCCAGCGTATCGCCGCGAATCCACTCCATACATAGTACGGTAGATTCTGCCCAATACACTTTGGGCGACAAGGGTGCACCAGCATAGGAGTCACGATACTTGTCAAGTGAAGCGACTTCCTTGTCCAGCAAATACACTGGGCGAACAATCTTTATCGCTTGATTGTTCGAAACAAAAATTATCGATGTTGTTCCAGATTGATGGTACTCAAGGTGTCCTTGATCTGGCAGACGCCCAAGGCCATAGTGCTGTCTTATGGCTTTTTTTTCTATTTTTGTAAGGTTGTTCAAGGTTTCGTTCGCGAAACGCAGTTCGATAAGTGCAAGTGATGCAGGAATAAACCAGTTTGTCTTCTCTAACCCCTGCTGAAGGCTGCCTTCCAATAGTTCTTCGTAGTCACGATCTATGTGCCTGGATTGACTGAGTAAAACCTGGTTACAGGTCAGATGTATGAATGTCGGTAAGTTCTGCTCATCTACAAATTTGTCGACGTTAATGTTCTGAACTTTATCAAGACCGCTGCAATCTAAAGCACTTTCCAATGCGTCAGTAAACCGGTTAACTAGTTCAGAAAGGGTTAGAGAGTGGTCGCTTTGCTTGTTCATGTATAAATTCACAACTTCATCAAGCTGATTTTTGTCAAGGCGGCTTTTTGTTCAACACCACTGAGCCTGTCAAACGCTCTTATGTTTTTCAAGTCTTAAAGAATGAGAAATCTCAAGCAAATTAGAGGCTTCGCGGTGCACCGCTGTCCGAACGTCGGCTTGGTAGTCGTTAGTCGGGGTTGGCAGAGACTCTATGACAGGTAAAATCGCTCCATGAACGAGCCGGACAGGATTCAGCTGACTTGTGAAGCTGCGCAAATTCGAGTTTTAGCCTACGAACCAGGTAAGGTCCTCAAAGTACGTTGCGAGATGCACTGGGCTGGTAAGGCCATTTTGTCTATGTTTTCTCTTGTGTTCTTTGTAGTTGGGGCAAGTTTTGCTACCTCAATTCTTGAAGGCCTAGGAAATTGGATACAACCAGTTTGCGGGTTGTCTGCTTTGGCGCTGTGGCTTCGGTACTCCCTTCGCGGAGCTTGGGTTAGTTTCAACCTCCAAAGCAGAGGGTATACTTTCCGCACAGTAGTAGAGTCAGGAACGGTCTGCTCGTGGCCGGAGTTCGAAATAAAGTCCCAAAGAACTGGAGATCTTTGGGAAGCAGTGCTGTTTTGCGATGGGCAACCCTTGGGTCGACCAAGAAAAGATCGAGACAGGAGAGTAGCCGAAGCGATTTTTGTCGAATTCACATCGCTGTTTACCTCTCCAGATCACGCATTGGAGCAAATGAGGAAAGTAGCATGCCGACAAAGGGAAAAATTGCAAGAAAGCACAGTGGATCGTGACGATTGCGAATGCCCATGCGATCCTACGGACGTTCCACTAATTTACCTTATACATGGAACCCGGGCACCAAATGCGCCGTGGACATACGAAGAGAGTTCGGACCTCGTGGCAGGCATCAGAGAGGCAGATGTCAATGCGGAGTTCAAGAGGTTCCAATGGACAGGAAGAAATAGTTCCAAAGATCGACAAGAAGCAGCGAAAGAGCTGGCTGAAGCTATTGCACCAGTTTTGGACACTGGCGCTCAAGAAGTTGTCTTGATTGGGCACAGCCATGGAGGCAACGTGGCTCTTCAGGCGGCCACTCATTTGAACCAAAAGCAAAGAAAATGCTTGAGATTCTGCTGCTTAGCGACCCCGTTTCTAGGATCCAGTCACCGATTTGACGCGTGGGACTTCTTCGAACGGTTACCTGAGATCATTCGTGACAATATCCATTTGGCGATTGTTGCCTCCGTCATGGCTATTAGTTGTTTGCTTTACCTTGCTTTGCAGGACCCACTTTTGCCAGAGAGTTTTCACGTGGCGATTGGTGCGGAGAGAAGCGGCAACAACAGTTTCATTCCAGCAATAGCTTGGATTCTTCTGGTTCCGTGGCTCACAATTAAACTCATTGAACGTATAGCTACATCCGTCTTGAATAATGGAGCAAATCAAGAGCCGGAAATTTCGACCTCAAACAATACACTGGTTTGCGCCTATAGCCACGACGAAGCATATATGGCGCTGTCCGTAATCTCAAACTTGATGGCTCTTGTGCAGTTCGGAGTCTTCAAGATGATCGACGGAGTGGTCTTCTTTTTCCGAAAAACGCGAGTTTTTGACGTCTTTTTCGGATGGTCTTGGCTACTTATTTGGTTCGTTGTTGTTCTTTCTTTCTTCCTTTTCTCAATCGTCACGCTTGCCAGGATGATTTTCCCAGCCGATTTTTTTAAGGCATGGTCAATTCAACTATCTTCCATTGGTTTCGATCCGAACGTTCTACCAATCAACTGGCTGATTTATTTGATGCTGGCCGCCTTGTTGCTCGTTGGATTGAGTATCATTACTTGCTTTTGTGTAGTCCTTTTCTTTGGCTTCATGCGGTTTGTTGTTTTCTGGATCGTTGGTGTCTCCGATCAGATATCGACCGAGAGAGGCCTGATCGAAGCGTTCATGGGATCATACGTGGTTTCCTCGGTTCCATTTGGGGACACCCAAGTAAGGTTTATTCCGGGGCGGTTCAAATTCAATCACTCGGAAATTTATCGAGATCCAGACTGCATTTCGCAAGTTGTAGTCTTTTTGAGAGGTCCCAAAATTACTCCCGACTGAACCTTGGGGCCCGATCACGCAATCACTGGTGTAGCAACTCCAACATGCCTTTGGGCAGCCCAGCCAAAGACTCTCTGCTCAATCTGTCCAGCTGGCGTCAAAGCGATACAAAGCGAGTTCACAAAGTCCGGTTTCTGCGCATCGCTGACGTCGTACAGTCAGGATGCTGCGCGGCAGAGAATTGAAGCTGTGCCCGATAAAGCGGAAGTTGACCCGAGCCATCTCAACATCCGATTTCGGTGTAGTGGGTAGCTCTCGAAAAAGTCTTCGAGGTGCGATGCTCGCCGAAGCCCGTCAAATCTGCGATGGACTAGTGTTGTTTCAAAATTTACGGCATGGGCCGGCACTTCTAGTGGTCTTGGTCTTTGATCTACTTTTGCACGCTTATGCCTCCTAATTTTGGTCTTGCACGCTTATGCTTCATGCGTTGCACAGTTATGGTGTTTCATCAAACTTTCTGATCTTTAAGATATTGTTTTAAAAAGATATTTTAGAACAACCTATGCAAGAAACCACTGATTCGTGCACGCTTATGCTCAATTTGCACTAAAATCACACACTGAATATTTGGCCACCTATTACCGCTTGTTTTCAGCAGGTTATCATCCGGCTATTCCAGCTGAGACCCGAGTTTATGAGCAACAATGGTCGATTTCGGGCCGCAGTCTCCGTTCGCGATTCCGGCGGTACGAGTTTGGTAACTTTGGGAGAGTCTGCAGATCAGAGCGCAGCGAACTGTTTGTGCTGATCTGACCAGATAGCAGGGAAGCCGGACTTGATCAGGTAATCCGTGGTCAGGCCGTCAGGTTGTTCGCCTGCAGCGATGGCCTCCAGGACGTCAGGCGCCAGCGTGGCCAGATCGACCACATCCTGAACTCGTCGTTTGGAAGTGCCCTCTGTCTCCGCAATTTCTGAGAACGTTCTGCCTTCAATAATCATCGCCAACCACCGGCGCGCCTTAACGACGTTGCGGACAAGTGTTTGATCGATCTCAGGCGGTGAATCGCCAAGATGCAGTTTCAGCTCCACACCTCTGCGGCGCATCCGGAATGGAGCTTCGATCGTTAGCTCCCTGGCATCGACCTGATCTACCCTGCACTCAATCATCTGTGCCACTGCCTGGAGATCCAGTTGCACCCTCAGAGAGCCCTGTTGCAAATCTGCCCGCAAAATCAGACCGAGGTATTTCCTGACGGACTGGCAATCTCTGAGAAGCTCCGTTGCTGAAGCAATCTCGGCCGCTGACATATCCCGCGCCATTGATGTCACGGCGTTCGGTCGCTTCAGATATTGCCTGATCACTTCGACCAGGAGGCTCTCGAGCTGTTCTGCCGGCAGCCGCCACGCATCCGGATGCTTCTGACTGCGATCAGTCACCAGGCGCCCGGAGATATAGTAGCGCAAGCGCTTTCCATTTTTGCGACTATGGCTGGGCGTCAGCCGATCTCCGGTCTCATCAAAAAGCTTTCCGGCCAGCAGTGATCGCTTTGCCTTCTGCTTTACTCCACGCTCCCTTGCTGCTCCATCCGTCAACAACTGTTGCACTTGGGTCCAGACATTCGGGTCGACAATGGCAGGGTGCTGCCCCTCATAAACCTGACCCTTATGTCGGATGCGGCCAGAATAGATAGGATTGCTGAGCAAATGATGGATGTGTCCGCGGTCAAAGCACTTACCGCCTGCCACGCGTCCGCCCGGGCGCTCCCGACGGCGCGAACGGAGACCCAGTGCCTCAGCCTGCTCTTTCACATCAAGAATGCTCCGATGCTCCAGATAGAGATCGTAGAGCGCCCTGATGATCTCAGCTTCTTTTTCATCGATTTTCAACGTTCGGCCATCCGCCTGATACCCGAGTGGAACATTCCCGCCCATCCACAGACCCTTGCGTTTCGAGGCTGCGATCTTGTCCCGGATGCGTTCAGCGGTGATTTCCCGTTCGAACTGGGCGAAGCTGAGCAAAACGTTGAGTGTCAGGCGGCCCATGCTGGTAGACGTATTGAAGGACTGAGTAACGGACACAAACGATGCGTCGGCTGCGTCGAGACGTTCGACCAGTTTCGCGAAGTCCGCCAGCGAACGAGTCAGCCGATCGATCTTGTAGACAACAATCTGATCAACACGATTATCATCTACAGCCTGCATCAGCCGCCGTAGCGCCGGGCGGTCAAGATGACCGCCCGAGATACCGCCATCGTCATAACAATCCAGCAGAAGCTCCCAACCCTCATGTTTCTGGCTGGCGATGTAAGCTTCGCAGGCTTCCCGCTGGGCATCCAGTGAGTTGAAATCCTGCTCCAGCCCCTCCTCCGAGCTTTTCCTCGTGTAAATGGCGCAGCGGATACGTCGCATCATTGAACCCCGAAGAAGCGCGGGCCTGACCAATGCGCTCCGGTAATGTACTTTGCGATGGCTGACAGGGAACGCCACGTTTTGCCATCCATGACGTACCCGCGATCAACCACTTCAACCTGATAGGTGCGACCGTTCCATTCCCGCACCAGATGTGATCCCGGTTTCAGAGCAGTTGGTGGTGCTTTTCCCAACGCGATGTTCTGCAGTCGACGTTCTGTCTTCACAGACAACCCACCCAGTTCCCGTTTCTGATGCTCCCAGATCAGTACCCGTTTCATAAATTGTGGGGACAGGTATTTTGGCGGGGGTCGACCAAACACTTCCCGCCACTGATCAAGGCAGCCGGGGCGGTCCAGGTTTTCGATGTCAGCGAGTATTTGCGTAAGGTCGCTAATGGTGAGGCTTGCATTCATAGTGCTCACGCCTCCTTCACAATCCGATAGACCGTGCCTTTGTCAGATCCAGATCGTTCAACAGTATGCCCCGCCTTCCGCATCATCGAAATTGCCGCGCGCGCAGAATGTGGTTGCCAGCCAAACACACTCTGAATCTGCGCTATCGTGGCACCTGCCTTACGGGACAGTAGTTTCTGTAGCTGTTGCTGACGCGTGGGGCCGCTCCGGGCCAATTTGGCAGGTGACGTTTTGGTTATTGTTCCAGATGCAATTGTCATCGTACTCTCCACTTTGCAGACACAGACTGTTCCTGCGCCCTGTACTGAGTGGAGCCCGGCTATTCCGGGCGAATCCTGATTATCGTCAGTACCGCTTCCGAACAGCCCAAAGTCCAGTTGTTTACGGTAAAATGGACATATTTTGTTGAAAAACTCTGGCTTGATCGAGTTGTAAGTCGCCGATTCAATTCTGCCAACAAACGGGAGGATCAGACAATATGAGTAGATTCAACATAGTTTACCTTGCGGCTCTAAATCGCTCACAAGTTCATTCTGAAACCTGTTCGAAAACTATTCAACAGGAATAAACTTCAGATTACGCATGCCCATCAATTAGACCCGAAAGTTTGCGATACAAACCCTTCGTAGATATCCAATAATTAGCCATCGAACTTAAGAACGGCGCGTGCATCGAGGCTGTAGTTGGAAACCACTATCGCTGCACCATCAAAAAAAGAAACATCGCTAAGCCGTTCTTCTGCGTATAGCTCACCTTCGATCCAAAACGCGTCAAAAATTGATCTGAACTCGACACCCTTCGAATAAGCAACATGAATTACCTGATTTGGGGGCGGTGACGGCGTGTGAACGCAAGATCCGGCAACCGGCACAAGAAGAAACTCGGTAACCATCCCGCCTTCGAGCGTGAGTGGGACAATGTAACCTGGGATCAGTATCGTCTTGCCCAGAATATGAAGGTTTGGGCCACGACCACTTGTATTGTTTTGGGCAATGATCTTTCGGCGTTCTCGCATGAGGTTTTCCACATCAATCTTGTGTTTTGCGAGAAGGGCGGTTGCTGTATCGTGTTCCGCAATAAAGCTCTCATCTGAGCGCTCATGTGCACTGGACGTCTGCCAGCGCACATGTGTTCGCATAGCTTCCAGTTGTGGTGCAGACAGTGATGCAAACGGAGTTTCGAGCGATGTAAGCGGAGGCAAAAGTTCTTTCCAACTTACGGCCAAGTGTTTCCGAATAGTTCCGCTTAAGCCAGAAACACCCAAAAATGCCGAGGCATCAATTGCGCGTGCGTCAAGATTGATCCTTGGTGCCCCTGAAGGGGCGCGTCCAACTGAAGATTCAGGCGTATTCTGAACAGTTTCCGCAAAGCTGGTATGAAGGCATGTTATGATCGAAAGGCATGCAAAAAGGGCAAGTACGTTGCGTGTCATATTAGCGTTCCGGTTACATCCAGTCATCGTTGCTTCACCATGCTTTTACTGCGAGCTGGCCCTGCATATCTTCAAGCACACTACACATTGCAGCTTTGACCTCTATCGCTTTAGAATCTGATCCGTTTTCAATTCCAGTATTTTGTTGCCAATCAGAAAAAGAATGAGAGGCCAATTTTAACTTGTCTGTCAGGACCGCCTTCAGGACTACGCTCTAGAAAATAGTACCCCAGGCTCACATCCACGGCCGTTCCTTTGGCCTCGTTGATGATTGACGTCTTGCCTGCGGTCAAACCCAGCGGAACGGCCCACGCTTCGTCATTTCCCGGGGCATTCCAGTTGTAGGAGATGACGTTATTGTACCCAATATACCAACCCTCGCCCAGCCCATAGTTCAGAATGGGCTGAAGGATACTTACGCTGAAATCGTCTTCGCCCCACATGTGGGCTACAACTGCACCCCATGAAAGTTCGCCTGCCTGCCCGAATACCACGAACGCGGGTCCGGCACCCCAGCCTGCACCTGCCAGTGCGTCATCCGTGTGTGTCGGCATGGAAACCTGCAACCCATATCCCAATGCAATCCCGCTTGCTCCGGGCGTCGGCGCATAAAATGCCTGCACCGTTGAATCGCCAATGCCCCAGGTCAGATCATCGTCAGGAGAAGGATCGACGATACCGGGCGGCAGCACCGCACCTGGTTGAACACCCTGAATGGGAATGATCCCCCGCAGCACAAGCGAGGCGTTCTCCAATGGAATCGAGTAAACCGGCTGTAGCTGAAAGTTATAACTGTCGTCGTCATTGGTTCCGGTCCTGAATGCGATTGTATTGTCCGTTATCAAAGCCTTCGTGTCCGCGAGCGGGTTTGCCGCCTTTCGCGCGGCCTGACACGCTGCGTCACAGGCGAATACATGATCCGGATGCGCAAGCAGAACTCCGGTCAGGAGCGCGGCGACGATGAAAACCCGATTTGTCATGAACAATCCCCTTTGATCTATCTTAGTGTTCCCCTGATCTACGTCCTAAGGCTTAGGGCTGTTGGGGACGGTCCTGTGCTACGCCTGCAATTGGTCGACCAATCTCTGCGCCAATGCTTTCAAAGAGCTCTTGATGGCCATCTGAGAGAGGTGAAAGGGTGACAATCCGTTCAAACTGCGCAAGTTCCACCAATTTTGGTAGAAACGGTTCGATAAGTGTCTCATGTCGTGCGTGGGCCGCGGCATCAACGTAGCGTTCATAGCCATATACCGTTTCACCAACCCGGGCGAACTCATAAACCAAAAGCCCGTCATCCGTGGCAGACGCCACGACCATTTCCTTGGCAAGGGTATCGAAGGCCTGTGCGTTTTCATCAGGCACTTTCAGGATTGCAATAAAAGCCACTTCTTCCGCGAACGCAGCAGTTGCTGTCGCCAGAGTTGCGATCAGCCCCAAGACCGTGATGTGGGGTCGAAAGTTCAATTCAGCCTCCATTCATTAGTACGGGTTTTTTCTGATGATCTGAATTCCGATTGATACACCCCAAAGGCTCAGGAACGTCCGGTATTCCACCAAGTGAGCCCAATTCAGAAAGCCCGTAGGAGCGGACAGCGCTACAATGACACGCTGACCGCCATCACATTGTCAGATCCCATCGCGATGAGTGAACCGACCGTCCATCAGCGTGCCCAGCACCTTGATGTTCGAGATTTCACGCGGTTCGACGGCGGTAATATCCTGATCGAGAACGACGAGGTCAGCATACTTGCCCACTTCGATTGAACCGATCTTATCTTGCATCGCCTGCTGAGCGGCAGGATAGATTGTGACTGCCTTCAACGACTCTTCCAGTGAGGCCGGTTTACGAGACAATGGGAACGGCTTGCTGTCCGGGTTCAGCGGGTCTTGCAGTGTCATCGCAATTTCAACGTTCAGGAGCGGACCGATCAGATCAATCGGCGCGGATGGCACATCCGAAGAAATCGACACGTTGTGCCCCAATGCCATCAGCGACGAATAGCGCGCAAAAATCGCCTCGACCTTAGCACGCCCCAACAAGTCCAACGCGTTTACATCCTGCGCTTCCCAGTCAACGTGGAAAAGTGGGGTCGTGTTCACCATGATTTCGTTTTCAATAACAGTCTCGTGGTCCTGATCAGATACCCAGAAATAATGGTGCAAAAGGTTGTTCGGAACGTCATAACCTGCGCCGCGCGCGGTCATGATCGCGTCCACCGTGTTGCGCACTGTTTGTGATCCATCGACGTGAGTGCCCACCGGAAGTCCGTTCTGATTGGCCTGCAGGTAGACCGAAGTTATCATTGGGCCTTCAATGGCAGCCGCTCCACGCGTTGCAGACCCATCGGCGTAATCGTCCAGCATCCAGGCCGTCTTTGAACTCCAGTTCCCTTCTGGATGGATCTTAATTCCCCAAATGCGCAGCATGTCGCTGTCGTATTGCTCTCGTAACTCGAGAGTGTGTTCTACGATTTCGTCAGCAGTGGCGGTTGGGTCCTTGAACCCCGTCGCAACAAAGGTGCGGATCGTAAGCTCACCGTTCTTTTCCAGTTCGTGTAGGTGGGCCAGCGCGAGTTTCTCGTCATCTTTCACAAGAGACAGATCGGTAACTGTCGGCATAGCCATCAGAGGCACGTGAACGGCTGTAATCCCGGTTTTGACGGCCTGATCGTAGAGGTTTTTCTGGATGTCAGGAATTTCACCTGCCGGGTCCCAAGCGCCTGCATTTCTAAATGCCGCAGCCCACTGGAACTCAATGCCGATTCCCGTCTGGTTGCCTTCGGCGTTGCGCTGCCAGAACATTACGCCCGGCACCTGATCCTCTTCGTCGGGGCTGACCTGACCCGCTTCGAAAGCTTTGGAGTTCATCCAAACGTCGTGGATTGTGAAGTCGAGGATAAAGGCCGGACGGTCAGAAACCACCGAATCCAGATCTTCTTTCGTGGGCCACCCGCCATAAGCCACTTGATTGAACCCATAGCCAAGGATCAACTCTTCGTCGGGGTTTGCATCGGCATACTCCTTGATGGCCGCCAAGGCCTCTTCAAGCGTTTCAATTCCAAACAGACTGACACCGCGCGATGTCCATCCTGACGCAACGATGTGATCGTGTCCCGACACAAACCCCGGCAACAGGGTATCCCCGCCCAAGTCGAGAACTTCGGTGTTATCACCAATCAGCGCCTCCGCCCCTGCGGCATCGCCAACGTAGCTTATCTGGTTCCCCGTGACCGCAACGGCCTGCGCGGTCGGCGCATCGTCGTTCATGGTAAGAACAGAGGCATTGGTAAAGACCAGATCGGCGGCCTGCGCATAGAGAGCTGTTGTTGAAACCAGTAGCGCGGCAATCGAACACGATAGCTTATTCATGAGTAACTCCGAAAAATTGAAACGGGTATTCAGATATTTGCGATCAACAGTGCAGTCAGAGTTTAAAGTTGGCTATCCGATTTGTGCAAACTATTATGAATATTAGAATTCCTCTCGCAGGAATGGGGTGAACAGTCAGAGGTGTCATGTACCAAAGCGCCGAGATCCGCTCGATTGAAGAGTTGCCTGACTATAATGACGTGGAGTTCAACGCGACCGCGCTTTGCCCCGCGGGACCACGAATGACCTGGCAAAGCGCAATGTTTGCAGAAGTGGGCATACATATTGAGACTATTTTCACACGCATGCGGTACCAAGAAATTCAGTACCGCGGCACAATCTACTATGGTCTTGTTCTCCCGCACGGTGATCCAGTCCGTTTTCAGGGGCTTTTGTACCAAACCCCATTTATTGTTTGCTGGCAGGGACTGAGGCCAACAGAATTTGATTACGTGGTCGAGGCTGGGACGCAAATCTATGTGTTGGAGGTACCTCGGGCAGTTGCCGAACACCGAGGGTGGACAGAATTTGGTGCGCCCATTCGGCTGACAAAATCTGACGCCCTGAACAGCTATATACGCTCTTTGGAAACTTGCTTGATCCTGGGTCAGTCGAAATCCGCAACCAATCCAAATCCTGTGTTCAATGCACTTGCCCAAGAGCTTGAACGCCTGATGGGCGATGCCCTTTTCTGTTCGGGTCGTGAAGAGGTTTTCAGCAAATCGGATCATGGCCATTGGAAAATCGTCACTGCCGCGGAAGCGCTTCTGATGGACGATAACAATGCCGGAATAACTATTCAGGAACTTTGTCGCTTGCTTGGGGTGCCCAGGCGGTCGCTATACGCTGCGTTCGAAAAACAGATAGGGCTTGGTCCGGGTAAATTTCAGACACTTATTCGATTGCATCGCCTCAGATCGCTGCTTCTAAATACGCCATATGAGAAAGGTGTCGTGTCTAAACTTGTTGGGGAAGCAGGCTTCAATCACTTTGGTCGAACATCTGTTGCCTATCGTCGGTTCTTTGGAGAGTCGCCGATTGACACAGTTAAGCGATCCTGACTCGCAGAAAAAAGAAAGATCTTAGTTATCAAACTATTAGCGCCTCTTCAAACTGTTATAATACCGTAAATTACCTGCTAATTGCTCCACTCTGTACCGATATCTGAATTGCAGAAACGAAGAGTGGAGCAATCAGATGTCCAACTACAAGAAACTTGTTACGCTGCGGGCTCTCTATCCCTCAACAACCGCAGCAGCTCAAAATCTGGTTATGCGGGCCGCAGAATTGAAGCGGGCGCGCGAATATCAAATCCGTATCGAACTTAACGGTACTTTTACTGCGCAAGTCGCCTTCGAAAACGCAATGAAGGAAACCCTGCTTTGGGCTGCGCGTGAATCCCGCGAACTCAGCTCTGAGCGACTGTTCAAGTTCACGATGAGTATTTTCGCACAATTCTCGTTGGAATACCCCAGCTGGTACAAGGTGCTCCCGGAAATATCGGATTATCTACTGGACCTCACCAGTTCAGAATCCTCGAAACTTGATGACGCGGTGGAGCAGGTAAAAAGAGAACATTCGTCGAAAAAGCGGAAGTTGGAAGCATCGAAGGATCAGCATCTTGTCTTTCCTTTGTACGCAAACTCGCCTTCTTCCCCTTTCAACCATGCTGTTCAGTGAGGCAAACCGATGTCCGCAAAATACAATCATAAACACCGCATACCAGCTGCAATTCTGACAATTATTCTTGCAGCATTCACCGCGCCGGCCATGGCCGCCGATTGGAACAACAGCTACATCGGCATCAAGTTCGGCTATGGAGAGCTTGAAAATGGCTTAAGCCATGACAATGGTCTTATCGGATTTCAACTCGGGCGAGATTGGGAAGCCTCAAACTGGGTGGGGGGCATCGCAATCGACGCCAACCATCTAAACTTCGCCTGTGATTGCGGCGATCCAGACACACTCACGCGTATCAGGCTGCGTGGAGGATATGCCTTTGGCAACACCTTGGCCTACGTGACCGCCGGGCCCGCATACGTCTGGGGCGGAGACGTTAATGACCGTTGGGGTTCTTCAATTGGTGCCGGACTGGAACACCGATTATCTGACGGCGTTTCGATATTTGGTGAGATCACACAAGAAAGGTTTGACAATTCCGATGGTGAGTTCGACCTGGAATCGACAACTGCTACGTTTGGGGTCAACTACCGCTTCTGACGCTCAGCCCAGCACAACCTGACCCCGGCAAATCGCAAGAAATGTATTAGCCGGGGTTTAGCAATGTAAGAGCGTCGTCAAGTGGCACACGAATTGCCGCCCACAAACAATCGAGTATTATCCCGCATCAGGACCGCTGCGCACTTAAAGGGAAATGCTCATGGGCGTCGATAACGCATGGCTACGGCATTTTGCCAGGATGTTCGAGGAACGGCTGTCAGATGCCCGTGCCTTTAAAAACGCTTTACAGGACTCCGGTTTGACGCGCAGCGATCTGAGTGAGCCTTCGAAACTCATTGACCCTTACAAAGAAGGTCAGTTTGTCCGCCTGGCTTGCGATCACCTAAAGATGCCAGCCTTTGCTACGATCGCCGGATTGGATTTCAATTCACCGCGAGACATCGTTTGGTACATCTTAAAGTATTCACAAAATCTAAGAGAAGCGATTGAAAATGCATCATATTATGGCGCTTTGATTGATGACACAATTGGCTATTCCCTTGTTGTATCGGGAAATCATGCCTCCCTTCAGCTGCAAATCGTTGACGGAGGTCTCACTAAATTTCACAGGAGGACCGAGTTTCTTATCTTCTCGGCGATCTCTCTGGTGCGCATTATCACAAAAACCCAACTCTACCCATTAGAGGTTCGGATTCAGCATGTAGTCAAATCCGCAGGGCCCGAAATACAAAAAGCCGCTGGCTGCGCCATTTCCTTTGGCTCCGAAAGAACAGAAGTTATCTTACCGCTTTCATCTCTTGATCTGCCAATTCCAAGCTACGACCCGGCTCTTAAAAAGCATCTAACTGATTACGGGGACAACCTGTTGAAAGAGAGGGTGGGCCGAAAGTCGGGCATCCGCAATAGGGTCGAAGCCCTATTGCTGAACGAACTGCCGGGGCGGATTCCAAATCTACAACAGGTAGCAACCGATCTGGGGCTCAGCTCGCGATCACTATCGCGGCGTCTAAGCGAGCAAGGTTTGAAATTTCGCCAAATTGTCGATGACATCCGGTGCGATCTTGCCCAAACATATCTGAAAGACGGCTTCACAATAGGTGAGATTGCGTTTTATCTGGACTTTGCGGGACAGGCGGCATTCTCAACTGCCTTCAAGCGCTGGACAGGTTTAACACCGCGGCAGTTTCAACTGCAAAAAACCTGAAAGGCCCTGTATTGCCGTCTACATTAGTTTTCGGGGCACGATTGGGGCGCACCCCTTACAGGTTAGTGAATCGACGGAACCGGGGTGATCGCGCAGTCTGAAATCTGCGGCGCTTTCCACAAAACAAATTCGTTCTGGTCGCAATCATCGATGACCAGAGCCACTGCATGTTTTGAAATTTTGGTTTCGAGAATGACCGGAGTTTTGTTTGTAAGACAACCAAACCTGGTCGCATAATCCAATGCAGCGTCAAAGCTGGTTGTCCAAGATAGTCCAACTTCTTTACCAAGACTTTGCCCGCGAAATATCGAAATTTCCATGGGAAGCAGGCGCCACTCAGCGGTAGGTGTCCAACTTGACTTACGTTTTTCTGCTCCCATAGCGTGAACAAACATAGTGTGGTCGATTTTTTCAAACCCACCCCACAAGATTTGCAACAAGGGCCAAAAGTCCCAGTTGGAGATTTCATTTTCAAGAAGCATTTCGACCACGGCATCTGCGCGTTGGTCGGCTTCATAATGTCTGTTCAAATGCATGCTGATTACTTCAACGGCACTGATCGCTTCGGTCTTCATGACTGACGCTCCGACTTTGTATCTGCAATTGGCAACGCACCTTAAAAGGTACTGTGATCCAATATTGGAGGTGGCGATCCGGTTCCTCATTCGAAAATGAGCCAAAATTTTCGTTTTATCTGCCAAGCTGAGGTAAATCGCAAAAAATTTACAAGATTTATAGATTTGGATTCCATCAGGGAATCTTACGTCCGAACATTATCTTTAGCTCGAAGTTGAGCGCGACGCTAAAACCTGAGGCCCAAGCCTATGGAAAATCCGTCAAAATCCTCGGCGATTACACCATTCAGCATGATCCGCCCGGCTTGCACCGATGGAATACCAACTCGGCTTGTGTCAATCTCGATGCCGACGCCGGCAGTTGCCAACCAATCAGTGTCCAGAACCTTTGCGGCATCCCCATGATAATATACCAGCCCAGCGTCCAGAACGAGGAGAGTGGCCAAGTTGAAGAACCTGACATCCTTCAAAGGATAGCGATGGCGAGAAAATAGCGTCGTTTGGTTGGAGCTGGCCTTGGCCCCACCGGCCTGTGGTTCGTCAATTGGGTGAAACTCTAGAAACGTTTGGCGCAATCGGTATTCTGCCTGCCAAAGGCCAATTTGTGCTTCCTTGAATACGGCGACAGATGCCCCTAGTCCCAGTGCATTCAGGTTTCCGTCAACTGAATCCGCAGACCCCGAATTGACTGGAAGCAACGGGAAGTCGATAATTGAAGCATCAGCCGTAACGTGGCCGAGTGATACATGCCCGACCGGACGAATGCGCCAGTCATTTTTTAACGGAAATTCCCAGCCTACACCGAAGGTTGCCGCCACGCTTGCCCAGGTTACATCTACATCGACACCAGGTGCAATTTCTGGAAAGAAAAGCACCGGGTTGTATTTCTGATAAGCCACAAGCCCTTCAAGATATAGGCCATTTTCGAGTGGGTGATACCCGCCTCGGAGCTGGGTTGATCTAAGGCTTTTTGTATCGCCAGTCGCCCTCAGAAAAGAAAAAGAGGACATTGTTTCGTTTGGCGTGGCAGCAATACTCAAAACTGACAATGCTGCGCGTGCCGCGGCTTCTGAGGCATCTGGATCAGTGCTTTGCGTTGTCGCTGCAGAGCCTACACCCATAGCCAAAGTCACCGCGCAGGCACGATCTAATCTCATTTTGCCCATGAAGGTAAACGTATTACCAAATGACCCCATCACACCGGTTAAAATGCGTAGGCAAGCGACAGCAGGGTCGCGAAGCCTTCCGTCGTGTTTCGGTTGTCAAATTCCTTCCCTATACGCAAAGCGAATTGAGCACCTGGGAAGGCTTTGGGTTTCCAGACACCTTCGGCTCCGACCAGATTGATCTCATATTTTGAGGGATTACCTCCGGGCGTCCCGCTTTGCCTTGAAACCTGGAATGACCTTGCTGCTAAAAGCCCCAGATTGAAGCCCCGGGCGACTTCTTTTCCGAAAGCAAACTCCAATGACAGTACGTCACCTGGGCGAATATCGGTAGTTTTCTGGCGTCCGAACGTTTCGTAACGTGCCTGAAACGTTGCCGCCCAAGGCAGGCTTGCATCCTGCTTCCATGTTGATCCTACGAACAGCATGTGGCTCCACAGACCCTTGCCGGTGTTGGTGCTTCCACCCGCTTCAAATTCTCCGGTTGGGGCCCAAAAGGTGTAGGACGTTTGAAAGTGCCAGTTATTGTGATGCCACCCCAGCGCGATCGGTGTGATAACTGTGTCTCCCAGGTGATAATCTGTCCCTGATCCAGGTTCAGGCCGTAATACCTGATCCCTGTATGTCAGGACGACGCCTGCCCCATAATCGGCACCCAGTATCCTGACTTCCCGAAAAACATATCTGAAAGTCAACCGGGCCGCGTTGACTGTTGGCGTCGATGCACCGATGTCATTTCCGTCATCATCGACATATCGTTGGATGTCGTAGTTGATCCACCCGTTTTCGATCACCCTGGTTCCCTGGGGTGGCAAAACAGCAGAGGTTTGTCCCAGTCCGGCACCCAGCCCGTAATTTCCTGCAACTGGAAATTGAGCCGCTGCCGTGCCGCCGATAATCGAAACTGCAATGAATGTCAGAGTGCCGAGGACTGCCGAAACATGTGTCGAAACACGAAAAAATGCACATGCTGATTTTGTAGATGTGAGAACATTCCAAAACCACTTCATAATTGAGCACCCCGCCGCCTATGTAAGGCGATCATAGTCAAATTTGTTTATTTGTTAATAGGCGGTGACTTGCTCGCCACGGTCGTCAACTGTTTCCGTTTGAAACGATTGAGCAGCGCCTGAGCATTTCACAGCGACATATGTGCGCTACAGTTCCAGGTTGTTATGCAAGGATACATTTCCCCTGCCCGTCCAATAGCCTCGCGCTCACGTTTTATCGTATGATCTAACAAGTACATTGATACGCTTGACCAGTATCTGCGAAAATACCGTACTACAGAGCCGCTTCCCTTCGCGCCCTTCAAAATCCCACTCGAATTGGACCGATTGAATGACAGTCGCAAAATCCCCAAAAAAGCACCACGACGAGCAGCAACATTGGTAATGGCCGTGATTGGGGCCAGTTTATTCCTGCTCTTCCTTTCTCGCGACCTTCCCGGCGGGTTGGGTGACGATTGGGCAAAACAGAACTTCGGGCTTGTGATACGCTATGTTATCGCAATGACCATAGGTGGGGCCTTCATGGGGTTTCTGCTCGCTCCAATGTTTGGTCGTTCAGGCGTTGGAGGATGGGTCACAGCATTGGTTGGCGGACTTTTGTCAACATTCATTGCAGGCGCGTTCGGCAGCTTTTTTGGATTGTTGCCTGACCTCCTTTCCGATGGCTGGCAGGCAAGTGACCTCGTTTCAAAATTATTTGGGTTTGCGGTTTTGCCACTTGCCGCTGCCGAAAATATCAGCTCGTCTTTGATTTGGCTGGTAATGGTGATTGCGGCACATGTTCTTTCCCTCTTCGAGCGCAGAAAGAACACGGTGTACCAATGATGCTTGTTGGCCCTGAAAGCTCAACACTAAGGTCAGGACCATAACCAATAAATGACGATTGCGGCGCTGCTACGATAAAACCAAAAGGCGCTATTAGATGAATGATATATGGATCATTGCAATACCTATACTGCTTGTTGACGTGGTCAGCCCAGTCCTTTTGGCAGCGACTGCTATCGCGTTAACCGGCGCGAAGCCGATTGCAAGCAGTCTTGCACTGATACTAGGGCATACGGCTGCATATTTTTTAGTTGGAGTTTTGATAGTTTACGGGTTGGCAGAGTTCATTGCTCCGGTGGTAGACTTTGTCATTGATACATTCGTGAATCCGATACCAATTTACTTTGTAATTGGGTTTCTACTGGGAATAGTCTTTCTTACACTTGCATTTACGTTAAGCATAAATGCTTCAATGAAGAAGCAATCGGGCAAGTCTGAAGCCATCCGGCAGAAAGATGGAGTTCTGCCGTCATTCGTCATGGGCGCAAGCATCTGCTTGGTTGGGATACCGTTCGCGGTTACTTACTTTGGTTTCATCAATGAAATGTATCGTTTTAACGTTCAGTCCAAGATAGTAGGATTGCTGATCTACAATATCGCCTTCGCCATACCATTTCTGTTGGTTCCGCTGGCTTACAAACTAATGGGGGTCTCAATCGTTGATAGTCTAAAGTCATTCAACCGATTCATCAGCACTACCGCGTCTTGGCTTATACCCCTTTTGTTTGGAGTTTTAGGTTGTGCTTATATCGTTGATGCAATTAAGTATTTTTTGACCGGTTCCGGGCTGGTGTAAAATCGGGCACGAGAAACTCATAATTGGTTTCGCTCAATCAGCAGACGAAGTCTCATCTCCGGTGTGTACATGCACGTCCATCTGCGGATAAGCGATAAAGATTCCTTTGTTTTGTAAGCGTGTTTTTCCAATCTCTGTCAGATCCCAAAGAACATCCCAGTAATCATCAGTTCGCACCCACGGTCTGCAAAAAACGTTCACGGATGAAGGCCCCAGTTCACCGACAAACACCCGCGTTTCTGGGCTTTTCAGACAACGCTTGTCTTCTTCCACCATTTCGTAAAGGGTCGCCTTCGCGCTTTCGATGTCATCTTTGTATCCAATCCCAAATACAAGATCGACGCGCCGCACACGGTACTTGGTAAGGTTTTCCATAGACCCCTGCCAGATGGACTGATTTGGGATCTGAACAAGGCGATTGTCAAAAGTTCTGAGCTTTGTCGAAATCACATTCACGTCGATAACTGTTCCCACGATCTGATTGATCGAAATAACGTCGCCTTTTGAATAGGGATTAGTCGCTTGAAGCAGAAAACCACCAATCACACTTTGAAAAAGATTCTGCATCATGAAGGCTATCAGAAATCCAAATCCACCGATAACGGCAGTTGTGACACCGATATTTACGCCGAGCCCCCACAGGGCTAAGAGAAATCCAAGTAGTAGAATGCCCCAGCGCACAACATTCGGCACGACGACTGCCGCAATTTCATTTTCTTCATCTCGATTTCGGAGCCATCTGCCAGACACTCTTTTTAGAATGCTCCCGAGAATGAAAGCTGCGATAAGAACTGCAATCGCTTGAAATAGACCGCTTAGCGCCCTGAGCCCCCCCTTACCAGATCGCACCCAGTCCCACGATAGATGTGCGATTGTGGCCCATTGGTACGACAGCATAAGCTCGCCTATGAAGCCTCTGATGAAGTCCTCGTGCTTTTTCACTTCCTCTTCCGGCCCACCTTTACGGGCCAAAGCGTAAACCACGATCATGTAATTTTGAAAGTAACCTATATTCTCTTGGTTTACCGCTTTGATTTCTGCAACAAGTTCAGGGACTTGATCATCTGCCACGGTTTCCAATCGTGTTACACCCTGGGCTATTCTAGCCAGATTAGTTTGGACGCGGCGCTGCCAAATGTCGGCAATTTCTGTAAGATCTTCTACGCCCAACGCAACCAAATGCCGAGCGAGTACTTTTTCGTGTACACTTGGATCACTCGAAATAGAAATTGAGTGCTGATACGGATCCAAATGATCCAATTGTTGTGCTCGTGCCTCCTCAATAAACAAAGACGAAAGCAACGCAAAAGACAAAACGGAAGCTACTATTGAAGCCGTTGTTCTGGCCACATTCCAGAGATTGAATTGCGTCATGTATTCGCTCACACGGGTTCAGTCCATCTTCGCAATCAATGGCACGCCTACTGCAGGAATTCCTATCGCGTTGACTGGTCCTTCAGATTAGGGGCGAAGTGCATCAACTTATCAATACCTTACTATGAAAGAATTTTTCCACAATTCTGTTGTAGAGAGATAGCTCGAACCAGCGATTTTCTTTGATTGAGTGTTCGTGATGTATCCCCGTTGGATAGGGCTGAATGAGCGATAGTGGCTAACTGCGGTTATCGTTAGTGGTTTGAAGACAATACATATTCTTAGCGAACACGATATGAGTTACGGAGGGCCTGGAATAACGCCTTCCTCTTGTAGCACGTGCAGTATTCCTATGATTGTAGCAGTGCTGGTATCAATGGATCCCTTAAGATAGGCTCCTAAACCGCCATCTCCTATTTCACGTGGACCGCCGGATTCATACACCGGATCCAAAGGCTCGAACTCCTCGGGAAAAGCCGGGCAAAAAGGTCGTTCGCTTAAAAAGCGCCCGGCGACTTCCAACAAAATAGCTCGCAGTGCCTCGACATCTTCGACGAACCCCTCAATATCCCGCAATTGCTCAAGGGGTTGAACAACTGCGTCTACAAGCTCGTATGTGACACACTTGTCGCTAAACCGAGCTGTAGCTGAAGCCGAGAAACCAAAAATCCACCTATCTGTCGGATCGCCACGCGCAAAGACGTTCTCCCTTGTTTTGGTGCATTCAAAGAACTGAGTATCAAGTTTCCCACTGAGAGAGACAATTTCGCCTTGTGCCTCAACCACAAACTCACTGAGGTCGGTTCGGCTGCCGCAAGAGTCCAGGATCGGCTCTTCAGCTAGCAGGTCAGGCAATCGGGTCTGCAGATCGCTAAAGTCAAGCACGGCTTCGACACCAACACGAGTTGGTGAAACCGCCGTCATAATCAGGTTGAGACCGTAATCAATCTCTGTTGCGCCGACGACCAGAGTGTCCTCTATGTCAAATTCTGCTTGCTGTGCGGCGGAATGGGAAACAAGGCCGATGCTGCCAAAGAGAAACACCGCAAAATGTGTGTACCTCATTGCTGTCCCTCAATAATATCGCTCAGCTCCATTACGCTGAGCAGGTTGACAAGTGTGGTTGCGTCCGTGTCGATCGACCCCTGAATTTCAGCACCAATGCCACCTTCACCAATTTCAAGCGCTCGGACGAGTGTGGCTTTCGGTGACACCGGCTTCAGTTCCTTGGGAACCGTCAGGCAAATTGGGTTGGCATCAAAATAGTTCTCGGCTTGTTCGAGAATTTCTGTACGTGCCTCTTCAATTACTCCAAACATTTTTGCGATAAAGCCTGTAAATCCCCTAGGATCCAATTCAAGCTCAACGACAGAAAAGCGTACACATTGTGCTTCGACGAAAGCCTCGACCTTGGCTTTGGTGTCGATTTCTTGCGTCAGCCAAAGACCTCCACGTTCTTCGCCCGAAGCATTCTGGCTACAGGAAAAAAATCGAACAAACATCGATCCGCGCAATTCGAAGTGATCTTCGATCGCCTCCGTCTCATGGATCTTAACCGACACTTCTCGCGAGCAACTATCGTCATAGACCCCTGATGCCAGTTCCGGGAACCGTGCCTGAATTGCCCTCAGGTCAGCCATGGCAGTCACACGTAGGCGGGTTTCGGTCGCAGGGCTCAACCCTATGAAAAATGCAACATTAAACACCTCATTGCCGACAGGGACTTCACTGGGCAGTAGAAATTCGATGTCGCCTTTGTATTTCGACGGGTCAATTCCCTCCCCATTTTTTACGGCGGCCAACAATCTCTGAGGATTCAGATCGCCTGACGGTTTAGGTCTTTCACGTTCACAAGCTCCAAGTATGGTGAATAGAACAAAGACTAAAATCATGACTGGTGCTGCCCGTTTCACTTTGTCGAATATGACCAAGTTAGACAAACGTCGTAATCCTGTCCTGAAGGTGAAAACCATTCTACATGAAATAGTTGAGACCAATTGGCTAGTCGAGAAAAATCGGCGATCCGCCTGACCTTGAGTTTGCTTCAACAAAGTAACTGCCCTCAAATCAAAACAATTCCCAAAACCCGAATCCACACGTGAAAAGATGATCTGTTGGTTCAGGTACTACCGTGTTGCGGAGGCATCTGTGTCCACCGTCCACATTTTCTCACATTCTGCCGTAACCCAAACCACAACCGAAACCGCAACAATTGACATGGTGATGTCCTAGCCTATCCTCGCGACCCGACCCAATTCAAAGGGTCAAACTGGTGGGTGCTGAACATTAATTTGGGGTGCTGTTTGATGATCGCGGAAAACACCTTGAGTTTGCGACCAGACTTGCATTCCTCCAACCATTCGGGCCTGATTTCTCCGGGTCAAAAAAGTTGGTTAAGCACCGTCAAGTTCATGCCGCAGCTGCTACTGCCTAGCAGGTATTACGTATGAGGGTTACACTAAAACTTCTCCTTGGATGTTGTCTGCTGCTAATTTTTGGCAGCTGTACCTATGTTCCGTTCGATACACCGAAGTTGAGTTCCCGTGCCATCCCAGCAGACGGAACCCGCGCTCAGCAAATCGTGTCTGATCTGACTGGTCCCGACAGACAGTCGATGGCAATGGCACCTTTGTTCGATGGCAATGATGCGCTCGGAGCGCGATTGCGAATGATCGAAACGGCGGAAAGCTCAATTGACTTGCAAACTTTTCTGATCAAGCCCGATTTGGCCGGTTCGCTGATGTGGCTTGCCCTGTATTCCGCGGCAGAACGTGGAGTGAAAATCAGGCTGCTGTTCGACGATGTTTTCACGACAGCACGTGATGATCAGATCGCATCCTTGAACGCACATCCAAATGTGGAAATTCGCGTTTTCAATCCACTGTCCCGGAACAGTACCGCGGCTGTTAATTTCCTGTTGGATTTCGCCCGAGTAAACCGCCGAATGCACAACAAGGTGACGATCACGGACGGCAGTTTTGCGATCATCGGCGGCAGAAACATTGCAGACGAATATTTCAGCATAGGAACGCGATACGACTTTGCGGATTTCGATCTCTTTGTCGCTGGCTATCCTGTTCAAAAATTGTCCGAGACTTTTGACACATATTGGAACGACGCCTGGTCCTTGCCATTTGCCATCGTACACGATGGTGACGTTGCGCCTCTGAGCGAAGCATATGAACAGTTTCAAGCACGCGCTCTGGACCAAGAAGTTTCTATTTATGAACGGGCTCTGGGTTCTGAGTATATTAGAAAGCTCGAGAATGGTCAGGTGCCTGTCCACTTTGGTCGCGCGCGTATCGTGGCCGATGATCCTAAGAAACTTCGCACGCCTTCTGGCATCGGGCCTTTTGCGGTAGGGGATGCCTTTTATAACAGCCTGGGACGTGCGAAAAGTGGTATCACGGTAGTGACCCCTTACTTTATACCCGAGGAGTACGGCACGGAGTATCTGGAGAAACTGGTCAGAAACGGCATTGATGTTACGATAGTGACAAATTCTCTTGCCTCAACCAATCATCCCTACACCCATGGCCATTATGCAAGGTATCGTAAACGCCTGTTATTGGCCGGAGTAAACTTCTTTGAGGTTCGTGCCAGTACTTCGCGTTCGAAAGAGGGTGTGGAGATACCGTTGACCCTTCATACAAAAATTGCTTTGATAGATAGGGCTTATGTTTTCGTGGGATCTGCAAATGTTGATCCAAGGTCCGTTCGGCAGAACTCGGAAATCGGAATGTTGATCCGCAGCCCTGGCCTTGCCGAAGAAATCCAGAAACAGCTGGATGCGGCTCTACCGGTCTACACCTACAAGGTGTCGATAAGTGAAGCCGGAAAACTACAGTGGGAAGAAACTGCGTCAAAGAGCAACAAGCTATTGCCCCAAGAACCATCAGCAGGGATCTGGCGCAAATTGATTGCGAAAGTTTCCGGCTGGCTTCCGATTGAAAGCCAGCTTTGATGCCGGTTTTCAGTAAACTTCCAGCTCAAGCAGGTTCCAAAACCCTTCCCTGCTGAGACACGACCACGATAACATCCAGCGATTCGAAAATAGCCGAAAGTTCCGTTTGGAGTTGCAACGTAAGCTGGTCAATCCGCGCGGCCAGGCAAGGAAGCTGCGGATCATAGTAAACCATAATAGTATAACCACGCCCCAGCTTCGATACGGACAGATCAATTAGTGTGCCCCCGTCTGAGCGCAATGTGTCACGCACGGCCCTGCGTGCCGCAGCAATGTGCTGAGGTGCCGCAGTTGCCCCTGCCAATTCTTGCACGCCTGACATAAAGTCCCTGAAATATTGCACGATGACGGTCGCACATAGAACAAGCACTATGATTGAGTCCCCGACAGGCACAATTGGTGCCAGAAAACCATCTTTGAAGAAATGAATGCCCAAAAGTCCAACTGCAGCAGCAAAGGTGATGATGCCGTCAAATGCGGCCGCTTTCTTTTCCAGCCGCAGAACGTCACTTTGCTTTCCGGTCTTCAGCCACGAACGGGTGTGAAACCCCCAAAGCAGCAGGCAGGTGAGACCGACAACAACAAAGTACCCAACCATCGGAGCAAACACCAACTCCGTTTGGGCTTCTCCGTTCAGGTATCCCGCAATGCTCAGGGCGGCGTTGGAAATCGCGAAGACCACCAATCCTAACAAAGACAGCGATCTGAAGGTGGTAAACAGCGCTTCATCGCCAGCATAACCATAGGGGCGAAATTTGTCCGGTTTCTTTTGCGCATTACGTGCCACCCGTTTTCCAAACACAGCAGAAGTAAAGCCGATAAGTGAAAACAGGCCGTCCACCAGAATGGCCTGAGAATGGGAATAGTACGCGGCTACAATCCCGGCCGCAGCCATGAACAAATTTCCGGCCATTCCCACATTCATGGCGCGGCTTTCCAATCCGTGCCGGCCTTCAACAGTCGAAGAATTCATAACCCGTTCCTACATTCCCAAACCCTTGACAACGAACGACGTTCGAACGTTGAATGTCCGCTTCTTGTGCCGATTCCGCCAGTATCACCGCTCATCCAAAGCCAAGTGCTTTGTGCCTCTTCGTAACAAATCGACAACGCCGGACGCATAAGGGAGATCGCTGAGATATTCGTCGAGCGTAAATTGATCGGTTGGAAAGTTCGACAGCGCATCGTCTGCCAACTCAGCCTCGCCTGCCAGTCCGTGAATAGCAGCAATCAACAGCCAATCACCTGCATGTTCACGGGCATCAATCAGGCGCACTTTTTCTGAGGCCGATGCGTAATCTCCATTTTCGACATCCTCGAGGCACAAGGTGATATTCGTCCAGATTGGCAACAGTGGATTAATGTCCAAAGCCTGCCGTACCATTTGGCCGCCCAACTTTGTGTCGCTCACAAGTGCCAACCATGCTCCTGCTAATGCGATCAACAAGGCACCGTTGGGATTGGCCTGTATCGCGGCGTCGATCAAGCGCTCAAACCGTGGACTGTCCCCAGCCATCTGCGCGTAAATAGCCGCAGCAAACAACGCTTCCTGACATTGTGGTTCAAGCGCAACAGCCTTTTCTGCATGGGCCTGCCCTTGTTCCAATACCGCACTCAGGCGTTTTTGGCCGAGCGCAACTTCTTCTACATGCCCTAGTGCAATCAAGGCGTGGGCCAATCCTCCGGAGTCATTGTTTTCGGTGGCATTCCGAGCAAGATTCATCATTTGCTGTAAACTGCCTGATCTGGATGTGCGCAGGTGAGCATGAAAGGCTAGCAAAGCCTGATACGCACTTTGTCCGGATGTTGCGCGACTTGTGAAACGATCTGCCGCGTCCGTGGCGACAACTCCGTAAGCGTCGGCAATTTTTACCGCGCATTTCTTTGCTACCTGTTCCTGGAATTTGAAGCTGTCGGCGTTGTCCGGATCGAAATCGCGCCGTTCGGACCACAAAATAGAGCCGTCCTTAGCCCTTTTGAGTTGCACAATCAGACGCAGGCTGGATTGGGCGTCCCTCACTGTACCATCCAGAACATAATCACAACGTGGTATGAATTGCGCTGAGGTTTCGTTCGAATGCGTGTCATCGTACTCCGTTAGAACACGGATATGGGCAAATCGTGCAAGCTCAAGCCCCAGTTCCTCGGGAAATCCCTCGCGAAAAAACTGGGCACGTATCGTATCTGATCCGGAAAAGGCACAGATGCTCAAAACTGGCCACCCAGCACTGGGTACCAACGAGTGCTCTTGCGGCTCTTCTTTAACGGAACTTGCTTCAAACTGTGGGCGATATTGCCCCTTGGGGATAGCTATAGACACCGGGTCATTAGCCCCCGAGGTCAGATAATAATAGTCCAGAGCTTTGCGTAGTTTGACAGCCTCGATACGGACAATCGGATCCACATTGGGATCAAAGTCAGCACCTCGTCCAAAAACATCCATAGCTAGCGCGGTTCCCCTTAATTCATCGCCGCGCCCTTCAAGTTCACGGTGAACAAGGTGCTCAAGAAACGATTTTGTCCTCGCGCTGCCTTCAAAATCTTTGGATGTTACAATGCGATCCAGCTGTTTCAGGATATCCGCTTTGTCAAATTTTTCTGGCACGGCATTTCTCCTGCATCGTCACGTCATCAAGTTTGCCAATGTAAATTACTGTATAGCAACATGTAATTTCCTCCCGCTAATCCCATCACATTCCTAACTGAAAGCCATCTTTGGAAAACGGGTAAGACCGAAGGAGGCTTTTGATGACGCACAGATGGACAATTCCGGGGATAGTCACCCTTGCGGTGTTGGTAACGGCTGTTTCAAGCGCACACTCCACAGACATGTGGCAAGACAATCCGGTTCAAACACACTATGGAAGACCAATCCAATCCGAGCGCACCAATCATTCCCCACCCGCAAGTGGCACTACTTCAGTGAAGTCCAGACTTCATTCAGCGGATTTTCAGAAAACGTCCGAGTGCCAGGTGCCTGATTTCAGAATTTTATGGCTACACCGACTGAGTAACCTTCAATATTGTCGCCTTTCGCAATACGAGCCATAAGGCGCAGCTCTTCGACCCAGGCGGAGTCGTTTTTGGACAGGTCCAGCTCAATCCCGGCGCCCAACTGGGCAAGCCACTCACTGTCCAAAACGATTCCCTGATCACCCGGGATATAAGAGGCCGAAACTTCGCCAACCCAACGCGTAGGCTGCGAGAACACCCGAACACCCGTTGGCACTCTGACACGGGACCAGGCAACAGTTGATATCGCTTCGGCCTGACCAACAAGATCGGTGTCCAGCGGTTCCAGAATGATGTGCGTATGTCTAAATCGCAGATCGAGTTCATAGTCATTCGCCCAACGACGATTAAATTCAGCAACTAACGATCCCCCGTATCCCAGCGCGGTAATGCCCCCGTCACTAAGAAAATCCAAATCGTCATCCAGGAGACTGCTGATAACCTGGGCTGCAATGGAACTGTCACTCTGAACCCGGCCAATTGAAAAATTGACCATCGGACGAATTTTCCAGTTCTCGTTAATGTCAAATTGCCAACCGATCCCACCGGTTGCGGCTACACTTGTCCAATGGGACAATATGCTTGTGCTGGTGCTGACCCCGGACAACAAAAACTCCGGGTCGTAATTGGTGAACCCAATATATCCTTCCAGGTAAACCGGAATGTCTTCTGAAACCCTGAAACCGCCCCCGAATTGGCCGCCTCGAAGGTCATAGTCATCGCCGTTTTGAACATTTTTATCCAATAAAAGGACCCTGGCTGACTCATTTGGTGCAGCCGATATTCCCAGAATTGCAAGAGCTCCCTTGATGTTGTCGCGCACATCATATCCGCTTCCGTCATCGAGTGATTGAGCAGTCGAAGAGCTGGCTGCGATGCTGCAAACAAAAATTAGTTCCGATAACCTAGCTTTTGCCATGCAATCTTGCCCCCAACACTTAGCAACCCAGACGCTATATGCACTATTTAATAATCGCGACATTAATAATGCGCTGAAAGTCTCCGGAGGCTCCTTTGGTTAGAGGTGTTGCGAAAGTTCCCCTCGGCCGAATAATTCACGCCATGCTTAAATATCAAGCGGTCAATTCCGCGAATTAGCGAAAACGAGCAAAGTCCAGACCTTGAACCCTAGCGTCGGTCGGACGCACTGAGCTTCGCCTAGGGGACTGGCTCACCCCATTTTTCAGGAAACGGCTACTATGAAAGATAAACACAAACCCCAAGGCTGGCGATCAGCTAGTGAGCTTCATAACCAGTCAGTAAGTCGATCTACTCGCCTCCAGCCTCATAGACGAGACGCCCGTTCATCACTGTGTAGAGCACATTGATCTTACTAATATCCTCGGGAGCAACATCGAATGGATTCTGGTCCAGTACGATCAGATCGGCCAACTTTCCTTCCTCGAGAGATCCGACCATATCGTCGATGCCGATTCCGGCCGCTGAATCTAGTGTGTAAGCTGTCTGCCATCAGCACCGGCACCGCCACACCAGCCACCATCCCGACCGATAAGCAACATGCGGTCAGGACCCCATTCGATCAGCCGCCACCCGGTCGCTTGCCATGCGTGAACGGTACCTTCCACGATCAGATAAAGCATGCAGCCACCGGTGCCGCAGTAGAGTGAAGCTGCCGACGAACACGCGTAATCAGATTCGTCGACAAGCTCGGCCTGGACGGTGTCGAACTGCGAACGGAGCTCTATTTTAGTTACAGCATCGCCCGCGTCAAATTCTCCATTTTCGAGTGACTGGCAGTCGGCAGCCGCCCGATCGATAAGTCTCTGAGAGTCTGGAGACACTGCGTATGCTGGGAATACGCCCAGAAGGATCGGGAATAGAGTGACAACCAGTGCCCGCATAAATCCGCCTTTCCGAAGAACTGATAAACTCGGTCCTACTATGGCGGTAAGCGACAACTAGTCCAAGCGCGTCGTAGGAGTCGAATAAGATGCACTGTGCCCAAGCCTTGTTGCACCTCGCTGACAAGCGAATAATCAGGCTAGTAAAACCTTGGGGTCCGTCAATCCATTTGCCTTAGCCGGGCTGCCATTTCCGAGAAGCCCCGCCTCTCCGCGTGTTGCAGCGGTGTCACGCCATCGCGATCGGCAAGTGTCCGATCGGCCCCGGCCTGGAGTAGTGCATCGAGCACATCTTGATGGTTTGCTCCTCCATCGCCCAGAACCACGCTTTCCATTACAGCCGTCCAGTGCAGATTATTTATGTGATCGAGCGGTGCCCCTGCCGCTATCAGTCGGCGAACAATTTCCACATGACCGAGGTGCGCTGCCGCAATAAGCGCTGTACCGTCATAAGGGCTGGTTACCAGTCCTGGATCATTTCCCAATTTAATCGCGAGCAACAAAAGCTCAGGATCATTAGCGACTGCCGCGATGGTAACCACGTCATAGGCGCGTCCCTCCAGTGCATTCATGTCTGCGCCTGCTTCAGCCAAGGCGATCAGAGCTTCATCTTCAGACGCAAAAGCTGCCACGTGCACCGGTGTTCGCCCCTTTGGGTCGCGAGCGTTGACGTCAGCCCCGCTCGACGCCAGCCGCCGGATCTCAGCGACATCGCCGTCATGCGCTGCTCTGAAGAGCCCATCGTATCCGGAGACTTCACGAGCGTCCGGGGGCGTTTGTGCTATTGCCGACTGGACGAGTCCAATCAGACAAGCGATGGCGACGAGGTGGTGCATACTTTGGATCTTCATCTCGCCTCCTCCTGGATCAAAGCAACGTCTGGTCTTGGCTCGAGCGACCGATAAAACGGCCAGCCGAATGTTGCTCGGTACGTCAGGAAGATACCGAAAAAGCAATGCGGAGGCGATTCAGCTTCACCTTTGCAGATCAGAAGTGCCGGCTTAAGCGCTGCGCAACAACTCCACAAACCAAACTACGAACAGCAATGCGGAGACGTCTGCTTTTTGTTTTCGATAGTAAAGATAACCAAAGAATATGAGCGGACACTCTTTAGCCAGAGGTCAGATCTTTGGATTGCTCCAGCTCCACACTACGGATCCCGATTTTCCCCATATGACGCGCAATTTTCTGAGCCAGTATCTGTTTGCTCAGTTCCGCAACGGCCGCTGGCAGGCCCCGCAACTCCTCTTTCCTAGCAACAACCGTCAATGTTCGTGACAACCCTGAAACTGGCAGTTCTTGCAGTTGCAGGCTCATGTTTTCCACGAGACCATCGATCAATAGTGTCGGTGTCAAAAGGCTAAATCCCTGTCCTGTCGAAACACAGGAGGTCACCATACTGGAGCGATCTGCTTGTATGACTGTGTCGGGCTCAAACCGCAGTCGACGCAGATGCTGGGCAATCTGCCGTCCCGCATTTGTCGTATCCCCAAAACGGACCAACGGAAGCCTTGTCTGGATAGCTTCCAGGCTTTCGGTCGGGCCGTCGTATTTTTCAGGGAGGACCAAAAGGTATCTCTCAGTCAGAAGATGATGACGCTCCAATCCGTCCATGTCTAAAAATGGGTTCGACGTAATCGCCAAATCCGCCTGTTTGGTGCGCAGCAGATGCTCATGATTACCGCTTTGCCCGGCATGCAGAGTGATGTCTTCGAC
Source organism: Ruegeria sp. HKCCA4633 (assembly GCF_013034605.1). Taxonomy (NCBI): domain Bacteria; kingdom Pseudomonadati; phylum Pseudomonadota; class Alphaproteobacteria; order Rhodobacterales; family Roseobacteraceae; genus Ruegeria; species Ruegeria sp. HKCCA4633. Next base: position 1,070,506 of record NZ_WQGJ01000001.1, read on the forward strand.
GTTGAACACCCGTTGTGCAAGTTCGATCAATGATGGCGTCAGGGTTGTCGCAATGGAGGCTTGGATACCCACCCTCAGCAGCGTCAGTGATTGTTCGCCAACATGCCGCAATTCGGTCTCCATATCGGACAGTGCATCCAGTATCTTCTGCGCTTTGCCATGCAGTCGCGCACCAGCATATGTTAGCTGAGCAGGTCGCGTACTGCGATCGAGCAGAGCCGTGCCAAACGCTCGCTCCAACGCGGTAATGTGTTGGGATGCTGCGGGCTGTGAGAGACCGAGCAGTTTCGCACCGGCTCGCATTTGACCTGTTTCTGCCACGGCAACGAAAACCTCTAACGAGCGCATGAGGCTCGGCGAAATCTTGTGGCGATCGAGCATGACTCATCCTTAGTATAAGAATTTCTGATACTATTTGGTTTTTCTTGGGTTCCGTCAATCGCTGCGGCACCCTGGGTATATGTCACACCCTCGTACATCTCGTCGCCGCAAAGCTGCTGCCAAACGCACGCAAGATGCGGTTCGTGCGCCTTTCATTCTTCGCAAGCTTTCGACTTTCAATGTACTCAGCGACGCCGGGCTGGAACAGATCGAGTCAAATGCGGATACCATCCTTGCCGAAACCGGGATGGAGTTTCAGGACGACCCCGAAATCCTCCAGATTTTCGCGAATGCAGGTTGTGATGTGGATGGCACCCGAATTCGGTTTCCTTCGGGTTTCTGCCGCAGGACGATTACCGCCACCGCGCCGGGCCGGTTCACGCAGCACGCCCGCAACCCCAAGAACAATGTGCAGCTTGGCGGGGATGCAACGGTTCTGTGCCCGTCCTGGGGGCCGCCTTTCGTACATGATCTGGATCGCGGTCGGCGCTATGCGAATTACAAAGACTTCACCGATTTGGTTAAGTTGCACCACACTCTGCCATGGCTGCATCATTCGGGCGGCGTAGTTTGTGAACCCGTCGATCTGCCCGCGAACAAGCGTCATCTGGATATGCTCTACGCCCACATCAGGAACTCTGACCGCGCGTTCATGGGCGCCTTTATCGGGGCCGAGCGTGCGGGCCACGCCATCGACATGGCGCGGATCGTTTTTGGCGACGAATTCGTGGCCGAGAACCCGGTGCTCTATTGCGTTTCTAACACAAACGCGCCTTTGGTGATGGACAGCCATATGTCCGGCGCCCTGAAAACCTATGCGCGCGCAGGCCAGCCCGTTGCCTGCACACCCTGGGTGCTGACAGGGGCGATGTCGCCCGCGACGGTCGCCGGGACACTCGCGCAAGTGCTGGCCGAAACCATGGCGACGATGACGCTGACCCAATTAGTGAACCCTGGGGCGCCCTGTCTGATGGGCAGCTTTGCATCGACCATGTCGATGAAGTCCGGCGCGCCGACCTTTGGAACGCCAGAGGCAGGGTTGATGGTTTTGGCCGCCGGACAACTTGCACGCAGGTTGGGGGTGCCCCTGCACACGGTGGGCACTCTCAGCTCGTCCAAACTTCCCGACGCACAAAGCCAGCAAGAGGCTGCCTGGGGCCTGATGATGTCGATGTTTGCCGGTGCCAATCTGATCAACCATGCAACTGGCTGGCTCGAAGGGGGATTGGTAACTTCGTTTGAGAAAACCGTGATTGATCATGATCTTTGCGGCAAGATCGGGCGCTTTTTTGATGGGATCGACATGAGCGAGAATGCTCAGGCGATGGAGGCGATAGCAAGCACTGGACCAGGGCAGCACTTCCTTGGGTCGAAACATACGCAAGCCAATTTCATGACCGCGCTTTTTCGGCCGTGGACACCTGATGACAATTCGTTCGAACAATGGCACGCAGCTGGTGAACAGGATGCCGCCGCGCGGGCCAACGTTATCTGGAAAGAACGATTAGCGGGGTATGAAGACCCCGGTCTTGAACCCGATATAGACGCGGCCCTGAAAGACTACATCGCAGCCCGTAAGGCCGAGAAACTAGACCAGGACTATTTCTGATGTGCCTGACTTTCTGCAATATCGCGCATCCGCTCATAGAACGGCACGTGATGCGCAGCAGCGTCGGTATAAGGCTCACCCAGCCGGTCAAGTTCCCCTTGGAAGTCGATGGCTTCAGGCGCTTTGATCGCACCGCTTTGGAGCACTTCGGTGTGCCAGCTTTGAACCGAGCCCCATCCATCAGGCACAACGTCGTTCCAGGTGAACGCGTGGTCCAGGAACGCAAGCCCGGCATACGCCCAGTAGCGGCGCAACGTTGTCTGCGGTTTCGTCCGCAACTGATCTGCAGTGATCACCAACGGGTTTTGTCCCAACTCGGTCAATGCGTTGTAAAGTCGGTATTGCGCCTCATGCCCCAACTCCAATCGCGTAAATTTCGGGTCGCGTTTGGCATAAGACAGCGCTGCTTCGATAGGGTCACGTACCAGAAAAGCATGGGTCATTTCGCCCGCAAACCCTGCGTCGCGCGGCAACCGGTCCGCTACGTAATAAGCCATATCCTTAAAAAAAACCGGGGCGCTCTCTGCCGCCTCGCGGATCATCGCCCGGATATCATCATAGGTAACAGGATGTCCCGGCTCCGGCGAAAAGCCCGGAAAAAGCCTATCTGTTGTGGTCAGGTAATGGTGATACATGAACGGTTCGTGCAGGACCGACAGATCGCCACGCTCGCGCATGATCCGTTCAAACGCCGTCGAAACCGAGCGCGGGTGGCACCGCAAAGCATGTATCATCACCCGTTTAGCCTAATGACGACTGTAAGCTTGCGTCAACGGAGGCTTGTATGAGCCGCATTCTGATCATCGGCGGCGGAGCGATCGGTCTCAGCGTGGCTTATCATCTTGCAAAACGCGGCGCTCAGGACGTGACTCTGCTGGAACGCAACCAGCTTACGTCGGGCACCTCTTGGCATGCGGCCGGGATTGTAGGGCCCCTGCGCGCAACGCCCAATATGACCACGCTCGCCTCGGCGGCGCTGGAGGTCTTTCCCGCGCTGGAAGCTGAAACCGGCATGTCCACCGGATATCGACGCACCGGGGGATATTGGCTGGCGCGCGAAGCGGCGCGCATGGACGAACTTCACCGGATTGCTGACCTCGGCGCGACGCAAGGGCTGACGCCAGCAGTAATTGCTGCAGGCGACATACCCATGCCCCTGCTCGATCTTTCAGAGCATGTCGGAGCTTTGCACGTGCCCGAAGACGCCAATGTGAACCCCGTGGACCTCTGTATGGCCTATGCCCGTGCCGCAAAGGCCTTCGGCGTGACCATCCGCGAAGGCGCAGAGGTGAAAAGTCTGATGACAAAAAACGGGACAGCAAAGGGCGTGGCGCTTGCAGACGGCACCACCCTGAATGCCGAAAAGGTGGTAATCGCCACTGGAGCCTGGTCGCGAGAGCTGGCTGCAACAGCCGGGGTTGCCCTGCCGCTTCAAGCGGTTGAGCACATGTATGTCGTGACAGAACCCATCCCCGATCTACCAGACCCATTCCCCGTAATCCGCGATCTGGATCGTGGCATCTACATCAAGGGCGATGCGGGAAAACTCGTGATTGGCGGTTTCGAACCGCACGCCAAATGCTGGAACCCTTACGGTCCGGAAGGCAACCGGCCTTTCCTTGAAATGGCTGAAGACTGGGATCAGTTTGCCCCTTTCATGGAGGCCGCGTTGGATCTGTGTCCGGCGCTGGAGCACGTGGGCATTCAGCATTTCATGAACGGCCCTGAGAGCTTTACCGCCGATACGAAACCGCTTGTCGGGAAAACAGTTGTCGATGGGCTGTTCGTCGCCGCTGGAATGAACTCAGTGGGGGTCATGTCGTCCGCTGGGATTGGCCGTGCCTTGGCCGATTGGATGGTCGATGGCCACCCACCGATGAACATGTGGGAGGTCGATGTCGCTCGGGTTGATCCACTTACGGCTGCGCCCGACCACATGGAGTTAAGGATGGAGGAGGCGGTTGCGGACCTTTTCGCACTGCACTGGCCCTACAAACAACCAAAGGCGGGGCGCGGGATGCGCCAGTCGGCGCTACACAACCGATGGGCCGCACTTGGAGCTCAGTTTGGGCAAACCGCTGGTTGGGAGCGTGGGTTTTGGTATGGTGAGGCGCAACCCTACTCGGTTGGAACGCAGGGGTGGTGGCCAATTGCCCAGGACGAAGCCGCGGTTATGGCCAATGGCACGGCCCTGATCGACCTCAGCCCCTTTACCGAGATCGACATCAACGGGACCGGTGCTCTTGAGGCTTTGAACCAGCTTTGTACGGCGGATATGGACGTCGAGGCTGGCCGGGCTGTTTACACCCAAATCTTGAACGACCGTGGCGGGATCGAGATGGACGTGACGGTCTCGCGTCTCAGAGACACCCATTTTCACATCACCTCTGGTGCCGCGACCCGCGCGCGCGACCTCGCCTTCCTGCGCCGCAGTTTACCCGATGAGGTGATATTAACGGATGTGACCGAGGATTTTTGCACACTTGGTGTCATGGGCGCGGGCAGTGTCGCGGTGCTTCAGCAGCTGGACGCCGGTTTCCCATGGGCAAACGCGCCGATTGGACAGGTGCGCGAATTGATGATCGAAGGCCAGCGCGCGCGCGCCACACGCGTCAGCTTTGTCGGCGAATATGGCTGGGAATTAACGCTTCCCAACGGCGTGACTTCACCGGTTTTCGACGCGCTCATCGCCGCAGGCGCAGCGCCTCTGGGTCATTATGCGCTCGATGGGTGCCGGATCGAAAAGGGCTTCAAACACTGGGGCCATGACATTGGTCCGACGGTCACACCCTTGGAAGCAGGACTCGGCTTTACCATTGACTGGAGCAAGGACTTCGTGGGCAAAGACGCTTTGCTCGAGCAGAAAGAACAGGGCGTCCGCAAACGTCTGATCCTGATGCAGGTCGAAGGCGACGCGTTGATGCTGCATGACGAGCCCGTCTTTGAAGGTGGTCATCATGTCGGGTTCACAACCTCCGGCGCGCGTGGACCGCGCACCGGGCTGAACCTGTGCTTTGCATTGGTGTCCACAGACCCGGGTGAGACGAAAGCTCAGAGCTGCGCACGATGCTTTGCGGTGAAGGTCGCAGGCAAAGACTACGCTGCCACGCCGTTGCAGCGTCCGCCCTTTGACCCAAAAAACGAAAGGATGCGTGGAAAATGAGCGCTGTGACCAAGGCCCAGGTTGTCATTATCGGCGGCGGCGCGATGGGCGTCTCGCTGATGTATCATCTGGTCAAGGAGGGTTGGTCAGATGTGCTGCTCTTAGAGAAAAACGACCTGACCCATGGCTCGACTTGGCACGCGGCGGGGCTTTGCACCCATTTCGCCCACAATCCGACAATTCAGGAACTGCGCGCCACGTCCGTGCGGCTCTATCGCGAAATTCTGCCACAAGAAACGGGCCGAGATTGTGGGTTTCATACCTCCGGCGCAATGCGGATCACTCGGAACCCAGATCGGATGGACGAGTTCCGTCACGTCGCGGGCCTGTCGGATTTCACTGGCTACCCTCTTGAGGTTCTGACGCCGGAGCGCATCGCCGAGCTTCACCCGCTTGCGCGGCTCGATGGTTTGATCGGCGGGATCTACGAGCCAGATGATGGCCACGTGGACCCGTCGCTGGCGACCCAGGCCATGGCCGAGGTCGCCCGCAGAGGTGGCGCGCAGATATGGCGCAACTGCCCTGTCCTGTCGATCCGGCACGAAGGCGTATGGTTGATCGACACGCCCAAAGGCACGGTTGAGGCGGTGCATGTCGTTAATGCGGCTGGCACATGGGGCTGGGAGATCGGGGCGATGATGGGGCTTAACATTCCGTCGGTTCCCGTTTTGCATCAATACCTGGTCACCGACACCGTGGGCGCCGTGGCGGAGCGCATGGCAGCAGGCCTTCCCGAATTGCCAATCATCCGCGACCCAGAGGAAAGCTGGTATGTCCGGCAAGAACGCGATGGGCTGATCCTTGGCCCCTACGAGAAAGAGGCGCAGGTCTGGTCCGTGGACGGCGTCCCGCCCGAGTTTGGCGCGGACCTGATGCCGCCTGATATTGACCGGGTAGAGCATATCATCGAGGCCGCTATGGCGCGTATCCCGGCGTTGGAAACGGGCGGCGTCAAATCCGTGATCAACGGACCGATCACTTTTACGCCGGATGCCAATCCTCTGATTGGCCCTGCTCATGGGCTGCAGAATGCCTGGTTGCTGACCGGCTCGTCCATGGGCGTGATGGAGGGCGGTGGCGCAGGCTGGTTCCTGGCCCATTGGATGACACATGGTGCCCCACCCATGGATGCGCTGGCGGTAGACAGCCGTCGCTTCGGGTCCTGGGCAGATCGCGATTACCGCGTTGCCAAAGCCATCGAATGCTTCGGCCTGCAATTTGGGGTGCATTACCCGCACGAGGAGCGCCCTGCGGGGCGCGGCCTGCGCCTGTCGCCTTTGCATAACCTGATGGTAGATCGCGGCGCTGTGATGGGCGCAGCACATGGCTGGGAGCGTCCGAACTGGTTTGCTGATACGCCCGGCGCTGAAGCCGGCGAGACGTTCCGTCGTGCCAATTGGTTCGAACCCGTTGCGCGCGAGGTCGATGCAGCCTCAACGCGGATCGCCTTGGCTGATTTATCGGTCTTTTCGAAGTTCGACGTAACTGGCCAAAACGTAACGGAATTTCTGGAGAAACTCGGTGGCAATCGTACCCCCAAAACTGGTCGCATTGGACTGACTCATGCGCTGACCCCGTCGGGTGGGGTACTTTCGGAATTCACAGTCTCGCGGCTAAGCGAAACCCATGCCTATCTCACTTCCGCCGCCGCTGCAGAAGAGATTGATTTCGACCTGCTCAGGCAGGTGGCGTCCGGCTTTGACGTCACCATTCAGAATTGCACCGAAGAAATTGCCGTTATTGGCCTCATGGGGCCAAGATCGCCGGACGCTTTGCCAGAGCTTGCGGATTTGCCTTGGCTGTCTGTGGCTCAGACCGAGATCCAAGGCACCCCGCTGCGCGCTCTTCGCGTGTCCTATATCGGTGAATGCGGGTGGGAATTGCACGTCCCGCGCGATCAAGCGGTCCGTTTGTTTGCGACCATGGAGGAACGCGCCAAACCTTATGGGCTCGGGTTCTATGGCGCCTATGCCGCAAACGCAATGCGACTGGAAAAGGGCTATCGCAGCTGGGGCAGCGACCTGACGACGGAACGCAGCCCGCTGGAGGTAGGTCTTGCGCCCTTCGTCCGCAAAGATCTGCGCGACGCCCTGCCTGAGGAATGGGACATGGTTCTGCTGGAGATTGAGGCGGGCGAAGTCGATCCGTTCTATGCCCACACTCTTTGGCAGGAAGCGACCCCGGTCGGGATTGTCACATCCGGCGCCCACGGCCACCGCACCGGTAAGGTGCTCGCTCTGGCGTATTTGCGTGACTCAAATGCGCGCGAGAACTTGACCGTTTCTATCCTTGGCCAACGCAGGCAGGCCACCATTCTGCCTCGCCCACCGTATGACCCTGACAACACCCGTATGAAAGCCGGAGTCGCCAAATGACCGAACATCCCCTTCACACTGATTGGAACTTTGACAGCACCGCCGCGCGGCGCGACCAGTACTACGCCGCATCGTTGACCCGTTTCACACCTTTCCGCGAACCCATCGTTTTCCAAAAGGGACGTGGTCAATACCTATGGGACACAGAAGGACGGAAATACACCGACCTTCTGGGCATGAACGTCTGCATCTCAGTCGGACATTCGCATCCCCGGGTTGTCGCCGCAGCGATGGAACAGGCGCAGGAGCTCACACATTGTACGACCATGTTCTATCACCCGACACCTGCGCATTTGGCCGAGGAACTAGCCGCGACGATGCCCAAGGGTCACGACTGGGTAGTGCATCTGACCAATTCGGGCTCCGAGGCCATTGATCTTGCCATGACAATGGCGCGAACCTTCACCGGTAATCTTGATCTGCTTGCTTTGCGCACAGCTTATCATGGGCCAACCGCCGCCGCGCAGTCGGTCACGGGCATCTCTGGATGGCGGCACCCCGGCATGCCCGGCAACGTCGCCTTTGTTGCCGATCCGAACCAGTATCGCGGCATCTTTGGCCCAGGCACTGCACCTTATCTGGATGAGATCACCCACACGATCAACGCCGCCACCTCGGGTCAGGTGGCCGGGATCCTTGTCGAAAGCGTTCAAGGATATGGAGGTATACATCAGATGCCGCCGGGCTATATGTCGGGCGCGGCGGAGCGGGTTCGCGCGGCTGGCGGGCTCTACATCGCAGACGAGGTTCAGTCCGGTTTTGGTCGTACTGGTGATCACTTCTGGGGTTTTGAGGCGGACGACGTCGTACCCGACATCATTGTTATGGCTAAAGGTCTGGGGAATGGCTTCCCCATTGGCGCGGTAGTCGCCAAGAAACATGTAGCCGAGCCAATGGCTGAGAAGTTCATGTTCCACACCTATGGTGCAAACCCAACATCAGCCGCGGCCGCGCGCGCTGTTCTAGCTGTCATGCGCGACGAGGGCCTGCAGGAAAACGCCAAGACAGTTGGCGCAAAGCTGTTGGAACGTTTGAGTGATCTAAAAGACAAGTATAAGACCATCGGCGATGTGCGGGGTCACGGTTTGATGCTGGCCTTGGAATTTGTAAGAGACCGCGATAGCAAATCGCCTGACAAGGCCATGACGACAGAGGTATTTGAGGCCTGCCGTGCGCAGGGAATTATCCTGTCGAAATCCGGACCATTCCAGCAATGCCTCCGCATGGTGCCGCCACTTTGCCTGTCGATGGAGGATGTGAACCGAGTCACAACGAGTCTTGATCAAGCGTTAAGTGATACGGCGACGTAGGAAACAGGAATAACCGATGTCATCTACCGGCTCTCGTGCATTCGGCTCAGATATACTCGTCGCCCACGTCTTGGCGGACGGGATGCTATCGTAGAACTGATTGGATATACTCGCCGGCTTCCCTGCAGACGGGTCACTATTCACAATAAAGCCGGATGACGCTACCACTTTTGAAGATTTGGGTTTCGCCAAACTTAAAATTTAACATAATGGCGCTTTTTATATAGGACAGGCCGCCGCCCTGGTTCTCGAACAGGCGTGCTGAGCCCTGCTACCTCTCAGCACGCCTGCAGATTTCGCAACCACATGATCGGTTGCGCAGTCGGCGAAAACTCGGCCGACCTGGTGGGCTCCGAACGGGTTCGCCGCCATCCCCACCCCCGCGCTCGATCCGACCCGCCGTCCGGCGTCTCCTGCGGTCCCCGCGCTTATCGGGTCCGGGTCCCCTTCAGTTCTGATTACTTCGCCTATTGCGCCTCGGGTGGCGGGGTGGAAGCCATCTCGGTGATAGCTTGGAATTCCGCGAGAAATTCCGGTCGGTGCTGCATGAGGTACCGGACGATACGGGCGTTCTGGAGCAGCTTTCCCAAATACCCTTTTACGACAGTCAGCTGCAGATGATCCTTCCCATAAGAGTCCTGAATCGAGGTGATACCTTCCTGCAGTCGGGCCAGTTCCTCTTCCATGCGCTCCATAGCCTCGGGAGTAATTCCCTTCTTCTTAGGCTTTTTCGTGTCCACCAACTGAGCCTGAGGCGTTCCCACAAGGATTGCCGAGATGTATGCTGGAGTGTAGTTGTTCACGTTGATCATCAGCTCGGCCGCCTCGATCTGGCGCACTGCCTTCATCTTGCGCAGTGTCTCGAACACAGCCGTCGCGCAGTGTTTGTCCTTCAGAAGGCCCACTGCCTCTTCGCAGATACCGTCCAGCAACCTTGCCTTGCGCACAATGCTGCGAGGATTGAGATCCAGCGCAAGGGCGATCTTTTCCTCGGAGACCCCGCGCTCGATAGCCTTGCGGATCATCTTATGCTCCTGGATCGGTGCAAGTCGGCTGATCCGCTTATTGTAGGTGAAAGCCTCGTCGTCCGTGGAAATTAGGCATTCGACCCGCTTTATGCCGAGTTCTTTCAGCACCTCGATCCGGATGTGTCCATCGAGCAGCATGTAGGTATCATGCTCACCCATAGATCGCGTGACCACCGGCGGTTCGACCAAGCCAACCTCTTTGATCGACGCGGTGATCTGGCGGTACTTGCGGCTGGATTTGACCGATGCGCTTAACGCCTTAACGGGCAAGACAGCCTCTACCGGTAAAGTAACGCAATCACTCTCAAAACCGAGAGCAACCGCGCCCGGGGTTTTGCGCTTGCCTCGGCTCATTCGGCCGCTCCTGCGTCCAGCGATTGACTGAGATATGTGGGCAGGGTGTCCAACCCTTCCGCGCGCAGAAGCGTCACGAAGTGATCATCATCGCGCAACGCACGAAACGCCTCCACGACGAACATCAGGCGGCCCTGCGTCAGCTCGGCCTTTTTAATAAGTATCTTCTGGCGCTCCGCTTCCTGTTGATAAGCACGAACGAGCGCGTCGCTTGTCAGACGCCGTTTGGCGCCGTCGCTTCGGCCATAGCGGTTTCTATGAAGGTGCGGGCCCCGTACATCACGTTGCTGGATGAGACGGCGCACAGCGGCCAGCTTCTTTCCGCGCAGTTTCTTCTGGGTGTAGGCGTCCATTAGAGCCCGTTGACCGCCCTCGGCATCTGTCTTCGAAATGTCGATGGCGAGATTCAGCGGCAGAAGTCCAGTTTCCACAGCTGAGACCAGTCGTTCTTCTCCACGTTCCAGAAGCCCCGCGATCATGCCGACGTAATCCGAGGTGACACCTATCTTGTTTGCGATCTGGCGGTCGTTGTATCCGCGCTTCCGAAGATTGCCGATCTCGCGCATCAGGTCGATCGGGTTGTGCTGGCGGCGCGCACAGTTCTCCACGAGACTCATGACAAGACAGTCGCTCTCATCGGCTTCGATAATGATAGCAGGGATAACATCCTGTTTAAGCTCCATGAACGCCTCGAGCCGACCCTGTCCACAGACGAGATCATATTCCGCAGGTTCTGCTCCGGCGCGTAGCGCCACGGTAATCGGTCGTTTCAGACCAATCTTTGCTATGTTTTCCACCATTTCTTCAAAGGTGCGTCGGTTGCGTACACGGGGATTGAGAATGCGAATTCGGTCAATGGGGATAAGCGTGACGTGCTTTTGGGCAATAACGTGAGCGTTGTCGGTCATCAGGCGGCCTCCGTGATCTGGACCCGGCCAGCGAGCGCGTAGAAATAATCCAACGTGTCAAAGCGATAGGCATCGAGCGATAGTCCGTTTTGTTCGGCCAACCGAAGTCTGGCCATGGTCATGTCGATGCTCGGCAACAGGTAGTAATCCCGCGGTAATTCGTTCAATTCATCCATCCTCACGGCAATCGTAATGTCGGGAACGAGGCCAGTATCAAGACGAATTCGCCATCGCAGGGACCCGCCCTGAGTTTCAAAGCAGCGGGAAAGCACCACCGATGCAGTGAATTCATCGTTGATGCGGATCAAGCCTGTGTTCGGATCCTGCACGGCCATTCCGCCACCCATTGCGACACCTTCAACGATCTGCGCTACAATCCCCGGATGAGCCTGCCGCAAGGCCCTGTTGACCTCGATGTAGCGATAATCGCGCTCCGGCTCGTAACCGATCATCTGGTAGGCGCGCAGCAGACTGCCAAACCGGCTACGGAATGTGCTGGACGACGGCAGGTTGTCCTGTTCATCGATGATCAGTCCGGACAAAACGCCTTTCTTTTGCAGAACACTGCGCAGAGCTTCGAGCAATTCTTCGTCCGTGAAATGCTGACTGCGCGCGTCAACGATTTCGCGTGCACGCAGGAACAGCACTTCATCCACAATAGCCGGATAGACACCCTCAGCGCGAATCCACATCTCCCGGGGATTCACAACGCGGCGCTGCTTCAACTTGAAGGACACCTTATTGTAAACGTTGTTGCCGATGTATTTTTCGTTGGTCAGGATCTGGTGCACCGATGCCCGGGACCATGGTCGCTCAAGATCTGTCCGATGCCCTTCGGCATTCAGGGTTTCCGCAATCTCACGCTCCGATTGGCCATCCTCGACAAACATCCGGTACATGCGTCGCACGAGGTCCTGTTCGTGACGAGGGCCCAGCACAAGAGTAACACGGTCGGTCTGAAGGCTCTTCTGTTCGCCGCGGGATAATTCACCCTTCGGATTGCCCTGTTCGTCGATGAGCAACCGACGCAGGCCGTATCCGGCCGCACCGCCCTGGCGATAGCCAAGCTCGACCAGCCTGCACTGCCCGGCGAACACTTTCACAGAAAGCTCACGGCTGTACTCGCCCGCCATCACCCGCTTGACAGTTTTCAGCAGGTTTGAACCGATACTGCCGTCGTTTTCAAACTGCTCGCCGCAATAGTGAACACGGATCCCCGCGCGGGAGCAAACATGCTCGTGATACGCCCCTTCATCAGCATCCTGAAACCGACCCCAGCGACTAACGTCATAGACCAGAATGGCCTTGAAATCCGCGTGACCGGTTCGGACCTCTGCCATCAGGTTCTGCAAAGCCTCGCGACCGTCCAACCGCAACCCGGATCGACCGGAGTCCTCAAAAACGCGCAAGATCTGCAGGCCCCGTGCTGTGGCGTAGTTCCGTATGATGTCCAGCTGGTTTTCGGTAGAATATTTCTGGTGGTCGGTCGACATCCGTATATAGGCGACAGCCGGCACGTCGGATTCGGGCAGCTCGTTACTATTGTTAGAATGCGGCGCCCATCGACCTTTCACAAACCATCTCCTTACTATTCGGTCAAATCTATCTCTACCGTCAGAATCAACGGCTGAATTCTTCGCATTCATTTAAAGCGAAGGAGTGTGGAATGTCGTTTCCGAAAAAGGGCAAGTTCTTTCCAAAGGAAAATAAATATAATGAAGTTGGGAGGCAACAGACGAGTGGCTGCTTTGCCGATGAAGTCGCCTCGGCACTGAAGCGGTCGCTTGGCGACAGCCGGGCTGGTGTGAAGACCGTGGCGGTTTGGACGGGAGCCAATGAGAAGACTGTAAAGAACTGGTTCTCGGGAAACTATGGCCCGAGCGGAACCCATTTAATCTCATTGGCGCGGCACTCTGATGAAGTACTGGGGACTTTTCTGGCGATGGCAGGCCGCGATGATCTGATGGTGGCAGTCAAGCTCGCTGTGGCAGAGGAGGCTATATTGGATCTGCTTGATGCAGTGCGCCAACTTGGCGTCGACGATAAATTTGACCAGGATAACTGATGTGAGGGGCTAATCGGGGCGCAGCTGCCGACAACAGCGTGAAACATTCTCCCTTCTTCAAATCAGACGCCATTTGCTTCATTCGAATTAGTTGTTCGCGTCCCTGTTCCTTGGAAAAATTTCGCTAATAGCTACTTATATTTTCCCTGTTACCAGTCTTAGGGAAATCGTACCCAACCCTTTGTTTTATCCGAAGTAATCTAGGTGCTAAGCCCCAAAAATCGGTGAAGTCGCTAGTTTTCCCTGTATTTTCCCTGTTAACAGGGAAACTTGTGCAGACTAGCTAGCTGCAAACTGCAAGCACAGCCACCTTTTCCAGAAAAGCCAGGAAAATAAGGGGCAACAGAGCCTCAGGAAAATACGATGTGTCACAGCATTCGGAAACTGTGACACATGCTGTGACACAGCCAGCAAGAAATCGGCCCGGCGCGCGGTCGCGCAAACCCCGTTATCATGCCGGCCCCTACCTCATGCTCCGCGGCCGTATTTTCTACTTCCGAAAACGCCTGCCAAAAAAACTGTCAAACCAGGTCCCAAACCAGTTTCTTTGCCTGTCGCTGCGAACCGACCTCCCGCTCGACGCCGTGAAGCGCGCAGCCGCGTTGCTCACGGTCCTCGAGCAGATGGAGAAAACACACGTGGACGCACTGACCAAAGATTCGCCTAAGGAAGATGCCGATGAGAGTTTTCGTCACCTGATGAAACGGGCCAGTTGGGAAGTCGTTGTGCCTGAACTTATCTTCGAAGAGGTCAAGGGGGCTGAAAGGGTTTTCGGAAAGTACCAGAACGGCAAGTAGGGCGGGAAGCAGACTTTCGCCGTAGGTGCGAGAGCAACTGGTCCGATCTCTGAAAGCGGTCATTCAGAGTCTATAGGCAAGTTTAGTAAGGCAGCAGCATCCGTATTTTGCTTCGCCGTGCGACCAGCCTCAGACAGACCGAAAGCATGCCATTACGGCCACTATCTTTAATGATTGATCAGGTTGCGCCTCCGGCCAGAGTCATTCTTTGCAAAAAACCCTGATCTTTGGTTTGGTCGTAGATATGGATATCTGGGTGAGCTTTTGGTTGCCACACGCGCCCAAACTCAACGGAGCATGAAACAGGCATTGCCGGAAAGACCATTAGTTCGACATCCATTCCGTGGACGTTCTTTATTTCATCAAGGGTCGAACGAACGATGGTCCTGAAGCGACTAAGGTCTTCCTTGTGCCTTATGACACCGTGTTTCTGTGGCGTGCTTTTGATTTCCCAAATCGACACGTCTGTTCCGACAGCACCAGTTATCCGATCGTCACTAATCTGCGAGGTGATTGAAAGCTTTAGCGCGACGCGCTTGGGGCCTTCGGTGCCTCGTTGCGTTATGAAGCTGACCTCTTCGCCGTCTTCTGGCCACGCCCATTGATCGGGCTCTCTGTGCTTTTCGTAGACGTCGGTGTCAGAGATATCTGAAATCAGTCTGCCAAGCTCCATCAAGAGAGGAATAGGCGCGAGCCCAAACACCGAAAGGTGTCGAATATCGCCGTCCTCAAATCGGCCTCGTATCAGCTTGTCGAATTCCTGGCGAAGAACCCGTGGTTGGACGGCCCAGTATGTCGGATCGCTGTCCTTGAAAAACATCCCCTTAACTGCAGCTAATGACCGCTTTCCGCCTGACGTCCCAAAAAAGTAACGGCCCAAGGCCGTCGTTGGCTACTGCCTTTCGCGAACGATCTCAGCAAATTTCTTCGCAAGAAAGTTTCCTTCGAAATCGACTGCGAAGTTATCGACTAACTTCGCGCTGTCGAGAAAAATACCCAAAGTACTTTCACTGGTGAAACACTCAAAATGGGCAATGCCAGTCGAATGATCAAGGCAAGCGGGTAGGAATTCGGTGGTGGCTTTTCTTTCTTCGAATTGTCCAAGACAGACACATGACTCCAATTATTATGTTAAATAACAGAGTACTAAGAGAAATTTGAAAGTTCGAAACCTGCACTATGCTTGCTGACTTCAAGGTCTGATCAGGCACCTAAACAATTCCTTATTCGCTCCAGGGAAAATACCTCTTGACGCCCCGCTGGCGCTTGTGGTTTCGTATATGAAACCGTTTTACGGTGAATCGTTTAGATCGGCGAAGGGAGGCGCTGTGATGGCGAAACAAGAATCCGCGCTGCGTGCGCAACAAGGAACCGAAAGCCAGATCACCGTGTCCCTCAGCGGGATCGGAATGTCGTTTTCGGGTGTATCTGTTCTCCGAGATGTCGACCTCGTTTTCGACGGCGGCGAAATCCACACTTTGATGGGCGAGAATGGTGCCGGGAAAAGCACGCTCGTCAAAATCATCTCTGGCGTACAGAGACCCACATTTGGAAAATTCCAGATTGATGGTGAAACCGTAGAATTCGATGCCCCACGCGATGCCGAAAAGCACGGCATCGTCATCATGCATCAGGAACTCAGCCTGATCCCGGAAATGACGGTGGCCGAAAATGTCCTGCTTGGGCATGAGCCCCGGAAGTTCGGCGCATTCATCGACCGCAAAGCGCTGCGGGAAAAGGCAAAGAAGGCGTTGGCTCGCTTCGGGTTCACGCTGGACATTGACACACCGGTCAAAGATTTACGCGTGGGCGAGCAGCAACTTGTCGAAATCGCTCGCGCATTGTTGATGAATGCGCGACTGCTGATCATGGACGAACCCACCTCAGCGCTGTCGCAGGCTGAGGCTGACATTCTGATGGAGGTCGTGCGCGATCTGGCCCTACAAGGGGTTGCCGTAGTCTACATCTCGCACCGAATGGATGAAGTGTTTGAAATTTCCGACCGGGTTACGGTTTTAAGGGATGGTGACCTGATCGGTACGCGGTTGGCCTCTGAGACAACGTCAGCCGAACTGATCCGCATGATGGTCGGTCGCACGGTCGAGATCAACGCCGTTGAACGCCAGAACCCGGCGACCGATGAAACCGTATTGCAGGTCGCCAATCTGTCGGCCTGGGACGGCAAACGTAAAGTGCTGGACGACGTTTCATTCGATCTCAAGCGCGGAGAGATTCTGGGTATCGGCGGACTTTTGGGGGCGGGTCGGACTGAGTTGCTGGAGACATTGTTCGGCGCAAGAGGTGCCAGCTATCAGGGTGAAGTAACGCTGGAAGGCAATCAACTGCGGCCCATCAAACCTCAGGACGGGGTGCGCAACGGGTTGGCACTGATCACCGAAGATCGCAAGGGCAACGGCCTGATCCTTGATCGCTCGATCTCATCAAACGTGGCATTGCCGTTGATGCCTTTGCAGTCCCGTTTTGGGCGATTTTCCGAGGCTGAACAGCGCAAACAAGCACTTAAGGCCATCGAAACACTCAAGGTTGCGGCAACCGGCCCCGAGCATCCGGTTGGCAAACTCAGCGGGGGCAATCAGCAAAAGGTGGTTCTGGGCAAATGGCTGGCAACGCAGCCCCGTGTCCTTCTGCTGGATGAGCCCACACGCGGTATCGACATCGGCGCCAAGGACGAAATCTATGACCTGGTCGGACGACTGGCGGATCAGGGTATCTCGGTTTTGTTCGCAAGTTCTGAGCTTTCTGAGTTCATGGCCGTCTGTGACCGCATGATTGTGCTGTGCGAAGGCCAGATGGCCGGAGAGCTTTCCCGAAAAGAAATGTCCGTGGATTCAATCAAGGCCCTGGCGATGCAGTTCCGCTAACTGCCCCGGCCCACAAAAGAGAAAAGACATGACCGTTATGGAACCCAACAGCCCGACAGTGAAACAAGACCGCCCAGGTGCGGCAATGTTCATGCAGCTATTGAGCAAAACCAAACTGTATTGGGGGCTGTTCGCCCTGATCCTGTTTGGTGCGCTGACCTCACCCCTTTCTTCGAAGGGCAACAATATCTTTCTGTCGCTTGGGAACCTGACGGACATCCTGCGTCAGGTGTCGGTCACCGGGATTGTCGCGGTCGGTATGACGATGGTGATTTTCATCGCAGGCATCGATCTGTCCGTTGGGTCTGTCATGGCTTTGGGCACGGTGATCTGCGCCATGCTGCTCACCCAGGAAGGCTGGACCGCAGCAAGTTACTTTGGCGTTCCTGCGACCGGGATTGTCCTTTTTGTGACCATCGCGGCCCTGATCTATTTCGTCCAAAGCAACCTGAACCGCACCTCTGAAACAGCAGCAACAACAAGCGCGCCATCGCGGATGCTGAGTCGGCTGATTGCTGCTGCGATCGCAATTGGCGTGATGGTCTGGCTGGCCGGGCAGGTCATGCCAAAGTTCGGTGTTCTTGCAGTTCTGATCGTGGTGCCTTGTATTGGCGCCGTCATGGGCACGGTGAACGGTGCACTGATCGTCTATGGCCGCCTGCAACCCTTTATCGTGACGCTGGCGATGATGGTGGGTGCGCTGGGTCTGGCGCGCGTCATTGCAGGGCAAGATACGGCTGTTTATCCGGTCTACACCGGCAGCAATGCGACTGAAAATTTCGAAGTGTTGCGTGAGTTGCTGTGGGGCGTCCTGCCCGTACCCGGGCTTTTCTTCCTTGGCGTCCTGTTGGTCTTTTTCCTGATCACACGGTTCACCACTTTTGGCAGCTACCTCATGGCCATCGGCGGCAATGAAGAGGCCGCACGTCTGGCCGGCATCAATGTGGGGCGCAACAAGATCATCACCTACGCATTGGCTGGAGGCCTCTCGGCGCTGGCTGGTGTGCTATACGTCGCACAATTCCGTCAGGGTAAACCAGATGCCGGATTGGGACTGGAACTGGATGCGATTGCAGCCGTTGTGATCGGTGGCACCAGCCTCATGGGCGGTCGTGGGGCGATCATGGGGACATTTGTTGGAGTGCTGATCTTTGGCTTCCTCAGCAACATCCTGCAACTCAACAACATCGACAGCAACACGCAGCTGGTGCTCAAGGGCATCATCATCGTGGTCGCCGTCCTGCTTCAGGAAGGGCGATTTGAGGAGATCTTTGTCATGGCGAAAGAGCGCCTCGGCAGAGGGAGGAGGCTCTAACCTCAGATCTTGGCGGACCAAGGTTAGAGCAATCAGAACGCGGGAATTTGGAGAAACCCGCATCATGACTAAGGAGTAGACTATGAAAAGAAGAGTATTTGGCAAGGGCCTGATGGCCGCCACCGCGCTCGTAACCTCGTTTTCGGCCTCGATGGTACTTGCGGCTGACAACTATGTGATCGGTTTTTCGCAGGTAACCACAGTTGAGCCCTGGCGTGTCCAATTCAACAAGGATCTGCGTGCCGAAGCGGACCAGCACGACAATGTCGAGCTGATCATTGCGGACGCCAACGACCGCACCGAAAAGCAGGTGGCCGATGTTGAGAACTTTATCCGTCAGGAAGTTGACGCGATCCTGATCTCGCCCAAGGAATCCGCTGGTCTGACCGGTGTGGTCGAGCAGGCAACAGACGCTGGCATCCCTGTCTTTGTTCTGGACCGCAACGTGGACACCGAAAAGTTCGTTCAATGGGTCGGCGGCGACAACGAACTGATCGGCCGCGAAGCCGGTAAGTTTGCGCTGGACCAGCTGGGCGGTGCGGGTGCAGCAAAAGGCACCATCATTGAGATCTGGGGAGGCCTGGGAACACAAGCTGCCCATGACCGCGCAAATGGTTTCCATGAGGCGTTTGAAGGCGAAGAAGGCGTGACCTTCCTGCTTGATCAGCAGTCGGGCGATTGGAAACAGGATCAGGCGTACGACATCATGTCGACCGCCCTCCGCAACTACGAAGACATCACAATGGTTTACGGCCACAACGATCCGATGGCTTATGGTGCATATCTGGCCGCCAAGGACGCTGGCCGCGCGGATGACATCATCTTCATCGGTGTTGACGCTTTGCCAGGTGAAGGCGTGACCTGGGTCGCCAATGGCGAACTGTCGGCCACATTCCTGTATCCAACTCCCGGTGCCGAAGGTCTTCGTCAGGCACTGAAACACCTGAAAGGCGAAGAGGTGCCAAAGTCGGTCGTCATGGGCACCGAGGCAATCACTGCCGATAACGCAGGAGAAATCCTGAAGAAAAACGGCCTGTAAGGACCAATCAGGCCGGTTTCCTTTCTCCTCCCTGTCGGGGTGGCCGGTCGGACACGCAGGGGCTTGCGCCCCTGCTGTCTTTTTTGAGAAAGCTTCGAAAAAAGGTGCCGCGAATGTCCGAGCAAAAAACGAAACTCCAAAAGTACTCGGCTCCCGCTTTGGAGAAGGGATTGGATATTCTTGAGTTTCTTTCTTTGTCGGACACTGCCCCTACCCTTTCTCAGCTTGCGCAGGGTATTGGCCGATCGAAGAACGAAATCTTTCGCATGATGATCGTGCTGGAGGAACGCGGGTACATCGACCGCCAGGAAGGTGACCTGTTCAAACTAACTGGAAAGCTTGCTTTGCTGGGTGGAGACCGCACAGACAACAGCAAACTCGCGGAATTGGCTGAGCCCTATATGAACCGTTTGGCCGAAGAGATCGAACTGTCAAACCACCTTTGGGTGCCCAATGGAAAAGACGAGCTGATTGTGATCAACAGTGTCTCATCGTCCCAGAACTACGGTGTCACGGTGCAAGTCGGTTACACAACGCCCGTGTTTCAGACATCGGCCGGGGCGTGTTTTCTTTCGGAAATTTCCTCACGCGAAGATCGCTTAGCCTATCTTCGCAAAATTTCATCGGAGGAAAACCCAGACTCTCTGCAAGAGTTTTCTGATCAAGCGGCAGTCTGCGCCGATCAGAACTACATTTCGCTCGGCAGCCCCGAGAGCAACGCCATAAGCGAGATTTCGACACCTATCCGTCATGGTATGGGACAATCCGTGATCGCTTCACTGACGATTCCGCATTTCGCTTCCTCCCTGATCGACAACCGCCGCGAATTTGTCATTGATGCGCTAAAAACGACGGCGGCTCAATTGCAAGCCAGCGTAGCGACCCGAATGCCCCTGCCCCGCACGCCTTGGTATCAATTCACCTGAAAATCTGCAGATGAAACCATCCGGCCCGCCCAAAAGACAGGCCGGACAGCGTGAGTGGTGGTACTTAGTCGTACAGAACGGCCGAGATCTTCGGGTCGTCAATGTTCGAGGCATCGTAGTAGTAGAAGCCTGTGTCGATCAGACCTGGAACCTCTTCCCCGTTCAGAGCCGCCACCGCTGCCTTCACCGTCTCGTAGCCGATGCCGACCGGGTTTTGCGTGATCGCGCCGGCCATCAGACCGCTCTTGATTGCGTCTTTCTGGGCTTTACCGCTGTCATAGCCGATGATGATCAAACCCTCGGTGCCCAGTTCCTGAACGCCGTTCACAACACCGATGGCCGAACCTTCGTTGGTGCCGAAGATGCCATTCAGATCAGGGTTCGCCGTCAGGATCGCCTTGGTGACTTCGGTCGATTTCAGGTGGTCGCCCTGGCCGTACTGAACCGTGACAACTTCGATATCCGGGTATTTCTCGGCCATTCGGTTCACGAAGCCGTCGCGACGATCGATGCCGGTGCGGCTGGTCTGGTCATGCGCGACAACTGCGACTTTGCCCTTGCCACCAATTTTCTCTGCCATCTTGTCGGCTGCGAGTCCGGCTGCTGCCAGGTTGTCCGTTGTCGCGGTTGAAAGCGGAATGTCACTGTCAACGCCGCTGTCGAAAGCAATGATCGGAATGCCCTTTTCGTTGGCCTGCTTCAAAAGCGGGATTGCAGCTTGGCTATCCAGAGCGGCAAAACCAATGGCTTTGGGGTTGTTGGCCAGAGCGGCAGCCAGCATGTCGATCTGACGGTCCACCATGGTCTCATTGTCCGGGCCTTCGAACGTGATGGTGACATCAAATTCGTCAGCCGCCTGCTCCGCACCCGACTTCACGGCCTGCCAGAACTGATGCTGGAAGCCTTTGGATACCAGCGGGATGTAGATCTCTTCGGCCGCCGCCATCGAGGCGGGTCCTGCCAGGGTGGCTGCACTCAGCGCACCCAGAATGAAACGACGTGATAACATGTTTTCTCCTCCAGTTGGTCGTTTTGGTCTTTGAATTAGCTGCTTGGTCATCCCGATTTCTTGCGCCGTGCCATATCGGCATAGACGGCCAGGATGATGATTGCGCCGGTCACAACGGTCTGCCATTCCTGCGCGACGGACAGCACACGCAATCCGTTGGTCAGCACCGCCATGATCAGGGCGCCAATCAGCGTGCCCAGAATGGTGCCGCGCCCGCCGGACAGGGACGTGCCGCCGATCACCACGGCGGCGATCGCTTCCAGCTCGTAACCCAGCCCCAATGCCGGTTGCGCCGAGTTCAGGCGCGAGGCGATCAAGATTCCGGCGATGCCGCAGATCGCTCCGGCCAGCGCATAAATGCGCATCTTCCACATGTCGGTGTTCACGCCGGACAGACGCACCGCTTCCTCATTTGAGCCAAGCGCAAATGTATAACGGCCCAGAACCGTGCGCCCCAGAATGTACGATGCCGCGATGGCCACAAGGAACAGGATCAGCACACCGTTGGGGATGGGCAGCGAAGGGAAAACCTCTCCGATCAGTGACCCGCGCGAAATCAGGTCGAAGCCCGGCGTGTCGTTGAAGTATATTGGCCGCGTCCCCGAGATCACCAGCGACAGGCCTTTAAGGATCAGCATCATCCCAAGCGTGGCGATGAAAGGCGGAATTTTCATTTTCGCGACGAAAGTGCCTGAGCAAAGTCCGCAAAATGCGCCCGCCGCAATGGCTGCGGCAACGCCCAACAGCAAGGGCATGCCGAGATACGTTAACACCACGCCCGCGATCACGGCGCAGAAGGTCATCAGCGTACCAACGGACAGATCAATCCCACCCGTGATAATGACCAGCGTTGCTGCGACGGCCAGAACGCCGTTGACCGACGTTGCCTGCAGAATGGCGATCATGTTCGAGGTCTGCATGAAGTTGGGTGATGCAATGGAAAAGCCGATCAGCAGAACGATCAAACTGGCAAAGGCCAACAGCTTTTGATACGCGCCACTGTCCGCAAGGCCCGAGAGTGGCTTTTTCTTTTCGATGTCGGTTGCTGTGGTCATTGGACTGTCCCTGTTACCTGCATCGCCGCCGCACGTTGCGTGGCCAGATGCATGATGTCTTCTTGTGTGGTGTCTTTTCCGCCGGGCAGAATGCCGGTCAGTCGCCCTTCACACATCACGGCGATGCGATGGCTGAGGCGCATGATTTCGGGCAGTTCGGATGAGATCACGATGATCGTCTTGCCCTGTCCCGCCAGTTCTTCCAGCAGCTTGTAAATCTCGGATTTTGCGCCGACGTCGATGCCGCGGGTGGGTTCGTCAAAGATCAGAATATCGCAGTCACGCAGCAGCCATTTGGCGATGACAACTTTCTGCTGGTTGCCGCCTGACAGCAGGCGAACCTCCTGCACATCCGATGGTGTTCGAATGCCCAATTGCTGGATGTAGCTTTTTGCGGTGTCGCTGATGTCTCCATCATGCAGAACTCCGCCTGCGCCGGTGAACAGGTCCATCGAGGCAAGCGCGATGTTGTCGCGCACGTTCATACCAGTGGCGAGGCCGAAGTGCTTTCGGTCTTCGGAAAGGTATCCGATCCCCGCTTTGACGGCGTCGGTGGGTGATTTGATCGACACCACCTGACCATGTACCCGGATTTCTCCGCTATCCTTGGGGTCGGCCCCGAAGATAGCCCGTGCAACCTCGGTACGACCTGCGCCCATCAGACCGGCAAAGCCCAGAATTTCACCCTTTTGGACCGAGAAACTGACGTCCTGAATTTCGTTGCTCCGGCTCAGCCCGGTGACCTGCAGAGACATCTCAGCATCACCCAGATCGGGCACGTCCAGCGGTTCTTCTTTGACCTCACGGCCGACCATCATGGCAATGATCTGGCTGATGGGGGTTTCGGCAGCACCAACTGTTCCGACATATTCCCCATCACGCATGACCGTCACGCGATCCGAGATCTGCTTGAGCTCGTCCATCTTGTGGCTGATGTAAACGATACCAACGCCCTCGGCCTTGAGGCGGCGAATGATGACGAACAGCTCGGCAATTTCGGCGTCATTCAGGGCCGCCGTAGGCTCGTCCATGATGAGCACTTTGGACCGAAAGGACAGTGCCTTGGCGATCTCGACCATCTGCTGTTTTGCGATGGTCAGGTTGCCCACCGGCGCCCTGGGATCGAGGCTGAGATTCATCGAAGCAAAGATTTCGGCTGTCTGCGCATTCAGCGCAGCCTCATCCAAACGACCAAAACTCTTGCGCGGTTCTCGCCCGATGAAAATGTTCTGAGCGACAGTCAGGTCATTCATCAGGCTCAGTTCCTGATGGATGATCCCGACGCCCAGATCCTGTGCTTCACGCGGGGTTGTCGGACTAACTTCGCGCCCTTCGATCTTCAGCGTCCCACCATCGCGCTGATAGATACCCGACAGGATCTTCATCAGCGTACTTTTCCCGGCCCCGTTCTCCCCCATCAGCGCGTGAACTTCGCCCGGTTCAAGATCGAACTGCACGGATTTCAGCGCGTGCACGCCGGGGAAGAACTTATCAATCCCCGTCATTTCGACCAATTTATTCATTTTCCCTCCCATGTGCCCCTCTCCCTTGGGCCCAACGCGGTTTACATCACCGCGCCGATTTGCCAGGGGACGAATTCAACGCCCCCAAAGCCAAGTTCCTCGCTTTTGGTCTTTTCTCCCGAGGCGACGCGGATGAGCATTTCAAACAGCTCTTCGCCTTTTGCCTCGATGCTGATCCCGTTGGTCACGATGTCACCGCAGTTCAGGTCCATATCGTCGGCCATTCGGGCATACATCTCGGAATTGGTGGCCAGTTTGATACAAGGCGTCGGCTGATATCCGGACACCGACCCGCGCCCAGTGGTGAACACGATCAGGTTCGCGCCCGAGGCCACTTGTCCGGTCACCGAACACGGATCAAAACCGGGGCTGTCCATGAAGACAAACCCGTGCTTGTCTACCATCTCACCGAATTTGTAGACGTCGCGCAGAGGAGCTGTGCCTCCTTTGGCAACGGCTCCCAGCGATTTTTCAAGAATGGTTGTCAGGCCACCGCGCTTGTTGCCGGGGCTCGGGTTGTTGTCCATCTCACCGCAGTTGCGGGCGGTGTAGTCCTCCCACCAGTGGATACGTTCGATCAGCTTTTCACCAACTTCGACCGTTTCGGCCCGCCGCGTCAGCAGATGCTCTGCCCCGTAGATTTCCGAGGTTTCCGACAGGATCGTCGTGCCCCCGTGGCGCACCAGCAGATCCGAGGCATACCCCAGCGCGGGATTCGCAGTGATCCCCGAATATCCGTCCGAGCCGCCACATTGCATGCCGACCGTAATGGCACTGATCGGAGCGGGGGCGCGTTCGGCTTGATTGGCCAGTTCGGCGATGCCTCGCAGTTCTTCGAGCCCCCGCTCGATTGTGCGCCGCGTTCCGCCCTCATTCTGAATAGTCATGTAGCGCAGGGCACCGTTAGCGCGGATTGGACGACCGCCAACCAGGTCTGCGACCTGCATGACCTCACACCCCAGACCAATCAGCAGGATACCCCCGAAATTCGGATGCTGGGCGTACCCGG
The DNA here is from genome assembly GCF_013034605.1 of Ruegeria sp. HKCCA4633. Classification (NCBI taxonomy): domain Bacteria; kingdom Pseudomonadati; phylum Pseudomonadota; class Alphaproteobacteria; order Rhodobacterales; family Roseobacteraceae; genus Ruegeria; species Ruegeria sp. HKCCA4633. The sequence goes on from NZ_WQGJ01000001.1 coordinate 1,095,254, forward strand.
ACAGGGTTCGGAACAGGGTGGCATAACCCTCATCCTTGCCGGACATTCCGCAGCCGGTCCCATGCACAATAGGCACCACGCCATCCACATTTGGGAAGCTGTCCAGCAGCCCGGATTTTTCCGCCGCCTCAGCGATGAAGCGCGCCACGGACCCCGAACAATTCACGGTGGTCAGAATACCGATGTAGTTTCGGGTTCCCACCTTACCGTCGGTGCGATGGTATCCGTCGAATGTCCGCTCTTCAGTCAGAGCAGGCAGTGGCGCGTTCGCGCTGGCATGTGCGTAGTCTTGCTGATGCGCCCCCATGCCAAGGTTGTGCACGTGGATATGTTCACCCGGTGCGATATCACATTTAGCCTGCCCGATAATCTGGCCATAGCGAACAACGTTTTCGCCAGCCTGGATTGATGACACCGCAATCTTGTGACCGCGGGTGACAGACGCGGTCAAGGGCACTGGAACATGCGCTGGTTGTTCACCCGCCTGCAGGTCGCGCAAAGCAATGACGATATTGTCCTGCGGATTAAGCTTCACGACGTCGCGCGTCGCCTCTTCCAAAACATCTATGCCGCCGTGTGCTTGCATCTCTTCCCCGCTTGCTTGGCCAATGTTGCTAAATCCAAAATCACTACTTGTCAACTAACATGTTAGAATGCTAAATTGCTCAGCATGAACAAACACCAAGATATTGATGCTGCGCTGCTGCCCGAGATCACGACTATCGAAGGGCCACTGACTCAACGGGTTCACCACTCTTTGAAACAGGCGATTCTCTCGCTTGATTTCCCTCCCGGGGCGAATCTCCGGAAGGCGCCAGTGTGCGAGAGATTGGGCGTATCTCGAGCACCTGTTGCCGACGCGATCGCGCGTCTGGCCTCCGAAGGGCTGGTGGATGTGGTGCCGCAATCCGGCACCCGCGTGTCCTATTTCTCGATGGATGAAATTCGCGAAGGCGCTTTCCTGCGCGAGGCGCTTGAGCTTGCAACCGTCGCGAAGGTCGCACGCGATCTGACCGACGATCAGCGCAAACGGTTGAGCCGCAACATGCGTCTGCAGGAACTGCTGATCGAGGATGAGGACATCCCTGGCTTTTATCAGGCAGACGAAGAGTTCCACGGCTTACTGATGGAGTTCACCGGATTCCGCCGTCTTGCGGACGTTGCGCAAACCGTATCGTTGCAGGTCAGCCGCGCCCGTATGTTGCTGCTGCCGACACCCGGCCGAATAGCTGAGACATTGGCAGAACACCGGGCGATTTTCGAAGCAATAAGCAATCGCGACGAACAGGCTGCGCAGGACGCTATGCGTACCCATCTTGGGCAGTTGATGCCGCGCATCGAACAACTGGAAAAGCAAAATCCCGATTTGTTCAACCTTACTCCACAGTCGAATAGCGAGGCAGGATGATCGTTTCCCAGACAGAATTACTGAACAACCGTACCACACGGCCTGTTCCCCTGACCCGCATGGGTTTTGGCGGGGCGCCGTTGGGGAACCTGTATCGCAAAGTCTCGGATGAGGACGCGCAGGCGGCGTTGCAGGCCGCCTATGATGCAGGCATCCGATTTTTTGACACCGCGCCGCAATATGGACTTGGCCGGTCAGAACATCGGTTTGGGCAGGCGATCGACCGGTTCGGTCGCGAGAACATTCAACTCTCAACCAAGATTGGTCGCTTGTTACTGGATTGCGAACCGCATGAGGTGACACCCGAAGCCTTCGTCGATGTGCCACAGAAACGGATCGTGTTCGACTATACCTATGACGGAGTCATGCGGTCTTACGAGGCCAGCCGCGACAGGATCGGTGTAGCCAACTCTGACATTCTTTTGGTGCATGATGTCTGTGTCTTCAGCCAGGGCAGCCAGGAAATGTCGGACGCCAAGGTGCGCGAGCTTTTTGATGGCGGGGGTTATAAAGCGCTAACCGAACTGCGCGACGCAGGCGAGATCGCTGCAATCGGCGCGGGCGTAAACGAATGGCAGGTCTGCGAAAGGCTGCTTGGACTGGGGGATTTTGACGGGTTCCTGCTGGCCGGGCGCTATACCCTGCTGGAGCAGGAAGCGCTCGACAGTTTCCTGCCATTATGTGAGCAGCGCGATGTCGGGATCATCCTCGGGGGACCTTACAATTCAGGCGTTCTCGCCACTGGAGCTGTGCCCGGCGCTAAATACAATTATGCAGACGCGCCCGAAGACATTCTAAACCGGGTCCGTAAGATCGAAGCAGTTTGCGCGGCCCACAACACACCGTTGATCGCTGCGGCGTTGCAATTTGTTCTGGGTCATCCGTGCGTCAAAACAGTGGTGCCTGGAGCCGTCAACGCATCCGAAGTCCAGTCCAATGTGGCCTTGATGGAGCGCGACATTCCTCCTGGTCTTTGGTCGGATCTACGATCCGAAGGTCTGATCCGACCGGACGCGCCTCTGCCAAGCGAGGCCGCCGATGCTGCGTAACATCGACCCGATCCTGTCGCCGGAGCTCCTGTACACCCTCAGGGCCATGGGTCACGGGGATGAAATCGTCATAGCAGACGCGAACTTCCCGGGTTCCAGTAGCGGCCCGAACTGCATCCGGGCGGATGGATCTTCGGCCAGTGAAGTGTTGCAAGCTGTTTTGTCCGTGATGCCGCTGGACACCTTCGTTCCTGATCCGGCGTTGACCATGCAGGTTGTCGGCGACCCGGAGGCGGTTCCCGACGCAGTCGCGGACTTTCAAAGTATCATCGACAAGACTGCCGACAACCCGGCCAAAGTTCAGGGCTTGGAACGGTTTGCATTCTACGACCGTGCAGCCAACGCTTTTGCCATCGTTCAGACAGGCGAGCGCAGGCTTTATGGCAACATCATCCTAAAAAAGGGTGTGATCGGATGAGAATCGACGCGCATCAGCATTTCTGGGCTTTGGCGCGCGGCGACTATGGCTGGCTGACGCCTGCTCTGGACACGATCTACCGAGATTTCACGCCAGACGACCTAATGCCCCTGCTCAAAGCTGCCGGGATCAATAGCACGGTCCTTGTCCAGGCGGCACCCACAGTGGCAGAGACCAAATTCATGCTCTCGCTGGCTGACCAAAATGCGTTTATCAAAGGTGTTGTCGGCTGGGTTGATTTTGAAGCCGTTGATGTTGGCGTGCAAATTGCTGCTTTGGCCGCCCACCCAGCACTGGTTGGCCTTCGCCCGATGATACAGGACATTGCTGATCCTTTGTGGATGCTCGGCGACACACTGCCTCCAGCTTTCGAGGCTGTCCAACGGTATGACCTGACATTCGATGCATTGACCTTGCCCCAACATCTGGGCCCGCTCAGACAACTTCTTCAGCGCTACCCCGACTTGCGTGTGGTCATCGACCATGGGTCGAAACCGTTGATCAAAGACGCAATCTTGCATGATTGGTCCGACAACATGTCGGCCTTGGCCCGGGATACAAACGCATGGTGCAAGCTGTCCGGCCTCGTGACCGAGGCTGCCGCAGATTGGACGATCGAAGACCTGCGCCCCTACGTGGATCACCTGCTGAACACTTTCGGCCCGTCGCGTCTAATCTGGGGCAGCGATTGGCCGGTTTGCACCTTGGCCAGCAGCTACGAGCGCTGGTGTGAAACCACCGATACGCTCCTGAACCAGCTGAGCAACGACGAACGCCAGGCGATCATGGGTGGCAATGCCACCCGCGCCTATAACCTCAGGGATTAAAATGACCATACCTACATTGGAACCAAACGGGCTGTGGCTCGGCCGTGTTGAGCGTGCAGGGGTTGGGCCCAGCGTGGTAACCCTGCGCAATGGGCAGGTTGTCGATATAACGTCAAAAACGGCACCAACCGTCCGGGACATTCTGGAACGCGAAGACGCGACAGACTATGTGCGCAATGCACAAGGTGAAGAAATCGGCCCTTTTGACGCCGACCACCAATGGCTCGCGCCGTGCGACCTGCAGGCGGTTAAAGCCTGCGGTGTCACATTTGCGGGCTCCATGGTCGAACGTGTGATCGAAGAACAGGCCGCAGGCGATCCTGCCAAAGCCGATGCCATCCGCGCGCGCATCGGAGACCGGATCGGGGACAGCCTTTCCAACATCGTACCGGGATCGGACGCCGCCGCAGATGTAAAAGAAGCACTGATAGCTGAAGGCCTCTGGAGCCAGTATCTGGAAGTCGGGATCGGCCCCGATGCCGAGGTGTTTTCAAAGGCGCAGGTACTTTCGTCAGTCGGCTTCGGTGCAGATATTGGACTGCACCCCGTTTCAACCTGGAACAATCCCGAACCCGAAGTTGTACTGGCCGTTACCTCAAAAGGCGAGATCAAAGGCGCAACGCTGGGCAATGATGTGAACCTGCGCGATGTCGAAGGACGTTCAGCTCTGTTGTTGAGCAAAGCCAAGGACAACAACGCCTCCTGCGCGATCGGACAGATGATCCGGTTGTTCGATATTGGGTTCACACTGGACGATGTACGTCAAGCTGAGCTGACGCTGACCGTCACCGGGCCGGATGGGTTTGTCCTGAACGGCAGCTCATCGATGTCCCAGATCAGCCGCGATCCTGCCGATCTTGTGAAGCAGACAATCGGACGCCACCACCAATATCCTGACGGGCTGATGCTGTTTCTTGGCACACTCTTCGCCCCAACCCAGGACCGGGATACCCCAGGCGGTGGATTCACACACAAACTTGGCGACGTCGTCACCATCGCCAATGCACAACTTGGGGCACTGACCAACACCGTGCGCCTGTCGACGGAATGCCCGGAATGGACGTTTGGGGCGTCACACCTGATGCGAAACCTCGCCCATCGCGGCCTGCTGTAAGTGAGAACGAATATGTTATCTGGAAAACACCTGATCGCCGGCGAATGGGTCGGCGCAGATGCGACTTTTGCATCCGAACCTGCGCATGGACCAAGCCATGACTTTTCTGTGGGGACAGCGACATTGGTCGATAACGCAGTAGAAGCGGCCGAGGCAGCGTTTGCCACTTTCGGCTGGTCCTCGCGCGCCGAGCGCGCCGCATTTCTGCGCAAAATCGCGGAGGAGATTGACGCGCGTGGAGATGCCATTACCGAGATTGGCACTCAGGAAACCGGCTTGCCCGAGGCGCGTCTGCAGGGGGAACGTGGCCGTACCGTCGGCCAGCTGCGCCTCTTCGCCGATCACATCGAAGCGGGTGATTATCTGGACATGCGCCATGACCCGGCGATGCCGGATCGCGCACCCTTGCCCCGCCCCGACTTGCGCATGATCCAGCGCCCGCTGGGGCCTGTTGCGGTATTCGGCGCGTCGAACTTCCCATTGGCCTTCTCGGTTGCTGGGGGCGATACCGCCGCGGCACTGGCCGCAGGATGTCCGATTGTCGTTAAAGGTCATTCGGCCCATCCCGGCACGGGCGAGATCGTGGCGCAGGCCATCGACGCCGCCATCAAGGCGACCGGGGTTCATCCCGGAGTGTTTTCACTGGTTCAAGGCGGCAAACGGGACGTGGGCACGCGCCTGGTGCAACATCCTCTGATCCGGGCCGTAGGTTTCACTGGCAGCCTTGGAGGTGGACGCGCATTGTTTGATTTGTGCGCGCAGCGGGATGAACCCATTCCGTTCTTTGGCGAGCTGAGCTCGGTCAATCCAATGTTTATCTTGCCGCAAGCAGCGGCCGCGCGAGGGGCCGAGATCGGCACAGGTTGGGCCGCTTCGCTGACGATGGGCGCCGGTCAGTTCTGCACCAATCCCGGCATTGCCGTTATCATTGATGGGCCTGATGCTGAGGCGTTTCAGTCCGCAGCTGAGACCGGGTTGTCTTCGGTGGCTGACCAGACAATGCTGACCGATGGAATTGCGGCAGCCTATCGCGACGGCGTTTCGCGCATCGCCGCCGGAACAGGTGTTTCCAAGATCATGGGCACCAGTTGCGAGACACGCGATGCCGCGCCTTACTTGTTCGCTGTTTCCGGCGATGACTGGCTGGCCGACCACAAGCTGCAGGAAGAGGTTTTCGGACCATTGGGCATTATCGTGCACGTGAATGACACCTCTCAAATGCAACAGATCGCGCGCACCATCGAGGGGCAACTGACCTGCACACTGCATCTGGACGCAGGCGACAGACCCGACGCTCAGGCGCTGCTTCCGCTGCTGGAACGAAAGGCGGGCCGCCTACTGGCCAACAGCTTCCCGACCGGCGTTGAAGTGTGCGACAGCATGGTTCACGGCGGCCCCTACCCTGCCTCAACCAACTTTGGCGCAACATCCGTTGGCACATTGTCGATCCGGCGCTTTCTGCGGCCGGTCTGTTATCAGGACATCCCAACGGATCTTCTACCCGAGAAACTGCGAGGCAACCAATGACGACATTCGAACCATCGAACCGGCTTGCAGGCAAAACCGCCCTAATCACAGCTGCCGGGCAAGGCATTGGCCGCGCAACCGCCGAATTGTTTGCGGCCGAAGGCGCACGCGTGATCGCCAGCGACATCAACGATGCTTCTCTAACCGAATTGGGCGGCATCGCGGGTATCGAACAGCTCAACCTGGACGTAACAGACAATGAAGCTGTGACAGCCGCTGCGGCCGACCTGCCGAATCTGGACATTCTGTTTAACTGCGCAGGCTATGTTGCGGGAGGCTCTATCCTTGAGTGTGAAGAACAGGATTGGGACTTCAGCTTTGACCTCAACGTCAAAGCCATGTTCAGACTGATCCGCCTGACCCTTCCGGGAATGCTTGAAGTCGGCGGTGGGTCAATCATCAATATGTCTTCAGTCGCATCATCCATAAAGGGCGTACCTAACCGATTTGCCTATTGTGCATCAAAGGCAGCGGTAATTGGCCTGACCAAATCCGTGGCCGCCGATTTCGTAACTCAAGGCATCCGATGCAATGCGATTTGCCCCGGCACCGTTGACAGCCCAAGCCTGCATGACAGGCTGCGCGACACGGGAGACTACGAAAAGGCAATGACTGATTTCATTGCCCGTCAGCCGATGGGCCGAATTGGCACCGCGGAAGAGATCGCAGAACTGGCTCTGTATTTAGCCAGTGATGCAAGCAAATACACGTCGGGTCAGCCTTTTGCCATTGATGGCGGCTGGACGATCTGAGCAGGAAGGAACCTCACAATGAAACTGCTACGTTATGGTGCCAAGGGCGCTGAAAAACCCGGTATTTTGGGGTCGGACGGCTCAGTGCGTGACCTTTCCGGCGTTATCGATGACATCTCGGGCGACACACTTGGCGACACAGTTCTTGAGAAATTGCGGGCAACAGATGCGGACAGCCTACCGGTGGTAGATGGAGATCCACGCATTGGTCCTTGCGTTGGCAATGTCGGCAAATTCATCTGCATAGGTCTGAACTATGCCGATCACGCGGCAGAAAGCGGCATGGAACTCCCTGCTGAACCAGTGATTTTCTTCAAGGCCACCTCGGCCATCATCGGCCCCAACGATACGGTCGAAATCCCGCGCCGCTCGGTCAAAACCGACTGGGAAGTGGAGCTGGGCGTGGTCATCGGCAAAGAGGCCAAATACGTATCCGAGGCCGAAGCCGTGGATCACATAGCCGGGTATTGCGTGGTCAACGACTTGTCAGAACGAGATTTTCAGCTCCATCGCTCGGGTCAATGGGTCAAGGGAAAGTCCGCCGATACGTTTGGCCCAATCGGCCCCTGGCTGGTGACAAGAGACGAGGTGCCAGACCCGCAAAACCTGCCGATGTATCTTGAGGTGAACGGGCACCGGTATCAGGATGGTTCAACCAAAACGATGCATTTTGGTGTGGCAACCGTCATTGCGCATCTATCGCAGTTTATGTCGCTGCAACCCGGGGACGTGATTTCGACAGGAACACCGCCTGGCGTGGGTATGGGGCAAGAACCTCAGACTTATCTGAAGCCAGGCGATAAAATGGAACTGGGGATTGAGGGGCTGGGCGTCCAGCGACAGGATGTCATCGCGGGATAGTGGAAACTCAGCCATTGCCCGCTGTATCTCGACGCCACTGGTTACGGCAGCGACAACCGAAGAAAATTCGACAAGAGCACCATCCCGCATCAACTTGACGAGTCGCCCTTAATGTCTTGCAATTTCGGGATCAAAATCTCTGAACGCAGAGTTTAGAGAGCGGACAATACCCTTGCTTCGTCGCTGCCCATCAACGACGAACACCCAACGACGTCGGCAGCCATAATAGCGGCGAGTCGACGATGCACAGGACCCGCCTGCTTACAGTCTAACGGATGTCACGAAATCTCGACCATGCATGTCCTTCTGTTAGTCCAACTAATTTGGCTGCCATGGCACAGACTGAATTTCTGCTTCGCCTCGATGGCTCCTACTGTTTGCAGACGCAGCGAAAGTCAGCTTTTCGCCTATTTTGTTGAAAAACTCTTCCTTGATCGACGCATGAACTGCTGATTCAATTCTTCCAATGGGCGGGAGGATTGGCGATGATGGGACCGAAGCTGGAAGCGCAATCGTCGCTGTTCTATGAGTTCTCATTGGAGAACCACGTTCCCCAAGAGCACCTGCTGCGCTCGATTGATCGCTTTGTCGATTTGAGCAGCATTCGAGTGCATCTCGCGGATTTCTACAGCCACACTGGTCGTCCATCGGTCGATCCTGAACTGCTGATCCGGATGCTGCTGGTCGGCTATTGCTTCGGCATTCGCTCTGAGCGACGGCTGTGCGAAGAGGTGCATCTGAACCTGGCATATCGATGGTTCTGCCGCCTCGATCTGACCGACCGTATCCCGGATCATTCCACGTTTTCCAAGAACCGACACGGGCGTTTCCGGGAGAGTGAGCTTCTGCGTCACCTGTTTGAAACGACTGTCGCGCGGTGCATCGAAGAAGGTCTGGTCAGCGGTCAGCGCATGGCAATCGATGCCAGCTTGATCGAAGCCGATGCAAACAAACAAAACTCAACGCCAAAGGAAGAATGGGATGCATCAACCATCGATCCAGAAGAAGCGCCTCGTGCGGTCCGCGAATATCTCGACACTTTGGATGAGGCGGCTTTCGGAGCTGCGAGCGAGGTGCAGCCCAAGTTCACCTCGCATTCTGACCCTGCCAGCCAATGGACCGCGGCCCGCAAAGGTCCTGCTTTCTTCAGCTATTCCGACAATTACCTGATCGACACGGATCACGGGGTTATAGTCGACGTGGAAGGCACCAGATCAATCCGGCAGGCAGAGGTCGGATCGACCAAGACAATGCTGGACCGCGTGAAAGCGAAGTTCGATCTACATCCGGAGCGCTTGATCGCGGACACGGCCTAACCGAAGACCACCCTGATGACTTTCCCTCGGCGGCCCTTAGCGGGTTGCCGGGGGATCTGCGCTTTGCTTTCTTTTTTTCCAAAGCGGACTTTGGTTGAGGGTGGCTGAACGAATTCTATGCGTACAAAGCCGCTGTTTTTCCCGTTATGGCATGTTGGAATTCCACCCTCTTGATGCACATCAACGCCAGTTAAGAAAAGGCATGATAAGCACAGCTTGAGACAAGGGTGGAGAGGCGATGTTACTCAAGAGCAACATTTGGCCACTGACGTTTTTTGCACTGTTTCTGCTTTGTACGGGGTTGTCCGGGGGCTCTTACGCCGAAACCAGGCAGATAAAATACAAATCTGACCACTGGGAATTTGTATTACCGCCATCTATCAAACCAGTGAGCTTCTTGAAGAGCGGATTTGCGGCCAAAGAAGAGCTTGGCAGTCCGTATCATTCTATTGTGTTCCAAGTGCTGCAAGATGGCTCGATACCGTATGATCACCCCACACATGATGATCAGCAAAGAAAAGTATTCCTTCGCCAAATCCTTCCATACATCGTTGCAGAGCGCCGTTCAGAAACCGCAGAGGAGCGGAACGACCGTGTAGTGAGTTCCAGCACCTCATCGCTTCCCAGTGGTTTCGTTCCAGCCGGTGAGATTTGCGGTGGGTTCCAATGGAAGTCTACAGACAAGGGAGTGCCCGGTCACATCGGCAAAACCTTTGCCATGGAAGGTTACACTTTGATTTGTTTGGGATCGCGAACAAAATCGAAGACGGCAGAGTATGTGGAAATAGTGTTTAGTGAGCGCTACTGCCGTGAACTTGGTCATTCTCCGACAAAAGACTTTCAAAGAACCGCGCGCAGGATTCTGACGCAAGTGCGATATTTACGGGACTGACACGACATAACCGGTCGCCATAACTGGTTCAAACGTCCGTTCCGTGGCTCGAAGCGGGCATTCGCTCTACATGGCGTGAACGGCCGCTTTGCGGACAAACCCAACTTTAGCTGCACCGCAACAATTGGTTTCAAGTGTAACGGCTCCCTTTTGGGCTTCGGGCGATATTTGACCTCAGTTTTGCCCCAAGTACTGGGTGTCGAGGCGCTTATTCATCCATTTGTTTCTTTAAATCGCTCGGTGCTTTTCCAGTCCAACTGCGAAAAGCATGAGCGAAGCTAGTGGCGTCGGAATACCCAAGCACATCCGCGACTTCGGCAACGCTGGCATTCTGTTCAGTAAGAAGCCTTTCTGCGTGTTCACATTTCAATTGAGCAATCAATTTGCCCAAACTTGTGCCTTCCTTACGCAGTCTGCGAGATAGTTGCTGCTCAGAAAGACCACAGATACTCGCGGCGACTTCGTTATTTACCAGTTGCACCCCAATGTGCGGTTTGAGTGCTTCTCGGACGCTGAATATTGCCCGTTTCGGAGGTGGCGACTTTCCAGATTGCTCTGTCGGACCTTTGAAAAAGTCATCGGCTGAGAATGGCTCCGTTAGCCAGACAGCCGGAAACGCGATTTGGTGTCCGCGGCGATCTCCAGCCAAAACAGTACATCCAAGAAATTCAATCGGAAGAGCTCTGGGGTCACTTATAGTGACCATCACATCATCGGAGTTCCATTTTTCGCCAACAGATCTCTTAATAATTTCTCCAAACATCGCCGCGAAGAACCCATCTATTTGGGCTGGTATGAACGGCGTATCGTAGTATCTGCGACCAAACACGAAACCAGACTTGCCACTAACGTCCAAGTGATGCTCGGTGGAGCTCGAATGATCGGTTGCCACCACAACCAGCTTGGTAAGAAACGATCCTAACGTGATTGCACAGTCCGCTGCCTCAACCAGCGGTGGCCACTTCGATCTTGCAATCATTTTGCCAATTCCCGCCAAGAAGAATGGGTTCTCAGCTGCGGCTGCAACTTCCTCAAAGAACTGATACATAACGATTGCATGAACGAAGACTTCAGGATCATCGAAGGACTCTCTGGCCAATCCTATCCGAGTAAGTAATTCGTCTGAGCGATCATATACAGCATCCAGCGCTGTAAGCACTGGCTTGCCAGTTGCCAGCCGGATCAGGGGTTGCGTTGGACCGCTCATGCCTGATCCCCGGAATATGCAGGGTCCATGATCCACATAGCCATCTTGACATAAAAATATGAACTATTGTCGCGACGCTGACGATTTCCGTCAACAATCGTGTTGCCTTGATCGAAATCGTCAGACCGAACGCGATCAGAACTGTCAGAGTTAACCTCACAATCTGTCTCGTTGCGGCTACCGCCAGCGACCCTTTCTGACACCGCGCTCTTAGCCAAACGGAGGACTCACCGTGACCGAGTATCCTAAAAACACGAACGACACGAAAGCTCGTTTCCAAGAAATCAAGGAAACAACAGACGCTGACATCCGACCAGATGATGATGCACCAAGTTCGCTTATCCGGCGTGATATTCTTAAAGCAGGGAGCGCCGCTGCGCTAGCCGCTGGCTTTGTTGCAGCCACCCGAGACGCTCAAGCTCAAGCGCTCTACACCCCCGATCCTCCTGCAGAAACACCCGACTGGTATGCGACGCCATCCGAACAATTGGCGCCACCGGAAGAACGTACAAGTGACTATTATGTTCCAGAGTTTACGGCAGGAAAAGATGCCAATATTGACTGGTGGTTCGGCCGCAACGTCGGAGGCGTAACAATCGGTCTTATTCAAGCCCGAGCGTATTTGCCGATGGCACCAGGCAACATGGGCAATGCGACTACCTTCGACTTTCCGATGCTTTACCGGGAAGCCGTTCCCCCGAATGTCTTTGACATTCTTGCTCCCGAACCGACCGAGTCCTTCACTAGTGAAATGGTAAAGGCCGCGAAATGGCTAGAGTTGCAGGGAGTTCGTGCGATCATGGCGAACTGCGGGTTCTACGGAACCTACCAACAAGCGATAGCCGAGCAAATCGATACTCCACTTTTTTCCTCCAGCCTACTTCAACTGCCTGCCATGATTGCAAGTCTACCGGCACGTTCAAAAGTTGGCATCGTGACCGCCAACGGTGAGGCACTTGCTGCTTCGCCTGCGATAGAGAACTGTGGCGTGACCCCGCAGCAGAAAGCCGAGCGGCTCGTTATCCAAGGCCTAGAGAATGGTCCTGAAATGCAAAACGTGCTGCAACTCACTGGTAGTTACAACATGCTCGCGCTTGAGAATGAGATCGTAGAAGGCGCGAAGACTTTGGTCGCAAACAACCCGGAAGTTAAATGTATCCTCTTGGAATGCACTGAACTGCCGCCCGCAGCTTACAAAGTTCAGGACGCAGTGCGCATGCCTGTCTGGGACTACACGACACTAACTAAATGGGTCTACGAAGGAACGCTGCGCAAGCCTTTCCTCGGGATTATCTGATCAAAAAAATGCCCCCGGCGGTCGATTTGGTCGTCGGGTACAAAAGCAGGTATCTGATCGTGACCGAACTATTTCGTACACAAGAGCCAAATTCGAAAGGTGCAAGTGTGGCTTCCTCGCGCATTTTCACACTTCTAACTCTGTTAACACTTACTCTGTTAGCTTCACCTTTTGAATTGAGAGCGCAGGATGCTGGAAACACCACCGATTCAGCACCGGTAATTCCAACTGCTCCCACCTCGGTAGAGGGAACGCTGGAGGAACTTGAAGTAGCCAGAGAGGCCGAATTCGATTTCCCTGCAATCGATAATGCGCTGAAACCGTGGTTGGATTGGAAAGCCCGTCTGGCCGAACGTTACGGCTTCAATCTAGGTTTCGATTACAGCTTTAACACGCAGTGGTCCGACAATTCTGTAGGTGACACTCACGCAACTGGTGGGATTTTCCGGGCCTTCTTTTCGTGGGACCTGCTGAATCGATACGATCCTTCCAGAAAAGGCACGTTGGACTTCAGAGTTGAAAACCGCCACCGGATTGGCACGGCTCTGGCTCCAGAAGAACTTGCAGCCAACTTTGGATGGGTCGGAACAAGCGCACCCGACTGGTCTAATCAACAATGGGGTATCACGGTTTTGAAATGGCGCCAGCGACTGGACGCTGGCGATGCTCCGATCGAGCTCAGTGTCGGCTACATGAGTGCATTCTCACAGTTCGACATTACGCCATACTCTGACAACCTTACGTCGTTCCAGAGCAACAGTATAATATTGAACCCTACAATAGGGTATCCGTCAGCTGGTTCGTTTGGAATTTCTGGGTATATCGGCATTCCTCGAACCAATCTCTATGTTCTTGGCATGATCATGGATGCCAATGGCCAATACGACAGCTTGAGCTTCGATACTCTTGGTGACGGTGACTTCTTTAAAGCGCTCGAGTTTGGTTGGACCGATCAAAGCGTGTCTGATGCGTCATTTCTCTTTAACAATGTTCATGTTGCTCTTTGGCACACCGACGATTACAACTATGGTCTGGGCCTAACAGGTAGCTACGCGTTTGAAGACTCACGCATTGGAACATTTGCCCGACTTGCTTGGGCAAACGAAGATGCAAGCACACCATATCAACGATATGCAGCAATTGGCATCACCAAGGGAATTTTCCGTGCCAGTGAAGTGGGTTTGGGAGCTAGTTGGGGTCGCCCTCCAAAGTCAGATGAAGACCAAGTCGCAATCGAAGCCTTCTATCGCTGGCAAATCGCTCAGAACTTTGCCATTACGCCAAGCATCCAGTACCTAGACAACCCTGCATTCAACACAAGCGACAGCGCGGTGACCGTTCTTGGGTTACGAGCGCGACTGACATTTTGATTGGCTTAAATTGCGGTTGCCGGAGACCGCTGCGACTTCTCCAGAAACACTATTTTGCACTTAGGTTACAGAAGCTGCGGGTTCGAGGCAGGCCTCCTCTGCATGGCGGCATTTAGTAGCTTAGTTAATGGCAGCTTCGGGCTCGATACGGTCCTTCGCCGTTGCCCGCTCGAACGTCTGCTTCTGCGCCAACGGTCGGCCACTTCATCAACGTCAACAAACAGTCGTCAGCCGGTCGGCCTACCCACACTCGAATTCAGTGGTAGCGGTTCACTTGGCGTTGCATCTGGGTGCAATGACGCAAGATACGCACAACCGGGTGTATCATGGTTACTGCGCGTTCGGTGCGAGTGTGCCAGGTATTTGAAGCCTTACGAAGCATTGCGACCTCCCATTGATGACCTTACGTTAACTTGGGTGAACGAGAGGTTCTGTTAACTGGGACACAGAGCGCCATTACAAGTTTCCGCCCCCCGCCAGCACCAGCGACCAGTCTTCAGCACCCGGAACGTCTCGTCAGCGGGTCCTCAGCGGTCTCGTAAGCTGTCCCTTCAGCGGTCGATCTAGCGGTCAAAAAGCCCGTGCTCACCCTCGAAATGCCCCCGAACGATACTTAAAGCGCCAGAGTTTCGAACCGTTCGGCTTCACCAGCAAATAAAGCCCGTCAAAATCGGCCTGCTTGTAGGGCTTCTCCTTAGGTTTCAGAGCCCGAATCCGTGCGTCGCTCAAGACAGGCATTGGGGGTACCTTCCAGTCACCAGGTGGCATGTACCCCAATTTGGTACCCCATTTGGGGGTAGATTACAGCGCACGTGGCAGGACAACATCGGACAATCCGACGGTAGAAACCCTGCAACTACAAGCTACTATCAGTCAAAATCGGACGCAACTGGATGTTAAAGTGGTGCCCCCACACGGACTCGAACCGCGGACCTACTGATTACAAATCAGTTGCTCTACCAGCTGAGCTATAGGGGCACTGGCAGTCGATTACTTCCTCTGGCGGGGGACTGCAAGCCTCATTTTCAGCTTGAACTAAGGTATTGTCGGTTTTCCTGAGAAAGTGCAAAAACCACTCAGGCAGAAACCCCACATACGTCTGGTACAGCGAAGGACATGTGCGAGGTTGGGTATTGTATGTGAGGGTACGGAAGTCGACATGCAGGTAATCATTCATGCCGGTGCAGCCTTTACCGATGAAGGCCACATTTTGTCGTCGCTTGTTGCAAACAGACAGATGCTGGCAGAGATGAAGACTGCTCCGATGGGCCCGCGGATGTCCCGACAATTCGTCAAGATCATGTCGGACGCGCTGACCCAGGGCACATCGATCGACGAAACGCGGGACAGTCTGGCCCCTCTTTTTCCACAAGACGTCAACCTGGAGCGTGTAGTTCTGTCGAGCGACAAGTTCTTTGGGCCTCGACGGACTGCGCTGCAACATGGTCAGATTTATCCTTTTGCGGGAAGGCGGACGGCATTTACTGAAACCCTCTTGGAAGGTGCGCAGCTAGAGCTGTTTGTCGGGCTGGTGAACCCTGGAATTTTCATTCCCAAAACACTGATGTCCATTCACGAAGACCATCGGCGGGATATTCTGGCCAGCACTGACCTCAGTTGTCTCAGTTGGCTCAGCATGATTGAAGACCTGCGCGAACTTGCGCCTCAGTTTAAACTGACCGTATGGGAAAACGAAAATCTACCTCTGATCTGGGGTGATATTGTCCGGGCTATGACAGGGCTGCCCAGCGAGACACCCCTTCCCGATGAGTACTCCTTTTTGACGTCGCTCTTGACCGACGCAGGACAAGGACAAGTGCAGGAGATCCTTGGGCGGCGCACACCCTTGGATATACAAGGCCAACGCGAAGAATTGGCGCAAGTCCTCGAGGATCAAGCGCGCCCCGAGCTGGTTGAAGAAGAGTTGGATTTGCCTGGGTGGAACACGGACATATTTGACGCGTTTACAGAGCTTTACGCGCAGGACATGGCCGCCATCCGCACCATGTCAGATATTCGCGTGTTTTAGCCTTCGATCTCCGTTTCAGGCAGCACCCCAGATGCCCGTCTCTGATCCGTCATAACTCCGAATTATCCGTCATAACGACAGAATACCTGTACGTTTCGTCACATTTCACCCTGCCACCCGAACAGCCTTCGAACCATCGTTAAGTGAGGCATAAATTGGGAGGCTAAGACAGTAATGTCCTGGAATGTGTGTATCGTAGGCGCAGGCAAAATCGGGCAGATGATCGCGACCCTACTGAAAGCATCGCCAAATTACACCGTGTCTGTTGCGGATCACGACCTCAAATCACTGGCAGAAGTTGCAAAGCTTGGTGTGCCCACCAAGCAAGTCGACGCCAGCGACACACATAGTCTGGCCGCAAGTCTTAAGGGCTTTGATGCCGTAATCTCGGCGGCTCCCTTCTTTTTGACACCAAAGATTGCTGAGGCGGCTCAAAAGGCAGGCGCGCATTACTTTGATCTGACCGAGGATGTGGCCGCCACGAACGCTGTGCGCGCCTTGGCCGAGGGCAGCCAGACAGCATTCATGCCGCAATGCGGGTTGGCGCCGGGCTTTGTTGGTATCGCGGGCGCTTCTCTGGCCGCCGAATTTGACGAAATCGACAGCCTGCATATGCGGGTCGGTGCGCTGCCGCTCTATCCAACCAACGCGTTAAAATACAATCTGACCTGGTCAACTGACGGGCTGATCAACGAGTATTGCAACCCCTGCGATGCCATCGTGAACGGCCAACGGGTCAAAACCGCGCCGCTGGAAGACTACGAGGTTCTGGGGCATGACGGCGTGGAATACGAATGTTTCAACACTTCGGGCGGGCTGGGTACATTGCCCGAAACGCTTGAAGGCAAGGCGCGGTCAGTCTCGTATCGGTCGATCCGTTACCCGGGCCATTGTGACATTCTGAAACTGCTGCTGCATGATCTGGGCCTGGAACGTCGCCGCGATTTGCTGAAAGAGATTTTTGAATCCGCCCTGCCCCGTACAGATCAGGACGTTGTTCTGGTCTACTGCACAGCCAAGGGCATGATCGACGGCGCGCTGCGTGAAAAATCACTGATCAACAAAAGCTTTGCCCGTGACATCAGCGGCCAGACCTGGAGCGCTATTCAGGTCACGACAGCCGCAGGCGTTCTGGGCGTTGTCGACCTGATGCGCACGGGTGCGCTGCCTTCGAAAGGCTTTGTCCGGCAAGAGCAGGTGAAGCTGCCCGACTTCCTGAATACTGAATTTGGCGCGCTCTATCGCGCTGGTGATGCAACCCCTCAAAACAAAGCGGCCTGAGACATGAAAGACGTTGTAATGACTGCAGAAACCACACTTTCGAAACTGGACCTGACTGTGGCTGAATTGACCGGCGGCACCTTGCAGGTGACGTCTCCGATAGATGGTCGTGTATTGGCCGACGTGCATGAAACGCCCGCCGCTGAGATGAAATCGATCATCGCCCGGTCGCAAGCTGCGTTCAAAGCCTGGCGCGTGGTGCCCGCACCGCAGCGGGGCGAGTTGATCCGGCTGCTGGGTGAAGAACTGCGCGCTGCCAAAGACGATCTTGGCGCGCTTGTGAGCTGGGAAGCTGGTAAGATCACCTCCGAAGGTTTGGGCGAAGTGCAAGAGATGATCGACATCTGCGATTTTGCCGTTGGCCTGTCGCGGCAGCTTTACGGACTGACCATCGCATCCGAGCGTCCGGGGCACAGGATGATGGAAACCTGGCACCCTGCCGGGCCGGTAGGTGTGATCTCGGCCTTCAACTTTCCGGTTGCGGTCTGGTCGTGGAACGCGGCGCTGGCGATTGTCTGTGGCGATCCGGTGATCTGGAAACCGTCCGAGAAGACACCGCTGACTGCAATGGCGTGCCAGAAGATCTTTGAACGTGCTCTGGCCCGTTTTGGCGATGCCCCTGACGGTTTGTTGCAGACCGTGATCGGTGGCGCGGCTTTGGGCGAGGCTCTGGTTTCAAGCGAAGATGTACCCGTAATCTCGGCAACCGGTTCGACGCGTATGGGTCGTGCGGTGGCGCCCATCGTCGCGGCGCGCTTTGGCAAGTGCATTCTGGAACTGGGTGGTAACAACGCGATGATCGTTGGCCCCTCGGCAGATCTGGAAATGGCCGTGCGCGCCATTGTGTTTTCGGCAGTTGGCACCGCAGGTCAGCGCTGCACAACCTTACGCCGCCTGATCGTTCACAACTCGATCAAGGACGAATTGGTGGCCCGCCTAAAGAAAGCGTATTCTGGTTTGCCCATCGGCGACCCGATGGCCGAAGGCACGCTGGTTGGGCCTTTGGTGGATGAAGCCTCGGGCGCAGCCATGACAGCTGCGCTGAAGGCGGCAGAGGCCGAAGGTGGTAAGGTGTTCGGCGGCAACTGTGTGACCGAAGGTGTCCCCGGCGGTGTCTATATGGAACCTGCGATCGTCGAGATGCCCGGGCAGTCCGATACTGTGAAGACCGAAACATTTGCGCCTATCCTTTATGTCTTGGGCTATGAGGATTTCAACGAGGCCATCGAACTGCAAAACGATGTGCCGCAGGGGCTGTCTTCTTGCGTGTTCACCCTGAATATGCGCGAGGCCGAGCAGTTCCTGACCGCGGCCGGATCCGATTGCGGCATCGCCAACGTCAATATCGGGCCATCAGGGGCCGAAATCGGCGGGGCATTTGGCGGTGAAAAGGAAACCGGGGGCGGACGTGAAAGCGGTTCGGACGCGTGGAAAGCGTATATGCGCCGTCAAACGAATACCGTGAACTACTCAGCGGAACTGCCGCTTGCGCAGGGTGTAAAGTTCGACATCTAAGGCCCGCGCTGTTCGTAAAAGAGTAGCCTCTCAAGCAAACAAGAACTGGCCGCATCGGGTAGGAAGACCCCGGCGCGGCCATTTTGATCCATTCAGCTAGCCAGCTGATCGCCGGTGCTTTGACTGCTTTATCAACCAATCCGAAAAGACCTGAACAGCTTCGTTTTTTTGCCCGGTTGGGAAAGCCACGTAATACGCGCTGCCTGACACATTCGCGACCTGACCAATCTCGACTAGGGCTCCCGAGGCCAACTCGGCCTCGATCAGATAAGACGGCAGGATCGCAGCCCCCAACCCGGCAACGGCCCCCTCGATCAGCATCGAAAACTGATCAAAGCGCATCCCCGGAAACACAGCGCGCGCACCCAATCCCAGGCTGTCATGATAGTCTGACCATTGCTCGGACCGTGAGGTGAGATGCAATAGCGGCAGATCGAACACATCTTGTTTTTCGTCAAGCCCAGCGCTGCCCACCAGTGCAGGCGCAGCCGTGACCACCAGATGCTCCGGGAACAGCTTGCGCAGCGCGGCACCCGGCCAGTCATCATGGCCAAAGTGGATGGCAACGTCCACGCGCCGCTCTTCCAAACTAAACGGCGTCGTATAGGAGTGAAGGTCCAGTACGATCTCTGGATGTGACGCTTTGAAATCGGCCAGGCGGGGCACCAGCCATCGCGTCGCGAAGGTGGGCAACACTGCCATGGTTAAAAGGGTGGCGCCGTCCCCAGCGGCAATGGCACGGTTGATTGTACCGCTCAGTCGTTCAAGATCGCCGGCCAGTTCCTCGCGCAAAGCGCGCCCTGCTTTTGACAGCCGAACGGCCCGCCCAACGCGGCGAAACAGCGTAACACCTATTGCCGCCTCCAACTCGCGCACCTGACGACTGACCGCGCCCTGCGTAACGCCCAGTTCCTCTGCCGCCATGGTATAGCTTTCGTGACGCGCTGCGGCTTCAAAACTGCGCATCAGGGCAAGAGACGGAAGAGCGTTGATCCTGGGCATGACATCCATGAGCTTTAGTCACAGAAAAGATACCTATTGAGGTGTTTTTCTCAAGTAATTTAGGCATTAGTTTCATGCTGAATTTCAAAGGAAATGACATGTTGTTCCAACGTGCAGAGCGGCTAAACGGGATCGAACTCTCTGAGATCGTGCAGATTTCCGAGGCTGCTGCCCGTCTGCGTGCGGATGGCCGCGATATTGTGGCGCTGTCAACGGGTGAGCCGGACTTGCCCACGCCGCCACATGTGGTCGAGGCGGCCCACGCCGCGGCGCAAGACGGTAAGACAAAATACCCGCCGACAGCGGGTATTCCCGATCTGCGCACCGAGATCGCTCGTCAGGCAGGGGTCGAGATGGCGCAAGTCATCGTGTCGACCGGGGCAAAACAGGTGATCGCAAACGCAATGCTATCCAGCCTGAACCCCGGCGACGAGGTGATCATGCCCGCGCCCTATTGGAGCAGCTATTCCGATATTGTTCGCATGGCGGGAGGAACGCCGGTTGTCCTGCCTTGCCCGATGGAACAGGGCTTCAAGCTGCTGCCTGAACAGCTTGAGGCCGCGATCACACCGCGTACCCGCTGGCTGATGCTCAACACACCGTCGAACCCGTCCGGGGCCATCTACACGCAGGATGAGATCGCCGCCCTGGCCACCGTCTTGACGCAGCACCCGCATGTCTGGGTTCTGGCGGATGAGATTTATCAACACCTCAGCTTTGTTCCGTTCACCTCGGTAGCCGAAGCCGCACCAGAACTTACCGAACGTATGTTGGTCGTCAATGGCGTAGCCAAGGCCTGGTCCATGACCGGTTGGCGCATCGGTTGGGGTATTGGACCCGCCGATCTGATCAAGGCGATGGTGACGGTGCAGGGTCAGGTGACCTCGGGCGCGTGTTCGATTTCACAATGGGCCTCTTTGGCGGCTATCACTTGTGATCCGAAGTTGCTGGAAGAACGCCGCGACCTGTTCGCCCAACGCCGTGATCTTGTGGTTGCCGGGCTGAACGCGGTTCCTGGGCTGCGTTGTGACGCGCCTGATGGGGCCTTTTATGCCTTCCCCTCATGCGCGGAATTGCTTGCAGATCACGGCGGACCCTTCAAGAATGATGCGGACTTTTGCGGCTGGGTGCTGGAAGAAGCCGGTGTCGCCCTTGTCCCCGGTCGTGCTTTTGGCTTGCCCGGACATTTCCGCCTGAGCTTCGCTTACGCCCAAGATACAATAGCAGCTGGCCTTGAACGCCTTAAATCGGCTGTAGAAAGGAAACTCTGATGAAACCACAATCCCGTCCGCAGCTTGGCCCCTTCACATGGGAAGACCCGTTCCTGCTGGAAGATCAACTTGCCGAAGTCGAACGTATGGTACGCGACGCTGCGCGCGCCTATGCGCAGGACAAACTGCTGCCACGCGTGACCGAAGCCTTTGCCAAAGAAGAAACCGACCCTGGCATATTCCGGGAAATGGGTGAGATGGGCCTACTGGGGACCACCATCCCCGAAGAATTCGGCGGCATCGGGTCCAGCTATGTGACTTATGGCCTTGTGGCGCGTGAAGTTGAGCGTGTCGACAGCGGTTACCGCTCGATGATGTCGGTCCAGTCCAGCTTGGTGATGTATCCGATCTATGCCTACGGCACCGACGAACAACGCCAGAAATACCTGCCGAAACTGGCCAGCGGCGAGTTCATTGGGTGTTTTGGCCTGACCGAACCAGACGCAGGTTCGGACCCTGGCGGGATGAAGACCGTCGCCAAAAAAACCGAAGGCGGGTATGTGCTGAATGGTTCGAAAATGTGGATCTCGAACGCACCGATCGCGGATGTGTTTGTGGTCTGGGCCAAGTCCGAGGCACATGACGGCAAGATCAAAGGCTTTGTTCTGGACAAGGGTATGGCCGGGCTGTCCGCGCCCAAGATCGAAGGCAAGCTGTCGCTGCGCGCCTCGATCACTGGTGAGATCGTGATGAACAATGTTGAGGTCGCAGAAGACGCACTGTTGCCCAATGTCGAAGGCCTCAAAGGTCCGTTCGGCTGTCTGAACCGCGCGCGGTATGGGATTGCCTGGGGCACCATGGGTGCGGCCGAAGCCTGCTGGCACGCCGCCCATCAATACGGGATGGATCGCAAGCAATTCGGGCGACCTTTGGCGCAAACCCAGTTGTTTCAATTGAAACTTGCCAACATGCAGACCGAGATTGCCCTTGGCCTGCAGGCCGCCCTTCGCGTGGGTCGCCTGATGGACGAAGCCCGCGCCGCGCCCGAAATGATCAGCCTGATCAAGCGCAACAATTGCGGTAAAGCACTTGAGATCGCGCGCCACGCCCGTGACATGCATGGCGGCAACGGTATCAGTCAGGATTTTCACGTTATCCGGCACATGGTGAATCTGGAAACGGTGAACACCTATGAAGGCACACACGACGTACACGCGCTGATTTTGGGGCGCGCGCAAACGGGCCTGCAAGCCTTCGCCTAAGGACATTCGATATGGATCGCGCAGCCATTGTGCACGAAAACTTCCTGCGTCGCGTGGCGGCGCGGGATTTCCCCGCAGGTGACGCCCCTGCTGGTCCCTTGACCCAGACCGAGGCCGTTGGGCTGTATCGCGCACAATGCCTCAGCCGAGCGCTGGATCGGCAAAGCCGCGCGATGCAAAAAGCCGGTCAGGGCTTTTACACCATCGGCTCTTCCGGGCACGAAGGTATGGCGGCTGTTGCCGCCGCGCTGCGCCCGACCGATCCCGCCTTTCTGCACTATCGCGATGCTGCCTTTCAGATCGCCCGCTCTGATCAGGTGCCAGGGCAAAGCCCAACCTGGGATATTCTACTGTCTTTTGCTTCGTCTTCTGAAGACCCGATCAGCGGTGGGCGGCATAAAGTATTGGGGTCCAAGGCACTGTGCATTCCGCCGCAGACCTCAACCATTGCCAGCCACCTACCCAAAGCGGTGGGCGCGGCATATGCCATTGGCGCGGCTCGCCGCCAACGCCCGGAACATGCTGACATGCCGGATGATGCGATTGTCTATTGTTCCTTTGGCGATGCCTCGGCCAACCATTCAACCTCGCAAGGGGCGTTCAACACCGCGCAATGGACGTCTTACCAATCTGTGCCTCTGCCATTGCTGTTTTGCTGTGAAGACAATGGTATTGGTATTTCGACCAAAACACCGCAGGGTTGGATCGCAGCGACCTTCCAAAATCGGCCGGGGCTGAAATACTTCAGCTGCAACGGGCTTGATCTGTTCGACACATTCCGAGTCGCGCAAGAGGCGGCCGACTACGTGCGCCGCCGCCGCAAACCCGCCTTCCTGCATGTACGCACGGTGCGCCTTTACGGTCATGCCGGGGCGGACATGCCGACAACCTATCTGCCGAAGTCGGAAGTCGAGGCAGAAGAGGCCAACGATCCCCTGCTGCATTCTGCCCGACTGCTGGAACAATCCGGGGCTATGCCGACCGAGGACGCCTTGGACATTTACACCGACACCTGCGCACGTGTCGCCCGTGTCGCAGACAAAGCCGTAACCCGCCCGCGCTTGAAAACAGCAAGTGACGTGATGGCCAGCCTGATCCCACCTGCGCGCCCCTGTGCACCGACCAATGGCCCAAGCCCAGAGCACAGAGCCGAAATCTTCGGCAGCGATCTAAAGGCGCAATCCGAGCCTCAGATCATGTCGCGCCTGATCAATTGGACCCTAACCGACCTGATGCTCGAACACGATGAGATCGTGATGATGGGCGAAGACGTCGGACGCAAAGGCGGCGTCTATGGTGTGACGCAAAAATTGCAGGCGCGCTTTGGCCCTGATCGGATGATCGACACTTTGCTGGACGAACAATCGATCCTGGGTCTGGCCATCGGCATGGCACAAAATGGCTTTGTTCCGATGCCGGAAATCCAATTCCTAGCCTATCTGCACAATGCCGAAGACCAACTGCGTGGCGAGGCGGCCACCCTTTCCTTCTTCTCGAACGGGCAATACACCAACCCGATTGTCGTGCGCATCGCCGGGCTGGGATACCAGAAGGGCTTTGGTGGGCATTTCCATAATGACAACTCAGTCGCCGTTTTGCGCGACATTCCGGGCCTGATCCTGGCCTGCCCGTCAAATGGTGCAGATGCCGCGCGGATGCTGCGGGAATGTGTCCGGCTGGCGCGCGAAGAACAACGGCTAGTCGTGTTCCTTGAGCCCATCGCGCTTTATCCGGTGCGCGATCTGCATGAAACGGGCGATGGTGGCTGGATGCAAACCTATCCCGACCCGTCCGAACGCATCGGGTTTGGAGAAGTCGGCGTGAACGGAGACGGGGGTGATCTGGCCATCGTGACCTTTGGCAATGGCGTCTATCTCAGCCACCAAGCGCAAAAGGCGTTGCAGGCGGATGGCATCAAAACCCGGATCGTTGACCTGCGTTGGCTGTCACCCTTACCAAAGGATGCGCTGACCCAAGCGGTAGCCGGGGCCAAACGTATCCTGATCGTTGACGAAACCCGACACCACGGCGGTGTGGCCGAGGGCCTGATGGCGCATTTTCATGAAACCGCTAATGTGCCATTGGCCCGCATCACGGCCGAAGACAGCTTCATCGCAACCGGCCCGGCCTATGCCGCCACAATGCCGTCAAAGGACAGCATCGAGGCTGCAGCGCGGCACCTGATGGAGACCGAGGTATGAGCCAAGAAAAACAGACCGCCGTTGTCATATGCCCCGGTCGGGGCACGTATAACAAACCCGAACTGGGGGTGTTGGGGCGGCAATTCTCGGACAAGGCTTTGTTGGCGCGGTTCGACCAGATGCGCAGCGCACAGGGACAGGAAACTCTGACTGAGCTGGACGGTGCAGCGCGGTATTCAGTTGCGAAACATACGCGCGGCGATAACGCCTCGGCCCTGATCTATGCTGCGACGCTGGGCGATTTCCGTGCCATTGACCGCAACAAGATCGACGTGGTTGCGGTGACGGGTAACTCGATGGGTTGGTATTCGGCCCTGGCCTGCGCGGGTGCGTTGACTGCCGAAGGTGGGTTCGAGGTCGTCAACACAATGGGCACGCTGATGCAGGACAACATGATTGGCGGGCAACTGGTTTATCCATTTCTGAACGCGGATTGGCACCCGGATCCAGCCCGCAAGGCCGAGTTGATGGCTCTGATCGACCAGATCGACGGCACGAGCGCAACGCTGACTCTGTCGATTGATCTGGGAGGAATGTTGGTGCTGGCCGGGGATGAGGCCGGGCTAGCCGCGTTCGAACAAGCCGTACCGGTGGTGCAGGAGCGTTTCCCTTTGGGCCTGGCCAATCACGCGGGCTTTCATTCGCACCTTCAAGCCCCCGTCGCCGCACAGGGTCGCGCGCGACTGGGTGTAGATCTTTTCCAACAACCCGGTCTTCCAATGATCGACGGGCGTGGCCATATCTGGTGGCCCGGAGCTTGTGACACGCACGCGCTGTGGGACTACACATTGGGTCATCAGGTCACGGAAACCTACGACTTTACCCATGCGATTGCGCAGGCCGCTCGAGAGTTCGCGCCGGATCTGTTCATCGTCACCGGCCCCGGCACCACGTTGGGCGGGGCTGTGGCGCAATCCCTAATCCTCAGCAATTGGGACGGGCTGGGTGACAAGGCCGCCTTCCAAAGCGCGCAACGCACCGCACCATTTCTGGTTTCAATGGGGATGGATGATCAAAGAGCACAAGTCACCTAGCCTTGCGCTCTCTTTTGGTTTCTGTCTTTGGCTAGCGGGACATACCGCTACAGGTTGACGAGTTTGTGCTGACCGTCAGACCCCAGAAAGCTTGTTTGGCCGGACCCAAACGCCGCCTGAAAGGCTTTGTCCGTCTTGGCCCATTCCAGCAGCGCCTTGGCCTCTTTCAGCGCGTCAGGTCCTGTTGGCGCAGCAGAGATGGCCGCCAGGATTTGTCGCAGTTTTGAGTTTTTGTCCGCGACGCTTGCCCCGACCTCAAGCACAAGGCCAACTACCGGAGGCGGGGTATATACATAGTCCGCATCGGATTGCGCCGCAATACGGGCTTGCAAGGCCGGAACGATATCGATCGTGTCATGAACATAGGTCCAACTGGTGGACAGCCCCTCGATCATGGGATTGTCGGTCCCGGCCAGCATTGTGATCGGTGTGGTTTTGTAGATCACGATCGGTTTGCCGGCCGCATAGGCAATAGAGGATTCAACCAGACTGCCCCCGTCAGGCACACGCCCATCCATGTTGAAAACCAAACATGTACACCGACCGATCAACTGATAGATATCCAGCGAATAAGTGACTTTGCGCACGATCGAGAGCGCGATTTGCCCTTCTTGCGATGAAATCTGGGGATCAAGAAGCAAAGCCATCAGCTTGCCGACTTCAAGCCCGTCTCGCTGCGGTAGATAGGTTGTGAACCCCCCAGCCTCAAGCACGGCGGCAATGTTCTGCTGCTCCCAAAGATCCCCGACGCTGAACATCGGCCCCGAGCAATAAACGATCTGTTCTGACATTTGAAAAAGCTCCACAAATAAACTTCAGGTATTAACGGCAGTAAGAACGCGGGATGCCCTTTGCGCATCCGGAGTGTCTGTTCCGGGCTCGAGTGTCTTGAGAACAGTCGCCAACCGATTTCGGGTGGTCCGATCCTCGGTTCCAAGTACGTCATCCAGCGTTAGCAAAGCCCGTAATTCCAACGAGCGGGCATTGTTGCCGCGTGCCAGGTCCACAGCTTCGGACAGGCTTTCGACCGCTGCGGTGCGGTCACCCATCGTTGCCTGCACCACACCCAACAGACGTTTCAGTTCAGCGTCCCAGAAATGCTGACCCAACATCGCCGACATCTGGCTGCCTGTTTGCAACACGCCCAGCGCAATCTCGGGGTTGCCTTGATCCGTATGCGCGCTGGCCATAATGGCAAAGCCCAGACCCACAGCAGACTGACTGCCGCTGCCGGACAGGATGCCAAGCCCCGCTTCGATGTCTTGCAGGCGTTGTGCAGGCGGATCAACCTTTTGACCCGCGCGCAGTAGCAGGCATAACCCTTGCCAAAACGGTATCCCAAGATTGGCGCAGAACATAACTGTTTCGTCCGCGACCTCATAAGCCAACGCCTCATCCCCTCGGTAATGATGAATGAGCGCCAGATAAGAGCGTGCGGCGGCAAGGCTGAGGGCGGATTCAAGCCCTTCGGCAAGGGCAACCCCCTGACATGCCCGTCTGAGACCGGTTTGCGCCGCCCCTAACCACCAATGCGAGGCCGCAGCAGCCCCATAGGCCACAACACCCTGATCGGTACCGACACCGTAGGTCACATTTGCAAAATCTTCGGGTTGATATAGCGAGACCGCCGTTTCCGCATGGTCCAGCGCGTCTTGTACATCACCGATCTGAAACTTCGCATTTGCGAGTGAAGAATGGGCCCGAAGCAACCCAATGCGATGATTGGCAGGTTCTGACCACGACAATATCTGAAGCGCAAAGTCACAGGCTTTGCCGCAGTCGCCCTTCCCAATCCAATAGGCGGCCAACCCATTCAGTGCCGAGGACCGCTCATCATAGTCCTTTAGCGTTTCTGCTATGCTCAGCGCACGTTCCCATACCGGAACGATTTCATCTGATCCAAACCCGCGCACTCCCATCAAAGCGTTACCCAGCAATATCTGTAGCGACAGCTCAGAAACGTGGCGCTCGGGCGATTCCGGTGCGCCTTCCAACGCTTCTAGCGCGCGCCTGTACAGCGTTGCGGCGTCCTCGACCGCAGCCTGTTTTGCTGCGCTTCGACCTGCTTTTTTGAACCACTCCGCAGCTGGGTTGAACTGCTCGGACTCAAGCAAATGGTAGGCCACCACAGACGGAGCCATGCCTCCTTGCCGGCTGAACTGGGTCGTCAACTGATCTGCCGTTACTGCATGAAGCGCCTTGCGACGCTGACGCAGCAAAGTGCCATAAGCTCCATCGCGGGTCAGGGCGTGGCGGAAGAAATAGCTGTCTGGTTGACCTTCATGCCGCCGGATAAGATCAGCCTCCAGTAGCTGGTCAAGCGCCGCATCCAATCCATCGGCGTCGAGTTCAGAGACCGCTGCCAGAAGCGTCCGATCAAACACCTGCCCCAGAACAGAAGCCACCTGAGCGGTACCTTTCGCGTTGCCCGACAGACGGTCAAGCTGTTGCATGACCAGACCATCAAGTGATGTTGGTATGAGGGAATGACGCCCGGCCTCATCACGCAGCGCTTGTCGCGTCAGTTCTTCCAGAAACAACGGCACACCCTGCGCCCGATCAATCAGTTGCTGTATGTCTTCGGCGCTGAGGCGCTGAGCGTCATCGATCACGCGAATGAGCTCATGCGCCTCAGTGTCTTCCAGCGTCGCCAGTTCGATAACGCGGCCAAGCAGTTTCTTTGCCACCCCGTCTTTGGCATGTCGCGAAGTGACGACGCACAGGACCTTCGCAGGCGTTTCCCTCTCCAACATCAAGTTCAGCAAGTCTATCGTCGTCGCATCGCTCCAATGCAGATCTTCGCAAACCAAAACAACAGGGCGCTGATTGGAGAGAAACTCGATCCAGCGCACCAAGGTTTCCAACGTAAGCTTGCGCAGACTTTCCGGGCTCTCGTTCGCCAGCTCTGAGGATTCCGGCACATGGATACCTAGAAGGTTGGCAATGACGGGAAACGCATTGTCCGGCCTATCGTCCCAAGCTGCCAAACCGTCTTGCAACCGGGACGCGGCGTCCTCAGTTTCCTGTGGATCTGCAATCCCCAGACTTTTCAAAGCCAATTCGATGAACGGATGCAGGGCCGCGCCGGTCTGCAATACATCACACCTGGCCTCAAGCCAGGTATGCGGCGTTTCATTAAGACCGGCCTGAAACCTGTCGATCAACGAACTTTTTCCCAATCCGGGCTCAGCAACGATGCTCACACTGGACCTAGAGCCATTTAGAACCGCCCCAAATTCTGAGGTTAGCGCGGACAGCTCCTCACTTCGACCCACCAGAGCATTCATTTGCCGCACCGCAGATCGCTTTGCCGCCGCGGATCGGCGCAATTGATGAAGAACTACTTTGTCTGCAATCCCCTTCAGCTGAACCGGTGGCTGGGGTCGTGAAGCGAACTTTCCTTTCAGCAATTGCAGTGCGGATTCACTGGTGAAGATCGTGCCCGGCGATGCTGCTGATTGAATACGCGCAGCAACATTCACGGTCTCACCCAATAGAATGTCACCCAGACCTTCGCTACTTTGACCGACGACCACTGGCCCGGCATGGATACCGACACGCGCTTGCAGCGGCGCCTTAAGCCGGGACTGACCGACTTGGCCCAACCCCTCCAGCATCTCAAAAGCCGCGCGCACGGCCCGTTCTGCGTCATTTTCCTGCGCTTGTGGGTACCCGAAATAAACAAGAAGCCCATCACCCAGATAATGCGCGATTTTTCCACCGAATTTTTCGAATGCCGCACTTCCGAACTTTTGAAACGCCAACATAAGATCGGCGAAATCTTCGGAATCCATCTTGGTGCTTAGCTCGGTAGAGCCCACAACATCGACAAAAGCAAGAACAAGCCGCCGCCTCTCACCGCTGAGTCCAGAGTCTTTATGAGTACCAGCGGAGGTCTTTGCCATAAGGTCACCTGCGCGCAAAAATGAAAAAACAGTCTAGTTAAAAGCAAGCTATTGTTCAAACAAACACGCAAAGGTGTCACTAGGTCAAGTTTTGTGATACCTCTCAGAAATAGTCAGCCCTCGTGTTCAAGACGAGCACGAGGCAACAAAACGTTATTAAAACATATATATTGGGTGGATTATGGGCGACATCAGATATGTCTGTCTTTCGGATATGCATTTCGGGGCGGATAACAGTATTTTAACCCGTCTGGACGCAACCAACGGGCTAGTAGACCCGATGCACCCAAGCGATGTTCTGATCCACCTGGCGAACTGCCTGAGGCACCTGATCAACGAAAACTCACGCGACCGACTGCCAACGCTTATTCTGAATGGCGACATTCTTGATCTGGCCTTCAGCACCGAAAATGTCGCTGCAATGGCGTTTCGGCACTTTCTTGAACTGACCATGCCGGAAGACCCGGCCGCCCGGCTTTTCGACCCCGAGATTGTGTTCATTCCCGGCAATCACGACCATCACCTGTGGGAAACCTGTCGAGAACGCCAATATGCAGAGTCTTTGAGTTCCGCCGATTGGAGCAATCCCCTGCCCCGCCCACCGCACATCACTCCGATGCGCGACCCGCAAGGGGTGCCAAGCTATTTCGTGAATGCAATCACACACAGCCTTCCCTGGCTTTCAGAAACCCGGATCAAAACCGTTTATCCAAACTTCGCCATCACGTCCGGGAACAGGCTGATCGTGGTCAGCCATGGGCACTTCATCGAAGACGCCTATCTGATGGTCAGTGAGTTCGCAGATCTTCTGTACCCAAAGACTACTCCGCCCGAGACGATGGAGGCATGGGAGGCGCAGAACTTTGCCTGGATCGATTTCGTCTGGTCGGTTCTGGGCCGATCTGGGCACATCGGGGTCGACGAAGAAAACGTCTATAATACTGAAAACAGCCCCAAAGCGATTGGATCACTGCTGGGCAGTGCTGCCCGAAATCTAGTTCTGAAAAAGGGCGGCGCGACCGGGAAGACACTTGCCAATGGCGTCGGCGAAATGGTCAGCGCGCTGGTCACCGACAATTTTGAACGTGGGCAGACCGATACCCTACTCAGCGACGACGGAGCAGGCGTCAAACGGTTCATGCAGATCCCTGTTCAAGAGCAAATAAAATCAGAGTTCGGCCCGAGCGTTCCTTCACAAGTTTCTCTTGTATTTGGCCACACGCACAAACCTTTTGAATCGGTCATGCCGTTGGAACATTTTTTTGTGCCAAATTTCGCCGCCTACAACAGCGGCGGCTGGGTTGTCGACAGCCCCGAAGTCAAACCGCTTATCGGAGGCGCAATCGTATTGATTGACGAGGACGCCAATCTCGCCTCGTTGCGCATGTATAACGAGGGCCACGACACATCGGACTATCGCGTCTCGGTCCAAATCGCCGAGAACCAGGACGAAGCGGATAACCCGCTATTTGCGCAACTGTCCAAATCCGTTGACTCCCAGAAATGGCCCTGGTCGGATTTCTCCAAGGCCGCAGCCGTAGCTGTAAAACAGCACAACGCGCGCTTAGCCGATTTCCTTAAAGGCAAAGACAGTACAGGACAGGGTTAATGGGCCTAAGATCAATTGAGCATCACGAAGCCGTGCAGCCCAAGGTCGAAATGACCATCTAGAAAGCACTTAAAAGTTCAGCCAAAAAAGGTACCGGGGCGGAAACGAACCACCGCCACGAGGATTTTCGATCAAGTTTCATACTTGATTTTAAGAAGTTACAAAAAACTGCGTCACGTTGTGTAGAGCTTATGGAAACTGGGTTTCAAGAGAAAGTGGTGCGCCGATCACACTTCTGCGGTGCAGCTCCAGGGCATGAGGCGGCTGATATTGACCCGTTTCAAGTCGGACAGTGATTGGTTGAGCTAGGAGTGCGGATTCTCGATAAGTGGCAGATAATTTGGTAACGAGCCCCGGTTGGCTTCGCGTGGGCTGGGTTGGCGCTTGATCAGGCAGACGTTTGCTTTGTCCTCGACATGGATCGCGATCTACGCCGTCTCGATACCTTCCGGCGCCAGTCCACACTTATTGAGGCAAATCTTTTCAGACCTGCACCCGAACTGCTTGTAGTCTGCGACCCGCTTCTCTGGCTGAACGATGCGCGCCGCTGTCCGGATGATGATGATCCCATCATCCTACTGGTCAGTCCGAGACCGAGCCAGCAGAACAACAGAAATAGCCTCGCCCGCTCAAGAATTGATCCTGACGAAGCAAGCACTATTTGCGGCGGGAGCCTGCAAAGGGATGCTCGTCCGCCGCAGAATGTTGCCGACTTATTTTGTGTTCACGATTGGTGGATTTTTGCAGCGTCCTAAACAGTAATGAACGCCAGCAGCGGCTCCGGGTTGTAGTGTCGGTGGTGGGGTTGTGGGAAACAGCATGTCAACACACGCGTCAGGGTCCACCTTAAAGTACGCAGCGATGCGCGGTGGCATTCCCGCAGTAGCGCTGGTGTACATCTTCCATGCTGGGTTGCTATTTTTGCTTTTAGCATTCGCCTCCCAGTAGTTTACAACGCGAATGTTTCGCCCATTTGCATACAACTTATAATTCAAGTTTTGATTGTCCGGCGAAGCTTTGATTTTCAAACCCGTTGCATTAGCCGCGGCCGGAAAAATGTTGTTGGGATCGTTGTTGTTTCTTTTTTCGACGCGAGCGCTTGATGCTTCAACGTGGAAATACTGATAACGGAACTTATTGTTTTTGTTCTTAGCTTTGGGGATTTCGGTTACCATTAGAACGCAAAGTCGTAAGTTGCCATTCTCGTAATGGTAGCCCTGCAAAGCCGGGTCATGAGCGCATTTTTCTAGGATTTGGCCTTTAACAAAGACCTCCGTTTTCCCGTTTGCTTTCCTGCCCGCTTCTGCAACTCGAACCAAAGATTGACCTGTAATTCCCGACAAACTTCCAAACTTCTTGGTGTCATTCTTTAGTCTTTGAATACAAGCGTTCAATGAACCATTTCTTTCGCACTGATCCGGCGCAAGTACATGCAATACATTTACGAACTCTTGCTCATCCAGATCTGCTATTTTTTTTGGAGGATCGTTACGGTTACCGTTAGATCCTCCAGCTACAAATTTTAGATCTGGGATGCTTTGTACATTAAAGATTTCTCCTGTTTCCGAGTTAATTGGCCCTTGTGTACAGCCAGTCAGAACAAAACCCATGGATGTCGCCAATACTGTCCCCAACAAGTACTTTCGCATAATCGCCTCCAGACAAAACAGTAAGTTATATACATACCACAAAGTGCTTCAAAAACTCAGTGATTTTGCAAAAATGAATCTTGGTACTATCATAAGCCGTAATTTGGGTCAGCTATTCGATCCTGGCGAACCGAATTGAATTTCGACTTCTCTAACGATTTTGTCCGTCAGAAGATCGTGAAATCTTATCGGGGAATCCTCTAAGAGTTTCTTTGCTTTAGCGATCTGACTGGCAGCCTCTTCTACTTCGCCTTTGCAAAGGCATGCTGAGGCAAGCAATGTGTGAGAAAATGCTACGATCTGACCCGACCCGGTAGCTTTGTATCTCTCTAGACCCGACCGTATCCTTTCGATGCCGCCATCTGCGCTTCCGCATTTTGCTTCTGCCCAACCAAGAATGATGCTTGACCACGCTTCCCAATACTGGAACTCGATCTTTTCGCTCGTTCGATGTGCTTCGGAGGCAAATTCACGGGATCGCTCGGGGTCGTTTACAGTACAATAGATCGTTGCGATGATGCTAAGTGCATAACATCTGGTAAACTCGCTTGTTTGCGCGTTAGTGAGTGCAATCGCGGCCTCAAGCTCATCTTGAATTGCTTCGAGCTTCAATTCCTTCAGCGCGATGGCCCAACACCGCATCACGGTGTCAACGACGGCTGAGTTTGCCGGATAGTAACGGTGCAGATCCTCGGGGTCTGATTGTTTGTGAAATTTCAAGGCGAGATCAAAATGAGAAATCGCTCGGTCAAATTCACCCAACAGAACAAGCGCCATCCCCTTATAATGGTGACAAAGGGTATGCATAGCCGATGACGTTTCGGTTTCTATGACAAGCGCCATGCGTTCACAATGCTCGAACGCGACGTCTGGCCGTCCGGCAATGAGATTGTCCCCTGCGAGTTGATTGAGGTTAGTGAAAACGGCCTCTTTATCTCCGACCTTCTCTTTGAGTTGGATCAAACGGTCGAGGTTCACGCCAATATCAGGAGATCCCCAACCACGCATTTCGAGCGCCAAATATAGGTTCTGTCGCAGTTCGATTTCAATCTCATCCGACCCAGCATCCCAGTCCAGACTATTATGCGCTTCAAGAGCAGCTGAAAGGTGCGCGACTGCTTCTTGGCTAGCGAATTTCTGCAAACTTACTTGAGCTGCCAGCTTCCACTGATCCCGAGCTGCCGCATGGTTTTCGGCTTCTTTAAAATGAAGGGCAAGGATCTCCGGGTTGCGATCGCAGTAATTGGGGAAATCCCGCGTCATTACGTTTGCAATACGATGGTGTAGTTGCTTGGCCTTCTGAGGTAGTATGGCATCGTAAGCAGTGTCGCGTATTAGCGCGTGTCGAAACGAGAAACTATCTTCTCCCCTGCCTGATTTCATGACCAGTATCTGCGCACGAACAAGCGTGTTAAGTTCTTGTTCTATTTCAGAAACATCTCGACCAGCCATTGCCGCCACTAGTTGCAACGAGAAACTTCGCCCCAATGCAGCGCAAACTGAAATTGTGTCAGGTGCCACCTTGAGGTGATCAAGCCGGGCACGAAACAAATCTTTCAAAGTCGTTGGAAATTCTGAATCGTCGTTTAGCGGAGCGTCTTTTACACCGTCCAAACCAACACGCTGAAACATGTTAACCAGTTCTTCGATGAACAGGGGAACACCTTCTGATCG
Source organism: Ruegeria sp. HKCCA4633 (assembly GCF_013034605.1). Lineage (NCBI taxonomy): Bacteria > Pseudomonadati > Pseudomonadota > Alphaproteobacteria > Rhodobacterales > Roseobacteraceae > Ruegeria > Ruegeria sp. HKCCA4633. The sequence goes on from NZ_WQGJ01000001.1 coordinate 1,129,664, forward strand.
CTTTGCGATGGTCGCTTCAACGGTACGACGTATATCGCTTGAATTTAGTAGCACCTCCACAAGATGGCGCGTCTCATTGTTACTCAATCGTGACAATGAAAGAGTAGTGACCTTGGAATTGCCATGCCAACGCGGAACATACTCAGGTCGATAAGTGCCGAGTACCATCACGCGTAATTCGTCCAATCGGTCGATCAAATTGCTCAGCAGTTCTTCTGATGATGGGTCCACCCAATGCAGATCCTCAAAAAGGATAAGGACAGGGCTTTGCTCGGCCATCTTCTCAACATATCGCAGCAAAGCGTTCGTTATTCTAGATTTGGTTCCTTCGGGCGACGAAAAATCAATTTTTCCAACGCCTTCGATCGACAGAAGCTCTGAAAGCGGTGCAAGAAACTCCTTCGTGTATTGCTCGCCTGAAGCCACAAATGATTGTAGTTTCCTCAGTTTCGTTTCCTGAGTGTCCCCATCTTCAAGGCCGATAACATAATCAAGGTGTGACTTGACCGGATAAAACGGGCTGTTTTGATGGTAAGGCGAACATTGAAACACTAGGCGTCGCCCATTCGCTAAAGCCAAGTGTTTAAGAGTTTCTTCCGCAAGTCGTGATTTTCCTATTCCGGCTTCTCCGGAAAGAAAGACCGCCTGTCCTTCGCGCTGGCAGGACATCACCCAACGACCGCGTATTAGGTCTAGTTCCGACTTGCGCCCAATCAGAGGTGTCAGATCGCCACGTTTGCGCTTGTCAAAGCGGAGTTCGGTGTTTTTGGCTCCTTCAACCAGCCAAACTTTAACGGGATCAACGAACCCCTTCAATTGGTGATTACCAATCGCCTTGCATTTGAAATTGCTTCCCAACAGTTGCTGCGTGCGTTCAGAAATCGCAATTTGTCCAGGTGTCGCGACTGTCTGAAGTCGAGCAGCCAAGTTGGGAATATCTCCCAACGCGATGTTGTCCATGGATTGACTGGTATGATCCAGGTCTGCGACAACTACGTCACCCGTAGCGATACCGATACGTGCCGATAACTTCTGCGGTACCTTCATATCCCAAAGTCGAATTTTCTCCATTATCTGCAAGGCACTTAACGCGGCTCGCTCAGCATCATCTTCCTTTGCGTTTGGAAAACCAAAATATGAAACTATCCCGTCACCAACAAGTTGGGCAAAAAACCCAAAGTTGTCATGAATGGCCTCGGTGCTACACTGCTGGAACTCCTTTAAAATATCTCGGTAAGCCTCAACACCAAGCTCCTGCACTAGACCGGTCGAATTCACTAGGTCGACAAACATTATTGTCATCTGACGCAGTTCACCAATCAGCCTTTCAGAGGTGGTCGACCCCTCGTGGATGCTTCTGACAGCTGGTTCTTGGGCATGAATTGACGCAACGGTCGAGTTTTCCCCCAACAATTGTGCGGCTCGTATTAGGCGTTTTCTGTCGCCTAAGGGGATATTGAGACGGGCTAGGTCTTCGTCAGTCAATAAGGCAACAACATCGAGGTCAACAGTGTTTTCCTCAAAAGTTGCGAAGTATCTTTCCATTTTTACGGAGGCCAACCAGGCTTTTAGATCACTCACAGCCTATCCCCCAACCAACAGCACATCGAAAAGAAGGTATTGAATGTGTAGATATTAACGCGTCGCAAAATTCTGCATCAAGCCGACGGACTTGTCAAAACGATCAATATTAACTCTTTGAGGATTGACCTTCCATTTGATCGTCAAACGGCCGAATGGAAACGAACTGAGCTACGAGGTATTTGTTCACTTCGGCAATAGCATTTAGAGACCAGATGTTGTTTTACACGACCCCTTGAGCAACCCGGTCTGACTGCTCCAATTTGATTATTCTTATATGATTGGCCTCAGCTCCACCCAGATGAAGGTTTCGGGCGCTGGCGGGCGATAGCCCAGTGCACTTCGCGGTCTCATCGTATTGTAGTGTTTCCTCCGCTGTTCGATCAGAATTTGAGCCTCGCGCAAGCTGTAGACTTCTCACCGTTGAGAAGTTCGTCCCTCATTCTACCGTTGAAGTTTTCGCAATATCCGCTTTTCCAGTGTTAACTTGGCGCGATTTAGGCGATCTTCGCGGTATCAGAGGCGATAGGGTTCCGAACGGCTTGTACAAAGAATTCAGACCCTTTATCCGACCGGGTAAAGGCAGGGGTACCACGCAAGATGAATAGATCGGTAAGCCGACGTTGAGCGAGATGTTTAGATGTTGCGGCCACAACCCGATTTGCCGACATTCACCTCCAGAGTAAAATCTGGCGCGCGTGAATTCTCTAATCAAGAGACACTGCCGCTATCTGAGCAAAATGGTCGAATGACTATATCAAGCTCAGTGCATCAAGATCAAACGGCTCCGTTAGGTCGTTTTATTGGGGCGCTCAAGGCACAAAAAGCTAAGCTTAGACGAACAGAATAGACCCAGACCAGACTGTAGTAATGGATTAGCCCGATCTGGTAGCGTGGCAAGCTGTGCCAATTTGAGTTAAACCTTCTGAACTTCCAGATATAGCATTGCGTGATCCGAGAATTTCTTCACCCAAGCCTTCCTCTGCGCCTTGTTAGATTTGTCATTCCAGCCGCTTACCTTTACATCTGCGCCGCCGAATGATTTGAATTTTAGATGATCCATCGCCACGACATGGTCCAGATCACTTGGACCATAACGCTCGCTCCAATAGGTTGCGCCTTCGCTTTTTGTCAGCAATTGCATGTTCCTGCGCTTGGCAGCGGCGGCAAGCTCCTTTATCTCCCTCTCTCCGCTGATGTCCTTGTCTGAACCAAAATACTCCATGCCCATTGTATTCAGATCCCCCAAAAAAATGTAATTCGGGGTCTTTCCACCCGCCGCCTTCTTCAGGACGTTTCGGAAATCAAATGCCTTGTCGATCATGTAATTCCGAATGCCAAACCCACGCGGATCGGGCATTGACTTCACATGGAGGAAGAGAATTGGATAGGCCTCGCCATCTATCGTCGGTGTAACCAGCAATCCGGGGCGTAGGCTTGTTTGTCCGGCCTGAAACTCGTTCTTCTGTGTAACGAACGCAGGAAGAGTTTTCCGGATTCCGACCAAAATCTCCTGCATCTGCTCACCTTCGGTTATGAAGAAGAAATGGTTGGGCATCAAGTTCATCAAGTATTGGGCCACGATGCTGCTGCGCACCTCGATGATCGCCACAATGTCTGGATTGACTGCCGCAATCTCATCAATGATTGGTTGAATTGGTTTCTTTGGTGTTTTCTTCTTTTTGTCGGTTGCCCCGAAATGCTCGACGTTCCAGGTCAAAACAGAAAAAGCCTTTGCCATGAAAGTGCTCCTTATACCAATGGTGAAACTATAATACCAATGGTGAAACTATAATACCAATAGTGAAACCATAGCCTGGACGAGGTAGCAAAGATAGAGAGACCCCAACACAGAGCACGCACTGCATTGCATTGGCAATTTAATTCATTCGGCTATTCTCGCCTCCAAGAGCCAACGGCCCGTAAGGGCCGTTGCACAGTTGGTATTGACGCTAAGGCGCGACCCATCAAAAGCCGCAGTTCGCTGAAATCGCTCGATACTGGCTGTGAAGAAGGGCCGCCGTGCGGACAAAGCCGCCTAGTGCGAATTGACAACCTTTGCGTAGTTTCTCGCATAACTTGAACTTCGTCCGAAGCCGAATTGTTACTGCCTACGTCGCGAGCGTTTTTGTCCACGAAATCAATCTCGATGTCCTTGCCGAACGCATATGCGAACTCTGCGATTGAACGGGCAGTTAAGTTAGCGTGACCACCCTGAAACCTATAAGCGAGCTTCCACGTCTTTGAACCGTTTGGAGAAATCTCCAAGAAAAGTCCTTTTTCGTCAGACTTACGGTACCGCTTTTTTGTAGGCTGGAATGTTTCAATGATTTCAGTTGTTAAGGGCATTTGTTGCTCATCCTTTCTCAGATTGAGAATCTTCAATTGAGCAACGAATGGGCAACAATTTAATCCACTCGCTGCGGTTGGTTCGAGTGGGCAACAAATCAAAAAACCCAGATAACCTTGTGATTAGGTTAGAATTTAAATTCTTGGGTAAGTGATATGGTGCCCGGGGGCGGAAGTTCTACTCCCGTTACAGGCACCGTCACCGGTGATCACCTCAGTGAAACAAGGGGTATCAGCAGGGGTGAATCCGCGTCAATAGGCACGTTTTGTCCTACGATTTGTCCTACGGCCCACTTGGCTCCCTCTCGGTGTCCTTCAGTGACTCCCTGAAGCCCGGTGCGGTTCCCGGGGGCGTACCCATATCGACCACCGGAAAGACTCTGCGTGAGTCTCTGCGCGTCTCTAAGCATCCCCCCTGTGTTCTGCTTGGGAATGGCGCCGATAGCACCCCAGGAGGGGGGAAGACGGTACGAGGTCACGTAAAGATTCACCCAGAGATTTTTGAGGTGAAAACGAAGGGGGGTGCTGGAGTAACATCGTGCTTGTTCACTGCGCTTCATAGTACAATAACGTGGCTCGCAGTTGCGGCTTGCAACTCAAGTAATTGACTAACACGCAACACCGAGGAATTTGTCTTGTTCAAGATGGTAACAATTGCTGTGGCTCTTTTCGCCACGACCGCCGCTGCTGGTGGCCTCCAAGTACGCGACGCAGATACGATAGTTGTCGATGGCACTCCTGTTCGCCTGAACGGAGTGGATGCGCCGGAACTTGGCACTCGTTCTGGTCAGGACGCGAAACGCTGGATGGTGAACTTCCTCCGAGGCAAGAACATCGAGTGCGAACTTAACGGAGAGCGCTCTTATGATCGTTGGGTTGGTGTTTGCTTTGCCGACGGTGAAGACATCGGCGCTGCCGTAATCGCTGCAGGGCATGCTCTGGATTGCGCAAGATACTCGGGTGGCCGATACAGGCAGTTGGAGACCCCGGCAGCTAAGTCTCGGTTAAGTCGGGCCGGGTACTGTAGGTAGTCGATGCCCTTTATGAGGGAGGGGTGCAAACGCGCAGAGACTCACGCAGAGTCTTTCCGGTGGTCGATATGGGTACGCCCCCGGGAACCGCACCGGGCTTCAGGGAGTCACTGAAGGACACCGAGAGGGAGCCAAGTGGGCCGTAGGACAAATCGTAGGACAAAACGTGCCTATTGACGCGGATTCACCCCTGCTGATACCCCTTGTTTCACTGAGGTGATCACCGGTGACGGTGCCTGTAACGGGAGTAGAACTTCCGCCCCCGGGCACCACTCCTAAAGTCAACCTATTGATTAACCTCGGTTTCTTGAAGAAGCTGCGAGATCGTAGGACATGGCGGCGAAAAATCTGATTCAAACACTCTTAGAAGTCCCAAATACATGACGAACGACGAACGAACGACCGCGATTGGTTTATTCAACTACGCGCACTCCTATTGGGCTTCGGCCTCTGTTCTTCAAGGCTCAAATCTAGACGCCACACACCCCGACGCTCCGGTGAATTACCTCTATTTTCACGCTATCGAACTTTTCTTAAAGGCATACCTACGGTCAAAGGGCTTGAGCGTTGCCGACATCAAGAACGTTGGGCACAAAATGGAGCGCTTGGCCGAGAAGGCCACAGAGCTTGGGCTGGAACTGACGGATCAAGATCAAGAAGTGATAGCACTTATTGGACCAAACTACTTACCCGCTCGATACATCGTTGTAGGAGCGTTCACCAGAGCACGACCGGAGGCGCTCTGGGGAACTTGCTCATGCTTATTCGACAGTATTGGCGAGGAGTTACGGCGCCAGGGTAAGGCCAAACGGCTACCGATTAGGCCCAATCACCCATCTGAAGCAGTCGGCGAAAAAGGTTGATCGGTGAAGATCACATGTTTGATGATCAAACGATCTTATCCATCCAGCGGTGCAATACTTCGAGCGGGTAGCCTTTACCGTATGATTGGCCTGTACCGCCAGTTTGCCAACCACCTACCTGATCAACGATATCAGACGGACACTCGACCGCTCGCAGTCTATCCCGCATCGAATGTCGAAAGCTGTGCATCGTGCACTGCTTCGGTACCAACGGTTTGAGCCATTTATTCAAAGCCGCGCTCGCCGAATTAGCGTTCGTCAAACGGGAACCGTTGTAACGTGGGAAAGCATACAGGTCATCTGTACCAACGCTATGAATGCGTTTTGCCGCCCATAAAGCCATTCCGACTAGTGGAATCTCACGCTTGCTGCCCGGGGTCTTGAGCCGTCTCCAAGGGTGTTCTTGCACGATCAACTTTTGACTTGGGCCGTCAACTACTAGGTCATTAAGCGTTAGACCTGCAGCCTCTGCGAGCCTGAGGCCACTGTCAGACACGAGTGCAACAAGCCATCTGAGTTCGTCGTCAAGTCGTAGGCATTCAGCCTGTACTGCTCGGATCGTATCGTTTGGCAGAGGTTGTCGCTCCTGCACCCCAGCTTGGCGGTCGAAATAAACTCCCCCAAAAGGGTTCACAGTTGAGATGCCCATTTCACTCGCCACAAAGTTGGTGACAGATCTAACTGTCCCAAAAATGCGTGTTACACTGCTGCCCGACAATCCGCGTTCGAGCAAGGCATCGCGAAGAGCGTTAGCATCTTTCTTAGTGTAGGCGCAGAGGTCTTTGTCGCCAGCTATGTCTATCAGGTAGCCGCAGGCCCGTTCGGCGGCTCTGGTAAACGTAATGGGTCGGTCGACACCTCTAAGTCGAAGATAAACTCCCACAGCCTCTGAGAGTGTCACAGTCTCCACTGACGTGCGCTGATCATTGCAGACTACATCATAGGAGAATCGAAGCTTGTCCTTTCCTGGTAATTGTACGTTGCTAACCCGGAGATGATACCAGTATTCATCTAGCTGGCTCGCCGCCCTGCTCGCCCTGGCATTTGCTACATGAGCTGACCGAGTTCGCAGCGAGTAAGTAATCTTTCTGGTAGAATAGTACTTCTGAAGGTCAATAGGGACCCTTCTTTCAAAGTAGTAGATACCGTTCTTCGTGAACGTGAAGGGTGTCGATTTGTCATACGCCATGTCCTACGATCTCGCAGCTTCTTCAAGAAACCGAGGTTAATCAATAGGTTGACTTTAGGAGTGGTGCCCGGGGGCGGAATCGAACCACCGACACGAGGATTTTCAATCCACTGCTCTACCCCTGAGCTACCCGGGCACGGGAACGATGTACATCGTTGGGTGGGGGCGTTCTATGACTTGCTACCGGCAGTGTCCAGAGGCTTTTTTACATTTTTTCAATGCGGTCGTTTTGGCATAAGGTCTTGGGCTTCAGCCTCGGCTTCAAGGTCCTCTTCGCGTTGCGATGGGACAGCATATGAGCCGTTCAGCCACTTGGCCAGATCAATGTCCGCGCAGCGTTTTGAGCAGAAAGGGCGGAACTTTTGCACCGTGTCTTCACCGCAGATCGGACAGCTCATTTCAGGATCTCCGCCAGCGGCAAGCGGCTGCGTTTGCGTTGCAATTCGAAATGCCCCAGCGGGGTCCAGCCTGCCAGGATGGTCTCGTCCGGGTCCGATTTGAAAGCAGCACGTAGAGCGGATTCAAAACCGCGTCGGTCCTTCTTAGGCATCGGTGCCAGGTCCAAGGTGATCTGCCCCGCCAACCCACGCACACGCAGAGCCCGCGGCAACAACTTGGCGCAAGCAAAATTGGCTTTGGTGCCCGCAGCGAGAGACGTATCTGAACCGGTATTCACATCCACTGCAACCAAGGCACGCGTGGGTTCGACATAAAGATGCCCACCGCCCGGCAAAGGCTCGGACGTTCCGCGCGCCATATCGAGCGCATCCAAAACACCGTGACTTTCGAATCCCCCGGCCTGCGGCACAACCTCAGCCGGGCCGGTCCAGTCGCGCCAGGCGAGGATATGAGGGCCATCCCCTTCGCTCAGCACCTCTGTCTCTGTGCCATCGTCATTCATCACCTGATCCGCCTGGGCCAACATGGCTGAAATATCCTCGGCAATGTCATCGGCATCCGCACCTGCACAGCAGGAACGAAGGATCAGACCATAAGGGCTGTCGCCCATCTGTTCGTGTGCAATTTCCAACAACTGGTCGCGGGTATCGTCATCCCTGATGCTGCGCGAAATATTCAGACCCGGCGCTTCGGGCGTGACAATGGCATAACGGCTTTTGAATAGGATCCGGTTGCTGACAGGGATCGCTTTTCCTTGTTCGGCATAGCCACTCACCTGTACCAAAAGTAAAGCCCCCGGCGCCAAGCCTTTAACTTGACGCAAGAAAGCGGGCCCATCTGGCGTTGTCAGAAACATACCGCCCTGCCCTTTGACTGGGCGGTCTGCGCGGGCGCGGTAGATCGTGCCGGGCGTGGGCGCGTCAGCTGCAATCAGGAAGTCATCAAGCTTTCCGTCAACCATAAGGGCCGCGGCTTCGCGATCCTCGATGTGGTCCAGAACGATAGTGCGGCCCTTCATGGTGCCTCGCGATAAAGTGGATAGCCGATACCCTGCAACAGGGCGGCGGTTTCGGACAGGGGCAGTCCGACAATGCCGGTGAACGATCCCGAAATCCAGGGTACGAACGCACCTGCGGGGCCTTGAATGGCGTAAGCTCCAGCTTTGCCCTGCCAGTCCCCTGTCGCCAGATAAGCATTGATTTCGACATCGGACAGGCGTTTGACCCTCACCTGCGAGACCACGTCACGCTGTAGTATTCGATCCCCAGACCGTACAGCTACCGAGGTTATGACCCGGTGACGGCGACCGGACAATGCGTGCAGAAATTCGGCGGCCTGGCCCGCATCTTCGGGCTTTCCCAGAATGCGCCGCCCCAATGCGACCGTGGTATCTGCGCAAAGCGTGATGTCACCGCTATCCGCCTGCACCGCCAGCACTTTCTCGCGCGTTATCCGACTGCAATAAGGAACCGGAAGCTCAGCTTTCCGAGGCGTTTCGTCGATGTCAGGGGGGCGGATGGCATCGGGCTGCACACCAAGCTGGGCCAACAGGTCCAGCCGTCTCGGGCTGCCCGATCCTAGGATAAACGCCATTGCGGCAGGCGTTACTTGAAGCGGTAGTTGATCCGACCCTTGGTCAGATCATACGGGGTCATTTCGACCTGAACTTTGTCGCCGGCCAGAACACGGATGCGGTTCTTGCGCATCTTGCCTGCCGTATGTGCGATGATCTCATGGCCGTTTTCCAGCTCGACCCGAAACGTCGCATTAGGCAGGAGTTCCTTCACGACACCGGGAAATTCGAGCGTATCTTCCTTGGCCATGTTGTCTCCATCATTACGTTGAACCCGCAGAATCTGCGGGGATGAGCGCTTAAATGAGCCTATTTTGCCCTTATTTCAAGGGCGGAATCACCTAAAGGTCGGATATTGTGACCGATTCGACTCGGAGGGCTTGTTCTTCCCAATGCGTTCGGTTCAACACATGACCATCCGCACGGACTTCGGCAATGGCTGACAGATCGATCTCGGCATAGGTCCAGCCGGGCTGATTAAGCGTGCCCTCGGCCAGCACACCAGTGGCTGGAAAGCCCTTGTCAGGCGGGCCGAATATGCCGCCCGTACCAGTGTTTTTGTCCACGGCCTCGGACCAATCATTGTCACCTACCAGCGACGCCATAACTGTAACACATTGGTTTTCCAAGGATCTTGACATCGCTCCGATACGAACCCGCCAATAACCCGAAAGAGCTTCGGTGCAAGACGGGACCAATATCAGATCCGCCTCGCTCAGCGCGCGGCCCAGCAAAGGGAATTCGCTGTCATAGCAGATGAGCACCCCGATCTTGCCCAGCGCGGTGTTGAACAGCTTCAGCGGACCACCGGGGGCAATGTCCCAATCTTCACGCTCGAACCGGGTCATGATCTGCTTGTCCTGATGGTCGCAAGCGCCGTCCGGCGAATAGAACGCGGCGCGGTTCACTGGACGACCGTGGCCATCCACAACCGGGGCGGAAGCGCTCAGAATATATGTGTTGTATGTCTTCGCAAGGCGGCTGTGCAGGGTTTGCACATCCCCCATCCGGTCAGACACGGCATGGATCGAACGTTCCAGATCGCCTGCCACGGCGACCCCGTCGAGGGTCGAAAGCTCCATAGCCCCGTATTCAGGAAAGACCAACAGCTCGGCCCCCTGACCTGCGGCCTCGGCAACCCATCGGTCCAACTTGTCTTCGTACTGTGCCCAACTGTCGAGCCAGCTGAGATCGTAAGCAGCGGTGGCGACTTTCATGATTTCGTATCCAAAGGAACTCAGTCGGCGCGACACTAGAAGAGGACGGCGCGGTATGTACAGGGCATTTGTTTCCGCACCGTCCTTCTGACCCGCACCCAAGCGCTGTGGAGGTTTTACGAGACGCTGACCCAACGATCAAACGATAACCCGCCAAAAACCAGCTTGCCATCAACAATGTAATAACATTACATGATCGGCAATTTATAGCGGGAGAGGATAGGCAACCGCCTGTACCCCGAAACGAGCCATATACACAGGAGCACATTCCATGAGTGACACCCGACTTCCGGTCACAGTACTGTCCGGCTTTCTGGGCGCGGGCAAAACAACCCTCTTGAACCGCGTACTCAACAATCGCGATGGCCGCCGGGTGGCCGTGATTGTCAACGACATGTCCGAAGTGAATATCGACGCTGATCTCATACGCGCCGATACCGAGCTTTCCTGCACAGATGAGATACTGGTCGAAATGTCGAACGGCTGCATCTGCTGTACGCTGCGCGACGACCTGCTGGACGAGGTACGCAGACTGGCATCTGAAGGGAGGTTTGATTACCTGTTGATCGAATCCACCGGCATTTCCGAGCCTCTACCCGTAGCGGCCACTTTTGACTTCCGCGATGAGCTTGGCGAAAGCCTCTCGGACGTTTCACGCCTGGACACGATGGTGACGGTTGTAGATGCGGTGAACCTGCTCAAGGATTTCTCCAGCCATGATTTCCTACGCGACCGTGGCGAGACGATGGGCGAAGAAGATGAGCGCACGTTGGTACATTTGCTGACCGATCAGATCGAATTTGCAGATGTGGTCATTCTGAACAAAGTTTCTGACGCCGGACCAGATCGCGTGGATGCTGCGCGCAAGATCATCCGAAGCTTGAACGCGGACGCCCGGATCATCGAGACCAACCACTCGGACGTGGCCGCAGATGAAATTCTGGATACCGGGCTGTTCGACTTCGAAAAGGCGCATGAGCACCCGATGTGGGCCAAAGAACTTTATGGTTTTGCGGATCACGTGCCAGAGACCGGGGAATATGGCGTCACCAGCTATGTCTACCGTGCGCGGCAGCCCTTTATCCCTGAAAAGATCCTTGAAATCCTGAACGGCGATCTGCCCGGTGTGATCCGGGCCAAAGGCCATTTCTGGATCGCCACGCGCCCGGATTGGGTGGACGAGTTTTCGCTGGCGGGTGCCCTGTCCTCGGTACAGCCGCTGGGCACTTGGTGGGCCACCGTGCCCGAAGACCGCCGCCCAGATCACGAAAGCGCACGAGCTTACATGCAGGCCCATTGGCAAGAGCCGTGGGGCGATCGGCGGCAAGAGATAGTGTTCATCGGCAGCGGTATTGATTGGCCCAGATTGAAAGCCCGGTTGGATGCTGCGCTGCTGCCCGCTGTCGCAGCAACTCGTCTGGAGGATCTACCCAATCTGGCAGACCCCTTCCCGATCTGGCGACGGGCAGAGGCTGCAGCATGAGTATTGTTCAAAACATCATCCAAGACGCCGCCATAGGGGTCGAGATTTGCACCACGCCCAACGACCTTTCAGCCATTCATCAACCCGGATGTGCTGCGGCAATTTGGAACCGGCAACCGCTGCAGGGTTTTCAATCCTGGCTAAACGGGATCGCGCCCGAACAACTGCCCAAGACCCGCGTGATCCTGCGCCCCGAGTTGGTGCGCGAGGCTGTTTCTGAAGTATGCGACGCGCGCGGCACCCCACCGGGTGCAGAGCGCGACCGGCTGGTGGACGACATTGCAGCGCTGTCTGATATCTTTGCCGGTCTGATGAACGCGAAATGGCTGCGGCTGCGGTTGGACGTGATAACGACCAAAGCATGCCGCAGGTTCCACGTCGATGCCGTGACCGCGCGCCTCGTATGCACCTATAAGGGAACGGGAACGCAATATGGGGTCTCGACAGGTGGCGCAGACCCATCGCGCGTTTTCACGACCCCAACCGGCGCACCAATTCTGTTATGTGGCACGCTCTGGCCCGCACAACCAGACTCCGGTTTTCTGCACCGCTCGCCTCCGATTGAAGGCACGGGCGAGACGCGGTTGGTGCTTGTTCTGGATCCGGTCCTCGACCCTGAAAGTGAGTTTGACCCGATCTTAGGGCACTGAAAACAAATGCCCGGGCATGCTCTGCCCGGGACCTACTCTATGTCTTGCACAGACGGGAACGTGAATTGGCATCTGCGGTCTGACGTGCTTGAATGTACGAAGGAGGCTGGTGATGCAAAAACAGGAAGAATTCGAGAAGTTCTATTTCGCCAAGGTTGGGATGGGCGAAGCCTGCGGATGCGCCGAGCGTGTCATTGACGTCTATGAGTTCAACCGCAAAGGCGGTCAGCAATCCAAGAAAGCAGTGAAACAAGACAAGCGTAAACGCCTGTCGCTTCGGGCTTGGGCCGTGAAATACGGTTTCTTAAGCCGCAGGCGCGCACCGTAGATGGTGACTACAGATCCCTGATCCAGAACTGTAGCGGTTTGAGCGTCTCGCCGTCTTCTCCGATGTCTTTCCAGGAAAACTGTGCCATGACGCCGGGTAGAGGCGTGTAACCGCGCGCGCGCCAGAAGGTGTCGAGCGGGCGGTATTGTGCAGGTCTCATCGGGTGGTCGTCCGGGCGTTGCACTCCGCAGAATGCAGCTTTGGAGAACCCAAGACGGCGAGCATGGGCTTCACGTTCGTCAAAGAATTTGTGGCCGACACCTTGCCCACGATACTCCGATAACAGTACCGACTCTGCGCAATAGAAGATGTCGCCCAACTCAAGGCCTGTGCCTTCAAACGCTGCGGCGAAATCTTCGGCGTGATCCTTCAGGGGGGCGCCGGTTGACGCGCCGATCAGGCGGTCGCCGTCGAAAGCACCCACCACGATGGCCTGATCGCTGTCCCGGTAGGACTGCAGGTATTTACGCTCGTATTCGAGGTCGCCATCATAGAGATAAGGCCAGTCGTGAAAGACCTTGATCCGCAGACGGGCGACATCGTCCAGAGCAGCCTCAAGCGCCGCTCCGGTCAGGGGGCGGACTGCGCTGACCTCAGCCATTCGAGACCTGTTTGGTCCAGTCCGCAAGGTTGTAAAAAGTGGTGACGCGGGTGATTTTGCCGTCTTTCAGATCAAAGAATGATCCGGCAGGCAGGCGATAGGTCTGGCCGTGTGCTTCGGGCAGGCCCTCGTCGGTCTCCAGATAGGTGCCGTTCACGATGAATTCGGCCGCAGCGCGGGTGCCACCCTGGGCATCGAACACGACGATATCTGTCAGGTTCTCTTTGTAGCAGCGATTCATATGGGCGCAGAAGGCAGCAAACTTTTCCTTGCCCACACGGATTTGGCCCTCGTTTACGTGATGGGCCACGTCGTCGGACAAACAGGCCAACATGCCATCAACATCACCGGCGTTGAATGCCTCGAAATAGGTTTGAACGGTCTGGTTCATGGTTCACTCCGTTGGTTCGCCCCAGCGGTCTTTCAGATGCTTGATGATCTGATCGCGGGTCTGTCGGTAGTGGTGTAGCTTTGTTTCCCGTGTCTCACCCATTCCAGTAGGGTCCATTATTGGCCAATAATCGACATCGAGGTGAAAAATCCGGGTCAGTTCCAACGCCTTGCGTTGGCTGGCGGGGGACAAGGCGACAATCAGGTCGAACGAACTGAGGTCATCACCCCACTCTTCCATCTCGTCGAAGGATCGGGTGCGGTGGCGGGATAGCTCGACCCCGATTTCGTGACAGACGGAAATACAGAAGCCGTCAATATCCAGATCGTTGTGGACTCCGGCAGACTGCACATAGGTGCCGGTGCCGTAGAATTTCTTCATGATGCCCTCGGCCATCGGGGATCGAACCGAGTTGTGGTCACAACAAAACAGGATCGACTGCGGCAGAGGCGTCACCCGTTAGCCTCCGAAATGCAGCACGCAGATCAGCGTGAAAAGGCGGCGGGCGGTGTCGGTGTCTACGTCGGCCTTGCCCTCTAACCTTTCCTGCAAGACGCGGCTGCCTTCGTTGTGGATGCCACGCCGGGCCATGTCGATGGTTTCGATCTGGCTGGGCGGCAGCGACTTCACCGCGTCGAAATAGCTTTCGCAGATCTGGAAATAATCTTTGACCACTTGCCGAAACGGACCAAGCGACAGATGAAACTCAGCCGCTTTCTGTTCTTCCTCGGTTGCAACGTCAAAGACCAACCGCTTGTCGCGGATCGACAATTGCAGGCGATAGGGCCCGTCGGGCACAACGCGGTCATCGCGTTTGGGCAGAGAGAAACTGTTCTCTTCCAGCAAATCATAGATGGCGACCTTGCGCTCCTGCTCGATCTCTGGCGTCGGCGGAGGCAGGTTTCGGTCATCCAGTTCGATATGCGAGATGCGGGTCATCTTTACAGCTACAATCCTTGTGTCAGCACAGACCTATAACAACGAAATTGGCGGGGCAACGCGCAGAAACGCCACATCGGCCAAGTCTTTGCGCCATCTCATCCATTTAGGCGGTTCAATCGCGCTGCTACCGACAGCCCATGCGCCTCAAGGCTTTCCGATTGGGCCAGTTGTTCGGCGGCTGGACCTATGGCACGCAACGCTTCGGGGGTCATGTGGCTCAGTGTGGTGCGCTTGAGGAAGTCCATCACGCTGAGCCCCGATGAGAACCGCGCAGACCGGGCGGTCGGCAGAACGTGGTTCGGGCCGCCAACGTAGTCACCGATGGCTTCGGGCGTATATTGGCCCAGAAAAATGGCGCCAGCGTGGATCGTCTTTTCGCTCAACGCCAGCGGATCAGAAACGCACAGTTCCAGATGTTCTGGCGCAATGCGGTTGGACAGGATTGCCGCCTCGTCCAGGTCGCGTGCGGTGATGATAGAACCGAAGTCACGCCAACTGGCCCCGGCGATTGCGCGGCGTTGTAGGGTTTCAAGGCGCTTTTCCACCGCGTCCGCGACGCGTTGCCCGAAAGCAGCGTCATCGGTGATTAGGATGGATTGCGCGCTTTCGTCATGTTCGGCCTGACTGAGCAAATCCAGCGCGATCCAGTCGGGGTCGTTATCCTTGTCGGCAATCACCAAAATCTCCGACGGGCCCGCGATCATATCAATGCCGACCTTTCCAAAGACACGGCGTTTGGCGGCTGCAACAAAGGCATTGCCCGGGCCGGTGATCTTGTCGACCGGCGCGATAGTGTCGGTGCCATAGGCCAGTGCGGCCACAGCCTGCGCGCCACCGATTCGATAGATCTCGTCCACGCCCGCCAATTGCGCGGCCAGCAACACCAGCGGGTTCACCTGCCCGTCTGGTGTGGGAACCACGATGGCCAACCGCTCTACGCCCGCCACTTTAGCCGGAATGGCGTTCATCAACACCGACGACGGATAGGATGCCAGACCGCCCGGCACGTACAGCCCTGCGGCGGAGACTGCCGACCAGCGCCAACCCAGGGTCGCCCCGGCCTCATCCGTCCAGCTATGATCGGTGGGCATCTGTTTTTCGTGATAGGCCCGGATGCGGGCTGCAGCCAGTTCAAGCGCCTCGCGATCCTCGGTCGAGACTTGCGCCACCGCATCCACAATTTCCTGCGCGCTGAAGGCCAAAGTTTTCTGTGTTAGCTCCAGACGGTCAAACTTAGCAGTCAACTCGATGACCGCCACGTCACCGCGGTTGCGAACATCATCAATGATCTGAGCCACAACCGAATCCACATCTGGGCTGTCTTCGCGCTTGGCTGACAGCAGCGTTTGGAAGGCACCCTCAAAATCGGGTGATGTGGTGTCGAGGAAAACGGGCATGATCAGGCACTCCGGGCGTTGCGACATGGGACATATCGCTGCGAAGGTCGGGTCTCAACCCTCAGTCGTCGGGGTGCAGCGATTTGCGCATCGCCAAGCAGGACAAATCCTGGCGGTCACTGCACCGCCCGGTATCTTCCCACCCATGGCGTAGATAAAACTTCCGCGCCGTCCGGGTCGCATCCAGATGCGCCTCGGTGCAACCGCACGCAGCCAGTTGCTGTTCTAACCGATTGAGCAGAGCGGCCCCAACTCCGCTGCCTACATGACCGGGATCAACGTAGAGCAAGGTGATCTTCCCGGTCTCGAACAAACCGCCGACGGCAGCCACCCGCCCTTCATGCTCGGCCACCCAGATCTGCGACCCTGATTTGAACCAACCCCTGATGGTTTCTGGATCTTTGTTTGTAGTCCACTCTTTCAAATGGTCAGGATCATTATTGTGGTCGGCCACACAAAGCTGCGTGATCGACCGGATCAGCACCCGGCTGATGTCGAACACGTCGAACACGGTGGCCGGACGCAGCGCGATGCCTCCTGGCAGTCTAGACAACGCCTGAGAGATACCGCGCTTATTCTGCATCTATTCGGGGTGATGCGGGGCCTGACCCGACGGGGCCTGATACGGGCGGGTTACATCCTTGAGGGTCACATCGACGGCTTCAACCCGCAGGCGGATCACACCATCCCCTGCCAAAGTCAGCAAGATATGGCCTGCGCCATCCTCGCCCGCTTCAAAATCGACGGACAGAAGGGACATGATCATGTCCTTGTCGCTGCGATCGATACCCTGGCTGGCCACGGACAGTACCGAATCAAAGACCAGCACGGATTGCACCCGTTCAAACGGGCGTTCACGGCGGGTGGCCGCATCTTTGTCTTCCCAGCGAAAGCGGTTCAGCAGCAGACCAAAACGGCGCTGCGACGGCTGCCATTTCATCTCGGTCGCCGGGAAAACCGCGTCCTGCGCCAAGGTCGAGATCACCTGAAGGTCGTCGCTGTCCTCAGCACCCAGATTCAGCGGGGCCTCGCGCCCGTCTTCAAAACTTGCGTCTGTCATTGGCCCTTGATCCGTTCGATTTTTGCACCCACGCCTTCCAGCTTGCGCACCACATGCTCATATCCGCGGTCCAGATGATAGACCCGGCTGACCGTTGTTTCACCTTCTGCCGCCAGCCCCGCCAGAATCAGCGAGACCGAGGCGCGCAGGTCCGTTGCCATAACAGGCGCACCTTTCAGGCTTTCAACACCGGTAACTGTGGCTGTGCCACCATGCACCTCGATATTCGCGCCCATGCGCACCAGTTCGGGTGCGTGCATGAATCGGTTTTCGAAAATGCGTTCTTCCAGCACCGAGGTTCCTTCGGCGGTGCACATCAGCGCCATCATCTGCGCCTGAAGGTCCGTCGGGAATCCCGGGAAAGGTTCGGTCACAACATCCACGGCCTGAACGCGGCCATTCTTTCGCGCGACTTTCAGTCCCTTTTCGGTTTCCGTAACGCTGACTCCTGCTGCGTCCAGCTTCTCGGCAAAGGATTCGACCAGCGACATGCGCCCGCCCAGCAATTCAACTTCACCGCCGCAAATCGCCGGAGCCAGCATATAGGTACCCAGTTCGATCCGGTCCGTAACGACCTGATGCGTGGCACCATGCAACCGATCGACACCCTGGATTTCAATGGTCGAGGTCCCCTCGCCCGAAATCTGGGCTCCCATCTTGCGCAAGCATTCGACCAGATCGACAATCTCAGGCTCGCGCGCGGCATTCTTCAGAACAGTGGTTCCCTTGGCCAGCGTCGCAGCCATGACGATGTTTTCAGTTGCCCCAACCGAGGCAAAGCGCATCTCATGCACCGCGCCTTTCAGCCCGCCCTGTGCCTTGGCGTGCAGATACCCGTCTTTCAGTTCGATCTCTGCACCCAGCGCTTCCAGCCCCTCGACATGCAAATCCATCGGACGCGCGCCGATCGCGCAACCACCAGGCAGTGACACAACGGCCTGACCAAACCGCGCCAGCAATGGCCCAAGCACCAGATTAGATGCACGCATCTTACGCACGATGTCATAATCTGCAGTCTGACTGGTCAGGTTATGACTCGACATTGCGATCACCTGCCCGTCCTGCAGCGCCGACACCTCGGCCCCAAGCGATTGCAGCAGGGCAGTCATCGTTTTGATGTCGCTCAGCCGTGGAGCGTTGGTCAGTGTCAGCGGTTCTTCGCTCAGAAGCGTCGCGGGCATCAACGTCAGGCACGCATTCTTGGCCCCCGCAATCGGAATTTGCCCGGTCAGCGGGCCATTGCCCGTTACAAGAATCGAATCCATCTGCTCTTATCCCTCGTCCTTATCGGCTTTGTCCCCCGAGGCCGCCCGCGCCTTGGCCTGCGCCTTGCGCCGCGCCATGTTCGCCTTCAGCGCCGCCTTCAAACGCTCTTCTCTTGCGCCCCCGGATTTGCCTTGTTTTTTGGGTGAATTTTTATCTGTCATGCTCTTTCTCTACAGGAGGCGAAAAAAACCGTCCAGACACCCTTGCGCCGCGTTTCGTTTGAGTCTAATCACCCGCCCACAGCGCTGCTGTAGCTCAGAGGTAGAGCACTCCCTTGGTAAGGGAGAGGTCGAGAGTTCAATTCTCTCCAGCAGCACCATAAAATTAGCGCTTTACGAGGTTTTTGACTTGGCCCCACAAGGGGTTGGCGACCACATGGCGACCACCGCACTTGTTTTAGCAAACCGTCGCCGACCTAGTCGCTAGAGGCGGCAATTCAGGTACGGGCTTCATCTATCTGGTGACCCCACCCCCTGGCACCCTCTCAGCCGGTCACGTGGATACCTGCGAGGCACCCATACTGTCTGGAGCAAGTTTTTTTCGCAAGGGCCACCCTCTCTAAGGGAGGGCCCATAGCAGGCTGCAATTTGGAGATCGACAAACACGGGACTTTCGCGGGGTGTGATCTTGTCTAAGTGGGGTGTGATCTTGTTTAAACCGAATAGTGATCCAAGTTGGGGGCGGCATGTTTATTGAAGGAGTGGAATACTCGCGCGCTAAAGACATTCACGACGTCTTCGGTGGGCAGCGACAGGGCGGCATCTCGACGCCAAAGGACAGCCAATTTGTATTCATCTTCACCGGCAAGAGTGGCGAACAGCACGGCTATGAAGATGGTTGGCAGCACGAGGGCGTCTTCCTCTATACCGGTGAGGGTCAAAAGGGTGATATGCAGTTCAAGGCTGGGAACGCCCACATCCGAGACCATGACATCAACGGAAGGGAGCTACTACTATTCGAGGCCCTAGGGAAAGGGCTTCCTGTTCGTTTCATTGGGCGATTTGCGTGCCAATCGTGGGACACATTCAAAGGTCTAGACACTGACGGAAACAACCGTGAATGCATCCGCTTTCATCTCGTCAGAGCTTCGGCGGACGTGCAGACCGTTCGCGATGAGTCTGATGAAGCCGAGGCAGAATTACCGATTGAAAGGCTTCGTAGTGCGGCACAGAAAGCAGCTAAGCCTCAGCGGGCTAAGAACTGGCGGGAGGCGCGATTCGCTTATCGAAAGAGGTCAGCCACGGTTCGTGACTACGTCTTGGCACGAGCCAACGGGAGATGTGAACTAACCGGAGAACCAGCGCCATTCCAAACGCCATCGGGACGACCTTATCTGGAGGTGCATCATACCCGGCGGCTATCGGATGATGGGCCTGACGATCCCCGTTACGTGGCAGCAATCTGCCCGACAGTTCATCGAGAAATTCATTTCGGGGCGCATGGGGATGAGTTGAACCGTAAGCTGATTGAGAAGTTGGCCGAGATTGAGCCGGCTTAGCACGTATCGACGCATTCCCTGAACTGGTCGCGGTAGGGGGGTCTCCAACGCCAAGCGGCCATTGACGGGTGCCCAACTGTGGTTTCGATCTCGAAGCACCGCTTCCGGCGGAAACTGACGCTTGTCAAAACGGTCCCTATCTCCGAGATGCGGGACAAAGTTGCCGATAAATCAGTTTGTTGGAATGTGTAATTACGACCACGAGCAGTCCTTTATTGCAAGTGCAGCGAACGACGGCTTGACCGACTTACTTGCCGCCCTGATGCTTTCTGATGACCCTTTCAGCCCCTTTTGACCTCTTCGAATACCAGTTCAGGCACCACGACTTCCCAATTGGCGCGTTTTATCAGGTGATGAAAGCGCTCATCTGCATCTTCCTTACGCCAGTGTATGATGGCCGCGATCTCGCCGGTGACAAATTTCGTACCCATCGGGGGCGCGAATGCTTTTGCCATCCGACCGAGGGTCCGCCCTTGAAGATCCTCGATCTGCCAGCGATCTCCGACACTGGAGAGCCTGACTGGAGCGCCGACCTGTGCTTCGGCGATCGCGTTGTGAACAATGTGCCGATCACCTTGGCGTCCTGCGAATGACAGGTCGACCATCTTCATTTCGGGCGATTGAAAGAACCGGCGTGGGCCGGGGACTGTCGCCAAGTCATGCACTACGTGCCGCGAGACGACGGAAGGCGACTCGCTGGGAAGGTATTCGTGATTGTCGTTGCTCATGACGATCAAATTCCGCCGCGCACGTGGCATAGCTACATAGAACAATCGCCTCGGCGCGTCCTGATCTTCGTTTCGCGAGGGCCGTTCCCAACCGCCATCCAGGATCACGACATCATCGAATTCGAGGCCCTTCGCGCGGTGCGCCGTCAACAATTTAAGGCCGCGCTGCTCGCCCCATGAATCCTTCGACCATTCAGCAAACCATTCGATCACGTCAGGGCTCGGGAGCGTTTTGCCATCCACTTCACGTGCAAGTTGGCCAAGCCCCTCGCCTATCCGGTCAGTCCAACGGCTTGTTGGTATCGCATTCAGAATTTCGGTAAGGTCGGCCAAGCTGACCAGGGCTGCGTGCCTTTCGCGTAGGCCGCCGATGAACCTCCGCATCTCACGGGTGCGCCACACACTTGGCAAGTTTTCGTTCGCCATTTCAACGGGAATTCCATGCGCCTCGGCAAAGTCGCGGACCGGCAGAAGCTTGCGCCAATCACGAGAAATGATTGCCGCCCCCTTCCAGCTCCAATCCGGGATCAGTTTTGACAGGCGGATCATTTCGTTGACCGCCGCAAGGGCCTGAGCGTCATTTCCGGTCGGGCAGCCGAGGATTTGGACCCGCCCTTGCGCAACTGGGTCGAGGCTTTCCATGATACCCCCGGCCGGGTCCTTTTGCCGCGATTGATCGACAGTAATCCCATGCCCTGATTTCATACGTTCCCGAGATCCTTCGATCACGGCGTTCGCTGCGCTGATGACGTTTTTCGACGAGCGGTAATTGTCGGTCAGAAAGACCGGCTTGGCTGAATAATCCTGTTCGAATTGCCGGATGTGGCGCACCGATGCGCCGGCAAACGCATAGATATTCTGGTCGTCATCGCCGACCGCGAACAGGCTGATCCGTTGATCGGGGTCGTCGATACTGCGACCAGCCACCGCTGCGATCAAGGCGTATTCCTCGGGCCCAACGTCCTGATATTCGTCCACGAGAATCCATCGGAACCCTTGGATCAAGGTCTCTCGCAAGGCTTCGGCCTCGATTTTGTCCAGCCCGTCGCCACGCAAGAGACGTGCCGCATCGATCAGAAGCGTCTCGAAATCAGGTTCGTCGGCCGCCACCCGTCCGGCGAAACTCGCGCCAACCAACCTCATGGCTAAGGCGTGTATGGTCAAGACCGTCACGAAGCGAGCATCTTCGCCAATCAGCAGACGCAAGCGTTCCCGGATCTCGGCGGCCGCGTGACGATTGTAGGCGAGTACCAGTATACCGTTTGGATCTTCGCGCTTGATCCTGACCAGATAGGCGACGCGATGGACAAGCACGCGTGTCTTGCCGGATCCCGGTCCCGCGAGCACAAGCACATTTGTCTGTTCGCGGTCGTCACGCACGATCTGCTCTTGCGTCGAATTACCCAGATTGTCGACGATCTCGGCATAAGACTGGGGCGTTGCCTGTCGTCTGAACTCCGAAATTTTCCCCGGCATCCAAGCTTTCATGAAGTCGGACTGCTCCATTGCGAAATAGTCATGCGCGAGCCGCTGGGCCTGATCGATATCGTCGATGCCTTTGTTCGCATAAGCCGCCATCACGTGGGTCTGGACGGTCTGTTCGGTGTAGTGGTCTTCGAGCGGCGCGAAATGTTGGGTGGTGAAACCGCCGCCTTTCGGATTGATATGCAACGTCATGGCGGAGCGGAACACGGACAATCCCTTACCCAGAGTCACCACCTGCTGTTCGTGCAGCCATAGAAGCGACCGGTCCATCAGCTTGGCTGGATCATTGACAGATGCCCTCAACAGAGCATCGCTGTTGATCGCTGCAAGAAGGTTGCCAAGCGTGGTCTCGACGGGAACATCTTTCCCACGCAGGCCGGCCTGAACCTTGTTGATCAAGTATGAAACCAAACGCTCTGCGGCCTGCCTGCGAAGTTGAGCGGTCTGTTCGATTATCCCCCATGATCTTTGGATTCGCACCATGACACTGCCTTTGGACACCTTGCGCAGGCCAATATTGCCTTTACCGCCATCCATGTCGCGGCCATCCTGCGCAATCCCACGAAGCAAGCCCTCGACAATATCGGGCCGCACGGAGGCATGTCCCCGCTCCCGCAGAGCCTGCGCCACTGAGGCCAGATGGCAGGGCACAGCCTCATTGATGTCCGCGTCTGGCGCGTGCTCTCTAAGGATCGCAATCAGGTCAGCTTCCAACCGGGACGCCGCTTGGAATCGTTTCGGTGAGGCATTCTCGACGCGCACATGCACGAAGATGGTGATGTTTGTATCATCCTTTGCAATCCCCAAGGCCTCGAGATCCGCCAAAGCTTTGCGAACGCCCGGCATCGTCAGCCCACTGACCCCGCAGAGCTCGTCCGTGGTGATGCCCTCTTCCTGCGGCGCGTTGATGATATGCTGCACGATGGCGGCCAGATCCTCGCGCCGCCGCTCGGTGATCTCAGCGGATGCAAGGATTTCACGGACTTCCTTCATGCTTTTTACTCGGAGCGAGCCGGGGAACACCTGCACACAGTTTTCCTCGCGGTTCAGAAGATGTGCTTCTTCCAGCCAGGCGACGGCCATCTTCACTCGCGTATCGTCGGTATTGCTGTCCCGATGGAAATCTCGCTCTTTCTCCTCATGAACGATCTCACCGGGTGTAGCGACAATTTCACCGCCTTTTCCGGTCCGAGCATCAAGGCGCCGAAGCGCCTTCAGGATCGCGCCGATTTCGTGCCGCGCGAGTCGAGAACGCGCGCTGAGGCTGAACTGACGATCAACGTCTTCTGTATTGAACAACAGGACGCAGTTTGCAGGTTCGCGGTCTCGCCCGGCGCGACCCGCCTCTTGCAGGTAGTTTTCCAGCGACCCCGGCACGTCCCCGTGAACCACCAGACGGATGTCCGGCTTGTCGACCCCCATCCCAAAGGCATTGGTGGCCGCGATCACGCGGAGATTGCCGACCCGGAAGTCCTCCTGGATCTCACGTTTGTCATCGGGGCTGAGGCCCGCATGATACCGTTCAGCAGCAATGCCCTGTTGTTTTAAGAACTCCGCCACGCGCTCAGTTGCGTTTCGGGTCGCACAGTAGACGACCGCCCCAGACACGCCCTCGCGCGGAAGCTGGGCTTCGATCGTGTCGAGGATATCGCTCATCTTGGTGGCACGCTGCGTTGGTAGCACCTGGAAGCTCAGGTTCGACCGCGATGCGCCACCGTCGATCAACACCAGTTCGGACCCCAGCCGCTCTTTGAAATGAGTTCGGATGTCCTGCACGACGTCCGGCTTTGCTGTCGCGGTCAAGCAAAGCACCGGAGCCGGTTCGTCGCCTGAGCTTTCTTTGATAAACCGCGAGACGTAGCGATAGTCGGGTCGGAAATCGTGCCCCCATTTGGACACGCAGTGCGCCTCGTCCAGCACCCACAGCCCCACCTCGCGCTGTGCCAGAGCGGACCGAACTGTTGTGCTGCGCAGTTGTTCCGGCGAAATCAAAAGGATCGCAGCATCCCCAAGCCGCACTTTGTCGAGCGCATCCTGACGCTCGGGCAAAGACAATAACCCGTTAATCGTGACCGCCGAGGAAATTCCGGCCCGTACCAAGCCCTGAACCTGGTCTGCCATCAGCGCCACAAGCGGCGATATAACAACGGTCAAGGCCCCGGTCTTGTCGAACCGAGACAGCGCGGGGATCTGATAACAGATGGATTTACCCGTGCCCGTCGGAAGGATGCCCAACAAATTGTCGCCTTCCATGGCCGTCGCCACAATCTTTTCTTGAAGCGGGCGTCCGTTCTCGTCGACTGGTTCCGGGCGGAAACTTGGAAAGCCGAACCAGCGCTCGAGCGCACGGGTGGGATCATTGTGCTCTGCGCAATAGGCACAGTGCGGATCACGACAATTCGTATCTCTCAGATCTTTGACAAGTCGCGCTGCATCACGGAACTGCGCCCGCACCCAAGGGGGCATAACAGAATCCCCACCAGCGACCGAAATCCAAGCGAGCGCATATGCCATCGGCCAACCCAGTCCAGTGTCCGAGAGCCGCTCGAGCAGAGCGTCCACTTGCCTGCCACAGGCCACGTCTTTTAGCAACGCCTGAATGGCCTCGTGCGCCTCCACTTCCGTCGGGATGGGCGCCCCGCGCACGTCGCTGAACAACCGATCAAATCCGACGCTACTGGGACCTCGGCAGCACAGCCAGTGATAGGCGATCATCGTTTCTGGCGACAACGTGTTCAGCGAGACGAAGGCGTCGATCTGGTTGTGAAGAACCTCGAACACAAGACGCGCGTCGAGCTCGGGATCGTTGACGTAACCACTTTGAAGCCGCCCATCGCGGTAGTGCTTGACCAAATGATGGTAGGGATTGCGCGGGAACGCCAAGGGGTTGAGCCACAGCGTGTCAATCGGTCCGTCCGCGAGCTTTGCGAAGCGCGGCGAGACCGCCATGAGATGCGGCAGGTCATGGCGCAGAATGTTGTGACCAATGACATGTGCGAAACCGGCGCAAAACAAGTCGAGCTTTTCAAGCGCGGCCTTCGGATCACCTTTCCGATGAATAATCCCCTCTCCATCGCCTTCCGGCACGGCTGCAAAGGCAAACAACTTGGCTTCCTTGGGATCAACTTCCAAATCAATCGACAGACAGCGCGACAAGATTTCGGATTGTTCCCGTGGCATTTGAGTACTCTTAATTTCCTCCGGAATAGCCTCTGAGTTTTCGAGTGGCTGTGGTCTGCCACGGCCGAGGGCCTTCGATATGCCGCGGGAAATTAAGTTTTTCATATTCGCAAGTTAATAATTATTCCCAAGGAGCGGAACCTTCGGCGGCCACTTTGAAAAAAATGTTGTCCCGATGCCATGCCAGGTTTGCGAGGTGCGGCAAGTGTCTTTTCCTTCGGGTTTGCAGATCTTCCCATCCGGAACCAAAAGCCGGTTGACAGCATCACTCGGCACTTTTTTTTGCCAGACCGCAGCTGGCAGGTTCCAGACAGGCCTATTGATAAAAGTTCGTATATTTTCCGGCCCGTCGATCTTTTGCGAATACAGCAAACTTCCTGTTCCGCCTAAACGACAAATACTACGCTCATCACCTATGTCGCCTATGGGCTCAATGCCAACGTTCGCCTGAATATTTCGAGCGACCGCTATGCGGACAACCTTGCCATCCGCTTCATTTTTCTCATTGTCTGCTAGTGGCGTACGACCGACATCTACGCTTTCCCCGAAAAAGGGGATGGTTCTTCTGCTGCCATTTGGTGCAAAGAAGGACGTCTTCGCTCCTACTGACGGATTTGCAACGTGTTGAAGCTCATCAAGAATGCGCGCCTCTATTCACCTGAACCTGTTGGTTTGGGCCATATTCTCACTGCGGGTGAACGCATCATTTACCTCGGCAGCAATAAACCCGAATTGCCTGACCAGCTTCAGGCAGAGATCATTGACGTCGAAGGCGCAGCGGTTGTTCCGGGTTTTATTGATGGGCATGCGCATATAACTGGCGGTGGCGGTGAAACCGGACCAGCCAGTCGGGTGCCGCCGCTTGTCCTGTCCTCTTTCACGCGTGCCGGTGTCACTTCAGTCGTTGGAGTATTGGGCACGGACGATCTGACCCGCAACACGCAGACGCTGGTGCAACAGGCCTATGGGTTGCGCGAAGAAGGACTTTCAGCCTGGTGTCACACCGGTGGCTATCACGTCCCACTGACCACCCTCACCGGTTCAGCCCGTGGAGACATTGTGTTCCTTGATCCGGTCATCGGTGTTGGGGAACTGGCGATCAGTGATCACCGGTCGAGCCAACCGACATTGGACGAGTTTCTGCGGATCGCAAGCGAAGCGCATGTCGCAGGCCTGATGACTGGCAAGGCGGGGATTGTGCATTGCCATATGGGAGATGGCGAGCGAGGGCTGTCAATGTTGGAACAAGCCATCGCGACCTGCGAAATGCCCGCACGCGTCTTCAATCCAACCCATGTCAATCGCAACAAACCACTCTTCGAACAGGCCGTGGCGCTAGCACGGCACGGATGTTACATCGACGCTACCGCATTCCCCTGCGGACATGTCGAGCCGGGCATCTCTGCTACTGAGGCCTACATTCAGTTTCGCGATTTGGGCGGTCACGCCGACCGGTTCACCATCAGCTCTGACGGTGGTGGATGCCTGCCCGCCTTTGACCATGAAGGCAATCTGACACGGTTTGGTGTGGGTTTGTCGGACACTTTGCCGGACACGCTGCGCGAACTCACCAACAGAGGAGTACCAATGCCCGAAGCGCTGGCTCCGCTGACCTCAAATGTCGCCGACCTGCTGAAGCTGCACCAAAAAGGTCGTCTGAACGTGGGTATGGACGCTGATTTGGTCGTTCTTGACGAAAACACTGCCGTGCGGCATGTGATGGCCCGGGGGGAATGGCATGTACGCGACGGCCAGATAGCCCGACGCGGCATGTATGAACAGGTTTGAGCGTCCGCGCGGTCCCCGGTGGCTGCCCGCTATAGCACCGGAAGGTAGTTAAGATATGTGCCCTGCACCCGTTGATGCAGAAACCCCGCGCGGGTTCATCATTCCGATCGGCGGCGGTGAAGACCGCGTCAAGGAAATGCAGATTCACCGAAAGTTCGTAGAGCTGTCCGGCGGTGCCGACGCTGATATCGTCGTGATCCCAACAGCCTCGATGCTGGAAGAAACCGGACCGGACTATAACCGCATCTTTTCCGAGCTTGGTGCAGGCAAGGTTGAATTCCTGCCTATCTCGCGCCGCGCCGATTGCGACAACCCGGATTACGCGGGGATGCTGGATCGTGCTACCGGAATTTTTATGACCGGTGGGAACCAGTTGCGCCTGTCAGCGATTCTTGGAGGCACGCTGGTCGCCCAGAAAATCCGGCGCCGAAACGCGGCAGGGGTGCCGGTTGCAGGAACATCGGCCGGTGCTTCGATCATGTCCGAGCATATGGTAGCAGGTGGCAGCAGCAACTCTGGTCCAGCCGAAGGTAACATCACGCTGGCTCCCGGTATGGGTCTGACCAACGCCGTCATCATTGATCAGCACTTCACCCAACGCAACCGCCTGGGTCGATTGCTAACCGCTTCATCTTTTAACCCTTTTCTAATCGGATTGGGCGTTGACGAAGACACGGCGGCCTTCATTGGGCCCGATAACGTCTTTGAAGTAATCGGCAGCGGAACGGTTACCGTGGTGGATGCCAGCCATTTGACCCATTCTTCGATGTGGGATGCCCGTCGCGGCGAAGCACTCAGCCTTCTTGGACTTCGGCTTGACGTTCTGGGTGAAGGGTGCCGTTATGATCTGACGGCTCGCCAGGCTTTTCCGCCGGATGAGCATATGGCGTTCTGCACATTGCCGGATCTGTCCGAGGATGAGGCCGCCAGCGGGGGAAAACAATAAGCTTACCAACGGGGAGCCTCATGAAAATAATCTCGACCAATGTCTTTGTCGGCCCGAATGTCTGGGCAAGTTTTCCGGTCATTCGCCACGTCATTGATCTGGGCGTTCTGGAAGATTGGCCTTCGGCCAAAATTGGTTCCGAGTTTATTGATGCATTGACCCAGGCCCTTCCCGGTCTGGCGGAACATGGCTGTTCCTACCGCGAACCCGGTGGTTTCATCCGCCGATTGCGCGAAGATGAAGGCACTTGGCTTGGTCATGTTTTGGAACATTGTGCCATCGAAGTGCAGAACGTGGCCGGTTCGGATGTAACCTTTGGCCGCACGCGCGGCACAGGCGAACCCGGCCAATACAACATGGTTTACGAATACCGCCAGCGCGATGTTGGACTGGACGCAGGCAAGCTTGCAATGCGGCTGCTGATGCATCTATTGCCGCAATCCCTCAAGGAACAGGTGGACTACGACTTCGACCCGGAATTCAACTGGGATGACGAGTTGCGTAGCTTTGTGCTGCGGGCACAGCGCAAGGAGTTTGGTCCCTCAACCGGCTCATTGGTTAAGGCCGCGCAAGAGCGTGACATCCCTTGGATCAGGCTGAATTCTGGGTCATTGGTTCAGTTCGGGCACGGCAAATACCAGAAACGCATTCAGGCAACCATAACCTCTGAGACCAAGCATATCTCGGTCGAGATTTCCTGCGACAAGGAAGACACCCACAATCTGCTGAACGATCTGGGCCTGCCTGTGCCGCAGCAACGCATGGTCTATTCCGCGCGTGAAGCCGTGCGCGCCGCCGCACGGATCGGGCACCCGGTGGTGGTCAAACCGCTCGATGCCAATCATGGGCGTGGTGTTTCGATCAACCTGAACTCGGACGAAGAGGTCGAGGCAGGCTTTGCCGAAGCCAAGGAACATTCCCGCAGCCGCGCCATTCTGGTGGAAAGCTTCATCACCGGGTTCGATCACCGGATGCTGGTGGTGAACAACAAGCTGGTCGCTGTAGCCAAGCGCGTGCCGGGCCATGTAGTAGGCGATGGCACGCACACGATTGCCGAACTGGTCGATATCGTGAACGAGGATCCGCGCCGTGGCATCGGGCATGAAAAAGTGCTGACCATGCTGGAGATCGACAATCAGGCCAACCGCCTGATGGAAAATGCTGGCGTGACGGAAGAAACTGTGCTGCCTGACGGCGAGGTCTTCTATCTGCGATCAACCGCGAACCTGTCGACTGGCGGCACGGCCATTGATCTGACGGATGTGGTGCACCCAGACAACCGTGACATGGCCGAGCGTGCCATCATGGCCGTCGGGCTGGATGTGGGCGGCGTCGATTTCCTGATCGACGACATCACCAAATCCTACAAGGATATCGGCGGCGCGATTGTCGAGGTGAACGCCGCCCCTGGTTTCCGGATGCACGTGGCACCGTCCGAAGGTCAGCCGCGCGACGTGGCGGGCAAAGTGATCGACATGCTGTTTCCGGCCACCGAGGAAACCCGCATTCCCATCGCGGCAATCACCGGAACCAACGGCAAGACGACCACTTCAAGGATGCTGGGGCACATCATGAAAACCAGCGGCAAGACCGTTGGCATGACCTCGACCGATGGCGTTTATGTTGACGGCAAGCTGAGCGTGAAGGGCGACATGACGGGACCTAAGTCGGCACAGATCGTTCTGCGCGACCCGGCTGTCGATTTTGCGGTGATGGAAACCGCACGCGGCGGACTTGTGCGCTCGGGTCTGGGCTATCAGCGCTCGAACGTAGCGGCCTGCCTCAACGTCTCGGCAGATCATCTGGGTCTTGGCGGCATCAACACGGTTGAGGAACTGGCCGTTGTCAAACGCGTGGTGGTGGAAAGCGCCACTGACACGGCAGTTCTGAATGCCGATGACATCAACTGTTTGAAAATGGCCGACTATGCCGGTGCGGATCAGATCTTTTATGTCACCACCAATCCGGGGCACAGCCTGGTCAAGGAACATATCAAGGCGGGCGGCAAGGCCATTGTGCTTGAAAAGGGCATGAATGGTGACATGCTGACCATTTATGACAACGGTCTTCATATCCCGGTGCTGTGGTCGCATCTGATCCCGGCGGCATTGGAAGGCAAGGCCATTTTCAACGTCCAGAACGCGATGTTCGCCGCCGCGATGGCCTATAGTTTCGGAGTGGATCTGGACAATATCCGCCATGGGCTGCGCACCTTCGACACCAGCTATTTCCAGGCACCCGGGCGGATGAATGTCTATGACGAGCATCCCTTCAAGGTGATCCTCGACTATGGCCACAACCCTGCCGCGCTCAAGGCGATGGCGGCTCTGGCCGATCAGTTGGAGGTCAAGGGCCGAAGGCTGTGCGTTGTTGCGATGCCCGGCGACCGGCGCGATGAGGATATCATCGACGGGGCCGCCGCATTGGCCGGGCATTTTGATCATTTCATCTGCAAGGCAGATGACCGCCGCCGGGGCCGTGGACACGACGAAGTACCGCAAATGATGCGGCAGGCCCTGATCGACAACGGCGTCGATGATGCCGCGATCACGATCATCCCGGATGAGGTCAAAGCGGTGACTGCAGCGTTGGAACAGGCCGCACCGGGCGATCTGCTGGTGATTTTCGGTGATGACACAACGCGCTGCTGGAAGCAGATCATCTATTTCAACTCCGATAGCGAAGCGCCGGTCACAGAGGCTGCGCCGGTGGCAAGCCCCATCGACACCTCGTTCGAGGACATGTTCGAAAGCGACCAGAACCTGATCCGGGATGCGCGCGGCGTGCGCCTGGCCCGCGACATCAGCGAAGACGCGGATTAAGCGGGGGTACCGGAATGGACCGGATCGAAGAGCTTGAAAACGCGCTGACAATTGAAAGCGCGTACGCCGATCATATCCGGGTAGACGATGCCCGACGCTTGACCGGGCCGGGACTGTTGTGGAACCGCCCCGGCGCGGTGATGGATGTGTTTTTCACCGATACCGGCACCGCGCAGGTCACTGCTTTGTGGGAAAAACACGCGCGCCGCGTGCTGGACGCACTTGGCTGGCAGGATCAGGACGTAACCCACCGCAGTTTCACCGGTGGCGTCAATCTGGCGATTTCAGCACCGATGGATCAGCTCTATTCCGCGATCTTCGCGGTGCAAACCGTCTGGCATTTCTGTGCTGCCGAACTGTTGGCATCCGAGCCCGGCGATTTCGATCAGATGGTTGCGGATGTCAAATGCGTTATGGAGAAGGAAGCCAATCCCGCGCTGATCGCCCTGATTACGGCAGCAGAAGCGCATGGTGTGGATATCCTGTGCGATGATGACGAAGTGTCGATCGGGCACGGTACTGGCAGTCAGACCTGGCCGGTC
Organism: Ruegeria sp. HKCCA4633; assembly: GCF_013034605.1. Classification (NCBI taxonomy): domain Bacteria; kingdom Pseudomonadati; phylum Pseudomonadota; class Alphaproteobacteria; order Rhodobacterales; family Roseobacteraceae; genus Ruegeria; species Ruegeria sp. HKCCA4633. The sequence continues at coordinate 1,160,973 of NZ_WQGJ01000001.1, forward strand.
GATGCGCTGCCTACCCCCGATGACTTGGACTGGTCGGCTCTGCACAATATCCCGGTGGCCTTCATAACCGGAACCAACGGCAAAACAACCACAACCCGTTTACTTGAGGCGATCGCCCGCGCTTCGGGCAAGGTTGCCGGGCTGACCTCGACCGAATTTGTGCGGGTGGGAGACGACATTCTCGACCGTGGCGATTATTCCGGCCCCGGCGGCGGGCGAATGCTGTTGCGTGACAAAAGGCTGGAGGTCGCCTGTCTGGAAGTCGCGCGCGGAGGTATCCTGCGCCGGGGTCTGCCGACCCGCGCGGCAACGGCAGCGGCGGTCACCAATGTGGCAAACGACCATCTGGGGCAATACGGGGTCAACACGGTGCCGGAACTGGCTCAGGCCAAATTCGCCGTGCATCGCACGCTGGCCGAGGGTGGCGTGCTGGCACTGAATGCCGATGACTTGTATGTCCGCGCAGAAGCGGAAAATACATCCGCAAATATCTGGTGGTTCTCGCTGGATGCGCAGAACAACCTTGTCCGTCAGGCGCGTGATGCGGGCAAGTGCTGCGCCTATGTGCAGGAGGGAGATATCGTCTTTTTCGACGGTGCGGTCGAACAGGTAGTCATTGCAGTTTCCGATGTTCCGCTGACCATGGGCGGCGCTGCGAATTACAATATCCTGAACGCGCTGGCGGCCCTGTGCCTTGCCTTGGCACTGGACTTGCCCGTTCAGGGGGCTCGGGATGGGTTGGCCGGGTTCAAACCCGACGCCAAGGACAACCCCGGACGCTGCAACGAGTTTAGTTACAATAATGCGCGTGTTTTTGTGGATTTTGCGCATAACCCGCACTCGATTTCGGCCGTTTGCGATGCGCTGTCAAGCCTACCGGCGAAACGGCGTTACATTATGCTCAGCCATGCTGGCGATCGGTCGGATCAGGATATTCGGGACGTTACCGCAACGGCGTTAAATTTCCAGCCCGACGTAGTCGTCGCAGCCGAACTGGAAGGGTATTTAAGAGGTCGCGAATTGGGAGAAATCCCGGACCTGATCAAAAAATCCGCCTTAGAACAGGGATATGACGCGCAACAAATCCTGAGAGCATCTTCGCCCTCTCTAGCTGCCTCGATGATATTGGAAAAGCTGGAACCGGGTGATCTTGCCTTGCTGTTGGTCCTGTCCGAACGCGACGCCGTGCTCGCGATGCTCGACGGATAAACAGAGCCGGGTGCCGGTGTCACGCAGTTGTAGCTAGCACACGGCGATGTAAGCGCGCGCAAATGCAAACAGGCAGGGAAGTATGCACCAAAAATGTTGCACCTTCGAACTAAGACCGATCGGAGGCGGACTACGGTGCAGAACCCGCCAAGTGATCGTTGCGCAGTATCCGGTACTTTGGGCTCAGTGGAGACTTTGAATGAATTCCACTCAACGACCGCAGTGCGGACGAAGCGGTCGTTAGAATTTAATTGCGTCTCCAAGATTACGGGGCCAAATTTCTTAGCCATTCATTGGGTCAAAGGGTTTATTGTTTCGGTTGTATTGAACCAGAGAACATAACCCGGCAGGACGCAAACATGACTTTTGAAGGAAAACCGATTTATCTATCTGACAAAGACTTGGAGGATTTAGGTATCCAGCCCTCCGAAGTAACCGAAGCCATCGAGCTTGCCCTGACAGCCAAGTCGGAGGGAAAACTTCATACTTCTCCCAAGACAGCCATCTTGCCTGGGGATGGACGATACGCAATGTCTACCTTGGCAATGGGAGATGATGGGTTCATCGTGACTAAACAAGTTACTGTATGCCCAAACAATCCGGTACGGGGGCTCCCGGCAATAAACGGTGCGATCATGGTTATGGACGCGCAAACCGGACTTCTCCGAGCTGTCTTGGGGGCGAACTGGATAACGGCTGTCAGAACAGCAGCACTGTCAATGGTGGCGGCTCGTCGGCTTGCTGAACCTAATTCTGAGACGGTGGCATTTGTGGGTGCGGGTGTGCAGGCTCACAGCCATTTGAAAGCGTTTTCGGAAATCTTTCCGCTGGCGAGTATTCGTGTGCTCGGGCGTGGCAAAGAGAATGTCGATAAACTTTGTAGCCATGCTCGGGATATGGGCCTTGAGGCCGAAACAGCCGCAAATGCCAAGGATGCCTTGCAGGGTGCCGATCTGGTGGTGACATCAGTAACACTGGATTATTCGATCAAACCCTTCTTGGATGCTCGCTGGCTCAAACCAACTGCCTTCGCCTCTATTACAGATGCCTGTATTCCGTGGGTTCCAGAGGGCATGACCGCCTTTAAAACTGTTATTGTTGACGACCGAAAACAGGAATTAGAGAGCGACAAGCCAATGCTGCCGTATCAGCAAGTCACTGGTGATTTGATGGAACTTGTTTCTGAAAAATTTGATACCTCAGCACGAGAGAATCCGGCTGCCTTCGCTTTCCGAGGAATATCATTGGGAGATTATGCCGCAGCGGTCCTTGCGGTTCGCCGGGCTGCCGAAGAACGAAGGCAGTGAGGTTAGCTTTTTGGTCACCGTTCCAAAAAATACGTTGACCGCTTTGGGCTCGATGCAGTCATTCGCCGAAGTTAAGCCGAACGACTGCAATGCGGACGTAGCGGTCATTGGCTTGAAGTCTTTTTAAACAACAGCGTCGTCCTTGCGGTCGGTTTGGTGCCAGTGTTCGGGACTCGTTAAATGTCTGGATTTTGAAAGCGCCCTTCCCATAGGCTGCTAACCAAAATGGATGAGCGATGGGAGGATGAAATGCTCGATACAACACTGACGGATCAGACACAGGCGTTTCTCGACGCGTTCGGCGAGGCACTCGATAAAGGAGATGTTGAAGCTGCCACCGAGATGTTTCAGGATGACTGCTACTGGCGCGATCTAGTGACCTTCACTTGGAACATCAAAACAGTCGAAGGAAAAGGTCAGGTAGCCGATATGTTGCGGCACCAATTGGCGACGATCAAGCCAAAAGGATGGAAGGTCGCGGACGGCGAGGTTCCGACTGAAGACGGTGGCATCACGACAGCATGGATCGAATTTGAAACTGAGGTTGCGCGCGGTTACGGTTTAATCCGTCTGAAGGATGGGTTGATCTGGACGCTGCTGACCACGATGGTCGAACTCAAAGGATACGAAGAACCTAAGGGCTTTCAACGTCCTCTAGGAGCTAAACATGGAGCTGGGAAACACCGCACGACCTGGAAAGAAGAGCGGGAACAAGAAGAGGCGGAACTCGGATACAAGACGCAACCTTACTGCCTGATCATTGGCGGCGGACAGGGCGGTATTGCTTTGGGTGCACGTCTTCGCCAGCTCGGCGTGCCTACTATCATTGTGGAGCGCAACGAACGCCCCGGAGACAGCTGGCGCAAACGCTACAAATCCCTCTGCCTACATGACCCGGTCTGGTACGACCATCTGCCTTACATCAAATTCCCAGAGAATTGGCCGGTCTTCTCACCCAAGGATAAAATCGGTGATTGGCTCGAAATGTACACCAAGGTGATGGAGCTCAACTACTGGACACACACGACCGCCAAGTCCGCCAGCTATGACGAGACAACCAAGGAATGGACGGTCGTTGTAGACCGCGACGGCGAGGAAGTAACGCTGAAACCCAAACAGCTTGTCATGGCAACGGGTATGTCAGGCAAGGCCAACATGCCGAGCTTTCCCGGAATGAATAAGTTCAAAGGCGATCAGCACCACTCATCGCAGCATCCAGGCCCAGACAAGTACAAAGGTAAAAAGGCAGTTATCGTTGGATCAAACAATTCCGCGCATGATATCGCCGCAGCCCTTTGGGAGAATGACGTCGACGTCACCATGGTTCAGCGCTCCTCGACGCATATTGTGCGGTCCGATACTTTGATGGAAATCGGGCTCGGGGATCTATATTCCGAACGGGCCGTCGAAGCCGGCATGACGACCGAAAAGGCAGACCTTATCTTCGCTTCGCTGCCTTATGCGATCCTACATGAGTTCCAGATTCCAGCCTACGCTGCGATGAAGGAACAAGACAAGGAGTTCTATGACGGGCTTGAGAAAGCAGGGTTTTGGCTTGATTGGGGCGACGACGATTCCGGTTTGTTCATGAAATATCTGCGCCGTGGATCAGGCTACTATATCGACATCGGCGCCAGCCAGCTCATCATTGATGGAGAGATCAAGATAAAGCGTGGTCAGGTTGTTGAGGTCGACGAAACCGGCGTAATCTTGGATGATGGAACACATCTCGACGCAGATGTCATTGTCTATGCAACTGGCTACAATTCGATGAATGGTTGGATTGCAGATCTGGCTGGTCAAGAAATGGCTGACAGAGTCGGGAAAGTATGGGGTTTGGGATCGGATACGACGAAGGACCCTGGCCCTTGGGAGGGGGAACAGCGCAACATGTGGAAACCTACACAGCAAGAAGCTCTATGGTTTCACGGCGGGAATCTGCATCAGTCGCGCCACTATTCGCAGTTTCTATCGCTGCAGATAAAAGCTCGAATGGAAGGTATCGAAACGCCTGTTTATGGTCTTCAAGACGTACACCATTTGTCTTAAACGTCGTCGGGCCGGAGCTTTTCCGGCCCCACTTTCCCAAAAGATTACACCCTAAAAAGAACTATCCCTTCAGCAAATCAAAATCAGAAGCGTTCGCAAGATAGACTGCGCGGCTTGTAGTCGAAACTCAGGACTATATTTATTTCTAATGTTCCACCAGATGAGTGACGGCTTTGGGCTCGAAGCAGTCTTTCGTCGCGTAATGCATCAATGACCGCTGTGCGGACATTGCAGTCATTGACCTAAAGTTACATGATCACCACCTGACGGGATCAAGTGGAGACACCATGGCAGACGAGAGAGTGAGCCACTGGGAGGAGGTCTACCGCGAGAAAGACGATACCCAGCTGAGTTGGCATCAGGATGATCCCTCGATCTCGTTGGAGCTCTGCGACGTGGTCGGCGTCGATAATGCCTCTTCTGTGATAGACATAGGCGGAGGCACTTCACGCTTCGCAGAACGCCTGATCGAAAGAGGACTGAGCGACGTTTCTGTGCTCGATGTATCCAAAGCTGCGCTTGATCGATCTCGTGGACAACTTGGCGCCGTAGGCGAGCAGATTGAATGGATCGCAGCCGATGTCACAACCTGGAGCCCGGAGAGAAGCTATGATCTATGGCACGATCGCGCCGTATTTCATTTCCTTGTCGATGAGGACGACCGTTCCGCCTACCGGGACCAGTTGTACCGCTGCCTTCTCCCAGGTAGCCATGCGATTATCGCAACGTTTGCACTCGATGGTCCGAAGAAGTGCAGCGGTTTGCCAATCGTTCGCTATGATCCAGAGGGGCTATGCGAGGTATTAGGCGATCGTATTTCCCTGGTCACGCATCGGAAGCACACACACCATACTCCTTGGGGAAGCTCTCAGTCCTTCCAATTCAGCTTGTTACGCGTGGGCCAGTAGCGCTGCTGTTGCGCTGCTAATGCGCTTCGGCACGACTGTGACATCCAATGGCCTTGCTCATGCCTTCGCTGCAACTTTACTCATCCGGCGGCCGTCTTGCGGGCGAAGTCGCCCTTCGGTTTCTTTCCAAGCCTGCGCATGATAATCTTTGATAATTACACTTTGCTCGGAGGAGGATGACCTCTGAAACGCAGGCTGACCGCCATACTAGCAGCCGATCTGGTTGGGTATTCCCGCCTTATGAACTCGGATCAAAGCGGAACGCTCAGCGCGTTGCGAGAGTTTCGATCTGGGCTTTTTGACCCTTCTGTAGTCGCGCATCGCGGCAATTTAGTGAAATGCATGGGGGATGGTTGGATAGTCGAGTTTCCATCAGTCTCTGACGCTGTGACCTGTGCTGTCGCCATTCAGAACTCTTTGGCCAGCCAGAATACACTGAAGTTGAGAATTGGGATACACACAGGTGAAGTCGTTTTCGAGGAGGATGATGTATTTGGTAACGGCGTTAACGTCGCCGCTCGTTTGGAAGCGCTTGCCGAAGCCGGGCAGGTTCTCATCTCCGGCTCCGCCTATGAATGCCTGGACAGCAAAACGGCTTGCGCGTTCCAAGGCGGAGAAAACCGTGAGCTTAAGAACATTGATCGACCGGTGCCAGTCTGGTGGTGGGGGGACGCCGAGTCTGTAGATCCGCTTTTTGATTCTGAACCGCCCGGGTCCCCTGACGGAACTGCGATCGCCGTATTACCATTTGACAACATTTCAGGCGACCCTGAACAGGAATATTTTTCGGACGGGTTGTCCGAAGACATAATTACGGCTCTGTCGAAACACCACTGGCTCGAGGTCGTCGCGCGCAACACGACCTTTGCCTACAAGGGAAAATCCCCGAATGTTCGGCAGCTCGCCGATGACTTGGACGCCGACTACGTTGTCGAAGGCTCGGTCAGAAAAGCGGGTGCGCGCATTCGAGTCACGGTTCAGCTGATTGACGCATCGACTGGCAACCACGTGTGGGCGGAAAAATATGACCGTCAGTTGGAAGACATCTTCGATGTTCAGGACGAGATCACGGAAACAATTGTTGGCAGACTGGAGCCCGAGGTCGGAAATGCGATCCGGCGCAAGTTAGAAGATACGCCGCGCCGAAACCCCCATGCCTGGGACTGCTATCATCTTGGGCTTGCGCACTTTTACAAGTTTACTGCCGTAAGCAACCGTGAAGCTCAGAGGTTGTTTCTCCAAAGCCGCGAACTGGACCCCAGTTTTCCCGAGGCACACGCCTGGTGGGCCTATGCCACGATTCTCGGGATGGTGTATTGGGACACGGAACCGGATTCTGCCCTTATGGACGAAGCGCTGGCTGCCGCACGCACCGCCGTTTCAATGGATAACCAGAATGCGCTGCTCTACATGCTGATGGGCAGAGTCCAACTGGCCCGCCGGGAATACCGCAGCGCGCTGGCTGAGAATGAAACTGCAATCAAATTGAACCCGACGCTGGCTCCAGCATATTGCGGATTGGGAGACTCACTTTCCTATGAGGGACGATACGAAGAGGCGATTGCCAATTTCGAGAAAGCTGTGGAGATGAGCCCTAACCATCCACAGCTTTGGGCCTTTCTGAGCTATGGCGCGCTGACTCTGCTTTTCGATCACCAGTTCGAGAAAGCTCTGGACTGGGCAGAGCGGGCTCGCGATGTGCCAAATTGCCAATACTGGGCCACCGCGCATGCAGTCGTGGCGCTTGCCAATCTCGGGCGGGACAAAGATCTGGCGAAGATGGTGCATAACCTAATGGTGGAAGAGCCGAAATTCTCGCGGTCATTCGCAAAAAATAAGCTGTTCTATCTGAAGCGGGACGATCAAATGGAACTTTACCTTGCAGGGCTTGCAAAGGCAGGTATCCCGGCCTGATTTTTCCTGTGATCGGCCCTTGCTTTGCCGCTTGTCTTGAATGCTTGCGTCAGGTCAAGCCGAATGACCGCAAAGGGCTCAAGGCAGTCATATGAGTCTTTCAGTCAGATGACGGCTTAGGAACGGAAAGCGGTCATTGATGGTGGTCATTCCGAGAAATTTCGCCCGAAGGTCTGCATTGAACGGCAGCGGTCTTTCGCTGCAACTTGCTTGAACTTCTACTTTGCGGACAAACCTGCCTCCGCCTGGCGTCCGCTCTGCAATTCTCTGGTCTCGCAAGCCTTGTGTGATATCCATGTTGAAATGTGATCAGGAACCGAGGGCAAATTGTGCCGGACTCACAGGACAACGCTTATGAACAAACCCTTCGAGCCGAACTTGTTCGAGCGCGTGACCGTGAGGCCGCGACGCGGGAAATCCTGACTGTCATAAGCCAAAGCCGCGACGATGAGACGCCAGTTTTTCAGACAATCGTAGAAAACGCAGCGCGGTTGTGTAGTGCTCCGATGACCTTTGTGGTTTTGATCAATGAGGACCATACCGAATGGAAAATTGCTGCTGCCACGGGGGAAGCGACTACTATGATGAAGGTCGGCAACGTCTTTCAAGTCGGCCGAGAATTTGCACCTTACAAAAGCGTCAAAACGCGTCGGATCGTCGAAGAACCTGATATACGCGAGACGGCGTTCTACAAATCCAGGCATGCGGATGCGATAAAATTGGTGGACGTCGATGGTATCCTGTCGCGTGTGTTCGTCCCGCTTGTTTCGCAGGGGAAATCTCTTGGCAATCTGGTTCTGCTGCGACGAGAGGTCGGCAAATTCGCACCTGACGACCTGCTTTTGGTCGATAACTTTGCCACCGAAGCCGTCATCGCCATCGAAAACGCGCGACAGTTTAGAGCCTTGGAAAAGCTGAATGCAGAACTTGGAGACCGCGTCGAGGAACAGGTAGGCGAGATTGAGCGAATGAGCCGTCTTAAACGCTTTCTTCCAAACGCTGTCGCCGACACGGTGATCTCCTCAGGCTCTGAGGCCTTGTTGAAAAGCCATCGCTCCCTTTTGGGTGTTATTTTTTGTGACATTCGTGGGTTCACGGCATTTTGCGAAACTGCGGAACCCGAAGAAACCATCGAGGTGTTGCAGACCTATCACGAGGAAATGGGGAAGCTGATCAACGCGCATGGAGCGGGCGTCGACCACCGCATGGGCGACGGGATTATGGTGCTGTTTAACGACCCGTTGCCCTGCGAGGACCCTGCCGGTGACGCGGTTAGGCTCGCGGTCGCGATGCGCGCTAAAATGGTTGAGTTGTCCAAGCAATGGAAGCGGCTTGGTCATAGACTTGGGTTTGGCGTGGGCGTATCGCTCGGATATGCAACTGTAGGCATGGTCGGGTATGAAGATCGATCAGACTACACCGCCTCGGGCACTGCGATCAACGTGGCGGCACGTCTCTGCGATATGGCCGAGGACGGTGAGATACTGCTCAGCACCCGCGCGGCGATCGCCGTGGAAGAGGAATTCCCGTCGGTTTCAGCAGGAGAGGTCACGCTCAAAGGTATCCGCGAACCAGTTGAGGTTTTCCGGATGACTTTCGACAATGCAGAGTAGAATAGCAGGCATTGGCGACGGTTGCTCTGAAGGCCGCTTTGGGCCTCAAGGCAGTCATCCGAGTCATTTTGTCAGATGACTGCTGTCGCGCGCTAAGCGGCCGTTGCTTGTCTGAAATTTCCGATTTTTGATTTGGGCGACCGCTTTCATGAAAACCAGACGCTAGCCAGAAATTGGCGAATGACTGAGTTGCGGGACGAAGGCGGCGTTCGCTGCGGCTCTGAATACTTCGAAAGTTTGCAAAAAACCGTATGTCTAGAGATGAACCGAATAGATCGACCACTTCTCCGAAAACCCCTTAAGCAGATGTTCGCCCTCATCCCTCAGGTTATGGCCTGAGCCGGCAACCAAGTCTCGCACGGTTCTGGAGACGAGCAATTGATCGGCTTCTGCTAGTGCTGATACGCGGGCGGCTAGATGGACAGCCACACCTGCTATTTCGTCGCCGCGAAGCTCACATTCCCCTGTATGCAAGCCACAGCGGACAGAAAGCCCCAAATCACGAGCGATGGAAACGATTTTCTTTCCGCATGATATGCCCCTGCCAGGACCATCAAAGGTTGCAAGCAGTCCGTCACCGGTTCCTTTTACCAGTCGCCCATTATGCTCAGTGATGGCTTGAGCACACAGTTGGTCATGTTGGTTAAGCAGGTCTTTCCACGCAGCATCACCCAATTGATGGGCAAGATCCGTAGATCCAACAATATCGGTAAACAAAATAGTCGCCAAAACTCGTTCGCTCGGAAGGAGGGGTTTCTCACCGGTGACGTAGGCCTGAATTTCTTCAATGATCCTTTCGGAGTCTCCAACCCAGGGAAAATGATCTTCCCCGGGCAGCTCCTTGAACTGGGCGCCTGAAATCCGATCTGCAATCCAACGCCCTTCTTCTATATGCGCGTCTCGATCACCAGTGCGGTGCAACACGAGAGTTGGCACGTGGACGGCGGGGAGAACATTGGTCAAATCTATCTCGGTATTCATCTTAAGAAGAGTCACAGCCGCACCGGGACTGGCGCTTCTCCTTAGGTATGCGCATGTCCGTCGCATAAATGCCTCATCATTGGCCTTGCTGGGCGCATAGTGCTCCAAGTCCATCAAGTTACCCCACTCTCGTTCGACGAACTCATAGTCCTTTTGACGTTCTTCAGGAGTGGGCGCCCAGGGATATTCCGGGCTCCATATGCGCTTGCCGAATGCGCCAAACATAACAAGCGCAGATGTTCGTTCAGGGTGTGATGCGGCAAAGAAAGCGGCTAGGTTGCCACCTTCTGAAAAACCGATCAGTGCCGCGCGCGACGAGTTTGCAGCATCCATAACCGCAAGCAAATCGTCAGCGCGTTCTTCAAGCGTAGGCAGTTGATCGTTTGAAACCCTGTCTGAAAGGCCAGTTCCACGCTTGTCAAAAAGGATCAATCTCGCAAACGACGCAATTCTGGACAAGAAACGGTTTAGCGTCGGTTCCTCCCAGCAAAGCTCCACATGAGAAACCCAACCAGGCACATAAACTACATCTAAGTCACCTTCACCGACCACCTGGTAAGCGATGTGAGTATCCCCGCTTTTGGCGTACTTGGTTTCAACTGGGTTCATCTCAGACTAGCGTTCTGCAGTTGGAAAAGTTGATCCAACATATCATACAGATATTGCGTAAGAGAGGTTGAGTTTCTTGTCAGCGAATTTGAGGGAATAGCCAGGGTCGCCAAAACTTCCGTTCTGGGCTCGATGCGGACATTCAGTTAATAACGCCCAATGTATGCAATGCGGACAAACCTGCCGTTTGCTTTCATTCAAAGCGAGCTCAGCGCGGGTTGCTCGCAGGGTCCTGCCTGAATATCGTCGAAAAACACGTGCGCACTGTCGGTCAGCGAACTTCACAAGAGCATTCGCGCGTCTTCCACAGAAGCAAGTCTCATAAGGATGGCAAGAACAGTGCCAGGTTTGGGAAAATGATCAGCAGAACGACCAGCAGGATCGAGCAGAAAATAAACGGGAATGCCGACGTATAGATTTCGCGCATCGTGGTTCCGGGCGGCGCGACGCCTTTCATCACAAACAGCAGCAACCCAAATGGTGGTGTGGTGAAGCTGATCTCGAGCGAAAGCAACATGATCAGACCAAACCAGATCGGATCAAACCCGAGCGTTTGCGCCAGTGGAAAGAAGATTGGCACGGTCAGCAACATGATCGAGATCTGCTCCATGAACATGCCAAGAAGCAGCAAGACAGCGAACATCACCGTCAGCATGGCCAGTGGGGCAAGTTCAAACGCGATGGCCCAATTCACCAATCCCCGAGACGCTCCGGAAAATGCCAATAGCTGGCTGAACGTGGCCGAGCCAAAGACAATCAAATAGGCCATCAACGTGACCTTTAGGGCGCCGATGACCGACTTTTTGATCGCCTCCCACGATAGGCAGCGAAATATGGCAGCCAGGATCAACACGCCCAATGCGCCAAACGCTGCTGCCTCGGATGGCGTAACAAAGCCTTGAATCATCAAGACGATAATCACGACCATGACGCCAACCATCGGCACGACCTCAGTCATGAGCAGTTTCAAGCGGTATGCCAATGACATCGGCTCGACGTCGTAGGCTGGCGCTGCGTCGGGATCCAGCCGGGTCTGAAGCCAGATCGTGCCAATATAGAACAAGGCGAGTATCAAACCGGGAATTACTCCGGCTATCAGCAAGGCTGCGACGTCTATCTGTGCGAGTGTGGCAAGAAGAACGGCAAGCGCCGAGGGTGGGATGATGATCGCCAAGCCACCCGTTCCTAAAATTGGTCCAATGCTCATATACGATTTGTATCCGCGGCGGTTCATTTCCGGCACCATAAGCGAACCTAAAAGCGCGGTTGAGCCCATGGACGACCCTGACAAGGTTGAAAACGCAGTGCCCCCCAGAACGGTCACATAACTCAGCCGTCCCGGCAGGCGGCCCAGCAATTTGTCTATCGCGCTGAACATGCGCCCGCCCAACCCGGTGTGGAAGAATATCTCGCCCATTAACAGGAACAGCGGGATTGGCATGAGCGCGTATTTGGTCAATGCGCCCAGCCCGTTGTTGAGGAGTTGCGTGACGCCTCGCTCACCCCCCATAAAAACCCAAGCGCCCAGAATGTTGGCCGCCAGAAAAGCCAGTGCCACGGGCATTCCGATGGCCATCAGGAACACTATTGACCCAAGCAGCAGGGCAAGCGCTTCGTACCACTCCATTATTCGTGTATCCCTGCTTCTCCGCTGTGCATCAGCTCAGGCCCGAAAACAAAGCGCGAAAACTCGATCGCCATCATTCCAAACGATAGCGGAAAGGCGATAGTCAGCATCCATCGGGGGAAATAGTAAGCGCGGGTGTCGTAGTCCCCGCGCTCGATATTTGTCAGGACCAGATCAGCCCCTTGCCAGGCGAGGATCAGGCAGACCAAAACGCAGGCGGCTGCCACTGTTCTGCTAACAATCCGGCGCAAACCAACTGGCAGCGCGGCCGTCACCAGTTCGATGTGGACGTGGCCCTTTTCCCGAACCAGCCAAGGCGCACCCAGCATGGTCATGTACAAAAGCCCGTATTCGGCAGATGTAAAAAGCCATGCAAAGGGTTGCAGCCCGGCATTTCGCATCAGAACTGACGTGATGACGGATAGCATCAGCCAAACCAGCAAAAGGCCAGCGACAATGGCCATACCAAACAGCACTGCGTCATAGGTCCTTTTCATCATCCCGCCTGCTCTGCCCCGAAAAGTGATAGGCCCGTCAGTCTGGAACGGGCCTGTCAGTGGTCTTAGTTCGCAGCGTCGAGATCGTAGAACAGCTCGATCAGGCGATCATAGTTATCGGTGCCGCCGGGTTGCTCGGCCATCAGGCCTTTCATACGCTCCCATGTCTTTTCGCGGGCCGCCGCAAGGTAGTTCGCCTTTGCCTCACCTTCCAGGCTAACAACCGTCATGCCTGCTGCGTCAAGGGCCGCAAAGTCTTCGTCGCGTTTGCTGCGCAAGGCTTCAACACTGTCCTTTTCGTGTTGGATCGCCACATCTTGCAGGATCGTGCGCGCCTCCTCAGACAGCGAGTTCCAGCGGTCGAGGTTCACGATGACGCCGAGATCGGTCGAGAAGAAGCATGGCTCAATGCGGTAGTTCAGGAACTCGTTCCATTTCAGGTCGATCAGGCCAATCTGGGTCCAGCCTGTCGCATCAACAACACCACGTTGCAGGGCCGAATACACCTCACCTGTGGGCAGGTCGATCACTTGCGCACCAAGATAGTTGGTGAAGAAAGCGTTGTAGACGTTGTTGCCGCGCAGTTTCAGCCCTTCAACTTCCAGATTACCGTCGGCATCAAAACTAGGCTCGTTGCGGGTCCAAAGGTTGTAGCAGACGCCACTATCGAACCAGCCGAGGTATTTCAGGCCCATTTTGTCCTGGTGAATCTGATCGATCAGTTCCGTTCCGCCATTTTCGCGCGTTTCAATCGCGGTCAGATTCGACGCGACCATCGCGTCTTTCTCGGGCAGCGCGCCACCGTAGAAGGAGCCTGGAGTGTAAACCATGTCAACAATTCCGTCGCGCACCGCATCGGGCTGTTGGAACATGCCAATGGCTTCCGGCCCGCCGCGCACGTCAATCTGGATGACCCCTTTGCCCGCTTCGTTAACTTTTTCGACAAAGTCCAGAAAACTCTGCGTATAGATCAGCGTTTCGGGAAAGGCGTGCACCGCCGAGATCGTTTCTTCGGCTTTGGCCGTTCCGGCGACGATCACGGCCCCTGCGATGAGGCCAGCCAATGCGTTCATCTTCATATTTACTCCTCCACTTGTTTCAGGGGCATTTTCTTGGTTTCCCCTAATTTCAGGTCTCTTGACCCGTGTTGCGTCGTCTTTGCGCGACGTGTCCTATTCCGGTTTGTTCGGCCAGGCCCAAGGGGCGGCCCGGTTGCGATTGTCCCTATGCGCGTTGATTGCCTGCTTGTGCTGCTGAGTCAGGTCGATGTCGTCCCAGCCGTTGATCAGTTTCACACGCCATCCTTCGTCCAGCTCAAAGGTCGCTGTTATGTCCCCAAGGGTTAGTCGCTTCTCGGTCAGATCAATCGAAGCAAGGACTGGGGCATCTTTCAGCGCATGCTGTAGCTGCGTCACCTTCTCGGCATCCACTCGCGCGGGTAGCAGGCCGTTATTGATGGCATTGTTGGCGAAGATGTCACCAAAACTGGGTGCGATGACCGCACGAATGCCTGCGTCGACCAGCGCATAAACCGCCGCCTCACGTGACGATCCGCTGCCGAAGTTATGTCCGGCAACCAGTATGCTGATCCCCTCGTGGCGGTTCAGCGGGAAGTCTGCTTTCAGCTGTTCATCATCGTCCCGCCGCATGTCGTGCAGAAGGTACCGGCCATACCCCTCGCTGCGCGGGACTGACATGAAACGCGCCGGGATAAGCTGATCCGTGTCGATATTGCCGATCGCCAGTGCTATGGCGTGCCCCTTTTGAGTGCTCCACCCCGCCATCACGCTGCCCTGCCCTGCAAAAGCGGCCTGACATCAGTGATTGTCCCTGTCACGGCCGCTGCGGCGACCATCGCCGGGGACATCAGATGCGTTCGCGCGCCGCGTCCCTGGCGTCCACGGAAATTACGGTTGGTCGAGGATGCGCAGCGTTTGCCTTCGGCCACAACATCTCCGTTCATGCCAACGCACATAGAGCAACCTGACGCGGCCCACTCCAACCCGGCATCTTGGAATATCCTGTCCAACCCTTCGGCTTCGGCCTGTGCCTTTACCCGCGCCGAACCCGGCGCGACAAGCCCCGGCACGCGCGCCCGACGTCCCGACAAAACCAAAGCAGCCTCGCGAAGGTCTTCAATACGCCCATTCGTGCACGAGCCGATAAAGACCTGATCCACCGGGATACCGTCCAAGGGCTGCCCCGGTCTCAACGCCATGTATTCCAATGCTTCGCGCACCGAATTGGACTTGGCTGGATCGGTGGGGTCTGGACCGGGAATGCTGGCCGTTATGGGCAGGGCCTGTTCCGGGCTGGTGCCCCACGTCACAGTAGGCGCAATGTCAGCTGCGCTCAGCGTAACCTCGCGGTCGAAAACGGCCCCTTCGTCCGTGATCAGGCCGCGCCACGCCTTTTGGGCGCTCTGTAGGTCTGCGCCCGAAGGCGCGTATTCACGCCCCTTAAGGTAGGCAAGCGTTACCTCATCCGGTGCCACCATGCCAAACCGCGCCCCGCCTTCGATTGAGAGGTTGCACAGTGTCATGCGCCCTTCCATCGACAGATCACGGATCGTCTGACCTCCGTACTCGATCGCATGGCCTTGCGCACCGCCGCTGCCCAATTGCCCGATCCAGTTCAGGGCAATGTCCTTGGCCGTAACGCCGAACCCCAAACGACCTTCGACGTTTATGCGCATTGCCTTGGGTTTTCGCTGCCAAACCGTCTGTGTCGCCAACACATGCGCTACCTCTGTCGCCCCAATCCCGAAAGCCAACGCGCCAAATGCCCCGTGAGTGGATGTGTGGCTATCCCCGCAATTGATAAGTAGCCCGGGCAATGTCAGACCCAACTCGGGCCCGATGACGTGAACGATGCCCTGCGACGGGTCGCTTAGATCAAAAAGTCTGATGTTGTGGTCCGATGCGTTGTTTCGCAAGGTTTCGATCATCCGGGCGATCTTTGGATCGGCAATCCGGTCTCGGTTTCTTGTGGGCGCGTAATGATCTGCAACCGCAAAGGTGAGGGCAGGTTCAGCCACGGATAGGCCACGCTCTGCCAGCTTGGCAAAGGCATGATGCGACCCTTCATGCACAAAGTGTCGGTCGACCCAAAGCAACGAAACACCATCCTCGCGCCTCAGAACCTCGTGCGAGGCCCAAAGTTTGTCGAGCATGGTGCGCGGTGCGCTCATTTCCCAGTCTCCTCGCTGCGTCCAATCGCAGGTTCCCAATGCCGGGCTGAACCGGTTCCCACGCGCGCCAAAGGCATTTCGAGCCGAAACATGTCAGAGCGATAGAGGCCGGAAAGATACTCAACCCCATTGCCTTCGACGTCCCGAACGATCCGCTTCAACGATAACAACGCCGAACCGACTGCAACGCCCAATGCCTCGGCCACATCAGGCCCTGCCAAAGTTGCTGAAACGGTCTGATGTGCCTCTTCAATTTGCACACCGCTGCGCTCCAGAAGTTTGAACAGCGGTGTCGTGGCGAGGTCGCTTTCCGAGTAGTTCTGCGCAATCGAAGCGGGAACGTAAGTCGTCAGATGTGAAAACGGCACATCATCAGTCAGGCGCACTCGCGTTGCGATCTGCACCTGCTGGTCGCTCGGTAGCCCCATGGCCGACGCCACCACCTCCGGAGCCTTGCCGTACGAAAAGGACAATAGCCGCGCGGCAGTGCTTTGCCCCATTTCGACCAGCTGCGGCATAAGCGTGTTGAAATCCATCGCCGCAGGTGCCCCAAGGGTAGATCGGCCGGAAACCCGGGTGCCGCTGCCTGCTTGACGTTCGATCAGGCCATTTCGTGAAAGCGCGTCCAGCGCCCGCCTTATGGTCACGCGTGAGACGCTGAACTTCTCGGCCAGCCGCTGCTCACCGGGCAGGGTTTCCCCTGCCGAAAGCTGTCCTTCGGTGATTTGATCATGCAGATGCAAGTAGACGCGTTGCGCCTTAGTCCCGTCCGGAAGATTGGCCGCGTTGATCTTGTTCACCCGTTGATTCCCCTTTCACAGCCCTTTCAATCGTAAAACCGGAACTTGGAAAATCAAGCTTTAGTATTATTGCTTCTCTAAAAATAGTCTTACAATTATCTAACAACCTGTATTACAGATAATACAATAACCGGAGGAGCTTTTGCATGCCGATCGTCGAATTGCATGTGATCGAGGGCTATGGCGCGCAAGAAAAACAACGACTTGGCGTGGCGCTTACCAATGCTGTGCGATTCGTAGTGCCTGCTGCGCCAGAGCTTGTGACCGTCGTGATCCACGACATTTCAGGCCAGAACTACTATCGCGGCGGCAAGACCAGACAGCCTGCTCGGGCCAAACAGGACCCCGAACACATCGTGCGGGCCTTTCTGTCTGAAATGAATGATCGCGCGTTTGAAAGCGCGCGCAAAAGGCTCAGCTCGGACTTCGTGATGCAATTTCCCGGAACCGCGCCTATGCGTGATCTGGAGGATCTCAGGAGTTGGGCGGCAAACCGGTATAGCCGGATCGCGAAAACCTACGAGGGGTTCGACGCCATGCAAAGCGATGGCGACGCTGCGATCGTTTATTGCCGGGGTACGTTGTCCGGTGAATGGACCGATGGTTCACCCTTCAACGGCATCCGCTTCATTGACAGGTTCGAGATTCAGAATGATCTGATCACACGTCAGGATGTCTGGAACGATATTGCAGAAACAAGGGCACAGGCATGAGCGAGATTGACCCGATTACCCTATCTGTTCTTGCAGGTCGTATGGAACAGATCGCCGACGAAATGGATGCAACCCTGTTTCGGGCAGCCTTCAACCCGATCATTGCCGAGGCGCATGACGCCAGTCACGGTCTGTATTCCGCAACGACGGGCGACACACTGGTTCAGGGCAAATCCGGATTGCCGATCTTTGTGGGTGTGATGTCTTTTGCCGTGAAAGCGGTGATCGAAAAGGTCGCAGCGGACGGGCATCTGGAAGACGGCGATATCTATATCTTCAACGATGCGCATATCGGCGGCACACACTTGTCTGACATGCGCCTGGTGCGTCCCTATTTCCGCGATGGCAAGTTGTTCTGCTATCTCGCGTCAGTTGGGCACTGGCATGACGTCGGCGGTGCGGTGCCCGGAAACTATAACCCGGCTGCGACCGAAGTTTTCCAGGAAGCCTTTGTTCTGCCGCCGGTAAAATTGGCGCGTAAAGGTGAGGTTAATCAGGACATAATCGACATTCTGCTGCGCAATACCCGTCTGCCTCAATCGGCGATGGGGGACTTGAACGGGCAACTAGGTGCTCTGGATCTTGGGGTTCGGAGGATGGACGAATTGCTGGACGAATACGAAGCTGAAACAATCTCAGCCGCTCTTGAGGCGCTCAGCGATCGGGCCGAGGTGCTTATGCGGTCCGAGTTGCAGGAATTGCCGGACGGTCGCTGGGAGGCCGAAGATTTCCTAGACAATGACGGTATCACCGATGACCCGCTTCGCATCAAACTGACGCTTGAGATCAAGGGCGATCAAATGGTGCTGGATTTCACAGGCTCATCCCCGCAATGCGCCGGGCCTGTGAACATCGCCTTGCCCACCACCGTTGCAACCGCCTATGTGGCCATAAAACACGTCTTTCCGGCGTTGCCTGCCAACGCCGGCGTGATGCGCCCCATCGAAGTAATCGTGCCCGAAGACAGCCTGTTGTCAGCCGAGTTCCCTGCCCCAACCGGTGGATACACGGAAACTATTTTGCGAATGATCGACGTAGTGTTTTCGGCCTTTGCCAACGCTGCACCGGATCGTGTTGTCGCCAATGCCTACGGTACGATCAATGCGCTTTCCATCGCCGGGAAACGCTCGAACGGACAGCCATGGGTGATGTTCAGCTTTTACGGCGGGGGCCACGGCGGCTCGATCGAAAGCGACGGGCTGAACCACGGTAACGCTCCGATCTCGACGGCGACGATCCCGCCGTTGGAGATTCTTGAAGCCGCCTATCCTGTCATGTTCTGTCAGTGGACTCTACGTCCCGACAGCGCAGGTGCGGGTGCGCATCGGGGCGGGCTTGGCGCTGTCTACGAAATTGAAGTTCTTGAGGAAAATGGCGCCCAGGCGTTTCTGTTTGGCGAACGCGGCAAGTTCCCTCCCAAGGGTATCGCCCATGGTGGTGACGGAGCGATGAACGTCTTCACTTATGAACAAGACGATGGGTGGAAGGCGCCGCCTCTTGTTTCAAAAATGAGAGGGATCAATTTGAAGCAAGGACAAGCGGTTCGCCTTGAGACACCCGGCGGCGGCGGCTACGGCTCTGCGGGTAGCCGCGCCCCTGAAGCGATCGCCAAGGATGTGGCGCGCGGGCTTGTGAGTGCTGAACAGGCGGACCAGGTCTACGGCACCACATGGCGGGAGGCTAAGCCATGACCGGACGTATGATCGGCGTGGACGTGGGGGGCACGTTCACGGATGTTTTTGTCCTAAACGAAGCGGACGGAAGCGCGTCCGTCGCCAAGGTTCCCACCACGCGCCCGGACCAGTCGGGTGGATTTCTTGACGGGATTGGGCGCGAGGTTGACGACCTGTCCGAGATCTCAGTTGTGGTACACGGCACCACGGCGGGCACAAATGCTCTGCTGGAACGCAAAGGGGCCAGAACGGGTGTGATCTGCACTGCAGGTCTGCGGGACGTGTTAGAGATGCGTCGAAGGGACCGGCCGCGCACCTGGGGATTGCGCGGGGATTTCGAACCAGTTGTGGACCGTCGCGACAGGTTGGAGGTGCCAGAACGCACGCTGGCGGATGGCACCATTCGCACACCGGTCGATCTGGTTGCCGTTCGCAGAGCAGCAGAGCACTTGCGAGAGCAAGGATGCAAAGCCATCGCGATCCTGTTCGCCAATGCCTATGCCAACCCGGAAAACGAAGCTGCCGCCGTTGCCGCCGTCCGCGAGATTTGGCCAAACCCTCATGTTTCGGCCTCGTCAGAAATTCTGCCGGAAATCCGTGAATTCGAACGGTTCTCGACCACGGCGTTGAACGCCTATCTGCAGCCCGAAGTCTCGGGCTATTTGACCCGCCTTGAAAACGCCTTGCAATCCGGCGGATTCGATGGCGAGTTCATGGTTGTGCAATCCAATGGCGGCGTCATGGCGGTCGATACAGCATCCCGTCTACCGGTGCGTACGGCGCTGTCTGGTCCGGCGGCGGGAGTGATTGCTGCGGGCTATATCGCGCAATCCGCTGGCTTCGACAATGTGATCACTGGGGACATGGGCGGCACCAGCTTTGATGTTTCGCTGATATCACAGGGGCAAACGATGTTGTCGGCCCAGACCTCCATCGATTTTGGGATGGTTGTACGCAATCCAATGATCGAAATAACGACCATTGGCGCAGGCGGGGGGTCGATTGCCTGGGTCGATAAGGGCGGATTGTTGAACATCGGCCCTGAAAGCGCTGGATCAAATCCCGGCCCGGTCGCCTACGGTCTGGGCAATAATCGCCCGACGGTAACGGATGCCAATGTCGTGCTGGGTCGAATCGATCCGAACAACCCGATTGGTGGCAAACTGGAAAGGCTGGACGTGGAGGCTGCTGGAAAAGCTATTGATGTCCACGTCGGCGAACCTCTGGGTTTATCCAGACTTCAGGCGGCCGAGGCCATCCTGCGCGTCGCCAATTCCCGCATGGCCGGAGCGATCCGCCTTGTAAGTATCGAGCGCGGCTTTGACCCCAAACGTTTTGCCTTCATGCCGTTCGGCGGTGGCGGAGCTTTGCATGCCGGGGCGATGCTGGCTGAAGTGGGGATCGCCCGCGCGATCATTCCGCGTTACCCCGGTGTCACCTCAGCATTGGGCTGTGTGATCGCCGACATGCGGCAAGATTTCGTACAGACGATAAACACACTAGTCACGCAGTTGGACAAAGCTGCTTTGGGCGCATTCATGCAAGAGCACGTGGATCAGGGTATGGCGCTGCTTGACGCATCGCGGACCACATTCGACAAGCGTGAGATCTCATTCGAGCTGGATATGGCTTATGTGGGTCAAACGCATACTGTGCCGGTGCCGCTGACCGTCACGATGACAAACGGTAAGGTTACAGCGCCAAGCAAAACCGACATCGAACAGGCCTTTGATACGGCTTACAACGCCACCTATGGAAGACTGCTGAAAAACGGCGTGCGACGCATATTGAACCTGCGCAGCGCTGTAACGGGCAAGCGACCGAAATTCGATCTTTCTTCTCTTGCTCCGGCAATCGAAGGCAGAGCCACGCCCTCGTCGACGCGGAAAGTTCACTTCGGAGATGCTTGGCATGACACAGCCATTTATGACCGCTTGTCGCTTCCGGTTGGCACGTTAGTCAAAGGTCCAGCCATTCTGACGCAACCGGACACGACCGTCCTGATCGAACCGGATTTTCAAGGGCGCGTGGACTCCTTTGGCAACACGATCATCGAACCACAGGAGGAGGGCTGAATGAGCGAACCAGAAACCTGGGACCCGCGCAAGACGGCGTTGCTGACCATCGATCTTCAGAACGACTTTATCCATCCTGAAGGTGCCTATGGCCGGGCCGGCCAGTCGGCCCAAGAAATTGCTGATCTTCCCGAACGCATCGCCCCTTTGGCACGAAAGTTGCAAGCCGCGGGTGGGCGTTATTTTTCAGCGCAGTTCACACTTGTACCCGACCGCGATGGCGAGCCATTGATTGCACCGCACCTGAAGAAACTACGCCCGTTCCTGACCAAAGGCGACTTTGCGCCAGGCGAGTTTGGCCATAGTCTGGTCGATACGCTGAAACCCTGCGATTTCGCCATCGAAAAGGTTGCCTACTCGGCTTTTTACCAAACACGTCTGGAATATCTGATGCGCGCCTTGGGCATCGAAAATCTGATTGTCGGCGGCATCGTGACCAATGGTGGCGTTGCTTCGACTCTGCGCGATGCGCATCTACGAGATATCGATACTGTTCTGCTGACAGACGGATGCGCCGCCTTTCGGCAAGAGGTTCATGATGCGACGCTCCTGTCACTGGGCACCGTCACGCACCAGCGAAAGTGCGATCAGATGTTGAACTGGCTGGAGGGAGCCAAATGAGTCTTAAATCCCGCCTGACAAAGAAAGAAATTCTCGTCGCACCGGGCGTGTATGACGGTTTGACGGCTGCGCTGGCTGAAAAAGCTGGATTCGAGGCGCTGTATTTGAGCGGCGCCGCCGTAGCTTACACGCGACTTGGTCGCCCCGATATCGGATTGTCCACGGCGTCCGAGATGGCAGACACGATGACGCTGATCGCTGATCGAGTCTCATTACCCGTTATCATCGACGCCGACACCGGCTTTGGGAACGCATTGAACGCCCAGCGAACCATGCGGCTATATGAACGTGCCGGTGCATCCGCGCTGCAAGTCGAAGACCAGACCTTTCCGAAACGCTGCGGACACTTGTCGGACAAGTCACTGATCCCCGCACAGGAAATGGCTGGAAAGATCGCGGCGATGGCTGACGCGCGCGCCAGCAGTGACACGCTGATTATAGCCCGAACGGACGCCATCGCCGTTGAGGGGTTCAACGCTGCTATCGAGCGCGCTGAAACCTATATGGAGGCTGGTGCTGATGTTCTTTTTCTCGAAGCTCCGCAAAGCCGCGGACAACTAACGTCCATCGCGGGCCGATTTGCCCCGCGCGTCCCCCTTTTGGCGAATATGGTCGAAGGCGGCGCGACCCCGATACTTGGCGCTGACGACCTGGAGGCACAGGGTTATTCTATCGTCATTTTCCCTGGCGGGATCGTTCGGGCTTTGGCCAAAACTGCCCAGGCATATTATCGTAGCCTTGCAGACAACGGCTCGAACAAGCCCTTCGCACAGAACATGTTCGATTTCCGCGGTCTGAACGAAGTCATTGGAACCTCCGAGATGCTGAATGCCGGGGCCCGCTATGATGACACCCAAGGTTGAGGATGTTCCACCGGACCGGTTCGATCTGAAGATTGGCACCCTGATCATCGGCGCGGGGGCTTGCGGTCTGGTCGCCGCCCTGTCGGCTTCTGAGGCAGGACAGGACGTGCTGGTTATCGAGGCCGAACCTTATCCCAGCGGCTCGACCGCTTTATCCGCTGGGTTAATCCCTGCTGCGGACACAAAGATACAGCAGGCCGCTGGGATCACGGACGATGCAGCACTCTTTGCCAGCGATATCCAGTCGAAGGCCCACAGCGAGAACGAGCAAGATCTGGTCGATCTGTTGACCAATAATGCCGCTGAAGTCATCGACTGGCTTTCTGAACGCCACGCCCTGCCCTTTTCGGTTGTCACGGATTTCGACTACCCCGGTCACTCGCGCCGTCGGATGCACGGGCTGCCGACGCGCTCGGGGCGAGAGTTGATCGACGCGCTTCGCAGCGCTTGCGAGCGCGAAGGTTTGGACATCATCTGCAATCGCCGCGCGACAACGCTGTATCGCGATCAAGACCAAATCTTGGGTATTGCCGTGACCGGCCCGGAGGCAATCGTCGAAACCATTGCCTGCGACCGCCTTATCCTTGCCTGCAACGGTTTTGGTGGCAATCGCGCCCTTGTGTCCGAGCACATGCCGCAAATCGAAGATGCGCTCTGGTTCGGGCATAGCGGTAACCGGGGTGAGGCCGTTCTGTGGGCAGAGGGGCTGGGTGCCGGGCTGCAAAACCTGGGGGCCTACCAAGGCCACGGCAATGTCGCGCATCCACATGGAATCCTGATAACCTGGGCAGTGATTACCGAAGGCGGGGTACAGGTGAACCGCAACGGTCATCGTTTCTGGGACGAGTCGCAAGGCTATTCTGAGGCCGCTTGTGCGGTGCTGGCGCAGCCCGGTGGAGAGGCCTTCGCCATCTTCGACGGCCGCGTTGCCGCGATCGCGCGCCAGTTCGAGGATTTCAAGCGCGCGGAAGAGACAGGCGCGATCCGGTCCGCTGAGACAATCGAAGACCTTTCGAAGGCACTGGGCCTGCCATCTGTGGCTTTGGAGCAAACCATTCGAGAAATTCCTGTAGGTGGCACGGATCAATTCGGCAGGTCTTTCAACCCGCCCTTATTGGCGCCACCTTTCATGGGCGTCCGCGTCACAGGTGCCCTGTTCCACACCCAAGGCGGTTTGCGCGTCGATTCCTCTGCGCGCGTCCTTAAGGAGGACGGTATCGCATTCACCAACCTTTATGCAGGCGGCGGCGCGGCAGTTGGTGTTTCGGGCAAGGGGGACAGCGGGTATCTTTCCGGAAATGGCTTACTGAGTGCCGTTGTGCTGGGTCGCATAGCAGGGCGTGGTGCTTGATATCAAACTTGTGCATTGGAACTATCGGAACAGTGGGGTCAGACTAATTCGGGCCCGTCTCCACAAGGACCGTGAGACTGTCTCTTACTCCGCGCTGAGACCGCGCTACTCAGCAAGAGCAGCAGCACGGTTCAATTTGAAATTTGGTCTGGTGCAGAGGCTGTGTTGCGAATTGAAGAGGTTGTAAATCGAAGCGTGGACGGTGGCGAACTTCTACAAACTTCGCATGCGCCTGAAGCGGAGCATGGCCCGTTCTCTTCGTCGGAATTGCAGGTATGAATTCTCAGCTCGATTGTTCAGCCAGCAACCGACTTCCTGCCTTTTGGCCAAACCGATAATCTTTAGTATCGCTCCATAAGAACGCAGCATATCTGTCACGAATACATCTGGGCAACAATGCTTACGCATTGCTTTCTTTTAGAATTTCAAGGCGGCTTTCTTGTCGCGCGTCTTCGTCACGAAACTTTCAATTTCTTCACCTTCATAATCCACGGTCCGCCACAGATAGTGCCTCTTGCCGTTCACTTTCACGAAGACCTAATCCAAGAGCTACTTCCATCTTGTAAAGGCTCGAAGTTGCTGAACCCCTTTTACTTTGGATCTCAGAGGAGAACACAGGACCGAACGTATTCCACCAATACCGAACGGTTTCATGGCTGACATCGATCCCGCGTTCGTGCAGCGGGTCTTCGACATTTCGCAACGAAAGCGGAAAACGAATGTACAGCATCACCGCAAGACGAATGATCTCGGGACTTGTTTTGAAGTATTTGAATGAGGCGGGGTTTGGTTATTGCCAGAAGGTATGCGACCGACCCCGATCCAGCCAAGTTATTCTGACAGTGCCGACACACACACCCGGTTTCCATAAAACTGACTTTGATGCTTGCCGCAGGGAGCTTCCGCTCCCCGCCCTCGCAAGACGGTTTCTGCATAGAATATCAATTGGTGTAATCGACACCTTCCGGTCATCTGAGGCAATTTACAGGGTTCCTCAGGACTGAAGGACCGCTTTCGAGATTTGCGCGAGTTCATTTCGCGCCAGCGGCGAAAGTCGGTTGTCCGCCCATCCTGTCAGATACTGCGCCACTGAACAACGTCGGGAGTGTGCTGGGATCAGTGACTCGCGAAAATTGGTTCGAACGACCGTTTTGTGGTGTCGATTCAACAGATCGCCGCAACACACTTCTCGAATTTCTCTGCGGGTGAGAAGTAATTCAAGGTCATTCTCGGCCGTTCGTTAAGTTCACTGGCAACTGCGTCGAGATGCTCTTGCGTGTGGATTGAGAGGTTGGTGCCTTTCGGGAAGTCCTGCCGCGTCTTTTGTCCGAACTGCAGCAGCACAATCGGTGCAATAGATGATCAGCCAACGGTCGCTTTGCTGGTTGGGTGCCTCGACACCAGAGATCGAGACAATCTTGTTTCATCAGCACACAGCTTTCTGAACCAAAGGACAAGCTGGTGGGAAATCACGACACGCCAATCGAAAGATTAGGCAGAATAAGTGCGTCGATTGAAAGACGGGGCCGATATCAATGGGGTCGTTCGCTCTGTTTGTTGCTAAAACCATTTCGATTGGTCAGAGTGGTTTAGATCTATCTCGCATGGTGGTTCAAATTGGTCGATGTGAAAGAAGAAGCGTCTCAAACCAGCTTGCTAGCCCAGGCAATCCGATCTGTTGGGACGCCAGACTTCATACAGGACTTACTTGATCTCATGCGCAGCGCTGCACCGTTTCATGGTGCTTTTGTCAGCCGCTTGTATCTTAATCGCGCCCCGGGTCACATCTACGACAATGTACGGCAGGAGCGCCGGGCCGTCGTCATTGATCGTTGGCTTGATCGTGCGTGGCTTTTGGACCCGTTCGTTGTGCGGTTCATTGGTGACAGTCACGAACCAGTTATGGTTCTGAGCGACGTCGCCCCAGACCGTTTCACCAGTTCAGACTACTATGGAATTTACTACAAATCCTTAAAGCTGAAGGACGAGATGGCGGTGTTTGTCTTGCTCCCCGGAGGAGCCCTGTTCTTCTCCCTAGGCCCCGTAGAAAACAAAAAACGGTTTACTCTTCGTGATGTAAGAAATCTAACCCGGTTGCATCCGGTAATCGCGGCACTCTGCGAGCAACATTTTCACCGCCGTCCGAGAACCGAACCACTGGATGCCGACCGGCAGATAGATTTGAAAATGGTGATAGAAAAGGTCTGTGACGGCCTTACAAAGCGCGAAGTGGAAGTAGTGCAGAACCTACTGCGCGGCCATTCCAGCCAGTCAATCGCACTATTGCTGGATGTTTCTCCAGAGACGGTAAAAGCGCATCGTAAAAATATCTATAGAAAGCTGGGAATCTCATCCCAATCTGCACTTTTTTCAATGTTTTTACAGTTCGTTACCGACTAAGCTGTCTACCCCCTTTGGGGTAGAAACGCATCGCTCTCTAGAGGTATTCACAGGTCGCCCTTCGGTGGCCTAGTCTGATTCCTAATACGCATGAAGGTCCAAAACCGGGGTCAGAACGTGATCGAAGTTAAAAATGTGACGAAACGCTTTGGCGAAGGCGCGTTTGCGGTTACAGCTTTGGGTGACGTGTCGCTAACTATCCCTGAGAGTAGTTTCTTTACACTTTTAGGACCTTCCGGTTGTGGCAAGACGACTCTTTTGCGCTTGATTGCCGGGTTTGAGCTGCCGACGGATGGCGAAATCCTGCTTGATGGTGAGACCATCGGCCATTTGGCGCCGCACAAGCGGCCGGTGAACACGGTGTTCCAAAATTACGCTTTGTTCCCGCATATGAGCGTCGCGCGAAATGTCGGTTTTGGATTGGAAATGCTGAAACGTCCAAGGCCCGAGATCGAAAACGCCGTCGCGGAAATGCTGGAGTTGGTGCAACTTGGAGAATTTGCGACGCGCAGGGTGGATCAATTGTCCGGTGGACAGCAGCAGAGGGTTGCGTTGGCTCGCGCACTGGCACCCCGACCCAAGGTTCTGCTGCTGGACGAACCACTCTCGGCTCTGGACCTGAAATTGCGCAAGGGTATGCAGAGCGAACTAAAGCGGCTTCAGTACGAAACCGGGATCACCTTTGTGTTTGTAACGCATGATCAGGGTGAGGCCCTGGCCATGTCTGATCAAATTGCCGTCATGTCGGCAGGTGCAGTACGACAGGTGGGCACTCCCGAAGAGATCTACACCGCTCCGCAAAGCCGGTTTGTTGCGGATTTTATCGGAGACACCAACATCGTAAATGCCGAACTATTGGCGTATGATGGCGACTTGGCAAAAATCAAGTTCGAGAATAGTTCTCCCATACTGGTACAAACCGCAAGCAAGTCGCTGCAGCCCGGTCGGGTGCATGTGGCGTTACGCCCAGAAACGATCCGCGTCGTTGAAGCCAACGCAGCATTTTTAAAGGGTGAAGTTCTCGACAGCACCTACCTCGGTGCAGGCTCACGCATGCTGGTGAGATTGGACGATGGTGGTGAAGTTCATGCACAGGTCGACACGCCGCTCCCATCGGGCAAGCGCATAGGTCTTGAATGCGATACGTCCAAGCTGCACGTCCTGGAAGACTGATGCCTGATGCTGTCAGCATATCACAGGACAAAGGTGCCTCGCTACGCATAGCCCAACAAGAACGTGCCCGGCAAACCCGCAGAACGCGGCTATTTCTTTTGGTGCCCGTGCTGCTGGTCATTGGTATTTTCGGTCTGTTTCCGCTATCGATCGCGCTGGTCTATTCGTTTCTTGAACCAGGAACGTATGGCGGAGTGGAATGGATTTTCTCAACAGACGCCTACGTTCAGTTCCTGTTCGAAAGGGATATCTTTGATGACACCCTGACCTTCAACAGCGCTTATCTCCAAATCTTCGGACGTTCCTTTGGGCTAGCCGTTGTCACTATGGTCGGCACTTTGATCCTCGGCTTTCCCGTCGCTTACTTCATAGCGGCCCGTCCTCCTGAACAACGCAATTTCTGGCTATTCGCGATTACTTTACCTTTCTGGACAAATCTGCTGATCCGCACCTACTCGATATTGCTGATCGTTCGCGATGAAGGATTTGTGAATCTGGTGCTTATGAATTTGGGGTTAATCAGCGAACCGCTGGAGATGCTCTATACGGACGGCGCAGTTTTAGCTGGGCTGATCTATAGCTATTTACCATTCATGATCTTGCCGATTTACGCTTCGCTTGAAAAGTTTAACTTTTCACTACTCGAAGCCGGGCATGACTTGTACGCATCGCGGGTTCAGGTTTTCCGCCATGTCATAATACCGATCAGCCGCCCTGGTATCGTCGCGGGTTGTGTTCTCGTACTAGTACCGGCGCTCGGTGCTTTTATCACGCCGGAGCTCTTAGGCGGGGGCAAGAAACTTATGATTGGCAATCTTATTGCCTTGCAATTCGGAGCCGGTCGCAATTGGCCCTTTGGTTCGGCGGCCGCTTTGATCCTGATGGCCTTGGTTCTGATCTCCCTTTTGATCAGCCTGCGCGTCGGAGCCGCTAGGGAGAGTGGTCATGGCTAAGTTTGTCTCCGTACTTTCTCGCTCTACCGGGTCACGCGAGTTGCGCAAGCAACCTTTGTTTACTGGCATTTCCTGGCTTGTCTTACTTGTGCTTTATGCGCCTATCGCTGTTCTTATCGTGTTTTCTTTCAACGACAATCGCTCGGTCGTCCGATGGACCGAGTTCAGTTTCAGGTGGTACACCGCCGCGTTGGAGAACGATGACATTCGTGACGCCGCTATGACCTCTTTACAAGTCGCGTTTTCAGCTACTGTATTCGCTACAACAATCGCCACAATGGCTGCGCTGGCCACCACACGCTGTGGAAATTATTTGGGAAAGTCCGCCGCGATTGCCCTGATTAACCAGCCACTTATGATCCCAGAGATTGTTACGGCGATTGCAACCTTGTCGTTCTTTTCGATCCTGCGCCAGCTGACAGGCGTTACTGGAATTGGCTGGCTTGTACTGGCGCACACAGTCTTTTGTATACCTTTTGCTTATATGCCGATCCGAGCTCGGCTCTCCGATATGTCAATCACGTACGAGGCGGCAGCCGCAGACCTTTATGCCTCGCCCTGGCAAGCTTTCCGGCACGTGACTCTGCCACTCTTGATGCCCGGCGTTGTGGCAGGCGCCATGCTGGCTTTCGTGGTTTCCCTAGACGATGTAATTATTACGCTTTTGGTTGCTGGGCCCGGGGAAACAACTCTTCCAATCTACATTCTCGGCCAGATCCGGCGTGGTGTGACACCCGAGGTCAATGCAGTATCGACAATCCTTATCGGTGTCACTGTAGCCATGGTGACGCTGACATTCATTCTACAACGCAAACGAAGATAATCAGAACCCCAACTGCATGGGGCACCAAAACCTTACGGAGGACAAAACATGAAAGTGAAGTTACTCAAAGCGGTCGCCGTTTCTGCATTGGCACTTAGCACCGTTGCGGCACATGCCGAAGGCAAACTGAACATCTACAACTGGGGAAACTACACCAACCCCGACATGGTGAAGAAATTCGAAGAACAGTATGATATCGAAGTCACGCTTGACGGCTATGACAGTAACGAAACCATGCTGGCCAAGGTCAAAGAAGGCAACACTGGTTACGACATTGTTGTCCCAGGCGACTACATGATCGCGATCATGGTAAAGGAAGGTCTTTTAGCCGAAATAAACGCTTCCGAAATGGAGAACTTTAAGAACATGAACCCGGATTGGGTTGACGTTTATTGGGACCCAGGCCGAAAGTATTCTGTTCCCTACCAGTGGGGTACTACCAGCTTTACCGTAGACAGCGAAGTCTATGGCGGCGACATTGACACTTTGGCTTTGATCTTTGACACGCCCGAAGAACTCAAAGGGCGCATTAACATGCTCAATGACATGAACGATGTCATAAACGCCGGACTGCGTTACCTCGGCTATCCTCGTTGCAACTCCGATCAGGAACAAATGAAAGAACTGTTGGAACTGCTCCTCAAGGCCAAAGCCGATTGGCGCACGATGGACTATTCGGTCATCGAAAAGTTGACATCGAAAGACGTGGACTTGTCGCAAAGCTGGAACGGTGCTGCAATGCGTGCAAGAGCAGATCGACCTACACTGACTTACGCCTATCCCAAAGAAGGGTTTACCGGTTGGATGGACAACGTTGCCGTTCTTGCCGATGCTCCCAACATGGAAAACGCAAAGTTGTTCGTTAACTTCATGATGGATCCGGAAAACGCCGCCATGACATCGAACTTCGCCCGATACGCCAATGGCATCAACGGTTCAGAGAAGTTCATGGATGCGGAAATGTTGGAAGCACCTGAGATCGTGATGCCCGCTGGTGCCCCAGTTCCAGATTTTGTCCAGCCTTGTGAGCAGGACGTAGTTGACCTTTACAATAAGGTCTGGACGCGTCTGAAGCAGTAAATCAACTCACCCAGTCGCGGTGCCTAAATACAGGCACCGCACAACCGGATTGTGGCTCGATTGGCGGGTCGCACGGCGGGAGCATGGATCATGCACAGCAGCAAAAGCACTATAATGCCTAAGACGGCGCGCGAAATTGGGATCATGCAGGGGTTTCCGCCGCCGCCCGAAAAGCGGCCCTCACAGGATAACTGGGACCTTGCCCCTTTCAACCGCTGGTCATTCCAGAATATGCGCGGTTTGTTTCCAACTGTCGAAGTCCCGCCAGCGAAAAAGCCACGCCAGTTTGGAGAAAACATACTTGATCTATCCAACGTCGAATTCGACTCATTCGATGGACAACGTCTGACTGTTGATCAATGGCTTAGAGAAAGCTACACAGACGGTCTTTTGGTCTTGAAGGGTGATAAGATCGCAACCGAAGACTACTTCAACGATATGAGGCCCGAGACTGCTCATCTGGGTCAGTCGGTCTCAAAATCCATTATCGGCGCTTTGGCAGGAGTTCTGCATGGGGAAGGCCTGCTTGACCTGTCAGCACCTTTAAAAGACATCGTGCCAGATTTGGCAGAGTGCGGTTACTCCGAGTGCACCGTCGATCAAGCACTAGACATGCAATCGGGCGTTCGCTTCAGCGAAGATTACGGGCTACCAGAGAGTGACATGACACGGGTGGATATAGCGTCCGGGTGGCGGCCAGTACGCAGGGGTGAAATCAAACCAACAATCCGCGACGTAATACTGACCTTGCCGAAAGAGCGTCCTCACGGGTTGAGTTTTTCTTATAGATCCATTGAAACAGATGTGATCGCCTGGGTGTTGGAACGGGTCGGCGGCACAGACCTGGCGACGTTGCTCTCAGACAGAATCTGGCAAAAGATCGGATGCGAACACGCCGGATTTTTTACTGTCGATGATGCAGGCACGGCGTTGGCAGACGGTGGGTTTAATGCGACACTCAGAGACTACGCCCGCTTTGGCAGAATGATGGCAGAAGGCGGCCGTGTCGGCGGTCATCAGGTTGTTCCGTCCGAATGGGTTGATGGGATTTGCCGAGGGGCCGATCATTCGAAATTTGGCGATCCATACGACCTATTGTCCCCTTGTGGGGCATACCGGCGCTTTTGGTGGGTGCACGAAGCAGACAAAGGCGTCTTTATGGCCCGCGGCGTTTTTGGTCAGTTGATCTTCATTGACCAGGAGGCCGATGTGGTTGTCGTTAAGATGTCAAGCTGGCCAGACTACCTGATCCAGTCCTACAGTCACGATGCCGTTCGCGCTTGCGAAGCGATCGTTCGCAATCTCGGCTGACAAGTCATTTTAGCCAAAAAAGGGATCAGAATGACGTCGACACCCGATCTGATCATTCTAAACGGAGCGCTCTTGACGTTTGATCCGGCGATGGCCGATGCCACAGCTTTGGCGATACGAGGCGGCGTGATATCAGCCATAGGATCAACGTCTGATATCCGTGCTCTTTCAGACTCTAAAACGAAAGTAATCGACGCGCGCGGCGGTACGGTCATGCCCGGCTTCATTGATAGCCACGTACACCTTTTTGGCGGCGCAGCCGAGCTAGATATGCTGGATTTGCGTGAAACGAAGGGTCGCGACGAGCTCGCCACTGCTCTTCGTAACTTCGCAGTCGAGCGGCCGGATGATCCGCTGTTGATGGGCGTCGCTGCAAGCTACGATATTTTGGGGCCAGGCAAGACAACCACGCGTCATGATTTGGACAGTGTCCTGCCAGAACGCCCGGTGGCCCTGATGTCCGCAGACCATCACACTGTTTGGGCCAATACCGTCGCTTTGGAGCGAGCTGGCATTCTTCGTGGAGGCCCGGTTCCCGAAGGCTCCGAAATAGTAATGGCGCAAGATGGATCCGCCTCGGGACAATTGAATGAGACAGGAGCCTTTGGCCCTGTGCTGCGACTATCGCGGCTGGGCGGCCGAGACCTTCTTGGATATGTCACCGGTGCGGATCCCGAACCACCGGCTACTGCCCAAGAACGCGCGTTTGACAAAGAAGTAATTCTGCGTGGTCTTAAACACTGCGCGAGCCACGGTATTACCGGTTTGCACAATATGGACGGGAATTACTACCAGTTAGAGCTGTTGAGCGAACTGGAGGCTGAAGGTCTTCTGCGAAACCGCGTACAGGTTCCAATGCATCTGAAGAATTTCGACCCGCTAGATCGGTTGGAAGAAGCGGCCGATATGCAACGCCGGTTTGCGTCCGACATGGTCTGGTCTGGCAGGGTGAAGATGTTCATGGATGGTGTTTTGGACAGCTACACCGCATTAATGCTGGCTTCCTACCCCGGCAAAACTGACAGCGTCGGTGACGCGGTTTTCGACGCCGAACACTTCAATGAGGCGTGTATAAAGGCAGACGGTATGGGATTGCAAATCAGCGTCCATGCAATCGGCGACGGGGCCGTGCGCCGAACCCTGGATGGTTACGAAGTTGCCCGCAAAGTCAATGGTGTGCGCGATAGTCGTCACAGGATCGAACACATTGAAGTCATCGATCCGTCCGACTTGCCGCGATTGGCCAAATTGGGGGTTGTCGCGTCGCTTCAACCGCTGCATGCGCCGATTGGCGGTCTGTTCAAGCCATATCCAGCTGGCGACATTCTGTCCGAGGCGCAGATCCCCTTCGCATTTGCCTGGCGTAAAATTCGCGACACCGGGGCGCGTGTGTGTTTCTCAACGGATTGGCCCGTAGTGCCGGTAGACACGATGATGACGGTTTTCGGAGCCGTGCACGGCTTGACGCTTCCTGAACCATGGGCAGACAATCGCCAGACACTTTTGGAAACCCTTGCTTCGTACACTAGCGAAAATGCGTGGCTGGAGTTCAATGAGCATCGAAAAGGAAAACTAAAAACAGGCTACATGGCAGACGTCACCATTTTGGACCGCAACATACTTGAGATGCCATCAGAACAGATTTCTGAAACCAATGTCGCAACTACAATTTGCGGTGGCACCATTTCTTACCAACTATGATTTTTGGGAAGTCGACGTTGTATGCAAAACGGGTACTCGCGGTGTTTCGACGCCTTTGGACTGGCTGAACATCCGTTTTTGGAGCGCAGAGCAGCCGTTCAATGCGTCTCAGCGCACCAACTTGCAATGCTTGACCGCTTTGGGCTCAATGCGGCCATAAGACGCCCTTATTCCAATGTCCGCTATGTAGCGGACCGCTGCCCTAAAAGATCGCCTAATCGAAAGAACTGTCACCAAATTCCGCCTTCTAAAGCTCCCACTCCTCGGCCTCCAATCGGAACCCTTCCGCGAGAGTAGGATCAATTTCTGGAAGGAATTTCAGAGACTAGCGCGCCCGGGTACGCTCTATTTTGCATGCTGCAACTCAAAACGCCTCCACTGGTGACTCTTGATTCGTTGACGACACCATTTGCTTCGTCTATGCAAGAGGCATAGCTTGTAAGAGGCCAATCGGCACCCTCGCCTACCCTGAAACCACAGGGGGTGTAGTGTGCTGTGATTGTCTGCTCCCCCAAGAGGAGAAGACAATGCAAATAATCCCAGATCGCCTTTACACCGACCACGATGTTGCCGCGTTTTGCGGAGTGTCGGTCCATTCCGTACGGCGCTGGCGCGCAAACCGCACGGGCCCTCAGTACGTCCGCATCGGTGAACGCAAAATCCGGTACCGTGGCGCGGATGTCCTGCGCTGGGCGGACGGGCTTCCAACCGGAGACGTAATCGAAAATCTCTTAGTCTGAAATGTCCGAAGACAAAGTCGGGAAGCTCGCCGAGCAAGTTAACCAATCAGGCGTGAAACGCTTGCCTGAGGGTTCCGCATGGGACACCGCAAAAGCCGAAAAGAACTGGTGTGTGGCGGCCGAAACGACCACGACGAAGGTGCCGGTGAACGCCGCAACAGGCTTCCCCTGTGACCGCGAACAGGCCGCTTTCCTAGATCGGGCCAAGGCCGCGCAGAAGGCCAATGACCTGAATAAATGGATTGACGAGATCAATGCCAAGATCGACCGCGCCAATGAAGACCGCGCCGTTCCCTTCGACCATGTTGTCAGGTTTGGCGTCGGATACCTGCCCCGCGCCGGATCGGCCATGGTCGTCGCCGACTTTGACAAGGTCCGCGATCCCGACACAGGCGACATCACCGCCGAGTGGCTGAAACCCGTCATGGAGCAGCCAGAGAGCTACACCGAAGTGTCAGCCTCGGGCAAGTGTTTTGCCTGTGTTATCTGGACGTAGTGGTTCGTAACAAGCGCACCCATTTGCTGCATAAAAAAGCCTTTGCCTACGCCTTGGCTTCCAAGTAGGACGATAGCCGTGCCTGGTAGTTCACGTGGCCGTTGTACCATGTGTGCGAAATACGACATGAGATACTGATACGCTTGTTCGTCAGAACTACAGATGACCTCTCGCACAAAAGAGAGAAATCTGCTCGCATCTTCGGATTTAGGTTCAACCGAGAAGCCAAACCATAAATTAAGAAAGCTGTTATGCCCATGTTGTGGATCGAATACGACGCCCCGGTATTGCCGCCGATTTCCGCTGTTTAGCCAGACATCAACCCAAGACACATAGTCGGGTTCGGTGCGTCCATTCCTGTACACCTCAATAACCCGGTTTGAGAGCTTTAGGCGTAAGGCGCGCTCACTAAAGAAATTGACTCGTTTGCGTCTCAGAACTGGATCTTCCGCGATTTCGACGATGAAGACTTTTCCACCTACTGGCACGACCGCATACCGTCGGTTCATGTAGAAGATAACCTCTTCCCTGGTTTCAGGAAGCTTGGCCATTTTGGTCCCTTTCCCGGGGCCAACTGAAGTTGAATAGCGAGAAGTTTCTGGTTACTTTTGTCTCAGACGTGACCTGACCCGCTGCTCATCTAGAGTTGGCGGGTTTCTTTTAGACTGCAGCTTCAGTGTACTGAGCCAGCCATTTGTCAGCAGCGGCAGCGGGAACGACTACACGGCCCCCGATCCGGGCAACACGCGGACCCAATCCGGCTTTCCGCAGTCGGTAGAACGACGATCTGCTAAGACCAAAGACATGGCAGAATTCATCGATTGAATAAGTCTTCGCGTTCATGGCGAATTCCTTTCTAACGGCGGAGATACAACAGCACCTCGCCCCGGCTTCTGATTATTGGTGAATCCGCAGTGATCGATAGTGTCACATGCTGGTCTCGCAGTTTCCTGCGGTTATGGCCTTCGAGCCTGACCCGAGAGGCATCTCACACTTTGAAGTGCGGTGTCTTCATGGTGTATGATGTTTCATCCGATGTCAATATAAAAGTGTTGTGGGACAATGGCTTACACTGCATTACCGTGTCTGCCTCTACCGCGTATTGTGGTCCATTTTCTATCCAACATATCCAACTTGGAAGACATAAGTACGAAGTTGCGTAAGAGAATTACTACTCCATGGGAGGGATAGTTATCGGTCAATATCTTATTCAAGTTGGATAGGTTGGATATGTCGGATCATTAGCGGCCAAGCATGGCAATCATGCCGACTGATGATACCATTGCACCCAGTTGATCAGATCCAACCAGAGCCTTCGAAGGCAGGAGGCAAGATGCCAAGAACAGAGAGCGCCAGCGATACAGCGACAGGCCACGCGCCGAGTTCAGCCGGGCACTCAGGTGCTGCAATCGCTTCTGCCCCTACGCTAACCCAGATGATCCGATACGACGGCACCATCTACGCTCATGAATTCTGCCGGGTTACTGGGATTAAGCCAAACACACTTCGAATGTCTCGAGCGAGAGGTAAGGGACCGCCCGCAAAGCGCATCTCGAACAACCGAGTCATCATGTCCTTACGAGACGCAGCGGCGTGGTTACAGGCGACTGGACGTTACGGCGAAGCCATACGACTTGCGGAATGGCTGGATCAAAGGTGGCGAGAAGCCGCTCGCGAACACCGGCAGATGGACGTGCCCTCAGTTCAGTTGGCTACGCGACACTTAGATTGGCGGACTGTGTCTGGTTGAGTTGCGTGGTTGCTGCAACGAACACCCAAAACGACGCAGTAACGCCTTGGTGGCGCACGGTGACTCCTGTTCGTTTTCTGCGATTGACTGCTTCTGCCGAGTCCGGACGTTCGAGATAGTCCAGATATACGACCGTTCAGCGGACAAAGCCGTCGGTGGTGCTAAAGCATTTTCAGACGGTTTAGAACCTATCGCGCCCAAGTATTCGGTGCTCAGATGGCGAGACGCCAGTGGCGGTCTTAAATGCACGACTGAAGTTGTTGGCGGTCTCGTATCCCAGCGCAGTAGCAATATCGGCGATGGTGCCAGACTGCGATGAAAGTAACTCTTTCGCCCGGCTTACGCGAACATCGGTTACTATGCGACGGAATTGCGCGCCTTCTTCATCTAGCTTCCTTTGAAGAGTGCGAACACCAAGCCCGAGTGCGCGAGCTGTTGCGTCAACCGAGATTTCTTTGTGGTGGAGTTGCTGTCGGGCTATTGCGGCAACCTGACCAGCTATTGTTTCAGGTGGACCACCGACGCGTTCCCTCGCAACATCGTCAACCGTCACAAAACCGCGAACACGATATTGCCTTCTGTTCTCGACCAAAAACAATGAGCTTTCGAATTCCACACCTAACCTTGGTGCGTTCCAAACTATGGGACACCCATATGTGTCCTCGACTTCGACCGAGTTCGGTACTTTTGCAAAATCCAAGAGAACTGCGGTAGGCGTCCATCCCCTCCCTAAGTACTCGCGAAAAATACTCAGGAAAACGCCGATCGCGGAAAAAGCTATATCAGCATAAGCGGGGTGCTCCGGCATTCCGAATTTGTAGCAGTAGCGCGAGCGTCGGCCAGAGGCTTCCAGCCATGCGCGATCAACTGATGAGTGGAAAGGCATAACTGATGTTGCGCGACGTAGTGCGTTTCCCAACGTAGGCGCGGACAGGACATACTCTCCCCAAAGCCCGTAGTCTGCGACTGTTAGGTAAGGAGACCAAAGCAAGCCAATGTTTTGATGGCCCGCCGATCGAGCCGCCTGCTCGACGAATGTCGCCAATGAATGCTCAGAAATGTACCCCGACCGTTCTTCGATAAAGTGATGCGGAAGGGCAGCGGCCTCCATGGCCTTCTCTAATCGTTTTTCACCGGCGACCTCGTAGACAAACTGCGGCATCGCGCCGAGCGCCTTCGCTGAAATCATCGGTGGTAGCGTCATTGAGATCCCCAAAGAAACATCTGTCGTGAAATGATACGCATCTGCGTTCCGGATGTGCAAGTCTCCCAAAAATCTCAAGGGAGTAGTCACGAATGAAACAGATGGGCACATTGTTCACAAACTTATCGACCAAGTGTTTGGTTGCGGCCGTTTGCGTCGGCAGCGCCGCTGCTCAGGTCGAGGCGCAGGAATTTAACGACACAGGCGACATCCTCGCGCGCTCGGCGCAGGTCGAAGACATCGAATACAAAATTATGGTCCAGCGCGCGACACAAACCGCAATCTGGGGAATGCCCGCCGCTGGTATGATTGATTTCCTGAAAGGTATTCGCCGCGATCTGGGCGGAGACTACAACGACATTGTGTACCTTAATAAACCGTTCGACTCCAAACACGGGTTTCTGACGGCCAATGATGTGACAGCTTACGCATGGGCCTCGATGACGTCTGAGCCCGGGCCGTTGGTGATCGAGGTCCCGGCGGCAACCGACAAGGTTAATTACTTCGGTACGATTGTGAACGCTTGGGACGTGCCGATTGCCGATGTTGGTCCGGACGGGTTCGACAAAGGAGAGGGTGGTAAATATCTCATGCTACCACCCGACTATGACGGTGACATGTCGATCGAGGAACTGACCGAAGCTGGGTATTTTCCGTTTGAGACTGACACCTATGAGTACGGATTTTCATTCCGTCCAAAGCTGACCAATGGGGGAACAGATGCAGATGCCGCGGAATATGCGCAGACAATCAAGGTCTATTACCTTTCGGAGGCCGATAACCCACCGCCAAACACCTATCACGAAGCGTCGGAAGTACCCTACGACTCGCTGCCTTATTACAACGAAACCTTCTTTCAGGACCTAAACGACTACGTCCAGAACAATCCGGTCCGCCCTCAAGATAAGGTCATGGTGAACCTTCTTAAGGACCTTGGCATTGAGAAAGGTAAGCCGTTCGAACCAACGGAACAGCAGCTACAGGCGATGGAAGAGGGGCTGTTGTTGGCCTATGCCTCGATGCAGAAGTACTTCGTAACACCCGGTAAGGCGATGATACCGCTTTGGGTGGATGAAAACGGGGATATGAAAAGCCAATGGCTGATCTGGGACTTCGCTGAGGGTCAACCTGAAGCAGGTTTCCCGTACGAAACCGAAACCGAGGTGCTTGTCGATGCCCGTGCGGGCGGAAGCTATTTCTGGATTACCTATTTGCCGAAAAAACTTGGCGGCGGGACGTTCTACTTAACTGGGCTGCGCGACAGCGAAGGTGAGATGTATGACCACAATCAGACTTACAAGCTGAACGTGCCAGCAGACACACCCGCCGAGGATTTCTGGTCAGTCATTGTCTATTCGATGGAGACCAAGAGTTTCATCCGCAACGTCGATCCTGTGGGACTTTCAGAGCGCGACACCGACACGATGCAAGCAAACGAAGATGGTTCTTACGACATCTACTTCGGGCCTGAAGCGCCAGAGGGCATGGAAAGCAACTGGATCCCAACCACCGAGCCCTACTTCCTCCTGTTCCGCCTCTACGGCCCTGAAGAGGGCTGGCTGGAAAGCGGCTGGATGCTCGGAGATCTCAAGAAGGTCGAGTAGCTGAACTTTTTGGCAATTGAATTCGGACACTGACCGGTATTGGCACCAACCAATTGGTCAGCAATTGGAGAGGCGGTGTATACCTCGGGACGCCGTCTCTCCAAAACAAACACTAAAGTGCCAAGTCGCGAAAAGCGCACAAAGGCAAAAATGGGAGAAGCAAAATGAGAAACGTAAAGACTTGTATGACAGCGATTGCGATTGCACTCGCAGTCACTACGGGACCACTTCATGCGCAACAATTTGGCCAAGAAAGAGCACGAGCGGTCGGTGAACTGACAGATGAAGCGGTTGTGTCCGCTTTGCGCGAAGATGGTCGCGTCTCAATGAGCGGCGGTTTTTTTGAGACCGACAGTGACGCGCTGACCGGCACGTCCCCAGAGGTGTTGTTCAAAGTTGCCAGCGCGATGGCGACGCTGCCTGAAATGCGACTGGCGATCGTGGGCCATACGGACTCGGTGGGTGACTTTGCTTACAACATTGACCTCGCTGAGCGCCGTGCGGCGGCCGTACGCAATGCACTGATGGGCGAACCCTACAACGTCGCAGCGGAACGTCTGGTCGCCATGGGCGCAGGTCCAATCGCGCCTGTCGCCTCGAACTTGTCCGAAGAAGGACGCGCGCTGAACCGGCGCGTGGAGTTCGTTTTGTTGAACGAAGACATGATACAACAGAATGAGGGTACAAACGAACAAGTCGCATTGCCTCCCCAATCCGACAGAGAGTTTGCTGCAATAGTACCTGAAAACGTTTTGACACCGGATAGAGTGGAAACAGAGACACTTGGCACACTTGAGTTTTTCGATGGCATGCCTTCACCAGCTACGGTTGAGAAAGTCTTCGACAATCTGGACTTGATGCGCGCAACTACTGCTTTTCTTGATGGCATGAAAATCGCGTCTCTGCGTGGAATGTTCCAAGGTTATGAAGATGTAGGCGCACAACCAAATGATGTCGTCATTGCAGAGAACTTATTGGATGCCAGATCAATCTGGCTGACGCCAAACACAACGACAATTTACGTTGGTTCCAACGTTGATATCTCCGAAGGCCCGATGGTCATCGAGGTGCCGGCAGGCATGTTGGGTCTGTTGGACGATGCCGGGTTCGACTACGTCGCCGATATTGGCGCGCTTGGTGCAGACAAAGGCGAAGGCGGGAAATACCTGTTGATGCATCACGACGATGAAACTGCAGTGCCAGAAGGGTATTTTGAACTTCGTACAAGAACAAATGAACACTGGTTGCTGCTGCGTCGTTCCCCCGGAGCAGATGGTGACACAACAGGACCAGTTGCAGAGATCAAGGCCGGATTGAATATCTATCCGCTCAGCGCAGCCGATAATCCGCCACCAGAGAATTTCATCAATATCTCCGGCGTTCAGCACAACACTGTCCATGCCAACAACGAAGACTTCTTCGAGGAGATTCATGTAGCTTTGGATAACAATCCGGTCGGCGCTTTTGATCCGGAAATTGTTGGGACATTTGCTTCCATTGGCATCAAGAAAGGCGAACCGTTCGAACCGGATGCCAGAATGAAGGGCATCTTCAAAGAAGCAGCCGCCATCGCAAACGCAACAGCGCGTGCCATCACATACGCCTCACGCGATCCGGGCGTGTATTTCTATGAAGATCGTCAATGGAATTCGCCGTTCCAGCGTCAAAGCTATTTGTTCCTAGAGGATGGCGCGCGTATTCTCGACGACCGGACGTACTTCTTCTACATGGCTACCGGTATCACACCTGCCATGACCGCCCCGCCAGTCGGCACTGGTTCAGTGTACGCGATGACGGCCCGCGACAAAGATGGTGAGTACCTCGATGGTTCAAAGACCTACAAGGTAACGCTTCCCGCGCCGGTTCCTGCCAAAAACTTTGCGTCGTTTATGCTCTATAGTGGGCAGACTCGTTCGATCTTGGAAACGGACCAACAAGCCGGAGGGATCGACTCCAACAGGCCCGGAATCAAGCCGAACGATGATGGTAGCTTCAGCATTTATTTCGGACCGGAAGCGCCTGAAGGTTGGGAAAACAACTGGGCGCAAACGGTCCCCGGACGAAGCTTCAATGTCATGATGCGTCTTTACGGCCCACTTGAACCGTGGTTCGACAAAAGCTGGCGGCCCGGTGACTTGGAACTCGTGGAGTAGTCTTGGAAGTTTAGACCAGACGAGCAAATGTCTTATGGCGCATATGGACGCTCCAAGAAATTGGGGCGTCTCGAGAACCGGCAGCTTTGGGCTCGAAGCAGACAGCCGACCGATCTTCTAGGATGTCTCCTACAATAAGATTGCCGGACGGTGGAAGCATGATCCAACCTATCCGACCTAGGCAACCTCGCTCTGAAGTTTGCTTTAAATAGGGCGGCCTAGTTCGTTACTAGCCGTGGTGCCTTCAAACAAAACTAAAGAGAAATGTTGGACAGGTTGGATAAGTGGGATCAGATAACAGCCATACAGGGGGACGCATGACATCACCCCTGCAGGGCCACCGCGCAGGGAACTGGGTTTTGGGTTTGGGCGGGGGAGTGTTGCTGAAGTCCAGCAAGGATTGATCACAGGTGCTCTGGTTCTTCCGCTGCACTTCCGCTGCACCGCACTGCACTTCTGACAATGTTTGGCACATCACATCGTGTGTTTGCCTTGCATGTCACGTGCACTGCTGAACATGCCGCATGTTGCACTTCATGGTACGGCATGCGACACTCAACCCACTGACAAAATGGGCACTTCTGCGTCATGCGTTGGGTGTTGGTGGTGGCGGTGGATCGCAGCTTGTGCGTCTTGCAAGTGATGTTGTGCTGGTGACGGATATGGTGTTGCACTCCCTTGGTAAGGGAGAGGTCGAGAGTTCAATTCTCTCCAGCAGCACCATCCATACATCTCCAATATCGTGACCACCCTTGTTTCTATGATTTCGGTCCGCCGAGTTCTAAGCAGGGAAGCGTTAAACAGAAGAGCGTTTAGAAGAAATCCCTTGCCATCTCATGGGGCCGCCAAACCTCAAACTATGGAGCTGCGACCTGCCCGGCGGACACTCGGACCGGATATATTCAAGTGTTAATCCGCCGTTCTCAAAACGACCTTGTCGCTGAAAAATGCAATTAGTTTGATCACCCGATTGGCTTTCTGGCAATCTGACTGACATAGGACATGAAACCAAAAAACGTGTTACTTGAAACGCGACTGCGTGCTTCTGCTTTCAGCGCTTCTGCTGTCTGAGGGAAAAGGACACCTGTTTCGACCATTCGGTCCGCCCCGCGATCTATCACTGTCAGGAAATACCCGGCTTCGCCTTCGGCCACATAGCCATGTCCACAGCGTCGGCCAAGTTCGAACCCTGCGGTACCCAGCAACTCTCCGATCTGACGCATGACCCAAAGATTGGTGACATTCTGGTTGATCATAAAGCGGACAAGCTGATCCAACGGGTCGAAATCTGCAATCTGGGCCGTCGCCGTATCATAGTCGCCATCGCAGACGGCAACCAAACCGCCCGGTTTGAGTATCCTGTGTGCCTCGCGAACGGCGTCTTGCGGATCGGGAACATGGCACAACAGTGTGTGCATCAACACCAGGTCAACAGATGAGGATGGAAGCCCTGTATTCCTTGCATCACCAACCTCAAACCTCAAAGATGGTTTTCCGTCAAAACGTTGCCGCGCTCTTTCAACCATTATTGGTGATGGCTCGATGCCCAGCGCCTTGGTCGCACCGGCCATCTCGATCAAGTCGTTGGTAACGTGCCCAGTGCCAGAACCGAACTCAACTGCATACGCTCCCTCAGGCAGATCAAGATCTCTGAGATAGGCTTTTCTGATCTCAACCTGAGCAGGCTCCAAACAACGGGCATCCATTGCGTCGGCAATACGCGCCTGCAACGCATCGTCTTCGTTGGCCAGATTTGAATATGGGTCAGACATACCTTTCTCCCTTGAATTTTTGGTCTCCACAACACCGCATCAATCAGGGGAAATTCTAACACATCCGGCTTTTTCAACAACGTCAGCGCCTGGCTACAAAGCTTGCCAACCTAGTTCATCTTGCGAAAATTGGCTCGGATGAGGAACACAAGAGCAAGTTGTTCGACTCGCCCTATCGAAAACGACTACTCTTTGGAAACCGTCGATTGTCCGACGAAACCGATGCCCACAATTAAGGCAAAGGTTAAGAAATGTAGGCACAAGAATCTCATGGATGACAAGTTCTCGCAATAGTTATGCCTACATCGCAATCTATTGGTAAATAATCCTGCCGATCTGTTGACTAGTCCGGTTTTAATGAGGGGGTATCTCGGCAGGGTTAGGGGGATGCCCGCTCAGGTCCGATTTGGACCGATGAAGCACGGCATCCCCTGCCGTTTTAATAGTCCTCTTTCCCGCTCAGACGCTTCTCAGTCGATCTTGTTGCGCTGTGCGTGCGGTGTGACACCAAAGCTGGATCGGAACACGCGCGAGAAATGGCCCGGGTTTTCGAAACCACAAGCAATTGCGATCTCGGTGACTGAAGCCTCGGTTTGCAGCAGCAACTTTTGGGCACGTTCCAGGCGCAGTTCCATAAAGTACTTCTTGGGCGATGTGTTCAGATACTTGCCGAACAGCCGCTCTAGCTGCCGGGTGGAAATGCCAAGTTCTTCGGCAATAAAGGACGGCGAGATTGGGGTCTCGATGCTGTCCTGCATGATGTTGATGGCCTTGGCCAGGTGCGCATTGCGCATCCCGTTGCGTGACTGCAGCGAAACCCGCTGTTTCGCCGTTGCATTGCGCACCGCGTTGTAAACCATTTGATCTGCCACATCGATTGCCAACTCTTCGCCATGGTCGCGCTCGATCAGATGCAGCATCAAATCTGCCGTCGCGGTTCCGCCCGACGCGGTGATGTGTTTTTCGTCAGCAACAAAAACACTGCGAACCAGATTAACCTCGGGAAACGCCTCCATGAAGGCATCATGGTATTCCCAATGGATCGCCGCCTGCATCCCGTCCAGAAAGCCGGCTTCGGCCAACACCCAGGCACCCGAACATAGGGCACCGATTGGGGTGCCGCGGGCGCGCGCTCGCCGCAGGGTGGCCAACAGGCGGCGGGTGACGTGCTTACGCATATGAATGCCCGACAGCACAAAAAGCTGGTCGCATTTGGCCAGGTTTTCCAGCCCGGAGTGAACCAGCGTAACTGACCCATTTGAGCACACCGCCTGTTCGCCATGCTCAGACACGAAGTTCCAGCTATAAAGTTCTTCCCCGCTCACAAGGTTCGCAATCCTCAGCGGTTCCACCGCGCAAGAGAACGCAAGGTGCGAGAATTCCTCGACCAGAAGAAATGTGATGCGCCGCGTCTTAGGCATGAGTTGATCCGTTTGAACTTGGGACAGCGCCCGAAAGTGAGTCTATTTTGCAGGAGCCTAT
Organism: Ruegeria sp. HKCCA4633; assembly: GCF_013034605.1. NCBI lineage: Bacteria > Pseudomonadati > Pseudomonadota > Alphaproteobacteria > Rhodobacterales > Roseobacteraceae > Ruegeria > Ruegeria sp. HKCCA4633. The sequence continues at coordinate 1,205,615 of NZ_WQGJ01000001.1, forward strand.
GCTGCACGAAATTTTTTTGTATACAAGTTGTATTTTCTTAGCATACATAACCGTGACAGCACGATTCGACCGCTTTATGAAAGATGGATGAGCTAAGGGATGAAAGACGAAGCCAAGTCGCGAAAAGGCGCGTTACAAGAGCACCTGAAAACATCCATTCTGACTCTACGCTTGCAACCAGGCACAGATCTGGACGAGGCGCATTTGTCAGATGAATTCGGCCTGTCACGCACACCGCTGCGCGAGGTATTCCGGCAACTGGCGGGGGAAGGCTATCTCGACCTGCGTACAAACCGCAGCGCGCGGGTGTCCGAGATGTCTTACACGACCCTGCGCGATTTCTTCCTTGCCGCACCAATGGTGTATGGCGCGATCCTGCGTCTGGCTGCGGGAAACGCGCGCCCTGCGCAGATCGACGCCCTAAAAGACGCGCAGCAAGCGTTCAAAGCCGCGTTACGTACAGGTTCGGCCGAGGATCGGGCGCTGGCCAACAATCGCTTTCACGATGTGACTGGCGAGATGTCGGGCAATGTCTATCTGCTGCCCTCGTTCAACCGGCTGCTGATCGATCACGCGAGGATCGGCATGACGTTCTATCGCCCACAGTCCGATGAAATGTCGGAAAACCTGTCACGCGCCAGCGAACAGCACGATGCCATCATCGCAGCCATCGAGGCGCGGGACGAAGCAGCAGCGGCAAAGCTAGCCGAAGATCACTGGAACCTGTCACGCGATCAGATTGAGATGTTCGTGATGCCAGACGCGCTGGATGTCCCGATGGGCGTCCCACTCCTTTCGAAACCTGCATGAGGACGGAATGAACCCGATTTTCAAGTTTGAGGGGATTTATACCCCTGTGGTCACGCCCTATCACAACGATGGAAGCGTTAATTGGGACGCCTTGTCCAATGTGATCGAATACCTGATCCAGAGTGGCGTGCATGGTCTGATTTCGGGCGGATCGACAGGTGAAAACTATGCCCAGACTGTGGAAGAACGGCTGGAACTGGCCAAATTCACACATCAGCAATTGAAAGGCCGTCTGCCTCTGGTCGTAGGGACCGGGGCCATGCTGACGCCGGATTCCATTGCGCTGGCCTCGGGCGCGCGCGAAATTGGTGCAGATGCGATCCTGCTGGCCAGCCCGCCCTATTCGGTGCCGACCGACCGCGAAAACGCACTGAACGCGCTGGCTATCGACAAGGCCGCGGACCTGCCCGTAATGCTGTACAACTACCCGCACCGCACCGGCACGATGATGGGTGAGGAATTTCTTGACCGTGTAGGCCGCAGCCGGAACTTCTGCGGCATCAAGGAAAGCTCGGGCGATATCAACAGGGTGCACCTGCTGGCGCGGGACTATCCACACATCCAGCTTGGCTGCGGTATGGACGACCAGGCGTTGGAATTCTTCGCCTGGGGTGCGCCGTTCTGGGTCTGTGGCGGGTCGAACTTTCTGCCCACCGAGCATGTGGCGCTTTACGATGCCTGCGTGATCGAGGGGAATTTCTCTAAAGGTCGGCGGATCATGTCGGCCATGATGCCGCTGATGCGAGTGTTGGAACAGGGTGGCAAGTTCATCCAGACCATCAAGCATGGCGTGACCATGAACGGGATCGATGCGGGCGCGATGCGGCCTCCGCTGAAGGGTCTGAACAAAGACGACAAGCGCGCGTTGGAACAGGTGACGCGTTTGCTCAAGAAGACAATCGCTGACATTGTGGCTGAGGGGTAAGAGACATGGATCTGCTGACACAGGACGAATACAAATCCATCGCCGCAGGCCTGACGCTGCCTACAGGCGCTTTCATCGACGGCGCCTTCCGCCCCGCGATTTCGGGTGAGACCTTTGAGACAGTGAACCCAGCCACTGGCGACAAACTGGCGGACATCGCGTCTTGCGGCGCAGCGGATGTGGACTTTGCCGTCGAAAAGGCGCGTGAGGCGTTTGACGATGGCCGTTGGTCCAAGCTGCATCCGAGCGAACGCAAGGATGTGCTGATCCGGTTGTGCAAGTTACTGACCCGCAATACGCGCGAACTGGCGGTGATGGAAAGCATCGACAGCGGCAAGACCATCCTTGATTGCGAATCCGTGGATGTGCCCGAGACGATCCACTGCCTGAAATGGCACGCCGAGGCGATTGACAAGATTTACGATCAAGTCTCGCCCGCCAGCGACGATCACATCGCCATGGTGGTGCGCGAACCGATTGGCGTCGTCGGCCTGGTGCTGCCCTGGAACTTCCCGCTGCTGATGCTGGCGTGGAAAATCGGGCCTGCTTTGGCGGCGGGCTGTTCGGTCGTGGTGAAACCCGCGACTGAGACCACGCTGACCGCTCTGCGTATGGCTGAGCTGGCGATGGAGGCTGGCCTGCCCCGCGGCGTTCTGAACATCGTTCCGGGCGGCGGCGCAGAGGTCGGTGAACCCATCGGGCGGCATATGGATATTGACATGGTCTCTTTCACCGGCTCGACCGTAACCGGCAAACGGTTCCTGACCTATTCCGCCGAAAGTAACGCCAAAGAAGTGGTGCTGGAGATGGGCGGCAAAAACCCGGCCATCGTCATGGATGACGCTGAAAACCTTGACCGTGTGGCCGCGCATGTGGTGAACGGCGCGTTCTGGAACATGGGCGAGAACTGCTCGGCCTCGTCGCGCCTGATCGTGCACAAGGATGTAAAGGCAGAGTTGCTGGAGCGCATTGCACATCACGCCAAACAGTGGAATATCGGTGACCCTCTGAACCCGGAAACCCGTATGGGCGCGCTGGTGAGCGAAGGGCATTATAACAAGGTCTGCGGTTATCTGGATCAAGCCGAGAACGTGGTGATCGGCGGCAAAGCTGACAAAGGCTTTGTCGAGGCTACGGTGGTCGAAGTACCCGGCAATGACGCCACCCTGGCGCGGGAAGAGATCTTTGGCCCGGTTCTGTCGGTGATCGAAGTGTCAGGCTTTGACGAAGCCATCAAGATCGCCAATGACACCGACTATGGCCTTTGTGCCTCGATCTTCACTGCCAACGCCAAGCGCGCCATTCGCGGGGCTCGGGCGATCCGGGCGGGCACCGTGATAGTCAACAGCTTTGGCGAAGGCGACATCACTACGCCATTTGGCGGCTACAAGCAGTCTGGCTTTGGCGGTCGCGACAATTCGGTCCACGCCCACGATCAGTACACCCAGTTGAAAACCATCTGGATCGATCTGGCCGATGACGCAGACGAGGCGGTGGATTGACGCGGTTCGAGGCCAAAAGACTGCCCCGGCAGACGGGCCCGGCCGGATGGAATGCCATCCTGCCACCCCAGACGCCCCTGCCGGAACTGGACAAGGACCTGACTGCCGACATCACTATCGTTGGCGGTGGGTTTGCTGGGCTCAGCACGGCGCGGCGGCTGCATCAACTGGATCCATCACTGAAGGTTGTTCTGCTGGAAGCAGGCCGATTTGCCGATGGTTCTGCGGGGCGGAACTCGGGATTTATGATCGACCTGCCTCATGATTTGGCCTCGGACAATTATGCAGGCGAAGGATTGGAAGAGGATCGCGCCGCAATTGCACTGAATCGCAAGGCCATTGCTTTTGCGAGCGACGTGGCCGGGGAATGCGAGTTAAATCAGGAAATGTTCGACCCCTGCGGCAAGTACAATGCCGCCGCCACCAAGGCGGGCGACGCGCACAACCGCGCGTTTGCGGAACACCTGAGGAAACTGGGTGAGCCTCACACGCTCTATGACCAGCAACAGATGCACGAAATCACGGGCAGCCCACATTACACCTCGGGACTTTACGCGCCAGGAACAGTGATGATCCAACCCGCAGCCTATGCGCGGGCGCTTTCGGCCCAATTGGCTGATCAGATTGACGTGTTCGAAAACTCACCAGTCACCAGTTTCGAAAAGCAAGGCACAAGCTGGGTGGTCAAAACCACCAAAGCCAAGGTCAAGACCGGGCGGATTATCCTCGCCAATAACGGCCATCTCGAAAGCTTTGGGTTCTACCAAAGACAATTGATGCATATCTGCCTCTACGCGTCGATCTCAGCACCTTTGACTGAGGCACAGATCAAAACGCTTGGCGGGCAATCGCGCTGGTCGGTGACACCTGCCGATCCGATGGGCACATCGGTGCGGCGCATTTCCGGCAGCTACGGCGATCGCATCCTGATCCGCAACGGTACCAGCTTTCACCCGACAATCGAGACCAGCCCAATGCGGCTGCGCAATGTCGGCTGGGTTCAGGACCGCAAGTTCATGGAACGTTTCCCGCACCTGTCAGACGTAACGATGGAGCACCGCTGGGCCGGGATGCTTTGCCTAAGCCGCAATGGGTCTGCGGCCTTTGGTGAACTTGAGGACGGTGTGTTCTCGGCCTGCTGTCAGAATGGCCTGGGCATCGCCCGAGGAACCTTGCAAGGCATGGGCATCGCAGAATTGGTGATGCAAGGCGGATCAGAGATCGCCAGTCACTTTCTGGAACAGCCGGATCTTCCGCGATTGCCGCCCGAGCCATTCGCCTCGCTTGGGGCAAACAGCTATTTGATTTGGAAAGAATGGCGATCCGGTAAGGAGTGATGCGTTGGCGTCAGGGAAGGCTAAGCTTGGCCATGCGCCCACCATCTACGGTGTAGACCTGCCCGGTGATAAAGCCCGCCTCCTCTGACGCCAGAAACGCGACGAGGGCTGCAACCTCTTCCGGCCGACCGGTCCGTGCAACAGGGTGGATTTTGGCTATATCATCACGGAATGCAGCAGGGTCAGGCATGGAATCGATGAAATCTTCGTTCAGTTCGGTATCGATCCATCCGGGTGCCACGGCGTTGCAACGGACACCTTCAACCCCGTGATCCACGGCAACGGCGCGGGTTAGACCATGCAGCCCTGCCTTGGACGCGCAATAAGCCGCGTGACCGGGATTGCTGCTCAAACCTTCAATGGATCCGGTATTGACGATATTACCGCGGGTTTGACGCAGATGCGGCAGCGCGGCTTTGATCATCAGGAACGGAGCGGTCAGATTGACCGTCAGATTGCGGTGCCAATCCTCAAGGCTCATGTCTTCGACCAAAACTTCCTGCATCATACCCGCGTTGTTGACCAACACATCCAGGCGCCCAGCATCAGATACCACTTCGCTGACCGCCTGTGCCGGGCTGTCGGGATCGGTGAAATCCGCTGCAATGCCTTGAAACTCGCTGTCTTCTCCACGTTGCGCGGTAAAGACCTGCGCGCCCTCGTCCCGCAACCGACGGGCAATGGCCTGACCGATGCCGCTGCGCCCGCCTGTGACCAATGCCACCTTTCCCTCGAACCGCTTCATGAAACGGGCTTCCCTCCGTTGACCTCGACCAGCGTACCGCAAACATAACGCGACGCATCCGAGACGAGGAACATGATGACGTCTGCAATATCCTCGGGCTCGGCGATGCGGCCCAGCGGCACGCTTTGGCCCAGCTCGGCCACGGCCGTATCGGGATCAAAACCGCGCTTTTCAAAACCCGAGCGCAGCATAGGCGTATTCACCTCATTCGGGCATACAGCGTTGACGCGGATACCCTGATGGGCATGGTCCATACCCATACATTGGGTCAGGGACGCAATGGCCGCTTTTGTCATACAATAAACGGCGTGATTGGGGCCGGGGCGCAGCCCCCAACAAGACGCGGTGTTGACGATAGCGCCCCCTCCCGTTTCAGCCATGATCGGGATCGCCGCGCGACAGATACGAAACGGGGCTTCGACATTGACGCCCAGTGACAAAGACCAATCCGCATCCGACGTGTCGGTGACAGACCCGCGTGTGATGACACCTGCATTGTTGATCACGATATCGAGCCTGCCCAGCGCAGACGCCGCCGCCCTGGGCAATTGGTCGGCATAGTCTGGATCAAGCAGATCGCCCGGCAGATACGCCTCGGCCTCAATGCCATCGACCGACCGGTCCGCAACCGCGACCCGCGCCCCAGCTTGGCGCAAACGCTCAACGATTGACGCCCCGATACCTCCGGCTGCGCCAGTGACCAAAGCCGATTTTCCATTCAGGGTCATGAGATCATCCACGGTTAAAACGACGCAACAGGGGTGCCAAATTGGCTTTCATCAGGCACCACGCCCAGCCCCGGCCCGGTTGGCAACGCAATATGCCCGCCTTTGATCTGGATACCATTTTCGGGATCATAGTTGCCTTCGATATAAGGTGCGGCAAGCCAGACGCCTTCCAGCAGATCGGGCCGAACCGTTGCACCGACATGAGTACAGGCAGCGGCGATGATGTCCCCACCCCAGCTGTCATCGCAGGTGTGCGGAAGGTTTCGGGCTTCGCAAATGTCGCGGAAAGCGCGCATGGGGTTCAACCCGCCGATCCGAGTGACTTTCATCCCGAACCCATCGACCAGACCGGTCCCTGCTGCTGAGATCACAGTGTTCAGACTGGTGCTGTTTTCGTCCATGTAAATGCCGTGCGTGACCTGAGGTCGGATCTTCTGCAAATCCTCAATGGTGTTGCAGGGCTGTTCCATGATGAACGGAATTTCAGGGCATTCGCGGCTGACGCGCAAAGCGTCGCGCGTGGTCCAGCCCCGATTGCCGTCCACGGCCAGACGCGTACCCGACCCTTTGACAACCTCCCAGACCTTGCGGATGGTTTCGATGTCGATCTCGACCGGGCGGCCCCCGACCTTGATCTGCAATCGCGGGTAGCCTTCGGCCATTTTCTCGGCTGCCAGTCGGGCAATATCGTCAGGCGCACCAACGCCAGTGGCATAGTAGGATGGGACTTTGTCAGTTGTTGCACCACCCAGCAGGTCGCTGACAGGCACGCCCAAGTGTTTACCCAGCACATCGTGAACCGCAATATCGACAGCCGCTTTGGCATATGTGTGCCCGTTCAGCAGCCCATCCATCCGGCGATGCAGTGTCAGCGGCAGTGCTTCGGTGCCGATCAAGCCCGGGGCCATTTCGATCAAAGCTGCACGGGCGCCTTTTGCGTGCGCCTCAGCATATGTCGGGCCAACTGGGCAGGTCTCGCCCCAGCCGATCAATCCGTTATCGGCAACGACTTTGACCAGAGTGGTATCAAGCGACCAGACCTGTGCATTGGCCATGGTGTAGGGTCCGTTTTTGACCGGCAGGTCGTGGCTGTAGATATGGAGTTCGGCGATCTTCATGCTGCTCTGCTTGTCCTGAACGAAAAAAGGGCCCACCCGGATTGCGGGCGGGCCAGTACGGGGAGATTGTATCAGTAGGTCTGGTTCAACTCATCCGCCGCCGGGATTTCCCTTTCGCGGCGCGCGATATAGTCCAGAAGCGCTTCGTTTTTGGCTTCGTCCAGTTTTGGCTCTTGGTACTCGGCCAGTAGTTTTCGCGCGTGCTTCAAGGCGCGTTCTGTGATTTCCACTTCGCCCTCAGCCACCCATTGTTCGATCGAGTTGTTGTCAAAGAGTTCAGGCATAAAGAACGCCGTCTGGAAATTGTCCTGCGTGTGCGGGTGGCCAAGGTAGTGACCACCAGGGCCTACATCCGGAACCGCGGCAAGCGCCTGATCGAAATCGTGCCACTTCGGGCCTTCCGCCATGCGGTAAGCCATCGCGCATTGTTCGGCATCCACCACGAACTTGGCAACTGAACAGTGCATGCCCGCCTCATTCCAGCCTGCCGAATGCCAGATATAGTTGGCTCCGGCATGGATCACCGCGCTGAGCGTTGTGGCGGATTCGTATCCCGCTTGCGCGTCAAACGTTTTGGCGCCGCCCAGCGTGTTCGAAGTGCGCCATGGCACGTCGTAATACCGCGCCATCTGGCCGATCATGAAATTCATCAGGCTGATTTCAGGCGTGCCCGCCATGGGCGCACCGGATTTCATCGACACGGTCGACAGGTAGTGCCCCCAGATCGCAGGTGCGCCCTTGCGGATCACCTGTGTGTAGGCCAGCGCCGACAACGCCTCGGCTGTCAGCTGCGCTACGGTCGCGGGGACCGAAGCGGGTGTGTTCGCGCCACCCAAAACGAAGGGCGAGCACAAAACTGGCTGGTTGCGTCGGCTAAAGGCGCGCATCGCGCCCAGCATGGTTTCATCCCACACCAAAGGGCTGTTGCCGTTGCAGTTGCCGGTGGTGACAGGATGGTCGTCGATAAAGCCTTCGCCGAACAGGATATCGCACATATCCATCACATCCTCGGCGTTCTTAGGCGATGTCGTCATGCCCATGAAAGTCTTGTCCGAGTATTTCATCGAAGAATATGTGATGCGCAGGTGCCGCTGGCTGATCGGGTGATCATAAGGCTCGACAATATGGTGGGCCGAGCTGTGTAGTGCAGGCATCATGTGCGACAGCTTGTGGAACATCGCCAGATCATCCAGCGTCGGATTCCGCCGCACGTCATCCAGATCGCGCAGGAAAGGCGCGCCGGTCATTGGCACAAAGATCGAATGTTTGCCGCCCAGTGCAAGGTTCTTTTGCGGGTCACGCGCATGATAGGTGAACTGCGATGGAATGGTCGAGATCAGCTCGCGTACCATGTTGCGGTCCAGATAGACCAACTCTCCGACAACCTTGGCTCCGGCTGTCTTCCAGTCTTCCAGCGCGATGGGGTCGCGGAATTGAACACCGACATTTTCCAGAATATCCATTGCCGCGTTGTCGATACGTTCGACCTGGCTTTCGTCCATGACTTCGCAAACGGGAATGCCTCGGGTCAAACCCGGCAGCATGGCAAAGTTTGGAGCAGTACGTTGGGCGCGACGGGCAGAGCGTCCACCGGACCGCGCGGCAGTGCGAGTAGTCAAAGGGCAATCCTCCAATTTTCAATCATACTGGCGGATTCGCGGAGCGATCACCTCTCTGATTGCGATATGTGCTTGCAGGAAGCGACACGGGCCACATCGCGGGATTTTCGCGCTTGCACTGCGCAAATGAACCCTTGGTTACCTTTCGTTAAGTAACCTGCTTCACTGTCAATCAGGTGCATACATCTGCAACACGTACCCGTATGGTTGTTTCAGGAGGGGCGCAGAAATGCACCACAAAACAGAGATGCTCATCATTGGCGCCGGGTTTTCAGGGCTGACCATGGCGCTTGAGGCGCGCAAACGTGGGCTCTCCGATCTTGCGATTCTGGAAAAGGCAGATGATATCGGCGGTACGTGGCGCGAAAACACATATCCCGGCGTGGCCTGCGATGTGCCTTCACATCTATATTCTATGGCGACCCACCCTAATCCCCATTGGAGCCGCGCTTATGCCGGAGGCGCTGAAATTCAGGCTTACCTGAAGGGCGTCGCGCAGCACGAGGGATTGTATGACCTCTGCCATTTCGGCCAGGAACTGAAAGCGGCCAAGTGGGACGGCGCGCGCTGGCAAGTGGAAACCATGGACGGGCAAAGTTGGTCGGCGCGGTTTCTGGTCTCGGCCATTGGGGCGTTGCATCACCCCAGCATTCCCGATCTTCCCGGCGCGGACGGTTTTCCTGGGCCATGCTTCCATTCGGCTCAATGGGATCACGACGTTGATCTGACCGGCAAACGAGTGGCCGTTGTGGGCACCGGGGCGTCGGCGGTTCAGTTCGTGCCAGAGATTGCCAAACTTGCCCGCCACGTGACTATCTTTCAGCGCAGTGCGCCTTATGTCATGCCGCGCCCGGACGGCCCAATTGCGCCCTGGGTGCGCAAGCTATATGCCCACCTTCCCTTACTGCCGCGTATCCGGCGCAAACTGATTTTCATGTTTTTCGAGTTCCGACACCGGGTGTTCAGGGGCGAGGAACGGGCGATGAACTTTGCCCTTAAGATGTGGCGTAAATCGCTGGAGGGGGCGATAATCGACCCCGAAGAACGGCGCATTCTGACACCCGACTATCAGATTGGTTGCAAACGTATCCTTAGCTCGAACGACTGGTACCCAACCCTGGCCCGCGACAATGTCAGTGTCGTGCCACAGGGCGTTGCCCGTATCGATAGGGATACGCTCATCACGTCAGACGGCACCAAAGTCCAAGCTGATGCCCTGATCTGGGGCACCGGATTTCATGTGACCAATGTTGTCGAGCGATTGGACATCACAGGTTCCGGTGGCCTGACACTGCGAACGGCCTGGGCTGACGGCATGAATGCAAATCTGGGCACAGCGATTGCGGGCTTTCCAAATTTCTTTATTCTTCTGGGCCCGCATACCGGTCTTGGCCACAACTCGGTCGTGCTGATGATCGAGGCGCAGGTTGGACATATCGGTCGCGTCCTAAGCGAGATGCAGCGCAAAGGGATTGCCGCGATCACACCTGATGCAAAGAAACAAGCGGGTTTCACCCAAGAGATGCAGGACCGTCACGCCGACAGTGTCTGGCAGACGGGGGGGTGTACATCCTGGTACATTGACGAAGACGGCAGGAACACGACGTTATGGCCCGGGACTGTTGGTGAATATCAAGCGCGTATGGCACAGTCGGGATTGGAACAATACACTACCGTCGGACAGGAGACAGCTAGATGACACTTATTCTAAGCCTGATTGCAGCCTGTATCGTCTTTCTTCTGGCCATGGCCGTTTGGACCCGGCGGTTGACCCGTCAGGGGCTGAGCACCGTACCACAAATGGGCCAGATCGTGCCCGTGCAGGGCGGCAGTATCCATTATGTTGAAAAGGGTGATCCTGACGCGCAAACGCTGGTCCTTATACATGGTCTGGCGGGGCAATTACAGCATTTTACCTACGCCTTGGCCGATCAACTGGCCGAAGAATACCATGTCATTGCGCTGGATCGGCCAGGCTGCGGATATTCTACCCGTGACACGGCAGAACTGGGGCAATTGCCGCAACAAGCCGCAATGATTGCCGAGTTTCTGGAGATAAAAGGCGTCGATCAAGCGGTTCTGGTCGGGCATTCACTGGGCGGCGCAGTGTCACTGGCGCTGGCACTGGACCACCCCGAACGCGTATCAGGTCTTGCATTGCTGGCGCCTCTGACGCACAGGCTGCCTGAAACGCCGGTGATCTTTAAGCCGCTCGATATCCGATCCGGATGGCTGCGCAGCCTGATTGCAAATACGATTGCGGTGCCTATGGCCGCGAAAACTGCACCCTACAGCCTGGGCGTAGCGTTTGGCCCTGAAACCGCACCAGATGACTTTCTGGATCGTGCGGGCGGCGCGCTTGGGTTGCGCCCCTCGGCGTTTGTTACGGCCTCGCAAGACGTTGCCGGGCTGGACGCAAGTTGCGACGCGCAGGTGTCCAGATACCCCGAGCTATCCGTGCCGGGCGGTATCTTGTATGGCCGCCAGGACGCGCTCTTGTCCCCTGCCCTTCACGGCCCTCCGATGATCAAATTTGGTCTAAGCTATGAAGAGCTGGACGGGTTGGGACACATGATCCTGATCACCGAGCCGGAAATCTGTGCCGCGTTTATTCGCCGGATGGTGGCGGAAACCAAATCACCGCAGACACCCCTGAAGGAACCAACCGCCGCGCCTGTGAAAGAAATCCCTGGTTAGGTTGATTTCCCTCTTGACCCTCCCCGGCCCCTCGCTTACATCGCCTCTCACTCAAGGCGGAGTAGCTCAGTTGGTTAGAGCAGCGGAATCATAATCCGCGTGTCGGGGGTTCAAGTCCCTCCTCCGCTACCATTACCCTCATGTTAAACCATTGGTATTGCTGAAAAATCACTCCAAGCACACGAGAGCGGTATACATTTCGATATACTCTCTACGGTTTTGGATCACTTTGAACCGAGCAACTACCTGACAAATCTACTAAATTGTTGGGTATGGAACACATCAGTCTTAACGCCACAGTGAATAAACGGACCACGCATTTTAGGTCAAAACCCCCGGTAGAAAGTTTGAAATTGGCGATCACGCACACGAAGTCGGCAAAAACCCACAATAAATCCGTTCACTTCGGCAATAAATGCAGGTAAATCGACGAAAACTCGAGCTTTGACACTATGCTAAAGAAGATTGCCTTGGTATGCGCAGCCGCCATCACCCTGACCGCCTGTGACACTTCGACGATGGGGACTGGCACAAACTTGCAAGATGCAGGTTGGTTGTTGGTTGCGAAGAACGATGAAAGAAGCGAGTTTTACATTCGCAAAGCGGAAGGCGTTCCAGGAACCGTATATTGGGAAACGATCAGAACGAGCGACAGTGAGTTTGTCTTCCAGAGAGAGTATGACTGCAAGAACAAACGCTATCGCGATCTGATCGCCCCTGTTGAACGCAAAAAGGGATTGCGACTGAAACACCGGAACAAAGAATGGGCACCGATGTCATTCCTTATTCCCGACAGCGCTCCCGCATACATCGCCGACATGATCTGTAGCGGCCGGATCGTTCCCTACGCCACATGATCTATCTCAAAAAGCTGCTTTTGATTTAAGTTCGAATAGGTGGGCCATAGTTCGGCGGATATGGGATCAAGCCAACAGTTTGGGCGACGCCCCTTGTATAAGGTTGTGTATTTAAACCAATAAACACCCCGTTTTCCCGCCCGTGTGGGGGTGGAACACTAAATTTCCGGTTGGGTTGGTGCTTGGGGCGGCGCAAACACCCCTGTACGGGGAGAATATTTACCAGCCTCGCAAGTCTAGTGTACGCGATGTATCGCTTGCGGTGTCTCCGAAAGCGAGGTGAGCCACAAAGCCAATACATTAAGACTTGGCAGCGGGCTCAACCCTTAGATCCAACCTTGTAACCCCTCGTTAACAAACAACCACACAAACAAGTCGGCGGGACCAACATTGGATTTTTTGTCACGGAGGTAAAACGATAGCTTTGAGACGCCAATTTCTTGTTCGTTTCTGTCAACTACCCACACGCAGGACATTTGGCAAAATGGCGAAAGACTTTGGCCAAAAACAACTTCGTCTCGGAACCTTGGCACCCCAAATTCAAGCCAGGCAAGCTAAAGCAGTTCCTCGCTGCCAAGGCAGATAGTTATACCTAGTAAGGAGGCTTTGAGGTGAGAGAGGATTTTTACCCAATAAAACAACCGATTGCACACGCCGTTTATAAGATCGTAGATGACGCGGTAAGAGCTGGCGAAGACCCCTTTGACGTCCACTGCAACATTGCTGAAGCAGCAATGGCGCTTCTGAGATTGTATGCAATTCGCCAAATGGCGAACGACGCAAGATCAGATGGACTGGAAGTGAAAGTACCGGAGTTGCTGGACGCCTCTGATCGATTGGCGGCTTTGGTTTCTTCAAATTCCGTAGTCAAAGCAATTTCAACGATGAAGTCAGATATTGATGCCGCTGACCCCGTTTATTGACAATGGAAAAAATTCACGCGTGTAAAATCAGCTGCGAAACAAATCCAAGCCTCAGGACAGCAGAAAGGGTGTCGACGCTGGTTCCCAAACCTAAAAGCAACAACAAATGGCATCACGGAAATTGGACACATGAAACCCTATGATTTCACTCTCAATGAACTCTTGAGCAAACGGGGCTTTGCACTGTCGCGCACCAGGTATGTCCGGCACGATTATAGGGCCTTAGCTGCTTGGCGTCGTGGTTCTGCCAATTTCGATCATTTTGTCAGTTATCAGAGAGATGATAGCTTATCCCCTTATAATGGTGCGGAAATAGCCGTTCAATTTGTTCCTCAAGGATCGACTGGCGCACTTTTCGTAGGCGCCCACTATGTCGTCGATAGCTGGACAGCAAGCGATAACCCAGAAAGAAATCCATCCCTTAGGACGCCTTGCGAGGAAGACTATGGCCAGGATTTGGACCATCGGCGGTATGACTTGGCGCGCATTGATGCCATCGAGGACTTGGTCGGGCGTCTTATTATTGATTGGGGCGCAGCCACCAGAAGCTGGTCCCAATGGGCCGAACGAAGACCAAAACCCATAGTCGAGCTGCGAGCGACTGCTGAAGATGAAGCGTTCCCTGGTTTCGGAGAGTTCACCTCGACTGTCCAGGAGCTACTAACGCTTCCATCTAGTTGGCAAAACGCTTTGGCGTCAGTGAACGGGGTATACCTCCTCGTCTGTCCCGAAACTGGAGAACAGTATGTGGGTTCCGCATATGGTGATGGTGGCTTCATGGGAAGGTGGACATCATACGCCGCCAACGGCCATGGCGGAAACAAGCTGTTATCTAGAAGAAATCGCACAAACTATTCGATCTCTATCCTAGAAATTGCTTCTCCAGACATGTCTGCTTCTGAAATCATTAACCGCGAAAGCGCTTGGAAAACCAAACTTGGCAGCCGTGCTCACGGACTGAATGCGAACTAGAACAAAAGAGTGTGCAGCAAATGTCTGATATTATCCCAAATTTCGATTTTACCCATGGAAAGTCCTCTGAGCAGCGGCGTGATCCTGACGTTTTCTTGGATGCGACAAGATATGCCAAAGTTCGACCTGAAAAGGGCGGTCGTAAAGTAGTGGCCCTCTTTGAAGCGCAAAACCCGAATGGTTTGTTGTCACGTTTGAGAGCGCGAAGTGAAGAGATACCCACGAACGATCGGTTAGATCACGCCGGCGAGTTCCTAGAGAAATTTGGCGGCTCAAACTGCATAAGCAGCTGGCCGTCTGTCACAGAACTTAACGACGCATTATCAACGCTGGAACACGCGCTGGGTGAAGTATCCGTCGCTATCAGTGATGAATACTGGTCCGATGACGAGCTAGGTGCTTGCCTACAGGCTTACCTTGAGATGTTGAGATGCGAACAAAACGGCGTCAAGTATAGTAAATCAGAGTTTAACCGAAGCCTGAGAAACGGGGCGCTCAAAGATCGTTCCAAAGGTTCTGTCGAGTTTCGAATGCAAAACCTATCTGCTTTTTTTTCCGATAAGGGCATGCCCACAATCGACGGCTACAAACCCCGAGGCAACGTGGGCGCAGTGGTATCAGATCGACTGGTTGCCTTGTTGACAAATAATGACAAGTCACTTCACGAGGCTGCAGAACCAAAGACTGACCGAACAATCGATGTGCACAAGCACTACCGACCAGGCCCCGCCCCTCATTCGGGTGAGTATACTACAGTTGCAACAAAGGCAGACGTATATTTTGTCTATGTGCTAGAGTTATCCAACAAAAGTGTCCTAAAGGTGGGGTTTTCGTCGGACCCTCTAAAACGCTTAGATGACTATAATCACAAAATCTTGCCGGAAATCTCGGGACTAAGCTGGAAACTGGCCTTCAAGCATCCATTGCCGACAGCTGAAGCTGCGCTCGAAGTCGAACAAACCGTTCTGAATAGGTTCAATGGACGTAGGCTAAAAAGTAACGGTGAAGTGCTCGAAGGCGTCAGTGCAATAGATATCCAACTTGAAATCATTGCTGCAGTGAGTTCGATGGCTGAATGAACAAATTGGTTCGCTTTAGCTGTAAACCAACCTTGACCAACCGACAGGGATTCTCGGTCCGTTGCGTATTGACACCCAGCCACCTTCGTCTCTGTCAAATCCGGCTCATGGCCTCCACACAGGCTCTGACCCTTTTAAATCGTAGGGTCTGAAACGCTAATTGTTCACCCTATTGTCTATGCGTTGGTTTCGTGCAGCCACAAAAGCCATAACTCCTGTTCGGTAAGTGCGGTACTCCTCCACACTACTGGGCAGTGGTGAAGATCGAAATCCATCAAACGGCAGGTAAAATCGGATGTCTTGATGATTGTTTGTAACCAAGTCCTGCAAATGAAAGTAGTTCACGTAACCTTCAAAGCTTTCAAACAAATTAAAGAATGAAGCGTAGCGTTGAAGAGTTGTCGCAAGTGGGCTGTCTTCTCGTCGATAGTGCCGACGTATACATTCTAGGGTTAAGTCGAAACGGTCTCCGATCTTAGCATTGCAACCTCTTGCACCGTTTATTGTCATTGCTCCGTCAATCTTGTTTGACGGAAAGACGATGTAAGAACCGATTGTGCTACCGGTGGCGAACAGCCCATCAACCTCACCTGGGGATAACTGTTCGATGATGTAACCCATTTTAAGAGTGTTCTTATAGGAGTGGGTAATCGCATCACTGGATAGTCGGAAAGTACCTAGTTCAGATTGGTGATAGAGGTGTGGCTTGGGTCCACTATCACTAAGTGTGAACATTGCCCCATTCGGCAATGGCCGGCTCCAAAGCAACTTATGGTATTTGCGTAGCGTCGCGCTTTTAGCGTCCGGGTCACCACCATCGGGTGTGTCCGAGTACATGTTGAATGTAGTGTCTACGTCTAGCATCGATTTCTCACCAGGCAACTTGTTTGATCCAAGCAAAATTGGGAGCATTTCTAAAGTGAATTTTCTGCCGGACAGCGGCTCGTTAGGAGACGCATTTAGTTATCAGCCTTTTATTGGGGATAGCGGATTGGTTTCATTGTGCAAAAATGCGATGAACAACAAAAAACGAAGCTTAAGAGATGCTGTCTCGTTGGTTTAGGTTGGATGTCTATAGACAAGCCAGCTTGAGGACCAGCGCATTGTCCATCCGCATAAGTAGGCTCAGACCTCAAATGAAACATTCCCCCGAACAGCGGACTTTCGAGGAAATCGGGGCAACGGCCGAATTGCGGACAAAGCCGACATTACGAAAATCATTCAAATGCCTCTCAGTGGTCCAAAGTGGATCACCAAACCACAGTCTAGAAATCTCCGCTTAAAGTGTTTGTTTAAGCCAAGTAGCAAGTAAGCTTCGCAACTATTGAACTTCTAAATGTCCGGGCGGATGTAGTTCAAGATTGAGTTCATCCGAATGATGACCTTACGAATAACATGTGTGGCGGACGCGCTTTCTGTGTAAATCGCCGCGATTCCGGCGGCACCAGGCGGGATCTCATCTAGGATGTTTGGATCGTCGAGAACTATCCTTACAATGAACGGTTCGCTCGCGATCTGACCTGCCTGATACACCGTACCGGTCACCTGCGCTTGCCCTTGCGAGGCAATGTCGAGCACGGTTTCGACGGTACCTGTTATCAACACACCTGGCATTGTTTTGAAAGCCACTTCGACAGGCTGACCCACTTCGATGTGGCGGAGATAAATCTGATGGACTTCGGCGATCACAACTTTTTCGGCTGTGTCGACAAACACTCCCGCTGGAGCAAAGGGAAACGTAACCACGCGCTGACCTTCAGTAATCGCGAGATTGGTCAGGTATCCCTCTGATGGCGCACGGATAATCGTCTGTTCAAGATTCCATTCAGCCTGGTTAAGGGACGCTCTGGCCTCAGCCAGTTTCGCGACTTCACCGTCATCTGTGAGGGCACTGATTTCCACCTCGGCACGTGACACGGCAGATCGAGCTTGATCTACAGCGCCTTCCGCAGCTTCCAGGCTGGCTTCTGTTGATTCGAGTCGGCTTTGAGAGATCGTACCGCTGACGGCCAACCTGCTGTCATCTTCAAAACGTAGTTTTGCGAGGTCCCGTTGCGCAAGAGCCTGACGTAATTGGGCTTGTGCTGAGGCAAGCGCATCTTGGTCCTGACGAACCTGTGCCTCAACCCGCGCCAGGGTGGCTTCCGCCTGTCGAGCGGCTATCTCGAAGGGCTCCGGATCGAGGCGAAAAAGTACTTCACCTTCTTCCAGCGGAACGTTTGGTTTCGCTGCAACTTCGATCACCTGTCCCGCAACATTCGGAACAATCTGGGTGGCGCGTGTTAGGACCTTTATCGGTCCTGAAGGAGCGCCCCACTGCATTGGAATGAAAAGAAAGATCAACAGCACGACCATCCACACAATCGTTGAAAGCCATGTGGCCTTGGTGTTGGGTAGAACCTTCATCTTTACGAGAACGAACAAAACCGCGACATAAGCTAGGGTTAGAAAGACAATCATGCGGTCTCTCCTGAATCCGCACGTCTGCCCCCGCTCGATTCAATCTGTTTTGACAATGGCGACCTTGTGAAAGCCCATATCAAAGCGAGCGGCCAGAAAACCCCAAAAGTCAGAGCTCCGACCCAACCTGCGACATTGATCGCGTCCCGTTGTGGATGACTGCGCTCTGTGGCGATTTTGCCTGGCAACATGGCCAGGTAAATGAACCCGACCAGAAATGTGAGGATCAACACAATCAGCACGATCCACGCAAAAATATCCAATCCACTCATTTCGATTTTCTCCAGCAGCCCCAACCTCTTGTGTCGACCACCGGACCTTCAGCAAAGTATGGCGGACAGTTCGAGCGGTTACAGATTTTATGCGGATCAGTGTGGCCGATCCGCACGATCGACGGTCAATTAGCCTATGGCTAGGCTTGCGTACTCAATGCGGCGCGCAGCTCTTTTTCATCACTGACCGATAAGGATGTTTCGATCACTTCGCCCTTGAGGCCCTCGAGTTCGTTGAGCAGCTTTGTCGGACGGCTGGTCCAGCCGATCATTGCAAGCGCAGAGGTATCTGGCTTCAGTTTGGAACCGAGCATAGCCGCCAGACGGTCTTCGTCATCGGCCTGATCGAGGGCTCCGGCCAGTGTTCCCATCCCGGTTCCAGCAGCCGCCCCAAGTAGCAGGCCAGCCGCCGGATTGCCTGCCAGCGCACCAATCATTACGCCTGTCAGGCTACCCATCGCACCTCCGCCGAGCATACCAGTCGCGGTGAGCGTGTCAGAGTTCTTGATCCGGATGTCGCCAGCTTCATTCCGCGTAATCACTATGAACTCATTAATGTCGGCCTCCCATTCCTTCGACATTTTCGCGACGCGAAGTAGCGCCTCGTCCGCGGCATGACGGCCTTCAAAAAGTATGATGACAAGGTTGGACATTGGTTCTCTCCCTTTGAAATTTTGAAGCCAGTGAACGCGACGTCTTTGATAAACTTACCGTTTGCGTTGTGATCGGGAGTAAATCGAACGCCCCAATCGTATCCAAGCCGGGTTCATTTCACGGAGACATCGACGGTCTCGACACGGTGAATACTCGGCAACCGATAGGATCCATCATTGAACTCAGCATGCGCCCCTTAGGCTCGGACTTAAAGAAAACAGCTGCGACTTTGAGTGACGGCATGGTTGATTGACTAACATCAGAGTTGACCTTGCATGTTAAAAGAGCAGCAGGGGCGCAGGACGCCGCCCCCGCCTGACGGCGATCAGTCGCCGCTTACCAGCTCGAACTCACCGGGCCGCCAGGACTTGTCGAAGAACGCCTTCTCGGGGAAGTAGAGGCGCAAGAAGGTGAACCAGCCCTTTTTCGGATCGGTCTCGATCCAGTTGCCCCGCTCCACACCTTCCGGCTGTTCCGGCGCGAACCAAATGGTTGTCGAACCGTCCTCGTTTTCCACGGCTGCCGGGCTCGGGTAGGTCTGACTGCCCGCACGCGGATAGCGCTGCGATGTCTGCAGCATCCCGCGTGATTGGTTGTCGTAGACCGTCATCGACCAGAAGCGCGCCGCGGGAATGTCCGGCGGTAGATCCAGCTTGTAGGTCTTGGCGCCGTCGAACGGGTTACCATCGGAATCGACATTGGCAATCAGGTACTGCGAGCCGATGTTTTCGAGCCGCATGATCATCGCCGGTGTCACGCCAGTAGCGGTGTAGAACCACGACGTCCGCGAATGATACTTGCGCGCGCCTTTGTCCTCCAACGGCTTGATCTCTCCGTCTTCGACCACACCCGGCGGGTTCATGAAGTCATAGCCACCTGCCCAAAGACTTGCCCACCAGGCCGAGTCCTCATCGTAGTATCGGAAATGGTCCCTGGGATGTGCGCCC
Organism: Ruegeria sp. HKCCA4633; assembly: GCF_013034605.1. NCBI lineage: Bacteria > Pseudomonadati > Pseudomonadota > Alphaproteobacteria > Rhodobacterales > Roseobacteraceae > Ruegeria > Ruegeria sp. HKCCA4633. The sequence continues at coordinate 1,225,260 of NZ_WQGJ01000001.1, forward strand.
ATGCCAAGGGTACGGGCCCCGGCGTTGCCGACCGCGACTGCCTCATCAAGGATCCGTCTCATCCGCTCATCCGGATTGAACTCTTCACCCTTCACGATGCCAATTGCAGCTGCTTGCCCTGCAAGCTCGACATCAAACGAAGAGGCAGGTTCCATCTGGATCACTTCGTGAAGCCACTCGTAATGGGTGAAATCGTTCGGTGGGATGGTGTTGAACGACACGCCAGTGCCGTTGACGAACCGAGGAGAAGGATGTTCCGTGGTTACACCGGCGATTGGCGCTTCGCCCAACAGAAATGACCCGATGCTCGTGCCCGTTCCACCCGGAACATAGGGGTAGATCTTGGTGTATTCTTTGACCGTGTCCATCGGTGGCTTTGGGTCATTGTCCTCAAGGAACGCACGCCCCAGCATGAAGACCCGGTTCGTGCGGGAATGGGCCACATAGTAGCCGCCTTCGGGCAGTACGCCGTCATATCCCGGGGGCACCAGCAAATACCGGCCGCCTTCACCGCGGTCAGGGCCGGGGAAGCCGAAATCGATGACCCAACGGAACCACATGTCATCGAAGATGCCCAGCACATTAGGCGGGGTCTCGACAACCATGGGGCCATCGTTCAGGTCGATGAATGACAGGAAATAGGGTGTGTCGGCATTCGCCGTGAGAAAGAGCGAATGCGCGTCCATCAGTTCTTCGAACAGCAGCACTTCGTTGTGCTGCACGCCGATGTCGAGAAAGCCTTTGTAGAAGCCGTGCATCGATACGACCTGGATCGTGTTCATGAAGGTCTCAATCCCGTGAAGGTAGTCGAGCTCATCCTGCACCTTCTGGGCTGTGTCTCCCGTCGGATAGCCGTCTTTGAACGTCAGAGTTCCGAGACGCGTCGATTCTACCTCGTCAGGCGTTGTGAGAAATTCTGGAATGGGTTCGTATTCGACCTCAGCGTAAGCCGGGCTCAATCCCGATACCGACAATGCCAGAATTATCGCGATGGATATGGTGGTTCTTCTTGTCATGAAGAGTGTTCTCCAGATTCGATTTGAGGGATAGCTGTTGATGTCTTCGTTGCGCAGACAGGGGCTGATGCCCCTGTCCACACCTGAACACCTCGGTTACCGCAACTTGACCTCGACCTTCTCCAGCGTGCCGGGGAAGTCGAAGGGCACGTGGTAGCTTTCGCTCACGGGTTCGCCCGCGTCGGAGCCGATGTCAAATGTCTCATCGAGCGAGATTCGGAAGCCCATGGTGCGCTCGACCCGACCCTCGCCAACGAGTTCATCGTTAACGAAAAGCTTGCCCATGCCGCCCTTGCCGACGCCGCCGCCATCATACTCGAACTCGTAGCGGATCGTGTGCTTGCCAGCCGACAGAGGGTCGCCCTCAATGTTGTAACGTTCAAGATTGGCAACATTGTAGGTGTAGACCGGCTTGCCATCGAGCACGTAGAGCGCCCAGCCGCCGAACCGGCCGCCCTGGGTGACGAGCATCCCGTCATTGTCCCCGTCAGCGATCTCGATATGCGCCGTGATGGTGTGCGACTTGTTTTTGAAGTCGGGCGCGGTGCCTTCGGGAATGCGTGTCATGTTGTCGTAGTAGGTGAACTCTGTACGACCCGCCGTCAGGCTGGGGCGCAGCGAGACATCCATGCGCTCCACCTTGCTGCTGACAATCGGCAGCACGTCATATTTTGCTGCCTCGCCGTAGAACAGAAGCTGCAACTCTGCCAGTTTCTCGGGGTTCTCCGCGGCAAGGTTGTTGGCCTGGGTGAAGTCCTCGGCAACGTTATAGAGTTCCCAATCCCACTCGGTGATTACATCGGTCGGCTTTACCACGCTGACCCAGGGGGCTTCCGGCGGTGTGGTGGTCGCCATCCAGCCGTCACTGTAGATCGCGCGGTTGCCCAGCATTTCGAAATACTGGGTCCGGCGGGTTGAGGGTGCCTCCGCGTTATCGAAGGCATACATCATGCTGGTGCCCTCGATCTCGGACTGGGCCACCCCGTTGATCGAGGTCGGTGCTGGCAGGCCAGCCGCTTCGAGGATTGTCGGCATGATATCGATAACGTGGTGGAACTGATCACGGACCTCCCCCCGCGCTTCAATGCCAGCGGGCCAGCGGATGATCATGCCGTTGCGGGTCCCGCCAAAATGGCTGGCCACCTGCTTTGTCCATTGGAACGGCGTGTTCATCGCGTGCGCCCAGGCCGAGGGAAAGTGGCCGAACGTATTCGGTCCGCCCAGCTCATCGATGCGCGCATACGTGTCCTCGAAGGGCACGGGGATGTTGTTGAAGAACGTCATCTCGTTTAGCAATCCATCCGGGCTGCCCTCAGCCGACGCGCCGTTGTCACCCATCAGGTAGATAATCAACGTGTTGTCGAGTTCGCCGGTTTCCTCGACCGCGTCGATGATGCGGTTGATCTGGTAGTCCATGTGCGACAGCGCCCCGGCATAGACCTCCATCATGCGGGCATAGAGCTCTTTCTGCTGATCATTCAGCGAATCCCAGGCACGAAGCTGTTCCGGACGCGGCGTAAGCACAGCATCCTGTGGAATGATGCCGCGCTCTTTCTGACGCGCGAAGGACTCTTCGCGTACGGCGTCCCAGCCCTGATCAAACTGGCCTTTGAACCTGTCGATCCACTCTTGCGGGGCGTGGTGCGGCGCGTGACTTGTGCCCGGCGCGTAGTAGACGAAGAAGGGCTTTTCCGGTGCGAGCGCGTGCTGTTCCCGGATGTAGTTGATGGCCCGGTCGGCCATGTCCTCATCCAGGTGGTAATCATCGGTGTTCGGCGGCTCAATCGGCTTGGTGCCGTCAAAGATCGCGGGCGTGAACTGGCTTGTGTCGCCACCGATGAAGCCAAAGAACTGCTCGAAACCAAGCCCCGTCGGCCACAGGTCGAACGGCCCGGCCTGGCTCGACTGCCAGTCCGGCACGTTGTGGTTCTTGCCATACCAAGCGGTGTTGTACCCGTTGCCTTTCAGGATCTCGGCAATGGTGCCGTTCTCTTTTGGCATCAGCGAGTTGTAGCCCGGGAAACCAGTGCCCAGCTCCATAATGACGCCGGTTGAGTTGGAATGGTGATTGCGCCCGGAAATCAGCGCCGATCGGGTCGGAGAGCAAAGTGCCGTCGTGTGCATCCGGGTGAACAGGAGGCCATCCTCGGCAAGCCGATCATAGGCTTCGGTTGGCACGGGACCACCAAAGGCAGTCGGCGCGCCAAAGCCCACATCGTCCGGCATGATCAAGAGAACATTGGGCGCACCCTCGGGTGCGGACACCTGCCGCGGAAAATCGAGACTCGAGTCCGAGGTGCGGAGCGCGATATGGCCACCAAACTCAGTCATTGGGACCGGCAAGACCGAGCGATCCCAGTCATCTTGGGCCACAGCTGGCGCGGCAGTCAGGGCGAGCGTTCCTGCCAAGAGCGCCATGGGCAACCTGGTCAGTTCAAAAAGTTTCACGGCTGTCTCCTCCTTTTGATTTGAACTGCGCGACGCACCTCGTTTTGTCAGACTGCTTCCATGTCGCGCGGCATGAAGCGCGAGCCAGAATGAAACCGCTACCTTTTGGCAGCGCTCTTCGTAGGACATGTCCGGGAGGCGCCGCGTCGAGTTCTTTTTGCTGCAGCGCTGTAGGCACAAATCGCTTAATCTAAGAATCAACACTAGCGCCCAAGGAACCAACTATTGTCTTCAAACACACGGGAAGATCGATCGTTTTGCCGTCCCGACGACTCGAGACAGGTCCGTGCGGGCCTGTTGCTGGGTTTGTTTAAGTGCCTGTCTGATCCCATGTTTGGTCTGGGGAAAGGTCTCTCCGCAGAGGTAGCGGGGCTCGATGTTCCGAATCAGGCGGAGCGTTGGATGCCCGACGGCACCTACCTAGAGGGCCTCGCCCGCATCGACCACCTCGATGATCTTGGCGGGATCATGCTGAGGGCAGGTATGGACCAAGAGTTCGCGGATATGGGGCTTTTCGGCAAAGCCGTCATTCATTCTGAGACTATCTGGGCCGCCCTCTGCATTCTGCGCGACACGGTTCCCTATATCGTTCCCGGGGTCAGTGTTGGCCTCCGAGTGCGAAGGGATCGTTGTCGGTTCACGTACGTTCACCCCTTCGGCGTGGGCCCGGAAGCCTCGCTCGATGTGCAATACACAATCGGACTGATCTGCAACCTTCTCGCCCAGCGCACGGGCACACGCAGCGCGCATATCCGGGTGAGCTATCCCGGAGCGCGCGCTCACCACACAACATTTCTCAGTGGCGTGAGCCAGGTTTCGGAGGGTGATATCGGAACAGTTGAGTTCGATGATCACCTCTTGCGGACGCCGCTCAAACACTCCAGGCCCGACCTGTCCGATCTCCTTCTTTTGGCCATGGCAGAGGCGCCCGAAGTGCCCAATGCGTCCTGTGAGATGTCCGACCTCGTAACTCATTTGCAATACGCGTCATTGCGCACCAACCAGCGCCCTCTTGCGCAAACCGAAGTCGCTAACCTTCTCGACAAACCGCTCAGAACCCTCCAGGATGCCCTAAAAAAAGAGGGCAGCCGTTTTGATCGCCTCCGCGATGGCCCGCGCCATGCCATCGCGCGAGAGGCTTTACGGCAAGGCCGCGAAATTGACGAGGTCGCTCAAAGCATTGGTTTTTCGCACCGGCAGAACTTTTCTACGGCCTTCTCAAAGTGGGAGGGGTGCTCTCCATCAGAGTTCCGGTCGCGCGGAGGCACCTGACCCTCTTCTCTGGCTAGCAAAAGGCATTGAGCAGTGGAGTTTATAGCCACGAGACAACCGACCAGAAGCATTCAACGTGTACGCGAAAGGCTTACTTTGAGACACCATTACTGCTAGATAGCAGTGGAGCGATTTCCGTTTCGCGCTTAGTTCTGCCTGTTGCCGCGTCGAGTTCGAAGGTCCGCTTTGGGCTCTGAGCAGTCGGTCAGCCAGGATTGCCCCAACGACAGCTTCCGAAATCCGAACGGCGGCTTTACTGCCCCGCCACGCCCAACAAAAGTTCGTCTGACAAGACCAGACGGAGGGCCCAAAAGTTGTTACGAATGGGAAACTCACATAGCTTTGGCCCGAGGGTAACTCAGTCAGGCTTTCCCCTGTCTATGGAATGGGCGATGAAATGCTCGGCACGGTTTTGATTATTGCACTCATCGCGTCAGAGGTCATTGCGATTGTTTTCGCGTGGCGCGCTATCCAGACGGCGCGTACTCCTCAAGGCGCGATCGGTTGGGCAATCTTTCTTGTAACAGCACCTTACCTTGGTGTGCCGCTTTATCTGTTTCTTGGACACCACAAATATCGTGGCTATGAAATAAGTCGTGCCTCAAGCGAACAGGTTCTTGAAGGTGTGGCGACTTATCGCGAACAACATAGGCCTAAGTCCAAACCCAAGAACGACACAACACTTTTTGAAAAGATCGCAGAACTACCCGGAGTAGACGGAAATGGTTTTCAGCTTCTCATAGATGGTGAGGAGACGTTCTCAGCGATTTTCAAGGCGATTGATACTGCAAAATCATACGTGCTTGTCCAATCCTATATCGTCAACGATGATGGCGTTGGCCGAGCCCTTTGCGATCACATGATCAATGCCGCTGAACGAGGGGTGTCGGTCCGCTTCATGGTCGATGCTGTAGGAAGCAAAAAGCTTCCTCCCACCTATTTTCAGCGCTTAAAGTCAGCAGGGGTAGAGTTCGTCGATCCGAAGTCGACAAGGGGGCCGAAGTACCGTTTTCAGCTCAATTTTCGCAATCACCGCAAAACAGTAGTTGTCGACGGTCATGTGGGCTTCACGGGTGGTTTGAATTTCGGAGACGAGTACAAAGGACTCGATCCACGTTTTGGTAATTGGCGCGACACACATGTTCAGATGACTGGCCCAGTAGTTTCCCAGCTTCAGTTGATTTTCGTGGAAGACTGGCACTGGGCAACAGACGAAATACTGATCGATGACCTGAATTGGAATGCCGATCGAGATAAAGCTGACATGACATCACTTTTGGTCGCTACTGGTCCGGGTGACGAACTGGAAACAGGGGCCATGTTCTTCATATCCTGCATCGCTGAAGCTAAGAAACGAGTGTGGATTGCATCTCCTTATTTTGTGCCAGATATCGATATTCTGACCGCGCTTAAACTAGCGGCGCTACGCGGCCTAGATGTGCGTATATTGGTCCCGGAGGTCATAGACCATACCGTTCCTTGGTTGGCTGCCTTCGCATACTTTGACGAGATCCGCGACGTAGGAGTCAAAGTGATGCGCTATGATGCGGGTTTCATGCATCAAAAGGTCGTACTTGTTGACGATACGCTTGCAGTTGTCGGAACCATGAACATGGATAACCGGTCGTTTCGATTGAACTTTGAAGCCATGGCGGTTTACTTTGATGATAGTGCTGCATCACAACTAGAAGCGATGTTTGAAGCTGATTTCGAACGTTCCTTCGAACTTTCGAAAAGGCTGTCGCAGCAACCAAAACGTATCAGAATTGGTGCTCCCTTGTCCCGACTAGTTTCGCCTTTGTTGTGATTGGTAGTTTGCACCTTCTTGTAGAGAGACTTCGCCGTCGTTGAAAAAAGCGGGCCAAGCAGAGTCGATTCCACAGCGCCAAACGGATAGGAGGCAATACGCCGCACATTTTCTTCCAGATGCTTTGCCTCACCCAGCCATTCCGACTATGCCGCCTTGATATCGTCCATTGCGAGATCGCGAAATTCAATGACAGGTTCCGGTTCTCGTTCAGCGCTCATTCGAGGCGCGACAAGCACCGGGACGACAGCAAGATCCAGGCTCAAACAGCAAGGATTCCGCCGCCCAGCGCTTTCCCGTAGTTATCGCCCAGACAGAAGAACAGGCAACGTTCCCAAAAAATAGGCCAATCACTGCAACAAGCATAGCAAAACCACTAAGCCAGATTGATAGCGTGCCACCGCAAGACGACGGCGCGCGATCTGATCGCCTGTCCCTTGCGGTTAAGAAATGAACAATCGTCGAGATGGCAATTTTGCAAGGACACTACGCGATTGAGACTATCTCGCTCAGAACACCTCAATTAAAATGACGTAGCCACGCCATACGTTTGAGTTTTTCAAAACTTTTCGCGTTTAGTGATCCTCGCTTGTTTCCGCAGACTAAACTGCTTTCTTCATACGTTCGTAGGCGGCCTTCATCTTCAGACCCAGCTCGCGGGCCGCTTCTCCGACTTCATCTTCGGACTTTTCGAACTGAGACTTACTCAAGAACGAGTCCCAGTCACGCATAAGGCTTTCCCATTCATCCTCTGCTTCTTTCGCACCAAGATGAAGTTGCAAACGAAGCTCGTCACGTGTTTGCTTGAGATCATCCATCCATTTCGCAATATCAGCCATGTCAATCTCTCCTATCGCTGCGGGCCAGAACTTATTTAATGATGTAAGTATTAGTTTAAATTCAAAGTTCTGTATACTCTCGCAGCGCTACAGTTTTGCTAATTTGGGATTGGAATTGAGATCCGAACCAAAAGCCAAACGCTTGACTGCGATACCCTCCAAACACTTTGCATGCACGGTTCAACCACTGTTTGCTGATCCATTACTCGCCGTCATCGCTGCAGCCACGTTCAATCGATTACAGGGGCAAATAATGGTGGCTTAAAAAATTTGACAACCTGGCCGCCGTTTTGACACTGGTAGAGAACTTCATCGATATAGTCGCGCCCCTGTTAAGCGTAGACTATTTATCTCTACTGTCGAAGTCTGCGCGAAGTTGCTCAATTTCCTCTTCAAACTCTTGGCGTTTTTTGGATTGGCCTATATGCGACAACACCGATTGATTATTCTTTTTTGAAGCAACACTCTGCTCTTCCAGTAATTGACCATCCGCTGACAGAACTATTGCGATCCACCGTGTTGCGGGGATTTCTGCACAAAAAACCATAACGATTACCGTCATCGGTATCGCTAAAAACGCGCCGATCCCGCCCCAGACAGTGGCCCAGAAAGTAAGAGCGACCATTACCATGAACGTGCTGAGGTTCAGAGAGCGACCTTGCATTTTCGGCTGTATGACATTGGCGATGAACTGATCCGCAAGGCCATAGCCAATCAACACGATTAAAAACGGCCTCATAGTATCGAATTGGATCAGAGCAACGAGAGAGGGCAGCGCAATTGCGATGAACGCCCCAATGTTTGGAATGAAGCCGGCTACAAACACGGTCAGTGCAAGTAGTGGCGCAAAGTCCAAGCCAACCCACGAAAAAATGGCGAATGCAACAACGCCGCTCATGGCACTTGTTACTGCATTCACCCACATATACTGCTTCACGCCATTGGAAATTCTCGAAAGCACTTTCTTGGCGCGATGTGCCTCTTCCTCCCCAGAAGCCAAAAGTGGCAATTTAGTAGCCCAAGCTAGTCGTTCAGCAGTCAAGAAGATCAAATAGAGCGTTATAAGGCCAAGCATTGAAAGTGCTCCGCCCACTCCGCTCATTGCTGCAGTAAACCAACGCCCTACATCGGCTTGCTCCATGGCTTGTTGGATTGCGATCACGATCTTGGGTCCGAGAAAACCTTCCAGTTGTTCCGACAAAATTGAGAAGCGCTCCCGGTATCTTGGCAACGCGTCTTGAACATCATCCGCTGATGAAGCGGCAACAAGACCCAGAAGAACGACCGCTCCGACTATCAAAACCGTGCTCAGAAGTTGAGCTAACCAGCCGGGTGGCGACCAGCCAATCAAACTGGTGTGCTGAATCTTATCAACAAGCGCAGAGGTGAGAATATAAAGAAGACCCGTTACCGCAAGAGGAATGAGAAACCCGCGCCCGAACCACAGAGCGCAAATCACGAGAGCGATAGTGACCATCGTGAGGAACCAAATCGGCACTTTTGTATTGTCTTCGCGAGTTGGGTCCAAACAATTGAGTCCTATTGGTAAACTTGTCTCAAATTGAACACGTTATGCATACAAAATACAACATCGCTTAATCGGCTGGGGCACTTCGCGCAGTTTGGGGGCCACTGTCCGACCAGTCTGGCAACTCCGACGTCCAGACGCCAACAAATTCGGACGCGGATGAAATGACTGAAATAAGCACCCGTGCATTTTTGGAGGATGAGGTAGCGAAAGAACTAAATGAACCAAAGAGCGCAGAGACGAAGGTGTTCTGCAAAATGAAAATGGCTCGTTAGCCACCAGTTCGTTTGGCTTCAGCTTTTTCCTGCGTGCTCTGCCATATGTATCGTTTGGGTGGGGTAGGCTAGCGCGGTGCCTGCCCTTGCGACAGTCTCTAAAACTTCTAGGGCAAGGCGTTCACTTGTTTCCAGATAGTCTGAATAAGTACCAGACTTCGTCCAGGCATAGAACTGAATGTCGATGGAACTGTTGCTGATACCCGATACGTTAACGTACTTGGGAGCATCATCATCGAGTGAGAAGGCCCCACTGTTCTTCAAGAACTCACTCAAATCACGTCTAACTTTTTCAATTTGGTCACGGGACGACGAAAGAACAAGTGGAATTGAAATCAGGATACGCCTGTGCTGCATTCTTGAGTAATTTTTAACAACAGAATTTGACAGATCAGCATTCGGAACATGGCGGGGCACTTGGTCGAAGCCAACCACGAGTGTGGAACGCAGATCGATCTTTTTAACCGTCCCCAGAAACTTGCCATCAACTTCTATGGCGTCTCCGGTGACAAATCGAGCCTCGCTTTGGTTGGTCATTCCCGCGATCAAATTCCGTACTAAGTCCTGTGCAGCGATCGCAAGCCCTGCGCCCAAAACACCGACGCCAGTAAGAGCTCCACTAATGTCGACGTTCCAGACCTTCAATATCGCAGTAAGTCCAAAGATAAAAATGGCGAAGCGAGTAACTCTAGTGGTCCAGTCGGCCTCAAGGGTTACATCCTGAAACTCACCTGTTTTTAAGATTGAAACAAAGTTACCCGCTAGTTCATACCAAGTTGCAAACACAGCCACTATGGCAGCGGTCGCTAGAACGCTCCTAAAGAGGCCACCTGTAAACTCGGGAAGTTCCAGAGCTTCAGAGACAAGGAAAATCGATAGGGCTACAAGAAGTACTTGAGTAGCCGAAACGAGGCGTTCACGCGTCGCTTCACCAATCTCGGAAGATAAGTTTGACAGCAATGCATTGAGCGCTGAAACCACCACCATGGCCAGTGCACGACGAAAAACCAAAACCGCCGCACAAAACACGATCGCGGCAAGGGCCGCGGGATGATCTACTGAGCTCCACCACCGTGACAGAGCATCACCGTAAGTGGAAAGTGGCTCTCGAAAACTGTTTTCTTCCATAAATTCGATTTGTAACTCCAGCAAACGGCTGTGTCGAACCCGCTTTAGAATTTGGCGGGTTCGTTGGCCCGTTAGCCGAGTGCCTCACCTGCCAGCTTGGCTGCTTTGCTCAAAAGAGCTTTTCTGTGAGAGTATTCCTCTTGTATCTCTGCTTTTCTCTTTTGGAACCGAGCTTTCGAATTTTCTGTCGCCGAGTCGATTTGCTGGTCAATTGCATCCAACCTAGCATCGAACTCCGCGTCGATCTCCTCTAGCCGAGCGTCAATGCGGTCATTTGCTTCTTTGACCTTTGATTTGGTCTTGTCGATACTTTCTTGGATGTCTGTCGCCATTTCTTCAGCGGCTTCGTCCAGTTCGTCTTCCATGGCAGTCAGCTCTTTGTCCAATGCAACCATTTCCGCCATCCTCAACTACATCCGTCCCGGCTTATAGCGATTGAAATGGCGCTGGACCGGAAGCTGAAGAGCCCTCCGTAACCTATTCGGCAGTCCTGTCAGAGACTTGAGCCGAAAACGTACTGGCAAGAGCTTTTTCCTGCAGCCGTGGTGTCGTTGTATGATGGCTAAACGATCATCGTTTTGATGAACACACCTGCGGATTATACTGACTTAAGAGCATCGTTGATCTGTTGCACGACATCGTCAGAGAAATCCGATATCAGCACCTCACCCTCAAAAGCAGACAGCTTTTCAAGAACCATTTCTGGGTTCTCGGTTCCACCCAATAGGAAAAGTATGGCACGACCATCTTCCAATGATCGTGCTGTTTTCTTCATAAAATCATCCGGAATGCCACGATCAGCGACCGATCCTCCAACGGCACCTGTGAGTGACCCAAACACACCGCTTGCAGCCAATAGCGCTGGATTCCCGCTCATCAGACCAATAGCGCCACCGATAACCACACCGACCCAAAGACCGCCCAGAGCCCCGAATTTCGTCATGTTGACGGTCTGATCAAGTTTGATTTCGCCATCTTCAGTGTAGACGACAACCGCGTCTTCTAACTGAACAAGCGCCTTTCTGGTTAATCCCGCAATTTTGCCACGCGCGGAGCGCGCCGCTTCAACATCTTTCATGAGAATTGCGACCAGGTTCATCGTTCGGTCTCCTTTGGTTCGGCCGCGGATCCTTCTGCGAGACCCATCGCATTATTGTTGGGCCCAAAGTTATGAAACTTCTGGCGGGCTGGCAGCCGGGTTTGAGGCCGCACTGAATCACCCAATAGCCTGCTTGATCAGGTTGCCTTTTTCATCTTGTCATACGCGGCCTTCATTTTGAGGCCGAGATCGCGTGCCGCTTCTCCAACTTCCTCAGCGGACTTTTCGAACTCGGCTTTTGTAAGAAACTTGTCCCATTCGGCCTGAAGCTCTGTCCATTCATCCTCAGCTTCTTTCGACGCAAGGTGCAGTTGCAGTTTCAACTCGTCGCGTCGTTGCTGCAGGTCTTTCATGAGTACAGTCAAGTCCATATGAATTGCCTTTATTTTGATTGAGAGCAGACGAATGTTGCCAGTGTCCGTCGTCAGGGGTTTTGGTACAGAAGGCGGCCATAGCTAAGAGAGGATCTGGCCCATCTGGTTTTTCCGATTATGCGGCGGATTTTCGGTGAAGCAAGCGCCTTGTTTCGATTGTCTTCCGTTTGATCCTTTCGCGTTGTTTCAGAATGGTCTGCCCGCGCCCGAAGTAGACATCAGCCGGCGTGAGGTTTTGTAGGCTTTCGTGGTAGCGACGGTGATTGTAATGCTCGACGAAGGCGTCGATCTGTTGTTGGAGGTCGCCGGGCAGATAATAGTTTTGCGATAAGATGCGGTTCTTGAGAGTTTGATGCCAGCGCTCGATCTTGCCTTGGGTCTGTGGGTGATATGGCGCACCTCGGATATGATCCATTTGTTGATCTTCCAGCCAGTCTGCAAGCTCACCAGAGATGTAACTGGACCCGTTGTCGCTGAGCAGACGCGGCTTGTGCAGCCCGGTTGCCTGATCACAACCTGAGGCCTGCAAAGCGAGGGCCAACGTATCGGTCACATCCTCGGTTTTCATCGTCGCGCAAAGCTTCCAGGCGATGATGTAACGGCTGTAATCATCCAGGATCGTACTGAGATAGAACCATCCTCAGCTGATCACTTTCAGATATCATGTAAAGGACATCGGGCACCAACCCGATCTCCGCACAAAAAAGTCCGCTGCAGGCGCGCAGGCAAACCCCAAGTTTGCGTAACTGCGCGCATTGCCCAGCGGGCATGCGGACGACCGCTCACACGGCGGCTTGGCGGAGCCACATTTTCGCGCCCGAGTGGCGAAGCCGGGATCCGGGCCGCATTTCCTGTTCGACCACTTCAAGTAAGGGAGGACGAAATGGCGGATCTGGATCAACAAATCGAGCAGGCGCGCGTGAGGCTCAGAGACCTTCAGGCCCGGGCGAGCAAACAACGGCGTCGCGATGAAACGCGCAAAAAGATTATCTATGGCGCTGCTGTTTTGAAGCTTCTCGAGGAAATTGAGAGAGACAAAGCTGATCGGTTGCTCAAGCTTCTGCACGAACGTATCTCACGCGACTCAGATCGAGAGCTGTTAGGGCTGTAAACCCAGTTAGATCTTCTTGAGGCACTGCACGCTCTCAGAAGGTTTGGCTGACTTGGGCCTATTGAAAGAAAAAAAAACTGGCGCGGCTTACCGCGCTCAGTGTCGTCAGGTGGCGACGTGAGAAACATCCTTGTCCGGCGAATAAATGTCCAGGATGTTCCAATGACCGGTCGTTGGCGTCGGGTTGTTGATCATTGGGACATCAAGGACAGTAGGTTTGCCGCTGGCAATTGCAGCTTCTAATGCGGGCAACAACTCGTCAGCAGCGCTGAGCCTGTGCCCTTCCGCGCCATAAGCTCTTGCAATGTCAGCATAACCCGGCCCGTTCGCGGGAGCTGCGGCTGATCCGGGGAACGTTGTTCCATAGGTCAGGCCGTAATGCGCCTTTTGCAAACCCGCTATAGTTCCGAAGGCGTTGTTGTTCATGACCAGCCAGATGATGCCCAGATCAAGTTCGACGGCCGTCGCGAGCATCGACGGATTTTGACCAAAGCCACCATCACCGACCAGACTGAGGACAACGCGATCAGGTGCCGCCAGTTTCGCACCGATCGCGCCCGGAGGGCCAAACCCCATAGTCGCGAACCCGCCCGGAGTCAGGATCGAACCGGGTGTCAGGATATCGAACTGTTGCCCAACACCGTTCTTGTTCCAGCCAACGTCCGTAGTGATGATGGCATCCTCAGGCAGTGCCTTGCGGGTATCTGCCAGAATGCGCTCGGGCATCATCGGAAAGGCCGATGAGGTCGCCATTTCCACGTTGCGCGCTTTGAAATCCGTTCGGAAGTCGGCGATCTTCTGTTCCAGCGCGGGGCGTTTGAAGCCGTCCGGATACATCTCGCGGGCGACCCGGTTGAGGACGCGCAAGGCGGCCTTGGCGTCCGCGACCACACCGATCTCGGTGGGATAATTCCGGCCGATCTCCTGCGGTTCGATGTCGATATGAATGACTTTTGAGCCGGGAATGTTGAACGTGTAGCCAGGATACCAGCTGGAGCAATCGGCCTCTTTGAACCGTGTGCCCACGGCAAAGATGTAGTCCGCGTTCAGGCAAGACTGGTTGACCAGCTCGGTGCCCCAAAACCCGGTCATTCCCAGCACGAGCGGATGGTCGTCCCGCAGCGCGCCCTTGCCCATCAGGGAATGCGCGACGGGCAGACCCATATGTTCAACAAACTCGCGCAACTCCTCACAGGCCTGCGCCAACAGGATACCGCCGCCGACATAGGCAACCGGGTTTTCGGCCTTCGCCAGCGCTTCGGCAATCTCTCGCGCTGTTTCATCCTCAATCGACGGTTTCTTGAGCGCGCGCGTGTTATCGCGGATACGGTCGAAGCTGTCCGAGGGGATCACCTCGGAGAAGATGTCCATCGGCACATTGACCAGCACCGGCCCGGGCTGACCGCTTTCAGCCAGATGGAACGCCTTTTCCAAGATTTCGGCCATCAGGTCGGCGCGATCCACCCGCCACGCACGTTTGACTAAGGGGCGATAAATCTCCCATTGGGCCGCGTCTGCGTGCAGGTTCACTTCCTGATGCGGATGCTTGCCGTAGTAATGCGTAGGAATATCGCCCGCAATCACGACCATAGGGATACAGTCCAAGGCCGCGTTGGCGACCCCGGTGGCGCAATTGGTCAGTCCCGGGGAGAGGTGGGACAGCACCACCGAGGCCTTGCCCGTCACGCGGGCATATGCGTCCGCCGCGTGGCTGGCGATTTGTTCGTGTCGTACTGTGACGAAATCAATTGGACTTTCGGCCAAAGCAGCCAGAACCGCGATGTTCGTGTGGCCGCACAGGCCGAACACATGTTTGACCTCACGACGTTCCAAGAAATCAACGATGTGTTCGGCGACGGTTTTACCCTCCAGTTTGCTTGCGTCCATCACGCGACCTCCTGTCCGTAGAACTCACCGAACAAGTCCGGCTCCGAGGGGCGATCCTCAGGGATCGGACGACTGACCCAGGTGTAGTTCATCATGTGTTTCATGGTGACGTTTTCGTTGGTGATGTTGCCGCCCCAGATGCCGCAGCCCAGGCTGCTGGTCATAGGCATACCATTGGTCCAGGCACCCGCATTGGCCTTGGACTGAGGCTGTCGAACCATCATGCGGCTGACCGGAGCCAGACGCGCCAACCGGTCGATGTGATCGTCATTGTGGCTGTAGATACCGCAGGAATGACCCTTGCCCCCGGTGTTGTAGATCTGGCTGACCGTTTCCAGCGCGTCATCGAACGTGTCGAAGTGATAAAGCGCCATCAGAGTGGTCAGTTTTTCCTTGGAGAACTTGTGCTGCGGGCCGATTTGCCCCTGGTTTTCAACCATCAAAAACTTTCGATCTTCGGGGATGTTAAAACCGGCGACCTTGGCCGTTTGCTGCGGCGGACAGGCGATGGTTGGAAACGTACGGTTTCCCTTTTCATCCCACATGGCCGCTTCGAGCATGGCCTTCTCTTCATCCGAACACAGGTAGCCGCCCTCGGCTTGAAGCGCCTTGACCATATCGTCGTAAACTGAGCGCTGGATGATGATGTTGCCGTCGGCCGAGCAGCCCGACCCAAAGTCGGAGGTCTTTGAAATGCGAGTGTTCTGCGCGGCGATGTCCAGATCGGCGGTTTCATCGATGACGATGGACGAATTGCCCGCGCCGACACCATAGGCCGGGCGCCCAGAACTGTAGGCCGCTTTGACCATCGGCTTGCCGCCCGTCGCCAGCGTCAGATCACAGATCTCCATCAGATGTTGCGTCAATGGGATCGACGGTTTGCGAATGGACTGAAACAAGTCCTCGGGGGCACCGGCAGCACGACAAGCTGCGCGCATGACCTCGACCATCTCAAAGGTGGTATGGGCGGTTCGCGGATGCGGGCTGAAGATGACGGCATTCCGGGCGTTGGCAGCGGAAACGCCGGTCACCGGTGGTGTCATCGCTGGGTTAGTCATTGGGATCAGGGATGCGATGACGCCAGCAGGTTTGGCATATTTCACCAGACCTTTTTCCTCATCAACCTCGACGATGCCGGTCGAGGGTGTGCGCAAGACATCTCGCAGCACCATGTGAATCTTGAAGCGCTTCGCTGGGCGGCCTTCGCGATCTCCGATACCGCTCTCGTCCACGCCTTGCTGGGCCAGCCGGGTGAAGGTTTTCTCGTTCCCTGCGTACCACGCAATGGCCTGAGACAGGCGGTCCAGCCTGTCCTGATCCCAATCCTCGATCTCGGCCATGGCAGCGCGGGCGCGTGCCAGCATATCTGCCGCCATGTTGCGGTCGTTTTCAGTGAGCTCTTTGCCCATGATGATCCTCTTGGTGTTTTGGAATTGTAGCATCGGGCATACGACGCTGTGACCGCGCCTCGCCGAATGTTCGCTTGGCTTGGCTGAGACAGCGACGCGCGTGTTCTTCATATCCCAACTCGGCAACGCGGCTTTGGTTGGGTAATTCAATGGAGTAGTCGACGGGCGGCATCCGTTCGATGATGCCGGTGAAATCGATCCATCCCTCACCGGGATATAGCCGCGCATCGCGGGCCAGTTGGATCATGCCCTCACGCGTATCGGCGATGCCGGGCAGGCAATCAGAGATATGCAGGAAGTGAAACAGGTCCGAGGGGACGTGTAGCAACTCTCCCAAATCCACGCGGCTGAGATGCAGATAAAGCGTATCAACCAGAATACCGCCATTCGGCTGATCGGAGGCGCGGACAATGTCAAGCGCCTCATCCAGAGTACGAAGGCGGGAAAAGCTTGGGAACTCCAGGTCCACTGTTAGCCCGTAGGGTGCCGCCAGTTCGCAGGTCTCAGAATAGACGTCGATCAGGAAGTCACGATCATCGCGGGTGTTGGTCCACGCGCTCATGATCATACGCTTGGCGCCCAGTTCCCCGCCGATCTCCAGCGACGGCTCGAAACTGCGCGGATCGACATCTTCGGTAATGCGCGCAAGCTCGACATCGAGGACTTTCAAGCCAGTGGTAGAGAGAGCAGTTTTGATGGCATGCACCTGTGCCTTGTCGATTGGAGATTGAGTGAATTCACCGGGCACATGCATCGGAATGAATCTGGGGCTGACGGCATCGTAACCGGCCCGCGCGGCGATATAGACCAGCTCGGGCGGCGTACAGCCAATCAGCGTCAGATGCGCCAAGGAATAGAGAGAGGGGCTTGCGCCAGCCTCTTTGGGTTTCACCATGAACGACAGCTCCACGTGTCTGCGAATCTCAAATTCATCACACGTAGTAAAAAATATCTGATATTTTTTAAAATATCAACTTTTAATACTGAGCAGGAAATGAAAGCGCCCGGGCAACTGCCCGGGCGTGTTTTACATTCTTGTTGGCAGAGCCTTAGAGAGTGACCCAGTCACCTCCGGACTGGTGAGAGCGCACGGAGGCTTCAATAAACCGGACGCCATCTGCACCTTGTTCGACACTGGGATAAGTAAGCCAATCATCCGGAACGGTAACGCCATCCCGACGCGCAGCTACGGCCATAGCAAATTCCGTATAGAGGTTGGCCCAGGCTTCGATAATCCCTTCTGGGAAGCCGCGCGCGGTCCGGATTAGACGTTCTGCGCCGGGGCCGATGCCATGCCCGTGACCTCGGCTGATGATGCGATCCGGCTCACCGAACCGATTGAACTTCAGCTGTTCCGAATTCTCCAGGTCCCACTCGAGACCTCCTTCGTTCCCGAATATGCGCAACCGCAACCCTCCCCGATTTCCGGGGGCAAGGCGTGTCGCCATCAGGGTTCCCGGAACCTCGTTTTGATAGCGGGTGAACATGAATGCTGTGTCTTCCAAAGGCTTTGGCGCGCCGCAGACATGAAATTCAGCCCGTAGGTCGGTCAAGGGCAGGCCCGAGACAAAACTGGCGAGATGCGCGGCATGGGTGCCGATATCGCCGACACAGCTGGTCGGACCAGAAATCTTTGGGTCCAGCCGCCATTTGACGTGGGGCGCATCAGCCACATCATCGGGCGTCATCCAGTCTTGCATGAACTCGACGTGGATTTGGTTGATTTTACCGATGCCGCCTTCCGCCACGATTTGTTTGGCCTGACGGATTACTGGAAAACATGACATCGCATAGCCGACAGCAAAGATGTGTCCCGTGCGCGCGGTAATCTCCTCAATCCCTTCGGCCTCCGCAACTTCGTTGGTCAAGGGCTTATCGCACAGCACGTCAATGCCCGCCTCCAGAAAGGCTTTGGCCGCTTCGAAATGAACGTGGTTCGGGGTGGTGATCATGACGGCATCTACGCCATCCGGGCGTGCCGCCTCGGCCTTTGCCATCTCGTCGAAGGACGCATAGCACCGGTCGGCCGGCAGGAACCACTCGGCCCCGCGCACCTTGCTTCGCATGGCGTCAGAACTGAGCGCTCCTGCGACGACCTCCCACCGGTCGGTCATCCGCGCGGCCGTTGCCTGCGTGACAGAGATACGTCCGCCGCCCACAACACCCAGCCGCAAACGGCGAGACAATCGGGGGAAAGGTCCGTCAAAGTTCAGGTCTTCGGAGAAAAGTCTCTCAGCCATTCTAAATCTCTATTTCCGGGACCCGTACGCCTTCCGGCAGCATTTCCACCGCCATGAAAATGCTGGGGGTAATCGTCTCGTACTGATGCCAGGGATAGTTGCCTTCGGCGTCATACATCGGTTTGTGCGTCGTGCCGGGGGCCATGAATTCTTCGAGGTAAAGGGATTCAACATCCCGCTCACGGCATTGCTGCATTTTCCCAAAGCCTACGATTTGTGTATGCACTTCGCGAAACCCCGGTACCGGGCAGAACGGATGATCCTTGTGCAATCCGACATTCAGCGGCACCGAGCCGGAATGGTACATGGTCAGCCCAACGTTACCCACAAAGACCTTTGGCGACATGTAGTGGCTGACACCGCGTAAACGCTCCTCTTGGCGAACATCAAAAGCAGATGGCCATGTATCTTTCACCCATGCGAACAACTCGTTGTCATCGGCATGGGCGTCGAAATCGTGGACAATGACTGCACGTTCCACGCCGCTAAGCGTGCTGTCTTGCACGATCACAGAGGAAAGCGGTGCAATGGTCTGATCCTCGACAGAGAGATTTCGCCCCCCAAGGTTAAGAACGATGGCGCGACCCTCGATAGAAATCCTGCGCTCGTCAGTTGTGTGCTGGACGCGAAAGAATGGTTGAGCAAAGTCGAGTGTCTCAATCGGCATGAACCAATTCCTTCCTCTCATCGTTAGGGAAATCGACCGGCAAAGGCTCCGGAGCCGCGCAACGGCTTTCTATCGTCTGATAGGCGCCAAATTTTGGTGCCCGTTCGATCGCGTCCATGACCTCGAAAACGTGGTAGGCGAGCGCTCCACTTGCACGGGGTTGGCGTCCTTCTTGCGCCGCCAGAGCCAGATCCAAAAGGCCGAGACCACGGCTGTCCTCATTGAACCCGTGTTTGTTGACGACCACCTGCCAGCCTTCGCGACCGGATGGGCGCGGCTGATGAGACCAGCGCGAGGTCTCCCGCGTTTTCAGCCAGACATCCCCCTGAAAGATGTTGGCACCATGTACCGGGTCAGGGTCTGGGATGCTGATGGTGCCTTTTTCACCGTAGATCTCGAACCGCGGCGTTTCGCTATCCCAGACGTCAAAGCTCATGGTCATCGACCCTATAGCCCCGGAAGAGAACTGCAGCAGGCTTAGGGAATGCGTGTCGACCTCGACATCCATCCATTCACCGTTGCGAGGGCCGTTTTCGATCATCCTTTTGTCGAACGTGCGCCGAGCCATTCCGGCGACCCGGTCAACCGGACCAAGGCAGCAAACCATGGCGGTCAGGTAATATGGCCCAAGGTCCAGCAAGGGCCCGCCACCGGCCTGGTAGTAGAAATCCGGGTTGGGATGGTGGCGTTCCGTCCCGTGGGTACCGACATGGGCAAAAACCCCTGTCGGTTTGCCAATGGCACCCTCATCGATCAAGCGCCGAACGGTTTGCCAACGACCGCCCAGAAATGTGTCGGGTGCGCAACCGACCAGTAGCCCCTTTTCAGAGGCCATGTGCAGAATCGTCTTACCATCCGTTCGATCCATAACCAGCGGCTTCTCGGAATAGACGTGCTTGCCCGCCTCCAACGCACGCAGGCTGATTTCGGCATGCGCCGCCGGAATTGTCAGATTCAGAACGCAGTCAATCGTCGGATCGTCAAACACCCCATCTGGCGCACAGGCCTTGGCGATACCGTATTGATCTGCCTTGGTGCGGCTTTCCGAAGGGTCAAGGCTTGCACAAGCCACGACCTCAACGTTTGAGAATTTGGATAGTGTTTTTAGATAAATATCGCTGATACGACCACAGCCGATAAGGCCGACCCGGAAGGATTTCGATGTCTCACGTGTCATCATTCCTGTCTTCGTAGAGGGGTAAGTAATTAGGGGGCATCGGCCCTTTGTTGCGGCCACCCTGGTTCATCTGTTCCCAAGCGTGGGCGAGTATTCCGACCGAGCGGGACAGGCAGAACAGCCCTCGCGACAAGGGCGCAGGAAAGCCAAGTTCGCAGAAGATCACAGCTGTCGCGCCGTCAATATTCATGGCAATTGGCCGACCGCCTCGTTGACGACCGAGTTCGGCTTGAACCTCTTCTCCGATATCGGCAAACCGGCCAGAAACTGTGCCTTCTGCCGCCGCATCTCGAACAAGTTGCATCAATCGGGGTGCGCGTGGATCGACAGGTTTGTGAAACCTGTGACCGAAGCCCGAGACGATCTTGCCATAGGTCTCGCGCCAGCTGTCCAGACCGTCCTTCACTGCGTCATTCAACGATGCTCCGCAATCCATGCGAGCTGCGATATCATAGTACAGCTCTGCACACTGCTCTCCTGCCCCGCCGTGCACGTCGCCCAGCATGTTCACCGCAGTCGCCATCGCGTTATTGAGACCTACCCCGCAGGTGGCGGCCATACGCGCAGCCGCGATTGAGGGAGCCTGTGGGCCGTGATCCACGCCTGCGACCAAAGCGGCTTCGAACAGGCGCGCTTGCGCGTCGCTGGGTAGATCGCCCCGCACCATAAGCCAGATCATCTGCGGGAAAGATACGTTTCCGATCAGGTCCTCTATGGCGTTGCCACGAAAAGAGATCTGTCCGGGTTTCATGTCGATGATGGAGGTACGCCACCATTGGCGAACGGCGCGCTCATCGTCTGTCGTCTGCGCGGTCATTGCGTCTGCACCTCTTTCACCGGCTGGGTTTTGCTTTGCGCAGCAAGGCGAATGGGTGCATTGCGCGCGCCATAACCGGCATAGCCCATACGGCGTTCAACAATTTCGAAGAAGAAGCCGTTAAAGATGGGGCGGCTGTATATCTGAAAATACTCTGCACCCGCCGCCCGATCGTAGAGAATGTTCCCCCTGCGCAATTGGGCGACCAAATCGTCATCCAATCCGAATGTCGCTTGCAGATCAGCGTAGTAGTTCTCCGGGATGGACAGGCTGGGAAAGCCAGACTTGAGCAACTGGGCTGAAGTTTCAAAAATATCATCCGACTGGAAGGCAATGTGCTGAACACCAGCCCCAAAGCCATCTTCAAGGAATGACGCCGCCAGTGTTCGACGCCCAACTGCCCCATTCAGGTTTAAGCGCACTTCGCCTTCGGGACTTTCGATAGCCTGGCTTTGCACGACACCAGACGGGTCGGCGACGTTCACGATAGGGGATTTTGCCATCTCGAAAGTCGAAATGTAGTAGAGTAGCCAGCTTTGCATCTCATCGTGACGCATCGTCTGGGCCAGATGGTCGATACGACGCAGACCGGCAGGTTGGGTGGCTTTGGTTTTCGCAACCGGCTCGAACTCAATGTCCCATACCCGATGGAGATCGGATTTCTCATCGATGAAATGAACGACGTTGCCACCAACGCCCCGAATGGCCGGGATATCCAGTTCCCCTGTTCCCACCGGTTGTGAGAAATTCGGCGCGCCCAACGCGGTCGCCCGCTGAACCGTCTGATCCGCATCTTTGACACGCAACCCCATGTCACAAACGGAGGGGCCGTGACCCAGGAACGCCGAATGGGCAAATCCTTCCTTTTCGGTATTCACAACGATGTTTATCGCGCCCTGCCGCCACAGCTCGACGGACTTGGATACGTGTTTTCGCTCCATTCGAAAACACATTGCTGACAACATATCTGCCAGCTGCGCGCCGCTTGTTTCGTCGGCTGTAAATTCGACGAATTCGAAGCCTGACGCATAGACGCGTTCCGGCAGGTCCGGGATGCCGAAATCGGTTCCCGGCTCGGTCCGGGATACCTCATCCAGGAGGTTCACCAGCGACCTGTAGCCGTCTCGGGCCAGTGTTCGGCCACCGGGTTGAGGAGCTGCTTCGTTGACGCGTGCAACCGACCAAGGCCCTTTGTATCCGGCGCGGGACAACACGCGAACGAAGCCCGCAAGGTTCAGCGACCCAAGCCCCGGCAGAAGCCCAAAGTGCCGCTTGAGCCGACGTATATCCATCTCAAGCCGGGGTGCATCGGACAGTTGCACATGGAACAGCCGCTCTCCGGGAATGTCCCGAAGGCGGGCTGGTTTGGATCCGTCGGCAAGCGAGAAGAAGGAATTCAAAGCCAACCCCAGATTAGGGCTGTCGACAGCATCAACGACGCCTAACGCCTGTTCATCCGAGTGAATAAGATCCGACCATGGCAAGCCCATATAGGCCAGACGCATCCCCATTTCTTTAGCGATTTGGGCCGCCTCGCCAAGATCTGCGATTACCTGTTCTTCGGTCGCAGCGACATCGACCTCGAAGGCAGACCCGATAAGCAGCAATTCCGTTCCCAGCTCGCTCATCAGGTCGAGTTTGCGCTTCAGTCGATCAAAGGCGCGCTCACGTCCGGCTTCGGGCTGGCCTTCAAGATTATGGAAGGGTTGTAACAGGCATATCTTCAGGCCGAGGTCCGATGCAATCTTGCGGACTTGCGATGGCGGTCCGTCAAAAGCGGTCAAATCCGGTTCGTGTAATTCGACACCCCCGAATCCCGCGTCAGCGATAGCACTCAGCTTTTCAGCCAGATCACCGGGGATCGACGTTGTCGAAACCGACAGGCACATTATCCCTGATATCCAAACATACGCGGCAACCACAGGACCAGATCCGGCATCAGCATCATTATCACCAAGGCGAAGATGAGAACCGCGAGGAAGGCCCAGATTTCGGAGATGATTTCGCGCAGCGGAATGTCCGTCACGGCGTTGATCACAAAGAGTAGAATGCCATAGGGCGGCGTGATCAAACCGATCATTGAGTTCACGACGACCAGCACTCCGAAATGCACCAGATCAATCCCGAGCGCTTCGCAGGTTGGAATGAACAGGGGCACGATCACCAGGATGATCGTTGTTGCGTCTAACACGCATCCCAGCGCGAGGATCAGCAGGTTTACGAGGATCAGGAATACAATCGGGCTAACATCCGAACCCTCCAGCAGTGCCGAGATCGACTGTGGAATCTGTTCCTGAATGACGATGAAGTTCAGAATGAACGCGCCACCAATGACCACCCCGACGGCGGCGGAGGAGCGCGCGCTGTCGACGAACACTTGATAAAGGCCACGGAAGGTCAGCGCGCGGTAGAACAACGCTGCCAGTAGCAGAGCGTAGAATGCAGCAACTGCGGCGGCTTCGGTCGGAGTGGTGACGCCGCCATATATACCGTACAGCAGGATTGCGGGCATCAGCAGTGCCGGAAACGCGTTGGCGGTTTTAGCCGGCAATTCGCGCAGAGGAACAGGTTCTTCCAATGCAAAGTTCCGCTTTCCGGCCAGATAATAGTTCATCGCCATGAGGACGACGCCCATGATCAGGCCCGGAAGAATACCGGCCAGGAACAGCGACCCGATAGAGGCCTTGGAAACGAGCGCGTACAAAACCATCGGGATCGAGGGCGGAATGATCGGGCCAATCGTCGCCGACGCCGCCGTGATCGCGGCTGCGTAACCTCGGCTGTAGCGGCCATCCTTGGTCATCATCTCAATGATGATTTTACCGATCCCCGCGGCATCCGCGACGGCCGAGCCGGACATACCCGAAAAGATCAGAGACGCTACCACGTTGACGTGCCCGAGACCGCCCTTGAACCGACCAACAGCGGCGACGCAGAAGTTCAGCAGACGGTCCGTGATCGAGCCCGCGTTCATGATATTGGCGGCGACGATGAACAAAGGCACGGCAAGCAGGATCGTGCTTTTGTAGAAGCCCTGCAGGATCTTCTCGCCTGCGAGTGCTACGTCCAGTCCGGCTGTGCCCAGATACACCAATGAGGCCAAGAGGATGGAATAGCCGATAGGTGTCCCGATGCCTGCCAGAAGAAAGAGAGCGAGCAGGCAGGAAAGAAGTTCAAAACTCATTTCTTAACTTCCTCGTCCTCTTCGACGTCGACACGGGGATGGTCGTCAACCACGTTGTACCCAACAACCAGTTCCAACTCTGTCTTTGGGGGGCCATTGCGCATGACGTCGAAGAATAGCCACGCGTAGCGCGCTGCGACGACCAGCATGAATACCGCGTAAATCGAGAATACTGTGCGCAAAGGTATCTTCTCGCCGGAAAACGGATTGCGGACAGTCGATGTCTTGCGGATTTTCATCCAATCGATGTAGTCCCACGTCGGAAGGAAGCTGTAGAGCATACCGACCACGATCGCTGCGGCCGCCAGCATCGCAAAGACCTGCCGCACGCGCATCGGCACGGAAAGGTAGATGATGTCGAACTTCACGTGATCCCGTTCGCGCACTATGAAAGCGCAACTGAAGAAGATCACCCAAACCCACAGAATGCCGATGAGTTCAAGCGTCCATCCGGCGGGGGTAAAGAAGTAGCGCAAGAGTATTTGCAATAGGAAAATCAGGAAGATTGCCGCCAGCATCCCGCCGGCAATCGCTTCGGTCAGTCGGGAGAACCCCTTTATGAAGGCTTTCATTATGGTTCTCCCTCCCTTGTCTTACTGGGCTCAGTTGCCCAAAGCGTTGATCTGATCCAGAACGCCTTCGGGCCATGAGCCAGCGAATTCGCTGTCCAGATACATAGACTGTACCTGATCGCGGAACGCAGCGAGATCGGGTTCGTAGATCTCCATGCCTTGCTCTTTCAGGAAGCTGACAAGATCTTCTTCTTTCTGAAGCTGCTTCTGACGGCCTGATTCAGCTGCTGCGTCCGCAGCTTCCTGAACCTTGGCTTGCTGTTCCGGCGTCAACCCGTCCCAAACTTCCTTGCCAATGGCGATATAGTTCAAGTCGACCAAGTGAGATGTCAGGATGATCTGGTTGGTCACTTCGTAAAACTTGGCATCAACCACGGTCGGCAATGGGTTGTCCTGACCGTCAACGGCACCGGTCGACAGAGCTGTGTAAACCTCTGAGAACGCCATTGGTGTCGGGGCAGCACCCAGCGCTTTGCCAAGGAACTGCCACGCATCTGTGCCCGGCATCCGCAGGTTCACACCCTCCAGATCAGCCGGGGTGCTGACGGTCAGTTCATCCTTGGGTTGGCGCAGGTTCACCTGACGACGGCCCAGATACATGACCGACAGCAGTTTGACGCCCAGTTCTTCTTCGGCCTTTTGCTTAAAGGCATCCATCAAGGGATCGTTGAAGACAGCCACCTGATGCGCGGCGTCCTGGTGGACATAGCCTGCTGTAAAGATCGAAAACTCGGGGAAGAACTGTGCCAGTTCCTGCGCCGAGGTGATCGACATTTCCAGGTTGCCCCGGCTGATGGCGTCTAACTCGGTGCCTTGGGCGAAGATGGTTCCATTATAGCTGGGCTCGTAGCTTGCGAAATCAGCGACCATGGGCGCGAAAACCTCGGCCATAGCGACCGAGCGCTGATCGGTCTCCGACCCTGATGTTGCGAGGCGAAGTTGGACTTTGTCTTCCGCCAGCGCACCACTTGTTGCGCTAAACAGAACACCGGTTGCGACCAGGGCTGATACAGCAGCCCGGCGGGTAAGTTTGGTAATCACTTTGCTCCTCCCTGAGACATCATGATGCTTCTTTTTTGCGATTCAGAGTTTTGACCTATTTTGGACATTTTGCAAGATTTTTTACAAAATATCTGATATTTTAGACTGCCGTCATACCTACCACTGGTGTTTTTTGTAAGTTTTTGATCCTGACCGTATCACCTGTTCTGCAGGAATTCTGAATAGCTTCAATAACTTGAAGCGTTCTGAAGCCTTCCCATCCAGACACAATCGGTTCTGCTTCGTGTCGAGCTACTTCAACAAAGTGCCTAAGCTGATTGACCAGAGGGTCAGACGCCCCCTTCTTCAGCGCGGTCGATGAGATTGGCGTCCACCAGTCCCTTTGCTCACTCTGGTAACTCCACAGGCGAAGATCGGGAACGGACAACGAACCATGAGAGCCACCTATCATGTAGCTACTCTCAGTGGTTGCAGGATAGATGGGATATTCCTGAGACGTCATCTCCCAGCTCCACGGGGCGACGATGCTGTCGGATACACTTATGGTCCCTATCGCCCCGCTTTCGAACGTCAACAGAGCACCGGCAACATCTTCGTTTTCGTAACCCCGCTGCGATGAAGCCGACTGAGCCTGAACGGTCACGACTTCTCCGGCCAGATACCGCAGCAGATCCACATCGTGGACCAGATTGACCGAGATGGGCCCTGCACCGGGTTTCTTTCGCCAGGGCGCAGCATCAAAATACTCGTCTGGCTTATAGAACCAGCAATTCGCATGGACAGCGCGCACATCTCCAATCTTCCCATCGACAATGGCTGCCTTAGCCGACCGGATCAGAGGATTGTGCCGACGATGATGTCCAACCATCAGTGGCACATTGGCCTTCTCCGCCGCTTGAACAAGCTCAAGCGCAGCTGCGGCTTCCACGGCGATCGGTTTTTCGACGAGAACGGGGCAACCATGTCGAACACACGTGAGGCCTTGTTCGACATGAAGCGTCGTGGGCGTCGCAAGCACAGCTCCGTCCGGCGTCTGATTTGCAAACATTTCCTCAAGGGTCGCGTAACATGCGACCCCGTGCTCAACGGCGTAAGCACGACCTTCATCGCTGGGGTCGACCACCGCGACGAGATCAACATGGCGCAACGCTCGGATAGCGTCTGCGTGGCGGCGTCCAACAAGACCAATGCCGACAATGGCAATGCGAAAGTTCTTAGACACTTTGCTTCCTTCCGGAGGGTCCGGAAAATCCCGAAACCGATGATAGCGATCGAGCTGCTTTGCCCAACTTGGTCACGACCGTATTGGGGTTTTCGCGATTCCGCAATAATGTATGATATTTTTATTTTTACCATACATCAGTTTGGATTGCTGATTTCTCTGAAAAATGCTAACTGAACGAGGAAACTGATAATATCGGGTGAAACGCATGGCGAAACAGCCGTCTACGATAGGTGCAAGCACCTATCAGCGCATCAAGCGAGACATCATCTTCGGGGAGCTGCAACCCGGCTCCAAACTGAAGCTGGACGCCTTGAAGGAACGCTACTCGGCAAGCCTTTCGACACTTCGTGAAACGCTGAACAGGCTCGCCAGCGACGGATTTGTCGAAGCTCCCGAGCAACGGGGTTTCCTGGTCACACCAGTTTCACGAGAAGACCTGACCGAGATTTCAGAGCTGCGGGTCCTGTTGGAATGCCACGCGTTGGAATTGTCCATTGCGAATGGCGACACGGATTGGGAAGGCAACCTCGTTGCCGCACACCACAAACTGCACCTGATGGAACAGCAGCTTCTCAAGGGCGACGAGTCCGAGAAAGAAACCTGGAAACGATATGATTGGGAGTTTCACCAAGCGATGATCGCGGCCTGCAACTCCAAAAACCTTCTGTCTCTGCACTCCATCATCTACGACAAGTACTTACGGTATCAGATGCTTGTGCTGACTTATCGCGGCGAAGAGGCGGTCAAGGAGCACAAGGGCATGTTCGATGCCGCGCTGGCCAGAGACGCCGACACGGCGAAGAGGCTGTTGGAAGATCACATTCGAAATGGCCTCCAGCATACCTTGGAGGCTATGTAAGACGTTCCCATTGCCGCAATAGCGACAGCCTTCAACGCAGAGCACCCCGGTGAAGGCGAATTTCTTTTGATCGAATTCGCCAGTCAGGGCACCGCTACGACAATTGACCTTTCGGCTTACCCCTTGAAGGTCGCGGCACGCATATTTTACAGAGTGTTAATGTGTGGGGTTTGTGTCCAAGACGGACCTCCGCTACCATCATCCAGAAAATTTTTTTTGAATGAACCCTTCGTGGGCGAACTGGACCTTGGCCTAGAATAAACCTCTTTCAAATCTGTCTTTGGACGACGATCAAATCTGAGCTCGTCAGTTAGCAGCCGTGACTGGGAAGCCCGCCGAGATTTCGAAAGCCGCCGCTTTGAGTTTGTGAGGCTAGAAACCGCTAATACGCTCGATAAGCCAATACATCGACACGGAACCGATGCCATAGGCGGCGACAACTGTTGCCCTTTGGCTGATCGGAAACGCAATCACACGCCAGATCATCAAAGAAAGCGCCAAGGCTGTGATGAAAAACAGCTGACCGGCTTCAACGCCCAGATTGAACGCAAGCAATGCTGCGGGGATGTCGTTTGGCGGCAGACCAATATCGGCCAATGCCCCAGCAAAACCAAGACCGTGTAAAAGCCCGAATCCGAAACAGACGATCCAGGGTTTTTGACTTGAAAGCCGGAACCGTCCTTCACCGCCTTTGACAATCTCCATCGCCAGAAAAACGATCGACAAGGCGATGACGGCCTCAACTGGTGGGCCGGGAACGTTCAGAACGCCAAAGGTTGCAAGCGCCAATGTTATCGAATGCGCAAGCGTGAATGCTGTTACAGCTCCGACCAACCTCCACGGATCGCGAACCAAAATGAACAGCGCTAAGACAAAAAGCAGATGGTCCCAGCCTTCCAGTATGTGCTCGAACCCCAACTGGAAATAGGCGACAAATACTGACGATGTCGTCTGTTCAGATGGAATGTCCTGAACCGCGGCATCTGGCGTGAAACGAAGCGTCGCGGGCTCGGATTCTAGTGGGTGCAAACGGACCAAAACATCGTTTTGCTGAGCCTCAAGGCCCTCGATGGCGATGGGTTGGCCCGCGATCGTTGCGTCGCACTCGGCAACCCAGGATGAAACCCATGCTCGCCCGTCGAAAGCCGGGTCAGGCCCACGTGCAGGAGCGCATCCATCCGGCAAAACAGCATCAATCGCCATTGGCTGACCACTCACATCTGGCTTCCGCCAATGAACGCTCCACGTACCTGGCCCGATTTGACGCATGTCCAGGTATCCCGGATCAAGCGCATGCGCTGCCACGTTACCTACGGGCCAAGCGAACAGAAGCGCAAGCACTATGCAGATCAAAGCCCTCATTCGGTCGCGCCTGACAGGTCGGGCACCACAATCTTGTACGTACCCGCAAGAGCTTCATACTGCGCTTGCGCCAGATCTTCACTCATGGCGCGACGCCAATCCCGTAAAACCGCATCGTGAATGTCTGACAAAGCCGGCGTTTGGCTGGGCTCAATGGCGGTCACCTGAACAAGGTGAACCCCGTAACCTGACCGGATCGGACCGACCCACTGGCCAGCTTCGAGCTCTAACAGAGCGTCGGAAAATCCACCTCCAAAGACCGAGTCCACCACTCTGGTCACGGTCAGGGGCATTGAGGTCGGCAAGAGTGTCGAAGCCCCGTATGCAGACATGTCTTGCCCCTCGTCTAGCGCAACCAGGGCCGCCTCAAGTTCTGCATCACTTGGCCGTTCGCCCAAAAAGACCTGATTGAACGCCACCTTGTCGGGGGTAGCATAGCGTTCAGGACTTTCTTCAAGAAACGCCTCTAGATCCTCATCTTCTGGAACCACTGATGTGGCGATCGCTTCTGTAAGAAAATCCATCTTCTGACTTAGACGAGACCTGATCACGCTATCCCCACGATCA
The DNA here is from genome assembly GCF_013034605.1 of Ruegeria sp. HKCCA4633. NCBI lineage: Bacteria > Pseudomonadati > Pseudomonadota > Alphaproteobacteria > Rhodobacterales > Roseobacteraceae > Ruegeria > Ruegeria sp. HKCCA4633. The sequence continues at coordinate 1,255,125 of NZ_WQGJ01000001.1, forward strand.
AGGCCAAGTTTTCGTGCCTCCCGCACAAGTACCTCTTCGCGAATTGACGCGTTGACCAAGGCTTGCAGCTCAGCATTGTCGGGCGGGCGTTTCCACCGCGCTTCAAACTGAGTAGACAAAAGCGCGATATCGTCTTGGTCGAATGTTATCGTTTCAAGGTTTTCGACAGTCTGGTCGTTCGGCGCAACGATATGGAACCAAATGAAAATTGCTACCCCAATCAAGAAAAAGTGGAACAGGGGTTCTTTCAAAAATCGCATGAAGTCTCCTGCGTAAAACGTGCTCTGGTTCTACGTACTGATGCTGGCATCAGCTGATCGGGTTTTGCAAGAAAATGAATGCTATGAGCATTGCAGAAGTTTCAAACGACCACCGAGGTAGCGACGGCTACCTCGGCTTCGAAATCCGTGAAGCATGCAATTCACTCGGACGGCGTATACCAAATCGGCGAGGAATAAGCGCGTTCTTGATGCGTAAGAACCGCATCTTCGGGCAGGTCGATGCCATATCTCAGCTTGTCATACAGGATCCAACGCGGGGTTGGGATTTCCAGAGCGCGAACGTAATAAAATGCCCGCGCATTCGGATCGAAATCCGGGTCTGACCAAACGGTGACAAGTTCGGCGGTTCCGATTGTGTTGGTCCAACTGGCGGTGTCTACATCCACGGTGTTTCCAACGGCGGGGATTTTGCCGTTTTCGTCAGCTTCGCGGTTATCCGACCAGGCGACGTCATAAACCTTCTCTTGCAGCGCGCCTTCGGAATCCAGCCACCCTTTGATCACCTGCACGCGATCCAGATTGGCACCAACCGGGTCGCGCAATGCGGCGATCAGGAAGCTGGGCGCACCATCGCCCTCGCGCGGGCGCAGGTCCGAACCCATTGGCACACCTTTGGTGTAGCCCACATTCGCAAGGAAGCGGGTTTCAACATCGGCATCGCTGAAGCCCCAACCACCAAAGAACCGCAGGCCAATCCGCGGTCCCGTGGTTGCGTAAGTCTCGCGTCGCTTGAACGCATCGAAGATCGCGGAACGCGTATTCTCGGTCGCCCAAACAGCCGTGTATCCGGACGCCACAAGAAGGTCGCCGGGAATTTCGCCTAGATCATTTGCAATGAAAGGATGTTTGATCCGAGATGCAGAAGGCTCGACACTGACGGACTTCCCAAAAAAGTTGTCTTCCTCGGCAGTGGCCAAAGACGTATGACTGTCCGTCGCCCCGCCCATGCCGAACTTATAGGGGTTCACTCCGAACTTTTCTTCCAGCATCAAACCGCGCTTCAGGGCTTCGCGCGCGTATTCTCCGGCTAGCATATCATCGGTCTTCAACTCGGTAATATCGAGATTGCCAACGTCCCAGTTTTCATAATCCGCAAATTCGTCATCTGGGCTCAGGAACGGGTGCGCCTCACCATCACCTTTGATTTGAGTGACCTCATAGTGGGGTTCCCATTTTGCGCGGGCCGCAACGTATTCTTCGTCAACCTTGCCGCCGTGATACGTGTCTTCGGTAGGGAACATCCATCCGTTCGACAAGTTACCGTTATGGGCAAAGGCAACGGCGCGTCCCCCTGTTTTCTCCTGATACTCTTCAAGCCAAGCATAAAGCGACTTTGGGTCTGTATCGCCGTAGGGGGGTTGCGTGACCGGGGGCACCATTTGCAAGGCCCGGATCGGCCCGTCACGCAGCATGACGTTTCGGTGCAGGTTGAATCCCTTGGGGACCGAGGTCCACTCGAATCCGATGAACGCCGTAAAGTTACCCGGATCATTATGACGCTCGGCCGCCAGAACGATATGCTCCCAAGTGAAGGCAAAAGCGTCGGCGCCCGGGCTGTACGACTCAAGAAGAACTTCCGGCAAGGTCATTTGCGAAAAGTTGGTGATGATATCAAAGGCAGTTTTCCCCGCCTCTTCGCCGCCCGCTTTGTAACCTTCGTACCATTCCAGACCTTTTGGGTCAGCAAGAACACCGGGCTTGCCGGCTTGTAGATCCGGGGCAAACCCCATCAGGTCCGTGTGGTCAGTCAGAACCATCCAATCCAATGGTCGGGCCAGCCGTACAGCTTGGCCTGTCGAGGAAATGACCTGCTCGCCTTTTGCGAACCGCCACGCTTCGTCAGGCAACAAGGTGTTTCCAAAGGCACCGGCATCAAGGGACAATCCGGTGTGCAAGTGTGTGTCGCCCCAGAGGGGACGTTCCGGAAAGGTACGCTGCGCATAAGGGGAATACGGTTGATCAGAAAACAGGCCTTCAGCTGCCTGTTCGCTCGGAACGGCGTCAGCCAGACCGTTTGTTGGTGCCAAAAGCAACGATAGAATACAGATGGAAATTCGATTCATAGTGCCCCCCTAATGCAATAATTCATGGCGAAATCGCAGAGCTTTCAGTAGCTCTTTTTATATTCGATTTTGTTCATAACATACCTGGCCAACCCGTGTTAATTGATTTGTTCGTAAGGTCATTTTCGGTGCCGGCCATCAAGGTCGGAGGGCGTAGATCCAACGCTGGTCAGAAGCCCCAGAAGTGCAATCAGGCAGTCCGTTCCGGGCTTGGGTCTGCCAGCAGAGGGATTGGACAAACAAAGTTCCCTCCCGATACTGATCGGCAATTCCAAAACCAACCTACTCAGTTGACAATTCAGTTCCCAAAACGAAGTTGATCATAAACTGAGTTGCAGGGTCTGTTTCTTCCTCAGCAGCCAAAGCCTCAAACTGTTGATGTAAAACCGTTCGCCCCCAACCCCGCGTTCCAACAGCAATTTGGACGGCCAAGTCACTATTCCCGGTTAACGCCTCAGACAGAGTTCGTACGGCTTCTGGTCTCAACCTTGGCTGCGTTGAACCGGCCTCGGTCAACGCGCGGATCAGCAATTTCTTGTCTTCTGACGCCCTTTGTGGATTCTGAAGCGCAAGGCCAATCGCTCTGATTGCAGATGTATTTTCAGCCTCTATCCCAGCTAGGGCCCATTCGTAGCCGTTGAAACCACCGGACTTCAAGGACTTGGCGAAGCCGGAGCGTATGACTGAACGCGCGTGAGGATCAGTTTTTAACCCCAGCAAACGAATTGCGGCCGACCTGTAGGCAAAGCGGTTCAAGTCATTCAACTCGCTCACAATCTGCTCTGTCGAATACCTGCCACCCAAGGGACGCACGCGTGCATACGGCGCAAGGCCGATTTCGACCAATGCCATGTTATGCAGCGCTTGATCCGGGTGCCACAGGTATTCAGCAAAGAACAAAACTCGCTCTGCGCTGTCTCTTTCTCCATAGGCCCACAGCCGACCCGTGGTTTGAAGTTTCTCAAAAAACGCAGTTCGGTCCGGGTTCATTATGAATATGCGCTGCCACGCCCTTGAAAGTCCGCGGCCAGCGTTATCCCTGTAAGTCGGCCCATACGTGAGCAGAACGGTTCGCGTCGGATCGGCACGGAATGCTCTGCGCGTAACACTATCAATCAAAAAAGGGATTTCCGGCACAGCACTAAGACGTTCGGGACTTCCTTTAAGGATTTTGCGCGCTGTAAATCTGAATGGATTTTCTGTTGTCGGGCCAGCCAGCACAATGACTTCCGCCGATAGTATGTGATCCGCGATGGATGCGTCCGGCAGGTCTGTACAAACTACACAGGCATATGAAGCCCGAGGCGCAACCAGCCCGAGAATGCATATCAGAATTGCAAGATGCTTTCGCAGCATCGGGCATACAATCTTGATTATCCAGCTTTGAACAGCCATCGGTAAATACAGTTACCAAAAAAGATGGTTTGACGGAATGCTGTCGATGTCTTTGGTCATCGCGTCGCCCGAAGCCATCGATATTTCTACGGAAAAATCACTTCGGGCGCGGCGCGCGTAGCTTCACGGGTTTGTTCCGTCCCATCAGCTTTAATGCGGACAGTCAGCGTTTCCGATCCGCTGAAACGGTCGAAATAAGCAAAATCGAACCTGTCCAGCGCGCTCATGTCCTGACATTGAACGACATAGTCCGCCTGAAATTCCGCATGACTTTCGTCGGTCGGCGATCCGCTGGACGCGCGGCCCGTATCGTTCTGATCCACAATCTGTTGCATTAGGATCACATTGGCAGAAGTCGTGAAGCATCCTGCTTCGAGCGGGACAACAAACAGGTCAAGCGGCTTGGACAGCTCGGACATCGCGATTGCAACTTTCGCGCGCTCATCGTCGTTGGAGATCGGAGCTTCGAACCCCACGACATCCACGGTTGGCACCTTGAGTTTCAGGGAAAACCCGGTCTGGGACAAGACAACATCCAGTCGACCAGCATCACGGTGATCAGGCGTTGTAACTTGCGTCGCTTGCGCCGCAAGAGCTGCGGGGAGCAGGGACATGGCCAAAACTGCACACTTCATCAACCAAACCACCACAAACAGAATCACCGCGTCAATTCTAACGGGAAGCACCCGCCGCGCAATCGCAACCGCCCGCTCCGGCCCTACCAGATATGGGGAGTGTAGCGTCACTTAAACATAGATTCCAAACCTGACAATAAAACTCAGGTTGACATTGTTGACTATTTCACTCAGTTACTCAAAGGCAATATCAGCGGGGCATTCCCGCACGAGTAGATAAGAAAGTACCACTTCCATGACAAAAATGTTTGCTGCAGCCAGCTCTCTGACACTTTGTGCAGCGACCGCTGCATTTGCCGCTGATGCGCCCGTGAAAACGGATGTGCTTGAAAACTACGCCAATATTGCCGAAGCGAAATTTGAAGACAGCCTCATTGCCGCGCAGAGTTTGCAATTATCGGTCGATGCCCTGATTGCCGATCCGTCGGATGACACGCTGAACACAGCCCGTGCGGCATGGATCGCGGCGCGCGTACCCTATCAGCAAACCGAGGTTTATCGCTTTGGCAACGCCATCGTTGATGACTGGGAAGGCAAAGTGAATGCGTGGCCTCTGGACGAAGGTCTGATCGATTATGTGGATGCGGCCTATGGCGGCGCCACCGACGAGAACGAATTCGCCGTTTTGAACGTCATCGCCAACCCTAGCTTCGAGTTGTCGGGCATGCCCATTGACGCGAGCGAAATTACCCCCGAACTGCTGAGCGAAACGCTGCACGAGGCCGATGGAATCGAAGCCAACGTGGCAACAGGCTATCATGCGATCGAGTTCCTGCTATGGGGGCAGGATATGAATGGCCACGGCGCAGGTGCAGGCAACCGCCCGGCCACCGACTATGCGAAAGGCGATGACTGCACCGGCCGCAATTGTGACCGTCGCGCCCAATATCTGAGTGCTGCTACCAATCTGTTGGTCACTGATCTTGCCTGGATGGCAGATCAGTGGAAGGAAGGCGGAGCAGCCCGCGCCGCCCTGATGGAGAACGAAGCCGCAGGCATCAGTGCGATCCTGACAGGCATGGGGTCACTGTCTTACGGTGAGCAGGCCGGTGAAAGGATGCGTCTGGGGCTTATGCTGAACGATCCAGAAGAAGAGCATGACTGCTTTTCGGACAACACCCATAACAGCCATTACTACGATGGCCTGGGTGTCCAGAACGTCTATCTGGGCAGCTACACACGCATCGACGGCACCCCGGTTTCGGGCGCGTCCCTGTCGGATCTGGTTGTCGCAACCGACCCGGCGCTGGATACCGAGATGAAGGCGAAACTGGCCAGAACCATGCAAGCATTGGGCAAGATCAAGTCGACCGCCGAAGCGGGGTTTGCCTATGATCAGATGCTGGAACGCGGCAACGAAGGTGGCGAAGCCCTGATCATGGGTGGCGTCAACGGTCTGGTCGATCAAACCAAAACCATAGAACGCATCGTGACAGCACTTGAACTGGACGGGATCGCGTTTGAAGGGTCCGACAGCCTGGATAACCCCAACGCCGTTTTCCAATAACCCCCGAGCGGGCCGGGAAGATCTGTTTCCCGGCCCATATCCCCACCTGATCGCCTGAAAAAACCGAGCCAACGACAATGATTGTCTGCCACTGCACCAACATCTCCGATCATGATATCCGCGCGACCATTGACTGGATGCGATCGGCGGACCCGTAGACAGTAATCACCCCCGGTAAAATCTATCATGCCCTTGGAAAGTCGGCGGATTGAGGCGGGTGCATGCCCCTTGTCCTAGCCACGATGCGGTCAAACGATAGTCTGGAATTACCGATGCAGCTCCGCGCTTTGCGTGCCGGAGTAACACAGGAGAAAGCAGATGAAAGGCGATCCAAAGGTCATCGAATACCTCAACAAGTCTCTGCGGAATGAGCTGACCGCCGTAAGCCAGTATTAGCTGCATTATTGGCTGCAAGAGGATTGGGGTCTTGGACATATGGCCAAGAAAAGCCGCGAGGAAAGCATCGAAGAGATGCAGCACGCGGACAAACCGATCGAGCGGATCATCTTTTTGGAAGGCCACCCCAACCTGCAGAAACTGGACCCGTTGCGCATTGGACAAACGCCCAAGAAAACACTGGAATGTGACCTTGCTGCCGAGTTGGACGCGCGTGCTCTTTATGCCGAAGCACGCGATCATTGCCGCAAAGTGGGCGACTATGTCTCAATGTCGCTTTTCGAAGGATTGATAGCGGATGAAGAAGGTCATATCGACTTCCTCAAAACGCAGCTCGACCTGTACGAGAGGATCGGCGAAGCCAATTATGCACAACTCAACGCGTCAAAAATGGACGAAGGTGAGTAGCCTTTTTGCCTTGATGGTGGCCGCTTTTGCGGCTGCCCCTGCCCTGTCTGCCGATCTGAAGGATCTGCATCTGAACATCACCCCTCGAACCACGGATGAACGCGCCCGCATCGCCGGCGTCACAGCCCCACCGCAGGACTTCAGCGCACCGCAGCCGTTTGAAGAGCTCTCTGCCGGGGCCGCGACTGTACGAGTGCGCAATGACGCAGATGCGTTTTCACAGCCCTCTGGCAATCTGAGCTTCGATCAAGAGCTGGACTTCAAGGTCGGCAATGGGTTGTTCAAAAAAAAATGGGTCTCGTCGCCTTCCTCCACGCTGGCCTCTGACGGGTTGGGGCCGCTGTTTAACGCACGATCCTGCCAACGCTGCCATATCAAGGATGGACGCGGGCATACCCCGAACGGGCTTGAAGACAAGGCGATTTCCATGTTCCTTCGGATCTCGATCCCCGGAGCGCCAGAAGATGGCTATGCCGAGATCGCAGACTATGTCGCCACCCTTCCCGAGCCCACCTATGGCGGACAGATGCAGGATTTTGCACTAGCAGGGCATCCGGCGGAGTACCGGCTGGATATCTCGTACGAGGAAATCCCGATCGCGTTGTCAGGGGGTGAAACCGCGTCACTGCGCCGCCCAACCTACCGGGCAGCCGACCTTGGCTACGGGCCCCTGCACCCCGAGGCGATGCTAAGCCCACGGGTCGCCCCTCAGATGATCGGGCTTGGCCTGCTTGAGGGGATCCCAGTCGAAGATCTATTGGTCAACGCTGATCCTGAAGATGCGGATGGGGATGGCATTTCGGGTCGTCCCAACATCGTCTGGTCCTTGGAATATGGCGCACCGATGATGGGTCGGTTCGGGCATAAAGCGGGAATGCCGACAATCATGGAACAATCGGCTGCGGCATTTGCCGGGGATATTGGAATCTCCAGCCCACTTTATCCTGCCCCGCAAGGCGATTGCACCGAATTGCAGGTGAATTGCGTTGAAGCACCTCATGGCGACAATGATTTGCGCGGGTTCGAGATTGATCAGTTGGGCATGGACCTGGTGGCCTTCTACAGTCGCAATCTGGGGGTGCCCGGTCGCCGGGATGTAGACAGCCCCGAAGTGCTGCGCGGCAAGGAAGTATTTCACGCCACCGGTTGCGCTTCCTGCCACACGCCGTCGCATGTCACCCACCGCATGGACGACCGGCCCGAACATAGTTTTCAGCTGATCTGGCCCTATACCGATCTGCTGCTGCATGACATGGGCGACGGTCTGGCAGACAATCGCCCCGAGGCCCGCGCAACGGGCCGCGAATGGCGCACACCGCCCTTGTGGGGTGTCGGCCTGACTGAACGCGTCTCGGGCCACACTCAGTTCCTGCATGACGGGCGGGCGCGCAATCTGTTAGAGGCGATCCTATGGCATGGCGGCGAAGCACAAGCTGCACGCGATAGCGTGGTGTCGATGCCCAAACCGGACCGCGATGCCCTGATCCGTTTCCTGGAGAGCCTTTAAACATGCGTTACCTTCCTCTCCTCGCTGCGTTGATAATGCCCGTCGTGTCACTGGCACAAGATCGCGCCCCAATCCTGATGGATGTGACCGAAACGCATATCCTGCCTCGGTTCGACAAGCTGCCAGAGACAACAGGTGCTCTGGTCAGTGCCGCGTTGGTGGATTGCACCCCGACCTCACCCGGGCTGCGTGCCGCATATGGTGACGCCTTCGACAGCTGGATTTCCGCCAGCCATCTGCGATTTGGCCCAACCGAGGTAGATGACCGCGCTTTCGCAATGGCTTTTTGGCCCGACACGAAAGGTTTCACCTCCAAGGCGCTGTCGCAACATATCGCCAGTAAGGATGAAGCGGTCCAAAGCCCCGAAGCTTATGCCGAGACGTCCGTCGCAGGGCGCGGTTTCTTTGCGCTGGAACAGATGCTTTACGACCCCGCCTTTGCTGATCAGGGCGACGCAGAATACCGCTGTGCTCTGATTCAGGCTATCACGGCGGATATCAGTGCCAACGCACAAGCAATGGCCGAAGACTGGCTGAGCTATGCCCCAAACCTAACCCGACCCGGAGAGGACAGTCGCTATCGGACGCAGGATGAGGCGATGCAGGAGTTATTCAAAGCCCTGTCTACAGGTCTTGAGTTCACCGCCGAAACCCGGCTGGGTCGTCCATTGGGCACATTCGACCGCCCCCACCCCAACCGCGCAGAAGCACGCCGGTCCGAGCGGTCCCTGCACCACATAGAGCTCTCGCTGATCGCCCTGCGCGATCTGGCCGCCCGACTGTCCTTCGATTACCCCGAAATCGCAGTCGATCTGGACGCTGCCTTTGAACGCGCAATCGAGAACGCCCAGTCTATTGATGATCCGGCCTTGGCGGGTGTTGCCGACCCGCAAGCGCGGTTCCGCATCGAGGCCCTGCAACAATCCATTCGCGATATCCGCACCATTGCCTCCACCGAACTTGGCCCGACACTGGGGATCAGCGCAGGTTTCAATTCGCTGGACGGAGATTGATCCATGCCGTCACGCCGTCACTTCCTGGCCGGTCTGACCGCAGCCACTCTCTCGCCGATCCGCGGCTGGGCTTCGGTTGGGGCGCCCGACTTTCTGGCTGCAGGGCTGTTTCCCGATGGTTCACATAGGCTGGCGGGTCTGAATGAGCAGGGCGAAACCCTGTTCTCGGTGCCCTTGCCTGCGCGTGGGCATGCCGCCGCAGCGCATCCGTTCAAAGCACAGGCCGTAGCTTTTGCCCGTCGCCCCGGAACATTTGCCGTGGTGGTCGACTGCGCCACCGGCGCGCAGATTGCGCAACTCACCGCTCCTGAGGGCCGCCATTTCTATGGCCATGGCACCTTTTCACCCGATGGTACAACTTTCTTCGCGACCGAGAACAACTATGAGGCCGGAATAGGAGTCATAAGTGTCTGGAACGCGGACAGCTTTGTACGGATAGCAGAGTTTCCCTCGGGTGGCGTCGGACCGCATGACATGCGCTTGATGCCCGATAGGCAAACGCTGGTGATTGCCAATGGCGGGATCCAGACACATCCCGAAACCGGGCGCACCAAACTGAACCTGCCGGTGATGGACCCCAATCTGACCTATCTGAGCCTTTCCGGCACTTTTCTTGAGCAGATTTCCTTGCCCCGATATCTACACAAGAACTCGATCCGGCATCTGGCCGTTCGACAAGACGGGCTGGTGGGCTTTGCGATGCAGTGGCAGGGCAGCACGTCTGAACACCCGCCGCTGCTGGGCCTGCACCGTCTCGGCGAAGCCCCGCGCCTGCTGTCGGCCCCCGACAAGGATCAAAGCATGCTCCAAGGCTATGCGGGGAGTGTCGCGTTTTCGGCGGACGGTACGGCCATTGCCATCACTTGCCCGCGCGGCAATGTACTACATCAGTTTGACGTCACCAACGGGACCTTTGCGAATGCCCATGCATTAGAGGATGTCTGCGGCTTGGGTGCAGGGTCAGACGGGTTGGTCTTTACCACCGGAACTGGCTTGTTTGGTACTTTGACCGGTTTGTCCCCTATGATCCGCGCCCACGCACACTGTCAGTGGGACAATCACCTGATACCGATCCGCCACCCTGAGTAAAACTCGGTTTTCTTCGTCACTTAGTTTACACTTGGAAGAATCAAACTGCTGCCGTATTGGCGGGCGCGAAACTGGCACCCTTACGTTAAGGATCAACTTGATTGAAACAGACGCCCGATGCACCGCATTCCATCTACGGGATTGAGAAATGGGGCAAAGGCCTCATCGAGGTGACGGATCAGGGCGAGATCGGTCTGCGCAACCCCATGTCGCCAGAGACAGCAGCGATCAGCCTGCTGGGTATTATCAGCGATTTAGATGACCGTGGCATCAAAGCCCCCATGGTTCTGCGCGTGACCTCTTATTTGGAACATGAAATCGCGCATCTGAACGATAGCTTCCGCGAGGCCATCGCGCGTGTTGGGTACAAGGGATCCTATCGCGGCGTTTTCCCGATCAAGGTGAACCAGCAGGCACAGGTCGTCGACCGGATCGTCGAGTTCGGTAAGAAGTACAACTATGGCCTCGAGGCCGGGTCCAAGCCTGAACTGGTGGTAGCCCTTGCGCATCGACTGGCGTCTGAGGCGCTGATCGTCTGCAACGGTGTCAAAGATGCCGAGTTCATCCAGCTGGCGATCCTGTCTCGTAAGATTGGTTTCAACACAGTCATCGTTTTGGAAAGCCCGAAAGAGGCCGACACGGTGATCAAGGTCTACAACGAACTGGGCATCGAACCTCTGATCGGTGTCCGGGTCAAACTGACCAACCAGATCAGCGGCAAATGGGAAGAAAGCTCGGGCGACCGCTCGGCCTTTGGCATGAACACGGATCAACTGGTCGCTACGGTGGACAAGCTGCGCGACGCAGGGCTGTTGCATTGCCTAAAGCTGCAACACTCGCATCTGGGCAGCCAAGTTCAGGACGTCAACGATGTGCGCCGTGCTGTGGGCGAAGCCTGCCGGTACTACACCGAGTTGACCCGTGAAGGCGTGCCGCTGACCCATCTCGACCTCGGCGGCGGCATGGGAGTGGACTATACCGGCGAGAAGAAGGCCGCCGAAAACTCGATCAACTACACGGTCGAAGAATACTGCGCCAACGTCGTTGAAACCGTGGCCTATGCAATGGATGAGGCCGAAATCGACCACCCCACGTTGGTCACCGAAAGCGGGCGCGCAGTGGTGGCGACGTCCTCAATGCTGGTGTTCAACGTGCTGGAAAGCACATTGTATGATGCGCCAAACGGCCCCGAGGTTGAGCCCGATGATCACCACATGGTCTCGGACCTTGCTGCAGTGCGTGGATATCTCAGCAAAGATCGCCTGCAGGAATGCTGGAACGACGCCACCTTCTATCGCAACGAGTTGCGCGCCCTGTTCCGCCGTGGCTATGTCGACTTGCGGCAGATGGCCCGCGCCGAACGCATCTACCTGTCCCTGATGGCGCGTCTCAAGGCGCTTGCTGCCAGCGACGATCTGGAAACGGATGTGGATGATCAGCTTGAGAAAGTGGCCGATATCTACCACTGCAATTTTTCGCTGTTCCAATCCCTGCCCGACGTCTGGGCCATCGACCAGCTCCATCCAATCGTGCCGCTGCAGAGTCTTAACCGGACACCCGACCGCCGCGCGGTGCTGTCCGACATTACCTGCGACAGCGATGGCAAGATCGACCGCTTCATCCTGGCCGACGGCGTCTCGCCCAGCCTGCCGGTGCATTCTCTGCCCGAAGATCAGGAATACTTGATGGGTGTCTTCTTCGTCGGCGCCTATCAGGAAACGCTGGGCGATCTGCACAACCTGTTCGGCGACACCAACGTCGTCACCATCGACCTGCGCGCCGATGGCGGCTTTGACTTGTTGCACGAACAAGAAGGCGACACGATTTCCGAAGTCTTGTCTTATGTCGAGTTCGACCCGCAGGATTGTGTCGCCGCCTTCCGCAAAATGGTGGACGAGGCGATCTCGACCGGTACTCTGAAAGCCAAGGACCGCAAAACCCTGATGAGCGCCTATCGCGGCTCGATCAACGGCTACACCTATTACGAATAATAAGGAGACGACCCAATGGGAAAAACACTGGTTGTCGGTGCAGGCGGCGTATCCCACGCAGCCGTGCACAAGATGGCGATGAACTCGGACATCTTTACCGAAATCACCCTGGCCAGCAGGACCAAGTCAAAATGCGACGCCATCGCCAAAGCGGTGAAAGAGCGCGTGGGTGTTGAAATCGCAACCGCCGAACTGGACGCCTACAAGGTCGAAGACACAGTCAAGCTGATCAAGGACACCGGCGTGGAAATCCTGGTGAACCTCGCCCTGCCCTATCAGGATCTGGTGCTGATGGACGCCTGCCTTGAGGCCGGTATTCACTACCTCGACACCGCAAATTACGAGCCCGAGGATGAGGCCAAGTTCGAATACCATTGGCAATGGGCCTATCAGGAACGGTTCAAAGAGGCCGGCCTGACCGCCATCCTCGGTTCGGGCTTCGATCCAGGCGTGACCAGCGTGTTTGCCAAATGGCTGAAAAAACACAAACTGGACACGATCCGCCAGATCGACGTGCTGGACGCCAATGGCGGCTCGAACGATCAGGAATTCGCCACCAACTTCAACCCAGAAATCAACCTCCGCGAGGTTCTGGCCGAGGTGCGCCACTGGGAAGGTGGCGAGTGGAAACACTCCCCCGCCATGACCCACAAGGTCGAGTTCGACTTTCCTGCCATCGGCCCCAAGAACATGTATCTGATGTATCACGAGGAACTGGAATCGCTTTCGACCCACTTCCCCGAGATCGAGCGTGCCCGCTTCTGGATGACCTTCGGCGACGCCTACATCACCCACGCAAAAGTGCTGGAAAACGTAGGCATGACCCGCATCGACCCGGTGATGCATGACGGCAAGGAAATCATTCCGATCCAGTTCCTGAAAACCCTGCTGCCCGATCCCGGCGATCTGGGCGCGGAAACCAAAGGCAAGGCCTGCATCGGCGATATCGCCACGGGTCAGGCCAAGGACGGCTCGGGCGAAAAGACCTTCTACATCTACAACATCTGCGACCACGAAGAATGCTATGCCGAGGTAGGATCACAAGCCGTCAGCTACACCACTGGCGTTCCCGCCATGATCGGTGCCGCCCAGGTACTAAAAGGCAACTGGCGTGAGCCGGGCGTGTGGAACATGGAACAACTCGACCCTGATGACTTCATGGATATGCTGAACGAACACGGTCTGCCATGGCAGGTCCACGAACTCGACCGCCCGGTCGAATTCTGACTAACCAGTGGGGATATCGCTCCCCTTCTTCTTGTTCACAAATACGGCGGGGGTCCGGGGGCAGAGCCCCCGGCCTCTCCACAACCCAGAGACGCCGGACATGCCCGACATGATGACCACGCAGGCCGGAGACGCAGGTGCCTTGCGCAATTTCGACCTCACCCTCGTCCCCACGCCCTGCTTTGTGGTCGACGAAAAAGCCGTCGAACGCAACCTGACCATCCTTTCCGACATTGGCACGCAATCCGGCGCACATGTCCTAAGCGCGCTGAAGGCGTTTTCGATGTTCTCGTTGGCACCTTTGGTGCGTCAGCATCTCGGCGGCACCTGCGCGTCCGGCATCTATGAGGCCCGCCTGGGTCGCGAGGAATATGGTGGAGAGGTTGCCACCTTCTGCGCGGGATACAAAGACGCCGACATAGATGAAATCCTATCGCTTTCGAACCACATCATCTTTAACTCTCCGGCACAAAAGGACCGGTTTCTTGCCAGGGCTCAGGCTGCCAAGGTGCAAGTCGGTCTGCGCATCAACCCGGAACATTCCGAAGGCGAAATTCCAAAATACGATCCCTGCGCCCCCTGTTCGCGGCTTGGAACCCCAGTGAGTCAATTGACCACCGAGGCTTTGGCCGGTGTCGATGGCCTGCATATGCACACGCTCTGCGAACAAGGGTTCGAACCGCTTCAACGTACCTGGGAGGCCGTTCAACCCAAAATCGCCCCCTTTATGGGCCAACTCAAATGGCTGAACTTCGGCGGTGGCCATCATATCACCCGTGACGATTACGACCGCGAAGGGCTGGTTGCCTTCATCAAAGCCATCCGCGAGTCCCATGGCGTCGAGGTCTACCTCGAGCCCGGTGAAGCCGTCGCGTTGGATGCGGGAATTCTGGTTGGGGAAATCCTCGACCTGCCGAAAAACGGCATGAACCTCGCAATTACTGATATCTCAGCCACATGTCACATGCCCGACGTGATCGAAGCCCCCTATCGCCCCGCCCTGATGGACGAGGCCGAGGCGGGCCATACCTACCGCTTGGGTGGTCCCTCCTGTCTGGCCGGCGACGTGATCGGCGACTACACTTGGGACAAGCCATTGCAGATCGGTCAGCGGTTCGCCTTTCTTGATCAGGCCCATTATTCAATGGTCAAAACCAACACCTTCAACGGCGTTCCCCTGCCAACCATCGCCTTGTGGAACAGCGAAACGGACGAACTGAAAATCATCAAAAAGTTCGGCTATAACGACTTTAAGGACCGCCTCTCATGAGCATTTTCCTCGATAGTGAACTGACCGAAGCCGAGCGTACCGAGGACGCCCGTTTTCGCGTGATCCCGGTCCCGCTGGAACGCACCGTGTCTTACGGGTCAGGCACAGCCAAAGGCCCCGAGGCGATTATCGAAGCCAGCAACGAACTGGAACGTATCACCGGCCACGCGGAACCCTGTGTCGAAGGTATCTTCACCGAAGAGCCGCTGGATTGCGACGCTGCCCTGCCCAACATCATGGAACGCCTCGCCCAACGCACCGAAGCTGCCGTCCGAGCAGGCAAAGTGCCCGTAACATTGGGAGGCGAGCATTCCCTCAGCTACGGCGCAGTGATGGGCGTGGCGCGCGCGCTGAACCAACCCATCGGTATCGTTCAAATCGACGCTCATGCTGACCTACGCAACGCCTATCAGGGCGAAAAACACAGCCACGCCTCGGTCATGCATCTGCTGGCCGAGGAAGGCATCCGTTTGGCCCAATTCGGCGTCCGCGCCTTTTCCACCGAAGAAGCCAAAAGCCGTCTGAAAAACCGTGTTTTTCATTTGGACGCAGAGGAACTGGTCACCGGAAACATCCACGCAGTCGACCTGCCCGAAGATTTCCCCGAGCTGGTCTATGTCAGTTTTGATGTCGACGGCCTGGACCCCTCCCAGATGCCCGCAACAGGAACGCCCGTGCCAGGAGGTTTGGGCTACTATCAGGCCTTGCGTCTGGTCGAACACGCACTGAAGGGCCGCACATGCGTAGGTTTCGACGTGGTCGAACTGGCCCCGGACGGCAATGCCGCCTGGGACTTCACTGCCGCGCAGATCGTTTATCGCCTGATGGCGGCCTGCTAAGCGTCAGAGGTTTCGTTCAACTCCATATGCCCCTCGCCTTTGTTCAGGACACGGCGCAGCATGGGCTCGAAAAACTCCAACGGTTTGGTCGGATAATCCGGGTCGAACGCTTTCTGATCGTATTCGTGACAGAAATAGCGGCAGTCCTCCCAATAGGGGCTGTCGCGGTACTTGTCGCGCGCGTTGCGATCACCGCCCAAGTGGTGGTTGTAATAATAGCCCTGAAACACACAGTGATGTTTGAGAATCCAATAGGTTTTCTCGCTGACATAGGGCTTCATCATCGCCGCTGACAGCTCACCATGGTTGTAGGGTGACAGAATATCGCCAGTGTCATGGATCAGGGCCGCGACCACCAACTCTTCATCTGCCCCGTCTTCATACGCGCGCGTCGCGGCCTGCAGGCTGTGTTGATAGCGGTTCACGGGATAGGGTGTCCATTCCTCGTCCAATGACCGAATGGCGTCGAGGATTCGGTCCGGCAAAGCTGCATTATACGCTTCCTCATATTCCAATACGGCGTCCCAGTCGGCCTTGGTCGCTTCTTCAAAACTAGTCCAGGTCGGCTTGTGGCTTTTATCCAGCATGGTTGTTTCTCCGGCGTGTTTCCTGCCCCGCAGAATACAGCGAGTCTCCTACTCAAAAAAATGAATTGATTTTATCACTTCGATGAAAAAATACTTTCAATATGCAAACCAAAGCTCTTGAGACTTTTCTATGTGTTGCTGAAACGGGTGGGTTCCACGCGGCGGCCCGAAAGCTGAACGTGACCCAGACAGCCGTTAGTGCCCGCATTCGCCTGATCGAGGAGGAAACCGGCAGACCGCTTTTCACACGTGGTGCCGGTGGCACGGCGCTGACTGGATTCGGGCAGCAATTCAAGCCTTATGCTGAGCAGATGCTGTCGCTATGGGCGTTTGCCTCGCGCGAATTACCTGATCAGACCCAAAGCCGCCCTGCGCTGCGCCTGGGTGGGCAACTCAGCATATGGGACCCATTGCTGGTGGACCTTGCCGTACGCTTTGAACAGCGCTTTGACAAGCTTCTACTGACGCTCAACTACGACCACGATCTGAACATGATCGAGGCAGTGGCAACTCATGTGCTGGATGCAGCCATCACGCATGAAAAGCCTGCGGACCGGCGGGTGACTTGGTGCGAATTGGAACCTGAGGCTTTGTCATTGGTGCAGACGCCACAGAAGCACACCGCCGAAGAGGATCTGGTTTTCGTCAATCTTGAGCTGGGCGAAGTCTATCAGGACCATGTCAGATCCGCCGCGCGACAGGCGTCTGGTCAGACCCTGTTTCTGGGCAATTGCATAATGGCGCTGCGTTATGTCCTAAAACGCGGCGGACGCGGCTATTTCCCCGATTACGTCATTTCAGATCATTTGAAATCTGGCGATCTGGAACGTGTTGCAGAAAGCGTTCCATTGCGGTTGCCAGTGTACTTGGTCACACGCAGTGACCAGCCGGAACTTGACGAGCTTCTGAGTTGCCTCACCGACCTGCGCGCCTAGGCGGGCGTGACCAACGTCTTGTCCGAACGCATTCGCTTGCGCAGGATCGGACGCCCCGCGATCAACAGGGAGACACCGGAAATCAGCACCCCCATGATAGCCGGAAGATAAAGTAGGATCCAAAGCTTGGGGTCGTCGATAACGACAGGAGATACAAACCCGCGCACACCTTCGAGCAGCACCAGAATCGTGAACGCACCCAGAATTTGGGGCCAGAGTCCAAACCGCGAAAAGCTGCCCAGCATAAGTGTCGAATACCCTGCCAGGGCAACAGCGACACAAATGGCGATCCAGGAAAACCGCTGATGCAATTCTTCGACCAGCTTGCCCTCGCTATACCCTTCGGCGGCAGAAATCTCACTGCGGTTCTGAATCAGCTCAACGGTTGGGATAGCCTCAAGACTACGTTTGGCCATCGGGCTTGTACTGGTCAATTCGGAGATGTCGTATGACGCGTCCTGAAACAGGGTCGAAGATAACCGTCTGCCTTCTTTGGTCAGGCGCAGCGCCACGCCGTCAACCATAACAAGGTGAATGCCGATGTCATTGTTGACCAGATAGGCAGTGGCACTGGAGTAGCTGACCGCGTTTTCAGGATCGCGCCGGTCCGAGACAAATACCTCACGCAGTGTCCCGTCCAGATCGATCTGGCCGATATATACAGTAACATCTTCGGCCGGGTGCAGGAACTCGCCTTCGTTCAGCAACTGCGCCGTCACATCGCCAGCGACCTCTGCTTGCCGAATCTCCAATTGCTCGACCGAAGCGGGGCGCAGAAAAACACTGATTGCCGCCATCATCAGGCCGGTAATCGCCCCAAACAGAACGACGGCACGGGCTAACCTGCGAGGGCTGGAGCCCGTGGCCAGCATTACCGTCAACTCACTTTCCCGGCTCAGACGATTGGTGGCGTAAACAGCAGCAGCAAACACGGCCATGGGCATGACCGTGCGGATCAAAGTTGGCAGGGTCAGGGCAGTGAATTCCAGAAAAACCATCGCGGACTGACCACCGCTGATCACGCGGTCAAACAGGCTGACCGACCGGGTGATCCAGAACACGCCGACTAGCACAAGGGTGAAAAAGCCAAACAGAATCAGCAATTGCCGCAGGAAATATCCATCAAAGCGCGACATGGGTCCTCGTGCGTGTGTTCGTTTGCACCGGACACTAGGGCATTCGGCGGTCAGAGGAAACAGGGATTGGTTGGCCAGAGGAACCCTGTTTGCGCTTTGGCTGAAGAAGTCCAAAGCATTGATCAGAACATTGAGCTTTGTGAAAAGGGCGCTTCGTGGCACATTTCTTGGATTACTTGGAATGGAGTTTGACACATGGCCCTGTTTTTTTCCCGCCGCACCTATAACGCGCAAAAAAAGAAATTCACTTTCAAGCCCGCTGCAAAAACCAGATACGTTCACATCACGCAAAAAAGCCCGAGCGGTAAAATTCGCAAAGGCGGCATCGTCAAAAAGGCCAAATGGCTTGATCTTGTCCGCCAAGAGGGCGGAGATTCGGACGTCCTGATCTATGTCCATGGTTTCAACACCAGCCAGAAGAGTATGCTGGACCGGCTTGAAAAGATTGAAAACGGGGTAAGGGCCAACGGGTATCAGGGGGCCGTTGTGGCCTTTGACTGGCCAAGTGATGGGTCGATTCATGCGTATGACTCAGACCGCTCCGACGCCAAGGCAGTTGCCCCACACCTCGTGGGGGATGGAATTTTACCGCTGTTGGGGATGCCTTCTCGCCCAAGGGTTCACCTGATTGCACATTCCATGGGGGCTTTGGTCGTTCTGCGCGGTTTCTCGGATTTCGGGGATTCGGCTGGACCGGGAAACAAGATTTGGTCCGCGGGTCAGATCATGTTTGCGTCTGGCGATGTCGACGCAGAGTGGCTTGAAAAAGGCGCTTGGGGAGATCTGGTTCTCAAAAAGCGTAGCAAGCGATTCACCAACTATTACAGCAGCAGGGACAAGGTTTTGGCCCTGTCTGGCGGACTTGTGCATGGCGGGCGGCAACGCGTGGGTCGCGTTGGAATGCCAAAGCTGACCTCGAAAGGTCATTGGGACATTTATTGCAACGAGCAATACAAGCGCGACGTACCAAAGGCGCAGCGCAAAATGATGAAATCCCATCGCTGGTGGTTCGACAGCGACGGGTTTTATCAGGACCTTGCGCTGACGATCGGCGGGCATCCTGCAAAAACGATGCCTACTCGGCGGAAGACAAACATCGGAGACCAAGCACTGCTGGTCTGACCCCTCGGTCGCCTAGCTTTTATCCGTCGAAGCAAACTGTTTTCGCTAATGGTTAACAGTCCGTGGACGCCCCGTTGGCCACACGTTCATGTGGCAGCTGCATAACGGACCATGAAAAAGTGGCCAATTCACGCGCCACGCCTTTATTGAAACGGTTTCGACTGACGCGGGGATTTGGCGCCAACGCACAAGTCGTCAACACTGGAAGCCGCTGCACTGCACGCTCAAATACCAAAAAAAGCGACGCCGAATACGGCATCGCCACTTGGGCCGCTTGCTCCTTGGCAACTCTTCACCCAAAGAATTCCGAACTGTTTCAGGATTATCGGCAAATTTGGGCACAGAAACCGAAGCCAATCTCTCTTCCTGAAAATTCAGAATGACTTGAACCACATCGCAAGACGCGTCCCGGCGCGCTTCAGGTTGTCAGCAGTGTTTACACCTAAAAAACGTGCGAACCATTGGGCGTGCTCTGCACATTACCAAACCAAGTTCTTGCTGTGGTTTTTAATGGCAGGGGCAGCAGGGTTCGAACCCGCGACCTACGGTTTTGGAGACCGTCGCTCTACCAACTGAGCTATACCCCTGTGGTGAGCACCCAGATATGCCAGCCGCGCAGCGGACTCAAGAGGCTTTTTCAAATTCCGCTCCACTATCTTATCCGACAAACAAGTTGCGCAAAATGTGCAGTGCGCTAAGACAAGGTCCGGTCAACTAAAGGAAGCCCGAGTGAACCTCCGCAAGAAGATCGCAGACAGCGAAGTTGTGCTGAACTGGGTGGCACGTCGGATCGCCAGCTATATTCGATGGGTCAACCGCAACACGCGCTGGCAACGCATCGGGTATGAAGAACTGGACCAACTGGCTGAACAGGGAGAGCCGGTCATCGTTGTGCTGTGGCACCAGCGGCTGGCGCAGTCCCCGTATTTCTTTCCGCTGGACAAGGGCAGGATCTGTTCGATCACGTCCGCAGCCCGCGCCGGCAGCATGGTGGGCCGGGTGCAGGAACAGTTCGGCATGGACACAATCGCCATGTCCAGCCACAAGCGACACGTGGCCCTGTCGCGTGAAGTGCTTGGTAAGATGAAGCAGGGCATTTCCATCGGCATTGCTGCGGATGGGCCACGCGGACCAGAACGGGTGCTTTCAACTGTGCCTCTGGTCTGGGCGCGTACATCGGGCAAACGGGTATTTGGCATCACCTTTTCTGCGAAACACGGGCGCGAGGCCGGTACATGGGACCGCTTGCTGATGCCACGCCCCTGGCGCAATGAAGGAGTGTTTTTGTGCCGCGAATGGACCGAAACGGTGCCTCGCAAAGCCAGCGAAGAAGAGTTTGAGGCCCTGCGCCTGAGCCTTGAGCAGCACATGAACGACATCACAGCCGAAGCCGACCGGATGGTCGGGCGCGAGCCTTGGTCGCCTGATGCCTAACCGCCCCTGAGGCGTTGCATCAGATAGACTTCGCTGCCCTCAGGGATTGGTTCAGTGAGCCCGGTGGCAATGACGCGCCCGTCAATCGCGATAGAGACCCCCGCATCGATGGGGGCTTGCAATTGCGGGTGGGCCTGAACCAACGCACGTAAAAGTTCGCCGGTGGTTTTGGCCTCGACCTCCACCACCTGTTGGCCCCCGGTCAATGACCGGAGGCTAGACCAAAGGTGGACCTCAACCATTGTCCTTTAGCGCGGCCAGAATGCGCGGCGGGGACATTGGCAGTTGCTTCATCCGAACGCCAGCGGCGTTGGACACCGCATTGGCGATGGCCGCCAGCGGCGGGACAATGCCCGTTTCGCCGACACCACGAACCCCAAACGGGTGGCCGGGGTTGGGTACTTCGACAATCACCGTGTCAATCATCGGCAGGTCGCTGGCAACGGGAATGCGATAGTCGAGGAAGATCGAGTTCTGCAAGCGCCCGTCCTCGCCATAGATGTACTCCTCGTTCAGAGCCCAACCGATGCCTTGTGCGGCTCCACCCTGGAATTGACCCTCAACATAGGTCGGGTGGATCGCTTTACCGGCGTCCTGAATGACCGTGTAACGGGTGATCGAGGTCTTGCCGGTTTCAGGATCGACTTCGGCATCGACAATATGAGTGCCAAAAGACACGCCCGCACCTTCCGGGGTGGCTTCAAAGTGGCCCGAGATCGGGCCGCCGGTTGAACCCATATCCGCAGTGATGTCGGCCAGCGGCATCGGATCGAAATCGCCTGCATTGGGGCCCGAAGGCACCGCGCATCCGTCTTCCCATTTCACCGCATCAACCGGGATGCCCCACTTGGCCGCCGCGCGTTCGCATAGTTTCTCGACCGCATGTTTTGCGGCTTTGATCGTGGCCAGACCCGAGGCATAGGTCACGCGCGAGCCGTGGCTCACGTCGTTGTAACCCAGTGTCGCGGTGTCGGCGACGGTGACACGGATGTTCTCATAGGCAATGCCCAGAACCTCGGCCGCCATCAGCGCCATCGACGCGCGCGACCCGCCAATGTCAGGCGTTCCGACCATCAGCTGGGCCGAGCCATCTTCGGACAAGGCCAAAGATACGCTGGTCTCACCACCATGGTTGAACCAGAACCCGCAGGAAATCCCCCGCCCCTGCCCCGGTTTCAGCGGTGCTGCGTAATGCGGATGCGCCTTGGCAGCCTCAAGCGTTTCGACCAGACCGATGCGTTCATAGGTCGGGCCATAGCTGGCCTTGGTACCCTCATGGGCGGCGTTTTTCAGGCGCACGTCGACGGGGTCGAGACCCAGCTTGTTGCACAGCTCATCGATGACCGATTCAACCGCAAACGCCCCCATCGGCGCGCCCGGTGCCCTGTAGGCCGCCTGCTTGGGCCGGTTCGACATCACGTCATAGCCAATTTGCTTAACGTTGGTCAGATTGTAGGGCGCAAAGGCACACATAGCGGTCATGTCGCCCGGTGCGCCGGGGAACGCCCCACCTTGCAGGCGGAACACGCCTTGTGCTGCCGAAATTGTACCGTCCGTCTTCATCCCGATCTTTACATCCATCGATGCAGAAGAGGTTGGGCCGGTTGCACGGAATACTTCTGAACGCGTCATGACGATCTTGACCGGACGATTGGCTTTGCGGCTCAGCGCCAGCGCAACAGGCTCGATGAAAACGGTGGTCTTACCGCCGAACCCGCCGCCGATCTCGGACGCAGTCACCCGCAATTGCGAGGTTTCGATGCCCAGCAAAGCTGCACAGGTTTTCTGCGCAATCCAGTGGCCTTGCGTTGTGCACCACAGCTCGCCTTTACCGTCATTGCCCAGCATGCCCAGACAGGCGTGCGGTTCGATATAACCCTGGTGGGTCGCCTCGGTCACAAAGCTGTCTTCGATCACCAGATCGGCTTCGGCAAATCCGGCCTCGACATCGCCGTGACCGCTTTCATGGTAGCGGACCACGTTGGGGTGCATCCCTTCGGGTACGGAATAGTCTGCCGCGCCTTCGCGGATGATAGGTGCGTCCGAAGCCATTGCCTTGTCCACGTCGGTGACATGGGGCAGCACTTCGTATTCGACCTCGATCAACTTAAGCGCATCACGGGCCGCCAGCGCAGACGTCGCCGCCACGGCCGCCACCGCGTGACCGTCATACAGAGCTTTCTCACCCGCCATGACGTTTTCCAGAACATTCCAGAACTCGCCTTCCAGCCCCGGCTTGAACGGCACGTCGGCAAAATCCGCTCGGGTTACAACGGCTTTGACATCATTATGCGCCTCGGCCCTTGACGCATCGATCTTCACAATCCGTGCATGGGCGTGAGGAGAGCGCAGAACAGCACCGTGCAACATTCCGGGTGCCGAAATATCCGCGCCGAATTTGGCGCGGCCTGTCACCTTGTCCAGACCGTCAGGACGATTGGGGCGGGTGCCCACAAATGTGAAGTCTGATTTCCGATCGTCCAGAGCCATTACGACGCCTCCCGCATCTCAGCCGCCGTATCCATCACGGCGCGAATGATCTTGTCGTACCCGGTGCAGCGGCAGAGATTGCCTGCCAGCCAGTACCGGGTTTCCTCTTCGGTGGGGTTCGGGTTTTTCTCCAGCAGCGACTTGGCCGCCACCAGAATACCCGGAGTACAGATACCACACTGCAAAGCAGCGTATTCGATCATCTTCTTTTGCAGCGGATGCAGAACGTCGCCCTCTGCAATGCCTTCGACGGTTTCGATTTGCTTACCCTCGGCCTCGACGCCCAGCATCAGGCAGGAACAGACCAGACGGCCATCAACGGTGACGGAACACGCACCGCAATCCCCGGTACCGCAGCCCTCTTTCGCGCCGGTCAGGTTCAGCTTGTCGCGCAGACAATCCAGCAAGGTTTCGCGCGGGTCGCAGAGGTATTCAACGGCGTCCCCGTTCACGGTGGTGGATACGTGGAGCTTGCTCATGCGTTTTCTCCCTTTGCACGGGCATAGGCAATTTTCGCAGCGCGCTTGGCCAGAACGCCAGCGACCTCGGTGCGGAATGCCATGGTGCCGCGTTTGTCATCGATTGGGTTGCAAGCGGCCGAGGCCGCAGCGGCCAGCGCATCCAGCGCGGCATCGTCCAGCTTGCTGCCGACAAGGGCTTTCGCGCAATCCTCGACCAGCAGAACCGTGGGAGCGATCGCCCCCAGCGACACCCGAGCCTCGGTGATGGTATCCCCGTCCAGACGCAAGCTGACACCTACACCAACCACGGCAATGTCCATTTCCGTACGCGGGATAAACCGCAGATATGCGTCGCCTGCATTCTCACCGCGCGCGGGAATGTTGACGGCGGAAACAACTTCACCCTTCGCCAGTGAGATCTTGCCGGGGCCGGTTGGGATATCCTCGACTGCAATCTCACGGGTGCCATCCGGACCAGTGACCGTGACAGTTACACCCGCTGCAACCATCGCTGGCACGGAATCAGCCGCCGGAGACCCGTTGCACAAGTTGCCGGTCAAAGTTGCACGCCCCTGCACCTGGGTGGATCCGATCAGGTCCATCGCCTCGACCACACCAGGCCAGTCCTTGCCCAGATCAGGATGCTCGCTCATCTCGGCGCCTGTAGTGGCCACACCCAGCGTCCAACTGCCATCGGCATTGCGGGTGATGTCGTGTACACCGTTGATTTTCTTGATGTCGATCAGCGTATCGGGTGTCACCAGTTCCGAGCGCAACTGCACCAAAACATCGGTGCCACCCGCCAGAAACCGAGTGATACCCGTCGCATTCGCGGCCAGAGCCGAGGCTTCGGCAAAGCTGGCGGGGCTGTGATAATCCATGAAGCTACCTCGTACCTGTTGATCAGGGATATCTGGGTTCCGGGCGACGTTAATTCACCCCTCGCCCGGCGTCTATGGGCCGAGCGACTAAAATTAGCGCTCCAAATGTCACGTAAGGTTAGGGTTCACAGATCGATTTCGATCACCCCATCGGCTTCTGCTGCGCGGCTTTGGCACAGGATCATGGCCCCTTCGCGCTGTTTCTTTGATAAAACGAAATCTCGGTGTTCGACCTCACCCGAGATAACATCGCATTTACAGACGCCGCAGATGCCGTCTGCGCATTTCACATCCACATGAAAACCCGCCTCGTTCAAAACCTGCGCCGCATCCTTGTCTGCTGGTACGGTCAGCGTCTTCCCGGATCGTGCCAGTCTGAGCTCAAACGGATGGTTCTCATATTCGGGTTGTTCGGGAACCGAAAAGTATTCTAGATGCCGGGCCTCTTCGGGGAAGCCTTGCTGTTCTGCCGCTTGCATTACCCCATCCATGTAGCGATCTGGCCCGCAGGTGTAGACATGCCAACCCTCCTTGTACCCAGACAGGACCGCATCCAAATCGGCGCGGGTACCTTCATCTGAGAAATGGTAGTGCACTTGGTCTGCCCACGGCATCGCGGCCAGATCCTCTAGGTACCCTGCCCCGCTCCGGGTGCTGGCTGAATAGTGCAACTCGAAGTCGTGTCCTAGCGCGTGTAGACGATGGGCAAAGGCGATCATCGGGGTGATGCCGATACCGCCACCCATCAGGAAACTCTTGGTTGCTGTTTCGTCCAGTTCGAAATGGTTAATGGGTTTTGAAATGAAAACCTTGCGCCCCTCAGAGAAGATACGGTGCAGCAACGCCGAACCACCGCGCCCCTCATCCTCGCGCAGCACGCCGATCTGATAGGTCGACCTGTCTGACGGATCGCCGGACATCGAATATTGCCGCAGATATTCCGGTGCGACCAATACGTCCAGATGTGCGCCCGCTGTCCATCCCGGCAGGGGCGCACCGTCCAGCGTTGAGAATTCATACTTCGTTACATCAGCAGTCATCTTATCGACCTTGGTCACGGCAACCCGCATCACCGGTGCATCACCGCTGATCTGATAGCGGTGGATGACCGACATATCCCCGCTGGCCTTGCGCGACTTGTATTCATCGGTTGTCACCATGGCCTCATAGGCCGCAATCCCGGCCTCTCGATCCATGGCAAAGGGATAGGGCCACGGGTGCGGGGCCAGATAAGCGGGATAGACAGCCAGCGTCTGATCTTCGTATTTCAGGTCCAGATCCGTTTGCAGGTCACGCCGGTTCAACGGGTGCGTTGTGGGGCGATAGGAACCGTCCGGCTGCAGCTCGATATCCCACCACCATTTCTTGATGTCGTTCAGACCGCCATTGCCGACCGCATCGTCCAGCTTGGCCAATGCAGGCGCGGCAGAGGGGATGTTCATCGCGGCCCAGCGGAACGGCCGTTCCTTGAAGATGCCTTCAAGGTTCCACGGGCAGGTTTTCATGCACCGCCCACACATCGCCCCTCCCGGTGTTGTCACACGATAGGTCGCACATTTCTGGCTGTCGGATTTCCAGATTTCATAGCCGTTGAACATCAGCTTCGGCCCGGCCGTGATCGCACCCGACGGACATTCGCGCGCGCATTTGTTGCAAGACTCGCAAAAGCTCTGCAAGCCGAAGTCAACCGGCTTGTCATGCTCCATCGGCATATCGGTGGTCACAGCCCCGGATTTCAAACGAGGGCCCAGATATGGGTTCAGGATCACTTCTCCGATCCGACTGACCTCACCCAGACCGGACAGCAACAGAAGCGGCGGTTGCAGCACCTCACCATCCATCACCGTATGCGCCTTGGCCTTGTAGCCGAGGTTGCGGATTTGTTGCGCAATCACGCCGCCCAGCAGCGAAAAGCGCAGATAGGCGCGCATGGATTGGGCAACGCTGATCCAGTCGTCACCGCTGGCGCCTTCCATCGTTTCATAGCCCTGATCGATGATCATGCTGATCGCCTGATCATGGGGCGGTACGATTTCTTCACCCGTCGCATCATGAGAATACCACGCCCATTCTGGGCAGCGGCTAAGGCCCACCGCATCGACTCCGAGGAAATAGGTCGCCGCTTTTACATTTGCCGCATTCCTTTGGGCGTCAGTTGGTTTTATAGCCTCAGCGCTTTCGCCATCCTGCAACAGCACGAAGGCCCCCAAGGCACGCCGTTGGGCAAAGCTGGGCGCGGCCTTGCGGACATAGTAACCGCCCTTTGCCGCATCCTGCAGCGATTTGCCCATATCCCCGAATTGCGCACGGGCAAACATGTCAGCGCGTTTGGGAACGCGGGCGACGTTTTCTTCGTCGATATACGTGGTTGGTGTCTCGACCCGTTTGAGTTTCTCGAATGGATGCGCCCCGTCCACGTACCGTCGTTTGGAATACGGATCACGGTTCAGGGCATTCTTGGCAAAGCCCGTTCCCAACCACCATGCTGGCCCTTGCGTCCGGAACCACGGCTGTTGCGCCATGGGTCGGAGCGGTCGGTCATGGGCAATCGGCATCTCAGTCGTGACGGCAGCCAGACCAAATCGCGTGCCCAGCCACGGCGCAATCAATTCACCGTATTCGACTGTGACCAGCCCGGCGGCCACGGCCAACTTGCCCAAATCAACCTCAGAGGACATCACGCTATGCGCGCGCGCGTCAAAACCCAGCAGACGGATATAGTTGGCGATGACCACGGCATTCTCGGTGGCCAGCAGACAGGCGCGATGATCCTGCGCATCTGTGATCCAGTCTGCGCCGGGTTCGGACGGATCCGGGTTTCGGTTGTGTTCGTACAGAAACACGATGCTATGCTTGTGGCTGTCAATCGGCCCGGGCGCAGCTTCCATACTGTCTTTCAGATCGGCCATGATGACGTCGATGCCCGAAGCCAATGTCTTGGTTTGTCGCGTGCGCAATGCATGGGCAAGCCGGTCGATATCCGGGTTGCGGCGCGGCTGCGCCAGCAAAGCAGCCGACGGCAAAGGCCCGCAGCCCATCATTGACGCATCGTTGAAATACCCAAACGCTTTCAGATGGTCGGCACGTTCCTGCGGGTCTGAAGGTATCTCTGACGCAACCGGGTTTACCAACCCGTCGCGGATGGCGTCCATCATCGCCTGAAACTCGCCCATCGCGTTGACGATGCTGTCGGGATGTTCCGGTCGATGAAAGCTCAGTTCAGCCATCGAAGGCACAAGCGACAGGTCTGGCATATCATCCTGTCGGGCCAAACGCTCCAGCGGATAGCGGCCCATATGAACGGGCCGGTTCTTATCCGAGAAAAAGCGGATTCCCATTATGCGCCTCCTGTTGCTGCCCGTCCCCTAACCCGCCATGGACAGCAAAACCATTCATGCTTAATCATAAATGATATGAGCAAAATCGATTTCACTGACCTCGACGGCAAAGTCCTGCGCACATTTCTGACCATACTCGAGGAAAGCTCGGTCTCGAAAGCTGCGGACCGACTGGGCGTCACACAATCCGCGATCAGCCACACCTTGGCCAAGCTGCGGCAGGTGTTGGGTGATCCGCTGTTTGTCCGTTCGGGTCAGGGCCTGACCCCAACCGAGCGTGCCTTGTCCCTGAAAGACCCGGTGCAGAGCGTGCTGGACGGGATGCGCGCGCTGACCGACGAGCGGCCGTTCGATCCGTTGTCTGAACGGATGGAAATTCGCATCGCAACCAATGACATGCCGCGCGAGTTGATCTTTCCACGGTTGCTGCGCGAATTCCGAGCCGAGGGTGCGCGTCTGCAATTGGAATTTATTCCCTCAGGAGTACCAGAACCTGACTTGCTGCGCAGTGACCGATGCCAGTTGATGCTTACTCCGCTTCCACCCGACGGGCCGGACATCTTTCAGAAACGGCTGATTAACAGCCCTCTGATGGTGTTCTACGACGCCGCGCAACGCAATCCGCCGGACACCTGGCAAGCCTATTGCAACAGCGATCATGTCGAGGTGCGCTTTGCTGATGGCCGAAGCGCCCGTGCGGTCATGCGTGGCGTGGATCAAAGCCAGATCAGACCCTCTGTTGTGACCTTGCCGCATTTCAATGCAATCCCCGCGTTTGTGCGGGGCAGCAATCTGATCTCGACCGATACTGCGCTGATGAAACAGGGGCCACTCGCCACTCTGGATTGTGCCCCGCTGCCTTTCGAGTGCCCGCCTGTGTCCATCTACATGGTCTGGCATCAGCGATCCGCAAATGACCCTGCCCACCGCTGGTTGCGTGCCCGGATCGAGGCAATCGCAACCACGCTTCAGACCTGAGACAACAGCCAGCTGCGCATGATCTCAACCAGTTGCGGCTGGCGCGGCTGGCGCGGCGCGACGATGTAAAATCCAAGATCTTCGATCAAAACATCCTCAAGCGGCCGGACAAGACGGCCCGAGGCAACCTCGGGCGCGACCAGCGGCGCATTGGCCAGCGCGACCCCCTGCCCTGAGAGCGCGGCATCAATCGCAAGACTGGTCTGGCTGAAACTCATCATTCGGGGCTTGCCGTTTACGCCCACCCTCTCAAGAAACAAGGGCCACAGCCCATGGGTGTCATTGAGCAGCACTTGGCCCAGCAGGTCAGAGGGATGGGTGACTTGTCCGGCAATGGCGGGGCTACACACTGGGACGAATTCGGTTGAGAACAATGGCTCGGCAACCAGGTCAGATCCAAACGGCGCCCTGCCCTGCCTGACCGCCAGATCCACGCCATCCGATTTGAAATCTGCCAGGCGCTCGCGTGCATCCACTTGAACCGAGATATCCGGATGCAGGTCTGTGAACCCCGACAATCGCGGTACCAGCCATTTTGATGCAAAGCTGGGCGTGACGGACAATGTGACCCGGCGGTCAGGAGACAAATCTTCAACGGCTTCTTCGATCAACCTGAAAGCCCGGCGTAAAGGTGAATGAAACCGGCGCCCGGCTTCCGTCAACCGCAAGCCACGTGGCAGACGGTCGAACAGAACCTCGCCCAATCGCGCCTCGAGCCCCCGTACCTGCTGCGCAACGGCGCCTTGCGTCACGCCCAGTTCTTCGGCGGCCAGTCGAAAGTTCAGATGCCGCGCAGAAGCTTCAAAAGCCCGCAAGGCGTTCAGAGGGGGAAGGGCGGCCATGGCATGATCCTGTAGATTTTCTACAGCATAGAGCCAGCATAACTGATTGGTCAAACCGGGCCTTGATCGCCATCTTGGAATCAAATGAAAAAAGGAGATTTCAGATGGAAAAAGTAGCTCTTATCACAGCCGGCGGTAGCGGCATGGGTGCGGATTCCGCACGCAGACTGGCTGCAGACGGATACAAGGTGGGAATTCTGTCCGCCTCGGGCAAAGGCGAAACCCTGGCGCATGAGTTGGGCGGCGTCGGTGTGACCGGCTCGAACCAGTCCACTGAAGATTTGCAAAAGCTTGTCGATGCGGCGATGGCCCATTGGGGTCGCATCGACGTTCTGGTCAATTCTGCAGGTCACGGCCCCCGCGCGCCGATCCTTGAGCTGACGGACAACGATTGGCACACAGGCATGGATGTCTATTTCCTGAACGCGGTCCGTCCGACGCGACTGGTGACGCCGATCATGCAGGCGCAAGGTGGTGGGTCGATCATCAATATCTCGACCTTTGCCGCATTCGAACCTGATCCGGTATTTCCGACATCTGGTGTGTTCCGGGCTGGTCTGGCCGCTTTCACCAAGCTGTTCTCGGACAAATATGCCTATGAGAACATCCGCATGAACAACGTTCTTCCGGGCTTCATTGACAGCCTGCCCGAGAAAGAGGAGTTCCGCAGTCGCATTCCAATTGGTCGCTATGGACGCAGCTACGACGAGATCGCTTCGGTCGTGGCCCTGCTGGCATCCGAAGGGGGCGGCTACATCACCGGGCAGAATATCCGGGTGGATGGCGGCATCACCCGGTCTGTCTGACCTCAGAACCGTGCCTTTATCAGATGTGTCAACGCTGCGCCGGATTCAAAAAAGGCGCGGCGCACGCGTGTCCAGCTTTCGCGATGCTCAGGCACGGCGGGCACAGGTAAACGTGACGGGTCTTCGGCAAGAAGGCTCTCGGCCATCATGCGACCAAACACCGTGCCGGGTCCGATGCCGCGACCGGAATACCCGTGGGCGGCCAAAGCGTTCGGACCGATCTGCGTGATCTTCGGGATATGGTCCGAGGTCATGGCGATCCGCCCGTGCCAACCCTGCTCAAACGGCTGGTCGGCCAATTGCGGGTAAAGCTCTGCCAGTTTACGCCGGACCCAGGCGGTGTGTGCGCTCTGACCTGCATTGCCAAGGTCGCCCATGCCGCCAATAATCATGCGCCCCGCCTGATCCAGGCGAAACGACGTCATGATCAAACCGGTATCCCAGCACCCTTCTTCTTGCGGCAGAATGCTGGCGCGCAAGTTATGCGATAGCGGAGCGGTCGCGTATTGAAAATAATAAACCGGCACATAGGCGGGCGCGGTATCTGGCAAGCCAAGGTGATAGGCGTTGGTCGCCTGAATGACGGACTTGGCTCGCACCACCCCGCCCGGTGTGGTCAACACCCATTGGCCGTTTTCATGGCGCATGGTCTGCACCGGGCTTTGCCCGTGTATCTGCGCCCCGGTCTGCGCCGCCGCTCGCGCCAATCCGGCCACATAAGCCAGCGGCTGTATGGTTCCGGCGCGAGGATCGAACAACGCCCCATGGAAGGCATCGCTACCGGTTCTTTCCCGCGCCTGATCCATCGAAAGCAATTCCACCGGTGCACCTGCTGCGCTCAACTGCGCGTGGCGCGTTTGCAGGTTTTTCAAACCAGCTGCGGAATGCGCGCAATGCAAGGTTCCGTTACGCACAGGCTCACATGCGATGCTGTGTTTTTCGATCAATGCAAACACATCAGACGGGGCCCGCGCCAGCAGATCGATCAGGCGATCTCCGGCCACCTGTCCGATATGCGCGCGGATTTCGTCCGGCAGCAACCAAAGCCCTGCATTGGCCAAACCGACATTACGGCCCGATCCGCCAAAGCCGATCTCCTGCGCCTCAAGCAGACAGACCGAAGCACCGGCCTGGGCGGCTTCCAAAGCCGCTGAACATCCGGTGTATCCACCGCCAATGACCGCCAAATCAACAGAAGTATCAGCGGTCAGGCGAGGTGCTGAAACAGTCTCGGCACAGGTGCTGCGCCACAGAGCATTTTCGGGATCGTTCACGTCGGGCCTCTGAGTCTTTGGCCCGGATCATCATATCGTTTTCCCCCCTTGGCAAGCGGGCACGTCAAAGCGCGCCTGCGACGAAAAAGACCCCGCAGTCGCGGGCTTTTCCCGGGCCTGGCAGGCCCAACCGGAGAAGGTATTCCGGCTGGAATGATGACGACGGAGGTGAGCCCCTTGGAAACCGTCAAACGTCGATCGAGCGTGCGATCAACTCTTTCATCACCTCATTGGTGCCGCCGTAGATCATCTGCACGCGCGCATCCGCATAAAGTCGTGCAATCGGATATTCCATCATGAACCCATAACCGCCGAACAGTTGCAGACATTCATGCATGATCTCGTTCTGCACCTCAGATCCCCAATATTTGGCCATCGAGGCGGTGGCCGCGTCCAGCTCTCCAGCTTCCAGCTTTCCGATACAGTCGTTGATGAAGCTGCGCAGAACCTCGGCTTTGGTCTTGCATTCGGCCAGCTTGAACCGGGTGTTTTGGAAGTCCATCACCCGTTGCCCAAAAGCCTTGCGTTCCTGAACGTATTTGACCGTTTCAGCGATGGCGAAATCAATCGCGCCCAGCGCCATGATCGCGATGTTCAACCGTTCCCACGGCAGTTGTTTCATAAGCTGGTAGAAGCCCTGCCCTTCCTCAGCTCCCAGCAGGTTCGTCATTGGCACTTTGACATCTTCAAAGAACAACTCGGCCGTGTCGTTGCCCTTCATTCCCAGTTTTTTAAGGTTGCGCCCCCGGCGGAAGCCATCGGCCCCTTCGGTTTCAACCACGATCAAAGACACACCACGCGCGCCTTCGGATTTGTCTGTCTTGGTCGCCACAATAATCAGGTCAGCTGACTGCCCATTCGTGATGAAGATTTTCGAGCCGTTCAAACGATAAGAGTTTCCGTCTTTTTCAGCCGTCGTCCGCACCGCCTGCACGTCTGACCCGGTGCTAGGTTCCGTCATCGCCAACGCGCCAACCATCTCGCCCGAGGCAAGTTTAGGCAGCCATTTCTGTTTTTGATCTTCGTTGCCATAGGCGGTGAGGTAATGCGTCACAATCGACTGAATGCCATAGCCCCAACCGGCATCGCCACGCGCGCCCTGTTCGTAGGCGGTGATTGCATCGAACCCCATGCCGCCGCCGACACCACCATACTCTTCGGGGATTGCTCCCGCCATAAGTCCGGTTTCACCCGCCTTACGCCAAAAGTCGCGATCCACCACACCGTTTTCGACCCAGGTTTCGATATTCGGCGTCAGTTCGTCATCCATGAACCGGCCCGCCATGTCGGCAAACATGCGGTGTTCATCGGTGACCCAAGCTGCGGTTGAAGTGAAAAGTGGCATCGAACGCTCTCCAGAAAGTCTTTTGTTAAAGCCTAGCGCTCTGTCCGATTCACGCCAATGCGTGTGACGCCGCGTCCTGAAGTGGAACAACGCAACGTTCATTGCCCGACAATCCAAGCAGAAACAGTTTAGCTGAGCAGGTTTAGTTCAGTGCCGAGGCCAGCAGTTTTTTCGCCGCATCCTTGGCGTCCCGCGCAGGATCACAGTGTTGAAGCAGAACGGCAGAGACAATTGCTCCCTCTTGCAAAAGTACAATCTGGCAGGCCAGTTTATGCGGATCCTGAGCACCGGCCTGTTCAGCAACCGAAGTGAAATGGTCCAGCAGGAATTGCTTGTGCTCGGCAGCCTGTACATGGATCGGGTGATCCGGGTCCTGGAATTCAGCGCCTGCCTTGATGAACATGCACCCCCGGAACTCATCTTCTTCGAACCATTCTTTCAAAGCGTCAAAACTGACAAGGATTTGCTCGACCGGAGTCTCTGCCATCTCATCGATGCGTTTCAAGAACCAATCGCGAAAGTTTTCGTCCCGCAGACGTAGTGCCGCAAGGATCAGTTCTTCCTTGGTGCGGAAGTGCTTGTACATCGATGTTTTGGACACGCCCGTTTCCACCACCAGCTTGTCCATGCCAGTCGCGTGAAACCCATCGCGGTAAAAGACCTTCAGGGCCTTGCTCACCAGTTCGTCCCGTTTGTTTGGGCGCATGATTCGGCTCCATAGTGTACCGTTCTGTACATATTAGCCCAAAACGCAAAGTACAATAACATCAAATCAAGTCCCTGATTTTATGGAACTTTATTGACTTCAACAGTCTCAAATTGAAATTTTTTGAAGATTGTCCTTGCAAAAGTTAACAGATCGGTACACTTTGAGGTCGAAAGTTAACCGATCAGTACACCAGAGGATTTGACCGATGAAACGTCGTGCCAGCATTTTTCCATCTCAGTACGTTCCGTTCCTTCTGACCATGGCCCTTCTGGCCGCATCACTTGCCTGAAAGCTCTTGCCTTATGTCTCGCCCCCCTCTGCCCCCTTTCACGCTTGAAACCGCGACTCAGAAAGTGCGGATGGCGGAAAACGCCTGGAACAGTCGCGACCCCGACCGGGTGACGCCCGCCTACACCGAGGACAGTCATTGGCGAAACCGGGCCGAGTTTTTGACTGGCCATGCCGACATCCACGCCTTCCTGACGCGCAAATGGCGGAAGGAACTGGACTATCGCCTGATCAAGGAACTCTGGGCCTTTTCCGGAAATCGCATTGCAGTGCGCTATGCTTATGAATGGCGAGACGACAGCGGCCAGTGGTTCCGCTCTTATGGTAACGAGAACTGGGAATTTGCCGAAGACGGGCGCATGTCGCATCGCCACGCCTCATTGAACGATTTGCCGATCACCGAAGAGGACCGTCTGTTTCACTGGCCGCAAGGCGAACGCCCCGAAGATCATCCCGGACTGTCAGATTTAGGTCTTTGAAAGGACTTACCATGCCCCGTGCCTTTTCCCAACGTGCCTTCACCCCTGCCGTCCGCGCCCATCAAGAGCGGATGGGATCGGCAAAAACCTATGCCAAGTTCATCGAAAGTGGACCACAGCAGGGCCACTTGATCGGCGAGCCCGAAAAAGAGTTCATTCAGACACGGGATGGGTTCTATCAATCCACTGTGTCCGAAACCGGCTGGCCCTATGTGCAGTATCGCGGTGGTCCTGTGGGGTTTTTGAAAGTGCTGGGGCCGCAGACCATCGGCTATGCGGATTTTTCCGGCAACAAGCAATATATCTCGCGCGGGAACCTAGATGGGAATGATCGTATCGCGATGATCCTGATGGATTACGCCAACCAACGCCGCCTGAAGGTCCTGGGGCGTGTCGAGTTTACCGAAGGCGAAGCGGCCGCAGCCAGTTTGTATCCCGAAGAGGCCGAGACCCCGGCGGAACGGGCCGTGATCATCCGCGTCGAGGCGCTGGACTGGAACTGCCCGCGTCACATCACCCCTCGCTTCACCGAAGCCGAGCTGCGCCCCCATCTGAACACGCTTGGACAACAGCTGGCCCAGTTGCAGGCAGAGAATGAACGGCTGAAGCAACAACTGGCCAAGTCAGACTAACCCGCCGGACTGTCAAAGAAATTCGATATTCAGGAAAGGAATTTGCGCAATGGTTCGTTCAGTCTTTCAACTCTCGGCGGCGTGTCTTGCAGCGGCAGCCCTGATATTGCTGATCCTGATGCTTGGGTTTTTCGCCTCACCCAGCGCTGTGCGCACGTCTCCTTCCGTGTTCAGCACAATGCTATTTGATCACCTGCAGCAGGAGTGAAAGGCGATCAGCCTCGACTGGCTTTGACCATTGCTGCAATACCTGCGGCGCAAAACTCGACCAAGGGCTCTATGTCAGGCTGATCACCACCTTGCGACAGCGCCCTAACGCGCCAGCCGCTGTTGAGATGCGCCAACATGGCTGAAACCGTATACACCTGACCACTGGCCAACACTGCCGGATCAACATCAGGATAAAGCGCAGCAATCTCTGCGATAAAATGCTGGGCCGTCGGATCGAAACACTCAGCCGCAATGTCGCTCCACCTTGGATCGACGGACACATGCGCTACTAGCCGGCCATAGGCCATCCAGCCCGGACCACCTGTTTCAGCCAGCTCTACATAAGGGCGGATAAAGCTGTCCAGAATGCTGTGCAATGTCAGCGACCCCTCGGCCCTGGCTTTGTTCAGCGTCTCGACCCGCAACTGCGCCAACTCATCCGCGCGGCGGGCGACGGTGCGATAGAAAAGCTCATCTTTTCCACCGCCGTGATGGTGCACCAGGCCGATCTGCACACCCGCCAAAGCGGCAATATCGCGGATCGAGGCGCCTTCGAATCCCCGTTCGGCAAAGACCAATTCCGCTGCATCCATGATCCGCGCCCGCGTCTCCAAAGACCGCTTGGACGGTGCTCTTTGCCTTGGTTTTTCTATGTTTTTTAGACTCATGATTTTCACCTTGCCTTATTTTGGTCGTTCGTTCAAGTTAAGCCTCACGAACTTTGGGAGGGTTCATGGAAGAAACGCGCGACGCATTCGCCCTGATCGGGGCGGGACCGATGGGATTGGCCGCGGCCAAGGTGCTGAAAGAACAAGGCATCGCATTTCAAGGGTTCGAGCTGCATTCGGATGTGGGCGGTCTGTGGGACATCGATGCCCCCAGATCAACCATGTATGAGACAGCGCATCTGATCTCGTCCAAGCGCATGACCGAGTTCGAAGACTTCCCGATGGATGAGGCTGTGGCCGAGTACCCTTCTCACTGGGCGATGCGCGACTATTTCCGTGCTTTTGCAGATCATTTCGGGTTGCGTGAGAACTATAGGTTCAATGCCGAAGTCACCCAGATCACGCCGCTGGGCAACTCGGGAGACGGTTGGCGCGTGTCTTGGAGGGATGCCGAAGGTGACCATCAGGCCGACTTCGCAGGGGTTATGATAGCAAACGGCACCCTGTCGGAACCGAACATGCCAGAATTCCCCGGAACCTTCGACGGCGAAT
This sequence comes from Ruegeria sp. HKCCA4633, assembly GCF_013034605.1. Classification (NCBI taxonomy): domain Bacteria; kingdom Pseudomonadati; phylum Pseudomonadota; class Alphaproteobacteria; order Rhodobacterales; family Roseobacteraceae; genus Ruegeria; species Ruegeria sp. HKCCA4633. The sequence continues at coordinate 1,291,913 of NZ_WQGJ01000001.1, forward strand.
TGATCCATGCCTCTCAATACCGGTATCCCAGTCAATTCGACGGCAAGCGCGTATTGGTTGTGGGTGCAGGCAACTCCGGTTGCGACATTGCAGTGGACGCGATCCATCATGCAAAACGCTGCGACCTGTCGATGCGGCGCGGATACTATTTCGTCCCGAAATATGTCTTTGGCAAACCTGCTGACACGATGGGTGGCAAGATCCGCCTGCCCATGTGGTTAAAGCGAAAGGTCGACAGTCTGATCCTCAGCTGGTTCGTCGGAAATCCGCAGAAATACGGCTTTCCCAAACCCGATTATCAGCTTTACGAAAGCCATCCGGTGGTAAATTCACTGGTCCTGTATCACGCAGGCCACGGCGATCTGCGCATTCGCCCCGATATCGACCGGCTTGAGGGTCACACCGTTCACTTCAAGGACGGCACCAGCGAAGACTACGACATGATCCTCGCCGCAACCGGATACAAGCTGCACTATCCTTTCATCGATAAGGACCTGCTGAACTGGCAGGGCGATGCCCCGCATCTTTTCCTGAACACCATACACCCCGAACGCGACGATCTGTTTGTGCTGGGCATGGTCGAGGCCACGGGTCTTGGCTGGCAGGGGAGGCACGAACAGGCCGAGATGGTGGCGCGCTATATCAAGGGTCTTCAATGCGGTTGCCCGGCGGCGGCCGATCTGAAAACCGAAAAACAAAAAGACTACACGCGCGCCACCGGAGGCATGAACTATATCGATCTGCCCCGCATGGCTTATTACGTGGACAAGGCCACATATAGAAAGGCCGTCACTGGCTGGATCGACCGGCTGCGGAAAGCGGCCGCATGAGTGGTATTGACGAAGTCACGCTGAATTTCAGCCCGGCGTCGCTGACGTTGCTGAACGCCATTCTGGCGATTGTGATGTTCTCGATCGCGATCGACCTGACGCCGCGGGATTTTGATCGCCTGAGACGCGCGCCGAAACCGGTGATTGTCGGGCTGTTGTCTCAGTTCGTGGTCCTGCCCGCACTGACCTTTGCGCTGGTGTGGATCACAGAGCCACGTGCATCCATCGCGTTAGGGCTAATCCTTGTTGCGGCTTGTCCCGGAGGCAACATCTCGAACTTCATCACGCATCGCGCGGGCGGCAATGCAGCTCTGTCTGTGTCGATGACAGCGTTTGCCACTATTGGCGCAATCTTCATGACGCCTTTCAACATCGCGCTTTGGGGCGGGCTGTATCCACCAACCCGAGCGATCCTGCAGCAGACCCAGATCGATCCGGTGCAAATCGCCATTCTCGTCGGCTTGATGCTGATCCTGCCCCTGGTTCTGGGTATTGCGTTGAATCAGCTTCGACCAGCCCTGACCGCCCGTCTGCGGGCGCCGTTGCAATACCTGTCGATGGGTATCTTCGCGGCCTTCATCCTGCTTGCCCTGGCCGCCAACTGGGGATTCTTCCTCAGCTTTGCCGGGGCGGTTGCCGGGCTTGTGATCCTTCACAACGCCCTGGCGCTGGGGGGCGGTTGGGTCGTGGCCACTCTGACCCGGCTATCCCCCTTTGATCGTCGCGCAATCACCATAGAGACCGGCATTCAGAATTCAGGGCTTGGACTGGTCTTGATCTTCGCTTTTTTCCACGGGCTGGGCGGCATGGCGGTTGTGGCCGCGTTCTGGGGCATCTGGCACGCGATATCGGGCATTGCGCTTGCGTCGGTCATGGCCCGAACCGAGGCCGCGCGATGACCCGTATTCTGATCACAGGCGCAGCCGGTATGGTCGGGCAAGCACTGTTGCCGGAGCTTGAGGGGCATGAGGTCTTTGCCACCGACCTCAGACGCCCGGAGTCTTTGCCGGAATACGTCGCCTTCCTGCCCATGGACGTGACAAGCGACGCCCCTGCCCGCGTGATCACCAAGGTGAAGCCGGATGTCATCGTGCATCTGGCCTCAATCGTGACGCCCACGCCCAAGATGGGACGCGCCGCAGCATACGCTGTTGACGTCGAAGGAACGCGCAAGGTGGTGAATGCAGCGATTGCCAACGGCGTACGCAGACTGGTGGTCACATCATCCGGGGCTGCGTATGGGTATCATGCGGACAACCGCATTCCGCTGCGCGAGCGTGACCCGTTGCGGGGCAATCCAGAATTCCCTTATTCCGACCACAAGAGACAGGTCGAGGAATTGTTGGCGGAAGCCCGAAGCGCTGCCCCTGATCTTGAACAGGTCGTTCTGCGCGTGGGGACGGTGCTGGGGGCTGGCACTGAAAACCAGATCACCGCCCTGTTTCACAAGCCGCGCCTGCTGGCTGTGACCGGCAGCGAAAGCCCTTTTGTGTTTATCTGGACGCACGATCTGGCCCGTATCCTGCGGCGCGCAGCGACAGACGGGCCACCCGGCGTTTATAACGTCGCCGGGGACGGAGCGATGGGTGTCACCGATCTGGCCGATGCCATGGGGAAATCAGTTCTGCGTCTTCCTGCTTGGGCACTGAAGGCGGCTTTATCCGTGGCACGCCCGCTTGGCTTGTCTCGCTATGGGCCGGAACAGGTACGGTTTCTGCAATATCGACCTGTTTTGGACAATTCCGCCCTCAAATCAGAATTCGGCTATACACCCGAAAAAACCAGCGCCGAGGTGTTCGCGTTCTGGCAAAAGCAGGCCGGGCTATGAAGACAGCTGTCATATCAGGTGGAGCAGGTGGTTTGGGGCAAGCCCTGAGCCATGCCCTGCAAGCCCGCGGTTGGCGGGTCGTGTTGCTGGACCTTGACGTCTCAGGCTTGGACACCAGGCCAAACCAGTTGCCAATCGCTTGCGATCTGACAGACCCCGAGCAGCTTGCTGACGCAACCCAAAGGGTGATCGAATCCAGCGAAAGTACTGATCTGGTCATCTACAACGCCGGGGTCACGCAAATTCGGGGGTTTGATCAGTCCGACGCCGCCAGCCACCGAATGGTATTCGACATCAACTATTTCGCAGCCGTCGAAATGGCCCGGTCATTTTTACAGCCGATCCGGGCGTCCAAAGGGACACATCTGGCGATCTCGTCCGTGGCAGGGTTTGCACCGCTCTATCACCGGACGGCCTATGCTGCATCGAAACACGCGCTTGAGGGGTTTTTCAAATCGCTCCGCTCCGAAGAAGCACCTCATGGTGTTCGGGTTCAGATCGCGGCACCGTCTTTCGTGGCCACCAACCCGGGCAACGCACAAGAGCAGGCCGATGGAACGGCAAGACCCGGATCGGCAAAGGATGGTATGGATGAGATGAGCCCTGAGGCCGCCGCCAAAGCAATCCTGCGAGGATTAGACAAATCGCAGCCGATGATTCCGGTTGGACGTGTGGCGCGTTTGTCTTGGTGGCTGAACAGCCTCTCACCGCGCCTGTATCAACGCATGATGGAGCGCAATATACGCGGGCCAGCAGAATAGATTTTTGCCATGACCCCTTGACCTTCCCGTGACTGGAACCCCCATTTGAAGGGCAAGGTAAGCTGCGGAACGAGTCGCATGGCACATGAAACACTCAAAGAGCTCAAAATCACCGGCATGGGCTGCGCGTCCTGTGTGGGCCGTGTCGAAGCGACCCTGCGCGATGTGCCAGGTGTCGATGCGGCTTCGGTCAACTTTGCAACCAAATCAGCGCAAGTGGCGTTTGACGGGCCGGTTACGGCTCTGACTACGGCGCTGGATGCGGCAGGGTATCCTGCTGAAACCAATTGCGTAGATCTGAGTGTCGACGGGATGAATTGCGCCTCGTGCGTGGCCAAGATCGAACGCGCGCTAGTAGCCAACCCGGGTGTAATAGACGCTCAGGTAAATCTCGCAACTCAAACCGCCAAAGTGACATACGCGGCGGGGACAACCACGCCAGAGCAGTTAGCACAGGTAGTCACCGGAATCGGATACCCGGCGCGCTTTCAAAACACCCAGGAACCTGAAAGCCGCGAAGATGACGAAATTCGCAATCTGAGCCGCACCACGATGCTTGCCGCTGTCCTCGCGCTGCCCGTGTTTGTTCTTGAGATGGGTGGGCACATGATCCCCGCGTTCCATCATTGGGTACACGCCACCGTCGGTGTGCAGACCAGTCAGCTTATCCAGTTTGCTCTGACCTCGGCCCTGTTGATCGGTCCGGGACGAGTGTTTTACCGCAAGGGCATCCCATCCCTGCTACACGGCACGCCTGATATGAACGCGCTTGTCGCGTTGGGGACCGGGGCGGCCTATCTCTATTCCGTGGTGGCCACATTCACCCCAAATGTGCTGCCGCAAGGCACCGCCAATGTCTATTTCGAAGCTGCAGCAGTCATCGTTGTTCTGATCCTTCTGGGTCGGCTTATGGAGGCGCGCGCCAAAGGCAGAACCGGGGCCGCAATCAGGAAGCTGGTAGGCTTGCAGCCCAAAACCGCAAGGGTCGAAGTGGATGGCCGAACAGAGGACCGTCCGATTGCTGAAATAGTTGTCGGAGACATTTTGCGCGTTCGTCCGGGCGAGCGCCTGCCAGTAGATGCCGAAGTGCTTGAGGGCACATCTTACGTCGACGAAAGCATGATCACTGGCGAGCCTGTGCCGGTCGGAAAATCGCAAGGGGCCGCTGTTGTTGGCGGCACGGTGAACGGGACCGGAGCCTTGCGGGTACGCGCCGCGCGCGTTGGGGACGACACGGTTCTGGCTCAGGTCATCCGCATGGTGCAGCAGGCACAGGGGGCCAAATTGCCCATTCAAGGGCTGGTCGACCAGATCACCTATCGCTTCGTCCCCGCCGTCATTCTCGTTGCTGTAATCACCGTCCTAATCTGGCTGATTTTCGGTCCCAGCCCCGCCTTGCCGCTCGCGCTTGTGGCAGGTGTTTCGGTGCTGATCATTGCCTGCCCCTGTGCGATGGGGCTGGCGACGCCTACTTCTATCATGGTGGGCACGGGGCGCGCAGCAGAACTGGGGGTATTGTTCCGCAAAGGCGATGCATTGCAGCAGCTTCAACAAGCACGCATTATCGCGCTGGACAAAACCGGGACACTGACGCTCGGCCGTCCCGAGTTGGATAGCGTGATGACGGCGAACGGGTTTGACAGGGATGAGGTTGTGCGACTCGCTGCGTCCCTCGAAGCACAGTCAGAGCATCCAATTGCATCGGCTATCACCCGGGCGGGCCCCTCTGCTCTACCCGAGGCGTCGAATGTCCAATCAATTACCGGGCTGGGCGTACAGGGCCTCGTTGAAGGTCAGGAAGTTTTGGTCGGGTCGTACAGGCTGATGAAAAACCGGGGGATTGAACTTGGCCGCTTGGCGGACGAGGCCGAAGAGCGCGCCTCTGAAGGGGCAACGCCGCTATTCGTTGCCTTAGATGGGCAGGCCGCTGCGACGATTTCTGTGTCCGACCCGATTAAGTCCGGCACCGAAGAAGCGCTGCAGAGGTTGCACCAGATGGGGCTGACTGTGGCCATGGTCACCGGAGACAGCACGCGGACGGCACAGGCGTTGGCTGATCGGTTGGGGATCGATCACGTCACTGCCGAGGTGTTGCCGGACGGTAAAGTAGATGCGATCACGGCTTTGCGGGGTAGTTTCGGAACGCTGGCTTTTGTTGGCGATGGGATCAACGATGCTCCGGCGCTTGCATCTGCGGATATCGGCATCGCCATTGGGACAGGTACGGATGTGGCGATCGAAACGGCGGACGTTGTGCTGATGTCGGGTGATTTGCGTGGCGTTGCAAACGCGACCGAGATCAGCCGTCGCACAATGCGAAACATTCGCCAGAACCTCGGATGGGCGTTTGGTTACAATGTCCTGCTGATCCCGGTGGCGGCTGGCGCACTGTATCCGTTTGGCGGTCATCTGTTGTCGCCTGCTTTGGCAGCAGGCGCGATGGCTTTGTCGAGTGTTTTTGTGGTCTCAAATGCTTTGCGTCTGCGTCGCGTTCGCGCCAGCGTGCCGGAAACCCCGACCTTGGCCGCCAACGAGGTGCACCCATGAATATCGGAGACGTGTCTGCCCGTACAGGTCTGCCCGCCAAGACGATCCGCTATTATGAGGAGATCGACCTGATCAAGCCTCTGCGCGACGACAACGGGTATCGCCGTTTTCGCGATCAGGACGTGCACAAGCTGAACTTTCTGGGCCGCGCCCGTGCGCTTGGGTTCACCATCGAAGATTGCCGTACCCTGTTGGCGTTGTATGAGGATGAAACCCGCGCAAGCGCCGATGTGAAGCGGGTCGCACGGGATCATCTGGCTCAGATCAAAGCCAAGATCGGGGACCTGAACGCGATGCGCGATACGCTGAGCCATCTCATCGATGCGTGCGCCGGAGATGACCGCCCTGATTGCCCGATCCTGAAAGATCTGGGAGGGAAAGGCTGACACGGGGTTGCCCTTTGGGCGCAGCTTTGCTTTGTCTTCGCCAAAGATTTCGGCCTGAGACCATGGTCGAACAGTGGAGAGGATCACAAAATGGCAAAAGTCGCGTTCCTTGGCCTTGGTGTCATGGGCTATCCCATGGCCGGACATCTGAAAGCCGCAGGTCATGACGTTACCGTCTACAACCGCACCACAGCCAAGGCCGAAGCCTGGGTGGCCCAGTATGGCGGGGCCATGGCGGCTACTCCGAAAGACGCCGTCCTGGGCGCGGAATTTGTCATGGCCTGCGTGGGCAATGATAACGATCTGCGCATGGTCTGCTCAGGCGAGGACGGTGCGTTTCACGGCATGTCCGACGGAGCCATCTTCGTCGATCACACAACGGTCTCGGCAGATGTCACGCGTGAGCTTTGCAAGGCCGGTGCCGCGCAGGGGGTCGCCTTTGTCGACGCCCCGATCTCGGGCGGTCAGGCCGGGGCTGAAAACGGTGTTCTGTCCATCATGTGCGGTGGTGATCAGGCCGCTTACGATGCGGCCGAACCGCTGATGGAGGTCTATTCCAAGATTTGCCGCCGAATTGGCGACAGCGGCGCGGGCCAATTGACCAAGATGTGTAACCAGATCGCGATTGCCGGTTTGGTTCAGGCTCTCAGCGAGGCGCTGCATTTTGCCGAGAAAGCAGGGTTGGACGGGCGATCCGTGGTAGAGGTAATCAGCCAGGGCGCGGCTGGAAGCTGGCAAATGGTGAACCGTCACGAGACGATGTTGGACGATCATTTCGAACACGGGTTTGCCGTGGATTGGATGCGCAAGGATTTGGGTATTTGTATGGATGAAGCCAACGTCAATGGTGCATCACTGCCCGTGACCGCATTGGTCGACCAGTTTTACAAGGACGTTCAGAAACTCGGCGGTGGGCGGTGGGATACGTCGTCTCTGTTCAAGCGCTTGCGCGCGTTGGACTGAGGGTTCAGGGGGCTGTCTGCCCCCTCTTGGCCCGTTGGGCCAATTCACCCCCGAAGGTATTTTTAGCCAGATGAAGAGGATCCCGGGTGCACCGGGGCGGAGAGCGACATGAGCGAATTGGTGAAGTTCTGGGCGGATGCATTGCGGCAGCACTGGGGGCTGGACGCGCGTTTGAAGCGGTTGGATGGCGAATACGACCTAAACTTTCTGGTGCAGGCCACCAATGGGCAGGACTATGTTCTGAAGGTCATGCGAGCAGGTTGCGAAGCCGGTTTGGTGGACCTGCAGATACAGGCACTGGCCCATATTGCATCGGAAGCACCGGGTTTGCCTTTTCCCAAAGTGTTCCCCGATTTGAACGGCGATGTGTTACCCGAGATTACAGACTCTGAGGCTCAGCCTAGGCTGGCATGGTTGCTGGAATGCCTGCCCGGGCGATGCTACGCAAAGGCGGCACCAAAATCCGAAGAATTGATCCTGAAACTTGGGCGCGTGCTGGGAGCAACCGATCGGGCCCTGGAAGGGTTCCAGCATGAGGGGCTGCATCGGGCCGATTTCAAATGGGACTTGATGCAGGCGGATTGGATTGCGGGTAAGCTGGACGCGATTTCTGGTCCTTCGCGACAAGCCTTGCTAAAGGAAATCTGCGGCGGGTTTGCTGCGATCTCCGGCACCCTTGCGGATCTGCCAAAACAAGCCATCCACAATGATGCCAATGACTATAACATTCTGGTCGAAGGGGAATTGAGTGAACGGCGGCGGATCTCGGGCCTGATCGATCTGGGTGACATGTGCGCGGCGCCGCGAGTCTGCGATCTGGCGATTGCCGGGGCTTACATAGTGTTGGACCATCCCAAACCAGAACGGGCGCTGTCTGCGTTGGTGAAAGGTTATCACGCGGCCAACCGGCTGAGCGTCGACGAAGTAGACTTGATCTGGCCGCTGCTGCGGATGCGGCTTGCCGTGTCGGTCGTCAACTCGACCCTGATGGCAGCCGAGAACCCGGATGACCCTTATGTAACCATCTCGCAGGCACCCGCATGGCGGTTCCTTGAGAATGCCTCGGTCAATGGTGGGTTGATGAAGGCGCGCTTGCGGGCGGCGTGCGGCCTGCCTGTTGTCGACGGAGCTGAGCGCATCCAAGCCTATCTGAAGGATCATCGTGGCCAGTTTGCCGATATGTTCGGTCAGGATCTGAGCGATGCGCCCATGGGCTCGCTGTCGGTTGAGAACTGTGTCTGGCCTCAGAACCCGTTCCACATGCCTTTGGCCGAAGCCGCGCGGGTCGGCGAGGAATATGGGCAAGATCTGTGGCTGGGCTATTACAACGAGCCCCGCCTGATCTATGCCGAACCGGGGTTCCGCAAGGGCCCGTGGAAAGCCTCGGACCGGCGGACAGTGCATTTGGCCGTGGATGTGTTTGCGCCTGCCGGGACGGTGCTGCACGCGCCCATGAGCGGGCGGGTTGAGGTCGTCGAGAAACGCGACAGCCACCTCGACTATGGCGGGGTGATCATCCTGCATCACGAAACGCCCGAAGGTGATCCGTTCTATACGCTCTATGGTCATCTGGATCCAGAATGCTGTGACAGGCTGAAACCCGGCGATCCGGTAGCACAGGGGGCGGCGTTTGCCCGGCTGGGCGATGCCAGCCAGAATGGCGGATGGGCCCCTCATGTGCATTTCCAACTGGCCCTGACCACCGATGGTATGGAGGCGGACTGGCCCGGTGTTGGCGATCCTGACGAGATGGAGCTGTGGCACGCGGTCTGTCCGAACCCCGCCGCCTTGCTGAACCTGCCGGATGACAAGGTGTTTTACCAACCCACTGACAAGCAGGCGATCCAGCAAGGGCGACGCGATCATTTTGGCGGTAACCTGTCTCTGACCTATGACGATCCGGTCATGCTGGTGCGTGGGTGGAAACACCACCTGTTCGACGAATGGGGCCGCCCCTATCTGGACGCCTATAACAACGTTCCTCATGTCGGCCATGCGCATCCGCGTATTCATGCCGTGGCAGCGGATCAGTTGAGGCGGATGAATTCGAACACCCGTTATCTGCATCCGGCCCAAACCGCTTTTGCCGACAAGATCCTGTCCAAACTGCCAGATCATTTCGAGGTCTGCTTCTTCGTCAATTCCGGGACCGAGGCCAATGAGCTGGCTCTGCGACTGGCCCGTGCCCATACCGGAGTGAAAGGGATCGTGACGCCGGATCACGGCTATCACGGGAATACAAACGCGGCTGTGGCGATCTCGGCTTATAAGTTCAACAAGCCTGGTGGCATCGGCAAAGCCGACTGGGTTGAGCTGGTCGAAGTCGCGGATGACTACCGCGGTTCGTTCAAGCGAGACGATGCGGATCGGGCCCAGAAATTTGCCGATCTTTTAGACCCGGCAATCACAGCCTTGAACGCGCGCGGGCAAGGCGTAGCAGGGTTTATTGCGGAAACCTTCCCTTCGGTCGGAGGACAGATCATTCCTCCCAAGGGCTATCTGCCTGCGGTTTATGAGAAAATCCGTGCCGCCGGTGGTGTCTGCATCGCAGATGAGGTGCAGACAGGTCTTGGTCGTCTGGGCGAGTACTACTTTGGCTTTGAACACCAGGGCGCGCTGCCTGACATTGTTGTCATGGGCAAACCGATCGGCAACGGGCACCCTCTGGGCGTGTTGGTGACGACCAGGGAAATTGCGGACAGCTTCAACAATGGGATTGAATTCTTTTCCACCTTCGGCGGCTCGACCCTGTCCTGCCGGATCGGCAAGGAGGTGCTGGACATCGTTGACGACGAAGGTCTGCAAGACAATGCCCGCCTGATGGGAGACCGTCTGATGACCGGGCTGCGTCAGATCGAAAACGACTTTGGCTGTGTTGGCGACGTGCGGGGCATGGGGTTGTTTCTGGGTGTTGAGCTGATCAACACTGACGGGTCAGAAGGAACCGAGATTTGCAGCTATGTCAAAAACCGGATGCGCGATCATCGCATTCTGATCGGCAGCGAAGGTCCCAAAGACAACATCCTGAAAATCCGCCCGCCGCTGACCATTGAGGCCGAGGATGTGGACATGATCCTGTGGGCCTTGCGGGACGTGCTGTCTGAGGTGGGCGACTACACCCCTGCGCCGGTTTGCGATCATGATCATCACCACGCAGGATGTGGATGCTGCTGAACAAGATAACCCCGGCGCAATGCCGGGGTTAAGCCGCCCTGAACCGGGGATCAGTGGAGAACGGCCGAGGGGGTATGGTGTCCGGTTGTCGGAATCCTGAACCGAGCCGTGATGCGCTTGAGGGCAAGACCCAACTCTTCTGACAACGATGCGAGCGCAGGCGCAAAATCCGGGCGCACGATCAGAGACGCCAACATCATCGCATCTTCACGCGCACCCTCGGATGCTGCGGCGATCATCTGGGCGAAGCAATTCTCATCAGCGCCCAGGCACGCGCATTTCAGCCCATGGCGGATTAGGGGGCGGCGTCCATAGGCGGCACAAAGGGAACACACACTTTCCAGCGTCTGCATCGCGGCCTCTCCGCAATCTGCGCCCAAGGCGATCTGGAAATCACTGGCTGCGTCGGTTCGACCGCCCTCACCCTCGCTCCACATCCGCAGATACATCACCGCACCTGCTTCAACCGGACCAAGATCCGCAAGGTGGCCAACCGTGGCGCCACCGCGTGTGGATTGCATGCTCATTTCGTCAGGATCAGTTTGCCTGCGCGGGTGATCCGCAAAGTGTAAAGCTGATCGCCAAGTTCGATATGGGCAAGATTTCCGCCCTTTGTCAGCTCCTCGGCCTTGTGCGCGGGAAGCATCGAGACAGGATAACCTTGGGTGGGGGTCGGGTTCTGTATGTTCATCAGGACATCTCCAGAGCGTGTCGGCTTAGCGCCATACCTGTTGCGTTTCATATAGTCTGGCTGACCCCGACTGGGCTGGCTTTCTGTTCCTGCAGCTTAATCTGATTATTTTAGTAAGGATTGTCAAGTGTCGTTTTAACACAAGCGATTGCACCCCTGAAGAGGGCGGGTTACGTCTGCGGTCAGACGAAAAGGACGCGCTGGGCATGACCGCAACAGTTATTTTTGATCTCGATGGAACGCTGGTGGACAGCCTTGGCGATCTGGCCGCAGCGGCCAATCGAACATTGAATGACGTTGGGCATGACCCGCTGTCGATCGACATCATCAAGGGATTCGTTGGCAATGGCCTGCCCAAGCTAGTCGAACGCATGATCCACCATTGCGAACTGCCGCTGGACCGTCATGCGGAACTGACACAACTGACCCTGAAGCACTACAACGCAGCGGCCAGCGAAACGACCATTCCTTACCCCGGCATCCCCGAATCGCTGGATGCGTTACGACAGATGGGTTGCGCTCTGGGCATCTGCACAAACAAGCCCGAAGCCCCTGCCCGCCACGTGTTAGAAGCGCTGAACCTGTCGCGGTTCTTCGATGTGGTGATTGGTGGCGACAGTCTGCCGACCAGAAAGCCGGACCCCAAGCATCTTTTTGCAAGCTTCGATGCCCTTGAGGCAAAAGGTCCCCGCGTATTTGTTGGAGACAGCGAGGTAGACTCGGAAACCGCCGTCAGAGCGAAAATCCCGTTTCTGCTGTTCACGGAAGGATACCGAAAGTCCCGCGTGCAGAACATTCCACATGACATCGCCTATGAGGCTGCTGCAGACCTTCCCATTCATGTGGCGACGCTGGCCCAAAACGAACACGTGTCCTGAACTCGCCCACCAAATCTGCGGGCGGCAAGATCTGTTTCACATTCCCAAAAAGTTAAGAGGGGCCGGCCGAGGGGGTGTGACCAGCCCCTCATCGGGGAAAGTAATTGCCGTGTGTTTGTGTGGTAAGTACGGTAGGTCATGTTTACCCCTGATCGCTGCCGCGCAAAATTGGGGGTTTCCCGTAGTCGCGCTATTTTCCCTGAAAACCTGTTAAAAAAACCAGCAGGAGCCTTTCGATTTGCCCATCATGCCTTGCTTAAATTTTGCCCCGACGCTCTGTTGGCAACCAAGATCACACGCAGAACAAATCGGGTAAAAAGGTAACCCATGGAAAACCCGGGCAGAAATCCCAAATCATCACCGTCACCGGTGCTGCAGGGCGTGCTGCCTTTTGACCGGTCGCGTCTTCCGACCGAGATGCTTGCCGGGCTTACCTTTGCCTGCCTCGCGATCCCCGAAGTCATGGGCTATACCAAAATCGCGGGTACGCCGGTCATTACGGGGCTCTATACGATTCTGATTCCCATGGCGCTGTTCGCCCTGTTCGGGTCGTCGCGACATCTTGTGGTCGGGGCCGATTCGGCAACGGCGGCCATAACAGCCTCGGCGCTGGCGGGCATGGCGGTCTCGGGTTCGTCGGAATACCTCGCTTTGGCGTCCCTGTTGGCGCTGATGGCGGCCGTGCTTTTGATCGCTGCGCGGATCATCGGGCTTGGATTTCTGGCCGACTTCCTGTCGCGCACCGTTTTGGTCGGTTTTCTGACCGGCGTTGGCGTTCAGGTTGCCACTGGCGAAATACCCGGTTTATTGGGGATCGAAGCCAGCGGACACGGTACGCTTGCGCGGCTGAACGACGTATACCTGAACGTGGCTCATATCAGCTGGCCAACTGTGTTTGTCTCTGCCGCCGTGCTTGGCGTTGTTGTCGCCTCCACAAAGCTGTCGCGAAGAATACCCGGCCCCCTGATCGCAATCGTAGGAGTGATCTATTGCAGCTGGGCCTTTTCCTTCGAAACAATCGGCATTGCTGTTCTGGGGACAGTTCCAAGCGGCTTGCCGTCACTCTCGATACCGAATGTGGATTGGAGTTGGACTTTGTTCAAACAACTCCTGCCCACGGCACTGTCCATCTTCGTGGTTATTCTGGCACAGAGCGCAGCGACCTCACGAGCCTACGCTGCCCGGTACGATGAGAAGTTCAGCGAGAACACAGACCTGATCGGGTTGGGCCTTGCAAATTTCGGCGCGGCATTTTCCGGCACATTTGTGGTCAACGGTAGCCCCACCAAAACCGAAATGGTCGCCAGCGCCGGTGGGCGCAGTCAGGTGGCCCAATTGACTACTGTGGCCATTGTCCTTGTGGTGATCCTGTTTCTCACCAAACCGCTTGCTTATCTGCCAAGTGCCGCCTTGTCGGCCATTGTCTTCCTGATTGGTTTGAAGCTGATTGATCTGCGTGGTCTTACCACGATCTACAAACAAGCCCGCTCAGAGTTCTGGGTGGCCGCCGCAACGGCCGCCGTGGTCGTGCTTGTGGGCGTCGAACAAGGCATTGTCTTTGCCGTGGTCTTTTCTCTGATCGATCACACCCGCCGGGGGTATCGCCCAAAGAACGCCGCGATCGTCAAAACCGAAAACGGTGGCTGGCATTCAAAAGCCCTGACACCACCCAATCAATTTGAACCCGGCCTTGTGATCTATCGGTTCTCGCACGGCATGTATTACGCAAACACACAGCGTTTTACGAATGAAGCCACGGCCATTGTGCAAGGCTCGGACGCGAAACCTGAATGGTTCTGCATCGACGCATCGGCCATAGATGAGATCGATTTTACCGCCGGGTATGCCCTGCGCAGCTTGGTCGAGTTTCTGCATGAAAACGGCATTCGCCTCGTGTTCACGCTGGTTGAACCAGATGTAAAAGCAGAGCTTGATCGCTATGGCGTGACCGATCTGATCGGCGAAGACGCGTTCTTTGACACGGGCAACCGTTTGTTGGATGCCTTCGACAAACGTTCGGCCGCGTCGTGAAGCCCGCTTAGTTGTAGTATTTCGCCTTCGACATCTTACCGATACCAGGGTTGAACGAATTGGTCGGGTCGCAGCACTTGTAATGCGCTGCCAGGTCCGGCTTGGCCTTGTACAAGTGACCCACGTTGTGTTCAGCCGGGTATTCTGCCCCCCGTTCGTCAAACAGTTTGAGCATCGCTGCCTTCAACACCTTGGGGTCCGCGCCCTTTTTGACGATGTAATCCTGATGCATGACGTGGCACATGAAGTGGCCGTAGTAGAGTTTGTGCACCAGCTTATCCTCGATCTCAGGTGGAAGTTTTTCCAGCCAGTCGTAATCGTTGCGGCGCAGCGCGACATCCAGTGCAATAATATCTTCTACATCCGAGTTATGCAGCGCCATGTAACGCACGGCGGCTCCGGCGGCTGCGAAACGATGCAGGCCGGCAATCTTGGCCTCGCGCATATCGCATTCAAAGAAGCCAGCTTCACGGTCTTTCAGAAAATCCGGCAACCACGCAGCAGCCTCTGCGATCCCGTCATCTTTCATCTTCAGGATCAGGTGATGTTCGTACTTGTCGCGGAACTCGACCATCCGCTTGGGCAGAACACGCGGCCAAAGCGCTACGGCCATTTGCATGAAACGATCAGTAAAATTGCCGAGGAGCGGTATACGCCGAAGCCGCGCATCAACCGCGCCTTTCATCGCGAAGAAGAACGGCAAGCGATCCGTCCCCAGTTTGTCGATCATCACAACTGTGTCCTTGCCGTATTTGGCGGTGATGTCGAACACTTCACGCTGCATATATTCGGCCGAAACAGGCAGTGACTTGAACCTAGACAGGATATGGCGGCGCAAAGCGGCCAGATCATCGGGGCTGTTCGTTCCAATATAGAACACTTTTTCCGCGTCGTTTTTCCGGAAGGTATCAAGGCGAACAGCAAAAACCGCCAGTTTTCCGGCAGAACCAGCGGATTCGAACAGTTTGGCCTTGTCTGCGTTGAAACGTGCAGGCGTTTCTGCGTCCACATCCCGCACGATCTGTGCGTAGTCACTTGCTGACGCCCGTTTGTTCGTGGCCCCCGGGTTGCGGTCGAAAGTGCCGGCGTCAAGGCTTGCCAGAATTTCCTCGGGCGTGTCGCCCAGATCAATGCCCAGATGGTTGACCAGTTCCAGCTCGCCCTGCTCGGATATCCGGGCGTACACGGACAGTTCGGTGTAAACGGGCCCACGCTCGACCAAAGACCCGCCCGAGTTATTGCAGACCCCACCCACAATCGATGCACCGATGCACGAGGAACCGATCACCGAATGCGGCTCGCGCCCCAGCGGGGCCAGAAGTTTTTCCAAAGCAAACAGGGTGGCACCGGGAAAGCTGACGATTTGCTCGCCATTGTTCAACGGGACCAGTGTATCCATCCGGCGGGTGTTGATCAGAACGACATCGCGGTCATAGCTGCCCGACGGTGTCGATCCTTCTGTCAGGCCGGTGTTGGCGGCCTGCATGATGACGATCTTGTCCGATGCAACACAAGCTTGCAGAACCTTCCACTGTTCCGACAGCGTACCAGGCTGAATGACACACAGCGCCTCCCCCTCGCCCGAGCGGAACCCACGCCGAAACCGCTCGGTCGCGCGCTCGCCTGTCAGGACGTGGCGCGATCCGACGACGGAGCGGAAGTGCTTGATCAATTCTTCATTGGTCATCTCGGCCCCCATCTTGGGTTCAAGCGCTGCGGAAACGGATATTCTCGCGGCTCAACTGGTCAACGCTGGTGACGCCCATCAGTTTCATGTCGCGCTCAATCTCGGCCCGCATCAGGCCAAGTGCGCGCTCGACCCCCGCCTGCCCTGCGGCAGCCAACGGGTACAGGTAGTGACGACCAACACCCACGGCTTTGGCCCCAATTGACAACGCTTTGAGCACATGCGTGCCGCGCTGAATGCCGCTGTCCATCATCACGTCCAGCTTGTCACCAACTGCATCGACTATCTCGGCCAGTTGGTCGAAGGGCGTGCGTGAGCCGTCCAATTGGCGGCCCCCGTGGTTCGACAAGATGATCCCGGTGCAGCCGATTTCATCTGCGCGTTTGGCATC
The DNA here is from genome assembly GCF_013034605.1 of Ruegeria sp. HKCCA4633. NCBI lineage: Bacteria > Pseudomonadati > Pseudomonadota > Alphaproteobacteria > Rhodobacterales > Roseobacteraceae > Ruegeria > Ruegeria sp. HKCCA4633. The sequence goes on from NZ_WQGJ01000001.1 coordinate 1,308,080, forward strand.
CTCAACGGTCATGATGCCTTTGAGACAGAACTGACCGTCCCAGTCTCGCACCATCTGTGCCACGTCATCCCAGTTCATCGACGGATCGAGCATGTCGGTAAAGTAGCCGCCGATCGAGCTGGCACCTCCACCCATATCGACATGTTCTTCCAGCTGCGGCAGGCGGAATTTCTCGTGCGTGACATAGTTGATCCCCCACATCGGCTTGATTGCAAACTGGATCATGCCGCCCAGCGTCAGACGGAATGGGATCGAGAAGCCGGTGCGCAGATCACGCTCACGGTTGCCGCCGGTGATGCTGTCGACGGTCAGCATCATGACCTCGACACCGGCCTCTTTGGCGCGCTGCATCATGGCGGCGTTCAGGCCGCGATCCTTGTGGAAATAGAACTGATAGACCTGCGGGTTCTTGTGTTTTTGCCGAAGCTCCTCCAGCGACACAGTCCCCAGCGAGGATACGCCGAACATCGTCCCGTATTTCTCAGCCGCCGCCGCAACCGCGCGCTCGCCTTGATGGTGGAACAGGCGCTGCAAGGCGGTGGGTGAGCAATAGACGGGCATATCCAGCTTTTGCCCCATCACGGTGACCGACATGTCCACATCGGACACCCCACGCAGGACCGAAGGCAGCAGATCGCAGCGATCAAATGCGTTGGTGTTTTCCCGATACGTCACCTCATCATCTGCGCCACCGTCGATATAGTTGAAGATGGGCCCCGGCAGCCGCTGCTTGGCCAGCCGCCGGAAGTCGTGGAAGTTATGACATTGGCTCAGACGCATCAGGCAGGCTCCTTAGTAGGCGACCGAGGGCAGCCAGGTGGCTAGGGTCGGCCATAGGAAGACTAACGCCAGACCGGTCAACTGCAACAACACGAAGGGGATGATGCCTTTGTAAATGTGGGTCAGCTTGATCTCGGGCGGGCAAACGCCTTTCAGATAGAACAGGGCGAAGCCCACAGGCGGCGTCAGGAAGCTGGTTTGCAGCGTCACCGCCACCAGGATCACGAACCACACCAGCGCGGGTTCATCCAGAACGCCAAAGCCGGGGATGTCGATGCCCAACCCGTTCACGATGGGCCGCATCAGAGGCAACACGATCAGCGTGATCTCGATCCAGTCCAGAACGAAGCCCAGCAAGAAGACGATGAACAGGATGAAAAGGATTGTGCCGTAGGCACCAAAGCCGGTGGATTGCACCACATGCTCGATCAGCTCGTCTCCGCCCAGTTCCCGTAGGACGTAAGAGAATACGGTCGCACCAAGGAAGATCGCGAAGATGTACGCAGTGGTGTTGAAGGTCGACACCAGCACGTTCCACAGTTTCGCAAAGGTCAGCTTACGATAGCCCAGTGCCAGCAGCGTCGCACCCAGCGCACCGATGCCCGAGGCTTCGGTCGGCGTGGTCAGACCTGCAAAGATCGAACCCAGCACGGCGAGGATCAGCATCAGCGTTGGGATGACGGCAATCAGAACGTCCTTGACAGCGGCCCAATCGGGAGCTTTTGCGCCCTCGGGCACAGGGGCCGCATCACGCTTCACCAGTGCGAGAATGAAGATGTAGGTCAGGTACAGGCCACCGATGATCACGCCGGGGAAGACAGCCGCCATGAACAGGTCTCCGACAGACAAGGCCATCTGGTCGGCCATGATCACCAGCATGATGGACGGTGGGATCAGGATACCCAGCGTACCGGACGCTGAAACCACGCCAGCAGCCAACGTCGGCTGATATTTCTGCTGCATCATCGACGGCAACGACAGCACGCCCAGCAGCACGACCGATGCTCCGATGATGCCGGTCGAGGCTGCCAGAATGATCCCGATCAGGGTCACGGTGATCGCCAGACCGCCGCGCACGGTGCCGAACAGGCGCTGCATCGAGGACATCAGACGCTCGGCCACACCGGATTCGTCCAGCATCAGGCCCATGAAGATGAACATCGGGAGCGCAACCAGAACTGCGTTGGACATGGTGGCATAGACCCGGTTCACGACCGCTCCGAGGGTCAGGTAATCGAGCCCGGTAAAGGTGCTCTCCAGCCCCGTCCACAGCATCAGATCGTTGTCGAACAGGTAAGCCAGACCGCAATAGGCCACGCCGACACCGGCCAGCACCCACGCCACCGGGTAGCCGGTGAACAGCAGCGCGATGAAGGTCAGGAACATGGCGATGACCAGCTTTTCCTCGGTCGTTTCGACAAGGAAGGTCAGGCCCACGCAGACGGCAGCGAACACGGCCAGAACCAGCAGGATACGACGCAGCGGCGCGCCTTCCCGTTCCGAGGCCGGTCCGTAAAGCAGCGCGTGCCCATCGTGGATCAACCGTGCGAGTGCCGCCAGGGCGAGCAGGATGAAACTGATCGGAATGACCGCCTTAAACGCCCAGCGCGCAGGCAGACCCGTTGGGCTGTCCGAGCGTTCATTGACGCGGAAGCTTTCGTAGAAATAGTCGTACCCCTGGTCGACCATCAAATAGATGAACGGTGTCAGCAGGGTCAGGATACCGATCACTTCGATGATCCGCTGCGCGCGGCGTGACAACTGCATATGCAGGACGTCAACGCGGACATGGCTGTCGGTGATCAAGGCATAGGAAATGCCGATCATCGTGACAATGCCGTAGAAATGCCACTGGATCTCGTCCAGCTTGGGGTAATTCTGGCTGAACAGGTAGCGCAGCGAAACCTGGCTGAAGATCGCAGCCATCAGCAGGATATTCGCCCACATGACCACATGGCCTACCGCTTTGACGCCCGTGTCGATAGCGACGGCAATTTTCTGGCGGTCTGTTTCGGGATGCTCCAGAATGCCTTCATAGGCTTCGACCGGATCATTTGTATATAGTTCGTTGGCCATGGTCATTCCTCGCTCAGCACCCCGGCGTGCGGGGCAGTGAAAGGTTAGAAATTCCGTTTTTGGGAGAGTTCGGAGCGGCGGATTCCGCCGCCCCGGTAACGTCAGTTAGGGAGAGTTTACTGACGTGGGAGGAACGCGTTGGTCTTCCACAGGTTGTAGCCGTCGCGGAATTCGTTCATGTCGGCCAGGACTTGTGCAAAAAAGGCATCGTTTGCGGCTTCTTCAGCGGCAACTTCGTCCCAGGTGGCGCGGAAGGTATCCAGCATCTCGGGCGACCACTGCTTGATGGTGACACCGTTGTTTTCAACGTTGTCGATCAGCGCGGCATGCTGGATCGCTTCACCTTCGGCAAAGCTGTCCGCCATCGACGCCTTACAGGCGCTTTCAATGATTGCCTTGTGCTGGTCGCTGGTTTCATTCCAGACGTCTTTGTTGATCAGCAGTTCGAACACAGTCGCCTGCTGGTGCCAGCCGGGGAAATAGTTGAACTTGACCAGTTTATGGAAGCCCAGGCGCGCATCAATGGCGGGCATCGAAAATTCAGTCGCGTCAATCGCGCCTTTTTCCAGCGCGGGGAATATCTCACCACCCGGCAGCAGCGACGTTGCAACACCCAACTTCTGCATAACTTTGCCGCCCAGACCAAAGAAACGCATCTTCAGACCGTTCAGGTCTTCGGGCGAGTTGATCTCGGTTGCGAACCAACCCGAGGTTTCGGGTGCGATGATTGCGCAAGGCAGAACTTTTACGTTGTAACCGGCCTGATCATACATTTCCTGATACAGAGTCATGCCGTTGCCGTAGTAGAGCCACGCCATGTATTCACCCGCTTCGGGGCCAAAAGGCACAGCCGAAAACAGCGGCGCAGCCGGGATTTTACCGGCCCAATATCCGGCTGTGGTGTAGCCCGAGTTGATCTTTCCAGTGGATACCGCGTCCAAAATTTCGAACGGCGGAACCAGCTTGCCCGGCTCGTACACTTTCATCTTCAGCGTGCCGCCCGACATCACGTCAAGCTGTTCGGCAACACGCGGGATCGGCGAGCCCAAGCCCGGCAATTCGGTCGAGAACGCAATCGGCGTTTTCAACAGCAGTTTGTCTGCGGCAACCGCAGGCGCGGCCATAATGCTGGCCGCCACGGCCAAGCTCGTCAGGGTCTTCTTCATGAATTCTCCTCCAGGGTTGGTCGGGGTTTCAGCCCGATCATTGGCGCAGGCTCTTCCAGCGCCGCTCCGGTGGTAAACTAACTTTACCAGAGTTAGCCAGTCAACAATTTTATTTACCATTGGTTGATTCCCAAAAATCCCTGCGACGTTAGACGCGGCCTAAAGAACAACTTTTGAGATCTGCTAAAAAATAGGACAAATCCCAAAAACCTTTCACGAACAACAAAGTACCTAGCTACTTGTAAGAACGCTCAGAAGCTTGAGTTTCGCGCGGATACGGTTATGTTTGTTTACCAGTTGCTGCGGATTTCCAGCTTCAAACAGGGCAGTGCATCATGAACACCAAGGCAATTTTTGAACCGGTTGGACACGAATCGTTGGCCGAGGCTGTGGTTGCACAAGTCGAAGATCTGATCGCCTCGGGCATCCTGAAACAGGGCCGGAAACTGCCTTCGGAACGCGATCTTGCCGAAATGTTGCGCGTATCGCGCCCAAAGCTACGCGAGGCGCTTCAGGTGCTGGAAGAACGCGGTCTGGTTGCCACGCAGCACGGCGAAGGCACGTTCGTGGCAGCCCTGACCGGACAGGCCATGATGCCTGCTCTTCTTGCACTGTATGAACGGCACGAGCCTGCTTTTTTTGATTATCTGGAATACCGCCGCGAGCAGGAAGGCTTCGCGGCCCGCCTTGCTGCACGTCGGGCAACCAAGGCGGACAAGGAGCGGATCGCCGAAATCCTAGACGAAAATGAGCGTGCGTGGCAGGAGCAAGACGCCAAAGCCTCGCAAGAGGCAGACTTTGCGCTTCACTCAGCGATTGTCGATGCCAGTCAGAACGCAACCCTCATCCATATGATGGCGTCGATCTACGAACTCACCCGTAAAGGCGTTTTCTACAATCGTGATTTCCTGCGCACGATTGACGGAACGGGGGAAAAGCTGCTGCAGCAGCATCTAGAATTGGGTCGCGCGGTGATCGACGGTGATGAAGAACGAGCCGAAAAAGCGGCAACCGAACACATCGACTTTGTCGAAAAGTCTTTCAAACTGGGAATTGAACAGAGACGACGTGAGGCCATGGCTGAAAAGCGGCGAATACTATCACGTTAATGCGTGCCCACCGGCTATTCGGATACCAAGGCCCTATTGTCAGATGTCCTTTCCAGGCGGTTCCAACAGACCACCCGGCTCTATCAACGCCCGCTCTGACAGCCAGGGATTGAGATCAAGAGCCTCAGACAGTGCCGCTCGCGCATCCTCCAGGCGCTTCAAACCCAGCAAAGACAAAGCACGCCCGCTGAGTGCCCCAATGTGGTTTGGCGACAATTCAATTGCGACGTTCAAGTCTTGCAAAGCCACACCAAAATCCTGCCTGAGGTAGTTTACAAAAGCTCGCTGATTGTAACCTTCAGCGTAGGTCGGACAATAGTCGACAAGTTGGTTGAAGTCGTCCAAGGCGCCCAGCAAATCCCAAGCTTCTCGTCGTGCCATCCCCCGATCCAACAAGGTTTGTGATCGAGAGTCCGGTGCATCCGTCCAAAGCACCCACATCTGATCCGAGATGGCACGCGCGTCGCTTTGCGACTCTGCCTTTTGAACCTGCTTAATGAGCGCCTCAACCCCTTCCGTATGATCCGGAGACATAGGGCATGTTTCAGCGAGCGCCAAAAGCGGAAAGGCGATCATAAGACTCGTGGCAGCGAATACTCGTTTCATGCCCCTAGGGTGGGTTGAAATCCTGTTCCGTCAAGCCTGTTGTTCAAACCCGCCAAGCATACCGGTTTCTTTAACAGCCTCCATCGCCACAAAAGTTGACGTGCTGGCAACATGCGGCAGGGATGAGATTTTCTCGGCCAAGACACGACGGTACTCGGACATCGTGGCGGTGCGAACTTTTAGAAGATAATCGAAATTCGATGCAATCATATGCGCCTGCTCGACTTCGGCGATCTTACGGACAGCGGCATTGAACTCGGCCAGCGCCTTTTCGCGCGTGTCCGTCATGCGCACTTCGACAAAAGCCACGTGATCCAGCCCAAGGCGGATCGGATCCAGCATTGCCCGATACCCCTTAATCACTCCGCTCGCCTCCAACCGCTTGAGCCGCGCCTGTGTCGGGGATTTCGACAAGCCGATCTCGCGCGCCAGATCGGCGACCGAAGCACGACCGTCTTCAGCCAAAATTTTCAGAATCGACCGATCGAACCGATCCAGATCAGGAAAGTCCATTTGCACTGCCTATTTCCACAAAATCAGAACACTTGCCTTCGGATACATAAATTTTGGGCCATTGTCCTGTATTTTCCACCCTATATTAGCGCAAAGACCGGAGGACTCATGTCACACAGCCTGCGCACACTTATCGACACGCCAACCTATGCCGATCAATCGGCTGTCCTTGATACCCTGATCACTCAAGCAGACCTGACGGATGCAGATCGTGTCACAATCTGCGCCGCCGCGGCGCAGTTGGTTCGCGACATCCGCTCCAGCACTTCGCCGGGGTTGATGGAAGTGTTTCTGGCCGAATACGGCCTGTCTACTGATGAAGGCATCGCATTGATGTGTTTGGCCGAAGCGTTGCTGCGCGTGCCGGATGCTGACACTATCGACGCGTTGATCGATGACAAGATCGCTCCGTCCGACTGGGGCAAACATCTGGGAAAATCCTCGTCATCGCTGGTGAACGCGTCCACGTGGGCGCTGATGCTGACCGGTAAGGTTCTGGACGAGGGCAAAGCCTCTCCGGTCGGGGCATTGCGAGGGGCCATAAAACGACTGGGTGAGCCAGTGATCCGAACCGCCGTGGCCCGAGCGATGAAGGAAATGGGACGGCAATTCGTTCTGGGTGAATCCATTCAATCCGCGATGGATCGCGCCCGTGGAATGGAGGGAAAGGGCTATACCTACTCCTACGATATGCTGGGCGAAGCCGCGCGGACTGAGGCGGACGCAGCGCGCTATCACCTGTCATACTCCCGCGCTATTTCGGCCATTGCCGATGCTTGCACCCATGACGACATCCGTGCCAATCCAGGTATCTCGGTCAAGCTGTCCGCCCTGCATCCTCGCTATGAGCTGGCGCAAGAACAGAGGGTCATGGACGAGTTGGTCCCGCGACTGCGGGCTCTTGCATTGCTGGCCAAAGCCGCCGGCATGGGTCTGAACGTCGATGCAGAAGAGGCAGACCGCCTGTCGCTATCGCTGCAGGTTATCGAAGCGGTCATGTCTGATCCGGCCCTCGCCGGGTGGCACGGGTTCGGTATCGTGGTGCAGGCTTACGGACCGCGCGCCGGGCTGGTTCTGGATACGCTGTACGACATGGCGCAGCGCCACGACCGCAAGCTGATGGTGCGCCTGGTCAAAGGGGCCTATTGGGACACCGAGATCAAACGCGCGCAAGTCGAAGGCGTGGATGGGTTTCCGGTGTTCACCCACAAGGCGGCAACCGATGTTTCCTACATCGCCAATGCCCGCAAGTTGCTGAACATGACCGACCGAATCTATCCGCAATTTGCCACCCATAACGCCCATACGGTCAGCGCCATTCGGCATATGGCTGACGAGCAGCCCTATGAGTTCCAACGCCTGCACGGCATGGGCGAAACTTTGCATCAGATCGTGATGAACAAACAGAACACCCGGTGCCGGATTTATGCGCCGGTCGGGGCGCATCGTGACCTGCTGGCATATCTGGTGCGACGCCTGTTGGAAAACGGGGCAAACTCTTCTTTCGTGAACCAGATCGTCGATGAAAACGTGCCCCCGGAAGAGGTCGCCGCAGATCCGTTTGTCATTGTACAGACGCCGCCGCCCGCCCTGCCGACAGGGCCCGAGCTGTTTCAACCAGAACGCCCTAACTCCAAAGGGTTTGATCTGCACCACACACCCACTCTGGATCGGATCGAGGCGGCGCGGGATGGGTTCCGGGCCTATCACTGGTTTGCTCAACCTCTATTGGCCGACAAGGCCAAACCAGAGGCCGAAGAACCTGTTACCAACCCGGCCAACCCGCAGGACCGGCCCGGATTCGTTGCGCCAGCCAGCGCGGCGGATGTAGAGTTGGCCCTGGCCTCGGCCAACCCCTGGGACACACCGGCTGCTGAGCGTTCGCGCGTTCTGAACGCTGCTGCCGATCTTTATGAAGCGAACTATGGCGAGCTTTTCGCCCTTCTTGCTCGCGAAGCCGGGAAATCCCTGCCTGACGCGGTGGCGGAACTGCGCGAGGCGGTGGACTTCCTACGGTATTACGCGGCCAACATTCCTGCGGCCAAGCCTGCGGGTATTTTCACCTGTATCAGCCCGTGGAACTTCCCTCTGGCCATTTTCTCAGGGCAGATCGCAGCGGCGCTGGCCACCGGAAATGCTGTGTTGGCCAAGCCTGCACCGCAAACGCCATTGGTTGCGCATCGCGCCATTCAATTGATGCACGAGGCGGGCGTACCGCGCGACGCACTGCAATTGCTGCCCGGAGGACCTGCTGTAGGCGCAGCGCTGACGTCGGATGAACGCATTTCGGGTGTGGCCTTCACCGGGTCGACAGCCACCGCGCTCAAAATCAGGGCCGCGATGGCCGAGAACATGCGCCCCGGTACGCCGCTGATCGCGGAAACTGGCGGCTTGAACGCAATGATCATCGACAGCACGGCCCTGCCCGAACAAGCAGTACAATCAATCATCGAAAGCGCCTTTCAGTCGGCGGGTCAGCGTTGTTCAGCCCTGCGGTGTCTGTATCTGCAGGAAGACATCGCCGAAGACGTGCTGACAATGCTCAAAGGGGCAATGGACGCGCTGAGCATTGGAGATCCTTGGCTGATCTCAACCGATTGCGGCCCGGTGATCGACGAGCAGGCCCGGCAAGGCATAGCTGATCACGTGGCCAAAGCGCGCAGCAAAGGGCGGGTTCTGAAAGAGCTTCCGCTGCCGCCCGAAGGCACTTTTGTTGCCCCTACCCTGATCGAGGTTTCTGGTATTGCCGCGCTGGAACGCGAGATTTTCGGTCCTGTGCTGCACGTGGCCCGATTCAAGGCGCAGGAGATCGACAAGGTCATCGCCGAAATAAACGCCACTGGATACGGGCTGACCTTTGGACTGCACACGCGCATCGACGACCGGGTGCAGCATGTGACCGAGGCGATCCATGCGGGCAACATCTATGTGAACCGCAACCAGATCGGCGCCATCGTTGGCTCTCAGCCCTTTGGGGGCGAAGGGCTTTCGGGCACCGGCCCCAAGGCGGGTGGGCCGAACTACATGGCCCGCTTCTGTGCGCCGGATCGTCAAAATGCGGCGGATACCTGGCGTGCTATAGCCGACTTGCCCGCTCCTCAAGGGCAGCCTGTGCCGGTCAAAACTCAATCCTTGCCCGGTCCCACAGGTGAATCAAACCGCCTGAGCGAATACCCACGCTCACCCTTGCTATGTATGGGCCCTGGAGAGGCCGCAGCGCGCGCGCAGGCCGAGGCTGTTCAGGCGCTTGGCGGTACGGTCATTCAAGCGATCGGGATGCTGGACCTGCACCGGTTGGAAAACCTGACCGACATCTCAGGCGTGTTGTGGTGGGGGGATGACGAAACAGCCCGGCAGATCGAGCAGCATCTGGCGCGCCGCGACGGCCCAATTCTGCCGCTGATCCCCGGCAAGCCCGACCGTGCGCGGGTTCTGGGCGAACGTCATGTCTGCGTCGACACGACAGCTGCGGGCGGAAACGCTGCGTTGTTAGGAGGTGCGGCATAAGCTTGCATTGACGCTGGGCGCGCAAAAGCCCAGCGTCTCATCATGTTTCCGATCCGTGACCATAACCCTTCGGGGCGCACGCCTTACGTTGTATATGCCCTGATGGCCGCCAACATCTTGATCTTTCTCAGCTATGTGGGGATCATGGATGAAGGGCCGAAGATCAGCAGGCTGTTTTATGACTACGCCATCATCCCGGCGCGGGTCAGCGACGGGTTTGGGTTGGAAACCCTTGTGACATCCATGTTCCTGCACGGCGGCTGGATGCATCTGGCGGGAAACATGCTGTTCTTATGGATCTTCGGAGACAACCTGGAAGACGAGATGGGCCACCTGCCCTTCCTTCTGTTCTATCTGGCAGCTGGGATTGGCGCTGGCCTCATTCACATCATCACTGGGCCGGACTCTCAGGTGCCGACCGTTGGCGCCTCGGGCGCGATTGCAGGTGTGATGGGCGGGTATCTGCTGCTGTTTCCGAAAGCACGGGTAGATATTTTGCTGATCCTGATCGTCTATTTCAGGGTCTTCACCATTCCGGCCTTCATCATGCTGGGGATCTGGCTGGCGATACAGTTCTTTGGCAGCATCACCAGCAATCCAGACGAAGGCGGTATTGCCTATTGGGCCCATACCGGAGGCTTTGCCGTGGGTTTGATCCTGTGCATACCGCTTTGGCTGCGGCGTGGAGGCGCGCAGTTCTGGGACCGCACCCGCGGGCACCCGCCCCACCCCGAAGCGAAGTACAAGCTTTCGCAGTCACGCATTCCACGTGTTCCGCGCAAGTAAGTTAAAAAGTGCTTAGCCCCGGATCACTTTGGCGAACTGATCAAAGATCGGTTCGTTCGAACAGATCACTTCACCATCCTCCAGAACACTGCCTTCGGGGTTCAAAGCCTGTACAAAGCCGCCAGCCTCTTTCACGATGATGATACCAGCCGCCAGATCCCACGCGTTCAGGCGGCGTTCCCAGAAACCTTCGTACCGGCCAGCGGCGACATACGCCATATCAAGCGCAGCAGCACCCCAGCGACGCACACCAGCGCAGGCGGGCATCAAACGCGCCAGATCTTGCAGGGTCGCCGGCAGATCCGAACGACCCCCAAAGGGCAGACCAGTCGCGAAGACCGACTCGATCATGCGGTGACGGCCCGACACGCGAATGCGGGTGTCGTTCATCCATGCACCCTCGCCTTTTTCGGCAAAGAACATCTCATCCTTGGCTGCGTCATAGATCACACCGGCAACAATCTTGCCCTTGTGTTCAAGCGCGATTGAGATCGCCCAATGCGGCAGGCCGTGCAGGAAGTTGGTGGTGCCATCCAGCGGGTCGACAATCCAGCGGCGGGTCGGATCTTCGCCGTCAATCGCGCCACCTTCTTCGGCCAGCCAGCCATAGGTTGGTCGCGCGCCCAGCAACTCTTCTTTCAGGATGGCTTCGGCGGCGATATCGGCCTTTGAGACGAAGTCTCCCGCGCCTTTCATCGACACCTGCAAATTCTCGACTTCACGGAAATCCTTGACCAAAGAACGCCCCGCTTTGCGCGCGGCTTTGATCATGATGTTGAGATTTGCACTGCCAACCATTGTCAAAAGGCTCCTGTCCGGTCAAACCGCGCGTATACTGCTGCAATGCGCCCTTGCCAAGAGGAATGATACGCATAACAGACCCCCGGAAAACGCCGTTACTGGGATTGCAGCTTGCGCGCCTCATCTCGGGCCAGTTTCACCAGTTCCTGAACGTAAGGTTTCTCAAGATCCTCCGACCGGATCGCAGCGTACAGGCGTCGCGTGATCCCTTCTTTTGTCAGGGGCCGGGTCACGTAATCCGAGTTATATTTGACCTCGCGCACAACCCAATCCGGCAGGACCGAAACCCCCCGGTTTGACGCGACCAGCAGCAGTATTACGGCGGTCAGTTCCACTTGGCGGATTGTTGCGGGCTCAACCCGTGCAGGGATCAGCAACTGGCTGAACACATCCAGACGCGTGCGCTCGACCGGATATGTGATCAGGGTTTGTCCCCGAAAATCTTCGGCCTCGATATACTCTTTTTCAGCCAGGGGATGGGTTGAAGCCGCCACAAAGACAGCGTTGTAGTCAAACAGCTCCACAAACTCGACACCCGGCAGGTCTTCGGGGTCGGACGAGACCACCAGATCTACCTCTTCCTTTTGCAAGGCCGGAAGCGCGTCAAAGGCCAGACCTGGGCGGATGTCCACATCGACATCGCCCCAAGACTTTCTGAAGGCTTCGAGCACCGGAAACAGCCATTCGAAACAGGCGTGGCATTCGATTGCGATATGCATCCGCCCGGTGCGCCCGTCCCTCAGCGAAGAAAATTCATGCTGAGCGGCCTCAACCTGCGGCAGGATCTGTTCAGCCAAGCGAAGCAAGCGCAACCCGGCGGCCGACAGTTTCATGGGTTTCGAGCGGCGCAGAAACAGTTCGACCCCCGCCTGATCCTCTAACCCTTTGATCTGATGGCTTAACGCAGACTGAGTGATGTTCAACTGGTCTGCTGCACGGGCCAGCCCACCGCATTCATGGATCGCTTTGATAGTACGCAGGTGCCGGAACTCAATGTGCATTTCGAACAGCATTCATGTTGTTGTTGAATAATATGAGTTTGTCTCACATTGTCCGCCATGGCACAAGAGGCTCAGATGATCCAGCGAGGCCGTTATGTCCAAACCTGAAATTTCCTTTGAGTTCTTTCCGCCCAAAACTCTGGAAGCCTCTTTTCGTCTTTGGGACACGGTTCAGACCTTGGCTCCATTGGACCCTCGCTTTGTTTCGGTCACCTATGGTGCAGGTGGCACGACACGTGAACTTACACGCGACGCGGTCTCGACCTTGCATAAGTCGTCAGGGTTGAACGTCGCTGCACATCTGACCTGCGTCGATGCCTCACGGCAGGAAACATTGGAGATCGCCGACACGTTTGCGCGCGCCGGTGTGCAGGACATTGTTGCCCTGCGCGGTGACCCGCCGAAGGGTCAGGACAAATTCGAACCCCACCCCGACGGATTTGCCAATTCGGTTGAGTTGATCGAAGCCCTGGCCGAAACCGAGATGTTCAGCATTCGCGTCGGCGCCTATCCAGACACTCACCCAGAAGCCGCAGATATGGCTGCTGATGTTGATTGGCTTAAGGCCAAGCTGGACGCTGGTGCTGATGAAGCTCTGACGCAGTTTTTCTTCGAGGCTGAAACCTTCTTTCGGTTCCGTGACGCCTGTGCCAAAGCGGGAATCGATAAGCCGATTGTGCCCGGCATTCTGCCGATCGAGAACTGGGCAGGTGCCCGCAATTTCGCCAAGCGCTGCGGTACACATATTCCTGTGTGGGTCGAAAACGCCTTTGAAAAAGCTGTGCGCGACGGGCGTGAAGATTTGCTGGCAACAGCGATCTGTACCGAGCTGTGTTCAGATCTGATCGATGGCGGCGTGGATAAGCTGCATTTCTACACCCTCAACCGCCCGGAACTGACGCGGGATGTATGTTTCGCACTCGGCATTACGCCGCAGGTTGAACTGGAAAACGTCGCCTGACTTACCAAAATCATCAATGATTCGCCCGGGTTACGTTCACACTCGGGCGATTTTCATCCTACTTTGTGCAAACTGTTTCACACTCTCATAACCAAATTCACAGTTTTCGCGACAATTGAATCTCAAGATCCCAATTGTTATCCGCACCCCCGCAAATCCACCCCGAAATTTGACAAAACTATGTCCAGGGCGACACTTGGGGCGTGTAGTTTGTAATGAGTGTTTTGAGTATGGAACCTGTAGATAAAGTGCGTGCGCGCACCGATGCCCTTGCAGATTTGGGATTACCCCCATCTGCCAGTTCCCGCGAAATCCGAGAGGCGTGGCGACAGATCGCCTTTCATTCGCATCCCGATCACAGGGAAGGGGACAGTTCTGGGTTTTCACGCGCCAAGGCCGCCTATGACTTTCTGCGGAAAGAAGGTTTGGCAAAAAAAGGTGGGGGCAATGCTGGCCCGACTCAGCCGCGCCGTCCCCGTTTGAAAAAGCGGATCATTGAACTTCCGCAGGAAGAAGTTTCGGCCTGCAAGGCAATGCTAAGTCCCGATCAGGTGTTGTCACATCGACACGGCGAAGATGATGCACCAGGCATACCCGAAGCGTGCGTATCGGACCATGTACCGGACGCAGTTGGCTGCTACGGTCGGCATTTGACCTACTTCGTCACCACGCCTGTGCATCATGGCGCAAATCGGGTGGCTCTGCCGACCACGGTGCTAAGCGGTGCGCGACATACCGAGGCAGAGATCCTGAGCTTTCAGTCCAAGGATACCGGCGCCGGAGAGGTGGTGATCCCGGACACGATCCGTGAACGCAAATTCCCAGGGGCCAAGAGCGTGAAGATCCGGTTTGACGCCGATCAGGACATCCGGGATCAATTCTGGCTGGCGGGTTGATCGCAAAAAGCCCGGCTAAGGTAGCCGGGCTTTGAACTTTTCAAAGTCTCGTTGTCAGATCAGTTGGTAATAGGACCTTCCGAGGTGAATTTTGGGATAACATTGGTCGAGGCGTCCGAGGATTCGATGCCTGGCCAGTTGCCTTCTGCGATGTTGATGTTGCCCGGCACATCTTCTTCCCAGAAGCCAACAACCACATCGGTGATGTTCAGATAAAGCTTGTCATCGACGATGCGCCACAGGTTAGGGTTGGCCGGAACTTTACCGCCCTTGGACACACCATAAGCGCAGTGGCCATCATATTGCGGAGCATAATAGGCCGGGTTCTCAAGGAACTTGTCACGGTTTTCTTCAGTCGCGAAAGCCCAGGTTGCGCCGTTGTATTCTGCGGTTATATCAGCGTTTCCGCGCACACCTTCTGGCTGTGACTGGCCGATCGAAACCTGATCCAGGCTGCGATAGGCAACAACGTCATAGCCCGAAACCGCAAAACCGGTTCCATCAACATATTGAGGTCCGGCAAAAGCGGGTACCGCCAAGGCCATGGCTGCAGCGAAGGTCAATGCAAAGTGTTTCATGTGGTCTATCCTTTTCGTATCAACTGTGTCCGTGGAGCCGTCATGGCAGGTCTGCCAAGACAATATGCGATTCCCGCGCGGTTCGTAGTCCTCCTAACGCCCCTGTGACCCCGCACGGGAAAACGTGAGAGTTTGGTCGCGGATTGTTACAGAAAAAGCCTGAAGCACCGGGTTGGACTCGGCGATTTGCAATATTAGCTGTAAGACAGCCATGGTATAGGCATGAAAGGCAAGAGATGAGCGACCAATTCCCCTACACCCCCCCAGCGGTCTGGACCTGGGACAGTAAAAGCGGCGGCCAGTTCGCCAATATCAACCGGCCGATTGCCGGTGCGACCCACGACAAAGACCTGCCTGTCGGACGCCACCCCCTGCAGCTGTATTCGCTGGCCACGCCCAACGGCGTGAAGGTCACTGTGATGCTGGAAGAGCTTTTGGCGCTAGGCCACGAGGGGGCCGAATACAACGCCTGGCTGATCAACATCGGTGAGGGTGATCAGTTTGGTTCGGGCTTTGTCGATGCCAACCCGAACTCAAAAATCCCCGCCCTTTGGGATCGGTCGGGCAAAGAGCCTGTTCGCGTGTTCGAAAGCGCCTCGATCCTGTTCCATCTGGCCGAAAAATTTGGAGCGTTCCTGCCCGCGTCCGGCCCTGAGCGGACCGAAGTGATGAATTGGGTGTTCTGGCAGATGGGCAGCGCGCCCTATCTGGGCGGCGGGTTCGGCCATTTCTACGCCTATGCACCCGAGAAATGGGAATACCCGATCAATCGTTTCGCGATGGAGACCAAGCGCCAGCTAGACGTTCTGGATCGGGAATTGGCGGATAAGACCTTCATCGCTGGAGACGAGTACACGATTGCCGACATGGCGATCTGGCCGTGGTATGGCCAGCTGGTTCTGGGTCGCCTCTACAGTGCTGCCGAGTTCCTGGATGTTGAATCATACAAGAACGTCATGCGTTGGGCCAAAGAGATTGACGCGCGTCCAGCAGTTCAGCGTGGTCGAATGGTCAACCGCGCCTTTGGCGAGCCGCACACGCAGCTTCACGAGCGCCATGACGCCAGCGATTTCGAAAACCGTACGCAGGACAAGTTGGAAGCGGCTGCGGAGTAACCGCATTCCAAGCGAAACACCACGCGGTGCAACGTGCGCCGCGTGTTTGCGTCTTGTCGGTTACTTCAGAATTGGCGGGTTGTCAGGGTTGCTGCCGGGGGCTTCCCGCATCGGCTCAGCCACCTGCGGCTGAGGCAGATCAAACCGAAGCCCCACTTTGGCCAGCAACGCGGCAGTGGGCGCACTGGCCGCGAAAAAACCAACATCCATTGCACCAGCCTCGATCCCGGAAAAGGTCAGCGCCTCGGACGCGGCCTTGGCCAACGCGGCCTCGGCCCCGTCAACTGCATCGACAAAGCCCAACATATGCCCCTGTGCGCCGGCCTCTGACTTGGTTGCAACCAAATAGGCGGCGCGCGCCAGCCCGCCCGCGGTTGCCAGTTTGGCATCCAAGGCGGTCAGCAAAGTATCGGGCAAGCCAGACGGCGGCATGAATTCAGCCAGCTTTTCCTCGACCTCTTGTGGATCGTGTTGCAGCGTTTCGGCCAGCCACTCCAATGCCTCTGCCGGCACCAGCATCGATGAAGGCGCGGTTTCCAGGTTCAGGCCCAGCCCAATCACCTGCCCTGCCAGCATCCCGGAAAGCACCCGCCCTGAAAGCGCCACGTAAGGTACAGGGCGACCTGCGAACTGCGCCAACCGTTCCTCTCGGTCAAAGGCCAGCACATAGCGCCCATCCGCTACGTCGAACAATTCGGGCGAGATATTCTCGTCCTTCGCTTCCTCGGTCAGCATCAAGAACAGCTCGCTGTCGGCAAGCCGCTCAAAGAAACGTAGCCGGGCGGCATCGTTTCGCGGATCCGCCTGCATCGCGGCATGTGCTGCGTCCAACGCCGTGGTTTCAGTCATTCAACACCTCTTGGACCCGCGCGCGCAGAACCGGCAAAAGCTCGGTCTCGAACCACGGGTTTTTCTTCAACCATGCCGTATTGCGCCAGGACGGATGTGGCAAGGCAAAGACCCGCGGCGCATGGTCCTGCCAGCCTTGCACGGTGCTTGTGACCGAACCTCGCGCACCAAGGTGATACTTGTGCGCATGACCACCAACCAAAACGGTCAGCGGCACCTGGCCCAAAACGCTCATCACCCGATCATGCCAGGTCTTTCGGCACACGGCGGGCGGCGGAAGGTCCGCGCTGCGTGCATCGTAACCGGGAAAGCAGAACGCCATAGGTACAATCGACACGCGGTCACGATCATAGAAGATCGTCTCATCAATCCCCAACCATTGCCGAAGCCTGTCACCTGACGGATCGGTAAAGGGCCGCCCCGACTCGTGCACTTTCGCACCTGGGGCCTGCCCTGCGATCAAAATGGGCGTACCAACGCGGAACCAAACAACCGGGCGGGGTTCATGGGCTGTTTCAGTCTGCGCAAACTTATCAGCACACAGTCGGCAAGCGCGAATTTCCTCGGCAAGGCTGTCCATCGGAATTCAAAACCTCTTGCGGCCCAAGTGTCACGATGGGGAACATAGGGTCCACCAGCCACACCGCCAATGCAGTTGTCACAGGTTTTACCGCAATGCATTGATCATTTGTTTCATAATTCGACATAATGTAGCCAACATGGATTGGTAAAAATAACCCTTTGCAGCCGTCTCAAAGAACGGCAACGCCACGGAACACGAGCAGCAGGCCCCGAATGTTAGAATTCGACAATGTCAGCAAGTCCTTCTGGACCGGAACACGCCGCAAGGTGATTCTGGATCAGGTCTCGTTCCGGGTCGAACTGGGTACGTCGCTGGGCGTTCTGGCCCCGAACGGCACCGGAAAAACCACGCTGATCAACATGATGGCCGGTTTGGAAAAACCTGACGAAGGCGTGATCCGTCGCGAATGTCGTGTGTCGTTTCCCATGGGGTTCACCGGTGGTGTGTCGGGAAAACTGTCCGCGCTGGAGAACGCGCGCTATATCGCCAAGATCTATGGCATGGACCCGGACTATGTCGAAGCCTATTGCAAATGGCTCTGCGGGTTGGGTGAGTATTTCGATCAGCCGCTTGCGACCTATTCTGCCGGGATGCGATCCCGGTTCACCTTTTCACTGATGCTGGCGCTGGATTTCGACATGTATCTGATCGACGAAGGGATGCCTGCGTCGACGGATGTCGAATTCAACGAAAAGGCCGGATCAATCCTGAAAGAAAAACTAAGGACCACAACGCTGGTCATCGTTTCGCACAGCTCGTCTGTGTTGGAAAAGTTTGCCCAGCAAGCCGCCGTTTTGCTGAACGGTCAATTGTACATGTTTGAATCCTTGGAAGAGGCTAAGCAGCTATATGACTACGAATCCCAAGGTTAGAAAGTATAGCGGGCACCGCAACCGGCCAAGCGAAGGTTCGGCTGAGGCGCGGGCCGATGCGATCTCGCGCATTCGCAATGCAACGCAAGGCCAGCCTTCTGTAGATGAAGCCCAGCCGGGCGCGCAGCTGGACGACATCAAACGTGAGGGCCTGACTGGCCGACAATTGCGCATCGCGCGCAGGCTGGCGCAGAAACATGGGCTGGCTGCGACCTCGGATTACGATGCCGTGCGCCTGCTGCGTCAGAAAGGCATCGACCCTTTCCAACGCACAAATCTTCTGGATCTTGCTGCGGCCAAGCCCTCTGCTCAGAACGAGAACAAGAACGCCAAAGACAAGGTCAGTATAAAACTGCCGCAGGCCGTAGGCGCGGAAAAATCCAACCTACCCGGACCCGAGCTCAGCCCCACTGAACGCCGCAACCTTGAGATTGGGGAAATACAGAAAGACATTGCCCGCAGACGTCGGCGCAAGCTGTTTGCCTTATTTGCGCGTCTGGCCGTTTTTGTTTTTCTGCCGACCTTTGTCGTGGGCTTCTATTTCTACCGCATCGCTACTCCGATGTACGCCAGCGATTCCGAGTTTTTGATCCTACAGGCCGATGGCGGGCCAGGCAGCGTCGGCGGCTTGTTGGCGGGAACCCAGTTTGCCACAACACAGGATTCGATTTCGGTACAGTCTTTCCTTGAATCGAAAGAGGCGCTGCTGCTGCTGGATCAGGACGCAGGATTTTCTGATGTCTTCAAACAAGATTGGATCGACCCGATCCAGAGACTGGCGCCCGATGCCTCGTTGGAAGACGCATACAAACTGTTCAAACGTATGATCACCATCGGCTATGACCCAACAGAAGGGGTCATCCGGATGGAAGTCGCCGCCCCGGATCCACAAACCTCTACCGAGTTTTCGGAACGTTTGATCTCCTATGCGGAAAACCGGGTGAACGCGCTGTCTGGGAAAAAGCGCGAAGACCAGATGCGCGACGCCATCCAGAGCTTTGAGTCCGCGCAGGAGGCGCGCAAACAAGCGCAGGAAGAACTGATTGAGCTTCAGCTTCAGGGCGCGGTTCTGGACCCAGAAAACGTGATCGCCAGCCTGAGAAGCCGAATTACCGAAGTCGAAATATTGGTTCAAGACAAAGAGCTTGAGCTTGCCGCCCTGCTGGACAACCTTCGACCAAACAAAGCCAAAGTTGACGGGGTTGAGGCCGATATCGCCCGGTTGGAAAAAGTGCTGGAAGACCTGAATGCCGAAATGCTGGATGCCTCAGCCGGCGAAAACTCGCTGGCAAGGCTGAGCGTGCGCATACAGATCGCCCAGGCTGATCTGGCCGCCCGTGACATGATGCTGCAAACGGCAATGCAGCAAATGGAATCGACCCGATCCGAAGCCAACCGGCAAGTTCGGTACCTGACCGTTTCGGTGAACCCTATTCCCAGTCAGGAACCCACCTATCCGCGCAAGTTCGAAAATACGATTTTGGCATTCCTGTTATTTGCTGGTATCTACCTGATGATCTCGCTTACCGCGTCGGTCCTTCGTGAACAGGTATCCTCATAAGACCCATGAAACATGTAAAAATCTCCGACCTGACAGTCGGCAATGACCTTCCGCTGACCATCATCGCAGGCCCCTGCCAGCTTGAAACGGCAGACCACGCGCAAATGATTGCGGGCAAGATGAAAGAAGCCTGTGATGCGGCTGGGGCGCAATATGTGTTCAAGGCGTCTTATGACAAAGCGAACCGGACGTCACTGTCAGGCAAGCGTGGCATGGGAATCGATGCGGGCCTGCAGGTTCTGGATGACATTCGCAAAACGATGGGCATCCCGGTCCTGACAGATGTTCACACCGAAGCACAATGCGCTATCGCGGCCGAAGCGGTGGACGTCCTGCAAATCCCAGCCTTCCTGTGCCGTCAGACAGACATGCTGCTGGCCGCTGGTGAAACCGGCAGGGCTGTCAATGTCAAGAAAGGTCAATTCCTGGCCCCTTGGGAGATGACGAATATCGTCGACAAGGTAGAAAGCACGGGAAACCAGAACATTCTGCTGACCGAGCGTGGCACGTCGTTTGGATACAACACCTTGGTCGCAGACATGCGCGGCCTGCCCCAAATGGCAAAAACCGGCTATCCGGTTGTCATGGATGCGACCCATTCGGTCCAGCAACCCGGTGGAAAAGGCGGTTCGTCCGGCGGACAGCGCGAGTTCGCGCCCGTGATGGCCCGGGCGGCTGTTTCATTGGGAATTGGCGCAGTTTTTATTGAAACGCATCAAGAACCTGACACAGCGCCGTCTGACGGCCCAAACATGATCCCATTGGACCAAATGCCTCAACTTATTGACACATTGATGCGTTTTGATGCGCTGGCCAAAGCGAATCCTATTCAGATTTAACGATTGAGACCTGTTATGACCAAACCCCTCCCCGAGGTGACACCCAACACCTGGAGCTTTCTGCGCGACGCGATGATCAAACCCACCGGGTTTCGCGAATATGATGCCCGCTGGAAATACCCCGAAGAGATCAACCTGCCCGGCATGACTGCACTGGGCTTAGGGCTGGGCACCCAGATACGCAGGCGCGGCATTGAGCCCGTGATCGCCGTTGGCAACGACTATCGCGATTATTCGTTGGCGATCAAAAATGCTTTGATCCTTGGCCTGATGCAGGCCGGTATCCGCGTTAAGGATATTGGCCCCGCGCTCAGCCCGATGGCTTATTTCACGCAGTTTCATCTTGATGTGCCTGCCGTTGCGATGGTCACGGCCAGCCACAACCCAAACGGCTGGACCGGTGTGAAAATGGGTTTTGATCGCCCTCTGACCCATGGCCCGGACGAAATGTCGGAACTGCGCGATATCGTGCTGAACGGTGAAGGCCAACAGCACGAAGGTGGATCATACGAATTCGTCGAAGGCGTGAAGGAAGCTTACATCGATGACCTCGTCGGTGATTTCAAAATGTCCCGCCCGCTGAAGGTGGTCTGTGCCACTGGCAATGGCACCGCCTCAGCCTTTGCGCCTGAGATTTTCGAGCGGATCGGGGTCGAGGTCGTACCCAGCCACAACCGGCTGGACTATACCTTCCCTCATTACAACCCGAACCCCGAAGCGATGGAGATGTTGCACGACATGTCCGCCACGGTGAAATCCAGCGGTGCCGATCTGGCGCTTGGGTTTGACGGGGACGGCGACCGTTGCGGTGTCGTCGATGACGAGGGTGAAGAGATTTTCGCAGACAAGGTGGGCGTGATCATGGCCCGCGATCTGGCCAAGCTGTATCCGGGATCGACTTTTGTCGCGGATGTGAAATCCACCGGCTTGTTTGCCAGTGACCCCGAATTGAAGGCTTTGGATGTCAAAGCGGATTACTGGAAAACCGGCCACAGCCACATGAAACGACGCGTTAAAGAAATTGGCGCATTGGCCGGGTTCGAAAAGTCCGGCCACTACTTTCTGGCCGAGCCCGTTGGGCGTGGCTATGACTGCGGTATGCGCGTGGCGGTCGAGATCTGCAAGCTAATGGACCGCAACCCGGATCAAAGCATGTCGGACCTGCGCAAAGCGCTGCCAAAAACCTGGTCAACCCCGACCATGTCACCTTATGCCTCTGACACCGAGAAATACGATATCCTTCAGCGCTTGGTCGACAAGCTGGTTGCCAAAGGCGAAGCGAGCGAAACCTTTGCGGGCCGCGCTATCAAGGAGGTTGTTACAGTCAACGGCGCGCGCGTTATTCTGGACAACGGCAGTTGGGGGTTGGTGCGGGCATCGTCCAACACCCCCAATCTGGTGGTTGTTTGCGAAAGCAGCGAAAGCGAAGCTGAGATGCGCGCGATCTTTGCCGATATCGATGCCGTCATCCGAACCGAGCCGGGTGTTGGTGATTACGACCAGACCATCTGAATGTATCGGCTTGGAGCATCATCGTGCTCCAAGCCAAGCAAGCTCAATCTCCGCCAAGCAGCTTGAGCAGACCTTTCTTCGCCTCGTCTTCCAGCTTCTTCTTAAGCGCATCTTCGATTTGATTGCTGTCGGTGATGGTTGTATCCAACTCACTCCCGACCTTCTCAAATACCTTCTGCTTGGCATCGTCTTCCAGTTCCTTGACCTTCACATCTGCCGCCGCCTCGATGACCTTGGTCAGGTCCGGCTTGATCGACGGGTTGCTCCACGGACCAACAATACGAACCGGCACCGAGATACCCTGTCCGGAATTGGCACGAAGCGCTACGGGCGTGAAAAGGTAATCAATATCCCGCGCGCCAAGCCCAACTTGGCCCGCCCCATCAGCGCGATAGTTCTTCAGCGACATCAGCAGGTCTTTGTTAGCCAGAACACCCTGATCCATTGTGAAGCTGCCCGTCAGGCTGTTGAAAACTGTTGTTCCGCCCGATCCGGTTCCTCGCCCCATAAGCCGATCCAGATCGAATCCGGAAATCACCCCTGACCCGACATCCAGATTCCCCTTACCGCTGAGAGAGCGCATGATTTGATCCTCAGACTGGCCAACGCCCAGAAACTCCAGACTGCCCGCAGCCGAGCCGGACAACCGTTCAACCCCGACAAGCGTGGCGAGCGCCTGTTTAAGATCAATCCCGCTGGCCGTGATATTGCCGCCTACGGACAAGCCATTGCGATTGTTGGCAACCATCTGGCCGTTCAACTGACCTGCAAATAATGTGGCCGGATGCATTTCCAGAACTGCGCGTGATCGGTCCAAAGACAGGGTCAGATCACTTTTTCCAAAAGTCATTCCCGGAACTGCGATCGAGTTTGCAGTCAGACGGATTTTACCGTTCGCCAGCGCCAGAACGGATGCATCAATAGGCTCTTTCGACCACCCATCCACTGGCGGTTCACTCGACTTAGACGTGCCGCCCTTGGTAGGTTCAGATTCAGATATCCGCGAAAGATCAAAATCACCTGTATCGAGTCGCGCCACGATCTGTGGTGGATCCGAGATGGTGATGTCCGCCTCGCCTTTGAAACGGTTGTTATCCAGCTGTGCGGTCATATCCCGCAAAGAAATCCGCCCATCTTGCGTATAGGTCATGTGCGCAACGATGTTGGCCCTTCGGCCCAGCCCCGGTGGAATATACACACCGGCCTGACCAAATGCGGCAAACATCCTTTCGCTGTCCCGGGCCACAACTTTGGTGGTTCCGTCCATTTCACCAGCCAGATTGACGCGCCCGTCAAACCCGATCTCGCCCCCCGGCGCAGTCAAAGACAGTTCCAGCGCCGTAACGTCGCCATCGGAAAAGGCAGGCAGGTCCGGGATTTTCAAGTCTACTTCAACGGCTCCGCCAAGCGCGGCCATTGTGGCTTGCATGATCATGGGAGATGTGACCTCGGGCCAGCTTGCGGCCAGTGTCACACCAGAAAAATCCATCTGGGTGGCGCCGTTCTCAACGTAAATTAGCCGCGCGTTGGTCAGCTCTAGCTGATCCAAAGTAACCTCACCTGTCGCCCCGTTGGTCCCGGCGGACTCGGTCTTATTTGTGGTCGAAGCAGGTGCAGAGGTGCCAAACTCCCAATTCACCTGGCCTTCAGATGTTTCCAGACGCAACACGGGATTGTCTGCAAAAACACGTTTGATTCGTAGATCGCCGTTCCACAACGCGGCGGCGTCCACGCCAACGGCAAGACTGTCGGCGCTCAGCATCGGCTCGGACTCTGCCCAGCTTGCGTTGCCGAACTGCACCGGACCTGTTTCCATCCCCAGCACAGGCCAGAAGGACAGACGCACGTCGCCGCTCAGCGTCAGGTCGCGCCCGGTTTGCGCCTTCACCTGCTCGGCCAGAATCGCGCCCAGTTTTTCACCCGGCATCAGCAAAAGCGCGCCGATGACCAGGCCCAGAACTGCGACCACAACAAAAAGGATGCGCATCAGCCATTTCATAATCTGCTCTCCGCCTTTTGGCTTATCATTGCCGTGATCATTCAAATCACACGTCACATTTGCAAGGGGAAGCGTTCCCCACTATATGCCGCGCCATGACAACGAACCCGCCAAACCTCCGCCCCGACCTGGCGCCAGCCGCCCGGATCACCGAGACACCCCGTTCCGACCAGCCGACCATCGGCATGGTGTCGCTGGGTTGCCCCAAGGCGTTGGTGGACAGCGAACGCATCCTGACCCGGCTTCGCGCCGAAGGATACGGCATTTCACCCGATTATGCCGGGGCTGATGCCGTCATTGTGAACACCTGCGGATTTCTGGACAGCGCCAAGGCAGAATCGCTGGACGCGATCGGAGAGGCCCTGGTTGAAAACGGTAAAGTCATCGTCACAGGATGCCTGGGGGCAGAACCGGAATACATCCGGGAACATCATCCCCGCATCATGGCCGTCACCGGACCGCATCAATACGAACAAGTATTGGATGCGGTGCATGTTGCGGTACCACCCGCGCCCGATCCTTTTGTCGATCTACTTCCAACCAGCAGCGTGCAATTGACCCCGCGCCACTACAGCTATCTGAAGATCTCGGAAGGCTGTAATCATAAATGCAAGTTCTGCATCATCCCAGATATGCGTGGGAAACTGGCCAGCCGCCCGGCCCATGCGGTTCTGCGCGAGGCGGAGAAGCTGGTCGATAACGGTGTGCGCGAGCTGCTGGTGATCTCGCAGGACACATCGGCCTATGGGCTGGACCGGAAATATGATGTGAACCCGTGGAAAGACCGCGAAGTGCGCAGCCATATCACCGATCTGGCGCGGGAGTTGGGACAGTTGGAGGCGTGGGTGCGCCTGCATTATGTTTACCCCTACCCGCATGTGCGCGAGTTGATCCCACTGATGGCGGACGCGGGCTGCAATGTGCTGCCCTATCTGGATATTCCCTTCCAGCACGCTCACCCGGACGTTTTGAAACGTATGGCCCGCCCAGCTGCCGCGGCCAGAACGCTGGACGAAATCCGGGCTTGGCGCGACATCTGCCCGGACATCACCCTGCGGTCGACCTTTATTGTCGGTTATCCAGGTGAGACCGAGGCTGAATTCCAGACTCTGCTGGACTGGATGGACGAAGCGCAACTGGATCGCGTCGGTTGTTTTCAGTATGAAAATGTGGAGGGCGCGCGGTCGAACGACCTGCCCGATCACGTCCCGGCAGAAATCAAGCAAGAGCGCTGGGATCGCTTCATGGAAAAGGCCCAAGCGATTTCCGCAGCCAAACTGGCGGCAAAAGTCGGCCAGACCTTGCAGGTCATCGTGGATGAGGTCGATGACGAAGCCGCCACCTGCCGCACTAAAGCAGACGCACCAGAGATCGACGGAAACTTGTTCATTGACGAAGGTTTCGAAGACCTCAAACCAGGGGACATTGTCACAGTCGAAGTGGACGACGCCGGGGAATACGATTTGTGGGGGAAACCTGTGTAACCCCTGAAACCTCAGTAGTCACACGCCACATGGGCAAAGCGTGAAGTGAGTTTATTGGCCTAATACGCCGCCACGCCCGATCTTAGACGGAAAGCCAAATTCGGAGGTTTTCATGTCTTCTGCCTTTAGACTTAGCTTAAACAGCGTGGTTTTTCTGTTGGCTACGCAGTTTTTGGCGACGCCCGGTTATGCGCAGGCCATTTATGTCGGATCAACGAGCTTCATCGCGGCAGGCGGCAAGCAACCAAGCTTGCACAAACACGGTCAAATCAAGATCAAGCGGTATTACCTGGCCCCAAAAGCCAAGGTACGCCCCAAGGTTCATCGCAAAAGATCACGACCAACCCTTGGCAACTACACACCAAAGCGGCGCGTGTTCGGGCATATTCCCTACACGTCGATCAAGCGGCACAAATTTAAACCGCATCGGTTCAAATACCCCTACCGTTTCAAGAAGTACTGACCCACCGCGAAACGTGCGCCAACCGGCGTATCGGTAGATACAGGCAAGAAAAAGCCGCCATGAAAGGCGGCGGCAAATGCAAAATGGTGCAGGCGGTCCGGTCTTGGACCGCCTGCGAATAGCTTATTGAGTAACCGGGTTACAGACAGTCTGGCCTGCTTCGGTTGTCGCCAGCTCATACCCACCTGGGCAGCTGGGGGTGCCGGCTTTGTCATAGCTGGGCTGGACGTATACAGGTGTCGGTTCTTCCTGCTGCGCGCAGGCAGTCAGGATCAGAGCAAATGCGCCAACGGCAGCGAGTTTCAGTTTCATGTCCGTCAATCCTCTATTACTTTTCTGATATTGCCCAACTTTTCGGGGCCGTATTCAGAATACGGGTAGAACCTCGATCTGGCAACTGAATCGATCACGACTTTGTGAGTCAGGGCGATTCCATGCCAGTTTTGCCTTTAGGAAAAGCAATTTACTGGGTCGAACCTACCTTTTTGACTGCACTGCTCTAAAGTGTGTCACAACATCAGCCAAAGACGGAGAAGCCACATGTCAGACGCCCCAAACATTGCCCAGAAATCGCCGATTCCGGTCGAGGTTGTCGAAGGGAAGACCTATTTTTGGTGCTCATGTGGAAAGTCTTCTCGACAACCGTTTTGTGATGGATCCCACAAGGGCAGTGCGTTTGAACCCGTGAAATATACGGCGGATACCAGTAAGAAGGTCTTCTTTTGCGGCTGCAAACACAGCGCGAAACGACCTTTGTGCGACGGCAGCCACAGTGAGCTGTGATCAGGTTTTCAAACCATTCAAGGTGTTGGCATTTGCACAAAAATCCGGGGCGCTGTCGGCCAGCATCTGCTGCTCGGCCAGCCACAATGCACATTGGCCCTCGCAATTTGAAGCCCGGCACCGTGTGACAAGTTCCGAATAACCTTCTGGCGTCAGGCGACCGTCCGCCATTGCCTCGGTCAGTGAAATGCCCATGCATCGCGAGACAGATCGCGTCAACCAAAAGTGCTTTTCAATCTCACCCAAGGGAACCTGTGCCATCATGCGTCCTCCAATTGCTGCGCTTTCAGTGCAGCGAATCGGTCCCGGTTAGGGCAGGTACTAGGCGCTTGATCGACTTGGTCCCGCTGCTCCAGCCACTCTGGGCAATCATGCGCCCAAGCACAGCCACGGCATTGTTGTACGATCTCAGCCCATTCTTCGTGGTTCAGATGGCCCTTGCGATAAGCCCCGACCAGGTCTGTGCCGGTGGCTTGCCCCATCCGCAGCACAAGCCGCAAATGAGTCATGATGTTGCCCAGACGTGGCATGGCATGACCTCCGGGTTAAGGCATGAGTTTATGGAGCAATTCCTGGTTTCGGCAGTATTCGGGCGCCCGCCGCGCGGTTGTGGCCTGGCTCAACAGAGACCGGCAGTGTTGCGGGTTTGGGCAGTCGGTGCATCTTAGGACTGCTTCGGAAATCTGATCCACGGAAACCGAACCGCCAATGGCCGCTTCTTCAAGGTCGATGTCCAGCATTCTGGCCATATCGTCCACCAAACCGGCGTGCAGCCTCAAGGTGTTTCGAGTGGGCATGGTGTTTTCCTTTCCCTTTCGCGCTTTGCCAAAAAGGGTAGTGGAATTGCACCTTGAAACATTGACACAGGTCAAGATTGGACGCCGATGTGATCCAGATAGGCCCGGGTGGCATCCTGAACCCGGCGAAATCGATCCCCGCCCAGCTTCTTGCCGCCATACCACCGCGTGACGATGATCACGTGGTTCTGCAGGCCTGCCCGTTCGATCATACGCAGGATCACCATTCCAGCCCCGCTTTCCCCATCATCTGCCTTGAGCGCACCGGTCGGCAGAGTTGCCGCCCAGGTGTTATGGGTCGCCTTGGCATAGCTTTTGTCCGACTTAAGGTCATCCAGCACGGCATCGATTTCAGCCCGAGACGCCACGGGCGCCCCTGAAACCGCATATTTCGAGCCTCGGTCTGTCAGAATCATCCCTAAACGCACAAGATCGGTCATTGTGTCAGGCCCAACTTTGCCGCGGTTTCGATCACAATCTGAACGCGCTGTGCATTTGGCGGGTGGGTTCCTAGGAACGTGTCGCCGGGATCTGGAATTCGTTCAAAGAACTTTGCCCCAATCAGAGGATTATACCCAGCATTATACGTTATGATCGTACCCAACTGGTCTGCCTCTAGCTCGAAATCCTTCACGTAAGCCTGAATGCCGACCTTGGCCCCCTGCTTTTGCGCCGCTTCTATGGCCGCTGCATCGCCGCCGCGCAATTGCTCGCGCCTGCCAAACTCCGCGGCGCTGGCGCTGGCGTTTTCGCTTTGCCGGGCGATATGCCCCAGCACGTGATGGGCCGCTTCGTGGCCCATAACAAAGGCAAGTTCATCGGCGTTTTGCGCGGATCGGATCATAGACTGAGTGAAGATGATTACCGGCTGCCCATTCTCATCGAGTGTTTGGAACGCGTTGGCCTGCGCGCGCGGGTTAAGATCGACAAACATCCGCAACTCGCAATTCTTTCGTCCGGGTTGCTTTAGGCATTGATTACGCGCCTCGGCGCCGATGGCCTGACTGACCTGCTGAAAGGTCTGAACCTCGGCACGGGAACCAGGCTCGTCCCTCAGCCAATCTTCTGATGTTTGCACACGCAGTGTATCCTGCGCACAGGCCGCAAGCAGCAGGGACAACAGTAAAACAAAGCATCTGCGCATGGTGTTTCCTTTGGGCCATTCGAGCCGTCATTTCAACATAGTATGCCCCTTCAGCCGATGCCACAGCCCACAGCGGAAGGAACGGCTTGCATTGCATCCCGGTGGCTTGCACTGTGGTCACATGTTTTCGATTGAGCATGAATTCGACTCGACGGTCATTACGCTTGTGGACGAAGGTGAGAAACCTTTGCAGGAAGATGTCGTGATCAACAATTTCGCTGAATGTGTCACGCTGGAGCAGCTGGATCCACGCACCGAACAGGTTCAAAAGATCACTCTGTCACCGGAACAGGTTCGTGATCTGGCCGCCGCTCTAGACCTTCCCGAAGGCGTTTATCAGATTCGCGAAACCGGGCCTCAGGGGTCATAAACAAACACCTTGTTCCGCGCGGTCTGCCCCTGTTTCAGCGTTAACGTTGAAGGTGCAACACCAAGACACCTGGCAAGCAACTGAAGAACCGCCTGGTTGGCTTTGCCGTGCTCGGGCGCAGCGGTCACGAATACCCTGATCTGATCATCTTCGCAGATCACCCGATCCCGTGCTGCCTTGGGCGTCACCTTCACGTTCAATGTTGCCCCGGCCTGTGCGAGCGACTTGAGATCAGGCAAGTCACGCAGGTTGGATTTCGCCATTGTCATCCCTTTTTCTTCAAAGTCTTGCATGACGGGCACCAGAATGAAAATGATCCACGCAACGCATCGGCGCACCCTTGAAACAGGCGAGTTGCCGACCAACATACAACGTCGTGATGTAAAGAAGGTTAACATATGTCCCTGAAGAACCCCGCCGCTCTGGAGTTTTTGCAGGCGCGCAGGTCCCGGCCCGCCAAAACACTGATTGCACCGGCCCCTACACGGGACGAACTGCTGCCTCTGCTGACCGCCGCCGCGCGCAGCCCCGATCATGGCAAACTTGAGCCCTGGCGCTTTGTCGTTTTGGAAAAAGGTGCCATGTCACGCCTGTCGGCAATGACCGAGGCGTGTGGTCAAAAGCTGGGCAAAAGCACCGAAGACATCGCCAAGGCGCGCAGCCAGTTTGACATTGGGCACTTGGCGGTGGCCGTGATTGAAGTGCAAAAACCGTCCGAAAAAATCCCCGCTATTGAGCAAACCTATTCGGCTGGCGCAGTCTGTCTGGCCCTGCTGAATGCTGCGCTGGCGGCAGGTTGGGGCGCAAACTGGCTGTCTGGCTGGCAAACGCATGACCGCGACTTCTGCGGTGAAGCCTTTGGACTTGCCGAGAATGAACGTGTGGCCGGGCTGATTCATATCGCGACCGAAGGATCGGTACCGCCCGAACGTCCCCGACCCGACGTGGCTGCTTTGACGGAATGGATCACCGAATGATCATCCTGAATGCCTTTTTCAACGCACTCGGACAGATCGGCGATCCGAAGTTCCGGGGTGTTCTGCTGCGCGGCGTTGGTTTGACGATCCTGCTCCTGATTGCCGCCTGCGCTGGGGCGATCTGGTTGATCAACTGGTTGTCCGGAAATGAAATTTCCCTGCCCTTCATCGGCGCTGTGCCCTGGCTGAACGACGTTTTGAATTATTCCGGCATCGTATTGGTCCTGATTCTGCCGGTTTTCCTGATGGTACCTGTGGCCTCGGCGATCACCTCGATTTTTCTGGATGAGGTGGCACAGGCGGTCGAGGACAAGCATTTTCCATCCCTGCAGCCCGCACGGCGTATTCCGGTGTCGGAGGCGGTACTTGACGGTCTCAGCTTTCTTGGCGTGCTCATTGTCGCCAACCTGCTGGCGCTGATCCTCTATGCAATTTTCACACCGCTCGCGCCCTTTATCTTCTGGGCGATGAACGGGTTCCTGCTGGGTCGAGAGTATTTCACGCTGGCCGCTATTCGCAGGGTCGGGCGCGACGGAGCGCGCAAGCTACGTGCCAAACATGCAACAACCATCTGGGTGGCAGGCACGTTGATGGCAATTCCACTGTCCGTACCGCTGGTCAATCTGGTGATTCCAATTATAGGTGCAGCCACGTTCACCCACATTTATCACGCGGTGTCAGGCCCAAGGGCCTGACATTGGGTCAGCGGGGCTCTAGCTGGTTCAACCAGTCGAAATCCCGGACCGAGATCAATCCCGATAAAATAATACCCGCAATGATGGCCCACAAAACCACGGAAATGCCGGTTGTGATCCACATCTTTTTCTTCATGTGGTGCACTTCCGGCGCGCCAGCATGGGTGCCAGGGACAATATCACCCAGATCGCCTTGTGTTTTTATGCGAACGGGCAGAACGATCAGCAGCGTCAGAAACCAGATGACTGCGAAAAGTACAAGTGCGGCAGTAATGGTCATTTCAAACCCTCCGGGGTTTGGGGTGTTACACCTGCTCCAGCTCGACGAGGCAGCCGTTGAAATCCTTGGGATGCAGGAACAGCACGGGCTTGCCATGCGCACCGATCTTGGGCTCGCCTGATCCCAGAACACGGGCACCTGTTTCTTTCAGGTGGTCGCGCGCTGCGATAATGTCTTCGACCTCGTAACACACATGATGGATGCCGCCGGCAGGGTTCTTTTCCAGAAACCCGTTTATCGGGCTGTCATCACCCAGCGGGTAAAGCAGCTCGATCTTGGTATTGGGCAATTCGATAAACACAACCGTGACACCGTGATCCGGCTCATCTTGCGGTGCGCCGACCTTGGCGCCCAGTGCATTGCGGTATTGCTCGGACGCCGCCTCAAGATCCGGTACGGCGATGGCGACGTGGTTCAGGCGTCCAATCATGTCTCACTCCTGTGTCCTGCTTTTCATGGGTTATGGGGGCTGTTTCGTGAAAGGACAAGTGCGCCAAATCGCGCGTTAACGTCGTGTTAGCCAGAAGTTCCTAGCGTGAAGCATCTGCTGGATAGGAGAGCTGCCATGGACGATTCGGGCCTACTTGCCACCACCACCGTCACGCCCACCGCAACGCGGCCTTTGCTGGGTCAGACCATTTTGGTTGTTGAAGACAGCCGCTACGCTTGCGACGCGATCCGCCTGATGTGCCTGCACAGCGGTGCACGCATTCGCCGCGCGGATTGTTTGAAATCGGCCCGACGACACCTTCAGATCTATCGCCCCTCGGTCATACTTATCGATATGGGCCTTCCAGATGGGTGCGGGGCCGACCTAATTTCTGAGCTGGCCGAAGCAACACCCCGTATCGGTGTCATTATGGGCCTGTCAGGCAACGATACCTACGAAAGTAGCGCTCTGGCCGCCGGAGCAGACGGGTTTTTGTCCAAGCCGATCAAATCAATGACTTATTTTCAGAAATCCATTCTGGAACGCCTACCCGAAGACCGGCGACCAAGCGGCTTACATGCGATCCGGGATGAGGTTATCGAACCTGATCCAATGGCCTATCAGGACGACATGGCCCATATCGCCGATGTTCTGACAGGACCCAACGACCATCACACTCTGGATTATGCCGCCCAATTCCTGCAGGGCGTCGCACGGGAAGCCGGGGATAACCCTCTGGCAGAAGCTGCGCGTAAACTTGCTTGGTCCCGCGCAAACGGCGCGCCCTTTACCGTGCAGGCGGCGCAAGTCGCTGGGATGGTTCAGTCTCGCCTGGAACAGCGAGAGGCGATCTGAAAATGGTGACGGCCTACTTCATAACCGCAACGCTCGTGTGCCTTTGGGCATATCTTCGGACACGTCATGCTGCCCGCAGTATTCGGGTCAACCGAGATCATCTGGAAAACCCACTGGACTAACAGACGGAACGTTTCCAATCGCCAAACGAAAACCGCCCGCTTGATGCGGGCGATTTTTCTTAGTCCTGAGGGATAATGCGTAGACCAAGCTCCATCAACTGATCCGAAGTAGGATCAGAGGGCGCATCCATCATCAGATCTTCGGCACGCTGGTTCATCGGGAACATCATGACTTCGCGGATATTGGCTTCGTCCGCCAACAGCATGACAATCCGGTCAATGCCCGCAGCACAGCCACCGTGCGGCGGTGCGCCGTAGTGGAAAGCGTTGAACAGAGCGCCGAAGCGGGATTTGACCTCATCCTCGCCGTACCCCGCCAGTTCAAAGGCTTTCAGCATGATTTCAGGCTTGTGGTTCCGGATCGCGCCGGACACCAGCTCGTACCCGTTACAGGCCAGATCGTACTGGTATCCGCGCACGTCCAGAGGATCACCATTCAGCGCATCCATGCCACCCTGCGGCATCGAGAACGGGTTATGTTCAAAATCGATCGCGCCGGTTTCTTCGTCCTGCTCGTAGATCGGGAAATCCACGATCCAGGCAAAAGCAAAGCGGTCTTTCTCGGTCAGGTTCAGTTCTTCACCGATCACGTCGCGGGCCTTGCCAGCAACCTTTTCGAAAGCTTTCGGCTTGCCGCCCAAGAAGAACGCGGCATCGCCCACGCCTAAACCCAGTTGCTGACGGATCGCTTCTGTACGCTCGGGGCCGATGTTCTTGGCCAGGGGACCAGCGGCTTCCATGCCTTCGCCCTGATCACGCCAGAAGATATACCCCATCCCCGGCAGACCCTCTTTCTGGGCAAAGGCGTTCATGCGGTCACAGAACTTGCGGCTACCACCAGTGGGCGCCGGGATGGCGCGGATTTCGGTGCCGTCCTGCTCCAACAGCTTTGCGAAAATCGCAAAGCCAGACCCGCGGAAGTGGTCAGAGACCACTTGCATTTTAATGGGGTTCCGCAGGTCGGGCTTGTCGGTGCCGTACCACAGCGCTGCGTCCTTGTAGGAAATCTGCGGCCACTCCTGATCGACTTTGCGGCCGCCTCCGAACTCTTCAAACACGCCGGTCAGAACGGGCTGGATCGTGTCGAACACATCCTGCTGCTCGACAAAGGACATCTCAAGGTCAAGCTGGTAGAAATCGGTGGGTGAGCGGTCTGCGCGCGGGTCTTCGTCACGGAAGCAGGGTGCGATCTGGAAATACTTGTCGAAGCCAGACACCATGATCAGCTGCTTGAACTGCTGAGGCGCTTGCGGCAAAGCGTAGAATTTGCCGGGATGCAGACGCGACGGTACCAGAAAGTCACGCGCGCCTTCGGGAGAAGAGGCCGTGATGATCGGCGTCTGATATTCGCGGAAGTTTTGATCCCACATGCGTTTACGCATGGATGCAACAACGTCCGACCGCAGAGTCATGTTCTGCTGCATCGCTTCGCGGCGCAGGTCCAGATAGCGATAGCGCAGGCGCGTTTCCTCGGGGTATTCCTGATCGCCAAACACCATCAGCGGCAGTTCGTCGGCCGCACCCAGAACCTCTAGCTCTCGCACGTAAACCTCGATCTCACCGGTCGGCAGTTTCGGGTTCACCAATTCGACATCGCGCGCCTTGACGGTGCCATCAATGCGAATACACCACTCGGACCGGACCTTCTCCAGCTCGGCAAAGGCCGCGCTGTCGCCGTCGCACAGAACCTGAGTTACCCCGAAATGGTCGCGCAGGTCGATGAACAGCACGCCGCCGTGATCTCGAACCCGATGCACCCATCCGGACAGGCGGACAGTTTCTCCGACATTTGCGGCGGTCAGAGCGGCGCAGGTGTGGCTGCGATAGGCGTGCATGGATCATATCCCTTCGGGCGCAGAATTCGTCGCGCCGATACACCCTGTCAGGCCCGGAAAGTCAAGGCGGGTCGCCTCGTCAAAACGGCCTTTGCACGTTGCCCGAGTAGAAATAGACACCCAGCCCAACCGCAAAGATGATATTGCCCGCAATCGCGTGCAGCAGAACTGCGTAGAAGAATGAGCCGCGCTGCCGGTAAGCCCATGTAAACAGAAGCCCGCCCGCTAAGGTCATGAAGGCAACAATCCAGCTCCAATACATAAGATGCGCGAACGAGAATATCGCCGCATTCAGCAGATAGGCCGCGCGCCCCTTTGGCAGGATCGCGTGGTACCGGCGAAAGAACAGAGGGCGGAACAACAGCTCTTGCGGCAAAGCCGACAAAAGCGGATAGCCAACCCAGATGAAGGCCAGCATATCAGGCCGATGGATTGCCAAGAAAAACGCGGCGTCCGGGCGCGTCATCTGGATTAGCCCTACGCAGAAAACCGTCACTACTACGGTGAACAGCAACACCTCGCGCAAAGACCAATTGGCCCATTCATAACGCAGTTCGGCCCAGTGAAAGCCAGGTGTCTGATGCAGCAAAACGATGCCCAGCCCGGTCAGCGCGAACAGCGCCGGAAACATCCAGTTAGGCGGAAAGAGTACGGCAATCAACAGTGGCAGTCCGATATAGAAAAGGCCAAATTCCAGCCTCAGCCGCGGCAGCGCAACCGGCGGTCCGATCATCGTGCTGTCTTTAGTCACGTGTCTATCAGCTCCACCCGGATCAGCCCGCGCAATGAATTGCCTACATAAACAGTTTGCGCGTTTTTCAGGTCGGTCAAGGTCAGCACGGCCTCGGTCACTGTTTCTTTATCCAGCAGTTCTTCGCGCAAAATGCCCGGCAACAGCCCGCAGGACAGCGTAGGTGTCTGGAACCGACCATCGGGCATCTTGGCAAACAGGTTCGTGATCGTCCCCTCGCACAGCTCGCCTAGTTCGTTCAGGAACAGCAACTCATCTATACCTGCCGGCAGAGCCGCCCGTGCCGAGTCGTAAAGCGCACGGTGGGTGGTCTTGTGCCGCAACCAAAGGTCGTTGGACGCCAAACGGTTCTCGGATACGGCCACGCGCCAAACCGGTGGATTCTCAGCCAAGGCACCAATGGTCAAGTCAAACGCACCAGCAGAGTCCAGCGTCAATCGGCAGCGCAGCGCGGTTTCGCCTTTTGCGGCGGTCAGCGCGGCTACGGCTTCTTCCAAGTCAAAAGGAAACCCAAAGACCCGTGCCGTGCGGGCCATACGAGCCAGATGGCGGCCCTGCCGCACGAATCCCTCGTCTGGCCGGAAGGCCAGGGTTTCGATCAGGCGGAAATCAGGCTCATTTGCCGGGCAAAGCGGGCTTTCCATAGCGCCTCCTCGTATTCTGAAGGGGCAGTACTGTCCCAAACGAGGCCACCACCCACATTCAGCGTGGCGCGATCATCCTCAAGCATCAGGGTGCGGATGGCCACGTTGAACTCGGACCGGCCATCCGGCGCGGCCCATCCAATGGTGCCACAATAGATGTCTCGCGGCCAGGGTTCCAGCTCGGCCAGAATTTCCATCGCGCGTATCTTGGGGGCGCCTGTAATCGATCCGCACGGGAACAACGCTGTCAGAATCTCACCCAGCCCCACGTATTTGTGCAACTGAGCACGCACCAGAGAGACCATCTGGTGCACAGTGGCGTAGGTCTCGACCTTGAACAGCTCGGGCACATGCACCGATCCGGGAAGCGCCACGCGGCTGATATCGTTGCGCAGCAGATCAACGATCATCAGATTCTCGGCACGGTTCTTTTCATCCGAGGTCAGAAAGGCCCGACGCAGTGCGTCTTCTTCCAGGTCATCGCTGCGCGGCTGTGTGCCCTTCATCGGACGGGTTTCAATCTTGCCACCTTCGTCCGTGCGGAAGAACAGTTCGGGCGACCGGCTGAGCAGATCCGGCAACCCGTCCTGCTGCACCAGCGCGCCATGCCCCACCGGTTGCCCGGCGACCAGCGCCGCATAAAGCGATTCACTTTCGCCTGAAACCGTCAGGTCAATGGGAAAGGTCAGGTTGGCCTGATAGATATCGCCTGCGCCGATAGCATCGTGCACGGCGCGGAATGCCTGAGTATAGCGCGCCTCATCCCAGCGCGGTTGAAAGTCGCTGACCTCGCCGCTGGACATTGGCAACGCTGCGCGATCCGGCGCGTCGTACACCCCAAAGCACAGCAAAGGCAGACGGCGGTCCTTGGGCAACAGGTTCAGCAGCCGGGGTTCCAACGCGTAACCAAGCTCATAGCTCGCATAGCCCGCCACCCAGGCACCGTTCTCGCGCGCCTCATCCAGCGCCGCCAGAGCCTGGGGCACCTCTTCCGCCACATCCGCGCGGATGATCTGAGACGGGCGCTGAAACCGGGTGCCACGCCCGGCCGGTCCCTGATCGAAACGAATACGCACTTGCATCCTCAATTGCCGCAAGGGGCCGTATAGAGGATACTCCGCCAAGTGAAAGAGGGGAAAGCGGCAATTTCGCCCCTGTTTCCGATACCCCTTGAACCTTTTTGCGCGGTCCCTATAACGCAGGACAATTTGGGCACTGGGGCGGTGCCCTGACTCGCGGACAATCGAAGGAACAAGGCCAATGCCGAGAAGAACCGACATCCAGTCGATCATGATCATCGGGGCGGGCCCCATTGTTATCGGCCAGGCCTGCGAATTCGACTACTCCGGCGCTCAGGCGTGTAAAGCCCTGCGCGAGGAAGGCTACCGGGTCATTCTGGTGAATTCGAACCCTGCGACGATCATGACCGATCCCGGTCTGGCAGATGCCACCTATATCGAACCGATCACCCCCGAAGTTGTCGCTAAGATCATCGAAAAGGAACGCCCTGATGCTCTGCTGCCCACCATGGGTGGTCAGACCGGCCTGAACACATCGCTCGCACTGGAAGAGATGGGTGTGCTGGACAAGTTTGGTGTCGAGATGATCGGCGCCAAGCGTGACGCCATCGAAATGGCCGAAGACCGCAAACTGTTCCGCGAGGCAATGGACCGGCTGGGTCTTGAGAACCCCAAAGCGACGATCGTGACCGCACCTAAGAAAGAAGACGGTTCTGCCGATCTGGAGGCAGGTGTGCAAATGGCGCTGGACGAGCTGGAAGAGATCGGCTTGCCCGCGATCATCCGCCCTGCCTTTACCTTGGGCGGCACAGGTGGCGGTGTGGCCTATAACCGCGAGGATTACATCCATTTCTGCCGTTCGGGCATGGACGCCTCGCCGGTGAACCAAATTCTTGTCGATGAAAGCCTACTGGGCTGGAAAGAGTATGAGATGGAGGTGGTGCGCGACACCGCTGACAACGCCATCATCGTTTGCTCCATCGAAAACGTCGATCCGATGGGTGTGCATACCGGTGACTCGATCACCGTGGCCCCTGCCCTGACGCTGACCGACAAGGAATACCAGATCATGCGCAACGGCTCGATCGCCGTTCTGCGCGAGATTGGGGTCGAGACCGGCGGGTCGAACGTGCAATGGGCGATCAACCCTGATGACGGCCGCATGGTCGTAATCGAGATGAACCCGCGCGTGTCACGCTCTTCGGCGCTGGCGTCCAAGGCAACCGGTTTCCCGATTGCCAAGATCGCCGCGAAGCTGGCCGTCGGATATACTCTGGACGAGCTGGACAATGACATCACCAAGGTTACGCCAGCGTCGTTCGAGCCGACAATCGACTATGTCGTTACCAAGATCCCGAAATTCGCGTTCGAGAAGTTCCCGGGGTCCGAGCCCTATCTGACCACCGCGATGAAATCGGTCGGCGAAGCGATGTCCATCGGTCGCACCATCCACGAATCGATGCAAAAGGCGCTGGCTTCGATGGAATCAGGCCTGACAGGCTTTGACGAGATCGAAATCCCCGGCCTGAACGTGGGCGTGTGGGAGGAAGCCGACGACAAAGCCGCTGTGATCAAGGCGATCAGCCAGCAAACGCCAGACCGTCTGCGCACCATTGCACAAGCGATGCGTCATGGTCTGACTGACGACGAGATTTTCGGTGTGACCAAGTTCGACCCCTGGTTCTTGGCCCGCATCCGCGAGATCATTGACGCCGAGCGTCAGGTTCGCAGGGACGGCCTGCCCGTCACCGAAGACGGTATCCGCAAGCTGAAAATGCTGGGCTTCACCGATGCCCGTTTGGGCAATCTGACCGGCCGTGACGAAGACAACGTCCGCCGCGCCCGCCGCAATCTGGGCGTCAACGCCGTGTTCAAACGCATCGACACCTGCGCCGCCGAATTCGAAGCTCAGACGCCTTACATGTACTCGACCTATGAGGCCCCGATGATGGGCGAGGTCGAATGCGAAGCTCGCCCGAGCGACCGTAAAAAGGTCGTCATTCTCGGCGGCGGCCCGAACCGTATCGGTCAGGGTATCGAGTTCGATTATTGCTGTTGTCACGCCTGTTTCGCGCTGACCGAGGCGGGCTATGAAACCATCATGGTCAACTGCAACCCCGAGACGGTCTCGACCGACTATGACACCTCGGACCGTCTGTATTTCGAGCCTCTGACGTTTGAGCACGTCATGGAAATCCTGACCAAAGAGCAGGAAAACGGCACGCTGCACGGTGTGATCGTTCAGTTCGGTGGTCAAACCCCGCTAAAACTGGCGAACGCGCTTGAGGCTGAAGGTATTCCGATTCTTGGCACCACCCCGGACGCCATCGACCTGGCCGAAGACCGCGAACGGTTCCAGGCGCTGGTCAACGAACTGGGCCTGAAGCAGCCCAAGAACGGCATCGCGGCGACTGACGAACAAGCGCTCGATATCGCTGAAGAAATCGGCTTCCCACTGGTCATTCGCCCCTCTTACGTCTTGGGTGGCCGCGCGATGGAAATCGTCCGCGATATGGATCAGCTGAAACGGTACATCAACGAGGCCGTAGTGGTTTCGGGTGACAGCCCCGTTCTGCTCGACAGTTATCTGGCTGGCGCGGTGGAGCTGGATGTCGACGCGCTGTGCGACGGTACTGACGTCCACGTCGCCGGCATCATGCAGCACATCGAAGAGGCAGGCGTTCACTCGGGTGACTCCGCCTGTTCACTGCCGCCCTATTCGCTGTCCAAAGAGATTATCGACCAGATCAAGGATCAGGCGTTCAAGCTGGCCAAAGCGTTGAACGTTGTTGGTCTGATGAATGTGCAGTTCGCGATCAAAGACGATGAGATCTATCTGATCGAAGTGAACCCGCGCGCTTCACGCACCGTGCCATTTGTCGCCAAGGCGACCGACAGCGCGATTGCCTCGATCGCAGCGCGCGTCATGGCAGGTGAGAAACTGGCCAACTTCCCGATGCGCCCTGCCTACAAGGAAGGTCAGGACACCAAGATCGCCGACCAGATGACGCTGGCCGACCCGGATATGCCGTGGTTCTCGGTGAAAGAGGCTGTGATGCCCTTCGCTCGCTTCCCTGGCGTAGACACCATTTTGGGTCCGGAAATGCGTTCGACCGGTGAAGTCATGGGCTGGGACCGCGACTTCCCGCGCGCTTTCCTGAAGGCGCAGATGGGCGCGGGGATGGTGCTGCCGTCGTCGGGCCGTGCGTTCATTTCAATCAAGGATGCCGACAAGGGCTACGCCATGCAGGAAGCGGCGCAGGTTCTGGTGGATCAGGGCTTTACCCTGGTGGCCACGCGTGGCACCCAAAGCTGGCTGGACGAGCAAGGCGTTGCCTGTGACGTTGTGAACAAGGTCTACGAAGGCCGCCCGGACGTTGTGGACATGCTGAAAGACGGTCAGGTGCAGTTGGTGATGAACACCACCGAAGGCGCGCAGGCGGTAGAAGACAGCAAGGCCATCCGGTCCATCGCGCTATATGACAAGATCCCTTATTTCACCACCGCCGCCGGAGCGAACGCCGCTGCGCTTGCGATCAAGGCGCAGGCCGAAGGGGATGTAGAGGTAAAGTCGCTGCAGGGCTGAAACTGCCCTGCGCACCCAGCCCTCACACGTTCAAAAACTTCAGCGCGTCAGCTTCGATCGAGTTTGTGCGGTTGGTCCAGCCTTTGCCGAATTTCGGGAAATGGGGCAGGCTCTGATAGTAGTTCAGCCGCAGTTCGCTAAAGCGTCGAATGATATGGGCGGGATCCACGGCCTTGACTGCGGCAAGCGTTATTGGGCCAACTTGGCCATCCTGTGCCACACCGACGATTCGCTGCAAGAGTTTGCCGGATCGGCTTGTTCCCGCATTCACGCCAAAGTCGAACGCAACCAGATCAACGCCCGCCGGAAGATCGTCGCAACTGAGTGCGTTCCAGTAGTTTGCCCGGTATATTTGTTTGGCTTCTTCGACGCTGAGATCCTTTACGTCTTTCTTGGTAATCGGTGCCTTCCGCCAGGATTTCAAAGTATCGAAGGTAATGCCCATGTTCGTGGCGCCGCCGGGGTCGTCCGGATCATCGACATAGCCGCCTTCTTTGCTGAGGATGATATCCACGCAGCGGGGAAAATTGTTTTCATTGGCAAACTTCTTCTCTTCCTGCGGCGCAATCACGGTTGGAACTGCCGCGGGCTGATTTGACTTGACCGTATTGACCAGCATCCGGGTGCGCTGTTCTTCTGCTTCGAACTGCTGAGCCTGGGCCTTGAAGTTGTTGATGTCCTTCTGCTTGGACCCTTGCGACGACCCCAGCCAGAAACTGACAACCGTGGCAAAAGCAGCGGTGAGCGCGCCGATCACAATGTTGATTATCTGAAACAGGCGTTCCCCGAATGGGTTATCGGGCCCGCTACTGAACGCTGGCAGGTTCTTTCCCATCAGCAAAAGTCCAAGCACGACAAAGAAGCCCAGAATTATGACGATGGAAATTATGGGTTGCGCCCAGGCCAGCTTGCTTCCGGTTTCTGCAAGTTGGGCGAACCGCCCGCGCGCGTCCTGCGCATCTGCGATTTCCTCTTTGAACACGTTAAATTGCTGCTGCTGATCTTCTTTGTTTGCATCAAGCTTGGCTTGCATAACGCTCAGCGCATGAGTCTGGTTCTTCTCCAGTTGCGCAAGCTCGAAAGCGCGTTGCTCAGCTTCTTCTTTTGCCGCGATCTCGGCCAGCTTCATCCGCAGGTCTGCAGCAATTTGCGGATCCTTGGCCAGAATGTCCGCAACTTCTTCCGGGTCTTCTTTCTTTGTGGTTTCCTTGACTGCACTGATTACTGCGTCTGACACGGTATCAACTGACTGCCTGTGCTTCGCACTCAGCACAGATTTCAGGATTTCGGGCAGGATGTTGGACGCTAAAACGATTAAAGGGCTCATACCAAAACTTCCCCCAAAGTATGTGAATAAACTTATAAAAGGGAACTATAACACAACCGCGCGAAAAAGTCGCTTTCCAGCGCATGTTTACCCCGAATGCGCAGGTCCCAGACAATCTGCGGGGCTGGTCGCCTACCGGTTTCAAGTTGCAATCCCGCGTGGTTCAGGCGGCCTTGCCCAAAA
Organism: Ruegeria sp. HKCCA4633; assembly: GCF_013034605.1. Lineage (NCBI taxonomy): Bacteria > Pseudomonadati > Pseudomonadota > Alphaproteobacteria > Rhodobacterales > Roseobacteraceae > Ruegeria > Ruegeria sp. HKCCA4633. The sequence goes on from NZ_WQGJ01000001.1 coordinate 1,349,935, forward strand.
CCAACGTGCGGCTTTGGGCATGGACAGATTATGCAGATTTAGGCCACGACGGTTTTCGATTTTGCCTCTTCCCGCTTAAAGAAAAGCAGGTAGAACACCGGCGCGGCGACCATGGTCAGGACGGTGGCAAAGGCCAAACCGCCCATGATCGTCACCGCCATCGACACAAAGAACGCATCCGTCAGCAGCGGCGCCATGCCCAGAATGGTTGTGACCGCCGCCAGCATCACGGGGCGCAAACGGGATACCGACGCCTCAACAATAGACTCGCGTAGGGGTTTGCCCGTGGCGCGGACAAGGTCAATCTCTTCCACCAAAACAATGCCGTTCTTGATCAGCATGCCCGACAGGCTGAGCAGACCAAGAAGTGCGGTAAACGTAAAGGGCAAGCCGGTTCCCAACAGGCCAATCACCACGCCGTTCACCGACATCGGCACCAGCAGCCAGATGATGATCGGCTGGCGGATTGCGTTGAACAGCAGGACCGAGATCAGCACCATGATCAGCAGGCTCAGCGGCAATTGCTTGCCCAGGTTTTCCTGCGCATCGCGTGAGTTTTCAAACTCCCCGCCCCATTCCATCTTGTATCCGGTGGGCAGCTCGATGGCCTCGATGGCGTCGCGGATTTCGGCATGGACCTGCGCGGCCGTCAGGTCGGGTGGGATGTCCGCGCCGACTGTGATGGTCAGAACCCGGTCACGACGATGCACCAGTGTATTGAGCGATTTGTACTCGAAGCCGTCGACCATCTGTTCGATGGGCACAAACTTCTCGGACTGATCCGAATACACCACCTGATCGACGATTGAATAATCCCCATCCGCCGGTCGGCGCAGGATGATCGGGATCAAACGGTCTCGTTCACGCAACACACCACCCGTGATGCCGTCGGTCGAGAATTGCAGCGTGGCGGCGATATCTTCGCGCGTTACACCTGCGGTCTGCGCCCGTTCCGTGGCATAGATCGGCTGAACCGCCAACTCTTGTTCACGCCAGTCGTGATGGACAAGCAGCGCGTTGGGCGACGCCGCTGCCATACGCTGAACCGCCTCGTCGGCAAGCTGACGCAAAACAACCGGGTCACTGCCCGAGAACCGGGCCTGAATCGGGTCTCCACCACCGGGGCCAAAGACCAGACGCTTTGTGCCGAACTCACCTTCGGGGAACTGAACAGACCCAAACGCTTCCAGATCCGCTTGCAAGGCCGGGATGTCATCCAGGCTTTCGGTGCGAATGATCATATGTCCATAGCTCGGGTTCGGTTTTTCCGCCGAATAGGTCAGCATGAAACGTGTGGCTCCCTGCCCAACGAAAGTTGTGACGGAAACCACGTCTTCGCGTTCAGCCAACCATTCTTCGAACACCGCCATATCCTTTGCCGTACGCGCAATCGGTGTGCCCTGAGGCAGCTTGTAATGGACAAAGAACAAAGGCGTGTTCGAGTTGGGAAAGAACTGCTGTTTCATCAGCCCAAACCCGGCGTAACACACCACCGTTACTCCAATGAGACCTGCGACAACCAGCCAGCGGAAGCGCAGCGCAAATCGTAGGATCGCGCCGTAGACGCGGAACAGAATGCCTCCGTAAGCATCAATTTCACCTTCTTTGCCTTGCTTGAAGAAGTAGTGCCCAAGCAAAGGTGTCACGGTGATAGCCAGTATCCAGCTAAGCAGCAGCGAAATGCCGATCACCGCAAACAGCGAGAACAGAAATTCACCCGTTGCATCCGGGCTGAGGCCGATCCCTGCAAAGGCCATGATACCGATTACGGTGGCCCCCAGCAGCGGGATCTGGGTTTTCGATGCAACATCTTCGGCAGCATCGCGCGAGGATTTACCGCGCAACATCGCGATTTGCATCCCTTCGGCCACCACGATGGCGTTGTCCACCAGCATCCCCATGGCGATTATCAAGGCCCCAAGCGAAATGCGCTCCATCTCGATCGAGAAAAGCGACATGAACAAGAGCGTACCCACCACGGTCAGTAACAGGGTTGAGCCCACAACAATGGCCGCACGCCACCCCATGAAGATACCCAGCACGGCAACCACGATGGCCACCGACATGGCAAGGTTCACAAGGAAATCGTTCGAGGCCTGCTCGACCACAACGTGTTGCTGGTAGATCGGCAGGATATCGACACCGAAGGGGATATTGGTGTTCAGGTCGGCGAATTTGGCATCGACCCGCTTGCCAACTTCGACGATGTTTTCCGTTGAAAGCCCGGCGATGCCAAGGGTAAAGGCTTCGGCCCCGTTATAGCGGATCATGATATCGGGATCGTTTTGGCGGGCACGATACACGTCGGACATATCAAAGAGGTTGATCACCTGCCCCTGTGAGCCAACCGACAAACCGGCGATGGCCGACACGCTGTCGGACCCTTCAGCCGTCAAAATAGGTGTCCGACCGTTTTCCGAACGCAGGGAACCCGAAGAATTTACTGAATCCGCATTGGCAATGGCCTCGTTGATCGCTTGAAGCGGGACGTTCTGGTTTACCGAGATCGCCAGATCAGGTTCCACAAAAATCGCTTCGTTGGGCAGGCCCTGTACTTCAACATCCGCCACACCTTCCACGGCCAACAATTCTCGCCGCAGGAACGTGGCCAGATCATGCTTTTCGGCGTCCGAGAAGCCCTCTGCAGTGACGGCATAGAAAAGGCCAAAAACATCGCCAAATCCGTCATTTACAAAAGGCTGGCCAACGCCAGACGGCAAACTTCGGGCGTCGTCGCGCACCTTGGCCCGCAAGCGGGTCCAGATGTCTGGTAGTTCGGAGCCGTCATATGTTGACTTGATCTCAACCTCGATCAGCGATTGCCCGGGTTGGTTGACCGAGGTGATAACGTCCACTTCACCCATTTGCTGAATGGCGGATTCAAGCGGTTCCGAGACCTCCAGCGCCACCTGTTCCGCTGTGGCACCGGGGTATTGCGTGGCTATAACAGCGTTTTTGATCGTGAAGGCCGGGTCTTCCAACCGGCCCAGCGACAGAAAACCCCAAATGCCACCAAAGAGGGCTATGAGTATGATCAGCCATGTGTAAAGCGGCCGATCGATCGAGGCACGAGCGATGTTCATCTGTCAGCACCTCAGTTCGCGAAACCAGTGAACCGGCGCACGGCCTGACCGTCTGTCAGTACAGCGCCGCCAGCCACGACCACTTCGTCACCATCGGACAAGCCCGTTAGCACCCGAACGTCGCCGGTTTGCGTGGGCTCAATGGTCACAGGAACGCGACGAACGGTGCCTCCATCGGCACCGCCCGGGGAGAACACCATAACACTCAGTTCACCCGTAGCATCAGCGACTATTGCTGTCGCGGGCACGATGATGCCTGTACGTTCGTCCTGAACCTGTACGTTCACTGTGACCGACGAGCCGGGGAGAATTTGCAGCCCCTCGGGCGGGGTCAAACCAAACTGGATGCGGAAGGTTTGTCCAACGCTTGAGGTTTCAGCGTCGAATTCACGAATTTCCAGTGGGAAAACCTCGTCACTAATAGGGAATCTGGCGGTGATCGTGATATCGTCGTTCTGGCCCGAACGCTGGAATAGAATTTCAGGAACATCCACCTCGATCCGTAGTTCGGACATGTCGTGGATACGGACAATGGGGGTGCCTGCAGAGACGGTGGTGTAAGCCTCGACCGCACGGCTTGAAACCAGCGCGTCAAAGGGCGCGGTTAGTGTCGCGTGCTCAAGATCGTATTCTGCGTCGCGCAATGTGATTGCGGCTAGTTGCGCTTCGGTTTCGGCGTCATCCACAGTCACTTGGCTGGCGGTTGTCCCCCGAAGGCGCGACAGGCGCGCGACGGTACGGTCGGCCTGTTCCTTTTGCAGCCGGGCCCGGTTGAGGCGCAGCTCAAATGGCTCCTGATCCAGTCGCGCGATCAGGCCATCCTTGGGGATCACAAAACCTTCGTTGATGGGCATCTCGACGATCTGGCCTGCCACCTGAAAGGCCAGATCAACAGTCTGACGCGCAGCGACGCGGCCAAAGAATTGGCGGGTGAACCCAGGAGCCGTTTCGCGCACCTCAATAAGTTTCACCGGTTTCGGGGTGTCTTGAGCGGCAATTGGGCTTGCCAGAACGGCCAGTGCAAAGCCGATAGAGGTCAGGAGTTTCATTTCTTCAATCCCTCGGGAATTCCCGTTTTCAACACGTTGTCACGGATTTTGCGCGCCAGTCGCGCGAATTCGGCTGTTTCTTCTTTGTCCAGACCAGAGGCTCTGTGAAAAAGATCTCCGGCCTCGGCCACCAGCATGTTGCGGGCCTCTTCACCTTGCTCGGTCAACACCAGCAACCACGCCCGGCGGTCTTCGGGGTCTCGTTTGCGCGTCAGATAACCTGCTTTTTCAAGGGAATCCGTAGTGGCCGTGATCGTTGACGGCACACTCAGCATGTCTGCGGCCAGCACCCCCATGCGCTTTGGCTGATCCAGCTTGATCAGCATGTGGCATTCGGGATGGCTTAGGTCCGTTTCGATACAGTCAAATGTCTCTTCCAGTTTCCAATACAAAGCATACACCCCCATGATCGCCTGGATCTCGGGGCTGAGACGGCCAAGTCTGGTGCTGATATCGTCTGTCATTAGGAATCTCCGCGCGCGTTACGGGGCGATATACTTCGATTTATGAACTATTCAAGATATGAAGCGGCTCTTCCCAGTGCATTCCCTTGGGTCAACATACCTTGATCAAATGACACCATGACTGCATTTTGGGCAGATCCGAAACATTCAGGGCCCGCCATGTATACCCCCGCCATCACCGGTACCGGTGTCTTCACGCCAGAAAACATCATCACCAACGCCGAGCTTGTCGAAGCATTCAACGCTTATGCCGACAAACAGAACGCGAAGAACGCCGAGGCCATCGCAGCAGGTCAGATCGAGCCGATGCAGCATTCGTCTGAGGAGTTCATCGTAAAGGCCTCGGGGATCGAGAACCGCTATGTGATGGACAAGGCCGGGGTTTTGGACCCCGATATAATGCACCCGTCGCTGCGTCAGCGCAGTGATGACGAGCCCGGGATCATGACCGAGATGGCGATCGATGCCTGCAACAAGGCGCTGGCGCAGGCGGGGCGCACGGCGGCGGATGTTGATCTGGTGATCTGCGCGGCTTCGAACCATGAGCGTGCCTATCCTGCGATTGCAATCGAGATCCAGCAAGAGATGGGCATCGACGGATTTGGCTTTGACATGAACGTTGCCTGCTCCTCGGCCACTTTTGGCATACAGGCGGCGGCGGACATGGTGAGGTCTGGATCGGTGCGAGCGGCGCTGGTGGTCAACCCCGAGATCTGCTCGGGTCATCTGGAATGGAGGGACCGCGATTGCCACTTCATTTTTGGCGACGTGGCGACGGCAACCCTGATCGAACGGATAGAAGAGGCGCAAGGCCCACATTTCGAAATCCTCTCGACCCGTTGCGCCACAGCGTTTTCCAATAATATCCGCAACAACAACGGCTTCCTGCGCCGCTCACGCCCGGATGGTCTGATCGACCGGCGCGACATGCAATTCATTCAGAACGGGCGAAAAGTGTTCAAAGAAGTTCTGCCGATGGTCAGCAAGCACATCAGTGACCACATGGAAGCGGAAGGGATCGAAAACACCGACCTGAAACGCCTTTGGTTGCATCAGGCCAACAAGACCATGAACGATTTCATTGGCAAGAAGGTTTTGGGCCGCACGCCCGAGACCGGTGAGCAACCAAACATCCTTCAGGATTACGCCAACACCTCATCCGCCGGGTCGATCATCGCGTTCTCAAAATATTCCGATGACCTGCAAGAAGGTGACCTAGGTCTGATCTGTTCTTTTGGAGCCGGGTATTCGGTTGGATCGGTCATCGTGAAGCGCCACGCCTGACCAGCACCTATTTTTCGGCAGTTACTTTGAAAATTCGGAACGCGTCGCTGGGCGCGCCCGGAATGCTGCTGAGGTAGTTCGGGACCTCGCCTTCAACCAGCCTGGTTTGCAAACCCTTGCTGCCCGACGCCCAGGCCCAGAACTCAGCCCGGGGCGCGGAAGCACAAAGCATAATGTAGTCGACGCCCAGCGCGCCCAATCGCGGCGCGATTTCAGACGCATTGGATCGGAACAGGTCGATCTGCGCCAGAATCCCTGCCTGATTCCGGTGATAATTTCCGCCCAGAACCGAATGATCCGTGTAGCGCAGAACATGCGCAGCAAAGTCGAAATCAACAAGAATCATGCCGCTGGGCAGATCTTGCAGGGCGGCGTAGGCTTGCGGTGCGCGACAAGACGCACCTGTATCAGATGTGTCCTGCCCTACGGCTGCGGCCGTGGCCGAATAAGCGGGCCCGGAAAGCGACCCGATCTGCCTTTCCAGACTGATACCCGCCTTGGGTGAGGCACAGATTACAAATGCCACCATTGCCAACCCTGTGATCACTCGGCGATCCTGCGCATAAGAACAATAAAGCACGCGAAGAATCTGCGCCTGAACCGCCACAAGCGAAACACTGAGGAAGGTCATCATTCGTGTCTGATAAAGGAAGACGAAGAACCCTACCGCAATCAAAACCAGAAACAAGGTATAGTCCAACCCAGCACGTGATTTGACGGCGAAAGCAAGTGCTGCACCCATCGTAAGCATAGACATGGCCATCAGAGCCAGGGCTTCACCCCTGTGCCGCTCTAACACAACCGAGATATTCTGGGCTTCGGCCACCTGGCTCAGCCAGTAGTCCCGCATGTCCTGAGGCAACGCGTCAATTGGATTGCTGAGGCAATGGGGCGCAAAGGCAAAGGCAACGGCCAGCGTCATGATGCCAACACCAAGACAGGCCCCGAACCGGCCCGGCATTGACCAGCCAGAGCCGATCCAGGCCGCAGCCAAAAGCCCAAGAGCAGCAGCAGTTGCAGGTAAGGCCACACTGAGGGTCAGAGCGTCGCAGCTTGGGTAAAGAAACCCGTCGCGCCCGGTCGTCGCCAGGCTGGTCAACGCAAGAGTAAAGACCAAGGCAACACCGAAGATTATGGTGCGGTGGCGCGCGGAAGCACCGTTGCAAATCCAGTCGATGGCGCAAAACACCGCGATCAGGGCGATCTGAAGAATCGACTCGGTTCCAACGGACACTGAAAGGGCTAGGCAGACACCCAGCATCCAGGCGGCATAGCGCCTTTCTTTGCGTAAGACAAAAAACGCTAGTGCCGCTGCAAAGAGAAGAATTTGTAGGTTGTGGTGATCGAACGAGAAATAGTCGAACTTCCGCGAATGTTCGAGCGTCAGCACTCCGATAACCAAGGCCGAGATTGCGCCCTCGCGCCGCCCTAGCACTCCGCCAGTGACCGCGAAGGCCCACAGGGTCAGGGCAGCCAACGAGGCGGGCCAGACAAATGCCGTGATCTGCAAGGCGGTTTCAGCTGGCAGGACCGCACGAAGCGCGACGTATAGCCCGGCAATCGGGGCATCGACCAGGCGGGACCAATGCATCAAGGTACCCTCGTCGGGACCCAGGCGATGCTGATACGTGTCGAACCAGCCTTGTCCGGCCAGCAAATCTCGCACACCGACCAAGCGCATCACATCATCAGACCCTTCGTAATAGCCGCTGAGCGTCATCAGGATCGCAAGTGCCGCACAGGCGCATAGAAAACCCCAACGAACCACCGGGTCCGTATGACTCCTGTAACGCTGTTGCGATGGGTGCATGCTTTTGGGTCCTCAACGGAATTGTCTGCGCGGTGAGCCTATCGCACGGACGTGACTTTATTGAGGCAGGCGGCGCGATCTGGAACCTTGCTCTGACCGCTGATCTGTGTCGCGCCACACAAACGACCCGACCGGCGAAAATTAGCTGGAATTGGCCACGACGACAGCGGAAAAGTGACTTAACTGACGCTTTCTTCTTCCAGGTGAAGCTTCATCTCGATCAGGACCTGTTGCAACAAACTGGTTTCTTTCAACAGCCGCTTGGCCTCGTTAACGGTAATGATACCGTCTTCTATGGCCGCCTGATATTCAGTCATCAGCATCGCAAACCGCTGGCTGAGCGCGATCACGTCCGAGTTTACACCACCAGTGCGCGGTTCTTCCGAATTGCGGTCGGTATAAGACAAGGTGATGTTCTTCAGATCCGCCAAGGCCGACGTGACATGCGGATAAGTTGCCGCGTTTTCAAGACGGGCTACGGCGTCCACAGGCATGAACCTGTCTGCGTGTTCGGCATTGTCGGAATAGTACCGGCCCAATGTGGCTTTGGATTTCCCCGTAATTTCACATGCGGCTTCGATTCCGACGTCTTTGACCAATGCTTCTGTATGCTTTTTCAGATAGGCCCCAATATCTGCCATTGTTTTACCTTTGTTACCTGCAATCGCCTGCCCGGTGTCCAAACGGGGGAAAGCGCCGGGAAATTTCCCATAACAGATTCATAATTGAAATGTCATACATTGGCTATCCCTCAGATATGCGAGGGATTTCGTGAGTGAGTGGCGGCAGTTCATGCCGGTAATGAGTGATTGCGAGGTGGTATTGTTTGGGCCTCGCTCCGTTTTGGCCACATGTTGGCCGACGGCGTCGCTGTTGCAGATGTGGGGGTTCCATCCCCTAGAGCGTAGCTCGGCCCCTGCAAAAGCAACGGCGACGTCGCTTCCGTAAAAAGCGATTGCCGTCTTGTTCATAATCTCCAAGCGTTTTAGACCCCGGTCATGGCAAAGCTGTATTTCAACTATTCGACCATGAACGCGGGTAAATCGACCGTGTTGTTACAAGCCTCGCACAACTATCGCGAGCGTGGAATGCAGACCTATCTGATGACCGCCGCCATTGATGGGCGCGCAGGCACCGGGCGGATTGCATCGCGCATCGGTATTTCTGAACAGGCTGATATGTTCCGGCCCGATGACGATGTGTTTGCCATGATCGAAAACCGCCTGAACCAGGGCCGGGTTGCTTGCGTTTTCATCGACGAAGCTCAGTTTTTGTCGGATGATCAGGTCTGGCAATTGGCGCGTGCCGTGGATGATCTGGATGTACCGGTATTGGCCTACGGGCTGCGGGTGGATTTTCGTGGCAAACTTTTTCCCGGATCTGCCGCTCTGCTGGCCCTAGCCGACGAAATGCGCGAGGTGCGCACCATCTGCAAATGCGGCCGCAAAGCCACAATGGTGATTCGTCAGGACGAAAACGGCAATGCCATTACCGAAGGTGCCCAGGTGCAGATCGGCGGGAACGAAACCTATGTCTCGCTCTGCCGTAAACATTGGCGCGAGGCCGTGGGCGACTAAACCGGGTTGGGCAGTGCCCTGCCCGCCACATGAGCCGCCACGTTATCAAGCGCCATATGGCCCATGCTGCTGCGCACTTCTTCGGTTGCTGTGCCGAGATGAGGCAGCAGGGTGACATTCTCCATATTGCAGAGGGCCTGAGGTACTTTGGGTTCGAACTCGTAAACGTCCAGCCCGGCTCCTGCGATCTGACCTGATTGAAGCGCCGAGATCAGGGCCGCTTCGTCCACGACCTCGCCCCGCGCAATGTTGACCAGAATAGCCCCAGAGTTCATCGCCTTAAGAACTTGCGCATTTATCAAATGGCGAGTTTCCGCGCCGCCGGGAACCGCGAGCACGAGGAAATCGATGGAAGCCGCCAGTTTGTGCAGGTCAGGTGAGAACTCTGCCGGGAAGTCCAGATCTTTGACGCTGCGGGACTGATAGGCCACCTGCATGCCAAAGCCGAAATGACAACGACGCGCGATGGCTTGCCCGATGCGGCCCATACCAACGATACCAACACGCTTACCAGTGACGTGCTGCCCCAACATCTGCGTCGGGTGCCAACCCTGCCACTGGCCCGATCGGACCAGCCGCTCGCCTTCGCCTGCGCGACGCGCCGTGGTCAGCAGCAGGGTCATAGCGATATCTGCGGTTGCATCGGTGACCGCGCCAGGCGTGTTGGTCACCTCAATCCCTGCCGCGCGCGCAGCCTCGACGTCGATATGATTGTAACCAACGCCGAAATTGGCCAGTAGCTTGCAGCGCACTGTACCAGCATCTGCAAAGACTTGAGCCGAGAACAAATCGCCCAGCGTTGGCACAACGACGTCGAATTCCGTCAAAGCAGACAACATTTCCCGCTGCGACATGGGCAGAGTGTTTTCACGTATCTCCACGTCGAACTCGGTACGGGCGCGGGCCTCGACCGCCGGTGTCATTGGGCGCGTGATCAGCAGTTTCATCAGTGCATCCGTCCGCCAGTTGGAACTTTGCCATCCGGTCCGATCAGAACGATCTCGCCGTTTTCATCAGGCAGGCCCAGCACCAGAACTTCAGACATGAACTTACCGATCTGGCGCGGCGGGAAATTGACAACCGCCATGACCTGCTTGCCCACCAGAGCCGACGGATCGTAATGCGCCGTGATCTGAGCCGAGGTTTTGCGCTCGCCAATTTCCTCACCGAAGTCGATCCACATCTTGATCGCGGGCTTGCGGGCCTCGGGATAGGGTTCGGCGCGGATCACCTCGCCCACACGGATGTCGACCTTGAGAAAGTCGTCGAATGAAATCTCACTCACGTGACAGCTCCTTGGATCGGTCGGTTGCCGCCTTTACGGCGCGGTGCAGCAGATCGGGGAATCCCTGCTCATCATGCATCAAAACTTCAAGCGCGGCCTGCGTGGTACCGTTTGGAGAGGTCACGTTGATGCGCAGTTGCGTTGGGTCATCCTCGGCGACCTTGGCCAATGCACCGGCCCCCGCCACCGTGGACTTTGCCAGTTTCATTGCCAGTTCCGCAGGCAAGCCCTGCGCCTGTCCGGCGGCGGCTAGCGTTTCAATCAGGTGGAAAACATAGGCCGGGCCAGAGCCGCTGAGGCCGGTCACGGCGTCCATCTGCGCCTCATTGTCCAGACGAACGGTCTCACCCACCGCCGACAGCAGGTTTTCAGCCAATGTCAGATCATCACCAGAAGCGTGGTTGTTGCCGATCAGTGCCGTGATACCCTGGCGGATCGCTGCAGGCGTGTTGGGCATCGCGCGAATGATGGGCGTGTCGCTGCCCAGAACGGATTCAAATGTGGCAATCGATGTGCCTGCGGCTACCGAAACAAACAGGCTTTTACCACCGCCCAGCGCCTGAATGGCTGGCAAAGCTTCACCCATCATTTGGGGTTTAACGGCGACAAGTACCACGGCGGGCGCTTCGGGCAGTGGGGTGTTGATGTTGACGCCTTGCGCTTTCAACCAGTCTGACGGGTACGGATCAATCACCCAAACGGACGCTGGCGGAAGGCCGTGTTCCAGCCATCCCGCCAGCATTGCGGACCCCATCTTTCCGCACCCCAGAAGCACAAGCCCCTGTTCGGCCACACGCGTAATGTCCATTTGCCCCTCCCGCGTTACATATCGGTTTGGGGCAAAGCTTTACGCCCGGCCGTAAGCCTCTGCAATGGCCACTTGCATGGCTTCTTCTGGCTCTCGATTACCCCAGGTCACCAGTTGGATCGCCGGATAATACCGCTCGGCGCTCATGACGGCGGCGGTGATCATCGTGTTGATCTGATCCGCGCTGGCTGTCTGTCCCCCTGCAAGAACCAGACCATAGCGGTAGACCATCAGCTTCTGGTTTGCCCAATAGGTAAAGGCACCTGCCCAGCACTGGTCATTCATCTTGTTGAGCAACTCATAGAGCTGCATTTCACGCTCTGTCGGCGGCTCCATCTCAAAAGAGCACACCATGCGCAGGGTTTCGTCATAGTTGGACCAGGCCAGAGTGATCGAATAGGTCCGCCACTGTCCTTCGACAGCCATGGCGATCTGATCGTCTCCTATACGATCAAAATCCCAGTCATGGTGTTCCGCCAGGTGTTCAACAATGTCGATCGGATGAATGTCTTCTTCGAGATACTGCTCGGAAAGGGCCATAATGCCACCTCACTAATCTCTAGCAATTTGGGGCTGGCAGCGCCCCAGCGCTAGTTGCCTGCTCTACAAGCCGGGCTTCCCCCGTGGGCCTGTACTAAATATGGTGCGATGTGGCGTGAGTTCTGGCAACCCTATTTCTTGGGGATAACAGCAATAAGTTGTGGACAGTCGGCAACGGCGATCAAAATATTGGCGCTCGCACCAGCTTTGTCTTGATTAAATTCTGCGATGCGTCAAAATACACATCACCGCACAATCCGGGCTGGATTGCGCGGCTTTAAGCTTTGCCCTGATAATTTGGAAACGGGAAACGTCGGGGCGTTATTTGTCCAGTTTCGCCTCAAGCGCTGCGATGCGGGCCTCAAGCGCTGCATTTTCTTCGCGCGCTTTCTGGGCCATGGCGCGGACAGCGTCGAATTCTTCGCGGGTGACGAAATCGCGGTCGGCCAGCCAGCGGTCGATCATCGACTTCATCGCGTTCTCGGCCTCTTCCCGCGCGCCTTGCGCCACGCCCATGGCGTTAGTCATCAGTTGGGACACGTCGTCCAGGATCTTGTTGCGGGTCTGCATGTGTACACTCCGGTCTCACGGTTTATCTGTATATGGGCAAAGAATGGCGCAGGCTCAAGGTTGACTTGCCCTGCAAACCCCGGGCAATGAGACGCACATGCAGGCTGTTCTGAACTTCCCCGATCTGTCGCCCGAATTATTCTCGATCTCACTGTTCGGGATGGAGTTCGCGTTAAGGTGGTATGCGCTGGCCTATATTGCCGGAATTCTGATCGCTTGGCGACTTGCCGTTGTGGCGCTGCGCCGCCCTGCCCTGTGGCCCGCGGATACCCCTCCGATGAAACCGGATCAGCTGGAGGATCTGGTCACCTGGATCATTCTGGGCGTGATTCTGGGTGGGAGGCTAGGCTTTGTCCTGTTTTATCAGCCTGCCTATTACTTATCGAACCCGTTAGAGATTCTGAAAGTCTGGCAAGGCGGCATGGCCTTTCATGGCGGCCTGTTGGGCGTTATCCTCGCGTCTTATCTATTTGCCCGTCGACATCATATCCCCACCCTGTCACTGGGCGATCTGGTCGCCTACACCGTTCCGCCCGGCCTGCTGTTGGGGCGACTCGCCAATTTCGTCAATGCGGAACTGTGGGGCCGACCAAGTGAGCTTCCTTGGGCCGTGATTTTCCCCGGCTTCGCCGCGCAGGATTGCCCTGGCGTGGTTGCGGGAATGTGCGCAAGGCACCCGTCGCAGCTGTATGAAGCCGCGCTTGAGGGTGTGTTGTTGGGCGCATTGCTGCTGTGGCTGGTCTATCGCAGAGGGGCCTTTAAAAAACCGGGCATGATCATGGGCCTGTTTCTGGCCGGGTATGGCGTGTCCCGCTTTATTGTCGAGTTTTTTCGCCAACCGGATGCTCAGTTCGTGTCACCCGGCAACCCGTTGGGACTGGCTTGGCATGTGGGCGGCTATGGCCTGACTATGGGTCAAATCCTCTCACTGCCGATGATCGCGATTGGCCTTTGGCTTGCCCTACGCGCGCGGCGAGCGGCATGAGCCTGACCGATCACCTGATCACCCGCATCCAGCAGGATGGACCGATGAGCGTGGCAGATTATATGGCCGAGTGCCTTCTGCACCCCACGCTGGGCTATTACACAACGCGCGATCCGTTCGGGACCAAGGGGGATTTCACCACCGCGCCGGAAATCAGTCAGATGTTCGGGGAACTGATCGGCCTGTCCCTGGCGCAGTGCTGGATGGATCAAGGAAGACCAACGCCTTTTACCCTGTGCGAGCTTGGGCCAGGGCGCGGCACATTGATGGCCGATGTTCTACGCGCAACGCGGTCTGTGTCCGGGTTCCACGACGCCGCACAGATCGTGCTGGTCGAAGCTTCACCCGTATTGAAAGAGATACAGGCACAAACCCTGAAAGATCACCCGCCTCAATGGATCGACAGTGTCGCAGAGCTGTCAGAACAACCATTGCTGCTGGTGGCAAACGAATTCTTTGACGCTCTGCCCATTCGTCAGTTCCTGCGCGAAGGCGACGGATGGTGTGAACGTCTGGTAGGTGCGCGGGATGGCGCGTTGCTGTTTGGGCGGGGTCCGAACGGACCTCAAGTGGCGCTGAATGACAGACTCGCAGATACAAAAGAGGGTGATCTGGTCGAATTGTGTGCGGCAGCGATTCCGATTCTGACCGTGATTGCTGGCCGGATCGCCAGCCATGGTGGTGCGGCTCTGATCGTCGATTATGGTGACTGGCATTCGCTAGGCGACACGTTGCAGGCCCTGCAAAACCACGAACGCGCTGACCCACTGGCGGCACCAGGCCTTGCTGATCTGACGGCACATGTGGATTTTGAACCTCTGGCCATTGCCACCCGCGCCTGTGGATGCCGCCACACGCGGTTGACCCCGCAAGGCGTGTTTTTGGAACGGTTGGGCATTACAGCCCGCGCGCAGGCGTTGGCAAAGGCGCTGAGCGAATCCGAGCTGAACTTGTTGATTGCCGCGCATCGCCGGTTGACGCATCCCGACGAAATGGGAAATCTGTTCAAAGTTATGGGCCTTTTTCCGGCCTATGCCGCCCCACCGCCAGGATTAGAACCATGACATTGGAAATTCTAACCTCAGACTTGCTGTCGCCTTTGCGCCACGGGTTCTTCACCCGTCGCGGCGGGGCCTCGTCCGGGATATTTGACGGGCTGAATTGCGGCTACGGCTCATCCGATCAATCCGAAGTCGTGGCGCTGAACCGCAAGCGGGTGGCTGACGCAATGGATGTCGCACCCGAAGCCATGATCGGGGTGCATCAGGTCCATTCGCCCGAGGTTCTGACCGTAGACGGCCCGATTATCGGCGACAGACCAAAAGCCGATGCCATCGTCACTGCAACCCCTGGTCTTGCCCTGACGATTCTGACGGCGGATTGTCAGCCCGTCTTGTTTGCCGACCCGGATGCGAATGTAATCGGTGCAGCCCATGCGGGCTGGCGCGGGGCGTTGGACGGTGTACTGGAGGCTACGCTGGCCGCCATGGAGGCTTTAGGGGCCAAACGCAACAACGTCAGAGCCGTGATCGGCCCGAGTATTTCGCAACGCGCTTATGAAGTGGGCCCCGAGTTTCTGGACGCTTTCATAGCGGAATCCCCCGATAACGCCCGGTTCTTTGCCAATGGCCAGGATGACCGGCTGCAATTCGACTTGCCCGCCTTTGGCCTGAACCGCTTGCGGTCGGCTGGCGTTGGGCAGGCGGAGTGGACACGGCATTGCACATATTCGGACTCTGACCGGTTCTATTCCTATCGTCGCGCGACACATGCGAAAGAGGCCGATTACGGCCGGCTTATCTCGGTCATAAAACTGTGATTCAGCCCCAGATTTAGACGTCCCGCCTCTTTTCCGCCACATTTGTTGTGTTTACCGGACCCAAGAATCGTAACGAGTTTTGCCAGCCATCAGATGGCTATCTGACGCTCCTTTTTTGAGCGCTGGCGTGTTGAGTGAAAGGACTGTGCATCTTTATCTCTTGTCTGCAAAACATCCCGGATAAGCCTTATCCCTGCCGCAAATCGGCGTCACAAAAGGTTCATGAAGGATGCGGGAATGACCTTCCCGAGCAATGCAGGACCAGAATTATGAAATCCAAATCCCGCTTTCTCAAAGCCATGGTTGCCGCCACTCGGGACCAGAAGCTGGAAATGCCATGGAAACGGGTATCAAGCCATTCTGCCAGAGTTGCCAGCCGCATTGCGGTTCGGCGCTGAAGCAGGATCACCCCAAGACCAAGCTGCCGGTCTGAAGACGGGGTAAGCGCGCAGCGGGCATGCTCCGGCCCGATGTTGCGTAAGTCGTAGGTAAAAATTTACGACTTTTTTCAGGAGTTTGTGTGTGTGCGGGCAATTTTCGCCCGTGAAGTACGAGTTTGTCTGGGGGGTCAATGTGTTGACCATTGGAACGCGAGATTTAGTCGCCATGCGGGGCCAGAACGGTCACCGTCCAACGGTCTTCCATTCGTTTCAAGACAAAGAACCTGTTCGTCAGGTGGGCCTGTACGGGGGTACGCCAGGCCTGTTCGGACATTTGAGGGGACGGAATATTTATGACTATTCCTAATTCATTGGCCCGAGCGGCCAGAAATGCCATCGAAACGTCGGCTATGCTGCGGGAAGCACCGCGACCGGTTGCGAAACCCAAGGCGCAATTGCGCCGCTACGAAGTCAGCAGCCTGCTGCCAAACGGCGACGTGGCTCAGACCCGTCACATCGCGCCCGCTCTGCCGATGTTCGAAGACGCCTTTTGCGCTTTTTCGCGTGGGTCGTTGGTTGAAACGGAACATGGGCCAATGGCGATCGAGGACCTGATGCCGGGGGACACGGTTCTGACGCAAGATGGCAGCTCGCAAACGGTGCTATGGAAAGGGTCAGTCACTCTGATCCCTGGGCGCGAAGATTCTCGCGGTCGCACACGCCCGTTAACGCGGATCATGGCAGATACATTCGGAATGCAAAAACCGATGTCAGGTGTAATCGCCGGACCCGCAGCGCGAATCGTGGGCGCTCCGGCGCATTTGCGGCACCTGCACGGCGGGGAACCGATTCTCACGCCAGTTTCTGAATTTCAGGACGGGATGGGTGTAATTGAAACAATGCCTCCAACGCCTGTCGAACTGTTTCACATTTGCCTGAAACGGCATTCCGTTATTCGTGTAGATGGTTTACAGTTCGAAACATATCACCCAGGTGTGAACGCGGTTCGCATGATCAGCCATTCGTTGCGGTCGATTTATCTGAACCTGTTCGCTCACATCGAGTCGCTCAACGATTTCGGTCCGCTGCTGATGCCACGCGCCGGAGACGGAGAGATCGACGCGATGTCGGCCTGAGTGTGATAATGGGTACTGCATTATGGGGGGCATCATGCAGCTGGTATTAAGTTGGGTTCTATCCCTTGCGGTGGCTGCAATGCTGCCACCAATCACCGCACAGCCGAAACGTGTGGGCGTTACGCCATCCGGTTCATGCGTTCTTCCAGAACGTCGAACGGCACGCCTGGCTCGTCTTTTGCGCCGCGGATGACAAGCGAAGTCTTGACGCTGGCCACGTTGGGCGTGGTCAGCAGTTCACCGGTCAAGAATTGCTGAAAACTGCTGAGATCAGGTGCCACGCATTTCAGGATGAAATCGACCTCGCCATTCAGCATGTGGCATTCCCGGACCAGCGGCCATTCGCGGCAGCGTTCTTCGAACGCGCGCAGCTCGGCTTCGGCCTGGCTGTCCAGACCGACCATGGCGAAGACTTGCACCTCAAAGCCCAACTCACGTGAATTGACGTCGGCGTGATACCCGGTGATATAGCCGGATTCCTCAAGTGTGCGCACCCGACGCAGACACGGCGGCGCCGAAATGCCGACCCGTTTGGCCAGTTCAACGTTAGTCATGCGACCGTCTGCCTGCAATTCCGCCAGAATCTTGCGATCAATGTCATCCAGCCGAGTCGTGACCATAGAATGCTCCTGGTTTTTCGGTTCTTATATCAGCCCCCTAAGCGCGCGCAATAATGTTTCGCACATGCGCAATTTTCTTTGTTTTCTAATCACTCAATTGCTTAATGTGCAGCGCAGGGGATCACAATCAGGATGGGGGTTTAAGCCGGGTCAGTCGATCGCTATATCGGGGCGACGGGCTAAACGCCCAATTCAGGCAATTCGAGCGGGGATAGCATGGCCGACACACGACACACTAAGGTTCTGATCATCGGGTCAGGACCTGCAGGATACACCGCAGGGGTTTACGCCAGCCGCGCCATGCTAGAACCCATTCTAGTTCAGGGGATCGAACCTGGCGGTCAGCTGACTACAACGACGGAGGTCGAGAACTGGCCCGGCGACACCGAGGTTCAGGGCCCGGACCTGATGGTGCGCATGCAGGACCATGCAAAGGCAATGGGCTGTGAGGTGATCGGCGACATCATCAGCGATCTGGATCTCAGCCAGCGCCCGTTTACAGCCAAGGGCGACAGCGGCACGACTTACACCGCAGACGCGGTTATTCTGGCCACTGGTGCGCGTGCGAAATGGCTTGGCCTACCGTCCGAAGAGAAATTCAAAGGCTTTGGCGTCTCGGCCTGTGCCACCTGCGACGGGTTCTTCTATCGAGGACAGGAAATCGTGGTCATCGGTGGCGGCAACACTGCTGTGGAAGAAGCTCTGTTCCTGACCAACTTCGCCAGCAAGGTGACCTTGATCCACCGCCGGGATGAGTTGCGGGCCGAAAAGATCCTGCAAGACCGGCTGATGAAAAATGAAAAGATCGAACCGTTGTGGTTCCACGAATTGGACGAAGTGATCGGAACGGACGCGCCTTTGGGCGTGGAAGGCGTTCGCGTCAAGCACGTTAAAACCGGCGAGATCACGGAAATCCCTTGCAAGGGTGTTTTTGTCGCCATAGGCCACGCCCCTGCGAACGAGCTGGTCAAGGAGACGCTGGAAACCCATATGGGCGGCTATGTCGTCACCAAGCCGGGCACAACTGAAACGTCGGTTCCCGGCGTGTTTGCGGCAGGTGATCTGACAGACCATGTTTACCGTCAGGCCGTCACAAGCGCTGGCATGGGCTGTATGGCCGCACTGGATGCCGAACGTTTTCTGGCAGAAAACGAATAGTAACGATTTTTGGTCCCCGGCACGGGTCGGGGACTACGCCCCTCCGCCTTGACCCTTTCACAGTGCCGTATCAGGATTGCTGCAGAACGGGCGAAACACGGGTGAGCTTTTGAACAACGCTCTTTGGCGCGGCGGGTGGGCAACCCGACTTCGGATCGGCAGCGGCCTGATCCTGTTTGTTTTCGCGTTTTTTCACTTCATCAACATTGGCCTTGGCCTGTTTCACACCGATTATCTGCACGGAATGCAAGACGGTCGGAAAGAGGTGACGCGCCACGACGCCATGAGCGTGCTTCTCTACGCGGCGCTGTTCGTTCATGCCGGTCTTGCCCTGGTATCTATCGCGCAGCGCAGGACATTGCGCATGCCATTCAGCACAGCACTTCAGGTGGTGTTGGGCCTGCTGATCCCTTTGCAGCTGATCTCGCACATCATTCACACCCGGGTCGCGCATGAGGTTTATGACGTCAATGACGAGATGGGATACATCATCATCCTGATGTGGCCCAGCATTGCGGTCTGGATGCAAAGCGCGCTACTGCTGGTTGTCTGGGTGCATGGCTGCATCGGCCTGCACATGTGGCTGCGGTTGACAAAATGGTGGTCGCGTACCGCACCTTACCTGATCGGCGTTGCCGTCTTTGTGCCTCTGTTCGCGCTGGCTGGCCTTCTGACCGAAGGCCGTCGCATCTGGGCCGACTTCGCCGACGAGTTTCTGCGCGAGCAGTATATCGAGCACTACAACTGGCCGTCTCCCGAAGCTTTTCAAACCCTGTTCAGCGTCAAGGACAATGCCCTGATGGCCTTTTGGCTGGCACTTGGCGCAACAGGTCTGGTTTTCATCGGACGCAAACTCTGGCGACGCAGGCATTCGGTGCGCGTTTCCTATGCCCTAGGTCCGGATGTAGTCGCGGAAAAGGGAATGACGCTGCTTGAGATTTCCCAAGCCAACGGCGTGCCCCATGCGGCCCTATGCGGCGGTAAAGGACGCTGCACCACATGCCGCGTCATTGTCGAGGATGGCGGTAACGCGCTGCCGCCACCCAGCGACGTCGAGGCGCGCAGTCTGGCCGCTGTCGGCGCGTCTCCCCAGACGCGGCTGGCCTGTCAGATCCGCCCAACCGAGCCGACCACCGTCTTTCGTGTTTTCCGGCCGGATGGCGGCCGCATCCGTGGACACGCCAGCCAAGGAGAGGAACGCCAACTGGCGGTGTTGTTTCTGGATATGCGCGGCTTTACCGCCCGCACGACGGGGCAGTTGCCCTACGACATCGTGTTTCTGCTCAACCGATTCTTTGATGCGGTGGTGCCAGCCATTACAGACGAAGGCGGCATCGTGGACAAATATATGGGCGATGGTTTGTTGGCGGTTTTCGAGAAACGCGATTCTGCGGCCTCTGCTCGCGCTGGGTTAAGTGCGGCGATAGCGATCAGCCGGGCGCTGGATCTGTTCAACCAACAGCTTGAGGCTGAAGGAAGCCCCGGAATTCGCATCGGAATGGGCCTGCATCTTGGCGACCTGGTTCTTGGTGAAATCGGCGCACAAGGACATGCCGCAAAAACAATCATCGGCGATGCGGTCAATGTAGCCAGCCGCCTTGAGAGCGAAACCAAAGCTCTAGGAGTTGAACTGATGGTTTCTAACGAATTACTGCGCGCCGCAGATGTAGATGTGGCGCAAGCAGATATCCGAGCTCTCGAGCTGCGTGGCGTCTCAGCGCCGATTCCTGCTCTGCCAGTGATGCGCGCCTCGCAACTAGAGCCAAACGTACAAAAACAGGAACAGTCATACTCTGCGTGAGGGAATTAATTCCATTCCATAGAACCATGTTACACGGCGTGCTTCCATGTCAGAAATCTCTTCCAATTCGGAAAAAATCAGCGCATATCCTCCTTTGTTTCATTGACGCCGGTGGACTTTGCCTAACAGTCGGTGCAAATGCACCGAAAATGCCACTACCCACTGGCTAACCAACACTGCGATAAGAGTATTCCAATGACGATGTTAAGTAATCTGGCCCCAATCCCGGAACTTTACGTATCCTATGAATCTGCCCAGAAACTTAAGTTCGAAGCTTCTGATCTGACCAGCCATGACCTGAGCCCGCGTC